>NZ_JACSJJ010000009.1:0-74325 GCF_014349165.1 Hymenobacter sp. BT491 | reverse complement strand
AACGGGCGGGGCTGCGCGGGGTCGGAGCGGCGCATGATCCACACGCCGGCCGAGACCAGCACGAAGGCCAGCAGGGTGCCGAACGAGGTCAGGTCGCCGGCCAGCGAGCCCGGCACGAAGGCCGCGAAAAGCCCCACGAACCCCATCAGCAGCAGGTTGGATTTGTAGGGTGTCCGGTACCGGGGGTGCAGCTCGGCAAAAAGGGCGGGCATCAGGCCGTCTTTGGCCATGGAGAAGAACACGCGGCTCTGGCCCATGAGCATCACCAGGATCACGGACGAAAAGCCCAGCAGAATGGCCACCGTGACCGCCGTGGCCAGCCAGCCGTAGCCGGGCATGTGGGCCCGGATGGCGTACGCCACGGAGGCTTCTGCCCCTTTGGCCGGGTCGGCAAACTCGCGCCAGTTGGCCACCCCCGTCAGCACGTGGCCGAACAGGATGTAGAGCACGGTGCAGACCGCCAACGAGCCCAAAATGCCGATGGGCATGTCGCGCTTGGGGTTTTTGGCCTCTTGGGCCGCCGTGCTCACCGCGTCGAAGCCGATGAAGGCGAAGAACACGATGGCCGCGCCGCCTAACACGCCGCCCCAGCCGTGCTTGTTCCAGGCCGTGTATTCGCGCACGACGGCGCCGGCCGCGTTTTTCACGGGCTCTGCGTTTTCCGGGATCAGATACGGCGTGTGGTTGGCCGGGTTGATGAACTGCCAGCCCACGGCGATGAAGACTAAGACCACCAGTACTTTCAGCACCACCACAATGGAGTTGAACACGGCCGATTCCTGGGTGCCTTTGATCAGCAATAAGCTCAACCCCACCACCACCAGCACGGCCGGCAGGTTGAGGAGGCCGTGCTCGCTCACCCCGTGGAGGACCGTGCTTTCCAGCGGCGAGTGACTTAAACTATACGGCATGGTCACGCCGAACGCCTGCAGGAGCTTGCTCAGGTATTCACTCCAGCCGATGCTGACCGTCGCCGCGCCCAGGGCGTACTCCATGATCAGGGCCCAGCCGATGACCCAGGCCACAAACTCGCCCATGGTGGTGTAGGCGTAGGTGTAGGCCGAGCCGGCAATCGGGATCATGGCCGCGAACTCGGCGTAGCACAAGCCCGCGAACACGCAGCCCAGGGCGGCCACGATGAAGGCCAGCGTCACGCCCGGGCCCGAAGCCTGGGCCGCCGCGTTGGCCGTGCGGATAAACAAGCCGGAGCCGATGATGGCGCCCACGCCCAGGGCCACGAGGTTGCCCGCGCCCAGCGTCCGCTTGAGGGTACCGTGCCCGGTGGAGTTGGCCTCCCCCAGCAACAGGGCCAACGGTTTTTTGGCGAAGATGCTTTTCATCAAGGACTTACGAAAGGTGTACACGTTGGGGGTGATCGCCAGGAGCGAAGGCGCGAGTATGCTTTGCGGGGCTTGTCGCCGCAATGAGGAAAGCGGTTCCGCTATAAGCCACTGCTTCCAGGAGACTGCTTATTGCCCCCCCAGGGACGGGAGATGGGTGCGCAATCGCGCTTGGCAAATGCACGAGGAATACCCACAGGAATAGCATCGTGCCCAATAAAAAGGCTACTTCCCGCCGTTTGCGGCCCAGAATGATCGCGCTGCCCGCACCAATGAGCGCCACGCCCGCAAAGTAGGTCCAGAAGATGGGGAAGGGAATCCAACGCGGCACGAGCGGCGCCACGTACTGTACATACAGAAAATGCGTGACGCCAAAAACCAGTACGGTGATCGAAAAGAAAATTCTTCCTAAAGGAATGACTTTATTTGTTAAAGTGGTGATATTCAAACGTTTGTGTTTTGCCTCGCTGTCCTCGTGGTAAGAGCCGGCTATAGACAAGGCGCCGCCTGCCAGGGCCAGGTTGGTGAGCACATTCGTCCACGAGCCTACGTGGTTATTGTAGGGGTCGAGGAGTAACTCGTACGGGATGCTGCTGAAGCACAGCAAGGCCAGCAACAAACCGGACAGGACCAGGGACAGGGCCCGGGCCTTTCTGTTCAGAATGATGGCTATCCCGGCGACAACGAGTACGGCCCCCACGATACGCGCCCCCAGCGACAGCCCCGGAATTGGGGCAGGCCAGGCGGGAAATAGCGCCGGCAGAAAGCGACCGGAAAGCAGGTGCTGGAGGCCCAAACCGGCGATGCCCACTCCGTAAAGCGTTCGACTACCCTTCATTATGTTGTTCATTACCGGCGGCATGCAGGGCTTGTTGAGCAGGAACCAGAGGGACCGAAAGCAAAGTAATCCGTCGTCGGCCGATGCCGGGCAGGGGGATTTTCCCGATGGAGCGCTTTTTTATCCTAGTGGAGTTTTTCCGCCGGCGAAGGCGGGCGGTCGACAGCTAAGCCGAGCGGCACCTACGCGTATCCGGCCCGGTCTGGACCTTGCGAAGCCCCTCGATTCGTTTCTTTTGCGGCTTCCCCGCCAGCAAAAAAGCGCGGGACGCGTACCTTCAGTCCATGAAGTGGTTGCAAACCGTCTTTCAAGAATCCGGCCTTTCCCTCCGCCCCCGGCTTTTTTGGGGCGCGGCGGCCCTGTACTGGAGCAGCTTTGCCGCGGTGGGGTACGTGCAATCCAACGCCTATTGGCTGCTGCAGGGCTCGCACGCGTTCACCGGCCCGGAAACGCTGGACTTCCTGCTGCGCGGGCTGCTGTGGTTTTTGAGTACCCCGCTGATCCTGTACCTGGCGTATCGGGCCCCGATTACTTCCTTCCGGCCCCTGGGCCGGTTGGGGCGCAATCTCGCCCTGCACCTGGTAGCACAATTCACGCTCAACTTATGGATTACGTGCGTGGTGTACCTGCTGCTGTACAAGCTCCTTGGGCTGGGGCCAGGCCGGACGTGGGGCCCCGATGGCGTGTGGGCCAGTATGTTGCTGCGGCTGAGCATTTCGCTGTCCATGTACTTGCTGCTGGTGTTTGGGTACGGCGTGGTGGTCTACGCTTCCCGCAACCAAACCCTGCATCACCAAAACGTGCGCTACGAGCTGGCCAACGAGCAGCTGAAGTCGCAGCTGGCCGGCGCCCAGCTCCAAGCCCTGAAAATGCAGCTCAATCCGCATTTTCTCTTTAATACCCACCACGCCATTGTGGGCTTGATTCTGGAGCACGAGAACGAGCGGGCCATTGCCATGGTGACCGCGCTCAGCGACTTGCTGCGCGCCGTGATGGCCAACGGGGACGCCCAGTTGATACCCTTGCGGGAAGAATTGCAATTCGTGACCAAGTACCTCGACATTCAGCACATTCGGTTTCAAGACCGCCTCCGCATCCAGTTCGATATTGCTGTTGATGCGCACGAGTGCCTGGTTCCGCAGTTTCTGCTGCAGCCGTTAGTAGAAAATGCGATGGTGCACGGCGTGGAGCAGGTGCTGGGCCAGGCCTGGGTGCGCATTGGAGCTCGCCGCGAAGGCCCGCAACTGGTGGTGGAAGTACAAGACAACGGCCCGGGTGCCACGAGCCGGCGCTATTCCTCAGGCGGCGCGGACCGGGGCATCGGCCTGGGCAACACCTTGGCGCGCCTGGAAAAACTCTATCACGGTCACGCCCAGCTGGAATTTACGCAGCCACCAACGGGCGGTACCGTGGTGGTGGTGCGGGTGCCGTATGGCCTGCCCGCCGCACAGCCTACTGCCCTTCCCTCCCCTTTACGGGCCACGATATGAGCTACCGCGCCCTCATTATCGACGACGAGCTGCTTTCCCGGCGCATCCTCCGGACTTTCCTGCAAGACGAAAGCGCCATTGAAGTCGTTGGCGAAGCCGCGAACGGGCCGGAAGCTGTGCTGCAAATCTTGGAACGGCGGCCGGACCTGTTGTTTTTGGATGTGCAAATGCCGGAAATGGACGGGTTCGCGGTACTGCGGGAAGTCTGGCCGCATTACCAGCCCTTCGTGGTCTTTGTAACCGCCTTCGATTCGTATGCGATCAAAGCCTTTGAATACAGCGCGGCGGATTACCTGCTCAAGCCCTTCGACCAAGCTCGGTTCCGGCAGGCGGTGGCGCGGGTCAAACAACAACTGGACTTGCGGGAGAACGGGGGCGTGAGCCAGGCCCTGCGCACGCTGCTGGCGGAAGTGGCACCCAAGGCAGACTTTGTCCAGCGCCTGCTGGTGAAGGAAAATCGGAAGCTGTTTTTTGTGAAGACAGCCGACATCGTGTATTTCGAGGCCGACCACAACTACATCACCCTGCACACGGCCTCCAAATCACACCTTATCTACGACAGCCTGACGCAGCTGGAGCAGCAGCTGGCGCCGCACGATTTCACCCGCATCAACCGCTCCTGCATCGTGAGCCTGGAGCACATTGTGGAACTGGAGACGCATTTCAACGGCGAGTACTGGGTCAAACTGCGCAGCGGCGCAACCCTGAAGTGGACGCGCAACTACCGGGACAACCTCCAGGCGTTTTACCAGCGGCTGCGGTAACCGGGGGCCACTGCCCTTCGGCGGCTCGCCCCCCGCAGCGTGGCCAACAACTTGGCACCGTTTCCGATGCCCCAATAATCAACCGATCTGGGCCCAGATGGAAGACTTCTCCCGCTCCCTGCTAGACAACGGCCACGAGCTTTACGTCATCTGCGGCCGCTACGGCAAAGGCCGTACGGGCGCGCACGGCGGCGTAACCAGTATCCTCGACAACGTCCACCTCCCCGTGCCAGCCCACAGCGGGAAAAGTGGCCGCTATCCTGTCTGCCGGTACCAACGGCGCGGCCCGCGTCGACGCCTCGAAGCCTCCACCAGCCTAGATTTGCTTTCCGCCGTGCCTGCGTCCAGCAAACCCTCGAAGACTGTACTCACAAGGGTCCCACGAATTGATCTGTGGTTCCGGGCTGGGCATTGTATACTATCTTCCTGCCGCACTACCCGTCCGTTGCCTGCCGGCGGTCGGGACCAACACCGGTACCTAAGATTGGTTTACAGCATGCTTTCCCTAAACAACAATGAAAAGAAGGGCCTTTATTAAAACCTCGTCTTTCACCGCGTTGGGCGTCAGTGCCTTCGGCATACGGGATTTGTATAGCAAACCGGTTGCTGGTGGCAACAACGTCAAAGTAAACGAGCAGCGGCTGGTAAGCCGCCTTGCCGAACTAGCCCAGTTTGGGCGGGACGATCAGGGGCATGGCTACCGGGTGGCGTATACCCAAGGGGATATCGACGGGCGGGCGTGGTTCATCGAGCAGATGAAGCGGGCGGGGCTGGCCCCCACGATTGATGCCGCCGGCAACCTTATCGGCACCCGAAAAGGGAAAAACCCCGCGCTCAAACCCATTGCCTTTGGGTCGCACCTGGACATGGTGCCCGATGGGGGCAACTACGATGGCCCGGTGGGGTCCCTCAGTGCGTTGGAAGTAATTGACGTGCTGAACGAGCATAACCTCCGAACCGAGCATCCGCTGGAAGTCATCATTTTTGCCAACGAAGAAGGGGGCACGATTGGCAGTATGGCGATGGCGGGCGGCTTGACCCCTGCGGGGCTGCAGCAAAAAAGCCAAAATGGCTTAACCATGGCGGAAGGCATTAAGGCGCTTGGCGGCAATCCCGACAACCTGCAATCGTGTGTCCGAAAAAAAGGCGACCTCCGCGCCTGGTTGGAATTACACATCGAACAAGGGGGGATTTTAGCGCGGGAAAACGTGCAGATTGGGGTCGTCGAAGGCATTGTCGGCATTGTGCATTGGGAAGTCACCGTCGAGGGGGTTGCCAACCATGCGGGCACCACCCCCATGGCGATGCGGCAGGATGCCTTGCTGGCGGCCGCCCGCGTGATCATCGCGGTCAATGACGTCATCACCGCGGTACCCGGAAATCAGGTGGGGACGATTGGCAAAATTGCCGCCACCCCCAATGCGTACAATGTCATTCCGGGGAAGGTGGTCTTGGGGTTGGAGATCCGGGATTTAGCCGCCGAGAAAATTGAACTGCTCTTTCGGGAAATCGAACAGCGGGCCGCCGCCATCGCCACCGCCAGCCACACCACCGTCCGATTTGCCCGGCAAGCCAACGCCTCCAAACCCGCCCTCACGAACAAGACCTTGCAGCAAGCCATCCAGGCCGCGGCCAAAGCCTTGGGGTTGAGTACCAAAGTGATGCAAAGCGGGGCGGGGCATGATTCCCAGGAAATCGCCGCGATTGCCCCGGTGGCCATGATTTTCGTGCCCAGTGTGGGGGGCATTAGTCATTCGTATAAAGAATTTACCAAACCCGCGGACCTGGCCAATGGCGCGAATGTGCTGTTGCACACGATCCTGGCGATTGACAAGGACAACTAACCGCCACTAAAGAAGGGCGGTGGTCAGGGCCAGGGCGCTGGCTAGGGTCGCTAGCAGCAGGCCGAGGAACTGCGGGTACCAGCTCAAGAGCGGACAACGGCTTCTAGATGGCGTCCCGCCCCGGCAAGCCGAGCAACTCAGCGGCGCGGCGCGCCACGGTTTTGACACTGGCGACATCCGGGCCGGTGATGGTCAGGTGGCCCATCTTGCGGCCGGCGCGCGCCTGCGCCTTGCCGTACAGGTGCAGGTGCGTTCCCGGCAGGCTCAGCACAGCGGGCCAGTCCGGCTCCTGGGGTTGACCTTCAGCGTCAAACCACACCTCGCCCAGCAGGTTGAGCATGATGGCGGGGGAATGCTGGCGCGGCTGCGGCAAGGGCAAGCCTGCCATGGCATGGACCTGCAGGTCAAACTGCGACGCGTCACAGGCGTCCAGGGTGTAGTGACCGCTGTTGTGCGGGCGTGGGGCCATCTCATTGACCACCAGAACGTTGTGCTCGCTGCCGTCTGCCACCACAAAAAATTCGACGCACAGCACCCCGACATAGCCGAGATGCTGCGCGAGGGCAACGGCCGCGTCGCGGGCCCTGGTTGCCAGGGTGGGCGGTATGTTTCCTTCGTAGGCGTGGGTCACGGCCAAAATGCCATCGACGTGCACGTTGCGCTGCGGGGCGAAGCTCACGACCCGTCCGTCCCAGCCGCGCGCCACCAGCACCGAACACTCGGCGGTGAGCGGCAGCAGCTTTTCCAGCACGCAGGCGACGCCGCCCAGCTCCGCCCAGGCGGCAGCCAGGTCCGCGGCATTCTTGACGCGGACCTGGCCCTTGCCGTCGTAGCCCATGCGCGCGGTTTTCAGGATGCCGGGCAGCAAATCCGCTCTTTCTTCCTGCACGGCCTGCAGCTGGGCCGGCGTCTCAATCACCGTATAAGGCGCACAACTCACCCCCGACAGGTCAGCGCAGGCCGCGAAGTGCGCTTTTTCCTCGATGCGGTTTTGGGCAATGCCCACCACGGCCGCACTAGGCGCCACGGGCCGGGTTTGCGCCAGCGTTTGCAGGGACTGGGCCGGCACGTTTTCAAACTCGGTGGTGATGGCCTGGCACAGGTGAGCCAGTTGCGCCAGCCCGGCTGGGTCGTCGTAGCCGGTCTGGATGTGGTGGTGACTTACCTGCCCGGCTGGGCTTTGCGCATCAGGCTCCAGCACGGCGGTGAAGTAGCCCAGGCGCTGGGCGGCATGCACAAACATCCGGCCCAGCTGGCCGCCCCCTACTACGCCTAGCGTAGCCCGCTGACCCGCCGCGTCCACACTGCCCGGGAAAATTGGGGTCATGCCTGCAACGTGATTATCGGCGCTCATATCGGCAGCGTCATGGCGCGCGCGGCTTCGGTTTGTTCGGCGCGAAACGCCTGCAGTTGGGCCGCCAGGTTCGGGTCGTGCAGGGCCAGTATGCTCACCGCGAACAAGGCCGCATTGGCCGCCCCAGCATTGCCAATCGCAAAGGTGGCCACGGGAACCCCTTTGGGCATTTGCACGATGCTGTGCAGCGAGTCCACCCCCTGCAAATGGCGGCTGGCCACCGGCACTCCCAGCACGGGCACGGTAGTTTTGGCCGCCAGCATGCCCGGCAGGTGGGCAGCACCCCCCGCACCGGCAATGATGGCCTGCAAGCCGCGTGGTTCGGCTTGTTCGGCGTAAGCAAACAGGTCGTCGGGCATGCGGTGGGCCGACACCACGCGCGCTTCGTGGGCCACACCAAACTGCGTGAGAATC
Source organism: Hymenobacter sp. BT491 (assembly GCF_014349165.1). Lineage (NCBI taxonomy): Bacteria > Pseudomonadati > Bacteroidota > Cytophagia > Cytophagales > Hymenobacteraceae > Hymenobacter > Hymenobacter sp. BT491. The sequence continues at coordinate 66,281 of NZ_JACSJJ010000009.1, read as the reverse complement.
TGCACGGCGTGCTGCATAGTGTCCCAGTCGCTGCTGGAGCCCATGACCACGCCGACCAGCGGCTTGCTCGGGGCGGTGCTGAGGCTAGTGGTGTCGGAAGTGGAATTGGTATTGCTCAACTATGTGCGGGGTCAAAAGTGAACGGATATTGCAGCCGCTAGGCTTGTTCCCAAGTACGGCAACTTGTTCGTCATGCTATATCTAGCGTCCGCTTGTCGAAGCGTGACGTTCTTTTTCAGCTAGGCTCTAACGGTTAGCGCTCCAGCAGGATTTCCGTGCCTAAAATCACCAGGTCTACCCGGCCCTTCAACGTCTGGTCGAGGAAGGGCGTGTTCTGGGATTTGGACTTCATGAATTCCCGCGTGAAGGTCGTCTCCGCTTCGGTATCGAACAAAACGCAGTTAGCTTCTTGGCCGACTTCGATGGCGGCTGCCGGCAGGCCCATCAGGCGGCGGGGCTCCGCCGAGTAGCGCTTCACCACCAAATCCCATCCGAATTTTCCGGGCTCGACGAAGTGGTGATAGAGCGACACCAGGGCCGTATCCAAGCCGGTGATGCCGTTGGGCGCGCTGATGAAATCCTGCGCTTTTTCAAACGGCGTATGCGGCGCGTGGTCGGTGGCAATAAGGTCGAATACCCCGTCGATGAGCCCCTCGAGTAGCGCATCACAATCGGCCTGCGTCCGCAGCGGCGGGTTCATTTTATAGTTCGTGTCGTAGTCGCCGATGTGCTCGTCGGTGAACAGCAGGTGGTGTGGGGTCACTTCCGCCGTCACCTTCACATCGCCGCGGGATTTCCACCAGCGGATGGTTTCCAGCCCGAGTTTGCTGGACACGTGCTGGATGTGCACGTGCGCGCCCGCCGCCCGGGCCAGGCGGATGTCGCGGTCGATGATGATTTCCTCCGCGCACGCCGGCGAACCCTTGATGCCGAGCCGATAGCTCATCACTCCTTCGTTCAGGGCACGCGGGCCGGCCAGTTCCGGCACCTCGCAGTGGCTGGCGAAAAACATCCCAAACTCGGTGGCGTACTGCATCGCCCGCAGCAGCACTGCCGGGTCGCTGGTGGTGTCCCCGTCGTCGGTGAGCATTTTCACCCCGAGCGTGCGCATGCCTTCGATTTCCGCCAGCTCCTTGCCCTGGCGGTCCTTGGTGACGCAGCCGGAGGTGTACACCGGAATGCGGGCCTTGCGTTTGGCATTGTCCAGCACGGTGGCCACCGCGGTTGCCGAGTCGAGGGCCGGACGGGTATTCGGCATCATGACCACGCCGGTAACGCCGCCATTGATGGCCGCTTCGCTCCCCGTGGTGATGGTTTCCTTGTTCTCAAATCCGGGGGCGCGGAAATGGACGTGGGCATCAAACATGGCCGGCATAAGAATCCGGCCGCGCGCGTCGATGACCCGGGCGCCCTCGGGAATGGCTAAGTTGCTGCCGATGTCCTGAATTTTTCCTTCGACAATCAGAACATCGCCTTCAAGAAGCACAGGTGAATTTTCGGAGGCGATGCGGGTATTTTGAAGGAGAAGCATGAAGTGATAATTTCTGTAAACCGCAGGGGTTCTTGAAGATGTAAAGTAAAAAGCAGAGTCAGCCGCTACGCTTGGCACTTAGGGCATAAGTAGCGTTGCGCCAGCGCGCTGCCGTGCGGCATACGATTCCTGCCTCGGGAATTCCCCGCCCGGCGTGAGCCAGTCGAGCACGGCCATGCGAATGGAGATGCCGTTTTCGACCTGGTTGGTGATCAGGCTGCGCTCATAGTCCATGACGGCGTCGCAGAGTTCAACCCCCCGGTTCACGGGGCCGGGGTGCATGATGTAGAGGCCGCGCTGGCGGATTTCCGCCAGCCGGGCGTTGGTGATGCCGTAGACCCGGTGGTATTCCCGGACGTTGGGGAAAAACTGCACATCCTGGCGCTCCAGCTGCACGCGGAGCAGGTACACCACATCGGGCGCCCAAGCCATGGCTGCCTCATAGTCGGTGAAGCGGCGGATGCTTTCCGGGATATACTTGGGCACCAGTGAGCCTGGGCCCAGATAAGCGACCTCGACGCCCAGCTTTTGCAGCAGGGTGCTGGTGGAGCGCGCGACGCGGGAGTGGAGAATATCGCCGATGATGAGGACTTTTTTGCCCCTCGGGTCGGGAAATTTTTCCTTGATGGTGAAGGCGTCGAGCAGGGCCTGGGTGGGGTGCTCGTGCGCCCCGTCGCCGGCATTGATGACCGACGCCGTCGTCTGGCGGGCAATCATGCCGGGCAGGCCGGAGTGACTATGGCGGACGACGATGTAGTCGGTGCGCATCGCCTGGAGCGTCTCGATGGTCTCGCGCACCGACTCGCCCTTGGTAATGGAGGAGTGGTCGACGTTGAAATTCGTCACCTCTGCCGAGAGGCGTTTGGCGGCCACCTCGAAGGAGGAGTGCGTCCGGGTGCTGGCCTCGTAGAACAGCATGAGCACCGACTTGCCATCGAGGGCGGGGATTTTCTTCACCGACTGGGTGAACAATTTTTTAAAGGACGTGGATTGGTCGAGCAGGAACTCGATTTCCTCACGGTGGAGGGATGCAATGTCGAGCAGGTCTTTACGTGCCATACCGGAGTGGAGGGAAAGGGAGGTCGTCTAACTAAAAAACGGAAAGGGGGAAGCCGTATCTGCCAGCCAGCCAGCGTTTGACGAACTCAATGGACATAAAAAAACCGTTTCGGAATCCGAAACGGTGGCGGGGCAACACCCAGGAAAAACAACAGAAATACCAGCGGCAAAATTAGGAAAACCAGTGGTGGTGAAGACCTTCCGGTCCACTTGCGGTTCCCTGCCGAGCAGGGTCCCGCGCTTCATTAACAGGTTTTGAGGCTGAAGCATGTTGCAAAGCTACGGCATTGTTGCGTATCCTCTGAGCAGGGTTGGCAAGAATTTCCGTTGAGGCGAACGGACGCATTGTTAACAACCGAGCAAAGAACCCTCGGTTTAAGGAATTAAGCTTTTCACCCGTCCTCCCAACCCAGGAACAGCCCGGTTCGAACTCTCGAAACCCACAGGCAAGAACTGACCGAACTTTTTGAATGAACGGAAACAGTGAAGGCACGCGGCTATTTAAAAAGCTTCGGTACTAATTCACACAGGTACAAGCTCCAGTTGGACCAAGTATGCCCACCTTCGGTTTCTCTGTATTCGTATTTCAACCCCGCTTCACCATACTTTTTTCGCAGGTTAACGACGGATGAATAGAGGAAATCTTCTTTTCCAATGCCGATCCAGTACAGCTTAGGATTGGCCTTGACAAGGGCTTTGATTTGTTGGTCGTATTCTTCCTTATTAAAATTGTTTAACCGGTTGTTATCCTGTAAACCCATGCTCATAACTCCGATGTAGGCGGCCAAGTTGGGGTTCGAGTTGGTGATGTGTTGGGTTTGCAGCCCGCCCATAGAAAAACCGACAATGGCACGATTGTTTTTATCGGCATACACTCGATATCTTTTTTCGATAAAGGGCATTACGTCGTTTACCAGGCTTTTTTCAAAGCGTCCGTCGCCCATGTTATTGACCCCGGCTTGGGGATTGGGGTTTACAGGACCGGCATTCGGGGAGGCAAATTGTTCGGGGTAGCCATTGGTTACTACCACAATCATTTCTTTAGCCTTGCCTGCGGCGATCAGATTATCCAAAACGGCACCTACGGGCCCCCGCGCGATCCAGGAATATTCGTCCCCGCCCGCGCCATGCAATAAGTACAATACGGGATAGCGCTTCGTTTTATTTTCCTGATAAGTGGGCGGCGTGTATACCATCATTCGGCGGTTCATTCCGAGCGTTGGCGAGCTATACCACACGGCTGAAATGGCTCCGTGCGGCACATCCTTTACCGTATACAAACTGCTTGGGCCGCCTACAATAAAGATGCTTTCGTAGCGGGTGCCGGCCCGTTCTGCGTAGGAATTGGCCGGATCGAGAACTTCGACGCTTTCCAGATAGAAGTTATAGCGATAAAAATCCGGATTGAGTTTTGACGTTGTAAAAGACCAGATTGAGTCGGTTTTCGTCATCGCCATAGCGCCTTCATTTTCTTTCATCCAGGAGCCTTTAATCTTTACTGACGTGGCCGCAGGGGCTTTCAAACGAAAGGTAACAGTGTTGTCTGCATTGAGCTGCGGCGAAACAAGGGGGCGTTTTATTTGCTGGGCACGCGCAAGTACCGCCCCGAGCACCAGAACCAAAGTGAAAAGTGATTTCCGAAACGTCGCGGTTCTCATCATGGCTTTTTTTGCAGGGTGTGAAATACTGTGGTTATCCAGGTGCTTGGGCAAGGCCCAATACCGATACAAATTACCTTACTTAAATTTCTTGGGCATTTACCAAGTAAGTATTTACTTGATAAGTAAGCTGGTCATTTTGTAAGAGAGGTGCCTTTATTTTTACCCGTTATAATTTAAAACCTCCTTTCTCCATTTTCCTTTTTTCTGTAGCTGGTAGTCGACCTAGCAGGCGAAGGTGATTGGTTTTAGTGGCTGTCTAGGAAAGGTAACTTGCTTCCAGAACGCCAGGCTTTCGCACAGCGCAGATGACCAATTCCTAAAACCCCAAACCCGCTCCTAGCCCCGGCCGAGCGGTGATCAGGGCCGTGCTGGTCCGCGCTATGCTACCGAGGACGGCGGCCCCGCACCGGAGGCGAAACAGGGTTCCCTCTCCCACCTGGCCAACAAGCTCATAGTGGATAGCGCCGGCACCGAGGCGAAATTACCGATGCAGGAGTAAGCGTAAATCGGTGTCTTCGCCCCCGCCGAAGCGGGGCAGGAGGTCGGCAAGCCCTTGTATCTGCAAAAGCGCCGGATCAAATCCGGCCCGCAGACGATCGTGCTGACGGTACCCGGCCGACCCGGCAGAGCAGGGGTTGATCCACGTAATCTATTGATTGACTGGCAGTTGACTGATAACTACAAAGTGGTGAAGTTAAGGCATTAGCCTTTTGCCAGCTTTGCACTGGGTAGCAGCACGGTTCAAGGTCAGGGCAGAGAACGCCGCCGTTGCGTAGACTTTGTAGTCTGCGGGGTGGGAAGTGCGGAATGCGGCCCAAGCAGTCCAGGCTCGGATGGAGACCCCGGTGCAGCCACTCCCAAACGTCCTGCCTTCGCCTCCCGATGGCCGCTTCAACACGCCGAGCGCCTTCGGCTGACAAATACTTTGAAATGCAAAGTACTTTTCTTTCTTTTGTACGGTAGCGGGGCGCGAACCGGATGGCGGGCTCGCGCCGGACCGGGCGCCCCGGAACCGGTTCCCAATCCGGTACTTTACCGTGCAGTGTTATGAAAGATGAGATCCTGGCCAACCTCGACAACCCCGGAAAACTGGAACGGTTGTACCGAAGCGACAAACCCGCGTTTAAGCGCGCTTTTGCGGCGCTGTTGCCTGACCTTCCCAACCACCCCTTGGTTGGCTTTTGGCGCGAGCGGTTGCAGTACGCCAGCAACGAAATTTCCTGGGGCACCCGCCAGGACTTGGTGTTTGTGGTGCTGGCTTCGCTCATCGCCTGGACGATTGCCAAGCTGCCGGCCTTTTTGCCGTTAGCCGAAGAGTTCTTTTACCCCCGAAACATCGGCTTTGTCGTTTTCCCCATGCTATCGGCCTACTTCGCCTGGAAGAACAAATTGGCCTCCAGCAAATGGGCTTTCCTGGTCGGAGCGACCCTTGCAGGGGTGCTTTTTATCAATTCCCTGCCCGATGTTCAGAAAAGCGACACGCTAATTTTATCCTGCCTGCACTTGCTGGTGTTTCTCTGGGCGGTGTTGGGGTTCGCCTTTGTCGGCACGCCGCGAAATGACGAGGAGAAGCGGCTGCGCTTTTTAAAGTATAACGGCGACCTGGTCGTCATGATCACGCTCATCCTGATCGCCGGCGCCCTCATGACCGGCATCACCATTGGCCTGTTCTCCCTGATTGGCTTTCGTATTGAAACGCTGTACAAGGACTACGTGGGGATTTTCGGGCTGGCCGCGGCCCCCATGGTCGGCACCTACCTGACCCAGACCAACCCCCAACTGGTGGGCAAAGTCTCGCCGGTCATTGCGAAAATCTTCAGCCCCTTGGTGCTGGTGATGTTGGTCGTGTATCTGGTGGCCATCGTGTATTCGGGCAAAGACCCGTACAACGACCGGGAATTCTTATTGATTTTCAATGCGTTACTAGTTGGCGTGATGGCCATCATTTTCTTTTCGGTTGCCGAAGCCTCCCCCATCCCCAAACGGCCGGCGGAAGTGTGGGTGCTGTTTCTGCTGTCGGCGGTAACCGTCTTGGTGAACGGCATTGCGTTGTCGGCCATTTTGTTCCGGATTTCCACCTGGGGAATCACGCCCAACCGGGCGGCGGTGCTGGGGAGCAATGGCCTGATCCTGATCAACCTGCTCTTCGTCACGGCGCACCTTTTCCGGGTGCTGACCCGGAAAGCGCCCCTTTCCAGCGTGGGGAAAGCCATTGCCGGGTACCTGCCCCTGTACGGCATCTGGGCTTTGATCGTGACCTTTGTATTTCCATTTCTGTTTGGGTTTAAGTAAGAAAACCGGGCGGAAAACTTCGGCTTGCCGGCCGCGTAAGTGAGAAATTCCTTCTGGCTGTCGTTCTGGCCCATGAGCTTCTTCCGCGCTCCCCTGCCCACTTTCCGTCCGCGTCGGGCCACCGACTTGGTCTCGCCCCGCGCCCACGCGGTGATCGACCGCCTCTGCTTCCCGCTGATGCTGGGCTGTGCGGCGTGGGCAGCGCGGCGCAACAAGCCGGCGGCCGTGCAGATCCTGGTCAACGCCTTGGGCGAAGGCGTGATTGGGTGCTGCACGCGCTTTCCCACGGGGCTAGTGCCGCTGTTGAGCTTTCGCACCCACGTGCGCATCGGGCAAGTGGGCGGACCCGTGTTTTTGGCCCTGGCCTACGGGCTCCCCCGCCAGGCCGGGGCAGCCCGCACGGTGGCCCTCTTTTGGGGCCTTGTGCCCCTCGTGCTCAACGGCCTCAGCGATATTTCGGACCCAGCGGTGGCCAGGGCCGCTGGTTTCGCCCCCGACAACGCCCCAACCCCCCTGCCGAATGCGTCCTGAACACTTCTTAGATCGGTTTGTGGACGCGCAGGAAGCGTCGTATGCCCACGCCTTGGCTGAGCTCCAGCAGGGCCGCAAACGCAGCCACTGGATGTGGTATATATTTCCGCAGCTCCGCGGGCTGGGCCGCAGCGCCACGGCCCAGCACTATGGGCTGCACGACGCGGCCGAGGCGCAAGCCTATGTGCAGCACCCGCTGCTCGGGCCCCGGCTGCTTCGCCTCTGCGAAGTCCTGCTGGCCCAGCCGAGCCGGGATGCGACGGCTATTTTCGGGTACCCGGACGACCTAAAGCTGCGCTCCTGCATGACCTTGTTTGCCGCCCTGCCCCACGCCTCGCCGGTGTTCCAGGCTGTGCTGGACCAGTTTTTCCACGGCAAACCCGACCCGCAGACGCTCCGCCTGCTTTCTTAACTCGAGGCGGCGGATCAGATACCGACTCCGGTCGGGCACGGGTATTTAGGATAAATTATTGATAATCATATAGTTAACTTGGTGATGCGCCAGTCCGGCGACCAGCTCTTTGTTGTCGAGGTTGCCGGCAGGTGTTTGAAACCGGTAAGGCCGGGCGCTACGAGGTTTCCGGTCAGCCCGAGGGCTACAACCCTGATCCCTCCCTTGCGGCCCAGCGCCACGAGGAGTTGCTCGTCGTCAGCTTTACCGGCCCAGCCGAGCATCGCCCAGCTCACGGACGTTTCCCGGCTACAACGGGCCGACAACCTGCCCGCTGAAACTGTGGAGTCGCTATGTGCCCCTGGGTGTCGTTCGCCCCGCGCCCCCTGCGCAGTATCCTCTACAACCTGCTGAGCAACGCGGTCAAGTACCAAGCAACCGGGGGCGTCCACCCGTCGTGCAGGTGCGGTGTCACCGCGCTGCAAACAGTGCGGTAGTACTTTCCGTGCAGGACAACGGCCGCGGCTTGAGCCCCGACCAGCAGGACAAGCTCTACGGCCTGTTCCGCCGCTTGCACGACCCCGTCGAGGGCTCGGGCATCGGCCTCTACATGGTCAAGCGCATCGTGGACAATGCCGGCGGTACCATTGCGGTGCAGAGTGCCCCCGCGTGGGCACCACCTTCACCATCACCCTCCCCGCCCTAAAGCCCGAGAAAGGACCGCCGGCCTCCTGCATTTTGGCTTTGACGTACCCCTCCCACAAGCCAGCTGGGCTGGGGCAGCTGGGCGTGCCCTGAAGAAAGCGTCCTGTGTTAGGCGCTCCGGGCGGGCAGTGGACGCGGCTGCGTGGCCGGCTCCGGCTAGGGCAATTCGACGAAAAAGGTGGTGCCTTCCTGCTCGCGGCTTTCCAGCCAGATGTGGCCCCCGTGCAGCTCCACGATTTGCTTGGCGATGAACAGGCCCAGGCCCGTGGTGGTCTCCCCGTGCAGGCCGGCGCGGCGCGTGGGGTTGAACTTGTCGAAGAGCTGCGCGTGCAGCTTGCCCGGAATGCCGATGCCCGTGTCCTGCACCCGGATGCGGGCGCGGCCTGCGCGGGCCCGCAGGCCCAGGGTGATGGTGCCGCCGGCCGGCGTAAACTTCAGCGCGTTGCCCAGCAGGTTGTCCAGCACCCGGCCAAACTTGTCCGGGTGTAGGGCGGCGTACACGCTCTCGGCCGGCACCGCCAGGGCCAGGGCAATCCCCTTTTCCTCCGCCAGCAGGCGGTGCCCCTCCAGGCGCGCGGCCAAGTAGGCGTTCAGGTCCGTGGGCTGCTTGGCCAGCCCCTGCGCGTCGAGGTCGCCCACGTAGAGCACGTCGTCGAGCAGCCCCGTAGCGTGGGCGCACGCGTGCTGGATCAAGGCAAAATAGTGCACCATTTCCGGCGGAGGCGGGCCGTCGGGGCTCTCCCGGCTGGCTACCTCCCGTTGCAGCAGGTCAGCCAGCAGCTCGATCTGGGCAATGGGAGCCTTCAGGTCATGGGTGGCCAGCTGAAGGATCGTTTCCTGGGCGTCGTAGAGGCGTTTAAGCTTGGCTTCCAGGCTCTTGCGCGCGGAAATGTCTTCCAGGATCGTATACCCCAGCTCCCCGTCGGCGTCGGGGAAAAGCACCGAGTGCACCTGGCACCAGAAGGAGGAGCCGTCGGCGCGCACCAAGCAGGTTTCCAGTGTGAAGGCCGGCAGTTGGTGCTCCCACAGGCGCTGCTGCAGCTCCTGCCAATCGGCCTGGAAGTCGGGGTGGGCAAATTCGCGGATTTTGCGCCCGACCAGTTCGTCGGTCCGGGTGAAGCCCAGCATGTGCACCACGGCGCGGTTGGCCTGGCGGATGGTCAAGTCGGCGGTGATGATTTTCTGACCCAGAGGCGAATTCTCGAACACAGTGCGAAACCGCGCTTGGCTAGGCGCCTCCGCGTCGGGCGGGGCGGCTTGTTGGGCCCGCAAGTGGCGGACTTCGGCGCGCAACGCCTGGTTTTCGGCCGCTAAGGAATCGGGCCCGGTGGGCAGGCGAGGAGAATCGGACATGAGCAAGGCTAAGGACTGCTCCCAAGGTACGAGGTTCCGCGGCAGCAGGGGGCCCCTGCGGGCGGCAGTCTCGGGGCGAGGGCGGCGGGTGTCACTTGCCGTACGGATCAGCTTAATGCCGACGCGGCGACCGGCAAGCTAACGATGAAGGCGGTAAACGAATCCGGCTTTGTATCGACGGATATGTTGCCTTTGTGCGTCTTGACAATATCCTGGCTCACAAACAGGCCCAGCCCCGTGCCCTGCGACGTGGGCTTGGTGGTGAAAAACGGAGAAAACAGCTGCTTCTTCTCCGCGTCTGACAGGCCCGTGCCGTTGTCCTGAATGATGATCTCCACAGCTTCCTCGGAAAAGGCGGTTTTGACCGTAAGCTTCGGCTTGAAATGCTCGTCTAAGCGGGACTTCTCTTGCAAAGAATACAAGGCATTGTCCAACAGGCTGAAAAGCACGGAGCTCAGTTCCGCGGGCAGTATCTTGACGACCCCATTTTTGGGAGGTATGCCTTTGATAAACTCCAGCGGGCACTGGCTTTTCCCGGCTTCGCTTTTGTAGACCACCAACTGGTTTTCAATAAACGAATTGAGGTCCGTCTCGACAAAAAGATCCGATTTAACCTGTAGCAATTTGTCCATGCTCCGAACGATTCTCGTCAGGCTCGACCCGTGCTCTTTGATTTTTTCGGTGTTGGTTCCGATCATCGTGAGCAACGGAATCAGCTCCGTCTGCACGTGTTCATCGGCGGCGTATTTATCAACGGCCAGCAGCTCCCGGCTTTCTTCGAGCAGCTCGGTGGTGATGCCCGCAAAATTGCTGACGTAGTTCAACGGGTTAAGCAGGCGGTCTACTAACCCCTTGGTTAGCTGGCCAATAGAAGCCAGTTTCTCCTGGCGAATGAGCTGCTCCTGCGTTTCTTTCAAGTCCGTGAGGGTCTTGTTAAGCCCCACGAGTAAATCGTCGGCCTTTTTCTTTTGCAGGAGCAACTCGCTGCTCCGGTCTTCCAGCTCTCGGCGGGCCATGGCCAAGTCGTTCACCATTTTATTGAAGGCAATTCCGAGTTCGCCGATCTCGTCGCGCGAATTACTGAGCACCCGCTGGGTGAGGTCGCCCCGGCCCACTTTCGTCGCGGCATCCCGTAGCTGCAACACGGGAATGGAAATGTTGCGCGCTAGGCCAAACCCGATGACGATGCCGATGCTGAAAACGACGAAGCTGAAAAATAACGAGGTGATGCGGATCTGCTTTTTGCTTTGAATAATCTCCCGGGTTGAGAACGCCAACACAATTTCCCCTTTCATACTCGGGGTGCTGAAACCCGCGCGCTTGATCACCGTGGAGTCGTTGGCGACGGCATTGACGTCGATCTTTTTTTGCTCCGGGTAAGTCTTAAAAACCGTGCGGTTTATGCGGTAGCGGGAATGCGTGGCGTTCCAAACCGTATCCGTTTGCACCAAGCTGACAAACTGCAACAGCGGGTCTTTCTTCACAAAGTCCATGGCCGTTTGCACCCCCTGGAAGTTCTGCTCGGTCATGGCAATTTTCACCCCCAAAGCGACCGTGTTGGCGTGGTTCTGCACCTCTTTGTTGAAATTGCTCAGCAGGTAGCGTTCCTGCACGGCGGGCAAATAAAACAGCACGAAGAAAGAAAATAGCAAGACGATGCTGGTCACCGTCATCCAGATCTTGGTCTTCACCGTCAGGCGCGCGCGCCGAACATTTTGCCAGAGCAGCGTCCAGTATAAGTTGTTAAGCATCAGTGCGTTACGATACAGAGTAGACCAAATCGAAAACGTTGTTATAACACCCGCTTGCCGTCGACGACGACGGTTTTGCCGCCCGCCGGCGGCTGGCTGACCACGCCAATGGCGCCCGTGGTTTGCGAGACAAATTCTTCCAGCTCCGCTTCGGAATTAAAAAAGTTGGGCGCGTCGGCTTTGCCTTGAAAGACCAGCGCCAGCCAGTACTTATTCAATTCGTTTGCGCTCATGTTGTAAATCTTCTTGCTGGTGCTCACCCCGATGGGCGTATTGCTTTTCAAGAGGGCGATCACCACTTTGCTCCCGTCCGGCCACCGCAATTTTTCGCCTTTCAGAACGGATTTAAGCTGTTCCATCTTCATTTCGGAGGGCACGCCCTTGCCGTTTGCAATGACGACCAGGTTCATGTCCTGCGAAAATGCGGGCGCGTGGCAGCCTAACAGAAGGATGGTTACCCGGAAAATAAATCGGCAGACCCAAGCCATACGCGGATGCATTTAAAAGCCAACGGCTACCTGAAAAACTATTTTGTCAAAGTCAGGGGTCATCTGACTTTTTGTGCGTTGGTATTCGAGTTTGAGCACTGCCAGATAATTTAATTCGTAGCGTAACCCGCCGACGAAGGATTGAATGTTGTTGTTTAGAAAATACACCTCGTGCTTGCGGTACCGGACGTCATCGAGGCGAACGTAGGGAATGAATTTATCGGTGAGCCGGACGCCCGCGTAGACGTAAGAGGCCATGGTGTTTTGCGCGCCCAGGCTGTCGGCTTTGTTGACGGCCATGCTGCTCTCGGCGAGCAGTTCGTACTTCTTCGAGAAGACGGAGTCGGTGTAGGAAACCGAGGCGGTCATGATGTGCTGGTTTATTCTGGCCCGGGCCAGCGTGTTCACCCCGCCCGAGTGGTTGTGCAGGGTGCTGCCCTTGGAGATGACGTCGCGGTACAAGGAGGCGCCCAGGCGCAAGCCGTCCTTGGGCTTGACGTGCACGGCCACCGTAACCGATTTGAAGGCGTTGTTGTCGTCTACATCTCCCGAGCCCAAGCCATTGCCCAGCATCACGTCGTAGCCGAAGCGCAGCCGGCCCAGATTTTGGCCCTGCAAGCTAACGCCCGTGGTATGGAGCGGGATGATGCCCTGCGAGAAGGCCAGGGGCCGGTCAATGGTCGGAAAGAACACCCGGCCATGGTGGTAGGTATCGTTCCAATAATTGACCGGCGTATGGTGCTTTCCGAGCAAGATGCTGTGGTTGCCGGCGTAATTATACTTCAGAATGATGCGCTCGATGCTGATGTCAAAATCCGTCGGAGAAGCCAGCGAATACTTGAACACGGTTTCGCCCAGAAAAGACAACCGATCGGTTACCGCCGAGGTGATGAACAAATCCTGTTCGCCCAAGCCAAAATTGACTTTGCCCTTTTGGTAGTAGCTGTACGCATCGGCAAAGCCCCGGATATCCGTGCGCTGCGCCGCCGCTCGCTGTATTGACCCCAGCAGGAAACCAACCAGTACTAAAATAACCAGCGTAAATTTTCTATTCATGCTTCATTTTTCAGGTGGCACCAAGCAGGGCAACAACGAAGGATCAAGCCCTTCTTAATGGGTTTTTCGACCGGTTAGGGGCCAACTAATTACGATAGGTTCTGCTTCGCCGAGCGGCCGCGAAACTCAGCAACAGGCACTGGCAAATGGGTACACCCAGTCAGAAGAATGAATAATCCATTGGGGCACCACCCGGCAGTTACCTCAGCAGCCTGGCCTTGCCGGCTTGCACCCCTGAATCAGCTAATACCCAGCATAATAGTAATTGAGCACACTATAATCGAAAGCGGTACAAGGTAATGGAATGTGAATAAACTTTATTAGAAATTTTCTACAGTTATTGCATTAAGGGGAGTTGCTTACGGGATATTCTTGAGCCGATTAACGACGCGACCTGTTCTGTTTTCCCTCCCTGTGGGGCAGGCCCCTTGACCCGCTTGCCACCCTTCTACCGGGATGCCCGCTGCCGTTGGGGCGCTATCATGTTTTCCGCAGCTCTTAAGCATACACACTGCGGCTTCGTTAAAATAGCTTTATGTTATAATCCATTGATTGCCAATTGATTATAGGGGCATATTGAGGATTTGACCCCGGCACATCCTGCCTTGGCTACCTGTTTGGGCATTCTGAAGTTTGCCACCGATGCTTGTCTTTCCTCCTGGTGCTGCGACTAAGCCCGACGCGCCGCGGCGCCGGCTCACCTGCTGCCGTTTCTGGGGGTGAGTGAAAGAACGGGCTGGTGAACAAGGGCGTACGGCCGTGTTGCACTAGGCGCAGGCTGCTTCGGCGGCCAAGCGCCCGGTTGCGCCCCGTTGCAACGGCCCCCATCCAAACAATCGGACTGGGTGAGTGGTCTTAAGGTGGGTTGCTGCGCGTAGCAGGGGCCTACCTCCTCGTTAATCTTACGAACATGAACATTGGAATTATTGGGGCCGGCCACATCGGCAGCGCCCTTGCCGTACGGCTCACCAGCCTCGGCCATTCGGTTTACATTGCCAACTCCCGCGGTCCCGAGACGCTGCAGGACCTGGCCCAAAAGACCGGCGCCACCCCCGTCACGGCCCAGGAAGCGGCCCGCCACGGCGATATTATCGTGGTCACCATTCCGCTGAAAAACATCCCCGACCTGCCCAAAGACCTCTTCGAGGGCGTACCGGCCGAGGTGCCCGTCATCGACACGAGCAACTACTACCCCATGCTGCGCGACGGCCGAATTCCGGAGCTGGAAACGGGCAGCCTTACCGAAAGCGAATGGGTGCAGCAGCACCTGGGCCGCCCGGTGGTGAAGGTGTTCAACAACATCTACGCCCATCACCTCGAAGGCAAGGGGCTGCCCGCCGGTACGCCCGGCCGCATTGCCCTGCCCGTGGCCGGCGACGATGCCGCCGCCAAGCAGAAGGTCATGGCCTTGGTAGAAGAGTTGGGCTTTGATGCCGTGGACGACGGCACCCTGCACGAATCGTGGCGGCAGCAGCCCGGCACCCCCTCGTACGGCGCCGATATGCCGGCCGATAAGCTGCGCGAGCACCTGGCCAGCTTGGGCACCGAGCGCACGGAGGCCCAGCACGCCGAGTTCCTGGCCAACCACGCCAAGCAGGAACAGGCAATGGAGGCGCAGGGCATCAAGCTCAAGTAGCCCGCGCGTCTTCCTATAATTTGTCCGCCGGTACGCCCCACCTACCGCGCCTCGACAGGTGTCGAGGCGCGGTAGGTGGGGCGTACCGGCTCCGGCAGGAGTTGCGGAAAGCGACGGCCCAAACCGCCGAGCGCATCAAAAAGTGGGGGGCAGTCGGAGTCAGCCGCTTCTTTGGTTAATCGCTGATTTTCAAACCTATGTGGAGCAGAATAGCGCCGCCACCGTAGACTATTCGGCGCACCGGCGCTACGGTGAACGCGTCTCTACCGGCTTTGTCGAGTCGGCAGTAAATCAAGCCCTGACCAAGCGCTTGGTCAAGCGGCAACAGAGGCAATGGACCGGCAATAGACCAAAAAAGGCGCGCACCTGCTCGTGCAGGCCCGCGCCAAGGTGCTCAACGCATAATGGGAAGAGTGCTATCGCAGGCAGCCCCCTGGCTTCCGGCCCCTGCCGACGGAAGCCCTACTGATGGCCGCTTTCCATAGTCTAAAATAGTACAAATGCACTTACAGGTTTAATACTATTACATACCCTCTACAGCTTTCCAATCGCCACGCCAAAATTATATACCAAAGATATGCGGTAGAAGCCCGCAGATCGCATTTTTATACTGTGTAAACCCAACCCTTTATATTTTGATTTAGCTTTTACTAAATCCATTACGGCTTAAAATAATGTTATTTACTATCAGACCCGAACTCCGTGATTCCCTTGACCGCTACTAATTCCTGTCACCACATCCATCCTGCATCCAGCAAGCCCTCTATTACAAAAAGCACGAAAAATATAGGCTGTAAACTTGCCGCTGAAGATGGCGCCTCCCTAGCCTTCGTGCTTTTTGTAATAGGGGCCTTGCTTTAAGGTAAACGGATGTATTTTTTCGTGCTTTTGGTAATAGCCCTGCCGTATGTACCCATTGCTTCCGGGAAACTGGCTACTTCGTAATCATCTGTAATACAGCAATTTACACAGAAATCATCATCCGGAGCCTATTACCAAAAGCACGAAGGGGCGCCGCGCCGCGCCAGATTTACGACCTTACCGCTGAACTCTACTGCGGGCGTTCCTTGGTAATCTATCCCAACAAATTCTTAAAAAACGTCCCCTTTTAAACGGTAGTTTTTCCTTATTTATAATATTACCTATTATTACGGGTTGCATAACTTCCTGAATTACAGCAGCTTAATTGCCAGTTCTATTACCAGAAGCACGAAACCCCTATTACCAGAAGCACGAAAGCTTATTACGGAAAGCACGAAGCGCTTATTACCAGAAGCACGAGACGAGGCGTTTCCCCTATTACCAAAAGCACGAAAGCCTATTACAGCATCATTTTTTGTAATACTTTGCTTTCCCCAACCCGCCTTTGATGTGTATCCGTTATGCAGGTAGACCTGTTCAGCCACGAAGCCCCCGAGCCGGTCAGCAAGCTGGTCGTGCAACGCAACGACCTGGTGAATGCCCGCTTTGCCCTCACCACCTTGGAAATGCGGCTGTTCATGGCCATGCTGGCCCGCATCAACCGGGAGGATACGGAATTTCACGAACTCCGCATTCCGGTGACGGAGGTGGTGGCCGTTTCGGGCCGGCGCCCCAGCAGCAACGACTACCAGCAGCTCAAGGATATGTGCGCCCTGCTGGCTTCGCGGGTGCTCTACATTGAACGGCCGAGTAAGAAAAAAAGGGCGGGCAAAACGTTGGAAGAAGCCCCCAGCTTTTCCAACACTCCGCTCATGGCCTACGCTGACTACAGCAGCGAAGAGCGCGCCCTCGTCGTGCGCTTCAACGACCGGGTGCGCGAGCACCTGCTGCAGCTCAACGACGGCAACTTCACCCAGGCCCAGCTCATGCAGCTGCTCAAGCTGAAAAGTGCCCACTCCTACCGCATTTATTGGCTGCTCAAACAGTACGGAAGCTTTGGCACGCGCACCATCAGCGTGGACGAGCTCAAGCGCGTGCTGGATCTGGAAGGGCAGTACAAACAGTTCCCCTTGTTTCGCCTGCGGGTGCTGGATCGGGCTCAGCATGAGCTCTCGCAAACGAACCTGGCCTTTGAATACGAGTTGCTGCGGGGCAAAAACAACAGCGTCGAGGAGATCCGCTTCCGCTTTGCTCCCGTGACCAGTGAGGTCCTGTTGCCTTCGCTGCCGGCGACCACGGAATGGCAAAAAGCCCTGCTGGAAGCGGGCGTTTCGGCCAGCAGCATTGCGACGATTGGGGAACTCATTGATAAGGGGGAAGTGGAGGCTGGGTACGTGCCGTACGTGGTGCAGCAGCAACGGGCCAAAAACAGCCAGGGAAAAATCAAAAGCTTGGCGGGCGCCGTTTTTACGGCCATCACGAAAGGCCACCTGGTGGAGGAATACCGCAAGGCGCTGCAGCAGCGGCAGAAAGCTACCGCTCGCAAGCCAACTACGGCCCCCCCGGCGCAAGTTATTCGCTACCGCCTGCAGGAGGCCCGGGAAGCTTTCGACGTGCTGCAGCGCAAGAATTCGGCCAAGGGGGCTACGTTTGAGGAACACCTGGAGCTCGTCTACCTCTCACAGGGATTTTGCCAAAAACAGGATGCGCAGGGAGTAGCCTGGCTCCTCAAGGAAGCCTGACCGGTTGGGCTTTCGTTCCCTCGCCCAGGGGCCTCTCCTCTTCTTTTTAGCCTGCAACCGCCACGGGCATGGATCCATCCTTTGTCATTTCCTACCGAACGTTGCGCAAGATGGTTGGCCTGTTGGGTATTGCCTTACCCGGGCTCCTGGTCGTGGGTTCTTTGGTGTTGGGGAATTGCCCCTGGCCTGGGCTGCAGAGCTCCATCAGTGGCTACTATCACACCGGAATGCGGGACGTACTGGTGGGGGTACTGTGCATGGTTGCTTTTTTTCTCTTTTCGTACCGGGCCCACTCCCGGTGGGATGCCCGAGCGGGCCAGGCCGCCTCTCTCTTTGCGCTGGGAGTTGCCTTCTTCCCCACTCCCCTAGAAAAGCCCTATCCCCTCTGCACCTTGGAACCCCGGGCCCTCGCCCCCTGGGTCGGCACCGTGCACTACATTTCCGCCGGCTTGTTATTTGGCGTATTTACGTTCTTCTCCCTGGTTCTCTTCTTCAGAACCGATGGACTCGTTACTCCCCGCAAACGGATCCGAAACCGGATCTACCGGGGCTGTGGGGTATTGATGGCCACCTGCATTGTCCTGCTGGGGGCCTACTTTCTGTGGGGGAGCACAGCCGGCTGCAGGAACTCAGGCCGGTGTTTTGGCTCGAGGGCGTGGCCTTGGTGGCGTTTGGGATTTCCTGGTTGACCAAAGGCGAGTTTCTGTTTCCGGATAGGTTCCAGGACCAGGAATGGAAGCGGGCGGCCCAACATGTCGGGCGGGCGGCTGTCCCCTCCCCTACCGTCCCCGGAGCCGGCCCCTCTCCTGAAGCAAGGCGGTTGCCCGGGGAGACAAAATAACCTGCTCCACTCTGCTTGGCGGGCGGCAGCGTGCCCGCTGTGCGCCAGAAGGCGTCGTAGGGCTCCTAGTAGTTGTTGATGGTGGGCGCCGCTACCCGTGGCCCTCAGCGGGGCGCCTACCGAGCTAGCCCAGGAGATGGATGGGGCCAGAGGCGCGATGGCCAAGCGATGCCCGTATACCGGAAGGGAAAACCAAGACGCAGTCGGGCTCGCGGGCGACCGTCCCAGCGGAGCGCTGTCCACCCCTTAACGCAACTTTTTACTGCTGCGCAGCAGCTTTTCCAGGGCGGCGGGAGGCAGGGGCTTTTCGGCGTTGGGGTACTTTTTTAATTCGTTCAGGAGCGCCGCTTCCGTCACCTCTTTGAAAAGGAAAGCCGGCTCCCAGTACTCAGCCTGCTTCAATTTCATATACGTTTCGCGGGTGACGGCGGTAGTAAAGGAGACCCAGACCGTCTGCTCCTCTTCGGGGAGCAGCGGCGGTTTTTCCGGCGTTGGCTCGATGCGCTCCGTGATGGAGGCGAGGACTTTGTTACCAAAGCGGGGCTTGCTTTTGCTGCTGGTGTCGCTCATAGTCGGGAAAGAATTTCGTGGGTGAGGGCTTGGTAGTCCTGGGCCCCGGCCGACAGGGGGGCCCAGGTATAAATGTTTTCTTTTTCAATCTGGGCTTCCACCAGGCTCACGTTGGGCCGAATCGTCGTGTGCATCACCAACGGGCCAAACACGGGGTGGGATTCGAGCAGGCTGACCATATCGCGCTGCGCCCGGCGGCGATCACTGCGGTTGTACTGGGTAAAAAACAGACCCCCAATTTTGAGGGTTTTGTTGAGTCGCTTTTGCACCTGCTGACAGACGTCGAGCAGGCCTACTAGGCCCTCGATGCCGTAGTATTCGGGCTGCGCGGGAATAAAGACGGCATCGGCGGCCGTGAGGGCCGCGTACGTCAGCTTGCCCAAGCCCCCGGGTGTATCGACCAAGCAGAAGTCAATCTCTTCTACTTCTTCCAGAACCTCCCGCAGGGCGTACTCCGCGCCGGGCTTCTTGCTGATGCGTTCCTCGACCTCGGACAGGTCCGGGGAACTCGGCACCAGGTAGAGCCCCTCCCCCACTTCCTGCACGACGTCGGACAAGCTGGCCAGGCCCAGCAAGACGGCCCCGATTGTTTTGCCCTCCGGCGCGCGGTACGAAAAGCTTTGAGAGAGATTGCATTGGCTGTCGCAGTCCACCAGGAGGACCGTTTTACCCGCTTGCGTCAGCGCATAGGCCACGTTCAGGCAGGAGGTGGTTTTGCCCGTGCCGCCTTTATGGTTGGAGAATACAATTGTCTGCATGGCTGCAATGTAGACAATAGGAGAAATAAGAACAATTATGAAAATTCAATCCATGTGAGACATTCTTACCATCGTTACAATTGTTGAAATTGTGACAGTGGAGGGAATTGTTACAATGGGATGTTAGTACTTGAGGGCATTTGTTGCCTAGCGATATACCTGATAAGAATTGTTAGCATTTTCACAATTGTAAAAATGGTTACAATTCTTAGAATTATTCAAATTGTTAGCATTGCTACAATGTCGATCATCTTAGCAATTGCTTAAGTGATTGAGTTTGGGAAGATCAGCTCGGTTTTAAAGAATTCAGGCCATTGTCACAATTGTGACAATGGCCTGAATTCTTTATCATAGCTACGTTAAGGGAATCTATATCTCGTCAGCAAGGGAACACCCATCCCGGAAAGCCTCTCCCGTCCGGAGGCGGCTTCGTTACCGTCGGAGAAAGAATTACCAGTGGATTCGGGGGTGCTCTCGCTCGGGAGCAGGCGCCTGTTCAGGTACTGCCTGGGGCCGGGCCTCGTGGAAGGTGAGTTGCCGCTTGACCGGATCGAGCTGCACCGTCGCGTCAAACCGCTGGTTCCGGTGGTTAATCATGCCTGCTACCGCGGTCGGGTGCCCGGCCAGCAGTTGCTCTGCCTCTGCCTTCTATTTTGGTTATGAAAACGGGTAAGAATCGGAACCTACTGGTAGTATTACAGGCCCAATTCCTTGGCTGCGTTGTGCTGCCGCACGTTGTCCAAGCGGGTATAGCGGCGAATCATGGCCGAGGTCTTGTGCTTGGTCTGATTCATCACCTTCGAGTCATCCGCCCCGTTGAGCTTGGACACCGTGACGAACGACGCCCGCAGGGAGTGGGCCGTGTATGGAAGGCCCAAGTACTGCTGCACAATCAGGTTGGTGTACTTGGTGGTCATGCGCCGGGTGGTCACCCGCTGGTTCTTGCGCAGCGACACGAACACCGGTCCTGCGGAGCGGCCGAGCACCCGCAGCCAAGCCTGCAGCGACCTAATTGGGCACAGCGCCGCGTCGGGCGAGTAAAAGATAGCCTTTTCCTCGGCCTGTCCCAGCTGGTTGGTTTTGCTCTGCGGCAGGGTCACCACCAAGCCCTCGTCATCAAAGGCCAAGTCTTCGATGTTGAGCGCTTCGAGCTCCGAGCGGCGAAACGCGCCGGTAAAGCCCAGCAGGAGCAGGGCCCGGTTGCGCAGCCCGGCGGGCCCGCTCACATCGATGCTTCGGATGGTGCGCTTGAATGAGTCGAGCGAAAATGCGGGGGCCTGCTTTTGGCGGGTCTTGATTTCGCGGGCAATGCCCTTGAGCAGCACTTTGAGTTTCTTATCCGTCGTGGGCGACTCCACGCCGGCCAGCTCGTGCGCCTTGGCGATGGCCGCCGCGTGCCGCTCGATGGTCGCAAACTTTTTGCCCGCGTCCGCCAGCTCCGTCAGAAAGCCCACCAGCGCTTCGACCGGCGCCGGCAAGGCCGCGAGCTGATGCAGCGTACACCAAGCCGAGAACCGTTTCCAATCGCCGGCATAGGCGCGCACCGTGTTGGCCGCCCCGCGCAGGCCCGACTCGACGTAGCGGTGGGTGGATTCCACCAGGTGGGCGGGCACTTGGGCGGCGGCCGGGGACGGAACGACGGGCAGCGGATTTTCGGGAGCCATACAATACAAGGAGTAGCGGAGCGGAAAGTACACCTTTCTGCTCCGCGAAGATAAGGATCGATAAGTAAACCTTATCAGTCCTTATCGCTTCGTATTTCCGGGCGGGCGCGCCCGCGGCCAAGCCTACCGCGCCAGCAACCGGAGGACCGGTTCGATCAACTTCCGCGAACCGGCCGCGTCCAGGTGCAAGCCGTCGGCCGTCATGGTCTCCACGTTCAAGCCCGGCGTGTGGAAGCCATCCACAAACAGGCAGTGGGTCCGCCGGGCCACCTTCCGGAAGCTAGTGCTCATCGCCTGCACCCGCCGCCCGCCGCCCTGGTACTTGGCCGTAACCTCGGCTTTGGAGCCGTATGGCGGCGGCGAAACGACGAGGATCGTTGCCCGGTTGATCGTAGGGTACCTGCAGTTTCGAATGGCGAGCAGCAGCTTCTTCAGGTTGGCGGGCACCTCCTTCTGCCGGTCGGCAAAGACGGCTTTGGCATCGTTGGTTCCCAACTCCACCACCACAAAGTCAAAGGGCCGCTCTTGGGTGAAAGCCGCCGCTTTTTGCAGGTTGGCGTCAAGGACCAGCAGCGAATTCAGGGTGCTGTCGCCGTTGTTGACAAAGCCGATGGTGCGGCCCGATTTGCTCAGGTTGAACACTTGGGCCGTGGGCAGCGCCTGCTGAAGTTGCGCGGGCCAGCTGTAGGGAAAGGTGCCGTTGCTGTCGCCGAGCGTGAAGATGTTCAGCGGCTGGTCGGCCACGGGGATGGTTTGGGCGCTTAGCCCCCAGGGAAGGAGCCACAAGAAGGCGGCGAGGAAGTTTCGGTACATGCGACTGCCTAAGGGAAGTTCAGATTCTTAGTTTACGGGCAAGGGCAGCATCCGGGCGAGTGCCAGGGAACGACGGGTGCACGGGCGCGGCTACCCGGCAGGGCGGGCAGGGCCCGGCATCACCCGCGTACTTCGGTTACCAAGGCTTGGTAGGCGGCAATGCATTCGAGCGTATCCACGCTGGTCGCTACGCTGTCGAAGCCCTGGTCAAATCGGTGACGGGCCGTCTTCCGGTCGGCATAGATAAAGCAGAACTTGCCGGTCTGCTGGCACGCGGCCAGGATTCGGGCCAGCGCCGCCTGGAACGCCGCGTCGGCAAAAGCGCCGGGCCGGCCCAGGGCAATCGACAGGTCAAACGGGCCGACCAAGATGCCGTCCACCCCCGGCACGCCCACGATGTCCTCGATGTGCTCCAGGCACGCGCGGGTTTCACACTGCGGCAGCAACAGGATTTCCCGGTTGCAGGCGTCCAGGTAGGAGCCCAGGTCCTGCACCCCGGCGGCGTGGGTGAACCCGGAGCCGCGGGCCGGCCCGAAGCCGCGCTCGCCCAGCGGGGCGTATTTGCCGTAGCGGACCAGCTGCTGAGCCTCCTGGACGGAGTTGACGAAGGGCAAGACCAACCCCTGGGCCCCGCTGTCGAGCATGCGCATGATCGATGCCCGGGAGCCGTCCTGGAGGCGGACCAGCGGGGTCAGGCCGTGCCGTTCCGCCGCGATGAGTTGCGGGAGGACACTGCCCACGTCGCCGGGGCCGTGTTCGGTGTCCAGGATAATGTAATCCAAGCCGGCCAGGGCCAGGCACTCTACGATGGCCGTTCCGCCCAGCTGCACGAAGGTGCCCAGCGGGCGCTGGCCGTTGACAAGCTTTTCTTTCAATCTATTGGTCATCGGATACTGGCTTTAGTGTTCCGGCAGTTTCATTAGGCTTTCGCGGATCCCCAAGTGCGGGGGGCGTCGGGCTTTCCGCGCCCCGTCCGGGTCGGGGATGCGCCACAGCGACAACCATCGGCGCCCCGCACCCACCAGCCGGGCTTGGGCCCCGGTAAAGTAGCTGAAAAGCCTTATACTTAGTGCGCTACCGGTGGGGCGGCTGGGAGCGTGGTCCCTACTTACCCCCACCGCCGGTTACCCGGGCGGCCTGGGTGAATGCGCGGGCGCCGCTCTTATTATAAATACTTGACGGTCAATATGTTACAATAAAGTTTTACCAACCCCTAAGGCGATGGTATCGAGAAGGCATTTTGTAAAACTTGCCGGGGCAGTTCCCGTGTGGGCCGGCACCCACTTTGCCGCGGCGGAGGCCTTGGCCTCACCCGCCACGGCGCGGGAAAAGCATCCCACCGTCCGCAGCATTACGCTCTTCACGGGGACGGGCACCTTTGCCAGGTTTGTGGGCATGAACGCGTACGACACCGCTCCCAAAGGCATTACTGCTACCACGCCGCTGGTTAAAATTGTGCTCTCCGATGGCACGGTGGGGGTCGGGCCCCGAGGATATGGCCAGACTACCCAGGAGCTCCTGCGCAAGGTAAAATCGTTGCTGGGCCAAGACCCCGGGGCCTTGTATACCTGGGATAAAAACCGCATCACCGGGGTGGCCGCTTCGCCGTTTCACGACTGGTTCTTCGACCCGGAATATGCTTGGCTGGAAGCCCCCTTGCTTGATGCCCTCGGCAAGCTCCGGCAAGTGCCTGTCTGGCAGCTGTTTGGCCCCAGCGTCCGCGACGGGATGGATGCCTACGATGGCACTTTGTATTTCGAGGAAATCGCCAACAAAACCAGCGTCAGCATCCTCGCGGAGCTCGGAAAACGAAGCAAAAACGACGGTTACCGGGCCATCAAGATGAAGTTAGGCCGGCCGTATAAATGGCTGCCCGGCGAAGCCGGGCTCAACCGCGATATCGAAGCCTTGGCCACGCTGCGCGAGGCCGTCGGCAACAACCACCTCCTCATGGCCGACGCCAACAACGGCTACCAAAATCACTTCGACTGGGCCGTGAAGCTGATGAAGGCCGGCGCGCAGCACAACCTGTTTTTCATGGAAGAACTATTTCCGGAGAACCCGGCCCAGTACGCCAAACTGCGCGAGGTGTTGTTGCAAGCCAACATGTTCCTGCCGATTGCCACCGGGGAAGGCATCCGGGATTTGCGCCGGTTCGACCAACACTGCCGCGACGGCGTGTACCACTACATTCAGCCGGATATGGCCACCAGCGGCCTGAGCAACATCGTGTACACGGCCCAAAAAGCGGCCGCTTTTCCGCACGTCAAGCTCATTCCGCACGTGTGGCAAAACCAGTTGGGGCTGATCATGAGCTTGCACGCCTCGAAAATCCAAGCCAACATTCCGTTTGTCGAGGACTCCCGGTATTTCGAGCATTCGCTCCTGACGAGTGGGTACACCTTCACGCAGGGCCAATGGTTTATTCCCAACAAACCCGGGTGGGGCGTTGAACTAGCCCCTGACTATCAGCAGTATGTAGTGGGCCCGGAAGTCGTGCTTGTCTAGTGCCCCATCGTGGTAAGCGGGCGGGCGGGCCGCTCTCACCCGAAGCCCAGCCGGCCTGCGGCTGGGCGAAGGAGGGTCTATTTGCGGGCCGCTACCTGCAGCAGCTGGCGCTGCAGTTGATCCAACTCCGGCCGCGACCAATACCGGCCGTCGGCCACGACGCCCGCGATCCGGCGGGTGTTGGCAATGTCCGCTAGCGGGTTGGCGCTGAGCACCACCAGATCGGCAAGCCGTCCGGCCTGAATGGGACCAAAATCCTGCAAGCGGTGGTAGAATTTGGCCGGATTCAGGGTAGCCGTTTGCAGCGCCTCCAAGGGGGTAAACCCAGCCGCCACGAAGCGCTGCAACTCCAGGTGCAGGCTGATGCCGGGCAGCAAATCCACGCCAGCGGGCATGTCGGTGCCGGCCAGAAAGCCCACTTGGGCCGCGTGCAGCCGGCGAACCAACTCCAACTCGTGGGCCACGAATTTCTCCCGCACCGCCAGTGGCTCGGTATCAAGCGTTTGCCCAATGTTTTTCTGCGCCGCGGGCCAGCGCTTTTCCACCCAGCTGCGGCCTGCGTACCGCAGGTCCGGATCCTGCCGCCAGTCGAGGGCGTCGACGAGCCACTGGCCCCGCTCCCAGAACAGCGTGGGGCATTGCCACACCTCCCGGTGCGCCGCCAGCAGCTGAATGACGGCTGCTTCGCGGGCCGGATCGTAAGTGGCCAGGAACCGGCCGGGCGATTTTTGGCCGCCCGCTACGTACGCGTCCTCGTCGGTGGAGCTGGCTTCGAAGATGCCAATGAGGTGCTCAAACGTGCGCTGGCCCGCGGTTACGGCTTCCGTGGCCCGCACGGCATCCGGCACGTGCCCTTCCACGGAAAGCCCCACGGCTTTGGCCTCCGCCATGATGGCCATGTACGCCTCCCGGGGCACCAGCGACTGCACCTTGATGAAGTCGACGCCCCGGCGCTTGAGCAGGTCCACGGCCTGGCGCCCGTCCGCGGCCGTGGCCACGGACAGCGCCGCCTGGTACGGCGACTTGCCCCCGTCGAGCATAGGCCCGCACACCACCATGCGCGGGCCCAGCAGCCGGTGCGCCGCCACGGCGGCCCGCGCCTGCAACACGGCCTCCAGCTCGCTGCCCATGTCGCGGATGCCCGTCACGCCGTTGGCCACCAGCAGGGGCAGAATCAGGTCGCTGCCGGCGGCGGCGGTGCTGCCAAAATACACGTGCGTGTGCATGTCCCACAGGCCCGGAATCAGGTATTGCCCGGTGGCGTCCACCACGCGCTTGGCCTTGGGTTGCGCCCGGGTTGAAGGACTAACCCGCACGATGCGCGGGCCCGTGATGGCCACCGTTTGGTTGGGAAGAATGCGGCCGGTGGCCACGTCGATTACGTTGATATGCACCAGCGCCAGATCTTGCGCCCACCCGGACGAAGCGCACAAGCTGAGAACGAGAAGCAGAGTAGAACAAAGGCGCATGGGCGGGAAGTATATTCAAACCATAAATACTTGATAATCAAGTATTTATATACAAACAAAGGATATAAGTACAAGTTTAGCTGCGCTAGTACGGCGGCTTCTTGTCTTTGATGAGGGTTTCGATAAGCTGAGTCAAGCTGTTCATGTCCCGGTAATCGAGTACTTCCACGGGCGAGTGCGAATAGCGGCCGGGCCAGGAAAGCGGCACCGAAGGAATGCCGTAATTCAGAAATTCCTGCCCGTCGGTGCCCCCGGCCGTCATGCCCGCCTGCAGCGGAATGTGGTTGCGGGCCGCCAGCTCCGTGACGTAGCGCGTGAGATCGCGGTTGACAAAGTTGATGCTTTCCAGCACCCGAATCACGGCGCCCTGGCCCAGTGGGCAATACCCGAAGGCCCGGGACTCCTGCGGCGCATCCGAGGAGACGAACGTGTCGATGGGATAAACCACCGTGGCATCCTGCAGGCTTTGGGCGGCAAAGGCCGCGCCCACCAAGCCCGTTTCCTCGCCCACCGACCACACGTAGGTGACGCGGCAGGGCAGCGCCGCCGGGTTGAGGTGCTGCAGGGTGCGCAGCAGCACGGCGCACCCCACCCGGTCGTCGAAGCCGCGCGCGGCGGCCCGTTCGGCGCTCAGGGGCAGCAGCTGTTTGGGCATGGTCACGGTGGTCAGGCCCGGCTGCACGCCGGCGGCCCGGGCTTCCTGCGCCGAGGCAAAGCCCGCATTAGCCGTCACGGGGCCGGGCATGGTGCTTTTGGTGGCTTGCAGGTAATTGGGCCGCGGCTCAAACACGGCGGGCAGCTCGGCGTGGCCCGGGAGGTGTACCACGGCGGCTTGCGCCTCCCAGAGCCAGTCGAAAAAGCCGCCCTTGGTCCCCAATACCAAGCGCCCGTTGGGCCGAATGGAGTCTACCACGAACCCCACTTCGTCCATGTGCGCCACAAACACCAAGTGCGTTTTGCCCTGCCCGAAGCTCACCACGAGGTTGCCCTGGGCGTCGACGGTGGGCTTGGCCCAGGCCGGCAATTGCCGGGCAATGTACTCGCGCACCGGCTGCTCCGCCGTGCTGACCCCGTAGCGGCTGACCAGTCCGGCGAGCTGGGCCGTGGCACCGGTCACTGGGGTTTTGGAGGAAGCCGGCGTCGCTTGCGGAAGCGGAGGAATCGATAATGTATTCGCTTGACTATCAATAGATTGTAACCACACCTGCGCGAGCTGCTTCACGTCGGCCAGCGCCACGGCTTCTACTGGGGTGTTGGGGTAGGTGGCCGGCAGCCCCAGCTGGTACACGCGAGCGCCGACCAGCTTAGAATTGGGCAGCACCGGCGCGCGAAACCCGCGCTGCGGTTTGGCCAGCAGCACCGCCGGCACCGGGCGCGGCAGGGCTTGGTCGGCCAGTACCTGCCCCTTGCCCGCGGCGGCGCTTTCCAGGAAGCGGTTGAAGCGGTAGACCTCGTCGAAGGGCCCGTGCTGATTGGCGATGGCCTCGTAGCCCTTGCCATTGAGCAGCTCCAACGCGGTCCAGGCCAGCACGACGGTGCCTTGGATGGGCTTGGCCGCCAGGGTTTGGGCGACCACGGCCAAGGCCACGGCCGCCGCTTTGGTTTTCATGGCGGGGGCGGCCACCCACGGCCCCGGCAGCACCACCGGCTTTTTGTAGAGCGTGAGCGGGTCCAGCAGTCGGATGCCCTGGCTGGCGACGGCCGTCGCCGAAGAGGCCCCCACATCGATAAAAGCGTCCTGCCACGCAAAGGGCGGCTTGCTTTTTTCGGGCACGGCCCGCAGGTTATCGTAGTGCGACGAAGGCACGCAGGAAATGCCGTTGCGAGCGCCCTGCGCCGTGTGGATGCGCACGTCGTGGCCTTCGATAAATTGGTGAAACAGCGTCCCCGCCTGGCCGCCGCCAACGGGCGTAAGGCGCAGGTAGCCATTGCTTTGGATTTGGCTAATGACGTAGCCCGGCTCGTCCAGTGGGGCCGTCAGCAGCCGGCGCGGCGTCCCCTGCCCAAGCACCAAAAATAGGTTACCCAGCTTGTCGCGCTGCAGCGGGTGGGCTTGGAAAAGCGACTCCAGGAATACTTGGGCTTCCTCCTCGCGCCCGGTCACGGCGCTGGTCTGGGCAAAGGCCCGCAGCAGCGCGAGCAGCTGCGCATCGGGCGGCGAAGCCTGCGCCTGGGCCAGCCGGCTGCTCAGCAGCGCGCTGAGCACGACCAGAAGTAGTAAGAGTTTCGTCATGCCGGCAAGGGGAGGTAAGAAGAACAGGGCAAGGGCGGGCAAGGGCAACACGCCCCTGCTCGCTCATACTTGTCTGCACTAAGAAATCTCATTTCTTAGTGCAGACAAGTAAACCCATTTGGCCCTGATAAGCTAGCGCCAGCGCGCGTTGGTGATAGGGGGCAACCGGCGCGGAGGCCAAGGGCGAGCGGCTGCTCGACGATGGCTTTTTTCAACGGCGCTCCACTGTGCTAAAAGCTTACCACACCGATTGCGTGCAAACATCTGACTTGTAGATAGTTGGTATCTAGCTCTGCGGCTTTGTAGTTCCCTGGGTTGCGGGGGGTTACGGTGGCCAGATGAGGAGGGCGCCTCGCAGGCGGGGACGAAACGGCGCCCATAACTTCGGGGATGGGTGAGCACCGTTTGGGTTATCAAAATTCTGATAACCCGTATCTTAGTTTTTTGTCTGATTACTACCGTCAAAAGCGCCGATACCTGCTGCTACCCTCTTGCCTGCGTGGTCGTATTACTACAGCAGAATGCCCTCGCTTGCCGCGGGTTGATGGGGCTGACCAGCCGCCAAACCGTACTCCAAGAGTGGTACCCCGTGCGGAATTGCGGAGGGCAGTTAGCATCTTCCCTCTCCGCTCGAAGCAGCCTGTCGCGTACGCCTATTTCCTCCACCCCAACGTCTTTTCTCATGCCAGACCTCGCTGGAACCCTCCGTTCTGAGTCCCCCGCGGACCCCGGCCCTTTTTACCACGGCACGAAAGCCCAGTTGCAGGTGGGCGAGTTGCTGACCGCCGGGTTCCGGTCGAATTATCGCCCCGACGTGATCATGAACCACATTTATTTTACCGCCTTGGTCCACGGGGCCGGCCTGGCGGCGGCCTTGGCCCGAGGGGAAGGCCGGGAACGAGTGTACCTCGTGGAACCGACGGGGCGCTTTGAAGATGACCCCAACGTGACGGACAAGAAATTCCCTGGCAATCCGACCCGCTCCTACCGCAGCCAAGCGCCCTTGAAAATCGTGGGCGAAGTTTCCGAGTGGGAGCGCCTCCCGCCGGGAAAACTGCAACAATGGCGCGAGAAGGTGGCGCGGCTCACGGCGGATGCGCGCGCCGAAATCATCAATTAACTTGCCCCCAAGGGAAGGGACCTGATTCCAGGGGAGCGAAGGAGACGGAAGTCGAAACCGGAAAGGGGAAGAGGAGAAGCGCGAATGAGCTTCGGGCAACAAAGAGCAGCTGCATACAGGTAACCACATGAACGACAACCCCTTGCAAAACACGGACCCCGGCGCTGCGCTTCCCAATCCGGCGCTCGAACCCTTTGGGGCCTTGGTGGGGGAATGGGAAACCGTCGGCTCCCACCCCCACCTTCCCAATACACGGCCGCGCGTCCTTTCGCTGGCTGGAAGGCGGCGCCTTCATACTCCTGCATTCGACCAGTGAGGAGCGCAAAATCCCCGCGGGCCTGGCCATTTTGGGCAGCGACAACACCAAGGGGGAATACTTCCTGCTCTATTTTGACGAACGGCAAGTGTCACGCAAATACGAAGTGATGTTGCAAGCCAACGGGTGGACCTGGTGGCGCAGCGGGCCGGAATTTTCGCAACGCTATGCATTTACCTTCGCCGACCAGGGCGATACCATCCTCAGCCGAGGAGAGATCTCGCACGACGGCACGAACTGGGAGCCCGATTTAAACCTCACCTACCGGCGAATCAAGTAGCTAGCCCTCGGCTACCCAGCACCTGGCGGGCCCCGGTGGCGGGGCCGGCGTAACAGCCAGGTATTACCATTGACTTGCCCCGTAGAAACGCGTCGAAACCAGCCCATGAGCCCGGCTAGCCACTAGCCACGTTCGCCCCGCTACTACCCTACCCCAAGTCGAGTAGCCAATTCGGCGGCGCGGCGGCCAACGCCAGGGCCGAGAGGTTAAGCCAGGCGCCGGCGCGGTCAAGCACGGCCGAGTCAGCGGTCACGACAAGGTCCGTGGTTTCGGCCAGCTCCCGATCGGGATTCAGCACGACCTCGGCTGTCCAAGGCAAACCCAACGTAGGCCCCAGGGCGCGCAGGCGTGCCGCGAGCCGACCGCTGTTGGACACGGGCTGGTCGAGCAACCACCGCACCGGCCCGGGTTCGAGGGGCCGCAGCACGTCGGCTACGAGCCGGAGGGCCCGGTCCGTTTCCTGCACCGCCCGGTAGGTGCCGTGGACACTGGACAGGTCGCGGAAGGCGCCGTCCCGCCCCCGCAGCACCACGCCGCCGCTCAGGGCCGTTTCGAGGGTGATGAGCAAGTTGAAGCCGTCGATGGCAAGGGGTAGCCCCTTCACCGCCGTGGGCGGTAGCTGCGTGGCCGCGCGCTGGCGGTATTGCGCATCGGAACAAGCAGCGCGGCCTACGCCCCCGCGCTGTCGCTCGGTTAGCGCGTAGCGGTCGCCGACCAGTTTAAGCGTGGCACTCGGGGGGTACCCGCGCGTCAACAGCCAGGAATAGTTCTTGGACGGCGCTGCGCAGCACCGGTACCCACGCGGGCGCAAACAAGCGGGCATCGGTCGGATGAGGCCCCCGGTGGCGTGTGTCGGCAGGGCGCATGCGTAAGTTATTGCACAAGGGTAGGCTTTTCTCTACCACTGCACTACGGACAACCTCTGCTCGAGGTCTCATCCGGGGGCGACCTGCCTGTTGGTTGCCCGCGGGAGCGGGTCGCGGGCCGCGCGAAATTCACTTAATAAAAAAGCCTGCAACTCTTCGCCAGACCGGAATTTGCGCTCACCTTTGAAGTCCTTTTTTACAGGCCGCCCGTGATGAACGCCACCGAATCAGAAGAAAGAGAATACCTGGAAGAAATTAAGGAGAAGCTGACGCTGGCCATTCGGCGGGTGGACGACGCCGTCCGGCAGTTTTCCGACGAGCTCCGGGAGAAAAAACAGTACATCCACGAGCACCAGTCGGGCATGGACGACGCCGACATGGTGGCGGCCGGTCAGTCCATCAACCGCATGGCCTTTACGGGCGAAGCCGCCGTGGCCCGCAAACGCAAGCTCTTCAAACTCAGCCAGTCTCCGTACTTCGGCCGGCTCGATTTCGCCCCCGCGAACCAGGCTGCCGCACCCGTCTACATCGGCGTGCATTCCTTCTTCGACGAGCAGCAGCGCCAAAACCTGATCTACGATTGGCGGGCCCCGATCGCGTCCTTGTTCTACGACTTCGAGCTGGGGGAAGCCGCCTACGCCACCCCCTCCGGAACGGTCCGGGGCCACATCGCGCTCAAACGGCAGTACAAGATCCGCGACGGCCGCCTGGAGTTCCTGCTCGACAGCGGCGTGAACATCCACGACGACGTGCTGCAGCGCGAGCTGGCCCAGTCCGCCGACGACAAGATGAAGACCATCGTCGCCACCATCCAGCGCGACCAAAACGCGGTGATCCGCAACGAGACCGCGCCGGTGATGGTCATTCAGGGCGTGGCCGGCTCGGGCAAAACCTCCATTGCCTTGCACCGCATTGCGTTTCTGCTGTACCGTTACCGGGAGACCATCGCGGCCAAAGACGTCCTGATCATTTCGCCCAACAAAGTCTTCGCCGACTACATCTCGAACGTCTTGCCCGAGCTGGGGGAAGAACACATCCCCGAGCTCGTCATGGAAGAGCTGGCGGCCGACTTGCTCGACACCAAATACCCGTTTCAGACTTTCTTCGAGCAGGTGTCCGCGTTGCTGGAAAACCACAACCCGGCGTTCATCGAGCGCATCCGGTTCAAATCTTCGTTTGAATTCCTCAGCCAGCTGAACAAGTACTTGCTTCACATTGAGAATCAATACTTTACCGTGACCGACCTGCGGGTCGGCCGGACCGTCGTGCCCGCCGCCGTCATCCAGCAGAAATTCAAGGCTTACCACCGGGTGCCGCTCCTAAAGCGGTTTGCGCTGGTCGCCGAGGACGTCCGGGCGTACGTGCGCGACGCCGCCAGCCGCAAGCTGACGGGGGGCGAGAAAGCGACGATCGGGGAAGCCCTGCCCCGCATGTTCCGGTTTCATCAGGTGCTGGACCTGTACCGGGATTTTTACCGCTGGCTCGGGCGGCCCGAGCTGCTGAAGCTCGACCACCGCCTGACCCTGGAATACGCCGATGTCTTTGCCCTGATTTACCTGCGCATCCGCCTGGAAGGCCTCACCGCTTACGACCACGTCAAGCATTTGCTCGTGGACGAAATGCAGGACTACACCCCGGTGCAATACGCCGTCTTGTCGCGGCTGTTTCGGTGCCGCAAGACCATCCTGGGCGACGTCAGCCAAACGGTAAATCCGTACAGCGCGTCGTCGGCCGAAACCATCGAGCGCGTCTTTCCGCAAGCCGAGGTCATCAAGCTCTACCGCAGCTACCGCTCGACCGTCGAAATCACGGCCTTCGCCCAGCGCATCACCCCGAATCCCGACATCCTGCCGCTGGAACGGCACGGCCCGGAGCCCGTGGTCGCCGGCTTTGCCAACCCTGACGAGGAGCTGGCCGCAATCCGGCAGCTGGTTACGGCCTTCCAAAGCTCCGGCCAGCATTCGTTGGGCATCATCTGCAAAACGCTGCAACAAGCCAAACAGGCCCATAGTGCATTGCAATTCCTTGAAATTCAATTGCTTACCTCAGAGTCCACGACCTTCAAAGAAGGCGTCATCCTGACCACGGCCCACCTGGCCAAGGGGCTGGAGTTTGATGCGGTGATCGTGCCCTTTGCCTCCGCCCGCAACTACCGCACGGAAGTGGACAAGAGTATGCTCTACGTCGCCTGCACCCGGGCCATGCACCAGCTCACGCTGACGTATTCCGGGGCGCCTACGGCTTTGTTGTCCGCCGAAAGCGCTCAGCATCTATAGCATTGACTACCAAGTAGTTATCCTGCGGGCGCCTTCGACCCTTGCCACCTCCAAGGGCCGGGATGGCGGGCGCCTCCTCGAGCACCCATCGCCCGGCGGCGGGCCAAGCCAGAAGGACGAAGCAGATCACCAACTAAGGCCGGGGCGGGGCGATGGGGTCGCGGGCGAAGGACATGCGCTGGATGCGCACCGCGTTCAGGATGGCCAGCAAAGCCACGCCCACGTCGGCGAACACGGCTTCCCACATCGTGGCCAGGCCGCCGGCCCCCAGGGCCAGCACCACAGCTTTCACGGCGAAGGCCAGCCAGATGTTTTGCCACACCACCGCGTGGGTGGCGCGGGCGATGCGGCGGGCAGTGGCGATCTTGTGGGGGTGGTCGGTTTGAATCACCACGTCGGCCGTTTCGATGGTCGCATCCGAGCCCAGGCCGCCCATGGCGATGCCCACGTCGGCCAAAGCCACCACGGGCGCATCGTTGACCCCGTCGCCCACGAAGGCCAGCGTGCGCCCGTCGGCCAGGTACTGCTGCACGTAGCGGGCCTTGTCTTCCGGCAACAGGCCGCCGTGAGCCTCGTTAATGCCCAGTTCTTTGGCCACGCGCTGGGTGATGCTGTCCTTGTCGCCCGAGAGCATGACAATTTTGGTGATGCCATCGGCTTTCAGTTCCTGCACGGCGCGGGCCGCGTCTTCTTTCGGGGCGTCGGCCACGGTCAGGTAGCCGGCGTACTGGCCGTCCACGGCCGCCACGACGAGGGTGTCGACGACCCGATCCACCTCCGCCGGATAGACCACACCGAACTTGTTGAGCAGCTTGAGGTTACCGGCCAGCACGTCGCGGCCGTCAACTTTGCCGCGCAGGCCGTGGCCGGCAATTTCTTCCACATTTTCCACCCTTACCCCCGTGGCGGCAGCCCCCACGTGGGCGACCACCGCCTTG
Source organism: Hymenobacter sp. BT491 (assembly GCF_014349165.1). Classification (NCBI taxonomy): domain Bacteria; kingdom Pseudomonadati; phylum Bacteroidota; class Cytophagia; order Cytophagales; family Hymenobacteraceae; genus Hymenobacter; species Hymenobacter sp. BT491. The sequence goes on along the minus strand of NZ_JACSJJ010000009.1, from coordinate 32,572 downwards.
GCAATGGGGTGGGTCGATTTGGTTTCCAGGGCCCCGACCAGGCGCAACAGCTGCTCCGGGAGAAAGCCCGGCGCGGGCTGCACCTGCTGGACGGCAAACACGCCCTGGGTGAGCGTGCCGGTTTTGTCCAGCACCACGGTGTCGACTTCGCGCAGCACGTCCAGAAAGTTGGAGCCCTTGAACAGGATGCCCGCTTTTGAGGCGGCCCCGATGCCGCCGAAGTAGCCTAAGGGAATGCTGATGACCAGCGCGCAGGGGCAGGAAATGACCAAAAACACCAACGCCCGGTAGAGCCAGTCGCGGAACACGTAGTCGTCCACCACGACGTAGGGACCGACCACGAGCAGCCCGGCCAACGCCACCACGATGGGCGTGTAAACCTTGGCAAACCGGGTGATGAACTGCTGAGTTTTGGCCTTGCGCCCCACCGCATCCTGCACCAACGCCAGGATTTTCGAGAGCTTGGTGTCCGTAAAGGCGGCCGTCACCGTGACCTGAATCAGGGATTCGAGGTTGATCATGCCCGCCAGCACCATTTCGCCCGGCTGCTTGGTCTGCGGGGCCGACTCGCCGGTCAGGGCGGCCGTGTTAAAGTTGGCGGCCGTGGCGTTCAGCGTGCCGTCTAAGGCTACTTTCTCGCCCGGCCGGACTTCCATCACGTCGCCTACCCGCACGGCTTTGGGATCCAGCACCAGGGGCTGGCCGTGGCGCACGACGGTGACCTCCGTAGCCTGGATTTCCAGCAGGGCCTTGATGCTGCGCTTGGCCCGGTTGACGGCCGCGTCCTGAAACAGCTCGCCCACCGTGTAGAACAGCATCACGGCCACGCCCTCGGGGTACTCGCCCAGGGCAAAGGCGCCCAGCGTGGCCAGGCTCATGAGCAGAAACTCGTTGAACACGTTGCCCGACGGCAGGCTCTGCACGGCCGAGCGCATCACTTTCCAGCCCACGAGCAAAAAGGCCAGGCCATACCACCCGGGCCGCACGGCGCCGGCGAACCAGCCGACGCGGTAGTAGTCCAGGGCGATGCCGGCTACCAGCAGGGCGAAGCTGACGCCGGGCCCCGCGTAAGGGCTGCTGTTGGCGAAGTTGTGGTTGTGGTTGTGCGCTTGGGCCTCTCCCGCGTCCTCGTCCGGGCTCAGTTCGCCCGGGGCGTGGTCGTGGCCGGACACGTCGTGGCCTTGGGGCTCGGTGGCGGCTTCGGGCGTGAGCTGCACCCGGCTGAGCGCCCCGACGTTGTTGAGGCGAACCTGTTTGGCAGTGTTGAGCTCTTCGTTGGTGTTGGGGGAAGTAGGATCAGGCATGAGCAAGGCCGCGGATGCAGCAACGGTGAAAGAAAAAGGCGGCTGCCGGGTGAACGGCAAGCTGCGGGGCATACAACAGCCTGGCGCTTGCGGAAGACTCTCCCCGGGCATTCCAAGACGCCTGGAGTTGGTTGCCACAGGCGGGGCAGCGTCCGGGTGAAAAGGGCATCGATCCAACCTACGCAAGCCCACGCAAGGGGTTGGGAAACCAATCGCGGTTCGGGCACGTTCCCGTCCTCATATTCGGGTGGCGCAGCCTCAACACGGTACCTTCGCCTGCCCTACTCCACTTCCTCCCCATTCTTGATGGAACCTTCCGTGACCAACCGCCAACGCGCCGAGCGCGGCCAAGCCTCTACCCTACTGGGCATCGGGGCCAACGTGGCGCTGGTATTGGGCAAGGGCATGGCGGGGATTTTGGGCCATTCCTACGCGCTGGTGGCCGACGCCATCGAGTCCGGCACCGACATCCTCAGCTCGCTGATCGTGTGGCTGGGCCTGCGCACAGCCGCCCGCGAGCCCGACGCGAACCACCCCTACGGCCACGGCAAAGCCGAGCCCCTGGCCGCGCTGGCCGTGGCCGGGGCGTTGCTGGCGGCGGCCGCCTACATCGCCTACGAGAGCATTCAACGGATTCAGACGCCGCATCCGCTGCCGGCGGCCTTTACGCTGGCCGTGCTGGGCGGGGTCATCGCCCTCAAGGAAGCCCTGTACCGCCGGGTTCTGCGCGTGGGCCACGAAGTGGACAGCAGCGCCGTGAAGGCCGACGCGTGGCACCACCGGGCCGACGCGATCACGTCGGGCACCGCCTTCATTGGCATCAGCATCGCCCTGCTCGGCGGGCCCGGCTACGAAAGCGCCGACGACTGGGCCGCACTGGTGGCTTGCGGCTTCATCGTTTACAACGCTTACCACATCTTCCGCCCGGCCTTCGGCGAAATCATGGACGAAGCGCCAGCCGGCACCTGGACCGAGGAAATCCGCGCCCTGGCGGAAAGCGTGCCCGGCGTGGTGGCTACGGAGAAGTGCTACGTGCGCAAAATGGGCTTTGAGTTCTTTGCCGACCTGCACGTGATCGTCGACGGCGATCTGTCGGTGCGGGAAGGGCATGCCATCGCCCACGCCGTCAAAGCCACGATCATGCAGGCGAAGCCAGTCGTCTACAACGTGCTCGTGCACATTGAGCCGCGCGGCTAGGCCGCGACGGCCGTACCCGGGAGCCGTCGGTTGCGCAGGCCATCCAGGCTCCAGACTCCGGCGCCGGCGGCCGCGATCAACAAAAACAGAAAGCAGAAAAGTATCGCGGGCTCCCCGTGGTTGACCGCCGGCCAGGGGCTTTGGGGAAAGTGGGCCATGAAGTACGCCACGGCCATTTCGCCACTGGCAAGGAACGCCGCCGGCCGCGCAAACAGCCCCACCATAATCAACAGGCCGCCCACCAGCTCAATGATGCCGGCCACGCCCATCAGCGAGCCCAGGGGTACCGGGTGGCCGTCGCCGGGAAATCCCAGCAGCTTCTGGCTGCCGTGCAGGGCAAACAGCAAGCCGGCCACGAGGCGCAGCAACGCATACGCGTACGAGGTATAAGTGGAAGCGTTCATACGATAAATGCCTTAAGGATAGAACGTTATCCTTTTTACGTATCCCCCCTTGGTTTCTGCTACTCGGCGCCCGACTTTTTTTGCTATGCGGGCCGGTCGCCCATGCCCGGCGAATCCTTCGTGCGGACGCCCTTCAATACGTCGTGCTGCCGGTGGTCGAATAGGTCGTGCTCCCACTGGTGGTGCCGGCCGTGGTCGTGCCACTCGTGGTGCTGCTCGTCGTTCCGGCTGTGGTAGTGCCGGTGTTGGCTGTGGTACTGCCGGTGCCCGTGGTGGTCGAGCCCGCCGCCGGGCTCGTCGTCGAGGCGCTGGTCGTGGAATTCGTCGTGCTGCCCGGGGTCGTCGTCTCGTCTTTGCCGCAGGCCCCTGCTCCCACCAGCAGCCCTAGGGCCGGCAGCATTATTTTCCAACCGCATTTCATGGCACTAAAGAAAAGCTGGCTTCCCACCCGGAAGCAGGGCGGGCCCACGATAGGCTCGTTGTCATACTCGGAGCCAGGCATCGAAAGGTTGCTTGCCACAAGAAGTCTTGGCTTCTGAAAAAGCGCTCGCGTAAGGCGGGTTGCCGCCGCAGAACGCCAGCAGCGGATGCTGGCCGGCGTTCCAGCCGTGCTGGCAGCATCCGGGCAGTGCCATTTTTCACGCAGATCGTCTCCGGAGATTTCGAACCGGAAAAGGAGCATGGTCGATTGAGAGTGCCATTTTTCACGCAGATGCCCAGTGAGATCCTAGGCGAGCTGCTCCCGATCCCTGCTTGCCTTCCCGAAACCCTAATCCAGCTCCTGACCTTTCTAAAAGCCTTTTTAGCAGGGAATTAAGCTCACCGCCTTGGTAGCAGAGAAGACTTACTTTTCAAAAAAAATCAGAAAGTCTTCTGTTTTCTAAAGCTATTCTTTTATATTCTATATTCAGGGTGACGTAACTAATTGATTAAAAAATAGTTACGTGACTTTTCTGCGTGAAAAACGGCACTCTGCAGCGTGAGAAACGGCACTCCTACGTGAGAAATGGCACCATCTGCGTGAAAAATGGTGCCGAAGAGCTTCAGGCCAATTGCGTGAGAAACGGCACTCTGTAATCTTTTGCGTGAAAGGCGCTGGCTTTTCACGCTGATCCGTATATCTCCGGGTCCACTCCTGACCTCGTACCTTTCGTCTATGGTGCCCACCCCTACCCCTGCTGCTGCCCTGTACCCCCGCGCGTACCAGGCCAACGCCCTGGTTCGGGCGCCGCTGAAACTCACCCACGTAGAGGCACGCATCTTCGCGCTGGCCCTGGGCTGCATTCACCAAGACCAGACCGAACTGCCCGGCATCTCCATCCCGCTGCGTCGGGTGTTGACCCAGAAAAAGGGCGGCAGCGTGTACGAAACCATCCGCGACGCCTGCAAAAGCCTCATGTCGAAGGTGGTGAGCATCGAGTCGCAGAAGGGCAACAAAAAGCGCTTCACGGCTTACTCCATCATCAGCTACATCGACCTGAACGAAGGTACCGGCTATCTGACGGGCAACTTCGCCCCGGAAATCAAGCCCTTCCTGCTGCAGCTGGCCGAGCAATACACCCACGTGGAAATCGAAACGCTGCTTACGCTCAAGTCGGCGCACGCCCACCGGCTGTATTGGCTGCTCAAGTCCTGGGACGACGTGGGGCTGTGGGAAGTGGACTTCGACACGTTGCGCAAGCAGGTGCTCGGCGACGACAACGACGTAACCTACACCCTTTTCTACGACTTCAAGCGCTACGTGCTGGAGCCCGCCTTGCGCGAGCTGCACTCCTTGGGGTGGGTCGTCACCTACGAGCCCGTCAAGGAGGGCAAGAAGGTCAAAGGCATCCGCTTTTCCATTCCCAAGTCTCAGACCCGCTTGTCCGAAGACGGGCAACCGCTGACGCCGGTGACCACGACGAGCAAGGTACGGCCCCCCCGAAAAGCAGATGAGCCTGGCGCTGCCCACCGAGCTGCCCACCCTGCACCAGCGCATCGTGACCCGGCTGCAAAAGCTTCGGATGACCGCCGCCCAGATTCAACACGTGCTGGACTTCATGGGCGACGACGAAGCGCGCATTGCCCGGCTCATGAAAGTCAGTCACCCCCTCCTGCGGGACTTTGAAGCCGGCAACAAGGTATTCGACAACCTCGGGGGCGCGGCCATCAACCTGCTGAAAACCGAGTTTCCCGGGCTGTATCCCACGCTCAAATAATGGAGCTTAGGATAAGTTTTTAGTGGGTACTGACCAGCTGATGAGCCGAAAAATAAGTGCCTGGTTTCTATTTAATTATTCTAAGAAGTACAAGACGTTCCGCGGCCGGAAATTAACCTGTAGCGGGCTCGGCGTCACCGCTTGCTTCAGGGAAAGTTTTTTCACTTAAACCTCAAAAGGTGCACTGGAGGTCACTCTAAAGGCTTTGCCGGGGTAAAGCTAACCGTCTTAGCTCCCCCAACTCCCTGAGGGGGCTAAGGCTCCACAGGATGAGCCTACGGTTCTCCTTGACAGAAGCTAAACTAAAAAATTTGAGCTAAAAGCTAGCTTTTGATCACAGTATCTTTTGTACCAAACTGCTGATGCCCAACTGCGTCAGCTCTTCGACAATCTGCAGGACTTCCACCGTGGAGCGGCCCAGGCGCGAGACCTCGCTGACCAATACTTTTTGAATGGCTCCTTGCCGGCTCAGCGCCAACAACTGCTGAATCCCCTCCCAGTCCTGATTCCGCTTGGCTCCGCTAATCTTCTCCGAAATCTCGGCCACGACCTGGACGGCCTGGCTCTGGGCCACGGCGCGCAGGTCTTCCACCTGCCGTTGGTAACCCTGCTCCTTCTTGGAGGCGCGCACGAAAATAACCGCCTGTTGCATGGCGCAAAGCTATTCTCGCTGTATCAGAAAAACCACTTGAAAGATGTGGTGCAACTCAGCCAAGATAGTGTCGCCCTGCACCAACACGCGCCGGCTGATTTGCGAGCTGATGCCTAGCAGATGAATCTTGAGCTCGTAGCCCACCGCTAGGTGGTCAACTGGTGAAACAAGGGTTGATGGAGTCATGGTCTTCACCGACAAGTACGGCTTCCCAAGTTAGCCGAAGAAGCTGCTGACCCCGACTGCCCCACCCTTTTTGATGCTCTCCATACGGTACCCGACCAGGCGAGTCTGGTTTTTTCGATGTGGCGCTGAAGAAGCCAGTTCGCCGCCAATGTTGCGCCGGGTGGAAACCCACTACCCGTCCCCACCAATCACCAAGTCCCAAAGGTAATCGGCCTAGGACCGGAAGGAGCGCAATAGGCGCCCCCGCATACGGTTGCTTTCGGGAGGCAGGCCGCAAGAAGCTGATAAAAGTCATGCGAGCATGGGCTTTTCGTCATGCCGTGACCGCTGCCGGTTCGTCATTTTCGTCCTGCTGATGCTCGGGGCCGGCAAAGTGCGGTTGGTTGCCATTCACATCTCCCCAAGGCCATGAATACCTTCGAATCATTGCTGGAGACCCAAAAAGTCATGGCCGATAGCGACATCACTACGGCCATCGAGTGCTTATTGAGCTGCAAGAGCGGCGTCACGGCTCACCTCGTCGACGTGGCTACTGCTCAGGGCATCGTCACCTTGTCCGGGCATACCGACAACTTGCTATCGCGCGAACGGGCCGAGCAAATTGCTGAGGCCGTGCGCGGGGTTCGGAGTGTGCGCAACAAAATCGCCATACCCGCCACGGAGCTGCCGGATTCTACCCTGCGCCGCGACGTCGAGGAAACCCTGCTTCAGGATGCGGTGGCCAGCCAATACGAAATCAGTTACACCGCCCGCGAGGGTGTCGTGATGGTGTTGGGGGAAGTGCCCTCGTGGTCGGAAAAACGGGTGGTTTTATTAGACACCTCGACCATAGAGAAACGCCTCTAAAAAGCGCCCAAATTTCGTCTCAAAGGTTGATCTCCCGAATAAACGTCTCGCGCTCTTCGCGCTCGCTGACTTGTTGAGAATTCGCCCATGATCTTTGGCTACGCCCGCGTCTCGACCCCCGACCAACAGCTCCACTTGCAAACCGACGCCTTGCAGGCCTACGGCTGCACCACCCTTGTGCAAGAGAAAATCTCGTCCATGAAGGAACGACCCCAGCTCCAGCAGCTCATCGCGGGGCTGCGAAAAGGCGACACGCTGGTCGTGTGGAAGCTCGACCGGCTGGGGCGCTCGCTCAAAGACGTGGTCACGTTGGTGACGGGCTTTCAGGAGCAGGGCATTCACTTCGTCAGCTTGCAGGATCATTTGGACACGACCACCGCCCAAGGAAGACTCATGTTCAACCTGTTTGCCTCCCTGGCGGAGTTCGAGCGCGACCTGATCCGCGAACGCACCCAGGCGGGGCTGACTGCTGCTCGGGCGAGAGGCCGGCAGGGCGGACGGCCCAAAGGCTTGAGCAAAGAAGCCTTGAGCAAAGCCCAGGCGGCCAAGACGCTGTTTTTGCAGCAAGACAAAACGGTCCAAGAGATCGGCCAGCTACTCAGAGAAGGCCGGGCCACCATTTACCGCTACCTGGCCCACTTGGGCGTGAAGACCGGCCCCGTTTCCACGCGGTAGCCCAAGCCGTCGCCCGGCCCTTTGCTACCTGCCCGACCAGGTGGTTGCACCTCGGGCGCTTTCCGGAATCGCACGGCTTTTGCGTTACCTTGCTGCGTCCTTTTACGGGCCCTTTCCCTTTTCCCCTATTTGCCTTCGCGATGCTGCAGCTCTTGGCTTGGAAGCAGAAGATATGGCTGCAACTCGCCGTCATCTATACCCGCTACTTACTGGGAGGCGCCTTCGTCTTCGCCAGCCTCGTTAAACTCAAAGGCCACCGCTTCACCACGCTGCCGGGTGGGGGCGCCCCCTTCCATAGCCCGGAGCACTTCTTCGAGACGCTGTACCAGTCCGGGCTGTATTGGCAGTTTTTGGGCCTCATGCAGCTCGTGGCGGGCCTGCTGCTGCTGACGCAGCGCTACGCTTTGCTCGGCGCCCTGCTGTTCTTGCCCATCGTGGCCAATATTTACGTGATCACGATCTCCTACGACTTTCACTACACCAGCGTCATTACGGGCGCCATGCTCCTGGCCACCGGGGCCCTCCTTGCCTGGGACTGGAATCGCCTGCGCATCGTCTTGAATCAACCCGTGATTCCCCTCCCGGCGCCCGCGGTTGAGGCGCGTAAAGTATGGGAACTCGTGGGCCTCGTGCTGTTTCTCTATACGGCGGGTTACCGGGTGCTCACGGACCGCTACAACCTGCTGCTCTGGGTGGGGGGCTGCGTCGCGGTCGGCGTGGGGGCGTTACTGCTGGCTTGGCGAGTGCCTGGCCGGCGGAAAGGCACTCCCTAGCCCGCCCCCCCACGCCGTTACAGGGGGCACACCACCGGGGCGGTTGCCAAACGCGGACACGAGGAGGCACGCGCCACCCACGCACTCACGCCTTCGCGTAACGAAACCAGAAAAGCCGCCCTGGGCCAGGGCTCCTAGTCGGCGGGAACGGATTTCCAATGTGCTCCCGACCCCACCGCTCCCGTTAAGTACGCTATTCCGCTCGTTTTAAGTGAATAAGCCAGCGAGTAGGGTGCGCTGCCAGAAGACCAAGTGAAACTATCGGAATCGGTTCAGAAAACTTGTTCAGCCATCAACCTACAAACAAGGGTACCTTCGTTACGGATAACCTGTACTTGAACGATGAAGATTGGCTACGCCCGCGTTTCAACCCGCGACCAGCACCTGGCACTCCAACTCGACGCCCTGAACCAGGCCGGCGGTGAAACCATCTTCCCGGAAAAAGCATCCGGGGCCACGAAGGCGCGGCCCGAACTCGACCGACTGCTGGCCAGCCTGCGCCCCGGTGACCCGGTCTACAGTTATAAACTCGACCGGCTGGGCCGTTCCCAGAAGCCCTTGCTCGACCTGGTGCCGGAGGTGGAGTTCCGGGGCGTGGGCCGGGTGTCGCTCACGGATGCCATCAACACGACCTGGGGTCCGGGGCGGCTTGTGTGTAACCTGTTCGCCTCCCGGGCTGAGGTTGAGCGCGAGTTGATTCGGTAGGGCACCCAGGCAGGGCTGGCCTCCGCCCGGGTGCGAGGCCGGGTGGGCGGTCGCCGGCGGGGGCTATCGGAAGACGCGGAGCGTACGGCCATCGGGGCGTCGCCAGCCACCGTCATCGGAAAGCCGCGGCACCCAAGTCGACCGATTGAGTGTTGTGCCTACCCGTCGGGTAAATTCCTTAACGTGCACTTTATTCCGTTTTCTAAGAAGACCCCTGTATGAACCGTCGTCAAGCCTTGCAGGTAGGCATTTCCCTGCTCGCCGCGCCGGCGGGGTGGGGCCGTCGGCCCCGCGCCCAGCCCTGGGAGCAGGAATTCGCCGCGTTTGCGCGGGCCGGGTTGGCCCAAACGCACACGCCCGGCCTCGGCGTGGCCATCGTCCGGGCCGGGCAAACCGTGTTCACGGCCGGCTACGGGCAGGCCGATGTGGCCGCCGCCCGCCCGGTGACGCCGGATACGGCCTTTCACATCGCCTCGGTCAGCAAAGTGGTTACGGGGACCGCCTTGCTGCAGCTGCTGGAGCAGCAGAAATACCACCTCGACGAGCCCATCGGTCGGTACTTGGATTTTCCCGTGCGGCACCCCCGGTTCCCCGACGTGCCGCTGACGTTTCGGCACTTGCTCACGCATACCGCCGGCATTTCGGATGTGCGCTATGGCCAAACCCCGGCCTTCCGCGTGGTGGGCGACCCCACGTTGCCCCTGCGCGACTTCCTGGTGGGCTATCTCACGCCGGGCGGGGCCTGGTACGCCGCCGCCGACTGCTTTACGGCCGCGCCGCCGGGCCAGCAATGGCAGTACAGCAACGTGGCCATTGCCCTGCTGGGCTACCTGGCCGGCCGGGTGGGCCCCACCTCCCTGGAGACGCTGACGCAGCAACAGCTGTTCCGGCCGCTGGGCACCCGCCACACGGCCTGGAAGCTCGCCGATATCCCGCCCAAGCACCTGGCCAAGCCCTACCAGTGGGCGCAGGGGCAACTGCGGGAGCTGCCGCCGACGGGCTACCCCGATTGGCCGGCGGGCGCGCTCCGCAGCTCGGCGCGCGACTTTGCGCGCCTCCTGGAAGTCTTCACGAACGAAGGCGCCCGCCGCCATCACCAGTACCTGCAACCTGAGACGCTGCACGCCTTCCTGGCGCCGCAGCCAGCCATTGCGGTCGCGCCCGGCAATCCCACGATTCAACAAGCCCTCATCTGGCTCCGGCGCGAGGTGAACGGCACCCCGCTGGCCAGCCACAGCGGCGGCGACCCGGGGGCCGACTCGGTGGTGTGCCTGGACCTGGCCCACCATACGGGCGTGCTCGTCTTCGCCAATGCTACCGGCCACCCGGCCTTCCGCGCTTTCCAGAAAGAAATCGTCCTGCGCTTGCTTGACCGGGCCCCCACTGCCTAGCGGGGCCGAGGGAAAGTCAGGCCTTGCGCAACCCAGACTTCGGCAAGCAAAGGGGCGCGACACGGGATGAACTCGAAAGTGGGACGGTTCTAAAATCAACCCCTACGAGTGCTTACGCCACCGTAAGGCACCCGTCCCTGCGCACCGCAACCCAGCCGCTCACACCCCCCCGCGTACCTTTTGGACCAACCTTTTAACCCAGGCCAGCTACGGGCGTCTCGATCTCTACCGGACTGCTGACTGCGCTTTCATTCCGCGGCACGGTTCTAACGGAGGCCGTGAAATGTCGTGTTGCTTTGGTATCTTATCCGGATCAACACTCCTGTTTCGCGCCGGGGCGCTTCGTGCCGGTTGCTGCGCCTTCCCCGACGGCTTACTGCCCCTGGGCGGGCTTTCGCTAGCTACGGGGCGGCTTAAATCCACTTTCCTTAAAAAGAGGGATCATCATCATGGACAAAAGGACTTTTTTGAAATCTTCTTCCCTGTTACTCGGCGGTGCCCTCCTTTCGCCTTTGGAAGCTTGCGAATCCCCAACTTCCAAAGAAAAGACCGCCCAGACCGGCCCGGAGCCTTTGCACAACTGGGCGGGGAATGTAGAGTATAGTACCCGCCAGGTGCATTACCCCAAAACACTGGAAGAGGTGCAGGCCGTGGTGAAGAAATGCGATACCCTGAAGGCCCTCGGATCCCGGCATTCCTTTAACCGGATTGCCGACAGCTCCGGCAACCAGGTCTCGCTGCAAGCCATGAACAAGGTGGTATCGCTGGATAAAAAGGCCAACACCGTCACGGTGGAAGGGGGCGCCCGGTACGGGGAATTTGTGGCCTCCCTGCATGAAAACGGCTATGCCTTGCCCAACCTGGCGTCCTTGCCGCACATTACCGTCATTGGCGCGTGCGCGACGGCCACCCACGGCTCCGGGGTGAAAAACGGCAATTTAGCCACTGCCGTCTCGGGGCTAGAATGGGTAAACGCAGCCGGCCAGGTGGTGACCGTGTCGAAGCACCAAGACGGGGAGGCGTTTTACGGGGCCGTGGTCGGCTTGGGGGCCTTGGGCGTGGTGACCAAAGTCACGCTCGATCTGCTGCCCACCTTCGAGATGAAACAGGTGGTGTACCGCAACCTGCCCATGCAGGAGCTGCAACATAATTTTGATGCTCTGCAAGCCAGGGGCTATAGCGTCAGCTTGTTTACCGATTGGAAAAACCAGAACATCAACGAGGTCTGGATTAAGAGCCGGGTGGACCAAGGCGCTGTTTCCGCCGACCTTGACCTGTACGGGGCCAAGCGGGCCACCCAGAACTTGCACCCGGTGGAAGACCAGTCCGCCGAAAACGTGACCGAGCAACTGGGCAAACCAGGACCCTGGTATGAGCGAATGCCGCATTTTAAAATGGGCTTTAACCCCAGCGTCGGAAAAGAACTCCAGAGCGAATATTTTGTGCCCCTGGAACATGCCTACGAGGCCATGATGGCAATCGAAAAGCTGCACGAAAAGCTCAGCCCGCATCTGTTTATCTCGGAAATCCGGACCATACAAGCCGACAATTTTTGGATGAGCCCGTGTTACAAAAAAACCTGCGTGGCATTTCATACCACCTGGAAACCTGATATGGAGACCGTCAGGGGGTTGCTGCCGCTGATGGAAGCGCAACTGGCCCCGTTTGATCCGGTTCCGCACTGGGCCAAGCTGTTTACCATGTCTCCGGCTGTGTTACAAGCCAAATACGAAAAGTTGCCGGAGTTCAAACAACTGGTTGCCCAGCAAGACCCCAAAGGCAAGTTTCGTAACGCGTTTATAAACAAGTACTTATATATGGGTTAGTTCTGCGCTGTAACAAAAGAGTGTTTTACGTTGTGCCGGCTTAAAGGTCCCCTTATCGGCCAGGCACGCTCTTGCCCACATCTGGTTGCGACCAGAACTAAGAATACCAGGGGCTTGTTGGAGTAGACATTCAGCCGCAGTGGTCCGTCGTAGGGCGGGGCCTGCTCTTTGGAATCCCAGCCGGTGGTTTGCGCGGGCAGTCTCGGTACGGGGATGTGGGGCCTGAGGAGGCGGGGCGGATCAGTTGTTTGCGCCGTGTTTTGTGGATGCCGCTGGCCTTGCCCCAGGGGTTGTGACGGGGCCTCGGATCGGCGAGCCGCCAGCAGCTCCCTGCTGTTATAAGAACGCACAACGATTAACCGCTTTACGCCGTGTGCGCATTCCGGAACCCGTCCGCCTCTTCGGTACCGAAGAGGCGGATTGCTGCAGTGCGAAAAACTGCTGTGGTAAGCCGTTTAACAGGTATGGCTTGGGCAGCGTCAGCTCACGCTCCTCTCTAGGGGTGGGCGGGCACCGGGGTATCGGGCTTTACGTCCACGTTGTGGTAGACGACAATCTTCCACTCCCCGGCTTGTTTCTGAAACACTTGCAGCAGCCGCGTATGCAGGCGCCCGTGGGCATCCAGGTACACACCTTTGGGCGCCCCCTGTTTGGCGAACCCGGTGATCCAAGTCAGGGTTTCGACGATGGCGACCTCCGGGCTAAGAAAGCGGAAGGAGACCACGGCCTGCTGCAACACCGTTTTGGAAAACATTCCCTGGAAGATCTCCCGATGCCGGTCCAAAAACTGCTGGTGCCCGGTGAAGAACATGCCGCGAATGTTGGTAAACGTGCCGTTCTCGGCAAAGTGGCGGGAGTACGTCGCCGCATCGCCCCGGTTCCAGGAAGTGACTTCTTCCTGCAGGATGGCGTGAATCGCCAGCGAATCGGCCTTCCGCTGCGCGTGGGCCGCCGGCGCCACAAGCAGGGCGAGGCAAGTCACTGCCAGGATCCGTAGATGGTTCATGTTCAGGAGCTTTACAGGGCAGCTAGGACGTCTCTTTGTGGTCCTAAAATAACGTTTACGTACCAGCCTTTTGAGCGCTCTAGGGTAGAAGTTGCTCTTGATTGAATATATACTTTATATTATATTGTTCCAAGCAAAGATATAAGCTGTACAGAGCCATGGAGCAGCAGGCAATCGCGAGACAAACCCAGAATGGCGCGGGTACTCCCCACGCAGCGCTGGCACCGGAAGAATGCCAAACGCTGACCGAGTTTGAGTTGAAGCAGTTTGAGTGGCTGAAGAAGGAAAATGAATCGGATGTCGCCGAAACGCGCATACTGGAACGCACGGCCTTGCTTGCCACCGGGGCGCTCTGGGTGTGGCTCTCGGATCCTGAGCACAACCGGGATGTCAATGCCCATTTTTATCTGATCCCGCCCCTTTTTGCCGTGCTGGGCGGGTGCCGGTGTTTGGCCATCATTCTGTTCCTGCGGAAACGCGCCCACTACCTGCAGTTGCTGGAAGCATACGCCCCCAAGGCGCACCCGAAGTTAGTGGGCTGGGAGACGTATTTGGAAAACCGGGAAAAGGACCAGAACAACCGGTGGAGCCTGTTCGGTTTGGCCTCTTCCTTCGGCCTGTTGGCCACGGCCATCCTGTTCTGGGGCCTGCTGCTAGGGGTTACCCTGGCCGTAGCCAGTATCCACCACGCGTGGCCCTGATAGGCCTTCGCCGATGGCCGCAGCTGCCATGATTCAAGGGCCGGCATCACGGCCGTCAGAATCTATACCATTCTATACAACAGGGAGTCTTTCTTCTTCTTTAACAGCTCCCTCTTCACCTATTCATTTCCGCTCCATTCCGCATTTTCACCGATTGCAAGACTGTTTTTGGCCGGCCCAGGGCAGACCCTTGCCTTGTGCGCCTATAAGCCGGTACTTATGGATGTGGTTACCCAACTCACGGCACGGGCTGCGGCCTACTTGGACACCTTGCAGAGCGCCCTTTGCCTGCTGCCCGCCCCGCAGTTGGGCCATCCTACCCACCTGCCCAAACTGCTGGAACTCGAGCCTACGTCGCTGCTGAGGGCGCGCACCCAGCAAGCAGGCCAGGAAGTTCCCGGCACGGGAGGGCTCTTGTGGGAACACCTTTGCGCCACGCCTGCCCTGCTCTTGCAGGCCTTGGTCCTCAGTGATCCGCCTACGTACCCGGTGGACATAGCGAATGCTGCAGCGGGGGAGCAACTGCCCCATCCCGATCGTTTCCGACAACAAGCCGTGGCTTTGCTGGAGTTTTTGCAGCAGCAGCCTGAACTCCCGGCCTTGCTCGCGGACGTCCTGAAGACGGCCCCCCGGACTGTTGCCCGCCCCCCGGAAGGCGCTTTACAGGCGCTCGTGCGGAAGAGCATAGCCGCCTTTGCACGGCTGGTTCCCATCGTCGGCACGCCCACCCGCCTGCTCGCACCAGTCCTGCCGTGCCTTCCTCCCGAATGTTGGCGCCGGCTGCTGCGGGCCTTGTTGTACCAGCAGGGCCGCAACAGGCACGAGTTGGCCGCCCGCCTGCAATTTCTGCCCACACTTGTGGGGCAAGCCAGCAGCGCCGAATACGCCGCCCTCCAGAAATCGAAAGGGGAACTGACGCAGCTGCAAACGCAACGAAAACCGGCGGGGGACCTCGCAAATCTGGTCCAGCAAATCGGCCGGCAACAAGCCGTACTACAGCAACGCCAATACCAGCTGCTGACGAACGACGACGACTTGGAGGCCGGCTTGGTCAATGCCCGCTGTGCCCTGCCTTTTGCTCTGGTTTTTCGAAGGGAACTGGCCGAAGTCACAACCCGGCGTAAGGGGTTTGGCTTGCCGCATACCGCCCAAGCGGATCCGCAGCACTGCGCCCGCGACCTGCATTTGTGCGGCGTGGCGTTCTCCGGGGGAGGCATTCGCTCGGCGACATTCAATCTCGGGATCCTGCAGGGGTTGGCCAGCAAAGGCTGGTTGCCGCAGGTTGATTACCTGTCGGCCGTGTCGGGCGGGAGCTACATCGCGGCGTGGTTCGCGGCGTGGATCAAACGGGAAGGCTCGCTGCCCAGAGTGGAAGGGTATCTGTGCCCGATAACTTCCCCGGACCCCAAAGCCGAGGAAGCGCGGCCCCTCCGTTGGTTGCGCATGTACAGCAACTACCTGGCGCCCAAGGCAAGCATCATGTCCACGGATGCGTGGACCATTGGCATGACGTGGCTGCGCAACACGCTGCTGACCCAACTCACTATTGTCCTCGCGCTGAGTGCCGTCTTGGCGTTGGAAACGGCGTTGTTCCGTTCTTGGGAGTTGGTGCAATGGCGCAAAAGCCCGGACACGTGGCAGGATGTCGTTTTCGTCGCGGCACTTAGCGTGGCCTTGCTGCTGCCCGGGGCGCTTTTGGCGAGCGTAGGCATGCGCATGTTCCGCCAAAATTACCAATGGCGAACTTCTAAAAGCCTTGTGACCACAGGCCTGGCCGCGTTGTTGCTGCCCGGGGCGTTCTTGACCGGCCTAGGGATGGCTATGTTTCGCGCGGCTTACAAGTGGCGATCGAACGACGTAGTGCCCGCTTTGGTGAGCCAACTCCTGCTATTGGCGCTGATCGGGGGGCTGCTGGCCAGCAGCCTGTTGTTCAAAGTGCCGTACCCGGGCTTCTTTTCAGGAGCCCTGATTCTCTGGCCGGCGGGCGTAGTGGGGGTACTCGCGCTGCTCCTCGTGGCGATCGGGGGGCATTACGACCGGTGTTTCTACCAAGAGGACGAAGACTACCGCGGGTGGCCCCGGCGGCGCTGGCAGGCGTGGGCGTGGATTGGGGTGTACACCACGCTGGCTGCGTGCCTGGGCCTAGCCGGTCTGGTCGGGGTCTGGAAGCTCCTGGATGTGCTGCGCTCCCTGTCCCAGCCGCTTCCTGCGTATCCCGGCTTTTGGGTAATGCTTTTGCCGGAGGGACTGCTGCACCAGCCCCACGGGGCGCTGCTGCATACAGTAGGCGCAGTTTTAGTTGGCTCCCATAACCGGATGCCGCCGGTATTTTTCTCGACACTCGCCTTTGTGGTGGGTCTGCCGTTGGTGTTGGAGGCCTTAGTCTTGACGGTGGTGACCCGCATGGCCCTGTTGGGCACAAACTTTCCCGACGAGCGCCGCGAATGGTGGGGACGCATGGGCGCGGTGCTGCACCTCGCCTTGGTGAGTTGGATCGTGCTGACCAGCAGCACCGTGCTCGCGCGCATCCTCGTGCACTTGTTTGCCGGCCAAGTTGCGGCGAAAGTGGCAGTGACTGGGGGATGGCTGACATTCGTCGGGTGGGCCGTAAGATTCGCCTTCAGCGCACGCACGGCGGCAAAGTCGGATCAGCCGGGCACCAGTTCCTGGCTAGATTGGGTATTGCAAGCCGCCCCGTATGTGTTCGCCTTCGGGATGCTGATGGCCTGCTCCGAAGCGGTCTACTGGCTACTTCACCAACAGGAAGCCCCCACCAGCGTAGTCTATCAAGTGCTGGCCACGTTCCCGCGCCTGCTTGAACAAGCCCGGGCATGGTTATTTGCCATTACCGAGTGGCCGCTGTTCGGGGGACGGACGGATCCGTTGTTTGGACAGGCCGTGTTCCTGGCCGGGATGCTCGGCCTATTGGCGTGGGTCTTGGCCACCCGCATGGGCGTTAACGAATTCTCGCTGCATCATTTCTACCGCAACCGCTTGGAGCGGTCGTATTTGGGTGCGTCCCGGCGGCGGGCAGAACGCGTGCAGACGGCGAATCCCTTTACCGGCTTCGACCGCCGCGACGACGTAAAATTGTGCTCCCTACGGCAGACCGATCCGCTGCCTTCGCCGACGGGCTACGACGGGCCTTACCTCATTATCAACGCCGCGCTGAATGCCACGCACGTCACCGACTTGGCCCAACAGGACCGCAAGGCCGAATCGTTCGTGTTTACGCCCTATTACTGTGGCTTCGATTTCGCCCGGCTGCGAAGCACGGATTCGGGTCGTCCGTCCTTTGAATTTGGCTACCGTCCGACCCAGGAATACGCCTACCCCGACGACAACGGGCCGTCCGCGGGCACGGCCATGGCCATTTCCGGGGCTGCCGCCAACCCCAACGAAGGCTATCACTCGTCCCCGGCAACGGCCTTCTTGTTAACCCTGTTTAACGTGCGGTTGGGCTGGTGGATTGGCAATCCCAGCGCCGACTGCTGGCGGAGCGCCAACCCCCGTTTGGGGTTGCTGTACCTGCTCAAAGACCTGTTCGGCCGTTCGGATACCGACGACAACTACGTGAACCTGTCCGACGGCGGGCACTTTGACAACATGGGCCTCTACGAGTTGGTGCGCCGCCGCTGCCGCTACATCATCCTGGGCGACGGCGAAGAGGACCATGGATTTACCTGCGAGGGTTTGGCCAATGCCATTCGCCGCTGCCGCATCGATTTCGGGGTGGAAATTTCGATCAACGTCCGGCCCATCACCAACCGCAATTCGCTGCTGTCCGACAGCCACCATGCCGTGGGGACCATCCACTACCCGGAAGACCCGCCGGGGACCGCCTCGGGGTACCTGTTGTACTTGAAAACGTCGCTGACGGGCGACGAGCCCAGCGACGTACGGGAATACGCGCTGGCCGACCCGGCTTTTCCTCACCAATCCACGGGCGACCAGTTTTTCAGCGAACCCCAGTTTGAAAGCTACCGCCGCCTGGGGCTGCACGCGGTGCACCAGCTGTCGGTGCCCCGCCCCTCGCAGGGCCCTGTCCGAATGCCAGACCTGTTCGCGTTCCTGCTGGCCGAGTGGCAAGCGAAAGAGAAAACGTGGGCGGCTGCGGCCGCTAAAAAAGGAGTCTAGGCAACGAGAGGGACTCTACGGGCTCGCGACCGACGCCCTCGTGCGGTTCAGTACGTCTTTCCCCGTAGCTCTTCCTTACCGCAGACGACCTAGAAAGCGGACTACAAAAACGCATTTTATACGCAAGAGGCCTACCGCAGCGCCAGGGGGCTCGTCTTGGAGCGAGAGCACACCCCGTAACCAAGCCCTTGGTAGTACAACGAATTGAAGTCATGGGTATGTTTAACATAATTGTTACTTATACGCCCGTTTCTTGGGACGGAATAGACCGCAACCCTGCTGGAATCTCTGTTTCAACCTTTGCGCAGTCCCATTCAGCAACCTTCTAGGCCGCAGGCCCTGCCCAAATAGATTGTTCTGTCCAGTGTAAGGCGGATGCTTGGACTTGATTCTACCACACAAGGACCAAGCCCAGCACTGTTGAGAAATAAGAATACAGCGCATAGGCGCTCCGTGTATAGTATATAGTTGTATATTAAACAGTTGATTTTTCTTGCTGCGGCAAGTGGAGGTTACCAAGCAATTTACGGAGTATGCACCAGCCGGCCGCCCCGACGCGTTCTACCGCTGCCACTTGCAGCGTCTTGATTGTCGAGGACGAGTACGTGATTGCCAACGATCTGCGCCTGCTGCTGCTCGAGGCGGGCTATGGCGTGCTGGGCATTGCCGACTCGGTGGCGGAAGCCCGGTTGCTGCTCGGCCAACAGCCGGACATCGTGCTGCTGGACATTTACCTGAAGGGCAATGCCACGGGAATTGACTTGGCCGGCACGCTGGCAGAAGCCGACGTCCCCTTCATCTACATCTCGGCCAACGACAGCCCCAGCGTGCTGGAAGCCGTGAATGCTACCCAGCCCTGCGGCTACATCGTGAAGCCTTTTCGGGAGAAAGACGTGCTGATGGCTCTGGAGATCGGGCGCTACCGGCACGCCCACCGCGTTGAGGTGCAGCTACGGGAGGAAAAAACGCTGCAAATTGCCCTTACCGAAGCCTTGGCCGCGCCTGTGCCTTGGTCGCAAAAACTGCTGCAAGGGGCGCGGCTCCTACAGGGGCCTATCGGATTCGATTTTATGGCTGTGCGCTACCAGCACGGGGCCGATCACTTTAGCTATCGCTACTACCGTACCGGGCCCGATGAATACGAAACCCTGGACGAGGCTGCCTTTTATCGGCTAATTAACGTGCCGGCCGTACAATTGCCGCAATTGCACGGCATGTTTGAGGCACTGTACGAAGCCCCGGGGTGCTACAATCAGCAAGCTTACAGTGACTTGTGCCGGCAGCATCCTATGTTAGGAAGCATCGCCAAGACGCTGCGCATGACTTCGGCGTTGGTCATGCCCGTGGCGGTGGGGGCAGCTCACCGCTTCATCCTCTCGTTTTTTAGCCGTCAGCCCAACGCCTACCGGGCGCGACACCTGGCGCTGCTCGACCGCCTGGAGCAGCCCGTTGCCCTAACGCTGGAGCGCGTCTTGGCCTTCGAAGAAATTGCCCGCCTCAGCCGGCAGTTGCAGCAGGAAAAGTCCTACTTGCAGGAAGAAGTCAAGACCACGGCCAACTTTGAGGAAATCATTGGGACCAGCCCTTGTCTGCTGGAAGTGTTCAACCAAGTTTCGCAGGTAGCGCCCACCGACAGCACCGTCCTGATTTTGGGCGAAAGCGGCACGGGCAAGGAGCTGTTTGCGCGGGCCCTCCACAACCTGTCGGCCCGCCGCGACAAGATTCTGGTCAAGTTGAACTGCGCCGCGCTTCCGGCCGCGCTGATTGAATCCGAATTGTTTGGGCACGAGCGCGGCGCCTTCACGGGCGCCGTCGACAAGCGCATCGGCAAATTCGAGCTGGCCAAGGGCGGCACGATTTTCTTGGACGAAATCGGGGAAATGCCGTTGGAGCTGCAAGCCAAGCTGCTGCGCGTTTTGCAGGAAAAAGAGATCGAGCGGCTGGGGGGCAACATACCCATCAGGACGGACGTGCGGGTGCTGGTGGCCACCAACCGGGAGCTGGAAAAGGAAGTAAGCGCGGGGCGCTTCCGAATGGACCTGTACTTTCGGTTGGCCGTGTTTCCAATTACACTGCCGCCGTTGCGCCAGCGCGCCAGCGACATTCCGGCCCTGGCGACCTTTTTCGCCCAGAAAGCGGCTCGCAAACTAGGCAAATCCTTTAAAGCCCTATCCGACAGGGCGTTGCAAGAATTGCAGGCTTATCCCTGGCCGGGTAATATCCGGGAGTTGGAAAACGTCATCGAGCAGTCGGTTATCCTCAGCGACGGGCAGCAGCCCCTGGTGCTGGGCCGCCCGCTGACCAGCTCCTTGTTTCAACCGCAAGCCGCGCCGGCCAGTCCTGCCGGCGCTCCAAAGTGCGACGCCCAGCCGGCTCAAATGCCCAAGGACTTGCTGGACATCAAGCAGATGCAGCGGGAAACGGAGCGGGAATACATCCTGAGTGTGTTGGTGAAAACCAACGGCCGGGTGCGCGGCAGCGGCGGGGCGGCCGAGCTGCTGAAGCTCAAGCCCACGACCCTGGAATACCGCATGGAAAAGCTGGGCATCCGCAAAACGATCACTACCTCCGAATCGGATAGGTGAGAAGCGCTCCCGCGGCTTTCCACTTGCCTTACCCGGCGTTCCGCTGCCCTCCATGATTCGCGCTATCCTGCTTCTGCTCTTTGCCCTGACCACCCGTCTGTTGCGGGCCGAGCCGCTGTACCCGCTGCTGAGCCCCGGCGCCGCCGACAGCCTCCGGCAGCAGCTGTGGCATACGCCGCCCGACACGCCGCGGGTGGATGTGCTCCTGCGCCTGTGCGAAGACCTGGTTGCTCGCTACTGGGGCTTGGGAACCCCGCTCGACAGCGCCGCCGCTTTCGGCCAGCAAGCGGCCCAGCTGAGCCAGCGCCTGGGCTACCTGCGGGGAAAGATCAAGAGCCAATACGCGTTGGGTAACCTCGCCCTCAGCCTCAACCAAGTGGCTGAGGGAACGCGCCTGCTCGTCCAAGGCCTTGCGCGCAGTCGCCAAGCTCGTGACCGGCGCCTGGAAGCCGACGGCTGGTACTACCGTGGCTTGGCCTACAACTTTTCGGCGGCCGACATTCCGCGGGGCATTGCTTGCCTGCGGCGGGCCAGGGCGTTGTACCACGCCCTAGGGGATGAGGAACGGGCAACCTACACCCTCAAAACGATTGCCGACCAGCACGCTACCCAGGGCCACCTGGGCCTGGCCCAACAGGAGCTGTTGCAGGTGCTGGCTCGCTACCGCGCTTTGGGGCAGCGCCGCCTGCACTACACCTATGATTTGCTGAACGTTGTAAATGACAAGTCCGGAAATTTCAAGGAGGCTCTCCGCTATGCCATGGCCGCTGTGGAGAGCGCCAAAGCAACCGGCGACACGACGTTTCTGAATCTATTTTACGGCCGGGTGGGCAACATCTACAGCACGCTCAACCAACTGGACGATGCCGCGGCCTACTACCAGCTGGCCCTGCACCGCGCTGAGCGCACAAAACAGAAAAACCTGGCCGATATCCTGGGCCTTACGGGCTTGGTGGCCGAGGTGCTGATCAAGCAGAAGCAGCCCCAACAAGCCCTGGCCTTGGCGCTGCAGAAAACCAAGGCGTATCCCGTCGGGGGCGATGTGCAAATCGCGAGTTGGAACATGCTGACGGCCTGCTACTTGGCCAACGGCCAATACGCGGTCGCCGAACGCTGTGCCCAGCAAATCGTTCGGCAGCTGGAGGGCCGCAGCGACTTGGGCGGCAACGTCTCCATGCTCCGGCGCGCCTATACCTCGCTGGCCCAGGCGAACCTGCTCACGCGGCGCTACGAGGCAGCCGGCCGCTATCTTGGCAAGGCCGGGGCGCTGCCTGTTAAATCCAGCGTCATCAGCCAGGCTACGACCGAGCAGCTGTGGTTTAAAGTTGATTCGGCGCAGGGCCACTACCGGACAGCCATCGGGCACCAGCAGCGTTACCTTGTCCTGCACGATTCGGTGTTTAACGAGCGAAAAAGCAAGCAGATCGCCAGCCTGCAGATTCAGTACGACACCCGTAAGAAAGCGCAGGACTTAGCCCTGCTCACCAAGCAGAATATGGTGCAGCGGGCCAACATTCGGCAGCGCGAAATCCAGCGCAATTCCCTGCTGGCGGGGGTGCTGATGCTGGCGTTGGTGCTGGGCCTAGGCTACAACCGCTACCGGCTCAAGCAGCGCAACACCCGGCTGTTGGAGGCCAAGCAAGAGGAGATATCCTCCCAAAATACGTTTTTGGAAGAAGTGCTGACCGAAAAGAATGGCTTGCTGGAGGAAAAGGAGTGGATGCTCAAGGAGATCCACCATCGGGTCAAAAACAACTTGCAAATCATTGGTAGTCTGCTCCGTTCGCAGGCGGTTTATGTGCAGGACGGAGCCGCCCGCGCCGCCGTGCGCGAAAGCCGCAACCGCGTGCACTCCATGGCGCTCATTCACCAGCAGCTCTACCAGAGCAACCGCCTGACCGGTGTCCCAATGGATGCCTACATCCAGGAGATTGTGGCCCATTTGCTGGCTTCCTTCGACTGCCAGGAAGCGGTTCGGGTCGCGCTTACGGTGGCGGCCGTGGAACTCGATGTAGCCCAAGCCGTGCCCGTGGGCCTGATCTTGAACGAGGCCATCACCAACGCCCTCAAATATGCGTTTCCGGATGGCCGTTCTGGCACGCTGACCATTGCTTTTGAAATGCTGCCGGCCAACCGCTGCCGGCTTACCGTGGGGGACGACGGCGTGGGCTACGCGCCCGATTTTGAACCCGCCCATAGTCACACGCTGGGACTTAGCCTCATCCAAGGCCTGAGCAAGCAGATCGATGGCTTCTTACAAGTCGAGGGCGGACCCGGCGTGCACATTAGCCTGGAATTTAACCACCTGGCATTGCAGCCACACCATTAACCGGTCGAGTCGCAACACCTGGCCAAACAGCAGGGCATGAGGCATCCAAAACGGCTACAATAATTCGTAGCCCTCTGGAGATCTCCAAAAAACTGGAGGCACCAATGACTTAACGGAAAAACTCTGCGCAAACATAACTATCTGATTATAAATAACTTATATAACAATAAGTATTCCTGACACGGGTAATTGAGGGGCATTAGCAGGTGGCACGGTTTTGCAACTGCCGGGTGGTGGCCCCACACGGGGTTCGCGCCTTTTTGTATTGCCCCATGAAAGCCAGCCCTTCCCAAACCGTTGTGTTTATCACCGGCGCCTTCGTCAGCAGCAGTTGCTGGGACGAGTGGAAAGTGTTTTTTGAAGAACACGGCTATGCCTGCCTGGTGCCGCCCGGGCTTTACAAGGATGCGTCGGCGCCGACCTTGCGCAGTCGGCAACCCGATGCGCATGTGGCTTCCATTCGTTTGACGCAGCTTGCAGAGTACTACGCCGCCATTGTGCGCCAACTTCCCCAGAAGCCCATCCTGATCGGGCACTCCATGGGGGGGCTGCTCACGCAATTGCTGCTGCAACAGGATTTGGCCGCCGCCGGGGTGGCCATTCACTCAGTGCCGCCGCAGGGCGTGATCACGTTCAAATGGTCGTTTTACCGCTCGGTGTGGGGCCCCTTGGGCTACTTTACGCCCGTGGGCGAAAGCTTTATGATGTCGCTGAAGCAGTGGCAGTACGCGTTCACCAACGGCATGCCGGGTGCCGAGCAGCGGGCCTCCTACAAGGCGTTCGCCATCCCCGAATCGAAGCGCTTGTCGCGCGACGGCCTGACGGCAGCGGCCAAAATCGACTTTACGCGGCCTCATGCGCCGTTGCTGTTTCTGGCCGGCAGCACCGACCACATCATCCCGGCCTCGCTGAACTACTCGAATTATCGGCGCTACCAGCATGCGGGCTCCGTGACGGCGTACCGGGAGCTGCCCGGCCGCAACCACTTTGTGCTCGGCCAGCCGGGCTGGCGCGAAGACGCCCTGTGCATCCTGACCTGGCTTCACCAGTTGCCCCATCAGCAGGACCCGAAAGTCAGCAAGTCGGGCTTCCTGACCGGGGCAAGGAGCAGATAAGCAATCCTTTCATTTCCTCGTACTCCCATGAACCCTTCCCGCTTTGCCGCCTTCCTGGTGGCCGTGCTCTTGGGCGCCTTGGTGGCCTGCTCAGATAAGTATTCGGGGCCCATCCTTCCGCGCAAAACCTTCGTGCTGGTACACGGCGCCTGGCAAGCGCCCTACGCTTGGCAGTTTGTAAAGCAGCGGCTCGAGCAGCAGAACCAACGGGTGATTGTGGTGGAACTGCCCGGCCACGGCACCGACAACACGCCTCCGGCAGTCCTCACCCTCGACGCCTACCGCGACAAAGTAGTGGCCGCAATCCTGGCGCAACCCGATAATGTGGTGCTGGTAGGGCACAGCTTGGGCGGCATGGTGGTGACGGAAGTCGCCGAAAAGATCCCGGCCCGGATTGCGAAGCTGGTGTACATCGGGGCCTTTCTGCCCGCCAACGGGCAGTCGCTGCTGGCGCTGGCGTCCACGGACAGCACCTCGCAGCTGGGCGCCGCGCTCGTGCCCTCCGCCGACCAACTGACGTTGGGCATCCGGCCCGACCGCCTGATCCCCGTCTTTATCCAAGACGGCAACGAGGCGGCCCAACAGCTGGTGACGGCCAACTACCGCGCCGAGCCCGCTATTCCCTTCACCAACCCCGTCACCCTGACGGCGGCCAATTTTGGCTGCGCAAACAAGTACTACGTGTACACCGCCCAAGACCACGCCGTGGGCCTAGGCCTGCAAAAGCGCATGGTGGCCGCAGCGGGCATCACCAAGACCTATACGCTCAACAGCAGCCACTGCCCCTTCCTATCCGAGCCCGACCAGGTGAGCGACCTGTTGCTTGGCCTAGCCTATAAGTAGCGCGGGAGCACCTTGCCTTATATGCACTTGACCATCCGTAATATGTATAAACTCAAAATAATCGGTGCCACCGTGCGTCCTGGTCGACAAGGGCCGCTCATCATCGAATGGGTAGCTACGCAAGCGGAAGCGCATGGCGCTTTCCAAGTAGAGGTGCTGGACCTGCAGACCCTGAACCTGCCCCTCATGGATGAGCCTGCCCATCCGGCGCTACGCCAGTACACGCATGCGCACACCAAACAATGGAGCGCCAAAATCGAAGAGGCCGACGCCTTCATTTTCGTGACGGCGGAGTACAACTTTAGCTATCCGGCCCCCTTGCAGAATGCCTTGGAATACCTAGTGCACGAATGGGGCTACAAAGCCGCTGGCATCGTGAGCTACGGCGGGGTATCGGCCGGAACGCGGGCCTGGAATACGCTTAAAAGCGACTTGCCTTCTTATCGGGTGGTGCCGCTGGTGGAAGCCGTCAACATTCCTTTTTTCACGCACTTTATCGAAGACGGGCAGTTCGTACCGAACGAGGTGACGACGGCCGCGATGGTCACGGTGCTCCAGGAACTGGCCCGTTGGACTAAGGCCCTGCTGGCCCTCCGGCAACCCGATTTGCAAACGGCGGAATGATGCAGCAAGCCATCGGTTGTTGTTTTGCCTGGTGCCCCACGTGAGTTTTTCACCTCCTTTACTTCCTGAAACTATGAACCTCCTATCACTCCGTTTTGCTGGCCGGCGCTTCGCGGCTGGCTCCGTGTCGCCGCTGGTTTCCGGTGCGCTGATTCTGCCTCTATCCGTGCCGGCCCACGCCCAAGATGGACACGCAGGTGTAGAATCGAAAACCGTCGCCACCCCCATCCAGATGGTGGATATGTTTCATTCGGCCTTTGGGACGCACCATGCCCGCGCCGTACACGCAAAGGGCATTGTTCTCGAAGGAGATTTCACACCGGCGCCGGAGGCCCGCAGCTTGTCGCGGGCCGCGCACTTGCAAGGGGCCACCGTGCCCATCATTGTACGGTTTTCCGACTTCACAGGCATTCCCAACATTGCGGATACAGTTGGGGCCTCGAGCCCGCGGGGCATGGCCATCAAATTCAAGCTGCCAGGCGCGGCCTCGACCGACCTGATCGCCCACAGCTTCAATGGCTTTCCTACCGCGACTACCGACGAATTCAGAAGCCTGCTGCTGGCCATCGGCGCCAATGGCAGCGGCAACCCGGCTCCGCTGACGGACTTCCTGGCCACGCACCCCATCGCCAAAACCTTTCTTACCACCCAAAAGCCGCTCTCCACCAGTTGGGCCACGCTCAGCTTTTTCGGGGTCAACGCGTTCAAGTTCACCAATCAGGCGGGGCAGGAGCACTACGTGCGCTACCAGCTGATTCCGGATGCCGGCGAGCACTTTCTGAGCAAAGCCCAGGCCGCCGCGGCCGCCCCCGACTACTTGCAGACGGAAATTAAGCAGCGAGTGGCCCGGAAGCCTATCACGTTTAAGCTCTACGCCCAGGTGGCCGAGAAAGGCGATGTCATTGAGAACCCCTCCGTAGCCTGGCCCGATTCGCGCAAGCGGGTGCTGTTGGGCACGCTGGTCATCAAAAAAATGGCAGCCAATACGGCAGAGGAAGACAAAGCGTTGTTTTTCAACCCCAACAACGTGCCTGAGGGCGTGAACATTGCCGACCAGATGCTGCTGGACCGGGCCCGTACTTACCCACTTTCAGTGGGCCAACGCCAGTAACGTGGGCCGCATTCAAACGCCCCGTGCCCACCGAAACTGCCCTACACGCTGCCCGCATTCGCGCCTGATGCAGCAGGGATCGCGACCCAGGCCTACGGGCAGGGTAGCGCCTGACACGGACGGAGTGCTGCGGGAGCTTTTCGCCATAAGACGGCTATTATTTACAAAGCGTAAGAGGTTGATGCTAAACAATCTACATAATGAATAACTTGCTTCCTTCTACCGCTGCCCATGTCGTGCCGCCATCCCGCTTCGATTTATTGAGCGTCGAGCCCAAAGCTTACGCGGGCCTGACGGTGATGCACCGGCAACTGGCGCAGTCAGGCCTCTCGCTTACGCATTGGGACCTAATTAACGTGCGCACTTCCCAACTCAATGGTTGCGCCTACTGCCTCATGACGCACTCGCAGGAAGCACTCGACCACGGCGAAACCGAGCAACGCCTGCGTGCTCTTCCCGCCTGGCGCGAGGCGCCCTTCTTCACAGCCGAGGAGCGGGCCATCTTGGCTTACGCCGAGGAGGTGACGCTCATTACCAAGCACCACGTGGCGGAGGCGGTGTACAATGAAGCCGTGGCCCTTCTCGGCGAAGCCTACCTGGCCCAGGTGCTGCTGGCCGTGGTGGCCATGAACGCTTGGAACCGCCTCGGCATAGCCCAGCGCAAGACGCCCGTCTGAAGCAGGGTCCTAAACTAACAACCACGCCTGCTTCTGGCCGTGACGCACACGGTGGCTCTGGAAATAGCCACCAGTAGCCCGGCCACCGTTCTTAGCACCGCGCTGGCTGGCTCGGATCATTAGTATGCCCCGTTCCCTTTTCTTAACGAGTGGACCCCATCCCCGGGCGCCCTACTTGGGCGTGTAACGGACTGCGAACGGTCGTTTCGAAAATACCAAGTCCGGGCTGGTAACGTTCTGCAACCAGACGTTTACAGAACGTTACAGGTCTAGGCCGGGCGATGATTTGGCGGGTTCCGCTCTACCGGCAACGCGCCTCCACTTTCTCATGTCCTTTCCCCGTCCTTCGCGTCTTGTGCTCATTGGCGCCGCCGTCTGCTTCATCGCGCTGTGGAACGTGGCCGCGCACTTCTACGTGCAGCGGTTTCACCAGCGCGTCCACGCCCGCCCACGCCGGTATTGTTACGAAACCTTTTTGGGGCCGCTCAACCCGGTCATGGTCCTCACGGACGAGGCCGACAAAGCCGAACTCGTCTCCTACTACACGCGCCTGCTGCACGGCGAGGAGAGTCCAGTGTTTCGCTTTCCGCTCCGCAGCGTGCTGTTTGTCCGGCCGGTGTACGTGCTCGAGCAGGATTCGCAGGTGGCCAAAATCCTGTACTACTATACCGCGCACGAGCAGGGCAACTACCTGGAAGGCTACGTAGACCGGCGGACCTTACACACCCTCCCGCCCCCGGACAGTTTGGTGCGGGCCAAGGAAAAAGTAAACTACCAGTAGGCATCGCGGGCCGCCCGCCGCTCCTGGCCAGCGGTTGCCACCCGGAGCTGGGGAGAAGAGGCGGTTATAAGTCCGAGAAGCAATCTTATGCTAAGTGGAATTTCCGCGAAGGGAGTCGGCCCGCTGCGGTCCGTTTTCCTTTCCCATTAGAGGGCCATCACTCTTTGCAAGCAATCTGTTACTATTGCGCTTGCCTGTTTCTGCCTAAAGTTACCCGCTAAGAATATGCGACGTCTCCTCCACCACCTAACGCAATTTTTGATCGCCCTCGCCAAAGGGCTGGCTTGCAGCATGGGGGTCTTTCCCTAATACGTGGCCAGGATGTCAACTCCACCTGAGGATCTAGGTCAACAACCCGTTAGCCTCTTCGGCAATCCAGACGCCACGGCGGCCCCTCGTTTGGCGAGTGCCCGCAGGCGGGCGTGGATTGCCCCGGTAGGAGGTGTTGCGGCCCTTGGACATTTCATAACCGGACGTTTACAGAATGTTACCACCCCTGTCTTGCGCCCAGGGACGACTTCTACCCCGTTTGCAAATTAAGCCGGCCCGACTGGATAACGTTTTCCGGCCCGCATGCTTACCACGTTCCCCGCTCGGCAGGGCCAATCTTGAGCGGGAGGACCGAATGGAGGCGCCTTCTTGCTAGCTCGCGGATCGGGCACCCTATACTATCCCGCCCCGGCTGGCTCACCACGCCAGATACGCAATCCGCGGGTCCCGCACGTTGTACCAGACGCGGAGCCGGCTACCTGGTAGGCAAACGTAACCGTGCCCGCGTCCTCCCACCGCCGGGCGGCGCGCCGGGCGGCGGCCGGGCGGAACGCCTGCTTGTTAAATACCGGCTCCTCGAAGACCACCACCGTGGTCGTGGGGCCGTCGGCGTCGTAGCGCAAGGCAAAAGCTTCCCCCGAACGGAGCAGCGGGTAGGGCGCAGACAGGACACCGCGGCAGGCGAGCCCGTTGGCGATAAAAGAGACGGTCACGTTCCCGCCGACTTGGGTGAGGACGCCGACGGTCTGGCGGCCGTGCTGCAAGGTATGGGCCCGCTGCTGCCGGTACCCCGCCCAAATGCCGGCCACCACCAGGGCCATTGCCCCAGCGGCCAGCGTTTGCTTCGGCGTCATCGGCTGCTCTTCCTTACGTGTAAGGGGTAACAACCCCGTCCGCAGGCCGGCAAGGCCCGTACTCCGTGCAATCCCCACAGGCACTTCGGGAAAAGAGGAATTCGTTCTGAAGGCTGAAAGTAGTAGTATTAATGTAAACGCCGGATACGTAAACCTTATGTCAAGTCGGACCCTAGTGAAGAAACCCTGTCGATCCCACGGGTTGGCCGTGGTGAAAAGGGTGGCCCAAAGGTGAGCGCGTGTTCAAAAGCGTGGTGGGCTGCTCGAAGCGGCAACCTTCGGCCTCACTACCTTGCTGCTGGTTGACAATACCAACATCGGCTCCATGCCGTGCCAATGAGGCCTGTAGAAAGAGTCGAAGGTTTAATTAGTAACTACGGTGGCGCGGGGATCGTTTTCGGGCGGGCCTAGCCTACATGCGAAGTAGAATGGCTGGCTATCAACCCAACCGCGACCCCCGCATTGGTCGCTTGGTTAAGGACAACTATATTGACTATCAGGCTGCTTTGGAAGCGCCACTCACTGCTGCCAGCATAGCAGGGTCTGGCACCGGGTTAAGGGTCTGCGCCGCATTTACCTGCAGCACTTTCGGGCCTGCCAGTGAGCATGTGCAGTACCCTTCACGCTCTTAGTAAGGAAAAAATGACGGGCAAAAATTTTACGCCGTTTCCCGTGTTGCAAACCGGAAGGCTGACGTTGAGGCAACTCAGAAGCAGCGATGATCAGGCAATATTGGCGTTGCGTTCGAACGCCAGCGTCAACCAATATCTCGACCGGCAACCAAGCAAGTCACTGGCTGATGCCCAGAAGTTCATCCAAACTATTACTGAAGCCGTCCACCGCAACGAGTCAGTTTATTGGGCCATTACCTTGAGCGGGACGGACAAACTAGTTGGAACCGTCGGCTTGTTTAACGTTGGAGAAAACCCTGCGACGGCAGAAATTGGGTATGAACTACTGCCGGACTTTCAGGGAAAGGGGTTGATGCAAGAAGCCCTGGCAAAAGTGCTTCGCTTTGGATTTCAACAGGTTGGCCTTCACGTGATAGAAGCCTATACTCGCGCCGAAAACCAACGTTCTACCCGCGTTTTGGAGAACTTGAATTTTAAGCGAGATAGCGCAGCTGACGAAAGCCTCATGCTGTTTAAATTGACCCATACCGGTTGAAAGCAAGCACAACGGACCGGTAATAATGTATTCATAAGCGCTGGTTGGGGCAGCGGGTAACGGTGGCCCGTAAAATCCAACTTCCAGCAACAGGAATATCCCGCTGGGGACTACGCCAACGGCGCTATTGCGGCGTGCAGCCCACAGGCGCGGTTGCTAGCCCAAGTCGAGCGAGAGTCAGTGGCTCTTTTCGGGCGGCCTGGCTCCGAGTACACCCTCGATGTGAGGGCCCCGCCTTAGGGTCGCAGCGCGCCCACGGGCCGGTACGTGTTGAGCAGCACGCCCGTGGCCGTCACCTGCGTGCTTACGAACGCGAGTGCGTGCGGGGCGGCCTGGTCCGAAAACAGGCGTTTGCCGCGGCCCAGCAAAACCGGGTAGACCAGCAGCAGCACCTCGTCGACCAAGCCCTGCTCGAGCAAGCGGGTCGTCAGCGTGGAGCTGCCGCACACAATCAGGTCGGGGCCGTCCGTGGCCTGGACGGCGCGAATGCCCGCTAGAATGTCCACGCCCAGCGCTTGAACCGGGCCCCAGGCGAGGCTGTCCGGCCGGTGGGTAGCCACGTATTTGGTCGCCGCATTTAGCCCCTTGGCCATCGGACTATCCACGCCCTGGGACCAGAAGCCGGCCCAGGCATCGTAGGTGCGGCGGCCCAGCAGCAGGTCGAAGGGGCTGCCGTAGGCCTCGACGAGGGCCGCTAACCCGGCCGGCGTGCGATAGGGGGTTGTCCAGTTGCCGTGCGCGAAGCCGTCTTCGTCGTCGTGCTGAATCACGCCGTCCAGGGAGAGGTGTTCGATGATGCGAATCTTGCGCATGGGATGAGCTAGTAGGTTGAGGGTGAAGCGAAGCAGAAAATGGTCAAAATAGGCGAAAGGCACCCCTGGAAAAATACCCGGTAAACGATGTGGGAGCAGGCCTCACTCCCGCCAGCCATTGCTTGGAACCTCGCTGAGCCTGGTCACTTGCTGGCGGGCAGCTTCTGGGGCTTAAACACGATGCGAAACGCCTGGAGCGCGGCCGGATGGTAAAGGGTGGCGTGCGTTTCCTCCGGCATGGGCTTGTAATGCCAGATGATCGGGCCCTGCGCAAGGCCTTGGAGCGCGGACGCCAATCGGCGGGCCTCGGGGCTGTTTTCAGCGTCGCGGCTGAAGGCGACGTACACCGTTTTCGCCGGCCCGGCATAGGCGCGCAAGGCTTTGCTCGCTTGCTCAGGCAAGGCGCCGTGGTTCCACCACACGCTGGGGTCGAACGCGATATAGGTATCAAACAAAGTGGGTTCCAGCAGCAACGTTTCGACGACAAACAGGCCCGCCAGCGACTCCCCCACAATAGCCGTTTCGGTACTCGCGCGGTAGCGCTGCCGGATGGCCGGCATCAGCTCCGTGCGGATGAACTGGCGGAACGCGGCAGACCCGCCTACCCGAGGGGCAATCTTCCGGTCCTCGGGGTTGGCAGTTGGGCCGGTGAGGTCGCGCCGGCGCTGGGTGTTTTCAATGCCGACCAGGATATAAGGCCGCATGGTCCCGTTCCCCGTTAAGACTTGCACCAGTCCGGCCACGTGCAGAAAATCTTCCTTCATGCCTCCGTCGGGCATATACAGGACGGGCAGCGGGGCAGCAGCGGAATCGGTGTAGCCTGGCGGTAGATAAACATTGATGCGGCGCGTTTCGCCAAGCGCGGCCGAAGGAAGCGTGAAGGTTTGCCCAATGGCTAGCGGAGCAGGACGCTCCTGTGCCCGCGCGAATGGGCCGCCGATGAAGCAAAGCAGCAGGAGCCACGACAACAGGGACGCTGTTTTCAAAACGGGAAAGCTTAAATATAAGTATTTGATAGTCAATACGTTACTTATTGGTAGTCGCTGGGCAGGCCCGGGCATCGGCTGCTAGGCACCCTGGGAAAAGGACTAGCTGTTCCCTGCGTCCGCTTTTAGTAAGGCCGCTGGTGCTGCTTCCGTCGGCACCACCACGATCCCCTGCTGCAGCTTCGAATGGCTCCTGCCGTAGAGAAAATAAACGACAAAGCCCAGTCCCATCCAAGCGAGCGCGATCTGCAATGTAAACCGGTCGAGGGACACGATCAGCAGCGCGCAGAGGAGGGCGCCCAAAAGGGGCACCAGTGGAAAACGGGGCGAGGACAAGGGTGCCCGGAACGGGCGGGGCTGCGCGGGGTCGGAGCGGCGCATGATCCACACGCCGGCCGAGACCAGCACGAAGGCCAG
>NZ_JACSJJ010000008.1:0-78358 GCF_014349165.1 Hymenobacter sp. BT491 | reverse complement strand
GTCATCCTGAGCGCAGCGAAGGACCTTATCCCGTAGCTACGGGATAAGGTCCTTCGCTGCGCTCAGGATGACAAGGTGGTTACTAAGCCACAGAATAAAGTAAAGCAGCACGAAGCGATAAATGCGCTTCAATAAAACGCCACCGATTTTCCTGCGAACTTTGCCGTCCCGTTTCGGACGGCATTTTCTTTTTAGAACACCCAATCAATTCCCATGGATTTTGTAGAAGTGCGCGTGCAAGCTCCGCGCGAACTAGCTGATATACTGATTGCTGAGTTGGCCGAAGTAGGCTACGATACCTTTGAAGACAACGACGACGGCTTTTGCGCCTACATCGGCGAAGGCGATTTCAATCCCGATGCCGTGGCCGAAGTTATGTCGCGCTACGAAGCGCTGGGCGAGCTGGAGTTTGAGCACCGCGTCATTACCCGCCAGAACTGGAATGCTGAGTGGGAAAAGAACTTCGAGCCGCTGGTTATTGCCGATAAAGTGTCGGTGCGCGCTCCTTTCCACGAGCCACGGCCCGACTTGCAGTACGAAATTGTGATCATGCCGCGCATGTCGTTCGGTACCGGCCACCACGATACCACGGCGCTCATGATCACCAACCAACTGGAAATTGACCACCAAGGCAAGCGCGTGCTGGACATGGGTTGCGGCACCGGCATTCTGGCCATCATGGCCGTGCTTTTGGGCGCTGACTACGTGTTGGCCGTCGATGTAGAGCCCTGGACTGCCGAAAACGCCGCCGACAATGCTGTCGAAAACAACGTGCAGAACAAGGTAGAAGCACGGTTGGGCGACATCACGGCTTTGGATGGCGAAGCACCTTTCGACATCATCCTGGCCAATATCAACCGCAACGTATTGCTGGAAGACATGCCCGCTTACGAGCGCTACCTCAAGCCCGGCTGCCCCATTTTGTTTAGCGGCTTCTACGAAGAAGATCTGGCCCTAATCCGCGCGGCCGCCGAAAAGGCGGGTTTCCGATACGAAAGCCACCGCATCCAAAACGACTGGGTTTCCGCTATTTTCTACAAGTAGCCCTTTTTGTTTTTACCTGCCCTGCCTCCTTTGGCGCACGCCAAAGGAGGCAGGCTGCTTTTTAAGCCCATTTCATAAGTATTTGATCATAAGATACTTATGGAATGGGCTGCGGCGTGTAAGTTGGGCCTGGGCAGCGCGGGCCTTCTTTCGTCCAGGCGAGCTTATCGATGCACATCTGGCGCTCTTTCATACCTGCGTCCCAGGCGTGGTACACGAGGTATTCGGTTTTGCCATCGGGGCCGATGACGTGCGAATGGTGGCCCGGTCCGCGCACGTGGCCTGCTACGGCGTGTAGCACGCGAGCGCCAGTGTCGTTGGCCGTGTCTCGGTAAGGCCCCATGATGGTATCGGCCTCGCAATAATCTACTCCGTAGCGGGGCGTCAGAAAGTTCGCGCCGCTATAGAAACAGTAGTATTTGCCGTTGTGCTTCCGCACAAACGGGCCTTCCAGCGTATGCCACTCCGCAAACGTGCGGTTGTCGTAGAGGGGCATCGTGCGGTTTTTCTCGAATACCGTCCAGGGGTGCCGAGCCCGCATTACGGTGTGGCTCTCCCCGGCCAACTTCGTCATGCTGGTCAGCCGATCTACTACCAGGCCCGTGCCGGGAAAGTAACCGTTGTCGGTGTCGATGAAGTCGCGGGCATAGAAGAGGTACCACTTGCCGTCGGTATCCTGAAAGGGATGGGCATCGATGGTAAACTTGCTTTCCGGTACGTCGAGCAGCGCTACTTCTTTATACGGCCCATCGGGTTTGGTGCTGGTAGCCACATGCAGCCGGTGCCCCACCGAAGCCCCAATGGCGCCGCCCCCACGCGAGTAATACATGTAAAAAGTGCCGTTCTGATAGACAACTTCCGGTGCCCAAAACTCCGCCTTTTCCGAGCCGACGGGGGGCGTAAGCGCTCCCCCAAGCTCTTTCCAGTCAACTAGGTTCTTCGAAGTGAGTAGATTGAAAATGCGCCCGTCCTTGGCGTTTTGCCCTGCAGTGCCGAAGGCATAGTAAGTGCCTTTGTAGCTGAGCACAAAAGGATCGGGCATGGAATGCGGATATACCGGATTGGTGTAGGTACGTGCCGCGGCGGCTGCTAAACTGTTGTGCATCAGTAAGGAAGAACCAACGCTGGCAGCAGCGTACTTTAGAAAATTGCGGCGGGAATGTGGCATGGAGGTGGGTGGTAGGGATGAGGCAGTTATTTCAACGGCTTACGAGCCAGGTCTTTCTCCAGCATTTTAATAAAATAGCCGCCAACCACCGAGCGCGCCCGAAACCCGACCGACTTGCCATCGGTGGTTTCGTGCCAGTCGCTGAGCGGAATGCGATCGGAGGTTTCGTTGACGTAGCGATAAACAGGCTGAATAATCTTCTGAAAATCAGCGGGCGAGTCAGCTAAGGTCGCCGTCCAGAGTATCCAGTCCGACTTGCTGTAGGTTTTGCGACTGTCGAGTGGCAAGCCGTAGGGCTGTTGCTTGGTCAGGTAATATTTGATCTCCGTAGCAGCGATATCAGCCGGAAATATGTCCAAGCGTAATAGCTTGTCCCACACAAGGTTATACTTTTGGCTCCAGGTGCCTTTCTGATCAAACGTCAGGCTGTAGTGGTCGCCGTCTTTGGCCATCTGTATCCATTGCTGCGCCATGTCCTTAGCGAGTTTCTGATAGGTGGCGGCCGTGGCATTGTCGCCCTGCATGCCGGCTAGGCGGCCGTAGCTGGCCAATCCCAAAATGGCCTTCACCGAAAGGTTGGCGTTGTGGGCAAGGTGACCGGCGAAATCGTCGGTACATAGCTGATTCTCTGGGTCAAGACCGGCTTTCTGTAAGTACTGTGCCCAGGTAGTAAGCGCCGGCCAATGTTGCTTGGCATAGTTGGCATTGCCTTCGGCGGCGGCAATGGCGGCGGCTAAGATGAGCATGTTGCCGCTTTCCTCCACGGGCATGTCTTCGCCGTACGTCTGGCCGGAGGCCAGCGGGTAGGTGCCCACGTCGTGCGCGGCAAAGGGCTTGGTCCACTTGCCGCTTTCGGTATAGTAGAAAATCGGGTCCATCATGCCTTTGAGCAACGTGGGGTTGTAGCGCAGAAACAGCGGCGCCGACGGATAGGTAATGTCTACGGTGCCGATGGAGCCGTTGCTAAAATTCTCTTTGGAGAAAAACAACGGTTTGCCATCCGGGCCGGCTACCAACTTATGCGCGGCAATGGCCTGGCGGTAGGCCAAAGCGCAAAGCTGCGCGTACTGCGAGCCTCCGGCAGCTTGCGCTTCCTGGGCCATGTCGGCATCGAACTTAGTGCAGGCCGCCACCACACGGTCGTAGTCACGTTCAGCGGCTTGCAGCATTTGCTCGGCCGTGGTGCCGTCTTTGCGCCACCATGCCCGCAGCTTCTGCCCGAAGTATTCTACCGAATACACATCGTCGTAGCCTAGTATAATATGTTGATTGACAGAAGATTGGCCAACCTTGCCCAGGTTAAATACTGCCGCTAGCTCCACCGGTCGGTCGTTGGCGGCGCGGGAGGTTTGGGCATCATCATTTTTGGGCAAGGCTCCGGTTTGCTGAAAAGCGGCCCGCGATACTTTCGCCTCGCTGAGGCGCGCGGTGGCCGCTTTGCTATCAACTCCCACATACGCATAGCCCCAATCGATGCGGACGTTGTCGCCTTTGGTGCCCAACACGTTCTGGGCTTTGGTGCCCGTTCGGAGCAGTGTTAGTGGGTCCGCGGTGCTGCGCTGCCATTCCACCACTTGGCCCGGCGTGTTGATTGCCAGTTGCGGCGACGCGCCCATGTATAGCTGCACATCGTGCGTTTTGCCGTCGGTGGCCTGGGTGCGGAATGTGATGTACGAAGCCGGCCGCGACAGAACGGCTAAATCATCGAGTAGCAGCGGCGACGTGAACGTTACATCCAGCTGCACGGGTCCGCAGGCAAATTGGTAGCTGGTCTGGGTAGCCGTGAGCCGCACGGCTTTCTGAGTAGCGGTCAGGCGCGTATCGGTTGGTTTAGGTCCCACAAGCCCCACATCCAGCAAGCCAGGGCCTCCGGTGTTCTTGCAATGCAACGCTATGATATTCTGGCCTTTGTGCAAGGTGGCCGCCGCTTTCGCCGCAATCGGAAACTCTTGGTATTCAGCAGAAAAACAGGGCGCACACGCGAAAGCCGGTTCGCCATTGAGGTACACGTCTACATCGTCGTCGTGCAGCATGTATAAGCTTAGCGAGCCTTTCGGTGCCTCTTTTAGCTCAATGGTGCGCCGTACCCACACGTCATCGCCTTTCCATTTAGAGTGGACGCCCGGCGCGTTGTCTTCGGTTGTGAGCAAGCCTTTGCCGGTCGTCCAAGTAGTAGCGTTGAAAGCGGGTTTCTGCCAATCGCTGGGTGGGGCCGTGTTGGTGTAACGATAGGTGGCGGGCTGGGTCTCGGAGCTGGCCGCCAGCATAGTAGGCGGCGTGTCGGGTTTGCCCAAGAAGTTATACGTCTTGCCGTCCACGCGCAGGTAGCCGAGTAAGCCTTGAGTGCGGCCGGTCCAGTGCTTGGTTGGTTGCCCGTAAAGCTGATCGCCAAACGACCACACGCTGGTGTATGGATCGATGGTGACGAGCGGGTAGGCCGGCGCGCGGAGCTGTTGGGCCTGGGCCGTGCCTGCTAACAACGTCGCAGCCAGCCATAACTGTGTCGAAATGCGTTTCAAAAGCATAGAACTAGGATAGAGCGGAAGGTGCAGGGATGCGTTATTTTGTCTCCAGATCATCTTTGGAAGGCAGTTTTGGGAAGGCAGCGTGCGGCTCGGTCTGGTACCAATAAGCCACCGACGAAATATCGTCTTGCAGCGGCAAATACCGGCCGTTGTAGCGCCAGCCCAACGCCTGAATGGTGATGCGCAAGTCCTTCTCGAAGCGAACCGGGTCGGGAATGTGCCAGCGGTACAAGCCAAAACGCTGATTGGCGTGGTACAACCCGTCGGGGCGAATGACCTGCGGCATGCCCGCGTAAGGCGTCGAAAACTCCTGGTACTGATGGGTTTTCTTGTTCTCGAAGTTGTAAGAGCCGCAAAAGTAATCCTCTGTGCCTGTGCCGTTTATGGTCGGAAATTGCTTGTCGCCGTCCAGAAAAAACTTGATTTCGCCTTCGCCCCACCAGTCGTTGCTGTTCACGCCCCACGCCATGTAAGTGCCCACGTACTGCCCGCGGCCCTTGATGTTGTCCACGATGGTATACACCTGCTTGTAAGGGATGGGGTTGACGCGCCGAAACTGGGAGTGGAAGTACGCCGCATCGTTGGGCACGTCGGTCAGCGTGTAATCGACTTGGTAATAAAGCACCATATCCTTCTCGTCCAGGTTTTCCAGCGTGATGCGGCACTTTTTGCGGAAAGGCATTTGCCAATAGCAGTTGAAAGCACTACCCGGATTTACCGTCACGGGCAGTGAATTGAGCGTCGCAAACTCGCCCCAGCCCATCCCGAAAAAGTCACCCACCGGCACCTCCACCGACGGTTCCTTTTCGTCGTCCCAGTAAAACCGCAGGATGGAAAAGCGCCAGATACCCGTAGGCGTCATCCAGATGTGCTGAATAGCCCCCGAGCCGTTGATTTCGGCTACTGTGAAGGTCTGGCCGGATTTTATGACTACGCTCGGGCTTACTTTCCAGCCCTGGCCCAAGTCGCGGGAAGCGTTTTTACCAGTACCTTCGGTGGCCATGCCGCCTTTGCCTTTCTCGCCGGTGAAGTTCTCGGGGCTGATGGAGCGAGTTTTGGCTTCGGACAGGCGGTAAATGTTACTCAGGTCGCTGCCCAGGCCGTTGAATTTTTGGGCCAGAGCAGGCAGCACTGCGAGCCCTAACATGAGCATGGCAAACAGCTTTTTCTTCAACATACCGGGTAGATGAAGTGGAGAAGGAAAGACCGTGTTCGAAATGCTAGATACGCAATCGTTTGCACAAGTCAATAGCCCGCCCTACATTGCTCCAAAGTCCTAGCTATTCTAGGATGAATACTGGGCTGATATCATAATGTATTGACAATTAATGCGTTATGAAAAATAGTCTGTGATCTTACCTATTCCCTGTATGAAGAAAATATTCTGGTTTCTCTGGTTACTGTCGTTTGTTGCAACGGGCGGAAACGCGCAAAACCGCAAAAGCAAAGTCTCTAAAGCGGCTACTGCCACAGTATGGACGACCGACAAAGCCAATGCTTGGTATCAGCAGCACCAGTGGATGACCGGCGCTAATTTTATTCCCAGCACGGCTATCAACCAGCTGGAAATGTGGCAAGCAGCCACTTTCGACCCCACCACCATCGACAAAGAACTGGGCTGGGCCGA
Source organism: Hymenobacter sp. BT491 (assembly GCF_014349165.1). NCBI lineage: Bacteria > Pseudomonadati > Bacteroidota > Cytophagia > Cytophagales > Hymenobacteraceae > Hymenobacter > Hymenobacter sp. BT491. The sequence continues at coordinate 71,994 of NZ_JACSJJ010000008.1, read as the reverse complement.
AGGCATTGGGTTCAATACCATGCGCGTGTTTCTGCATCACCTTGCCTGGCAGCAAGATCCCAAAGGATTTAAGCAGCGCTTAGACCAGTATTTGGGCATTGCCGATAAACACCACATCCAAACCATCTTCGTGTTTTTTGACGATTGCTGGGGCAAGGATCCCAAAATCGGAACTCAGCCAGTTCCCAAAACCGGCATTCACAACTCGGGTTGGGTACAAGACCCCGGCGACCCGGCTTCCAAAGACTCAACGCAATTTCCGGCCTTGCAGAAGTACGTAACCGACGTGCTAACGCAGTTTGGAAAAGATAAGCGCATCGCTCTATGGGACTTATACAACGAACCCGGTAATAACAGTAAAAACGATACGTCGCTGCCCCTAGTGCGCAACGTGTTTGCGTGGGCCCGCGCCGCCAATCCCGAGCAGCCTGTTAGCGTCGGGCTCTGGAACTGGGATTTTGAGAAACTCAATTCGTACCAGGCCACACATTCCGATGTGGTGACTTACCATAACTACGAAGATGTGTCTATGCATCAGCGTGTTATCCAGCTTCTGCGCGCTACGGGGCGTCCGCTGATTTGCACCGAGTATATGGCGCGGCCGCGCAACAGCCGTTTTGCTACTGTGCTGCCCATGATGAAAAAGGAAAATGTTGGCGCCATCAACTGGGGCTTGGTCGATGGCAAAACCAACACCAAGTATGCCTGGGACACGCCCTTAGCAGACGGCAGCGAACCCATCGAGTGGTTTCACGAAGTCTTCCGCAAGGACGGAACGCCCTACCGGCAGGATGAAGTTGACCTGATCAAAAAGCTCAACAAGAAGTAGTCGTTATCCAGCAACAAAAAACCCTTGCTACACTCGGTGGCAAGGGTTTTTGTTTTGTAAGTGAATTGTAATAAAGAGGTTATCCCTTTAACTGCTCGGTCAGTTTGTAGTGGACATCCGACAAGCTACGCAAGCGTTCGGCGGCGAACTCAGCAGTTACGTCGCGTTGTGGGTTGGCCAGCATCTCGTAGCCAACCATAAACTTGCGAACGGTAGCCGAGCGGAGCAGTGGCGGGTAGAAATGCATGTGCATGTGCCAGCTTTCGTGCGGTTGCCCATCGGTGGGGCGCTGGTGAATGCCGGCCGAATACGGGAAGGAAATTTCGAAAAGGTTGTCGTAGCGAATCGTAAGGTTGCGCAACGCATCGGCAAAGGCATCTTTTTCGGCATTGGTAAGTTGCTCGATGGATTGCACGTGTCGGCGGGGGAGGAGCAGGGTTTCAAATGGCCATACAGCCCAATAAGGCACTAGCACCACAAAATGCTCGTTTTGGTAAACGATGCGCGTTTGCTCACGCAATTCGATCTCCAAATAATCCGACAGTAAGCTGCGGCCGTGCTCTTTAAAGTACGTTTCCTGCTGCACGGTTTCCTTAGCGGGGTCGCCGGGTACGGTGCGCTGCGCCCAAATCTGGCCGTGCGGGTGCGGGTTGCTGGCTCCCATCATAGAGCCCTTATTCTCAAATATTTGCACGTAGTTGATGTCGTCGCGGGCGCCTAGTTCCAGGTACTGCTCAATCCAGACGTCGACCACGCGCCGAATGGCGGCAGGCTCCATTTCGGGCAGCGTCAGGTCGTGACGCGGCGAAAAGCAAATCACGCGTGCCATGCCCGATTCGGCTTCCGCCCGCAACAGGCCGCCTACCTCCACAGAGCCCACTGGCACGTCGGTTTGCAGGGCCGCGAAGTCATTGCCGAACACGAACGTGCTGGTGTAAGGCGGGTTGACCACATCGCCATTCACGCGGGTATTGCCGGGGCAGAGGTAGCAGGTCGGGTCGTAAGCGGGACGCACGTCGGGCTCGGCTTTTTCCTGCTGGCCTTGCCAAGGGCGCTTGGAGCGGTGCGGCGACACCAAGATCCATTCTCCCGTGAGTGGGTTGTAGCGACGGTGCGAGTGTTCGGTTGTGTCAAACATGAAGTATGGAAAGGAGATGGGAAGTAGGTAGAACGGCTATAAAGAGCAATACGTCAGGCAATTAGGCAAGGCCACGGCTTGCAGCAAAGGTCCGAGTTAGGGATCGAAAATACGGATGTCATGGTAAGACAGAGGTGAATTTTATAAATACTTCGCAATCAAATAGATACAAACATGAGGCAAGGCGAGCCTAGATACTTGTCAGGGGCTCTCCGCGGAGTAGAGGACATTCTGTGATATAACTCCAGACAGCCCTGCAATAAAGGCACTTGAAGTAGCCCATGAAGCCAAGACGAGCGAAATATTGGCGGACTTAACCAGTATATCAAGCACTTTTTAGAGGACTATTTACGCAAACGTTTGACTAAACCAAAATATGCCTTTAACGATTGGGAAAGCATATTTCAGCCAGAATAGCAATTGCTTTCGGACTCGGCATTATGCAAACGAAACCTAAAATAGGGCAATTAGTCTTGACAATGGGGTTATTTACCACTAATCTTAGGCCCTCTAATGAGTAAGGTCCACCCACATTTTACTCCGGAAAAGCTGGACAATAAGCGTTTACGGCCCGCCTTTCTTCTTCCACCCGCTTGCCATCTTTTGTGACCCCCACTTGATTAATCTGCTAATCCCTAGCAGCAATTTGGTTCTAAAATAGATTTGTGCAATCGATTGCTGCGTGCTTTAAACATCCCACTCAATTCTTAAGCAAGAAGATTCTTATGAAAAAGCCAGTACCCAAAATGCGACGGCTGACCATTCCGGCACTTCTGTGCTGTCTGCCGCTGGCAGCCGCTGCCGAACCTACTGTATGGCACGAGAATACCAGCATTCGGGCTTCGCAAGCCGATGTGACTGTTTCGGGCCGAGTGCTGGACGACAAGGGACAGCCCTTGCCCGGCGTAAACGTGGTCGTACGGGGCACTTCCAACGGGACACAAACTAACAGCGACGGCCAGTACACCCTAACCGCTCCCGAAAATGCTACGCTGGTCTTCTCTTTCGTGGGCTACACGTCGCAGGAAGTTGCCCTCAACGGCCGCACGACCGTTAACGTAGCGTTGGGCTCTGATACAAAGGCTTTGAACGAGGTTGTGGTAGTGGGTTATTTATCCATCAACCGTGAACAAGTAACTGGCTCCGTATCAAAGGTTAGCCAAGAAGACATCCGACGCTCGCCGGTTGCCTCCGTAACCGAGGCTCTGCAGGGCCGGGTGGCAGGCGTTCAGGTAAATAATTCGGGCGCTCCGGGCCAAAACCCGATTGTAAACATCCGAGGTATTGGTTCTATCGCACTGAATAGCAACCCCTTATATGTTGTAGATGGCGTATGGACCAGCGATATCCGCGATATTAACCCTTCGGATATTGAGTCGACAACCATCCTGAAGGATGCGGCTTCGCTGGCGCCTTACGGTTCGCGCGGTGCCAACGGCGTAATTCTGATCACGACGCGGCGTGGCAAGCTTGGCAAGCCAGCCATCAACTTCAACGCTTACGGCGGGGTACAGAACATCCCGAAAACCTACGACTTAGCTGACACCCAGAAGTGGGCCGACGTTACTCGCATGATGTATACCAACGCGGGCCAAACCCCCTTCGCGGGGGCAGCTAATCCGCCTGCTATTAACACCGACTGGCAAAAAGCCTTATTTCAGTCGGGGCGTGTGCAGAACTACAGCTTGGGCCTGAGCGGCGCTAGCGAGTTTGCCAACTACAATATTTCGGGCAGCTATTTCAATCAGAAAGGGACGATTGTAGGGCCGAAATTCGACCGCTACAGCCTGCGCCTGAATTCGGGAATTACCCGCGGCAAGTTCCACATGGATCAGTCGGCGCAGCTTTCACGGGCTTTCACCAAGCGGGTAAATGGCATTCCGTTCATCGACGTGATTCGGATGCTGCCCATCATTCCGGTGTACGACCCAACTACCGTTAGTGGCTTCGGCTTCGGTAATACCAACCAAGTGACGTTTGGTACTAATCCGGTTGGTTTACAGAAAGTATACAACGACACCAACACCGAAAATCGACTTATCGCTTCGCTTGCCCCCGAAATCAACATTTTTGATTTTCTGCGGTACCGGCTGAACCTGGGTATGGAATACCTAAGTTTTCAGGACCGGAATGAACGCAAGTATGGCCAAGCTGGCGGCTTGCGCATGAACGAGCCAGTTCGGCCAGCCGAACTATTTGAAGGCCGTGGCGACCGGCTTTTTCTGTTAGCTGAAAACACTCTGAACTTTCAGAAAAGCTTCGGTAACCATAACGTGAACGCGGTTGTGGGTTATACCGAACAAAAGAATACCTACAAATTTACCAATGCTACAGCACAAGGGTTTGGTACGGGGCCCACGTACTACTGGTCGTTGGGAGCCGCCACTGGATCGTCGAGCGTAGACGGCGGCACGCGCCGTTGGACTAAGCGCTCGTACTTAGCCCAGGTAGCATACGACTACGATGACCGCTACCTGCTGACGGGTGCTTACCGCCACGACGGATCTTCCTTGGTAGACCCCGCCAACAAGTGGGGCGATTTCTTCGCCTTCTCCGGCGGCTGGCGCATCAGCAAAGAAGCTTTCTTCTCCGGCGTATCGGGAATAAGCGACCTGAAGCTACGCGCAAGCTACGGCGAACTGGGTAATGACCAACTGCCTGAGTATCTGTCATTTGGCTTGATAAACTCCAACGTCAACTATCCATTTAATGGAACCGTTGTAAACGGTGCTATTCAGAACCAGTTGGCTAGCAAGAACTTAAAGTGGGAGAGCCGGGCTACTACCAACATAGGCTTCGATCTGGGCCTAATGGAAAACCGCGTGACGTTGGCGGCCGACTACTACATCTCGAAGACCAAGAATGCGCTCGTTAACCCGGCTATTCCCTTCTTCGAAGGAAACGTGGGTGTAAACCCTTATACGAACCTAGGCCGGTTGGAGAACCGGGGTTTTGAGTTCCAGCTGGGCTACACCTCCGACCCGCAAAAAGACTTCCGTTACGGTGTTAGCGCTAACCTAACCACCCTGAAAAACAGAGTGAAAGAGTTGGCATTTGAAGGCCAGAACTATCCGGGCGGTCCCAGCGGCGTAGCCCGTACCGAAGCCGGTCAGCCAGTTGGCGCTTTCTACCTGATGCACAAGCTGGGGATTTTCCAGACCCAAGCTGACGTAGATGCCCACAAAGTGCAGCCCAGTGCCAAGCCCGGCGATGTTAAATATGAAGACATCAATGGCGATGGCCAGATTACGGATGCCGATCGCCGCTTCACAGGCAGCCCGTTCCCCAAGCTGCAATATGGTCTGAACCTGAACTTCGGCTACAAAGCATTCGACCTGACAGCGTTCCTGCAAGGTGTGCAGGGCAACGATATCTACAACGTGACCCGCTACTGGACAGACCGCATGGACGACAACGGCAACTTCCGCGCCGACTTAAACCCCTGGACGCCTAGCAACCCCTCGACCAGCACGCCGCGTCCGCTGCTAGGGGGTGGCCTCAACGCCTCACCGCTCTCGGATCGTTGGCTCGAAAACGGCTCTTATCTGCGTTTGAAAAACGTGCAGCTAGGTTACACCCTGCCCAAAACGTTGCTGGAGCGCGTGAAAGGCATTGGTAGCTTACGAATCTATCTGACGGGTCAGAACTTATTAACGGCAACGAAATATACCGGCTACGACCCCGAAATCGTGGGTGCTGGGCCTCTAGCCCGTGGTGTTGACGAGGGCAACTACCCCAATCTGCGCACGGTTACGGCTGGCATTCAGCTCGGTTTCTAACCTATCAATCTTCTTACACTCATGACTACTTATAAAACCCGAGCCTTCGCAATCTTGGCCAGCTGCCTGCTGCTGACCACCGCTTGCGAAAAAGACTTGCTAAATCAACCGAACCCGAACGCTCCGACCACCGAGTCGTTCTGGAAAACGGAAGCCGACGCGCTGAAAGGCCTAACCGCGGCCTATAGCGGCTTACAACTCAACGGTACCTACCGCCGCTGGATTCATTTCGGTTACGACATTCGTTCTGATGAAGGGTTTTCTTCGAGCCCCTGGCCTGAGCTACAGAACTTTACCAAAACTGTGCTTACGGATTACGACTTCGAAGTAAACCGCGATACTTGGGCCAACCACTACCAGGCCGTTAACCGCGCAAACCAAGTATTGTCGTATGTGCCTACTATTCAGATGAATGACAAGCTGAAGACGCGCATACTGGCCGAAGCACATTTTCTGCGGGCGCTCAACTATTTCAACTTGGTGGAGCTGTATGGCCGCCCCGTATTGGCAACGGAACCTTCCAGCGCAGATTATCGCCCGCCGCAAGCCGCTAGCGAACAGGAAGTATGGAACTTGGTCATTGCCGATCTGCAAACAGCCAAGGCTGGCCTAGACGAAAAATATACCGGCGCCGACGTGGGCCGCGCTACCAAAGGGGCCGCTACTGCCCTGCTGGGCAAAGTGTATATGCAGCAGCGCAAGTGGGCTGAGGCTAGCACTCAGTTTGCCGAAGTAATGAAAATGGGGTACTCCTTAGCCCCGAACTTCTACGATAATTTCCGGCACACCAGCGAAAACAATTCGGAGTCAGTTTTTGAGGTGCAGTTTGTTGGCGAATACAGCGCCGACCGTGACGATGACTTTGCTGGCGCTTCGGAAGCCCTCCAGCGCTCACAGTTCTTTGGCTTGCCGGGCAAAGGCTGGACCGATGGCGAAGCTCGTCCGTGGATCATCACCGAGTTCTTGAAAGAACGTACTACCGCAGGCAAAAAGGATCCCCGCTTGGCTACCACCTTGTTCTTTGCGCGTTCGCGTGCGGGCTATCCTGTCGACCCGACTGACCCAGTCGATCAGGACCAACTGGCCTACGATAAAATGACCTTGGAGGAACGCTTCAAAACCGATGAGTACAACCGCAACCGCGTGTACTGGCGCAAGTACGAAAATGATTACTGGCGCGACGCAGAAGGCTACTATTCGCCCATCAACTTCCGCGTCATCCGCTATGCCGACGTGTTGCTGATGCAAGCCGAAGCGCTCAACGAGCAAGGCCAGACGGCGGCTGCCATCCCGCTGATCAACCAAGTGCGCGCCCGCGTGCAACTGGCTCCGCTGGGTAGTATGAGCCAGAGTGACTTGCGCACCCAGATTATGCACGAGCGCGTAACGGAACTGGCCGGCGAAAATACCCGCTGGCACGACCTGATCCGGTGGGGCTTGCTGGATAACCAGGCCGGCATCGATCAGCTGAAAACCCGCGACGCTGACTTTAGCCTATTTGTGGTAGGCAAATCCAAATATTTGCCCATCCCGCGCAACGACGTGAACATTGCCCAGTTGCAGCAAAACCCCCAATGGTAAGGCTGCCCACAAAGTGAGTTGAATTAAACAGCCGTTTCGGCCTTGTACACACAAGCTGGAGCGGCTGTTTTTATGCCGTATTCTTTATGTTGCCACCGCTAGCACACTTCCATGGCATAATGTGATCTGCGCTCCTTGGTAACAGATTTTTATGAGGTTTACATCTTTATATAACTGCTTATTTATCAAATAGATAAGGTTTTAAAAAGAATTTGCTCTTAATTTCAAAACCATGATTTTCATTTATCGTTCCTGGCGACTCGTTGCGGTTGCGTTGTTGCTCGCAAGTGCTTCCTGCAAAAAAACGAACCCGGGCGGCACCCCAACGCCGGTTACTCCCCCCGTTGTTAGCAGTACCCAATTCAAAAATCCGTTGCTATCATCAGGCCCTGATCCGTGGGTCTACCAGAAAGACGGCTTTTACTATTACATGAACACGACCGGAGGCGACTTGCAGCTTCGCAAGACGGCGAAGATGTCGGAGTTGAATTCAGCGTTCAGCAAAGTCATCTGGTCGCCGCCCACCTCCGGACCCAACTCCAAAGACGTTTGGGCCCCCGAAATTCACTTCCTCGACGGCAAATGGTACGTGTATTTTACGGCCGGCCCTGGCAACTGCTGCGGCGGGCAGCGTACGTGGGTACTGGAAAATACGGCCGCCGATCCTACCACGGGCACTTGGGTTGAAAAAGGTCGCATTTACAACCCCACCGAAGATTATTGGGCCATCGATGGTACAGTGATGGAGCAAAACGGCAAGCGGTATTTCCTGTGGTCGGGCCAAGACGGGCAAAGCACGGTGCAGCGCCTGTACATCTCCGAAATGAGCACCCCCTGGACGCTTACCGGCCCGCGCGTAGAGCTTTCGCACCCTGAATACGAGTGGGAAAAGAACGGCGAACCCGATGTGAATGAAGGCCCCGAAGTAATTCAGCACGGCGCCAAAACTTTTCTGGTATACTCGGCAAGCCATTGCGATACTGACGATTACGCCTTAGGGATGCTTACTGCTTCTTCCACCGCCGACCCGATGAAACTGGCGTCCTGGACCAAATCGGCTACGCCGGTATTCACCAAAAATGCGGCGAGTGAGGCCTACGGTCCTGGCCACAACGGCTTCTTCAAATCGAAGGACGGGCAAGAAGACTGGATTATCTACCACGCGAACGCGGGCCCAAACCAGCGTTGCGGCAACCAACGCGTGCCGCGCATGCAGAAATTCGGCTGGAATCCTGACGGCACGCCCAATTTTGGCACTCCCGTTTCCCTAAATGTGCTCATTAATAAGCCAAGTGGAGAATAAGAATAAGTTGTTGGTAATCAGTGGTATACAATAAGCTTCCGAACTCCCACCCTAATTCTTGCTTTGTGACTTCTCTCTTCTCTGACCTGCGAAAAGGAACGGCGTGGTTGACCTTGACCGCGGGGCTATTGGCAACTGCCTGCCAGCGGCAGGTTTCTACCAACACGAGCAGTGTTCCGGCCGCCGTAGAAAGTGCTCAGGGCCCAACCAATACCGTCAGTGCCGGAACCAGCCTCGTGTTGCCCGGCGACTTTCCCGATCCGTCCGTCACTAAAATCGGCGATACGTACTGGGCAACGGCTACTTCTTCTAACTGGGGTCCGGTATTCCCGTTGCTCAAATCCAAGAACCTGACGGATTGGGAGTTGGTAGGACATGTGTTTCCAAATAAGCCGCCCGATTGGGCCGATTACTACTTCTGGGCCCCTGAAATCAGCGAGGAAAATGGCAAGACGTACGTGTTTTACACGGCCCACAAGAAGAATGGCCCGCTGAGTGTAGGCGTAGCCAGCGCCGACAACCCGGCGGGCCCATACCGCGACCACGGCCCGTTGGTAGGGCAGGAGGATGGCTCGATTGACGCTTTCCCGATCCGCGACGAGAATAATCAACTCTACATGGTGTGGAAAGAAGATGGCAATAGCCAGAACCGGCCTACGCCAATCTGGGCGCAGCGCATCAACGACGACCGCACTGCCCTCACGGGCGAAAAAACCGAGTTGTTTCGTAACACAATACCTTGGGAAGGCAACCTCGTAGAAGGCGCCAGCATCGTGCGACACGGCGACTATTTCTATGCTTTTTATGCCGGCAACGGCTGCTGCGGCCACAACTGTACCTACGGCATTGGGGTAGCCCGCTCGCGTAAGTTGCTGGGGCCGTGGGAGAAATACGAAAAGAATCCTATTCTGACTAAAAACGGCAGCTGGACCTGCCCCGGTCACGGCACCGTCACGCAACGAGACAATCGCTGGTTTCTGCTGCACCATGCTTACGACACGCGCAGCTTCGAATTTGTGGGTCGGCAGGGAGTGCTGAGCGAATTTGTTTGGACGCCCGCCGGCTGGCCCGAGTTTCCACAAGGCGCCAATGCCGCCCCAGCCTTCAATGTGGCTAGTCAAAACGTATCCGATGACTTCAAGGGCACCAACTTGGTTGCGAGCTGGCAGTGGCCGATAGAGCAAAAGCCCTCCTTTACTGTGCGCGACGGCAAACTGCTGCTATCCGCCCGCCCCGACCACAGTGGCGCGGCTTTGGGCCATCATACTTACACCACTGACTACACGGCTACCACCACATTGCTACAGCCCACCGCCCTGCCTACCGGAACAGTAGCTGGCATTGCCGCCCTTGGTGACCCTGACAACACCATTGCGCTCACCGCCGGCGACGGCAAATTGCGGCTTTGGCAACTAGAAAAAGGCAAACAGCAATCGCTTGGTGAAGTGGCCTTGCCAAATAGCAAAGCCTTAATGTTGAGGCTGCAAGCTCAAGGTGGCAATCAATATCGCTTCAGTTGGAGCGCCGACGCGGGCAAAACTTGGCAAAACCTTCCTGCCAATGGTCAGGCAATAAACGGTACGTACTTGCCCCCTTGGGACCGCGGTGTGCGGGCGGGCCTCCTAGCACGTGGACCTGCAACGGCCACGGCCACCTTTGATGATTTTACGCTCAATAATCAATAAAGCATTCTGCCTTGCCCCATTGGTCGCTATACCTAACAGCTCTGCTTTTCATATCAGATTCCGGGGCGCGTAAATTAAGGCTCTTCCTTACGGCTTGGCTTCTGCTCATTTCGGACCGTGCTATTTTCGGAATGAGCAGAGGATTTCTTGAATTCGGTATATATATCACTGACAACAAGATAGTACCTGGAAAATTTGAAATGTCCAAGCAGTTTAATACGTTTATGCAATCGTTTGCGCGGATCTCATAATAAACAAAAAAGTGGCTAGTAATCGGGCATCCATAGCAGACATGGCTAAGGAGTTGGGAATCTCCATCTCAACCGTGTCGCGGGCGCTTAGCAACCATCCTAGCATCAGCGACGGTACGAAGAAGCGCGTGTGGCAAATGGCTGAGCAGGTCAACTACCAGCCCAACCATTTGGCGGCGGCACTGCGCAAAGGCCGCAGCAACCTACTCGGGGTGATGGTACCGCACATCGACGGTCACTTTTTTTCTTCCGTGATGCATGGCATCGAAAAGGTCGCGAGCAAAGCCGGCTTTAACGTGATGATCTGCCAGTCGAACGAGGACGTGGCCAGCGAGCGCAAAAACATCGAAACGTTGATGAATGCGCAGGTAGAAGGCATTTTGGTGTCGTTGTCGCGGACTACGCACGATTTCAAGCATTTCGAGAAGGTGCGTAAACGCGAGATTCCACTGGTGTTTTTCGACCGCATGCTCGACGGCCTCAACGTCAGCGCCGTCATCATCGACGACTACCAAGGCGCTTACCAAATCATGAAGCACTTGCTTGAGCAAGGCAACACACGCATCGCCCATTTTGCCGGTCCGCAACACCTGAATATCTACAAGAACCGTCACCAAGGCTACCTCGACGCTTTGCGGGCCTACGGTATCCCGTACGACGAAAACTTGGTCTATTACTGCGATATGAAGCTCGAGGATGGGGTCGAGGGCATGGAAAAACTGCTGAAATTGCCAGTTCGGCCCGACGCAGTTTTTTCTTCCAGCGACTTCTCCGTTGTAGGGGCGATGCAGGTATTAAAGAGCCATCAGTTACGCGTGCCCCACGATGTAGCGCTGGCCGGGTTTAGCAACGAGACCTTCACGTCTCTGACGGAGCCGCGCCTTACTTCCGTCGACCAGCACTGCGAGCAAATGGGGCAAACGGCTGTGCGCCTGTTTCTGGAAATGCTGGACGACCACTCCGGCCGCTTTTCCCCGCGGCGCATCGTGTTGCAACCCGAAATCCTGATCCGCGAATCATCCGTGCGGCCTAAGTAATGTTAGGCACGCTAACACTTTACGCTATTTTTATAAATAATTGATTATTAACTACTTATAATAAAAGCTTTTTGATCGTTAATTTCCCTGGCAAGCTTTATGCTGCACATAAATGCTTGGTTTGCAGCGTTATTCGTTCTAGATTAAGTAAGTCCCCGTTTTTTCCTGTTACGCCGCGATAGTACTAGTGCGAGGGCGATGGCTTAGCAAGCGGAAATTCAGAGTCAATTATTGTATTTAACCTAGAAAGGGTAGGAGCAGGTAGGCGCAATACTGCCGCAACAGCTAGCAAGAGAATGGCTAAAAAGCTGCCATATGAAGTGGATTCGTGGATTGCCGGCATTTTTGACGAAAGTATGCCTGCTTTTTCCGAAATTGTAGCCGTCTTATTAGGTTATGATGGAGTGTAGAATGAAGAATCGTGTTTTTGGGTGGGTTTGCACGGCGGTCCTGTTAATAAGTGTTCCTGCGTGGGCCCAGCAATCTAAACCGCAAACGCCCAAACAACAGCCCGCTCCTGCAGCGGCCGTGCCTCGCTTTTCTGGCCGGCTGGCAACCGAGCCGGTACAGTACATTGCAGACGTGCAGAACATGATGGCCAGCACCAACAACGCTACCGCCAAAGCCTCGGCGGCCAAGCTGCAGCAGCTTTGGGCCAGCAACAAACTGACGGCCACGCAGCAAGCCAAAATTATCGAGATATCGCAGCAAATGCTGCTGAAGAAATTCAAGCCACGCCCGCATTTCGAAGCTCTGTTTACGGCCATTACAGGCGGCGCCACGGTGCAAAGCCTGTCGGATAAGCAGATGGACGAGTTCTTGGACGTGACGGCCAAAACGCTGGACAAGGAGCCCGTGCGCGACACCGAGAAATTTCTGTTGAGTGCCGCTCAGTTTCTGGAAACCAAGTTTTTATACCGTTCGCGCTACAACAGCCTGCGCGTGGTAGGTGGCTCATTCTCATTTGCTTACAACGAAACGGATATGCCGCAGCCGGCGCCGGCCGTGGCACCCGCCAAGCCCGTAGAGCCCGCTCCGGTAGTCAAGACGGAACCGCTCAAAACCACAACGCCTGCTAAGTCCGCTGCTAAACCTGCTCCCAAAAAGAAAAGCAGCAGCGGTTGGGACACGGCCGACCTCTGGGATACCGGTGGGGGCTGGGGCGCTGCCGACGACGGGTGGGGCACGCCCAAAAAAGCCGCAGCCAAAACTGCTCCGGCCAAAACCAAGACGGCAACGCCAGCCAAAGTGCCTGAACCTGAGCCCGTTGTGGAGCCTGCTTACGCCGCTTATGATACCTATATGGCGCCCAATCGGCGGGGGCCGGTGCTGTTGCTGAAGGATGCGGATATGTTTATGGCTACCGCCAGTGACTCCATCTACATTCGGAAAACCAGCGGGGTGGTTGTGCCCATTCAGAGCCGCTTTGTGGGGCAAGGCGGACAGTACGCCTGGACGTTGAATAACAATCCGGTTACGGCCGATCTGAACAACTACGACTTCGATATTTCGAAGGCTGAGTTTACGGCGCAGCCCGTGACGCTCACCTATCCGGCTGTGCTGGAAGCCCCGATTCAGGGCGCGCTGGCTTACAAGAGCGTGAAGAAGAAACCAGGTGCCACGGACGCAGGATATCCGCGGTTTATTTCGCTCACCAACGATGCCCGCGTCAAAAACATTGGTCAGAACATTCGCTACTTCGGCGGGTTCTCGCTGGCGGGTGCGCGCACGCTGAGCGCCTCGCTCGACGGTAGCCTTTCACGCATTTTTGTAGATGTAGACGGAAAACCGAAGTTTCGGGCTAGCTCTAGTGCCTACGTGCTAGGCGATTCGCTGATTTCAGCGGCGCGGGCGGCGGTCACGATTTACCAGGACAAAAGCGACTCGCTGACGCATCCGGGGGTGAAGCTGAAATTCTCTAAAGCGCGGCAGGTATTGCAGCTCACCCGCGAAGACGGCCTCTACAAATCGACGCCGTATTATGACTCGTATCACCAGATGGAAATTGCGACGGAGCTGCTGACGTGGCCCATCCGCACTTCCGCCATCGAGTTTTCTATCCTGACTGCCAAAAACCAAGTAACCGCCAGCTTCGAATCGAAAGAATTCTACACCAACACCCGCTACCAGCAAATCAAAGCCATCAACAAGCTGCACCCACTGCAAATGGTGGTTGGCTACAGCCAAGCACACGATAACCGGAAAGTGCTGACCGTTGAGGAGTTATCGACGGAGCTAAAGGTGAAGCCCGATAACGTTAGGTCGGCTGCGGCGGGCTTGGCACGCGATGGCTACGTGAAGTGGGACCCCCAAACCGAGCAGATTACGCTGCTGCCTAAAGCCAATCACTACGTTAGCTCGTCGCGGGGTAAGAAAGACTACGACCACATTGCCATCAAATCGTTGGCGCCCAATGGCAAAAATGCTACGCTCAACCTCGCCAACAACGACCTGATCGTGCGTGGCGTCGATCGCTTCAACTTCTCCGACGACTCCGTAACCGTGTTTGTGAAGCCGGACAGCAGCGTCATCCGCATCCAGAAAAACCGCGGTGTGCTGTTCAACGGTACGGTGGTAGCGTCGGCTTTCGTGTTCAAGGGCAAGGAGTTTAAGTTTGATTACGACGGCTTTTACATCGACCTGACCAAAATCGACTCGATCATTGTAAAAGGCAAAGGATCAAAAGGTTCGGTGATGAAAGCCCGCAAAGACACCGACTTTACGCTGACTAACAAAAAGAAGACCTCGGCGGGCCGCCTCTACATCAACGATCCGCGCAACAAATCGGGCCGCAAGAAGCTGGGCGCGTTCCCTTCGTTTGACGCCTCGACCGGTGCGTACGTCTATTTCGACAAGCCCGAAGTACTGGGCGGCGCTTACGACACGACCGTTTATTTCGACATTCCGCCGTTCCGAATTGACTCGTTGAATAATAAAAATCGTTCGGCGGTGGGCTTCAAGGGCACGTTCGTGTCGGGCGGCATTATGCCCGAATTCAAGACCAAGCTAAGCCTGCAAGAAGATGGCTCTCTGGGCTTTGTGTACAACGTGCCCAAAGAAGGATTTCCGTTGTATGGCGGCAAAGGCCGCTTGTTCAACAAGGTGCAGATGAGCAACCGCGGTATTCAGGGCATTGGCGACATCAAGTACCTCACGGGGACGCTGCAAAGCGACCAGTTTATCTTCTACCGCGACTCCGTCGTGACGGTGGGTAAATCTGCTACCATCACGCCGGGGCCGCTGAATGGGGTTGAGTTTGCGAAGGTGTCGTTGCTGCCGGGCTACGGCATGAAGTGGGTGGTGAAAGCCGACTCGATGTATTTGACCACACCGCGCGACGCGGCAGCGATGAAGTTCTATACTGGCGACTACGGCTTTAAAGGCACGGCTATTCTGACCCCTGGTGGCCTGTATGGCGATGGCCGGATGGAGGGCCCGCAGTCGTTTATTCGCTCGCCACAGTTCACCTTTAAACCCACGAATTACCAAGGCAAAAAATCGACGCTGAACATCAAATCGGCAGAGCCAAACAAGCCCGCACTTACGGCTAATGAGGTGGCGTTCAACTACGATTTGAAGCAAGGATACGCCGATTTTACCCGCGAGGAAGGCAGCAAAGCCAGCATCGACCTGCCGTATTCGGATTACAAAACCACGCTGAGTGGCGGCAAATGGGACTTCAAAAAGAAGACGGTGCAGATGCGCGTGGCGCCCGGCGCCGACTCTACGCGATCGTATTTCTACTCTACTAAGCCTGAGCAGCACGGCCTGAAATTCCGTGCCCTTACCGGCCAGTACGACCTAAGCCGCTACCGTTTGGTGGCCGGTGGCGTGCCGCACATTGCCGCTGCCGATGCCTGGATCGAGCCGGACAGCAACAAGGTGTACGTGTTGGCAAATGCCCAGATGCGGTCTTTTCAGAACGCCAATGTAGTGCTGGATACGCTGACCAAGTACCACAGCCTCTACAAGGGTGATATCAAAGTGCTTTCACGTAATGCCTTCACGGGCAATGCGTTATACAAGTACAAAAATGCTTCGGCCGATTCGTTTGCCATTAAGTTTGCCAACTTTATCGTGGACTCGGCCGCGACGAAAGGCGCAGTGGCGCGCAGTGGCAAGGGGCTGGCCAAGAGCCTCTTGCGCGGCAACAAAGACGAGGGGCAGCCGTTTGCGCCACCCACCATTGCCGTGGCTAATATTCAGCCCGCCGATAAATTCCATTTGGCACCGCGTATCGCGTATCGAGGCAACGTAACGCTGAATTCGCAACGCAAAGGCTTTGCGTTTGATGGCCAGTCGCGGTTGGAGTTCAGCAAAAATCCGGCGGCGGCGCAGTGGTTTGCCGTGCAGGACAGCATAGATCCGAAAGGGGTGCGCATCAAGCTCATGGAGTCCAAATCCGATGACGGTGTGCCGATGATGACGGGCCTTTTTGTATCGGATGCGACGCAGAAAGTGTACCCGCTGTTTGTGGCCAACAAGCCCGGCGTAACCGATATGAACCTGTTTCAGGTGGACGGCATGTTGAGCTACGATGCCAAAAAGCGCAATTTCACGATCACGCGCAACGATCTGTCTAACAGTAACTCGTACGAGGGTAGCGTGCTCAATTTTCAGGATTCGACAGCGGCCATGACCTTCCGTGGCAAGCTGAACCTGATCAATTTCAACAAGGATTACGCGCTCACGGCCTCTGGCCTCGGCTATGCCAAGCCCGACAGCAACATTTACCAGCTGGATACTTTCATGGCCTTCGACATCAACATGCCGGAGAAAGCCATCCTGGCGATGGGCGAAGATTTAGCCAAGAACGCGAAAGGCGCCCCCGAAGCCCTCGATAACTCAGAGGCGCAGCTGTATAAAATGGGCGAGTTTGCCGGCAGCAAAGCAGTGCAGGAGTACGCCAACCGCAAAGGAGGCTACATGGCATTGCAAAAAGTGTCGAACAAGTTCCTGCACACCATCGTCCTGAACAAAGTGGACTTAGTGTGGTCGGAAAAGCAACGCTCGTGGCACTCGGTGGGCAAAATTGGCCTTGTCAGCATATTGAAGAAGGACATCAACGCGCTGATCGACGGCTACGTTGAGATCAAGAAAGAATCGACGGGCGACGTGGTGGAACTGTACTTGGAGGCCGAGCCGCAGACGTGGTATTACCTCAAATACACCAACAACGTGCTCCTGACGAAAGCCCAGCACGGCTCTTTCGACGAGATCATCGGGTACAAAGCCAAAGGCGACTACAACACGGCTACCACTTACGGCTTCTACCTCGGCGACGACCAGGAGGTGCAGCTCTTCCTCAACCACTTCCGCAAAGACTACCTAGGCGAAGCCAAACAGCGTAAGATTGCCACGGCCCCACCAAGCACCGGCAACTTCGACAACATGGAAGAAGGCGGTAAAAAGAAGAAAAAGAAGGGTAAAGACGAAATCGTAGACGATGGCAGTCAGCCCACTGCCGATGCGCCGGTAGAGGAAACTAGCAAGAAAAAGAAGAAGTCGAAGGACGAACCTACGGATGCGTTTGGAGCCGCTGCCACGCCGCCGGCTACGGAAGAAACCAGCAAAAAGCAGAAGTCGAAGGAAAAAGCCGTAGAGCCCAAAACCGAAACTACTGCGCCCGCGGAAGAACCGAAGAAGGAAAAAGAGAAGAAGAAAAAGAAAAAAGCGGAAGAGGATCCTTTCGGCGATTCCTAAACTTTGGAAACGAATGCAAAAAGCCCGGCCTACGTGTAGGCCGGGCTTTTTGCTTCCTGCAAGGCAGCCTCAACAATTCATGGCCGCTCGCTGCGGAAGCCTCGTATATTTGACCGTATTGCTCAATCGCTATTTTCCCATGAATTTGCCCCTCGTACTTTGCCTGCTCGCGGCCGCTTACCTCATTGGTTCCATCCCAACGGCGTTGTGGGTGGGCCGCCGGTTTTTCGGCATCGACATTCGCGAACACGGCAGCGGTAATTCGGGGGCGACCAATACGTTTCGGGTGCTAGGCAAAAAGCCCGGTTCGGCCGTAATGGCTTTCGATGTGTTTAAGGGTTGGGCCGCTACCTCGCTGGCATCGGTGATGGTGAGTCAAGGAGCCATTCGGCCCGATCAGTTGCTGTATTTTCAGTTAGCCTGCGGGGTGCTGGCGGTACTAGGCCATATTTTCCCGATTTATGCGGGCTTCCGAGGCGGCAAAGGCGTGGCTACCTTATTGGGCATGATGCTGGCGATTGCGCCCGGCACAGTCGGGATTTGTTTGCTGATATTCTTGCTGGTGCTTTTTATATCGCGCTATGTATCACTGAGTTCTATGACGGCCGGTGTGGCGTTTGCGCTGCTGCAATTGCTGCCTCCTTTTCGGCCTGATAACTCCCTGCTGCTGGTATTTGGCTTTGTGCTGGCTGGCTTGCTGATTTATACTCACCGGGCTAATATCGGTCGCCTGCGTGCCGGGACAGAGAGCCGCGTGCCGTTGTTTGGGCGGAAGTAAGAAGCTTAATTCTTCTATTTAGTTGGGTACATTTTTTATGAGCTTCCACTGCGCTTGTTGCGGACAAATACATGAAGGTTTACCTGACATTGGCTCATCAGCTCCTTGGGCCATGTACACTATTCCGGAGGAAGAACGTGCAACGCGCGTCTGGTTGAAGCAAGATACTTGCGTCATTGATGACCAAGAGTTCTTTATTCGTGGCGTACTGGAAATCCCTGTACATGAGCAGGAGCAAACATTTGGTTTTGGAGTTTGGGTTAGTCAATCACAAGAACATTTCCTCAGTTATCAAGAATACCATAACACTGATGCAATCGGACCATATTTTGGATGGCTTTGCACCGAGATAAGCATGTTTTCTCCTACGCTCAGTCTTAAGACCATGGCTCATTTTCAGGGGAATGGCCAACGGCCCACTATTGAGCTAGAGCCTACAGATCATCCATTGGCAGTAGCACAGCGAGATGGAATAAGCTTAGAACGAGCGTGGGAGATTGTTCACGAATATGTTAAGCCTTCTAACCTTGGGGTTGAAAGCTCAGAATAGATTCCACTTTATTCTACTCTTACCTTTACCCCGCATTTCAACCTAACCCCACCGCCCGCATGGCTTCCTACCTCGAAGAAAACAAAGACCGTTTCCTAAGCGAATTGCTGGACTGGCTGCGTATCCCGTCCGTATCAGCCGACCCTAAGTTTCATGGCGACGTGCTGCGCGCCGCTGATTATTTGAAAGCTCGGCTGGAAGAGCTCGGCGTCGAAAACGTAGAGCTTTGCGAAACTGCCGGCAACCCCATCGTCTACGGCGACAAAATTGTGGACCCGGCGTTACCTACGGTGCTCGTCTACGGCCACTACGACGTACAGCCCGCCGATCCTTATGAGCTGTGGACTTCGCCGCCCTTCGAGCCGGTAATCAAAGACGGTAACATCTACGCGCGCGGTGCCTGCGACGACAAAGGCCAGGTGTACATGCACGTAAAGGCTTTCGAGGTGATGATGAAGGAAGGCGGCGTGCCGTGCAACGTCAAGTTCATGATTGAAGGCGAAGAGGAAATCGGCTCTAACAACCTCAACGTTTTCGTGCGCGAAAACAAGGAAAAGCTCAAGGCCGATGTCATTCTGATTTCTGATACCGGTATCCTGGCCAACGACACCCCCAGCATCGAAGTGGGCTTGCGCGGCCTGAGCTACCACGAGGTAGAAGTTACCGGCCCCAACCGCGACTTGCACTCGGGCCTGTACGGCGGTGCGGTGGCGAATCCTATTAATATTCTGTGCAAGATGATCGCGTCGTTGCACGACGAGAATAACCACATCACCATCCCCGGCTTCTACGACAACGTGCAGGAGCTTTCGGCCGAGGAGCGCGCCGAGATGGCCAAAGCGCCGCACTCCGACGAGGAATTCAAGCAAAGCATTGGCCTGCCTGATGTGTACGGCGAAAAGGGCTACAGCACCATCGAGCGCACCAGCATTCGGCCCACGCTCGACGTGAACGGCATTTGGGGCGGTTACACCGGCGAAGGCGCCAAAACCGTCATTGCCTCAAAGGCTTACGCCAAAATCTCGATGCGCCTAGTGCCCAACCAGACTTCGGAAGAGATCACGGAGAAATTCCAGAAGCACTTCGCAAGCTTGGTTCCTTCGGGGGCAACAGTGGTAGTGCGGCCCCACCACGGCGGTGAGCCTGTCGTAACCCCCACGGATTCAGTGGCTTACCAAGCGGCCTCCAAGGCCCTTGAAACTACCTTTGGCAAGAAGCCCATTCCGACGCGCGGCGGCGGCTCTATTCCGATTGTGGCCATGTTCAAGTCGGAGCTGGGTCTGGACTCGGTGCTGCTCGGCTTTGGCCTCGATTCGGATGCAATTCACTCGCCCAACGAGCACTACGGCGTGTTCAATTTCCTGAAAGGCATCGAGACCATCCCGCATTTTTACCGCAACTACGCGGCGCTAGAGGCTTCTAAGTAACTAATTGACTATCAATTATTTGTAAATAATAAAAAACCGGCGCTTACTTAGGCGCCGGTTTTTTTGTGTCTTCTTCAACCGCCGCCTTTTTACCGCCGAACAAGGCCGGAAAGCGGTAAGCGATGTAGAGTTGAATGGCGTTGTTGCGGCCTTTCGTCGTGACGACGCCATCGCCAAAATCAACGTCGCGGTAGACGTTGGTGAGCCCGCCGTTGTAGCGCCAGCCTACGCTAAAGCCGCCTGGGTCCTGGTAGCCAAAGCCCAGCACGTAGCCATAGTCCAAGGTGCGGAAGGGCGTGGGTGTCTTGGTCGTAAAGCCCGTATTATCTTGATAAGAAAGCAGATAGCCACCCTGCGGGCCCGCCTCAAAAAACACATCGTCTCGGGTGTATTTGAGCACGACGGGCACATCAATGTAGTACAGCCGCGCCCGAATAGACGGTCCGTAGCTGGTGGCTTGGTCGCCTTTCATCGAAAATAAGGCTTCCGGTTGCAGCGAAAAATTCTTGGTAATGCCCACGTTTGCGGTAATGCCGCCGTGGCCACCCACTTGCAGACTGCTCCCGACAATATCGCTACCGACGGCGTTGGTGAGGCTGCCGCCCAGTTTTAACCCCAATCGTACTCCTTGCCCGTACCCCACCGAGGCGAGGGTGGCCAGCAACAGGGTCAGCGTAACTTTCTTCACGTGCGGTTAAAGGTTAAAATGCCCAGGGAGCTATTTGCACAAAGTAACAGACGAGTAACTCTCGATGGGCGATATTATTTTTTTCTGGGCAAGTCCCACTATTAATGTGTTGATTATCAACAACAAACAAAAAGTCCTGACTTCTGCGGACAGAAGCCAGGACTTTGAATTTATGCGTTTCGCTTCGCGACTACTTGCTCGGAATCAGGTAGCCGAGCGAAAGTTGGAACGCCGAGTGCCGGGCGTTTTTCAGGTCGCCGTCGAAATAGGTACCGTTGTCGCTTTTTACGAAATCGCTGAAGGCACCCGTGTAGCGTAGGTTGAGGCTCAGGCCGTTATCGGCTTGGTAACCGATGCCCGCTGCGTAACCCAACTCGCTGCGCTTCAGGCCGCTAACGTCATTTTTGTTCTCTGCTTCCGACACCGAAGGCGTGCCGTTGGGCAAGCGTGTGGTGGTCGTTTTGGTTTCGTTGTTGGAGCTGAGCAAATACGAATACTGCGGGCCCGCTTCAAAAATCAGTCCGCCCGCGTTGATCTTCAGCAACACCGGTACATCGAGGTAGTTGTAGTTGACTTTGCCTTCGCGCTTTTGGGTGTAGCCTACGCCCAGAAGGGTGTTGGTGTACTCGGTAGGCTTATTTTCGAAGCCTTTCTGCGAATACAAGACTTCGGGCTGAATCGAGAGGAAGCCGTCGCCGGAAAGGTCGGCGTTTAGGATCACGCCGCCCATGAAGCCTACTTTGTTGTTGTAAGTATTTTCGTTTTGGATGTTACCGGTGAGGTTGGAGTAGTTAGCGCCGGCTCGCAGGCCCAAACGGACGCCCTGGGCGTGAGCCGAGGAGAAGGCAGCGGCTGAAAATAAGGTGGCTAAAACAACGGTGGTCTTTTTCATGAGTGCAGAAATAGTGTGGGTGAAAAAGGAATGCACAACGCGGCCAAAACGAAAAGTGTGCCAGTGCTGAGCTTACATGCCCCACACAAACGCAAAAAAGCCCTCAATCGATGTGGTTGAGGGCTTTTTTACTATGTAACGGGCTTATTTACTTGGAATTAAAAATCCGACGTAAGCCTGAAACACCTGGTTGCGTGCGTTGCGCAGGTCGTTGTTTTGGTAGCCGTCTTTGCTGAAATCGGTGAAGGCGCCGTTGTAGCGAATGCCGATCATGGGGCCGCTGTCAGCCTGGAAGCCCAAGCCCGCGGCGTAGCCCACTTCGAAGCGGTTTACGTTGTTGAGGTCGCGCTCGGAGGAGGTGTAAGACGTTTGTTGCCCGTTGACGTAGCGCTTCGAATCGTCTTTGACGTTGAGCAGGTAGCTAAATTGCGGCCCTGCCTCGAAGAAAAGCCCGCCCGCATTGATTTTGAGTAAAATGGGTAAATCGAGGTAGTTGTAGTTGGTTTTGCCCGTGAATTTTAGCGTGTTGCCTAGCAGGCTATATTCCTTGTCCTTGTTTTTAAAGCCTTTCTGTGAGTACAGCAGCTCCGGCTGAATTGAGAGGAAGCCATCGCCTACTAAGCCTGCATTGAGCAATAAGCCTCCGTGAAAACCGATTTTGTTTTGGAACCGATCTTCGTTGGTCAGATTGCCGGATAGATTGGAAAGATTAGCTCCCGCTTTAATGCCCAAGCGCAGGCCCTGTGCGTGTGCCGACAGCGAACAGAAGGAAGTGAGAGCCAAAAAAGCAGCTACGATAACAGAGAGTTTTTTCATGGTTTAACTAAGATTTTAATAAAAGAAGGACTTAACTCGTACCACATTGCACACCAGGCTGGTACTACTGCTTAAACGTATAATAGGCTGATAGTGATGTATTTGTATATCAAAAAAGCGGCGGCCAGTTACGGCCGCCGCTTTTTTGATATGCGATTGACTAGTTGCCTAACGGCAGCAGATAGCCTATTTGTAACATAAAGGCTCGGTTAAAGGCTTTGGGCTCGTTGCGGGCACTTACGTCCTTGGTATCGAGCAGCGATTTGAAGCCCTGGTTGTACCGAATGCCTAGGCTCAGCCCATTCGCGGACTGGTAACCAAGCCCAGCAATACCGCCGATGTCGAAGCTGGCCAAGTCCTCCTTCTGGTCACCGGAAGCTTTGTTGACGACTTCGTTGTCCTGCCCGGCGTATTTGTACGTCTGCTTGAAGTCCTGACTTGAGCGCGCCATGTAGCCGATCTGCGGCCCCAGCTCGAAATACAAGCCTGAGCCTCCGGGTGCCGTATTGATGCGCACCGGCAGTGGCAGATCGATATAGGTCAGCACCCGCCGCCGCTCGTACTTATACTTTTCAACGGTATAGCCCGAATCATCGGCCCGCGGGTCGTTTGCGGTTACCTGGGGGTTGGTTGCCAAAGCATTGGCATCGGTAATCACAAACTTGCGCTCGAAGCCTTTGCGGTTGACCAAAATTTCGGGAGCAAATGACCAGAAGCCGTCGCTGCTGATGGGCAGTTGGAGGGCGATGCCAGCGTTGAAGCTGAGCTTGTAATTGACATCGCCCCCGACGTCCACGCCGCCCACCTGCTTGATGTCCTTGCCACCAATGGTAGCATAGGTTGCACCGCCCCGAATGCCGATGCGGGCGCCGCCCGTGTCAGTCTGTGCCAGCGAAGCCTGAGCCGAAACCAGCGCGAGAGAGAGCAGAGCAAGTTTTTTCATAACTAGGTTGTTGTTTATTGCTTGCGTTATAATCGATTCCATAATCCTTTTCTAGCCACCCTTATGCAGGTATACTAGTACGGTTTATGCAAGCAAAAGGTGCCTAGTTGACTGGCAATCAAACAACTACCTTGGTTTTGCTTACTTGCCTAGTGGCAGGAGGTAGCCTAGCTGAAGCGTAAAAGCATTGTTGAAGGCTTTGGGCTCGTTGTCCTGGTTCTTGGTGTCTATCAGTGAGTTAAAGCCTCGGGCATAGCGCAAGCCTAGGCTCAGGCCGCCTTCAGTCTGATAGCCCAAACCAGCTACGCCAGCAATGTCGAACTGCGCGAGGTCGGATTTGTACGACTCGCCTTGCGCGATGCCGCTGTAGTCCTGGAAGCCCGAGCGCGATTCCACTTTGTCTTTGTTGCCGTCGGTGTATTTGGTGGTGGTTTGCTGCTTCGAGCGCGAGCCAAACAGGTAGCTTACCTGCGGACCCAACTCAAAAAACAGGCCCCCCGCATTAATTCGGGCCAACAGCGGCACATCAATGTAGTGCAGCACGCGCTGCTGCTCATATTCTACTTTGCTCACGCCCGCTGCCAAACCCGTGGTTTGTTGCGACTGAATCTCGTAGCCTTTGCGGTTGTAGAGAAGTTCAGGAGCAAAAGCAAAAAATCCGTCGCTGGTCAGCGGAATGGAAGCGGCAACGCCAGCGTTGTAGCCTAATTTGTAGTCGCCTAGTTTGGTGCTGTAGTTTGGCCCCGCGATCTGGTTTACGTTATCGCCCGAAATGTTGGAGTAAGTGCCACCGACTTTCAACCCAAGCCGGAATCCACCGGCATCTTGTGCTTGGGCAACGGAAGCCGTCATTAGGCCAGCAGTGGCCAATAGTGCAATTTTCTTCATGATGTAAGAGGTGTGTTAGACGCGTAAGAACAAGGCTTTCTTCAGTTTCAACCGCAAGCTTGTCCTTGATATTCAGCCCATCATACCGTAAAATGCAAGGAGATAGTTGCGAAAAGACCGATATTTAACTTTCTCGTGACGTTTGAACAACAGCCGAGTTTCCGCCAATCGTTAAAGCTTCAAGCTGTTAGCGTGCGCAAGCCGGACCGTGCGTTTCCATTTACTGTTTGGGTCTCTTCGGGTATTCTCGTAAGCCGTACTTCGCTTTATGCTCACCAACCTTCTGCTGTGTAAGTCGGGTTTTGTGAGAAGAATCGCCGGGCTAGTCGTGCCCCTTGCCAGTGCAATTTTGTCGGCGCACGCACAGCAGAACTCTGAGCGTTGGCCCGTAGTGGTAGGCGCGTACGCGCAGGGCAGCTTTATCATTGCCCATACGCCAGCCGTGAAGCATTTGGCCGTGTCGCATCCCACTGGTTTTGAGGTGAATATGCAGCGTCAAACCAACGGCTCCGCGCCGTGGCATGCGTGGTATCGATACCCGAAGGTGGGGCTGGCGCTGGTGTATTACGATTACCACAATCCGGTGCTGGGGCGCTCTTACGCCGCTACGGTTTACCTCAACAAGACCATCTGGCGCACCGCCCGGCAGGAAATGAATTTCCGGTTGGGCACCGGCCTCGCGTATTTCCCTATGGACTTCGACCAGCGTACCAACCACAAAAACACCATTGTCGGCTCGCATCTCAATGCTACGCTGCAAATGCGAGCCGAATACGATGTGGCTCTTAGCCAGCATGTTGGCTTGCTGATGGGCTTGGGTCTCAACCACTATTCCAACGGCGCGACTACCAAGCCCAATTTCGGTGTCAACCTGCCCACGCTGCTGCTGGGGCTTAACTACCATCAGCAGCGACCCGTGCAGCCGTTGCCCACTGGCCCGAATACGGAGCCCGTAGATATCGGGCATAACTTCCTGAATCTGAGTACCAGTGCGGGCTACAAGCAACGCAGCCAGTCAGACGGGCGCAAGTATTTGGTGCAGTCGGTGTCGGTAATGGCCGGGCGGCGGCTCAACCGCAAAAGCAACCTCGTACTCGGCGCTGAAGGTTTCTACGACCGCTCGTTGCTAGCCCAGCTCCGCGACAGCGCCCGCAGCGGCGAAAAGCTGCCCGATGTGAAAAAAGCTGGCGTTTTTATAGGCCACGAACTGCTTTTCGGCCGGCTGGCTTTCGTGTCACACCTGGGGTTTTACGTGTATAATCCTTACAAATCCAACAAGTTCTACTACGAGCGGCTGGGCCTCAAATACCACTTTGCCAAACACCTTTTCACCGACGTAGATCTGAAGGTTCACCGAGGTTCCGCCGACGTGATCGAGTGGCGCGTGGGCGTAAAGCTATAACAGTCACGTACGCTTCAACCGCCGCTTTCGACAGCTGAGCAGGTAGATGCGGCGTTTCGGTAGAAAGAAGTAGCGCGCCACATGCTTATTGTGCATCTTTCAGTAGATCAATCATTTACACAAGAGTACGTTATGGAAACCTTCTTGCTGGCCAATCGCTGGCTGCACATCACGGCCGGCTTTATCGGATTTTTTGTGGCCCCAGTCGCGCTGCTGGTCCGCAAAGGCGGGCCCGCCCACCGTCTGTGGGGCAAGGTGTTTTTCTGGGCTATGGTGGTAGCGGGTTCGTCGGCTATTGTGGCCGCCAGCCTGAAGGGCATGACGTTTCTGCTGCTGACCGGTGTTTTCAGCTTGTATCTGGCGTGGTTTGGGTATCGGTCGCTGTACCTCAAGCGCTTAGGCGAGGGGCAACAACCCGCTTGGTACGACTGGGCCGTGTTGGCGCTTGGCGGCCTGATCTTCGCCGGTACCGTGAGCTATGGCCTACTCGGGCGCAACGTGGTTTCGCTGCTATTCGGCAGCATTGGGCTTATGTTGGTAGTGCGCCAGCTGCGCGGCTACCTGCGCAAAGGGCCGTGGCCGACGGGCCAATGGTTGCTCAACCACATGTCGGGATTTGTGGGCTCGTACGTGGCCGCCGTATCGGCTTTTTCAGCTACCAGCCTGAAGTTTATTCCCTTCCCGATCAATTTCCTGTGGCCCACTTTCGTGATGATCCCTCTACTGATGTGGGCCCAACGCAGTTACCGGCAAAAGTTTAAGCAAGGCCAGCGCCCCACAGAGGTAGTAGAGGTCCGAATTGGTACCGCAGAGCCAATACTTGGTTGAAAGGCTGCGAAAGCCAACGCCTCACGGCGGCGACGGAAGCTTATTTCTTGTCTTCGGCCGGTTTGGAAGCGGGCGCCGGCGCCGGATTATGCTTTTTGCTTTCGTGCTTGCGGCGGTTGCCGTACGAGCCGTTGCTGAGTTTGCCTTTGCGCGTTTTGATGTCTCCTTTTCCCATGGTCGTAAGTGCTCGTTACAGGATGGATGATATCTTTAAGATACGCAGTAAAGGGCTTATTATCAATGTGCTGTGTGATGGGTTTCTGCGGCCAACGCCTGATTAATTCGCTTCACCAGCGCCGGTCCTTCGTACACAAACCCCGTGTAAAGCTGCACCAGTGATGCGCCGGCAGCCAGCTTTTCCTGCGCGTCACGGGCCGATGCAATGCCACCCACCCCAATAATCGGCAGCGCGCCGTCGGAGTGGCGATGCAGGTACCGAATAACCTCCGTAGCCCTCTCTCGCAGCGGCCGTCCGCTGAGCCCACCGGCCCCAGCCTGCTCGACCGTAGCCGGCGCTGTTTGCAGACCTTCCCGGCCTATGGTGGTATTGGTAGCTACTAGACCGCTTAACTGCGTTTCCTTCGCAATGAGCAGAATATCAGATAGTTGGAAATCGGACAAATCAGGCGCGATCTTGAGCAGCAGGGGCCGTGGTTTGGGTTTGGCAAGGTTGCGTTCCTGCACCTGCTGAAGCAGTTGAATCAGGGGTTCACGTTCCTGCAACTGCCTCAGGTTTGGAGTGTTAGGCGAGCTTACGTTCACCACAAAATAATCCACGACTTCGTGCAGCGCATCCACGCAGGCCATGTAATCGGCGGCAGCTTGCTCGTTGGGTGTGTCTTTGTTCTTGCCAATGTTGCCGCCGATAATCATGGTGCTGCGGCGCCTGCGAAGCCGAGCGGCCGCCGCCGCTGCTCCCTCGTTGTTGAAGCCCATGCGGTTGATCAGCGCTTCGTCGGCGGGCAAGCGAAACAGGCGCGGGGCGGGGTTACCGGGCTGCGGCCGCGGCGTGACGGTGCCAATCTCCACAAACCCAAAGCCCAAGGTCGCCAGTTCGTCGGTGAACTCGGCGTTCTTATCGAGCCCTGCCGCCAAACCTACTGGGTTTCTGAATTTTAGCCCGAATACTTCCCGCTCTAGCACCGGATTAGCGTAGTCGTACAGGCTGCGCATCAGCGCCGTCATGCCCGGCACCTGCCGCATTCGTCTCAAATTGTCGAACACCACATGGTGCGCCTTTTCAGGCTCTAACTGAAACAACAGCGGTTTGAGCAGTGACTTATACACTTCGTGCAAGGAGGAAAGTAGAGTGAAAAACGAAGAATTTTACTTCAATGCAAGTATTTGATTGTCAATATATTGTACTCTTACATCTAATTTCCATTTCGTTTACCCAGCCCAGCCTTCGCGGTCGAGAGAACGGTACTGAATGGCTTCGGCTAGGTGCTCAATGCGGATGTTTTCGCTGCCCGCCAGGTCGGCGATGGTGCGGGACACTTTCAGAATGCGGTCGTAAGCCCGCGCCGACAGCCCCAGCCGCTCCATCGCCGTTTTGAGCAGCGTCCGGCCCGCTTCGGTAATCTGGCAGATGTCTTTCACCATTTGTGAAGGCATCATGGCGTTAGAATGAATATCGGGAAACTCTTGAAAACGAGCGGTTTGCACTTGCCTCGCTTTCTCAACCCTCTGCTGAATGTCGGCGCTGGTTTCGGAGCGGCGCGTTTCGGTCATTTGGTCAAAAGTGACCGGTGTTACCTCCACGTGCAGGTCAATGCGATCAAGCAACGGCCCACTTACTTTGTTTAGGTAGCGCTGCACTACACCGGGCCCGCACACGCATTCCTTCTCCGGGTGGTTGTAATAGCCGCAGGGGCACGGATTCATGGAGGCAATCAGCATGAAATTCGAGGGAAAATCGATGCTCACTTTCGCCCGCGAAATGGTCACGCGGCGTTCTTCCAAGGGCTGCCGCATCACCTCCAATACGGTGCGCTTAAACTCCGGTAGTTCATCCAAAAACAGCACGCCGTTGTGTGCCAGCGAGATTTCGCCCGGCTGCGGATTACCGCCTCCGCCCACCAGTGCCACGTCGGAAATGGTGTGGTGTGGCGAGCGAAACGGGCGCGTGCTCAGCAAAGAAGCGTTGGCGCCCAACTTGCCCGCCACCGAATGAATTTTGGTGGTTTCCAGGGCTTCCTGCATGTTCAGAACGGGCAGAATGCTGGGTAGCCGCTTGGCCAACATGGTTTTGCCAGCGCCGGGAGGGCCGATCATAATTAAAGTAGTCCGTATCACCGAAAATAGGCCTCTACGTGACCGTTTAACCACTTTTGTGTTAACACAGGTTACGTCTGGGTTACTGTTCACGTTTAGTTTAGCTCTATTGTTGAGCAACAACAAGATGACATTCTGATGCAAGTTAGGTGTCTAATCATAGAGATGAGTGCCGTTTAGCTTGCGTTCCTATAAATTAGAACATCAATTAAACTATGTAGTACTTCTTGAATCCTAGCATACCTTTATCTTTTACCTAGCTTTCGGAAAGCTTGGATGAATTGATAAATAAGATACGCAATAAAAATTCTGCTTAATCCTTCCCACCCTCTAGCTAGCGAAAGCCTTTGAGCTGAAAATGCTTCATGCAAGGAGTCTGGTATATAATCAGTTTTATGAACTGGATTTAAATATTCAAAAATGTAAGAAATTAACTTAATAAATAGATGGATATCTACTTCTTTAAAGGGTAGGATAATTGAAAATCCTAAGGTATAGCAATAAATTGAATAGGATATTATGGTGAATAATAGTAAGCTGAATAGACCCCTTTTCCAGCTTTGTCCATGATTAGTTGAATATTTATTTAAAGTTAAATTGAATTTTTCCCACGGATCTTGTTTAAATGATAATGTATTATAATATGCATTCATTTCTTTTGAAAAAAAGAAGTGATATCCTACGCTATCGCCTCTGCTCTCATGAATCTTTTTTATTTGGCTATATCCAAAACGCATTTCTTCGGGTGAAATACTTTCAATATTCTCAGGCAACATTGTACCCGATAAAAAAACATCTGCTATTTTGGAGCTCTCAAACCTAAAATTACTTGGATATATTCGGCAGTTTATAAATGTCAATTTGCCCAAATCGGAGTGAGCTATTGTTAATTGACTTTTGTTATTCATTCTTATATTGTTAAGAGTTGTCATTCCATAATTGATTATATTATTGAATGACAATTTAATTAGATCTAGATTATTTATTCTGATAATAGCATCTTTATTGATGTAAGAATTGCTAAATTCAATTGTTTTAATATTGGTGTCTTTTATAAGTATATTCGCTTTGCCTAATTGTTGAATATTAATATTGTCTATTATCAAAGGTTCGTAATATTTTACTATTCCTCCTTGTGTATAGTGATTTTTTGATCCATCAATAGAAATATCTTTCAAGCCTTCACTAGATAAGAGTATATTTATAAACCTGCCTGAAGACATGTACATCTTTTCTATATTAGATAAACCATAAATCATTAAGTTCGAGAAATTTCCTCCCTGAAAGTATAAACCAGATATTAAGCAATCATTGGGCCCTGCGCCACCTACTATTCTAAAGGTACCATAATTGCCTTCAGCGATAAAAAGGCCATTAACTTTAATGCCTGAAAGATATATTTCCCTGAATGTTCCATTCTTAATTGATAATGACTTTTTGAATTCTGCGTTTGCTACATATAATGAATCAAAATTTCCGCCTGTGATATAGCTATCTTCCTCAATTAGTCCATCTAGATAGAGGCTTTTAAAGTTACCGCCTTTTATATCTATACGTGTAGGCGGCTTTAATTGTATATTTGTTAATGATAGAGTATTAAAACGTCCTGCCGTTATTGTTATCCCATCTATTATTGAGTTGGATATGTATATTGAATACTTGCACTCAAAATCTTCATTTAGAATAATTTTAGGCAATATTGCATCCCTAATGATAATAGCGGCTTGTGGACCTGACTCAGTATACATGGTTTGATAGAAGCTCTTGTAATCGGAATCTTCAATAAGGTCGCCTCGCATTAATTTTATGTAATCAATGCTTGTGAATTCATGTCTTGGTGTTTTATCTATCATTCTTTTAAATTTTATTAGGAAATTTAAATAGTATTAATATTTTTCTAAACTAATTATCATCTTCCTGATTGGTTACAGTTATATGTTGACTTTATTGCTGTAAATAATTTAGCCGTAATAGGAGTTGATTGCTGATAGTTTATATATTGTGTTCGTTTATCTGGGTAGTTGTAAATTTATTGTATCAGATGATAAATTTATTAACATACTCCCTGTTTATAGTGTGATTGAATAATAACATTCCTTAGTGCATTAGTGTAAAGGTTGATTCCAAAGTAAAGAATACTTCATAATTAACGAAACAGGTGGATCTACAAAGACTTCTTTCACATGGGTACTTTCCAAGGGAATTGCCGCCCCTTTTTACTACTGAAAAATTTGCCAAAAAAATTTCTTTAGTAGATAAGGAGTGGGAAGCTGTCAATCGTGCTTGGCCTAAGGATGATAAGAAAAAGCTTCATAAATATTTAGAAACGCGATGCGTAGATTATAATGTCCCTAAGGGCGGTTTGAGATTTAGCAGAAGGAACTTAAGTGTGCCTAATCCTCTTAGCCAGTGGCATTTATCTCAGTGT
Source organism: Hymenobacter sp. BT491 (assembly GCF_014349165.1). Classification (NCBI taxonomy): domain Bacteria; kingdom Pseudomonadati; phylum Bacteroidota; class Cytophagia; order Cytophagales; family Hymenobacteraceae; genus Hymenobacter; species Hymenobacter sp. BT491. The sequence continues at coordinate 40,774 of NZ_JACSJJ010000008.1, read as the reverse complement.
ATATCAGAGTCTTGGCCTGAGCTTAGCATATACTTCTCCTCGGCTGCTTCAGCAAGCCTTCCAATATATACACCAAAAGGTCTTAGAAGTATCAGAACAAAATTGACGTATGGAGAATTCAGACGTTCTGGTATACTTGATTCTTATGGTAAGATTTATGAAATAAAAACAGACATAGCAAAATACTTTGCCTCAATATATACTCATTCTATTGCTTGGGCGCTGCACACTAAATCTATTGCTAAGGAGAAAAGGGAAGATTATAATCTATTAGGTAATAAATTAGATAGATATATAAGGCGGTGCCAATCAGGGCAAACAATGGGTATTCCTATTGGGCCTGATACTTCAGTAATTATATCTGAAATTATTGGTTGCTGGATTGATTCTGAGTTCTCCAAGCGAATATCTGATTACGTTGGTTACAGATATGTAGATGATTTTATTCTCTATTTTTCTAATAAGCAACAAGCCGAAAAGGCTATAAGAGTATTGCAAGAAATATTCACTTCGCTAAGTTTAGAAATGAATGATTCTAAAACTTATATAAAGAGGTCACCTCATTTTATTGATAATGGTTGGGCTTATGCAGTATCTAATTACGTCTTTTCAAAAGAAGACAGGAGACAAAATGCTGATATAGTACAATTTTTTGACTTAGCTTTTAAATATGCCATTAATTTCCCTGTTGATAATGTGATGAAATATGCTGTTAATGTTATTAGTAATTTATCTATCAGTGCTTCTAATTGGCAATTGTATGAATCGTTATTAATGAAAACTGTAATTACTGAACCGACTACAATAAAAGAATTTTCTATCATCATGTTCCGCAATCGGGGTAGGGTGTCAATACATAAATTAAAAGAAGTTATTTATATTATGCTAGAGGAGCACATTTATAAAGGGCATTCATTTGAGGTCGGGTGGGCTCTTTGGCTTACATACATGTTTCAAATAAAAATATCTGATAAGGTTGCAAATTCATTGTTTCTGTTGCAAGACGCAACAGTATTAATACAAAGTTTGTATTTAAAGGAAAAAGGGCTTATTTCCAATTATATTGATATTAGTCCTATTTTGTATTTTTTTGATAGAAATGCATTGAATAATGAATTTTGGTTATTAGTTTATGAAGCTATATTGAATAAATGGGTGCCGTCAGAATACGAAAAAATAGTTAACGACCACCCTTTTTTTTCAATATTGAAAAAAAATGATGTTTCATTTATCAATAAGTCAATTTTACCAGGAAAGAGGTCAATAGAACAATTTGGAGAAGAAGAATATATAGGCATGAAGGAAAATCTATATGCGGATAACGAATTAGATTTATTGGCTCAGATTGAAATAAATAGTTATTTTTGAAAAAAATAAAATCTTCAATATTATATTCAATTAGCAAATAATAGCTGTGGGATTTTAAATTCTTATTAAAATGTTATGTGGATATTTCGTTGTGGTTCATTCAAGGCTAGTTGAATGCACGCCATCACTTTAAATATTTAATTTATTAGAAATTATAATAACCGCTCCCGGCTACGCAATGCCGTACGCCACCACTCGGGTCGTCCATGTCTCCAGTATAGCGTGGAATAACATGACAATGAAAATGAAAAACAGTTTGGCCTGCTGCTGCTCCGCAATTCATTCCCAAATTGTAGCCATGGGGCTGGTACATTTTTTCAATGTGGGATTTGACGAGTTCTATGACCTGCGGTAAGGCAAGCTGTTCATCTTTGGTCAGCTCAAAAAAGTCTTGCCGCAGTTGCTTAGAGATAATCAGAGCATGGCCTAGACTTACCGGGTAGCGGTCCCAAATGACGAAAAATTGTTGTGTTTCCAGCACGTACTCGGCTGGCGAGATACGCTGAAAGACTGTCGGTTCAGCCATTGTTAAGCACAGTGATAAACTTGCGGAAGAACGGATCTGTGGCCGGGTTATAGGCCGCTGTACCACCCCAATAGTTGGGCCCCATAACCATCTTTACGTTGTCATAATGCCTGCGCAGCGTTTTGGCTCGCTGGGTGCCAGTGGTCCCTAGTTCCCGTTCAATGCGCGCCTTCCACGGGTGGTTGCTGCCCATGATGTTTTCGTTGCGCTGAATGAGCTTATGTATGTAATGTTCCCCCACCAGCTTGTCGCTTTTGCTCGTGTTGCAGTAACTGTGGGCCAATACCAAGTTCCAGATCTCGTCGTGGTTTAGCACTTGCCGGGGCAGCACGTGGTCTACGTGCACATCGCCGGTGGGAATGGCTTCCCCGCAGTAAAAGCAGGCATTGCCTTGGTAGCCTTCCAAAAAAGGAATGTTGGTCGTCAAGCTGGTGCGCTGGTAACCGTTGATTAGGTAGATGTCGCGAAGGTCATTCTGCAAGGAAGAGTGATCGTGCACCATTTTAAAAGCCCCCTCCAGCAAATTCCAGCGGCTCTCTAACTGGGTGCGCAGGCTGGTTTGCTGCGCCGACTGCGCCACGGCCAGCAAAGTATCCGTTAAGGTAAGGGAATGACCCTCACGGTACTGGTAGAACTTGCCCCGTGCGAGCTCCTTGTTGTTACCAATGGTCTGGAAGCGCGGAATGACGTCGCTGAAGGCCGTGCGGGCGACTTCTGCTACGGCTTGGCTGTATTCCAGGCTGCCGTGCAGGTAGCGGCGCACAATGCGCTCCATCACCGTCAGGCGGGTAGGGTTGCCTTGCTGGGGCAGCGTCACAGGACCCAACAACCGCGCCACGTAGTTATCAAAGTAGGTCTTCGCCAGTACTTCCCAGGGCACAAAAGCTTCCCCCTGCTGACCTAAGTCTAACAACGTTTTACCCAGAGCCATTTTGTAAGTCGCGCTGTTCAGGCCATACAGCACAATAGCGGCCCAATATTCTTCATCGGTGAATGTAGTAGTCATAATGGCCTGGCCTATAAGTACTGCAAATAAAGCAGATGTTTTGCTGCTGACGCACCAATATCACCTTCTGTTTCTAAGCAGAGTAGGTGGAGTATATTTATATAGCCTGAACTTGGAAAATTTAAATTTTAGTCTCTTTTCTTTCGGCTGACCTCCTTTACCTTTGCCACCCCAATAAGTGATTTATAAAACAAGAGCGCTATGGAGACTACCAGTATAAATGCTTTTGAAAAAGCTAGAACAGGACTGTGGGTAAGTCTGCAGAAGCATTTGAGCGCGGTATATGAAGCAGAGACATCTTGCATGAATGCAGTAGCCTTTGCTGAGACATTTCCCTTTTCAACCGCAACTGTTGACGCTGCCATCTTGGAGGAATACTGGAAGCAGCGGGATACGATGCGTGACCTCTACAGTGACGAAACAGCACAACTTGACACGTTGGTAAAGGCCATTCGGGTAAAAGGTTACTCAGAGGAGGAAAAGAAACAGTTGCACCTGTTGATCCTCGGCTACATGGACATTGCTGCCTCGGTGTTTGAGCTGCTCAGTACGCACGTTCCGGTCAAGCTACCGAAGGACGACGAGCTAGAAGAAACAGCTGCCAAGTTTGAAAGGATCAAACGGTTTGTGCGCTTGAATATCAAAGGGCTTCCAAGTTTATTAATCTCTTTTCCGACTTAAAATGCCGTTTTTCATCCTTCACTTTAGCTTATGAGTAACACCTCTACAAAATCAACATCTGGGCGGGCCTTCGGCGTCACTTTATGTGCCATTATCAGCATTGCCTTAGCGCTTATCTTATATGACTATATTAGGGACTGGGGCTACTCGCACTCTTCTTACGAATCAAGCTACGGAGTAGAAAGTTATAGCCGCCCTAAGACGGCTGCCGAACTACGAGCTGAACTGCTAGAGCGGGAGCGAGAGAACCCCACCGAATATCTAGATACCTCAGGTAAGTATTGGCGTAATTTGATTAACGAATTAGTCGTAGAAGGAGATGTCTTAAATACGGCCACAATGGCCAAATTCAAAGATCCTGAAATTACCGTCAACTGGTATTCCAAAACGGGGACCCAAATAGGAAGTAAGACTTATACCAAGTATGAGTTTCTGCGGCCAAATCATAGCGTGCATTTCAAATACAAGATGTACGCGCCCTCGGAAGTTGTATCCGTCGCTATTGGTGTTACTGACGCTAAAGCCTCACAGTAGCCTTGCTTGGAAAGAAGCTAATTCCTATCAAAAGCCCCAACATTATTTGTTGGGGCTTTTTGTTGTATTAGTTGTGTGTACTTGGGCAAAACTGTTGCATACCGCACTACACAAAGGTTACCACGCTCAATTGCTCTTATGCTGGTAAAAATAACAACTTTAACTCGTAAAGCTGTCGAGTCTTCACATGCCATATAAGTTTACAGAAGATATTTGATATCTTAACGACATTGAGATAGAGCATAAAGTGTTAACTGATAATTTATATGATATTATTTTAATGCAAAGGGAGTATGAATACAATAGAACTGGTATTGCTGCTAGCAGGTGTGGGTTACCTTTTTATAGAGAAATTTTTTAGGACGAATAAAGGAGAAGAATCTCAATTTAATAAGTCAACGCTTATAGGAAAAATATTGTCAATTTTATCTGTCTCTGTAGCAATAGTTTCAGTAATAGTAAGTTATAGTAAAGGGGTTGCAGAAGATATTAATAGAAATAACGAGAGGATTGCAAATAAGCTTAAGTCTCAAAGGGATAGTATTAAAGCAATAAACGATAGTATTATGATTGTAGTGGTGCAAAATAAAAGTGATTCAATAAAACATGAACAAGAATTAGCTAAAAAATATATGCTTAAACAATATAGTTTAGATACAGTGTCTTTCAATAAAATGACAAAAAGTTTTGAAAAGTCATTTTCTAATAATTTGAAATTGATGCATAAGATAGAAGACAACTATAATGAAATGGTTGCTTTTAAGCAAGGTTTAATCAATCCATTAGATACAAGTAATATGTCAATTTCATTTGTAATTAAATTGACAGTAAATAATATTAATCAATTTGATGCTTTGATTGATTCGTGTAAAAAAGCTAATGTAAATGTTTATCTGAATGAAAATATATTAGAACAGCATGAAGACCTGTCCAATATATTTAATAAAATGAGTATTGATATAAAAGATGGCTTTTCATTATTATATGTCAATTTTGAAAAAAAAGGCAAGGAGTTGGGTGGATTCAAATGTGACTTTGCAGACAGGATTGATTCTGCATGTTACTTAAGTAATGTATGGATAGAAAAAAGTGGAAATTTATATATTAGAATAGTTAACCCTTTGAAGCAAGATATCAAATTGCACAACCTATCTTATTATGATTTAAATCAAAGTGTTTGTTTTTTTTGGTTTCAGGGCAATGTAAAATCAAGATTAGATGATTATATAAAAATTAATCAATTTAACATAAAACCAGTATTTGAAAAATTTGAAATTAATAATAACAAAAATAAGGCGCAATCATTTATGACTTATAAGTATTGGTATCAAAACCCTCGTGAAATATATACGACTCTAAAGTATGTTAATTATTTTGACAATTAGGAAGTGTGCTGCTTTTAACTTTTCTATCTTCCTTGGAAGAAATTAAATCTATATAAGTGGTTAATTTAGGTGTATAGTAAAAATATTTATTTTTATAGGTAATACATTGCCTAAACTAACTCGCACGGGTGGAATAATTTAGAAAGGTCGCCTTTGCTGATTCTAAGTCACGGTTAGTAAGCAATAAAGGTGGGATGCGCTGTTCTGAGCCCAGAAACATAGCTATCTCTGCGGAGTTGTGTGAGTTTTACTGCTAAGTGTATATTGTTGCGTTTATTGAAATTAAGAACAGTAATGAGCTATTCCATAGCTAACCGCCGCTATAGGCAAATACAGACGCGCAGTTTTGAAAGGTTACTTGATTTGTTTTTAACGGCTCATTACCTGCGTAATCCTGATCCCTCGCTACCTACGGCGACTGTTGAAAGCTTCAGAGTCTTTGTGCCTACAGACAAGGAGCGTAGTGCTTACTTAAAATCTTGGCAGTCACCAACACTTACTAATCTGGTAGAGGGCAGTGCCATTCGCGAAATAGATGACGCTATAAAAAATTGGCGAAAGCTTCACGCTGCGGAATTGTTGCCTGCTTTCAAAGCCCACGCTAATAAAAGCTATTGTATTGGTGAGGAGGCATTTCAAGCTCTCTACGGGCAGGATTCTGAGAAAAGAGCCTGCTTTTACTGCGGAATAAATGAGGCAGATGTTACGCGGTTGATTGAGAATCGCTTGCTTTATACAAAGCGTCTTGGCACAAGAGGCCGGCGCATGGAAGTTGACTGCAAAGTTCCGCAGTTAGGGTACGTACCTGATAATGTGGCTCTCTGCTGTTACTGGTGCAATAATGCCAAAAGCGACGAGTTTACAGAAGCCGAATTCATGCCCGTAGCGCAAGGATTTAAACAAGTCTGGAAGCAGAGGCTCAGCGAATGCAAAGTGTAGCACTGAGTGCTTATTAGTGCCCGTCACTTATCGTAGCGCTGGCTGCTTGAATGAAGCAAATTTGACGCAACGCTCTAAGTAGCCTTTGGTACGTGCTTGCTTTGCTACCGGTAGCACGGCTACGGCCTCCTCCACTGGCAAAAACGGTTGGTAATACTTATCCCATTGGCCCTTCAATAGGGTAGTTATTCGCGGTAAAAATTTATTATGACATAGCCCATAGCAAAACCTACGCCATTGGAAGTGGGGCTTAGTGTTATACCCTTAATCTGCCGTTGATAAGCTTCTACGTCAACCTTCGGTAGATTTCCTCCTACACACAGGGTGGAATCAATAACGCCCTCAGCATTGATTCGTACTCTAAGTACGGCTCGGCCAATATGAGATCCTTCAGTTGCTATGAGGTGCGGAGTAGCACTAAACGACCAGCCGTTTGCTTCCAATCTAACCGCCCCTATTAAAGGGCTTAATTGGTTAACACTTATGCCTTTGTTGCTCTGTAGTTGTTGAGCCAGTGCAACGTTTGTTGCTAGGCTGACCAGCAATAGGCTAACTAATTGTTTCATATTGGTTTTTGCTGGTGAAAGCAGCTGCCTATGCAAAGTCAGCGGCTTACCATGAATTCCTAGCTACACTAGCAACAGGTATACAATTAGTCTTACCGGACGTAGGTGCCTTCAAACCCCATATTGGAGTCATTGACCAACGTATCTGCACCCATTGTTTTGTAGCGTAGGTTCATTCCCGGCACCCCGATAAACACATAGCCGTCTTCTACCTTGTAATCGTAGGACGCCTCTCCCCAAAAGGTATTCATGGTAGCCTTTGTGGTGGTAAATTCTATCCTTTTTGTGTAATGATAGGGCTGTAGCTTACCTATGAGCTCGTAGGTGCCTTTTACACTAGAGGTTGGTAGGGAATTGCACCCGGCAAAAGCAAGAACCAACACAACGAACGTAACCGTCTTTTTCAAAGGGATAGTCTTTAGGTGAGCCATATAAGCTAGCTAAAGGCCCGTGAACCTTAGGCGAAGAATAAATCCCGAAGATTTGGCTGCGCTTTAGCTTTTGGTTTGGGCCGTTGCAGTAAAGCTAAGCAGTTGGCAGCAAATGTATCTTATACGATACAATCAATCTTGCTCGTGGCCCTGTCCTTCGGGGCAGTGAAAAACCCGGCATTTGTGAAGGCTTTCGGCGAGCGACTTAGGGACTTGCGGCAACGCAAAGGGCTAAGCCAACAGGCCCTTGCTGATGAAGCCGATGTGAGCAGGCCGACGGTTCAGCGCATTGAAACGGGGCACATGTCAGCAACTATTGACGTATTGGCTTCCCTTTCCCGTGCCTTGGGGCTATCACTGACAGAGTTGTTGGACTTCCCAGAAGCGAAGCTGTTGCCATAAAAGCAATCCGCATTTTGCCATTCCCCGAATCTTTGGACCTTATCACCCTTTCGGACTGCGGTTTTGCACAGCAAGATGGCTTTTCAATCAGGAAGCTCTTTTACTTCCTCAACTGTGCCTTCCTACTGCTTTTGCTGACTGGATATCAGGTTCTGCTGGTTAGGTACTAGCTTAGGAGGGTATTCATCAGGAGGTTATCATCAGCACATCATTCACTCCTTCACCCCTTCACCCCCCGCCCCCCTATAGCCCTTATAGGTCGGCACTTTGTAAAGGTTTTGGCGGAAGCCAATAAAATTTGCTGTGTGCATAAGGGTGTCAAAAACAACACTCAGTGGTGTGCACAGTTAAAACTTGGGTACGTACTTGGCCTTAGGGCAGTGCGCACGGCTACGGCCTCGTTTGCTGGGTAAAACGGCATGTATGCCCATAGTTGACTTGCTTTTGGGGCTAGGGTGCGCTTTGGTGGGGGTAGTAAAAGACTACTTGCTGGCTACCCAACGCGTACCGTACCGAAAACGGTACGCGGTACGTGCGCAACCATGTGTTGCCTAAACTGAGGGGGTCTAATCAAGTGAGACAGAAAAGGGCGTTATCTTCCTTCTGTCATGACTCAGAAAACAAACACCGGCGCGCCGCGCAAACGCCGGCAGTATGATGCCGCTTTTCGCACCGAGGCCCTGCGCTTAGCCAGTGAGAGCCGGAGCACGCAAGCCGCCGCTCGCCAGTTGGGCATCAGCCCCAAGCTGCTGTACAAGTGGCAAAAAGCCGCACATCCGGTGCTTGAGGAGGGCAGTGGAGAAGGCGAAAGTGCGGCCATGCGCCAACTGCGCGCCGAGAACCGGCGCTTGCAGCAGGAGCGCGACATCTTAAAAAAAGCCTTGGCCATCTTCATGCCGCCGACCACGTGAGCTGCTACCGCTTTATCCGAGCGCAAATGCTGTACTATCCCGTGCGCCGCCTTTGCCAGGTGCTCGGCGTGGGGGTGGCCAGTTACTACCGGTGGCAGAAAAAGGCCACTTCTCACCCGCTGGTACGCGCTTGGGAACAAGCGCTGTGTCAGACGTTTATCCAGCACCAGCGACGCTATGGTACGCGCCGGTTGCGGGCCGAACTGCAGGCGCAGGGGCACATGGTGGGCCGTCACCGCATCCGGCAAGTACTGCGTCGGCGCGACCTGGTAGCCGTGCAGCCACGGGCGTTTGTGCCCTGTACCACCCGGAGTGAGCAGGGCCCACGCGTGGCGCCTAATCACGTGCTGCATCAGCCGCCACCTACGGCGGCTGACCAGATATGGGTGGGGGATATCACGTATCTGCCGTTGCAAAACGGGCGGTGGGCCTATCTGGCCGCTTTTCAGGATGTCTACTCCAAGCGCGTCGTCGGGTGGCAGGTGCTGGGCAGTATGCCCGAAGAACTGGTGGTTACGGCCTTGCGGCGGGCGCTATTAAGCCGACAGCCTGCCGCTGGCCTGCTGGTTCATTCGGACCGGGGTGGTCAGTATTGCGGTACCGGCTACCGACGTCTGCTCACCGAGCGGCAGCTAGTGCGCAGCATGAGCCGAAAAGGCAACTGCTACGACAACGCCCAAGCCGAGAGTCTCTGGTCCCGGGTAAAAACCGAAGTATTACTTGACCGCTCCAGTTTTACCTCCGTAGCCGAGGCCCAAGCCGACTTGGCCACGTATTTTGACTACTACAATCACCAGCGAAGGCACTCGGCTTTAGGCTATGAGTGCCCGCATACCTTTGAACAACAAGTACTTTCAACCAACGCCCAACTCTGTCTCACCTAACTCGACCACCTCAAACTGCCTACTGAGTAGCGCCTGTGTCTACGCGGCCTTCCACGGCTTGCTGTGCTGACTCTGAAACGGCCGATAGCAAGTCATAACCGGTTGCGGCTTCTATCGCGTCCACCGATGTACGGTAGCTGCCCCACGCCGTGTTTAAGGCGTCGTCGTTGGGCGTGTCTACGGCAATGACGCGGGTGCTGGCAGTGACACGGGTTGCGTCATTCGCGCCTTCAGGCAAGACAACAATTACCTTCCAGATGCGCTTGGGTACTGTCAAACGGCCATTATCAAGGGTAGAGGCTGCGCCGTTAGAGCCTACGCCCCCTTTCCCATACTGACCCATGATGATGTACAGTTCATTCCCCGCTTTGACCAATGTGCGGCAGTAGTCCTCCAAATTGGCCCACGTTTGCTGGTTGTTACGGGGCGCTTGAGGAATCATGTTGGTCATTAAAAAAGTAGCCGAGTTGTCGGCCACCGTAGCAGTGCGGTCGGCGGAAGGGCAATTATGCCCACGGTCAAAGCCGGAGCCCGAGTAACTGCTGCTTGTAACTCGGTACCAGCCCGTAGGCAGCGCGTTATCCGGGGCAAAATTGTCTTGCCGGGCAGCCGTGCCCAGCCAGTCATTGCTCAAATGCCACGATACCCAATTGGGGGTACCCCGGTCGCGGTGATAGGAGAGGGCATACTGAGGCTTCAGCAAAAGGTAGTTAGTAGCATTGCTTACCTCGCCGGTAGCGCCGCTAGGGTTGCCCAAGGCCAAATGCTCGCTGTTAGGCGACGGGGTAGGCTGCGGGTTCTCGTCTTCCGACGAACAAGCGGTGAACAATGCGTTCCCCAATAGGAACACGGCGAGTAGAGCAGGACGTAACTTCATAAGGCGCGGAAAAGCGACTAAAGGTACTAAAAGAGGCATATGTGGGGTGTATACACAAAGTTATCCACACCCTGTTGATAAATTTTTTAGCAATACTTATACTAATATTGTTAGCAAATCGTATTACTTGCTGACCCACTCTTAGTTGCGCGCCATGTGTGAAGTTGTTTTTTTGGCTTTTGACCGCACTCCTTTATGGGTGCCCTTCATTGACTTTCGTATTCCCGCTGGGTTTCCTTCCCCGGCCCAAGACTACGAGGAAACCCTAGTGGATCTGAATGCCTTGCTGTTGCAGCACCCGGCCTCCACGTATTTGGCCCGCGTGTACGGGGATAGCATGGACGGGGCCTGCGGCATCCGCGATGGGTGCCTGATTACTATTGATACCAGCATGAAGCCTAAGCCGGGGCAGGTAGTAGTGGCAATGCTGGAAGGGGAATACACAGTCAAGCGCCTCGTACAGCGCGGTCCTACATGGTGGTTAGAACCCGACAACCCCAAGTACGAAGCCACAGAGATCATTGATAGGGAAAACTTCTTTGTCCGAGGTGTCGTCACGCACGTGTTAACAGAACTCGTGCAGGGCAACCTCACCAGCAGCCATGTTCGCGCTCGTAGATTGCAATAATTTTTACGTTAGCTGCGAGCGGGCCTTCCAGCCCCACTTGCAGGGTGTGCCGGTGGTAGTACTGAGCAACAACGACGGGAACGTGATCTCCCGTTCGGCCGAAGCCAAGGCGCTGGGCATCCCTATGGGTGAACCGTATTTCAAAGTAAAGCCTTTGATGCAGCAGCACGGCGTACGTGTGTTTTCCAGTAATTACGCCTTGTATGGAGATCTTTCGCGGCGCGTCATGCATTACTTGGGAGAAGCCGCCCCCGAGCTAGAAATTTACTCTATTGACGAAGCTTTCTTGGGCTTGCATGGCATGAGCCGCTGGCAAGGCGACTTAGTCCGTTACGCGGCCCGCATACGGGCGGAGGTGTTACGGCGTACGCGCATTCCCACCTGTGTAGGCGTGGCCCCGACTAAAACGCTGGCTAAACTTGCTAACCGTGTAGCCAAGAAAACGCCGGACTTAGAAGGTGTCTGCTACCTGGACTGTGATGAAAAGCGTCAGTGGGCTTTGGAGCAAATAAGCGTGGATGACGTCTGGGGAATCGGACACCAATACGCTACCAAACTACACGCTCAAGGGCTGCCCACCGCTGCGCACCTCTCGCGGGTGTCGGAAGCCTGGGCACGCAAGCACTTAGGAGGTGTCGTTGGGGCGCGGTTAGTGCGTGAACTGCAAGGGTATCCTTGTCATCAGTTGGCACCTAGTGAAGACGGTACCTTAGCCCGCCAATCCATCTGCTGCTCTCGTACCTTCGGCATCCCCCTCAGCGCTTACCAAGACGTGTTAGGCGCAGTAGGTGCATTTACCTCGCGAACGGCCGAAAAGCTACGTAGGCAGGGTTCGGCGGCGCATGTGCTCACCGTATTTCTGAGCAAAGACCGCTTCGGGCTGGAGCCTCCACCGTATTCAGCTTCCACAGTGCTCACCTTGCCAATGGCCACCAACGACACCAGCGAGCTGCTGCGCTATGCTCGTGCTGGATTAAAGCGCATCTGGCAGCCTGACACCGTGTACAAAAAGGCAGGTGTAGTGCTGGATGGCTTGGAGCGGGCTGGTCAGCCTCAACTTGCTTTGTTCAGTGGGCAAGTGCACAACGAGAAGCGGACTGCCTTGATGGCTGAATTAGATCAACTGAACAAACGCTTTGGCATGGATACGGTGCGGTTTGCAACGGCCTTATTACCAACAGGTCAGCACGTGGCGCCATGGGTGGGCAAGGCTACTTGGCGTAGCCACGCCTATACGACACGCTGGGATGAGCTATGGTCTCTACGGATTTGAAGGTGGTAAAAAGTGACACTTAGGCACGATAGCAGATCAAGAGTTGAGTACTTACTTGGGTTAAGTACCTCACGCACCGCTGTGGACCCCTTTACTGTGTAAAAAGCACTACCTAATAAATGCATGCTACATCATATTAATCCTAATCATGCTTTGTTTACAATCAAGTAATAGATGCTGGGTCTACCTGAACAGCGTACCGTTTTCGGTACGGTACGCTAGTTGTTCTGGGTCCACCTGACTATAGTCTGCCTAGGAATGCCGAGCTTTTTAGATATTGTCGTGCTACCCAAGCCCTGTTCTTTTAGATCAATAGCTTGAGCCCTTAATGCCACTCTTTGTTCCTGTTGCAGAAGCTTAGTATTTGAGTTGCCTTGCACAGGCATACTTTCAAACAACACGTAGGCATGCTCTCGTAGCAAGCTGGAAATAGATAAGGCTGTGGCAAAATCCTGCTCATTGCAGCGAATTGTTTCTGGCAGTTCTGACTTTTTCGTTAAACCGCGTATCAAGGTTAATAGCATTGCTAGGCGGAATGTCATCAGCCCCCAGCGTTTAACAACACTTGCTACGTCATCTCCTAATTCGGCAATGGCGGAGGCTAAAGCTATTTCTCCTTCAGTATTGAGGGTTTGCCATTGATCCTCGCTTAGGCTGATAATGGTTTTCTTATTGGCCTTAGCTGCAAATAAGCTAACCTGTGCTGCTAGCTTATCAAAGTACGCGCTTAAATCGCCTAGGCCGTTCTTGGGACCAACATCACGCCAACGAGGTGGTGCGTTAAATGTGTAGTATAAGAATCGGCTAAACAAGCCATCTTCCGCACTTAGAATTAAGCTCGTCACCTGACCAGGTGTACCCGTGAGAACAATACTGAGCTTAGGGTTCGCTAAATCATAATACTCTCCAGTTTTGCGCTGATAGGTATAAGGCTCGTGGTGGAAGGCTTTGCGGAGTAAATCCGAAAAATTACCCCAATCTTGTTTTAGCGTAGCACTTAACGTATCCGCCTCAGTTTCGCAAACAATGCCGCGTCCTTCATTGTCGGCTAATGCTTTAATTAACCCTGCAGCACTATTATTAGCAGGTAGGTAAAGCTGATGCAGCAGGCAAGGTGTCTCCTCTTCTGTACCCTTATCGGCCTGTATTCTCTCCTTAACTAAAGCTGTGTGTAGGGGGTATGCCAGCTGGTAAGCCCATTTCATGGCACTCTTGCCACTGGCAGCTGGTGCAACAATAAAGCTATAGAGATTAGTGCCCACCCAAGATCCGTCATAGAGTCCAATGACTGTCGGAAAGCATCCAGACAAGATTCCTAGCGTTGAGGTAAGCATCACATCCCGTTCTCTGCCTTCTGCAAAAGGTTGGCAGCATGATTGGAGAAACTTTGGCAAAGCGCCATAAACTTGATTGGGAATAATAGGGGTTTCAGTAAGTAAGTGCTGAGCTGAAGGCAGGATACCGGCTTTCTTACACAAACCAAAAAACGAACCTATGTCAGTGCGTCCGTCATAATCTTTTAAAAGTCCAGAAAACTTTTTTTCGCATTCCCGCCGGTTATACTTGGGGCTAACTCTGCTCACCCGATGAAAATACTCTCTTCCTATTTCTCCTAGAGAGGCGAAGGCGAAGCCAATTTGTACCCAGCTTGCATAACGGTCAGGGAAACCGCCAGCTAATTCAACAGCTTTTACCCAGGCTTCAGTGTCAGCTAGAGCCTTCTTTCCAGAATGAGGCCGAGAGGATGTACCCGCAACGTTTGCATTTTGCTCGTCCAAGTGCTTGTGATCGGTTGGGAAAGCAGGGGTGAGTTCCTCGTTTTGATTTAGGTAAACGTCTGGATCGTGAGGTATGAAGCACGCACGAGCGATGTCGCAGGCTTGCGTGTCTAAGTATTTAATCCACTTTGGATGATAAGCTGTTAGATGCTGTACAAGTATTTTGAAATTAAGTTCATGCTCTAAGGTCGTGTCAGTTACCACGAATACTTTTAGCCCATCACCGCTTGGGCTTTTAAACAGCAAAGCTATACTAGGGCCGAGTATAGGATCAGCCAACATGACTTTACGCAGTGCGCGTAGGTTAGGCACATGGTCAAAGTCTAGCACTATGATACCAGAGCGGCTTACCAAGTATTGCGCAGCACGCTTAGTAAATATTCCGCCAGGAGTAATGTAGTCTAGCGAATGCTTGACCTTGTTACGTGCTGGGCTGTGAATAGGGAGGGCTCTTAATTCTTCTGTCTTCCTTATTCCGCGTTTCTTTATGATGTAGTACAGAAAATGCGGTGCAATAGGTTGGTGTAGAGGATAAATATTCTGAATTCCGCCTGTGAAGTAGCTGAAATACATTTGGTAGGACATGACAAGGTTAGGCGGCTTCATAGAAGCCACAAGTTGTTAGTTGTGAAGAGATGAGTAAAAACCGACTGAAGGCCTGATCGGGAGGCTTCCAATTAAAAGATCAACTTGCTGGTTTGAGCAAAGCGTGTTGAGCCGTCAACATGGGGCTGTGTGTCTACATGCGTGGCGACGAAGCTTACGCCAGGCGTGTTTCTCCAACGGTTCATTGGCAGAGAATACACCACTTCAGATTGAAAATAACCTAGCTAGTATTTAAGCTAGTGGTACGTTGTAGTATGCCGCACGCTTCATGATGGTGAACAGTCCACCTGGTTTCAATTAAGTTGTATTTAAGGCTGAAGTAGTAAGCAACGCTGCAAAGTGTGAAAGTTTTTGAGCCAGTGGCGAAAGCGCCGCTGCTGGGAGTCAGCACATGTGTGAACCCCCAGTCAAGTGGCCGCACATCAGTAGAAAACCTACTCGTTGGCTTCGCGGCGCTTTTGGTCTAGTTCATCATTGATTCTGTCATGTGAGCGCTTAATATGCTTTGCCATGAAGGCATCCAAGTCTGATTGCCTATAAAGCACCTTTTTGCCAGGCCGGTAGCTGGTTATCTTGCGTTCAGCAGTATATTGACGAAGTGTAGATGCTGGTAGGTCACCCAGGTATTCTCTCGTTTGTTCAAAATTGAGATACGGATCTGGGAAGCCCTGTACTTTGGTGTTTATGGAAGAATTTGTCATGATCGTTTATTGACAGAAGAAGCTATTTCATTCAGATTTAAAAATACAGAGGTACTCTGCTCACAGCGGGCGGGAAAAGCCACGGATGCAATGCAAGAAAAGTAGAGCTACATGGTGTATGCCTTGAGTGAAGCATTTTGATTGAAACTAAAAGGGCACAAGAGGGCCTACCACCATCAGTTGGAGGCAGACCCGTGGGGGGGACTATATTAGCACCCCCTGATTTCTTAGGTTTTTTCATTGACACGTTCGCTCTGGAGAAGGTTAGCCAGTAGCGTTGTGACAAAGGTGTACTAAGAACAATGCGGCTCCTTGCGTCACGCATTGATGCGCATCAATGCGCACTCACTAGGTGATTAAATCAATTCTTTTATAGTTTCCAAGGTCTTATTATAAAATGATTCTGCCTCACTACCATTCGTCCCTAATCCGTGCTGCATAGTCCTGTCTTTGATCTTTGCTCCAAAGGCTTCCCTTAATGCTTTTGCCGCCGCTGCGGCATTAATTTTAAAATATCCTTTTTTTCGTAGGGCATAAATTACACCAGCCCAAGCACCTGGAGTGGCACTTAAACTGGCTTGTCCCGCTTCATTGAGTAAGCCTAAGCTTGTTAATAGTTCAATGAATTTAGATGGTGTAAGGGGCGAGAATAGTAGGTGTTCATATGGCGCCACTGTGGGCAAGGACTCTATCTCTGTTGCTCTCACTGCCTGGCTTGCAGGCACCATTTTGTAGGAGTACCACTTCGCCTCATTATAAATTATTCCTTGAAGTTCACCTTCAAGCTTTACAGTTAATAGTAGATCTGGGAGTATATCAAGAAAGCTTTCTAACTGCTGGTTGCCAGCTGTGTACTTTGTTTCTAAAACCTCCCGAAGCTTAAAAACGGCTTCGTCCAATGAAAGCCGACTTAGTTCCAACAGAAGTTGAAAAGCTTCTACCTGCAAGCGTTGATCTTCAGGAGAAGGAACGGCTATACCGCTGAGGTTTTCGGGCATAAGGCTAATTGTATAAGTCAATACCAATATAAATGAAAAGACAACCCTCAAGGGAGGATCGTCTTAGTTTTAATCAAGAGGTTTAAGATAAGTTCTAATGAATAAGATTATTAGAAAGCTGGCTTAACTGATTTTCGTAAATCTCAAGTATATCTCTACTAGAAGGGGTGAAAATATATTTCGTAGTGGTATCCACGTAGCCCTGTCTTAGTAATTCTCTTATGATATTAGTTGCTTGGTTTTTTAACGTAACAAGTGAAAGTTGATCTAAATCATGGCCTGCTTGCGCAATGATTATAACTTGTTTTCTAGCCTGGGTAGTCATGATTAATTCGCTCCATAATAGGCTTCGGATAGCAGATACAGCTATCCCGGACAGGTGGCTAAGCAGCACAATGTCCAGCAGCCAAGAAGGTAGGTTGTTACCGATCAGAACCATCTCATTTAATTGGTCAAGTTTCAAACTTTGAAAAGGGCTTGTCATGTGTCTGGTCTCTTTTAGATGTGAAGGATTTGTCGTTATGTTAGGCATCCCTGTATTATTAGCATTAATAAGTCATATTCCGATGTATTTTACTAGCTGCGGTAAATTCCGAAGTATTGGCTTGTACATACAAAAAAACCACGTTAACGATGGTATTAATGTGGTGTAATGGATAGTTGCAGCGCTTATCAGCGTTGCCGGCGGCGGTAGCTGTTTAACTTAGTTATTGCCTCTTCGCGTGCGCGGTTCACCACCTTAGCATACCGGAGCGTCATTTCTAAACTCTTGTGGCCCATAAGTTTACTAGTGGTATTAATGTCCACACCTGAACTTTGTAGCATAGTACCAAAGGTGTGCCGGGACGAGTGGTATGTAAAGTGAAAGCCGGTGAGCTTACGCCAACGCTCAATATACCGCTTGGTTGTGGTGCGGCTTTTTAAGTTAAAAACGCGCTCTTGAGCCAGCCCAATCTGACTTCTTCCTAGCGCTTGCCGATTCAAAATTTCCTCTGCTTCCTCGCTCAATGGAACACGTACCATTTCTTGAGTTTTGACTTGCATCTTGCTAATGCTTACTAAGGAATTGCCGTGGGTGTCAGTAGTGTATTCAATATCATTCCAAGTAAGGGTCTCCACGTCTGAAAGACGCAAGCCCGTGTAGCAACTGAAAAAGAAAGCATCCGTGAACCATCCTGGTAATTCACTGCTCATAGCCTCTAGGACAGCTAATTTCTCATCGGGCAGGTATTTGGGTGGTAATTCCTTTCCGCGCACCTTTTTGATGTTGTTACTGGGGTTGATGGCAATAATTTTGTCTCGTAAGGCGTGGTTTAGGCAAGTCGTGATGACCCCTATGTACGAGCAGACAGTTACGTCTTTAATGTGCTCCTGTAGGTAATCTTGAAAGCGGCTAAGCCATTCCTCATTAATGTTACCGAAGGCTAAGCGCCCATTGCTGAAGGCAATTAGGTGCTTGCGCACGCTTTGCCAGTTATGGTTGCGTTTGGTAGCCAGCTTATCAAAGTACTCTATAAAGGAGGCTTTTTTGTCTACTTTGAGCGGCAAATCATGCTCGTCCGTAATGAGTTGTTGTTCTTTCTTATTGCGCAAGTACTCAGCATTGATGTAGACCTCCTCGTAAGTGCGACGTTTCAATTGGTCTCTGCTTTTTTTGTCAGCAGGTGTTATGTACAAGTTGAGGGTTTCAATCCTTCGCTCGCCATGCAAGTAATAGTCAAGGCGTAGAGAGACCTTGCCGTCTTTCAGTTTTTTCTCACGGATATAAACGCGTGCCATAGGTCTTTGAATTGTTTTTAGGTTGATGTACGTGTACAATAACCTTGTTCAATTCAGGCAAAAGCCGGGTTACCGTACGGTTACTATTTAGCCGTATCCAACCGTAACTAACTGGCAAATAAAGACCGAAATATTGGGTGAAAATAAATGCAAAAACCGCATTAGCGACTATGCTAGTGCGGTTTATAAGTATGGGTAGTGCTGGTTGTATACGGGTGTAAAAACGGCCTTTTTAATGCGGACTAATCATAATTACATTGTGCCCGCCGGCCGCCGCAATTTCTAGCGCCCGTTTGATGTTTTCTTGGCCCTGCACATCGGCAAAATCGGCAGCGTATTGGTTGACAGCGTGTTGGAATATGTCGCGCGTATCAACCTTGAGCGGTGCGATTTCTAGGCGACCTTCGAAGAAGTCGATGGCTTCCTGCATCGTGTCCACTGGAATTACATCCAAATTATTGACGATGGCTGCTTCCTGCGCGTTCTGGCGCGGCAACACAAAGCCTTTGAAGCCTTCCTTGCGCGCTTGAATGGCAATGGGCAGCACCCCGCGAATAGGCCGCAACTGGCCATCGAGTGCTAGCTCACCCATGATGATGTATTCGCCAAGTGTCTCGGTAGTAAGCTGTTGCGAAGCATGCAAAATGCCCAATGCAATGGGCAAATCATATGATGAGCCTTCTTTGCGAATATCGGCCGGAGCCATATTCACCACCACTTTAGTGCGGGGCATGCGGTAGCCCTTAAACTTGAGCGCTGCCTCGATGCGCTGCTGGCTTTCCTTAATAGCGTTGTCGGCTAATCCGACAACATAAAAGTTAGTGCCCTGAGATACAACAACTTCTATTGTAATGGTATTGGCATTGACACCCTGCACGGCCGAGCCGTAGGTTTTGGTAAGCATTGGGATAAATAAAAAGCGGGAAACAGGAGTATTGAAACAGCGGCGCTTCAAACCGTTTCAAATTTAGCATAAAACCAGCGGCGGAAGCATTAGGCAATAGGTGCCGAATGCTTCCGCCGCTGGTTTTTATTTCATGGGTTATTGCTCGGTCGCCACTAGCTGCTCAATCAACAGTATCAGGATGTGAATCACTTTGATGTGAATTTCCTGAATGCGATCGGCGAATCCGAAATGGGGAGCGCGAATCTCGAGGTCGCTGATGCCGGCTAAGCTGCCGCCATCTTTGCCGGTCAGGCTAACCACCTGCATACCAAGTGCTTGGGCGGCCTCGGCTGCCCGCATGATATTAGGCGAATTGCCGCTGGTACTGATGGCCAACAGCACATCGCCGGGGCGTCCAAGGGCCTGCACAAAACGGCTGAATACGAACTCATAGCCGTAATCATTGGCTACGCAGCTCATGTGCGAAGCATCCGTAAGCGCAATGGCCGCTAGTGCGGGCCGATCATGTCGGTAGCGGCCGCTCAGTTCTTCGGCGAAATGCTGCGCGTCGCAGAGCGAGCCGCCGTTGCCGCAGGTCAGGATTTTGCCGCCGCCCCGTAGCGAATCGGCCATGAGGCGGGCGGTTTGTTCGATGACAGAAAGCGTGGCCGGATCAGCCAAAAACCGGTCGAGCACGGTGCGGGCCTCCGTCAGTTCGGCCCGGATAAGATCAGATAGCGAGTCAATCACCCAACAAAGTTACGCGATCGGGCGATTCTCGGGGTCAGGCGACGGAGTGATGATCGAATTTGGCTTGTCGAGCGGGGTGTTAATCAGACTGGGATCTGACTGCGGAAACACAGGCCGGTGCGGCTCAGTAGTAATCGTAACAGGCGCGTTGGGCGCCGGAGTTGCATAAGCCGGATCGGCTGAGCCGTAGGTAACCGTGCTAGGCGGAGTATTGACCACCGTCGGCGGCACGATAGGGGTGGGCTGCACAACCGTTGTGGTGGGCGGAACTACGGTAGTAGAAGCAGCCGTAGCAGCCGAGCGCTGCTGAATGTCGCGCTCGCGTTGTTCCATTTGCTGGTCGTAGAGGCGGGCTTTCAGCTCATTTACTTTCCCTTGGTGTGCAGCAATTTCGCGGCGAAGCATTACACTATCAATGTTTTCCGTGATGAGTTGCAAACCCAGTAACACGGCTCCGATGACAAATAGCGTGTTGTAGAACGTGGCCAGGTCGCCGTTGAGTCCGAAGGTGGAAACGAACGTATCGCGGACAGGCGGGCTCAGAATCAGGAGCAGCGCCAGCAGCAAATACACCATGACCAGAATTGTAACGAGGCGTTTTAAAGCAAGCATAGGAAGAGGCTTTAGAGGTCTAGAAAACCAAGCGGCAAGGCCGCACAGCTGCGGATTGGCCACTAAATATAGGGTTTTGCCAATGCATTACTGTGGAGCTTGCTCCGACTGTGCTATAGTAAACGCAGAAAAGTGCATTACAGTTAAGGCGCAGCCTGCAATCGAACGGCTTAAACCTAACTATAAGCCTATCAGGACTATACTAATGCGCCGTTGGTTTGCATCTGATTCAGACGCTGATATAGGCCGCCTGACTGCCGCAACAACTCGTCGTGGGTGCCGCGCTCTACAATGCGGCCGTGCTGCAACACCACAATTTCGTCGGCGTACTGAATGGTGCTGAGGCGATGCGCAATAACCAACGACGTGCGGCTTTTCATGAGCCGCGTAAGGGCCTCTTGCACAAGCTTTTCCGACTCGGTGTCGAGCGCGGATGTAGCCTCATCCAGAATAAGAATTGGGGGGTTGCGCAAGATGGCGCGCGCGATGCTCAGGCGCTGGCGCTGGCCGCCCGACAAGCGCGAGCCGCGGTCGCCGATCATGGTCTGGTAGCCCTCGGGCGAAGCGGCGATAAACTCGTGCGCATTGGCAATTTTGGCCGCTTCAATTACTTCTGCCTCTGTGGCTTGAGTATTGAAGCGGATGTTGTTAAAAATGGTGTCGTTGAACAGGATGCTTTCCTGCGTTACAATGCCCATTTGGTCGCGGACCGAATGAATGGTGCAGTCACGAACGTCGTGGCCGTCGATTAAAATTTGGCCGCCGGTGGGGTCGTAGAAGCGCGGCAGTAAGTCGGCCAGCGTCGATTTGCCGCCGCCCGATGGGCCTACCAACGCGACGGTTTTGCCTTTTTCGATAGTCAGATTAATGTCCGTGAGCACAGCCGCGTCGCCGTAGCTGAATTGCAGGTTGCGCAGCTCGATTTGGTGCTGGAAAGGCGGCAGTAATTGCGCATGGGGCTTGTCGCGGATAACTGGTTCTGTATCAATTATTTGCAAAACCCGCTCGCCCGCCACCAAACCGCGCTGAATGTTGCCAAACGACGACGACAGCGCCTTGGCCGGCGTAAGCACCTGCGAAAACAAAATGACGTAGCCGATAAAGCTTTCGCCCGTCAGGTCGGAGTGGCCGCCCAGGATCAGCGTGCCGCCGAAGTACAGCAGCCCCGCCACCACCGACACGCCCGCAAACTCCGAAAACGGCGAGGCCAGGTCGCGGGTGTTGTCGATGGCCCGGGAGGTGCGGGCGTACTGGTCGTTTTGGGCTTCAAATTTTTCCTTGATGTAATCCTGCGCGTTGAACGCCTTGATCACGCGGATGCCGCCCAGCGTTTCATCGATCACCGACAGCATCGAGCCCAACGTACCTTGGCTTTGCTTGGCCTGCGTGCGCAAGCGCTTGGCAATGCTAGCGATGATACCGCCCGAAATCGGGAGCAGGACCAGCGTAAACAGGGTCAGGGGTACCGAAAAATAAAACAGCAGCCCGAAGTACGCCACAATCGTCAGCGGCTCTTTGATGACGGCCGTCATGGTGTTCACCACCGAGGTTTCGACCTCCTGCACGTCGTTGGTGAAGCGCGACATCAGGTCGCCCTTTTGCTCGTTGGCAAAGAAACCGAGCTGGAGTTGGATGATGCGGTGGTAAAGGTCGCGGCGCAGGTTGCGGATGACGCGGGCCCGCACCTTAGCCAGCAGCCGCAAGCTCAGGTAGCGAAACACGTTGCTCAGCAGCACCGATGCCACCACTACGCCGCACACAAACGCCAGCGCGCCCAGTTTGCCCTGCGCGGCCAGCACGTCGGCAAAGAAATAGTTGAACGTATCCTTCGCCCAATCAAAGCTTGGCCGAAACGCCGGCAGATGATCGGGGGCTTGCAGTGGCACTTGGTCGGTTTTGTCAAACAGCACCTTCAGCATCGGGATGATGAGGGTGAAGTTGGCAAGGCTGAACACAATCGTGAGGATGGTGTACAGCAGGTACTGCGGCAAAAAAACCGCCCACGGCCGAGCGTATTGCAGAATGCGGAGGTACGTCTTCATAGAAGCTGCAAAGGTAGCCCGAACCAAGCATTGCGCAGCCCGTGGCCAGCAGGCGGTAGCTAGCTCTGAAAAATGCTCACCACCTCAATCTGGCCGACGATGTGCTGGTTGAACTCCGCCAGTTCTTCGGCAGGCACCCACAACTCATCGTGCGCCTGATCGCCAGCGTTTTGCACCGGAAACTGGGCCACATAGTCGGCGTCCACGGCAAAGCGCGTCACGTAGCCGATGCCGTAGTACGGTACGTTCCAGTCGCGCGCAATTTGGATCGCATAGGCTTCATTCAGCACCGGGTAGAATATGGATTGTTCTTCCAACTCCAACGGAAATTCCAGCCATCCGGAGTCCGCAATCAAATCCAGTTCTTTCTGGCTCACCGGACGATAGAGCAGAATGGTAGCTGGATCGTGACGCATTACGTAAGTATATGATTATTAATTAGTTATTAAAACTCATGTACTCGTTGGGCAATGTTCCAGCGCACGCCCAGCGACGGAAATACATCGCTGTTGGTGAGGTTGCCCACATTGGGGTCGGTGCCCGTAACGCGGCGCATAATCAGCTTGGCATCAACCCAAACGTTGTGGCGGGCTTGGTAAGTAGCCGTGAGGTCGGCGTGAATAAGGTGCGTCTTGACGCCGTCGCCGGTAAAGAAGCCGGCTTCCAGAATGTTGCCGTTGGCGTCGCGCGGACGGTTGGTGTACGGCAGCAGCACGTTGGAGCCAAAGTTGGTCAACGGCACGCCGTTCAGGCTCGTGATATCGTTGCCCTGCGTCGACAGAAAGCCCTTGGCCACCAAGTTTAGGCGCGGGATTGGCTGGTAACTGACAATGCCGAGCAACTCGTACAGATTGGCGCCCATAGGGTGGGCGAGGGGCTGGCCGTAGTGCTGGTAATTGCGGTAGCTATCCGCGTGTTGGTAAGTGTAAGGTCGGATGTAGTTGAACTCACCCTGTATATCGAGGTTCTTGATGCCGGCCACGTCTATGTACTTGGCGCCCAGCTGAAACGCCTGCTTGTTGCGCCACGAGCCCAAGCCCGCGCGCACTTCACTGATCACAAATTCGTCGAGCACCAGTTGGCCATAGAGCTGCACGCGCTTCTTGATGTTCCACTTGAAATCGAGGCCCAGCAGGGCGTTGTCGTTGGACCCAACTGCCTGTTCGATAGAGCGATAGAATATGATTGGATTGAGGTATTGCAGCTCAAACCGCCCTTTGCCACGCCCAAACACAATGGACTCGAACACACCGATGTTGAAATTCGGCGTGACGTCGAGGCTGAGGTGGTGGAACGCGAAATATTTCTTCTGATAAATCGTGTCGCGGTTGGCCTTTTCGGCGGTCATTTCCGCAAACAGGTTCTGGTAATTGAATTTCCAGATGCGCGTATTGATTTTCAGAAACAGGTACGGCGCCGCGTAGTCCGACAGGATGAGCGAGCGGTAACCGTTGCCGATGAAATTGCGGTCGTAGCCAAACTGCAAGTTGATGTGCTTGCTGGCCGCGTAAGTCAGGTAGCCGCGCCCCGACAGGAAATCGTATTGGTCGGGCTTGTCTTTGTAGTACTTCCAAAAAGCCTCGTGCGGCACAATGTTGTCGCGCTGCACGCGTCGCTGCACATACAGCGGCACGGCTATCTGGTTGTCAGCCAAGAAGGTATAAAAGCCCAGCTTCTTGTCGATGGTGCCTTCTACCTGCACGCCGCGAGTATTGACGTAGCGCAGGCCGCTGATGTCGCTGTCTTTGCCGACTTGCAGCCCCAGCACCGGATTGACGCGCAGGGTAAAGTCGGGATTGTCGACGTGGAACAGATCCGACTGATTGCGGTAAAAATGCTTCAGGAACGGCCGCTTGCTGGCATTGACTGCCGAATCTTCGCTGGCGTAATTCCAATTGTCGCGCACCAAGTATTCCGCGTTGAAGCGATCGGAGGGCGACAAGTCGGCAGTGCTGTCTTGCAAAATGCGCTCGGCCAGCCGCGCCACGCTGGCGCGCGTATAGGGCTTCACCGATGTATGCGGATCGCTCAGAGAATCAGGGCCGTACTTAATTGCGTAGCGATCAATCAGCCGGTAAATATCGGCATCGAGCGGCACGTATGTGGGGCCTTGGTTGGGATGCGGCGGCCGCGCGGGCTTCTTGGCCGTAACATCAAAACGCAAATAAACGGGGCCTTCCGGGGTGGTTTGGGCAACAACCTGGCTCGTCGGCAACAGCAAGGCGAAGGTAGCAAGGAGCAGTAGCGGCTTTCTCATAAGCTTATAGTATGCCGCGCCCCGAAATGGTACCCGGCGGCGCAAACCTACGTAGTTGCGCGATGGGAGTTGAGCAGTTCGAAAAGAGAAGTATGCTTTAACGCATTTGGGAAAAAGATATTTCCCGTGCACGTTCGTAATCAAATGCCCCTTATCACGTTCAAAATGCCTTTTCGGTCTTAAGTATACCTAATTCTTGGTCTTGTGTCGCTGCGCTATTTTCGTCATGCCGAACTCGATTTCACCGCTTGGGACGAATGCGTACAAGCGGCCAGTGCGGCCGTGCCGTATGCGTATTCGTGGTGGCTGCGCGAGGCGTGCGGCCGCTGGGACGCGGTCATTGAAGTCGAGGAAGCCACCGGGGCTTACAAATCGCTGTTGCCCTTGCCGCTGAAGCGCCGTCCTTGGGGCTACGAAGTGTTTCAGCCCGCCTTTACGCAGCAATTGGGCTTGCTGCTGACCGGGACAAGTCGGTTTAGGTATATTATTGATTATCTGAAGGTTATAGATAAGCGCTTTGCGCGCTTCTATTTGCAATTGCACACAGGCAACGAGTTAGTGGCCGCTCCGCCCAGCTTTGCCCTGACGGAGCGGCGCACCTTCCACCTGAACTT
The DNA here is from genome assembly GCF_014349165.1 of Hymenobacter sp. BT491. Taxonomy (NCBI): domain Bacteria; kingdom Pseudomonadati; phylum Bacteroidota; class Cytophagia; order Cytophagales; family Hymenobacteraceae; genus Hymenobacter; species Hymenobacter sp. BT491. The sequence continues at coordinate 15,340 of NZ_JACSJJ010000008.1, read as the reverse complement.
AGCGGCCAGCTACGCGACGCTCGCGGCGGGATACGCCCCCGATTACCGGAGGCGCCTGCGGCACAACCAACAACTGCCCACGCCGCTCCAGGTAACGGAGGCTGCCTCGGCGAAGAACTTGATGCAGCTGTTCAAAAACCAGGAAATTGCGGCCGCTTCGGGGTTGAAGGCCAAAGCGTATTACTGCCTGGAGCGCTTGGTGGCCACTTTGCAGACGCGCAAGCAAGTGTATATTCTGGAAGTGAGAATGCCCGAATCGGGAGAGCTGCTGGCGGGGGCCTTGTTTGTGCGGCAGCCCAGCGTGGTAGTGTACCTGTTTGCAGCGGCCTCGGCGGCGGGTAAGAAGGCGGGGGCTCCGCTCTTGCTGCTCGACCACGTTATTCAGCGGCACGCGGGCACGCCAGGCCTCACGCTCGACTTTGAAGGCAGCATGATTCCTTCGATTGCGCGTTTTTTTGCCAACTTCGGCGCCGCGCCCGTACCATACGGAGTGCTTACCCAAACCCGCCAACCCTGGTATTTGCAATGGATACGCTGAAGCCCGCCGAACCCAATGAGCGCGTACATATCGTGTGCGCCGAACCCTCCGTGGCCAATCATTTTCTGGCTGAGCTACGCGACGTAGATGTGCAGCGCGACAGCCTACGCTTTCGCCGCAACTTGCAGCGCCTCGGCGAAATCATCGCGTATCGCATCAGCTCGCAGCTCAGCTACACTGACAAAACCGTGCGTACGCCCCTGGGTGAGTCGCGCAGCAAGCACCTGCACGACTTTCCGGTGCTGGCTACAGTATTGCGCGCGGGCTTGCCGTTTCATCAGGGCTTCCTCAACTATTTCGACCAGTCGCCGAGCGCTTTTGCGGCTGCTTACCGCATCGAAGGCACGGCGCAGGTGCAGGTACAGCTCGACTACCTGACCGCACCCAGCCTCGACGAGCGCGTACTCATCCTCGCCGACCCGATGCTGGCGTCGGGCAAATCGTTGGTGCAGACGTATCGCGCCATGCTGCGCTTTGGTACGCCCCGGCAGGTGCACATCGCTGCCGTCATTGCCAGCCCGGAAGGAGTGGAGTACGTAACGCGTGAGGTGCCAGAAGCTACGCTTTGGGTTGCGGCCGTCGATGAAGGCCTGAATGCGCAAGCCTACATTGTGCCCGGCCTCGGCGACGCCGGCGACTTGTCGTACGGCAGCAAGCTGTAAGGTCTCCGCGGCTTGTCATCACCGCTTTAGAGCTGAAGGTCGTATGGCCTTCAGCTCTATTTGTTTGATAGCTAATACTTTGTGTTTTGGCGGTTTGTTTTCTGAAAGCCCATCGTCGGCTGCCGGAAAGCTCAACGGGCGGGCATGCTTGATAATTCTGTAACTTATCAAAACGAAACCCGCCGCCGTATACCTTGTATCTTTACCTAATTCCGCCGCTCTGGTTTCCCCGTATCACCCACACCTAAGTCCGAAAACGCCCGTGTTGTCCCCAACTGTCAAATACGCTTCCGTTTTCTTGCTCAGCATGGTCAAGTTTTTTGGCGGGCCCATTGCCGGCACCGCCGCCGGTATGCCCTTCTGCCTGATCTGGGGGCTGACGGTAGCCGGGATGATGACCACTGTGCTGGTTGTTTCGGGCGTGGGCCGGGCATGGGCGCTACACCAACGCAAGCGCCGGTTGCTGCGCGGTAAGCCTTTGTTCAGCCGACGCAGCCGCATCGTGGTGCGGATCTATCGGCGTTTCGGCATCGCCGGTATTGCTTTCCTGACGCCCATTCTGTTCAGCCCCATCGGCGGTACCGTCATTGCTACGCAACTGCACGTGCCCCGGCTAAATATTATGCTGCACATGTTGTGGAGCGCGGTCTTTTGGGGCGGGGCGCTTACGTTTATTAGCTTGAAATTCAGCCATTTGGCCATCTTTCAACACTAATTGGTAGAGCATAACAGCAAAGGCCGCTCCGTAGCACGGAGCGGCCTTTGCTGTTATGCTCTCATCCCACTGTTTTATAAGTATATGATAATCAAATACTTGTAAAAAAGGAGATTATTTACGGCGTTGTGGTCCGCGGGCCTTTGCGGCTGCTTTGGCTGCCGGCGACTGCATTTTGCCCGGCGAAGCGCGTTTCTTCTTGCCTTTCTGGCTCCGGTTGGGGCCCTCAACGTAGGGTAGGCCCGTCCGCTTATCGATGCCTTTCTGTAAAGGCGTCTTCTTCTCATGGAAAGCCCCTTTAAACTCCGGATCGAGGCGTTTGCGGCGCTCGTCGATTTCGCGGTCGATGCCCTGCTGCTCGTCAAATTTGGTGGGCATTACCTTCACCTCTTCGGGCAACGGCAGCAGCGGAATCGTCTGGTTGATAAGCGCTTCAATGCGGCCCATGTGGTGCATCTCCGCTTCGTTGGCAAAGGTGATGGCCGCGCCCGTATGCTGCGCCCGACCTGTGCGCCCGATGCGGTGCACATAGTCGTCGTAAATCAGCGGCACGTCGAAATTGATGACGTGGCTTACCTGTGGCACATCGATGCCGCGGGCGGCTACGTCGGTGGCTACCAAAAACCGCAACTCACCGTTGCGAAACGCTTCCATGGCGTTGATGCGCACGTTTTGCCCTTTGTTGCCATGAATAACCCGGGTTTCAGCCGAGACTTTCCGGATCAGGAAGCTCGACACGTTGTCGGCGTGCTCTTTGGTCCGGCAGAAAATCATTACGCGGTTGAACTCCTGCTCATCGCGGACCAAATAGCCTAGTAAGTTGATCTTAGTCAGGAGGTTAGGCACTTCGTAAAGCGCCTGGCTCACGTTCTGAGCCGAAGTAGCTGCGGGCGTTACTTCTACGCGCACCGGGAACTCCAGAAACTCTTCGCTCAGCGTGGCCACCTTATCGGGCATGGTGGCGGAGAACAGCACGTTCTGCCGTTTGCGCGGAATCACCTCCAGAATGCGCCGGATCTGGGGCATAAAGCCCATGTCCATCATCTTGTCGGCTTCGTCCAGCACTAACGTTTTAAGCTCCTTCAGTACCAAGTCGCCCTTGAGGTAAAGCTCCAGCAAGCGGCCCGGCGTAGCAATCAGAATGTCAACGCCTTGCGCCAACGTTTCGATCTGGGTTTTAGGACCTAAACCACCATAAATAGCAAAGATGCGCAGGTCGGTGTAGACGGCCAGCCGCTTCAGATGCGTTTCGAGCTGCATGGCTAGCTCACGCGTTGGAGCCATCACCAAAGCCCGCGGATGGATGCCTTGGGCGTACTTTATTTTCATCAACAGTGGCAAGCCGAAAGCCGCCGTTTTGCCGGTTCCCGTTTGAGCGATGCCCAACACATCGTGGCCGGCCAGCAACAACGGAATGGTTTGCTCCTGTACCGGAGTAGGTTGCTCAAAACCCGCTTCGGCGACGGCAGTAAGCAGTTGTTTGTTGAGCTTGAAATCGGCAAACGTAAGAGGAGCAGGCGTGTCGGACATGACGAAAAAAGATAGTGCAAGCCACAAAGGTACGGGTAATACGCAGGGCAACGGCTAGTTGCCCCTCCAACCGGCGCCAGCAGAATGCCTTTACTACCAGCCATCTGCGGTGGCGTTTCGGCATCCTATTTACGGCGTAAAGTTCAGCAATGCCCTCCGGCACGGTGCCCGCTGAGAAAGTCGAATTGAGAAAAAATCTCCTCTAAACTTTTGAAAAAGCCATTCTACACGCTACTTTTGTCGCTCCATTCCCAACATGGTAGGTATAGCTCAGCCGGTTAGAGCGTCGGATTGTGATTCCGAAGGTCGTGGGTTCGAGCCCCATTACTTACCCTTTGAAAAGTCCCCGAAAAGAAATTTTCGGGGACTTTTTTGTTGATTGTACCGTTGCAAGGGTAATACTCCTTTGCATGAATCACCACATACCCCTCTGATTATGAGTCTTCTTGTTATCGGTTCCGTCGCTTTCGACGCTTTGGAAACGCCTTTTGGCAAAACCGACAAGATCATCGGTGGCGCTGCCACCTACATTTCGCTGTCGGCTTCGTATTCCGTGAAGCCCGTGAAACTGGTAGCCGTCGTAGGCGACGATTTTCCGCAATCTGACATCCTGTTGTTGGAAGAACACGGCGCCGACACCGAAGGCTTGCAGATCAAGCAGGGTGAGAAGTCGTTTTTCTGGTCGGGCAAATATTCCAACGACCTCAACTCGCGCGAAACGCTTCAGACAGAGCTCAACGTGTTGGCTGATTTCGATCCGATCATTCCGGATTCGTATCAAGACTGCAAGTATCTGATGCTGGGGAACTTAACACCTCAGATACAACGCCTTGTCATTCAGCGGCTTGTAAACCGTCCGAAACTCATTGTGATGGACACGATGAACTTCTGGATGGATGTCGCACTGGAAGATTTGCTCACAACCATCGAAATGGTGGATGTGCTCAGCATCAACGACGAAGAGGCGCGGCAGCTTAGCGGACAGCATTCGTTGGTGAAGGCTGCCAAGAAAATCATGGCCCTCGGGCCTAAGTATTTGATTATCAAGAAAGGCGAACACGGTGCACTGTTGTTCCACAAGAACAAAGTGTTTTATGCGCCGGCGTTGCCGCTGGAAGAAGTATTCGACCCCACCGGCGCTGGCGATACCTTCGCGGGCGGTTTCATCGGTCACTTGGCCGCCACCGACGACATCAGCTTCGAGAACATGAAGCGGGCCGTTATTCACGGCTCCGCGATGGCTTCGTTCTGCGTGGAGAAGTTTGGCACGGAGCGGCTGGTGAATCTGACGCAAGAGGAAATCGAGGCCCGCGAGCAGCAATTTGCCGACCTGGTAAGCGTAGTTCCGGCGTCGGCTGTGCAAAACGCATAGGCGCGGGGCGCAAAATCAGGCACGTTTTCAACAACCATTTCGGCGGTGTGGTGGTAAAAGAACTAGCAGTTCACTTAAACCACCCGCGTTATGGACAAGAAAGAAAAAGATCTCGCCAACGATAAAACGTCGGTAAATCCGGCTGCGAATACGAAGAAAAAGAGCACGCAAGTGCAAAACCCTAACCAAAGCAACGTTTCGCAGCACGGCAACACGACCGATGGCAACAGCCGGGGCAAAGATCCGGGCAAGACCACGCCCATCCGCAACAACCCCCAGGACAACCGCCCGATGTCGCAGGACGTGTAGCACAAGCCGACTGTATATACAAAAAGCCCCGTTGCATCTGCAACGGGGCTTTTTGTATATATTTGATAATCAGATGTTTATTAAAATTCTTGTTGGAGCCATTTCTGGAAGCTGGCCTTTTGCTCTGGTGTTGCGTCGGGTAGTTTTGCAACGGTGTATTTCTGCCAGAAACGTTTGGCTGGGTCGGTGACGAGCGGCACGGTAAGCAGCCGGTTCTGTCGGAAAACACTGACTTCGTACTGATCGGCTCCGTCGACCATCAGCGTTTGCAGGTTCATAGTAACACGTCGGCCATTGATGGCAACAATCTCGTCGTCAACGGTTAGGGATTGCGCCGCTGGCGAGTCGGGTAAAATGCCGGTTACTTCCGTTCGCTCATTCTTGACTACCGTGCGGAAACCGAAAGTGCCCTCGGCGGCTGATGGGTTTTCCTCAATCAGGAGCGTGCAGCCCACAAAGTGAAGCACTTTGTTGAGCGGATCTTCCAGCGCCGCCGTACCGTAGACGAACTGGTCGAAGTAGCGCTGCATGGGCTGGCCGGCCACTTCATTCACCAAGCGTATGTAGTCTTCTTCGGTGTAGCCAATACCGGGTTTGCCAAATTCCAGCCACAGCCGGCGCATCACGTCGTCGAGGCTGCGCTCGTGGTGGGAAAGGCGCCGAATGGTCAGGTCAAGCAACAGCGCTACCAAAGCCCCTTTATGGTACACCGACACTTTGCGATCGGGCACGCCGGATTTGTAACCATCCAGCCACAGATCCATGGAAGCGTCCGCTAAGGAAAGGTTGAAGCGCCCGTGGTCGTCGTAATGCTTGCGCAATACGGTATTAAGCTCAGCAAAATACTGCTCGGCGGTGCGCACATTGCTACGGGCCAACAGGTACTCGCCGTAATAAGTGGTAATGCCTTCGGCGATGTAGCAAGTGCGGAAATAGTTTTCCTGCGTGTAATCGTAGGGCAGCATCTCGGCCGGCCTGATCTGCTTGATGTTCCAGGTATGGAACAGCTCGTGGCAGCTCACGCCCAACAGCTCTTTGTACAGCCCTTCCGTCATCAGAAGCTCAGCCGGACCGAGCGTGATCACGGTAGAGTTGGTATGCTCCACTCCGTGGTAATATGGATAAGGCAGAATCTGGTTCAGAAAGTGATAATCCTGCACCGGAAAGCTGCCAAAAAGTGCCAGTTGCTCTTCCGTAAACGCCTTAAAATCACGCAGAATTACTTCCCAGTTGGGAGTGCATTCGCCCTGTATCCAGACGTAGAATGGCAGCCCTTGCACCTCATATGTGCGATGCTGCAGAGTAGGACTCGCAATCAGCGGCGATTCAACCAATTGATCAAAGCTCTGAGCATCAAGCGTATAGGGTGCGCTCTGCGGCATTCCGCTCGCTATCTGCCAGCCATTGGGTAATGCCAGCGTAAGTTGGCAAGCTTCCGCACGCCGCCCCTCTATATACATAAAACATTGAATACCATTCAGATACACCTGTGTCTCGTCGAGCCATGAGCCGCCGGCATCCATTTGGTGCGCGTAAAAGTTGTAATGCACCTTTACGGTGTGTCCGGCGGCTTCAAGCAGTTGCCAGCGGTCTTTGGTGAGCTTGCGTAAGCGAAGCGATTCGCCGGAAGCGGCGTCTTGCGCTGTCACGCGCTGAATCTTCTGCGCAAAATTCTGGATCTCATAGCGGCCAGGGCGCCACGTCGGAAGCTGAAGCTCAATGGGTTGTGCCGTTTCTGAAGCCACCTCGAAGGTCATGCTGACCTGCACATAGAACGTAAGTGGATTATCGAACGCGACGTGGTAATGAATCATGGGCGTAGTGGAGTTAGATAGGCTAGATACAAATGCTATGGCAATACGACAAAAGCCGATTCTGAGTAACTGTAAGCGATGAAAGAGAGTTGAGCCCCGAACATTTGAACAAAAGCAGGGTTGGGCTTTGGCATTTCCAACTCAACCTGTTACCTTTGCCGGCCTTACCTGTAACTGAGTCCTGGACATACCATGAAACGTACTTTTCAGCCTTCGCAGCGCAAGCGCCGCAATAAGCACGGCTTCCGCTCCCGCATGGAAACCGCAAACGGCCGCCGCGTGCTGGCCTCTCGTCGCGCCAAAGGCCGCAAGCGCCTGACCGTATCTGACGAAGGTCGTCATAAGCGCTAAACCGCTGACGGTTACCGCCATAATGCTCGGGTCGGATAGAACGCCCGGTGCGCGCTCTTATTCGTTCCCGAAAGAAGAACACTTGTGTCGCAAAAAGCTTATTGAAGAGCTTTTCGGCCGGGGTTCTTCTTTTGGTTTATACCCTTTGCGGTTGATATGGCTCCCGACGATGGCTCCCACTTCTGCGCCGCCGCAAGTATTGGTCAGCGTTTCAAAGCGCAGCTTTAAGCGTGCTGTCGATCGAAATTATTTGAAGCGCCTGCTGCGCGAAGCCTATCGCCTCAATAAACATCGCCTCATAGAAGCGCCCGGCGGGCACACTGTCGCTTCGTTGGCTATTATCTACAGCGGGAAGGAAAAAAAGCCTTTCGTGCTGGTTGAAAAAAAATTAATTTCAGGGCTGGAGCGTTTGCTGATCAACGCAACTTCTACCACAGGAGAAGCGTCCGTATCCTAGCAGTATTCCTCGCTTCCAGCCTTTTATATGCGTAAAAAGTCTATTATCGCTGGCCTCGCTCTGGGCGGTGCCGCGTTGTTGGTATCTTTTCGGTCGGCTTCGGACAACGAGCGGTATTTCGAGATCGCCAAGAACCTCGACATTTTTGCTACGCTCTTCAAAGAGGTCAATACCTATTACGTCGACGAAATAACGCCGGCAAAGCTGGTAAAGACGGGCATCGACGCGATGCTTAAATCGCTGGATCCCTATACCAACTACATTCCGGAAGACGACATCGAGGATTTCCGCACCTTGATGACGGGCCAATACGGCGGCATTGGCGCAATAGTAGTAAAGCGCAGCGGTAAAACAGTGGTGCAAACCGCCTACGAAGGATATCCGGCGCAGAAAGCGGGACTTTTGCCCGGTGATGAAATTCTGACAATCAACGGTATCAACGTTGAAAAAAAGAACAATTCTGACATCAGCAAGCTGCTGAAAGGGCAGGCGAACTCCGTAGTGAAACTCGAAGTAACGCGCTACGGTCAAGAGAAGCCAATCGATATCAACATCACCCGCGATAAGATTCAGGTTGAAAACGTGCCTTATTACGGCATGCTGACGCCTGAGATCGGGTATTTTCAGCTGTCGACCTTTACCTCCGATGCCAGCAAGGAAGTGCGGATGGCGGTAACGAAACTGAAGGAGCAAGGCGCCAAAAAATTGGTGCTCGACATCCGCGACAACCCTGGCGGTTTGCTGAATGAAGCTGTTAATATCTCTAACTTGTTTGTTAACAAGGGGTTAGATATTGTAAGTACCAAAGGTAAAGTCACCGAGTGGAACAAAACATACAAGGCCCTCGATGCGCCGCTGGATACGCAGGTGCCGATTGTGGTGATCACGAGCAACCGCTCAGCGTCGGCATCGGAAATCGTATCGGGGGTGTTGCAGGACTATGACCGAGCAGTATTGGTAGGTGAGCGAACTTTTGGAAAAGGCTTGGTGCAGGCTACGCGGCCTTTGAGCTACAATTCGCAACTGAAGGTGACTACTGCGAAATACTATATTCCGAGCGGTCGCTGCATTCAGGAAATCGACTATTCGCACCGCGCCGACGACGGCACATTGGGGAAAGTGCCTGATTCGCTGCGCACTGCCTTCAAAACCCAAAGCGGGCGTCCCGTATACGACGGGGGCGGGGTTGCGCCCGACGTGGCTGTGGAAGACCGCCCCATTGCCGACATCACGCGTGTGCTGATTCAGAAAAATTACCTTTTTGACTATGCCACGCGTTACCGCGCCGAGCACGCCACTATTGCTCCGGCGCGGGAGTTTAAGCTCTCAGATGCTGACTACCAGAAGTTTGTGCAGTTTTTGAGTGGCAAAAACATCAGCTATTCCACCGATGCTGAAAAGTCACTTACCGACCTAACCAAGCGGGTGAAGGAGGAGAAGCATTACGACGACGTAAAAAACGAGTTGGAAGCCATTCGTCGCAAAGTTTCGACTAATAAGAGCAACGACCTGACGCGCTTCAAACCTGAAATCCGGGAATTATTGGAGCAGGAAATCGTGTCGCGCTATTATTTTCAGAAAGGGCAGGTTGAAGCTAGTTTCGACGACGACCCCAATATTTTGATGGCCATCAACGTGCTGAAAGACCAAACTCGTTACGCGGCTTTGCTTAAGCCGGGCACTGCTGAAGCCAAAACGCGTCCCGAGGTGAAAAAAGGCGGCAAATAACGCGGGTCTTTACGAGGCATATAACAAAAAAGCAGGCCCATGTGAGGCCTGCTTTTTTGTGCCTACTTGCTTGTAAAAGCTTGGCAGGGAGATGGGGTGACAGCGAAGTAACCTGCTCACAACATGCTGGAGTAGAATTTCTGCTCCTACCTTTGCAGTATGTCCACGCTTATCCTTTCTCTGGAAACTTCTTCGCCTATCTGCTCCGTAGCGCTCCACCGCGCTGGAAAATTGGTGGGGCAATCGGAGTTGCGTCTCGAAAAATCGCATTCCTCACATTTGAGCGTAATGGTGAGCCAATTGCTGGAAAACACAAACCACACGCTTGCCGACGTGGCTGCCGTGGCCGTCTCCGACGGGCCGGGCTCGTATACGGGCTTGCGCATCGGGGCCGCCGCTGCAAAGGGTTTCTGCTATGCATCTGATATTCAATTGCTTGCGATAAGTACGTTGCGGGCTCTGGCGCATCAGGTGGCGACCACTACGGCCCATGCCCACGAGTACTTGTACTGCCCCATGCTCGACGCGCGGCGTATGGAGGTATACAGCGCCTTATACACGCACACGGGCGAGGAAGTAGTAGCACCCGCTCCGCTTGTTCTCGACTCCGCAACGCTTTCCGAACAATTGACCCGTCGTCGGGTGTTATTCTTTGGAAGTGGCGCAGCTAAATTTCAGCCGCTCGTCGCGGAGCAACCGCACGCTGCTTTTTTGCTGGGCATTGAGCCCTCGGCTATCGCGATAGGGGAGTTGGCGTATGAGGCGTATCAGCGACAGGAATTTCAGGATGTGGCTTATTATGAGCCATTTTACTTGAAGGAAGTATACACTACTACGCCGAAAGCGTAACTTAAAATCAGCGGCAAGCTTTGCAAATAGCGAATCAGAATGCGGGTTTTGTTGTTTCAAAGGTGAACCGACTTACGTGCTGAGCTTTCACACTTTAGGCTCTGAAAAATGGAAGAAATAATCAACCGCGTGGCGCAAAGCGCGCTCACCACCTTCAACTTGGAGGAACTAATTCATCCGGGCGAGCGGGTCGTTTACGATATCAAAGACAATCTTTTTCACGGCCTGATCCTGCGCGAAAAGGATTTTCGGGAGTTTATCAAAACCCACGACTGGAGCCAATACGACGGTAAGAACGTCGCCATTACGTGCTCTGCCGATGCTATTGTGCCTACTTGGGCTTATATGTTGCTGGCCACCAAGCTGCAAGGCCATGCGTACCGGTACGTTTTTGGCTCGCTGGAAGCCTTGGAGCAGGAGCTTTTCTGCGAAGCCATCGCGGCCGTCAACCCCGAAGAATACCGCGACGCCAAAGTAGTAGTAAAAGGTTGTGGCAACGTGCCCGTACCTACTTATGCATACGTCGCCATCATGCAAAAGCTGTTGCCAGTGGCCGCAAGCCTTATGTATGGTGAGCCATGCAGCACCGTGCCCCTTTACAAGCGGCCTAAAGTTTAGCGCACGCTCTTAGTTTATTTGGGCTCCCCTCGACTTCGCACTTGAGGGGAGCTTTGCTTTTTTAAGTGGCTCCGCTACACCAGCCGGGCTACGCACCTTTGTACTTTACGCCCCTTGCATGTCCCATTCTTCGGCGCCCATCTATAAAATAGGTTTTTACACGGGTGCGGCCATTGTGGTGGCCAACATGGTAGGGACGGGCGTATTTACGAGCTTGGGTTTTCAGGTGCTGGGCATCCAGAGTGGTTTCGCGCTGCTGATGTTATGGGCGGTAGGCGGCCTGATTGCTTTGTGTGGGGCGCTCAGCTACGGTGAGTTAGCGGCGGCCATGCCGCGTTCGGGCGGCGAATACCATTATCTGTCTCAGATTTATCATCCGGCCGTAGGCTTCCTGTCTGGATGGGTCTCGGCTACGGTTGGGTTTGCGGCCCCAACGGCGCTGGCCTCCATTGCTTTGGGGCACTATGCCGCTAGCGTGTGGCCTGCTCTTGATCCGCAGACCTTATCTATTGTAGTGGTGTTGGGGCTCACGGCGATTCATGCGATGAGCAGCAAAGCCGGCAGTCAGTTCCAGGTTGTCATCACGGCTATCAAGGTAGTAGTATTGGTCTTTTTTATCGGTGCCGGCTTAGTGATGGCACAACCACAGCCGCTTGCCTTTTTGCCAGTTGCCACCGACTGGCGACAGCTTTTGAGTCCGGCGTTTGCCGTGTCGCTGGTGTATGTTTCCTATGCTTATTCGGGCTGGAATGCGGCCGTATACTTGACAGGCGAAGTAGACCAGCCCCAACGAAATTTGCCCCGCATTCTGCTTAGCGGCACGGCGGTCGTGCTCTGCTTATACATAGGCTTGAACTTCGCCTTTCTGTATTCTACGCCCATCAGCAAACTAGCCGGACAATTGGAAGTTGGGTATGTAGTTGCTAATCAAATATTTGGGCATTCTGTCGGACGGCTGATGGGCGCTGTTATTGCCGTGTTGCTAATTTCTACGGTCAGCTCCATGATTTTTGCCGGTCCGCGCATCGTACAAGTGATGGGGGAGGACCTAACAGCCTTGCGCTTTTTGGCGCCGCGGAGCAGCCGTGGCATCCCATTGCGGGCGATGCTCCTGCAAACGGCTCTGACACTGATCTTTATCCTGACTTCTACTTTCGAACAAGTATTGCTCTACGCGGGCTTTGTGCTCAGTTTGTTTACCTTCCTGACCGTGTTGGGGCTGTTTGTATTGCGGATTCGCCATCCTAATTTGCCAAGGCCTTATCGTACGTGGGGGTACCCCGTCACGCCGTTGCTTTTTCTGGCTCTCAGCGGCTGGACCCTTATTTTTATCCTGCGCGACAAGCCTACCGAATCATTATATGGTCTTGCAACGGTGATGGTAGGACTTGTAATTTATTTTCTAGGCCGAAACAGTCGCCCCGTTGCTGCTTAGTTGGCCCAAGGTTAGGGCTGCTTGCGAGTGTACTACTGCCAAAGCCGGTATCTTGCCGCGTGTTTCCTGCTTTTCGCTAAAACTGATTGCCTAAATGCGTTTTTCTGCCTTCCAGCTAGTCATACCAGCCTTTTTCGCCCTCCTGACTTCTTGTTCCGAACGCCAAAATACTGAGCTAAAGCATTCTCCTGCAGTATCTTCTGCTCCGGAAGCTCCTCAGCCCGAAGCCACTGTCCAGCCCGATAAGCTAGTTGCCGACACATCTTCTGTGCAAGATGTAGCCGCTTACATAGCAGGCATCCGGCCGAGCCAGCACAGCCCATTGCGAACCCTCACGGCTCAACCCGCTTGGCAAGCATTTGCCGCCGACGCCGACAAAAGCTGGGCCAGTTACCACCAAACGCGCACCGACAAAGTGCAGCAGTGGGCCACCACAGAGCTTGACTCGGTTCTGCAAAGCAGCCCAACCATTTTTTATCCCTTCAGCGGTCCTGATCTGTTGAATGCGGTTACCATGTTCCCGACGAGCCAGACATATGTATTGGTTGGGTTAGAGCCTGTAGGCTCAGTGCCGCGCCAAAGCACGTTGGAAAACCCGAAGCTCTTTAATGCTATCAAAGCGTCGCTTTGGTCAGTGCTCAACTTCAGTTTTTTCCGCACCAACGATATGGCCGTGGATCTGAAGTCGCTGGAGCTCGACGGTGCTCTGCCGCTCATGATGCTCTTCGCCGCTCGCACCGATCACCAAGTCGCCGCTGTGCGCTACGTCCAACTGGATGCGGAAGGCCAATTGACGGACGCCGATACGGCCACCATTCGCAAGCCAGGGCCAAAGATTATTCCTGGGGTCGAGATGAAAATGCGCGATAAGAATGGAAAGGAACAGCAAGTGTACTACTTCTCCGCCGACCTCAACGATTGGAAGCTTGGGTTTACTAAGGAAGCAGCCCTAAAATATGTGCGCAGCCTTGGCCCTATGACAACGTACGTCAAATCAGCCACTTATCTTATGCATAAGCCGTACTTCTCCAAAGTTCGGAACCTGATTCTGGAGCAGAGCCGCTATGTGCTGCAAGATGACTCGGGTATTGCGATGAAGTATTTTCAGCCGGCCGACTGGAAATTCACTTATTACGGTGTGTACAAGCGCCCTATAAATCTGTTTGTCAAGCATTATCAGCCCGAACTCACGGCTGCATACAGCGATTCGCTGCACAAGCCGCGCCCGCTGCCGTTCGGGACCGGCTACAACTGGCGCCAAAAAGATTCCAATCTGCTGCTGGCTCGTCGTCGGGAGCCGGCGAGCTAGCTGCCGGCATATACCAGTGGGTAAAATGGGGCCGATCGTACGCGATTTGGCCTCATTTGCGTTAGCAGGGGAGGGGAGAACAAGCTTAAATCTTGAAGATGATAAAGGTATACGTATCACGAAAATCAGCCTTCCGCTGCACGGTCTTCGCAGTTCTCCTGATGGGAATAGCGCCTTTGTTATTTGGTCGCAAAACACAAGTAATTGATAATCAATTGCTTGTGAAAAGTCAAGATTCCGCTCTTCTGGATAGCCTGTTGCATAGCGACGTGCGGCTGTTGCCGATCGTGGAGAACGCAGCCAAATATGAACTACAAGTTATTTACACCCAGATTGATCGGGATGAGCAGGACCGGCCTCATTTCACTCAGCACAGTTATCGACTCGACGCCCGGCAGTACTTTAATCCGGCTAGCCTTGTTAAACTGCCCGTAGCCGCTTTGGCGCTGGAAAAGCTGCATCAACTCAACAAGCCCGGCCTGACACGGACTAGCCCAATGGCCTTTGGCGCCGCTTTTCGCTGCCAAACAGCTGTTCCTTACAAAGCTTCCGCCGATTCCGATCAAATCAACTCCGTTGGCAATTACATCAAGCGCATGTTGCTGGTCAGCGACAACAGCGCTTATAACCGCATGTATGAATTCCTCGGCCAGCGTCCGCTCAACGAACGGTTGTGGCAATTAGGTTACCCCTCCGTTCGCATCGTAAGGCGTTTTGCGCCCTGCGATACAGCCGCCAACCGCCATACCAACCCTGTCGAATTCTACGATGCTCAAGGAAAAACAATCTACCAACAACCCGCAGTCATGAATTCCCAGCCGTTAGGCTTTCCTCTTGGCCCTATTGAAAAGGGGCAAGGCTATTACAAGGCAGGGAAACTGATTCGGGAGCCCTACGATTTTACTACAGCCAATTACCTGCCTTTGCAGGATGTAACGGATGTTTTGAAAGCAATCATTTTTCCCGCCGCTGTCCCTGAGAACCAACGGTTCGACTTAACGGCCAGCGATTATGCTTTCTTGAGGCGCTATCTGCGCAGTACTCCGCACGAGTCAGGGTTCAGTGCTTATAAGGATGACCGCTATTTTGACGCATATAAGAAGTACCTCTTTTATGGTCGTAGCTCCAAAAGCCATGCTCAATCATCACTGCATATATACAACGTTGTAGGGATGTCGCATGGATATCTGGCGGACGTCGCCTATTTCTCCGATGCTACCCAAAGGGTAGAGTTTATGCTGAGTGCTGTCGTATATGTAAACGAAGACAAAATACTAAACGACGGAGCTTACGAGTATACCTCGCTAGGGCTACCATTCCTTGGCTATCTAGGCCAAGTGATTCACAATTTTGAGGGCAAACGCCCCCGGGGCTACCGCCCTGCATCTAGTGAATGAGCTCAAACTGATCTCAAGCACCACTAAGCATTAATTATTTTTCAAATAGTTAACGAACTAAAATGCGCATACAACAGGTTCTTGCTCAGCTAACTGCCAGAACGGTCAGGAAAGTAGCTTTGTCAGACAAGCGAGCCTTAAACGACAAATGTTAGATGTAGGGTTGCACAGTAAAAAGTAGTCGTGCATCTTTGCAGGCCCAACCGGGAAGCGGGCGGGGCTCTTTTGGGCAGATGCGGCCCGGGTTTGTGGGGCA
>NZ_JACSJJ010000007.1:0-82615 GCF_014349165.1 Hymenobacter sp. BT491 | reverse complement strand
AAAATTCATTTTAAATGTAACGCGTGCTAATTCGCATTAATGCGAATTAGCACGCGTTACATTTAAAATGAATTTTGTGGTAAGCAATAGAGGCACATCACATCTTTATCACTTAAAGAATACCTAACTAACACACTTAATGTTAGTATCACTATTGGCGTTTGAGGATGCGCACTATTTTGCGAAGGGTAGCCAGCAGCATGATCAGATTGAGGCGCACCGACTTGAGGCGGGCGGCGAAAGACTTACCGACGAAGGTAACGCCGCTTCACTTTTCAAGCAGCGACTAACTTTCCAGGATCGGACAGCGGTCAATCTTTTTCAGGACGACACATGGGTCTGGTCTGTCGCAGGAAAACGGATGTATTCTGCGACAGACCAGACCCATGCCGTGTGCACGGGTTCGGTGGCCTCTGGGGCCCGGTGCCCGCCGCGGCAAAGGCAAGGCATTCGGGGCTCCCCGATCCCGCCTAGCCAGCGCGTCGGAGAGCCGTGGAACTGACGCTGGAAGCGGCGCAGGTTCCGGCCCTGTCCACGCTTTCGGGGTGACCCGTTGAGCGGTAGGCGCCCTCTATAAAATCCGGCGCAAGTACTTGTAAATCAACCAAAAACCTGTACTTACAGTATGCGATAAGCCCTATCCCGATCCGTATACTTTGTCTCCTATTTTCTTACTCGTATGCTACCTTTTCCTTCCCGCACCTGGCGGGGGGCGGCCCTCCTGCTGCTGGCTTCCCTCAGCGGGTGCCAGGACCTGCTCGAGCAGGTTTTTCCCGCGCCCGCCCCGACGCCCGCCTACCCCACCCTGGGGCAAGCCATCTCCTTCTTCGCCGTGTCGCGGGCGGGCACGCTCGACGCCTACTCCACGCAAGCACCAAACACGCGCACGGCCTCCGTGGCCCTCACGGGCCTGCAAAGCGGCGAGCGGCTCTTGGCCTTGGACTTCCGGCCGGCCACGGGGCAACTCTACGGGCTGGGCAGCACCAGCCGCCTGTACCTGCTCAACCCGACGACGGGGGCGGCCCACGCGCTGGGGTCCGGCGCGTTCAGCCCCGCGCTGGCCGGTACCGTAGCCGGCTTTGACTTCAACCCCAGCGCGGACCGCATTCGCGTCGTTACCGGCACGGGCCAGAACCTGCTGGTCCACCCTGACGACGGCACCTTCGTCGAAGAAGGGCGCGTCGAGCCCAGCAGCGTGCGACTTTCCGCGGTGGCCTACAGCAACAGCTGGGCGGACGCGACTTCCACCACCTTGTATGCGGTGGGCGGGGAAAGCACAGGGAATACGCTCTACCGGTTGGACGCGCCGGCTACGGGCCTGCTCACGCCGATTGACCCGCTGGATTTTAGCGGCTTACCCCTGCCGCCCACCACTTCGAGTATCCCGAACCAGGTGTACGCCATGGACATTGGGGGCACCAGCAACAGGGCCTACGCGATCAGTAGGTTTTCCGGCTTGTCCGATTACGTGGTGAGCACGGTCAACCTGCAGACGGGCACGCTGAGTTTCGCCCGTCTGCTCACCTGGCCTCCTAGTGAACCTACCGAGATCATTGCCGTGGCCGTGGGACCGGGCTTTTGAGCCTGGATGGCCTTCCACTCCAAAGCGCCCACTTTCAATTGGTGATGGCGGGCCGTTTGCCCTACTGCTTGCCCAGCGATTCTGCTTAGGTGTGGTAGAGAGAGCGCCGCTTACAAGTGCCGCGGTTGGTCGGGACAACGTGGCCTTCCCTGCGCCTAACGATTCCGTCTTACGTGCGAAGAGGGTGTACGAGCTTGTTCCACACGCTTCGAGCTCGAAAATCTTCTTGGCCTGTGTTCATCTGCCGGCTACCGTGTTATGGTTCCGTGACCGTTAGCCCTTCCTGTTAAAAGGTGCGCTAGCGCTAGCCGTAGAAATTTTCGCTGGAATCAGTAGATTGGATTACTGCGGCTTACGGGCTGCGTTCCAAGGCAAATAGCGTTTACATTTAAAAAGAGGGCGAAACGATGGCGCGGGGATGGGCAGGGCAATGGCTGGCATTTGAGGAGGTATGCCAGCTCCGGCCCGGGGACAGGATCCTGGAAATAGATGATGCTCCTTGGGGCGGCCGCGTGGCGCTGGTGGTGGTCACGGTGCCGCAGGTCTCGGGCGACGGGACAGCGGACGGTCGGCAGGTAACCTTCATTGCATGCCCCGAAGTCGAGGGGCAGGAGATCGAGTACCTGTTGAGCGAAAACTACTACCCGCATGCCGCCCGCCTCTACCGACCCGCACCGGAAGCCGAAGCAACCGCACAGCCCACCGAACCCCAGCCCACCGTTGCCCCGCGCCCCGGCCTGGGCGAACTCGACATCCCCGACGCCCTGGACGCCCTGTTCCCGCTGGGGGAGCTGCTGGCCAAACTCAATGCAGCCGGGGCGCTGTTTCTGCCGGGCTTTACCGGCGATATCGTGTTGAACGCCCGCACCGGAGAATGGGTGATTTGCACCCCCGACCACGTAGAACTGGACGCCTTCGCCCCCGCGAAAGCGGCCGGGCAATTTGCCGGTTTGACCGGGGAGCCGTTCCGGGCCCTGCTGGCCGGCTACGCCCGCCGCGCCTACCAGGTGCTCGAACCGGCGTATCCCGGCTTTACGCACAGCCTGCTGGCCCACCTGCTGCCCGTGCCGGTGCCCGTGGCGCCCAAGCCCCGGCCCCAGTTCCTGGACCTGAGCCGGGTGTTGCAGGCCTACGGCGTCGCCCTCCGGTTGGACGCTTCCGCACGGCGTCTGGCGTTTGCCGCGCCGGCCGTTCCGGCCGCGCCGCCCACCGACGCCGAGCTGTTGCAAGCCACGCTCGTTGTGTTTGCCGCCCAGCTGAACCTGACGGCGTGGTTGACGCAGGTAGCGGCCTGCGAGCCCGCGCGGCCGGTGGCCCAGATCCTGGGCGCTCTGGCCCGCGGCGAGCTCTTCGACCCGGAGTGGGGCGGGGTTATTCCCAAGCTGCTGGGCAGCTACCGCCCCCAGCAGCAGCTGCGCGCGCGCTTGGCCAGCCAACCGCCCGCGCTGGCCCCGCCGCTGGGCCTGTTGGCGGAGGTCTACGCCCGGGCCGGACACCTGGAAGCCATTTACGCGCAGCACGCGGCGTTTCGGTTTCTGCGGGCCATGCTCGACCGACTGCCGCCGGGGCCCGTCGATCCGCCGGCGGAGCGCGGCGCATGGGTGGCGGCCCTGATGGACGGGCTGGACGAGCTGGCGCGCCTGGCCGACGCGCAGGGGCAGGTGGTGCGCTCCTTGCAGTTCGCGCAGGAAGCCCAGATCGCGCTGCAGCTGCTGCCGTGCCCGGCCGAGCCCGCCGAGGCGGAGGCGTGGCTAGCGCGCGTGTACGTGCAGGAACAGCGCTTTGGCTGGAGCCGCCTCGGGCCGGAGACCGTGTTAGACGAGTGGACGGTGTGGAACTACGCCCATTACGCCGGCTCCGCTCGCTTGGCGGCCGAGGCCTTCTGCGAAGCGGCCGGGGCGTGGTACGCCCAAGGCCGGGTGACCAACCAGCTCTGGACGGGCGCGTGGCGGGCGCTGAAGCGGCTGCGCCTGGCCCTGCGGCTGTGCTACGCGCTGAGCCAGCAACAGCCGCTGCCGGAAAAGTCCGTGCGCCGCAGCCTGGAACAGGCCCTGCCGCGCTGGCTCAGCCACTACCAACAGGCGATCAGAACCCTGATCGCGATGTTCATCCGCAACGGCGAGGCGCGCGTAGGGCTTTCCATGTGGGCCGAGTGCGTACTGGACCCCGAAGGGACGGCCTTGGAAGACCCGCTGTTTCAACGTGAATTGGAGGGCTCCAACGCCGTGTACGACGCGCTGATGGCCCACGGCTACGGGCCCGAGGCACTCCAGTGCCTGGGCGAACTCGTCGCGGTCCTGACCGGTGCCCCGGCGGCAACGCGCGCGCCGGGGCACCCAGGCGAAGCGCCCACGCCAGCCGACGAAGGGAAAGTGCCCTCGCCGGCCTACTGTGCCGAAGAAGACCGGGTCTACCAGCAGGTGCTGGGGCCCCTGTTGCGGCAGGAGTACCTGGCTTCGGCCGGCCACGCGCAGTACGAAGACGGCCGGCCCGTGATCCCACCGCCCGACGGGCCATTTGCCCAAGCAGCCGACAAATGGGCCTATTACGAGGCCTACCTAGCCGAGCAACCGGACGCGTACGCGCCGCCGGGAGTTCTGAATCTGGCGCCCACGTTGCGCTCGTTGCCAGACTGCGCCGCCGAATACGGCTTTATGCTGACGGAGCCCACGCTGCCTGAACGCACCCGGTTTCTGCAGGAACTGACCCAAACGCCCGATTTTGCGGCCCTGGTCACCCGCGCATTTGCATCTGTGCACGATACCTGGCGCTACACCTCTTATTGGCGCTACGAACCCTTTCGGCAATACCCCGACCCGCCAAGCAGTTGGGGCCTGCAACTGGGCCTGCAGCTCTCGCGGGTGGGCTTTAACACGGCCCGCGACACGGGCTTCTTCTTCTACGAGCTGGACCATCATACCCACATTCTGTGTCATGTGGCGGTGGTGCGGAAGCAGCAAGGCTGCTGGGTATTAGAAGCACACTAGAAGCACTGCAACCATCCGCGTACAAATGCTTTGCGAACCCAGGGTGGTAACTGGGGTTGCGTTAGTAACTAGACCAAGAATTACGTTAGGCTTTTAGATAAGATAAATTAGCTCGCAGAAGGGTAAGAAACAGGTGCTTAGAACCGTATTGGGCTAGTTAATGAAGCAGCAAAGCAGTTGCTTTTACAAAACGATGTTTTCCAGCAAGCACTTGTAAAACAGTTGCTTATGGCCTTATCGTAATTCTTGGTCTAGTTACTAACGCAACCCCTACAACGGGCATTTTAGTCCCAACCGCCCACGCCGGGCTTGCTCGTCCACTCCGACCGCGGCGGGCAATACGGCGGCAACGCTTATCGGCAACGGCTGCACGACCACCAGGCCGTGCGTTCGCAGAGCCGACGCGGCGAGGGCGACGGCAACGCCCAAGCCGAAAGGCTGTGGTCCCGCCTGAAAACAGAGGCCCTCGAAGTCCGCGAGCGGCCCGTTTTTACCGATTTAGCCGACGCGAAGGGCAGCATCGCCAATTAGTTTGACTACTACCGCGAGCGCCGGCCTTCCAGCATCGGCTACCACACTCCGTATTCTACTCCCCAACAGCTTCTTCCACTTAGTACCCTACACGGTCCAGCGTACCTAGACCACCTCACGTTAAACCGTAGCGGCTTCGCTGTCGGCTCTTTCTGGAGGGGCAATCGTCAAAGCATATTCGGCGGCGGCTTTCTCTTGCAGGCGCAACAGCGCCCCCAGGTTCTTGAAATAAAGCCGGCGGTAGCGGTCCTGCACGGTGTCGAGCAGGCTGACAAAACCGGTAATCCAAGCAGCCGATAGAACGGCACTACTAGGAAGCGAAGTGGCCTGTAGCAGGTAGTCACCGACGGTTGCGAATCCCTCCAGGTGCCGCAGGGGAAGCAGCGCAGACTTTTTGCTCGTTAACAACAAGACCACCATTTGCTGCTGCAGCTGGGCCAACTGCGTAAGATAAGCCCGGCACTGGCTTTCATTAAGCGGACGACCGATAATTTCCGGTAGTAGCTGGTGCAGGCTCCGCAACGAGGCTTGCGTTAGCGCGAGGCCCAGACGCAGGTGCATTTGCAGCGCATAGCGGCTACGCCAGCCGGGCTGTCGCTCGGGCAGGCACCCCAGCAGGCGCCAGTGCAGGGCCGCAGCGCGGCGGTCAAACTCTTCCAACCAGCGCGCGCTGGCCTGGCCCTCTTGTTCAATCTGCTTGATAACGCCGGCGGCATGGCGAGCCGGAAAGGGTACGCCAGCCACCTCAAACGTGGCGTCGCGCACTTGCTGGCTGGCAAACAGATGCAACCTTTGCAACGCCTTTTGGCGCTCTTTGACTTGCGCCATTTGCCGGTGCAGCTCCGGGCCATAGAGTTCCGCCCGCAGAGCGAGCAACGCCGGGCCGGTCGGCAGCTCCGCGGCCAAAGCGTCGAGCGCCTCCACCGCTACGGCTGTAATCAGGCGCGTATCGTACGTTTCGGCGTAGCACGGATCGTACGTCAGCTCCTCTGTTTCGGCCGACAAAAAGGCTTCTACCTCCCTGGCTGGTTGGGCTTGGCGGTCCTCCGCATCCGCGATGGAGTGACGGTAGAGCTTGGCCGTCACGAGCCGGCGCACTTCGCCGGGTTGGGTAAACAGCAGCCAAGGCGAGCGGGCGTCGGAAGCGGCGGGTACAAAGGGCGAGCGGGCGTGCTGCTCCCGCTGCAAACCGGTCGGATGGCTCGCGTACATGTCTGCTTTGAGCGTCACTTCCTCCGCCGCGAACAAAAACGCATTGGAAGACGCGTGGGCCGCCGCACTGCGGAAGGCCGCCGGCGCCGCCGGCGCTTCAGCCAGGCGGAGGGCTTGGTGGTAGTAGACATCGTCGGTAGCCAAGCCATGCTCCAGGGCCGTAGCCAAGTGGCCCAGCGCTACGTGGTAGGCAGCAGAAGCGCGGTTTATTTGATAAAGCGCGTCGATGATGGCCGAGGAGCCGGCGACCCGCACCGCCACGCGATCTGCCTGAAATTCCATCTCCCGTGCCAAGCGCGCGTAGACGAGGTTCACACCCCGATAGGCGACTTCCAACACCTGGCGCACGAGCCATACCAAAGCCGTCAGCACCCACGCTGCGGCCGAGCCCCAAATGTCCGGCCCGCGCCAGTTGGCCACCACCTCGTCCCACTTATCGCGCCGGAAGACGATGTCGTGCAGCACTAGGTTGGCCGAATAGACGTAGCTGTGAAGCCGCATACTGCGCTGCGCAAAGTGGCCGAACTCGTGGGCCAGCACGGCCTTGAACTCCGACAGCGTCAGGGCATTGACCAAGCCCGCGCCGATAAGCAGGCTCTTGCGCACGGGCCAGACCAAGCTCAGCAAGGGGCGTTCATAGAACACGGCCGCGTTAACTTCCGGCGACAGGTAGATAGCACGGGGCAAGGCGACTCCGGTTTCCGCACAAAGCTGCTCAAGGAAGCCCAGGAGCCGGGGGTGTGCCTCGGGTACCAGCCGTAGCCAATTTTCGCGGCTGGTCTGACGGCCTTTGAAAAGGAATTTCAGCAAAAACACAACCAGCATCCCCGCCGCTGCTACCGCTCCCAAATGCAGGAAAAGAAGCCAGAGGCCATAATGGTCGAAGTAATGCGTGGCTACCCACCACAGCAAGCAACCAGCCCCCATGAGCAGAACCAGGTACAAAGCCACGAAAAGCAAGATGCTCAGCAAGGTCGCGCCTACCATGAGGCCGTAGCCGAAAGAAGGCTTATGGAAATTTGCAGGGACTTGCGCCGGACTAGTAGGATAATAAGCAGTTGCCATTCTTACAAAAGCATAACGGCCGATAGAAACCTAACGCGTTGAAACGAGCTACAACCGCCGGGAGCCAACTACCAAAATATATAACCGATTCTGTATATAATCAATGTTGGCAGGCTTTTCTTGTTAACGAAAAAGGCGGGTGATGCCGCCAAAAAGGAACGCCGTTCATGAATAACTTGTAATTGGGCTAGTTCAGCAGTCCCAGCGCAGCCAAAGGGCTTATTTCGTGGAGCACGGGCCCCTCCCGGGCTAAAAAAGATTCCACCTTCTCCACATCAGCGGCCCTAACCTGCTCAAACAACCCCAACCCAAAGGTTGGGGTCGCGGGGCTCGGCCTGGTGTACGCGCGGCGCTTCCTGCTCCCGCGGGGAGTTCGTTGACTCGCCCGGAGAAGCGTGTGAGTCAACACAAGCGTTGAGATGTCCCAAAAACGGGCGATTTTCCGCTCTCGGCTGTTTACACCCTTACGGAGCAGCCGTTATTTGGATTACCAACCTACTATACAGAGCCAAGTGACGCTGGGTGCAATAACTTGCGGACCTGCCACCCTGAAGCTTTCTTAAGGGCAGAAGAGGGTGGACTCTTTCCTTAGCTGCATTCAGTCGCCTTCCCTTTGCGGGGTGCCGGGTGGTAAGGCGAGGCGAATGGCCTTGGTTTACTCAGATCATTCCGTCTTCTTCAGAAGGGTGACCATAATACCGTCTAAGATAGGGGTGCTGCTGATCTTCCTCTTCGCTTTGCGGCGTGAGGAATTCAAAGTAGATGGTGTTGAAGCTCACGCCGGGCACCTCTTCGAACTCCACGACCGAATGCGAACTGAAAACGCGGGTTTGGCGGACCGTATAAATGCCGCCAACGGTCAAGTGCCGTTTTGCCGCTGCTTGATCCCACTCGGATCCGCGGTGCACAAAGTGTTCCACCAGCCTTACCTTGTGGCCAGGCAAAGCAAAAATGGACATCTGAAAGCTCATGGAAGAAAAATTACAAAGTCTGTGGCTACTCAGATCGCCTTCGTTCTCCTATTAAGGCTTGGGAAGGGCTTACTGCTGCTATGGTTCTGGGGCCGTTAAGAGCAAAGGCACACTCGTAGCCACAATGCCGTAGAATGCGTTTGGTGATTTACCACGCAGCAGGTCAGGTTGCTCGCTATCGTGATTTCTCCGTCACATATGCTTTTTTCGCTGGTCCGGCATCGGCCACCAAATCATCGTAATAGACACTCAGGCGGCTTTCGGTATTGCGCTTGAGTACCATGGCCATTGTAGGCTCCAGCGAAGCGGCTGTGCCCCCCTAGCTCGTATTTGTTTCAAAGGTCAACGGATAACTAAACACGCCGGAGTTGCGCTTGTCATATTCCGCGCTGTAGGTGTTTAGTTGAGCGTAGTCCTCCGTGAGCAAGGAGGCCGCGCATAGGTTTTCGAGCAGGGCATTGGCCACTTTTTTGTTGATTTCGCTTTTCTTGTCGTCCCAGTTGGCCCGGGCCAACTGCTGGACCCACGTAGCCGCCACGGCCTGCACCCGTCCTTTGTCGACCGGGGTCTTGCTGGCCAGCTGCGCTTTCAAGTCGGAGGTGGCTTGGTTAATGGCCGCGTAGGCGGGCGCCTCGCCTTCCAAGGTGTGGAGCGTGAGCCCGACGGGGTAGTCGTGCAGGTTCAGGGCAAAGTCGGCCCGCAGGGCCATCGCCTCCAGCAATTGCTGGCTTTTCTCGGCCACGAAGGCGTTGGCCATGTACCCGTTCAGGTCGCTGGGGTTGTCGAAAGCGCGGGTATCGACCTCGCCGTTGGTTTTGTGGTAGCTCGCCAAGACTTCATCGGTTTTCGGATCGCGCAGCTCATAGCCGGCTTCGACCTTGTAGGTAATCGTATAGTAGGCTTGGGAGATCGCGCCAGAACGCGTTCGGCTGGCGTTGAGCTTCCGGCCGGTCACAAACAGGCTTTTCACCGTCAGGCGCAGCAACAGGTCGCCGTCAGCTTTTTGGTAGGTGAGCCCCTGCAGAACAGGGCGGTTGGGGACACTCATGACTAGGTTGCCCAAATCGTAGTCCACCGAGTAGGAGGCGTAGGGCTGCAAGGACACGGCAGGGGATTTGTGGAAGGTGGCCCAGACGAATTCATTCCGAACTTTTTGCGCCTGTACGGGCTGGGCAAGCCCACCGGCCAAGGCCAACAGCCCGTACGCCAGGCCGCAACGTAAAACATTCTTCATCGGTACTCGAAGCAAAGGGTGGCGAAAAACACATGCAGCAGTTTATCACCGGGCAGACCCGAAGCGCAAGCGACGACGTCGCGGCTTACGGTTAAGGCGTCCGGACGAGGCTCCGTCGACGAGAAAGATCCCAGCTACCTAGGGTGTCGTAGTAGAGAGGTAAGAAAGAACAGTGCAGGAGCGGCCCAACCGAGAGGCCGGAGCCGAGGGCAACGCCAAGGGCGTTGCACGTGCATAGTGATGCATATATCCTTAAGTATAAGCCAACTAACGCTGGAAGGATACCTAATAAATACCTGTTGTACAAACATTTATAAATAAAATGCAAGTAATTATTTTTTACCCTATGCTGGGGTAGCTCATTATCTGCCTTTAAAAACCGAGATATCCTGTGCGCGTTCAAATCGCATTGTAAGGTTTTTGGAAAGCAGGTCCGGCTAATCAGGGTCCGGTGGTGGACGGTGCCTGTAACATTTATGCCCTGATTTTTTGCAAGAAGTTCCCACGGCGAGGGGCATGAGGGCGTAGGTTTCGGCACATCGCCGTGGGGACCTCTTGTATACGGGCTACTTTAGTCGGCTTCCAGCAGCAGCCAGCAGCCCGCATGTTTGTGCACCAACGCTACTTGGCTCAGGATGTGGGTGTGGTAGTCCAAGTTGTAGAAGAACAGGCCTATGTCGCGCGTGGCGTTGAAGCAGACCCGCGTGAGCTGCAGCCCCAGTTGTTGGCCCCAACTGCCGGCCGGCTCGGGGTATTGCCGGTAGGGCTCGTAGCGCCGGTAGGGCTGGTAGAACCTGACGCTGGGCAGGGATGCGGGGGCATAGGCGCGAGGGGGCAAGGCCGTAAACGCCGGCTCTTGGGCCATCGCGTGCAGCAGCTTGGCGTAGTCGGTGTCCGCGGGGCGGCTGAGCAACGCCGCCGCCCCTTGCCCGGGGTACTCGGCCAGCGCGCCCAGCGTCGGGGCCAGGTTCAGCACCCCGGGCGGCGCAAACTCAGTGGGGTGGGCATTTACGTAGGCTTGGTAGTAGGCCCACTTCTCTGCGGGGGGCGCAAACGGCCGGGGCGGAGGCGGAATCGCGGGCGTACCGTCGGCGTCCTGCCCCGCGCAGGCGTCGGTCAAGTACGTCTGCCGCAACAAGGTGCCTAGCACGTGGTGGTAGACTAGGTCTTCCTCCGCTTCGTAGGTGAGCAGGGGGACGGCGGGCGGCCGAAACGGCGTGGCCTCGGCCGCAGCCAGCGCCGCCTCCAATTCGTCCAGGGCCTGGCGCGCCTCGGGGCCGTTGCCGTGCTTGGCAAGCGCTTCCTGGGCCTGCGCGGCCAACACCCCTTCCCGCCGAAACAGCCCGTCGGGCGGGGCCGGGGCATCCGGGCCCCGCCAGCAGCCCACCCACATAGAAGGCCCCTGCCCGCGTTGCTGGCGGCTGCACTCAAGCAGCACGCTCATGCCGGTGGTTGCCTCGCTGTACTGCTGAAGCAGGGCGAGCAGCAAATGGGGGCGGGTTTCCCGCTCCGCCCGCGGCAGCGCGCCCAGCGCGTAGCACAGCCGCAGGGCCGCACTCAGCAGTTCGAGCGCCCGCCACCCGGCCGACCAGAGCAGGTTGGTTACCTGCCCCTGGCAATACCACCCCACAGAGGCTTCCCAGAACGGGCGCATGGCCGCGGCGGCGGCCCCGGCGTACCGGGCAAAGTGCCACACCCGCGCCGGTGTTAACAGGACCGGGGTCTGGTCAAAGTACCACTCCAGCGCCGGGGCCAGGCGCTCCCCCGGGGCATTGCTGGCGAGGCAGTACCAGCCGTGGCGGCGCTCCAGCCCCTGCACGCGCGCCACCCACCTTTCCGCCTGCTCGGGGGTGGCCGGCGCCGGCAGCAGCCGCAGCACGTCCTGGGCGGTCTTCGCCCAGCGCAGCGAGGAGAGCCACTCCCCCTTCGCATCGGCCCAGAGCGCAAGCTGGTCCAGCCCGTCCACCAGCGCGCCGACCCAGGCCGCGCGGCTCTCCGGCCGGGCCAGGCGCAGGCGCAACGGCCGGGGGCGGCGAAACCAGTCCACGGCGTAGGCCAGCGGCCCGCCCCAAAGGGGAGCCGTGAGCTCGCGGCGGGCCAGCGCGCCCAAAACCTGCGCCAGTTCCCGCGTGGGCTCGCAGGCGGCCAGGTGGAGCAACCACGGCGTGGGGTCGAGTTCGGCCAGCACTAGGTCTAAGGAGAGAAGGATCAAGTCCTTGTCGGACAGCCGGGGCCAACCCGACGTGGCGGGCGCGGCAAATCTGAATCGGGGCGGTTCGACGTCGAAGCGCAGGCTCGCGCCGCAGGCCTGCAGCACGCGGTCCAGGTCGAATCCGCTGAACCAGGGCGTGGGAAATGCTGGCACGGGGCTAGGCAGCAGCTGGGCCAGCAAGCGGTCGGTGAAGAACAAGGGTGTGGGGCCCAGCACCTGGTCGGCCAAGCGGGCGTAGCCCGCCAGCAGGGCCCGCAGGGGCTCGCCGCTTATGCCGGCAAACTGGCCCGCGGCTTTCTCGGGGGCGAAAGCGTGCGCGACGATGTGCTCTCGGGAGCGGAGCCACCACTGGCCGGTGCGCGGGTTCAGGCCGATCGCGTCGCTAAAGCCGGGAAGCCAGAGCTTGCCGTCGGCGTTGCTGCGGGCCATTAACTCGCCCAGACGAAACATCGCGTCGAAGGCGGCCGGGATCGTGAGTTCGCCCAGATAAGCAGGGGCAGCGCCCGAAGCCCTGCGCGTGAAAAGAAGAGGCAGTGGGAAGATCACAGGGCAAGATCGTTCGACGTCAGGGGCAGCAACACGGTAAACTCGGTATACGCGCCTTCTTGGCTGTCTACCGTGAGCGCGCCGCCGTAGCCCTTCGTGACGATGTCGTGGCTCAGCGACAAGCCCAGGCCCGTGCCTTCGCCCGGTGGCTTGGTCGTGAAAAATGGCTCGAAGACCTTGTCCACGACCGCGGCCGGAATGCCGCCGCCGTTGTCGCGCACGTGCAGCTCCACCTGCTGTGCCAGGCGCCGGGTGTGCACGCGCACTTCGGGCATAAAAGTCGGCCCATCCACCTGCGCCCGCGCCCACAAAGCATAGAACGCGTTCGTGTACACGTTCAGCAGCACCCGGCCCAGTTCTTGGGGCACGGCCGTGAGTTCGCCTAGGTGCGGGTCCAGCTCCAGCGTGCGCGTGACCACAAAGCCCGGGTGCTTGGCTTGCGCGTCGTGGTAGGCCAGGCGCAGGTACTCCGTGGCCAAGGCGTTTACTTCGACCGGCTGGCGCTCGCCCCCGCCGCTGCGGGCGTGCTCGAGCATGCCCTTGACGATGCGGTCGGCGCGGGTGCCGTGCTGGTGGATCTTGACCAGGTTCTGCTTCAGATCGGCCAGCAGCCCGGCGACCACGGCCCCGTCACGGCCCTGTTGCTCTTCTTCCTGCAGTTCGTCGACCAGTTCCAGGCTCACTTCGGAGAAGTTGTTGACGAAGTTCAAGGGGTTCTGGATCTCGTGGGCCACGCCCGCGGTGAGCGCGGCCAGCGCGACGAGTTTCTCGCTTTGGATCAACTGCTGCTGTGTGGCTTTTAGTTTGGTCAGGGTGTCCTTGAGTTCATCGCGATGGGCTTTGATCTGCTGGTTCTTTTCGTTGAGGTGCCGGTTGGCGCGCTGCTTGAGGACGATGTTGCGCCCCAGCAAGGCCGCCAGAGCCACCA
Organism: Hymenobacter sp. BT491; assembly: GCF_014349165.1. NCBI lineage: Bacteria > Pseudomonadati > Bacteroidota > Cytophagia > Cytophagales > Hymenobacteraceae > Hymenobacter > Hymenobacter sp. BT491. The sequence goes on along the minus strand of NZ_JACSJJ010000007.1, from coordinate 69,347 downwards.
GTCCGCCCAGCCCGCCCAGCAAGGCGTTGCGTTTCTGCCGTTCCAATTGCCGGGCTTGGGTGAGCGCAGTAATTTGGGCCCGCTGCTTGTCGAGTTCGTAGCCGTAGCGCATGGCGCTGGTTTTGCGCTGCGTCTCCTCGCCGGCCAGGGTGTCTTTGTACGCCACGTACAGTGTGTGGTAGCGGTAGGCGCGGGCGGAATCCCCGCGGGCGGCGTAGGCCTGGGCCAAGATGTGGCTGGCGGTGCGGATGTTCTCGTTGCTGCGCCGTTGCTGGCTCAGGCGCAGGCCGTGCGCGGCGAGGGCAATGGCACTGTCGGGCCGCCGGGTGGCTAGGTAGGCCTGGGCCAAGACCAGCTCGGCTGTGGGCAGGTTGTACTCGTCGTGATGCGCCAACGCCAGCTGGCGGGCGCGCGCGCCGTGCCGCAAGGCTTGCGCGTGCAGACCCTGTTGTTCGTATAACGCCGCAAGATCGGTTTCGTCGATGGTTTCGTTTTGCGTGTCGCCCAAGTGCCGGTTGAGCTGCGCCGAACGGCGGTAATACGCCCGGGCCTGCGGCCATTTTTGTTGCAGTTGATACGCGTGGCCGAGCAGATTATACGCCGAAGCGACGACCTTTTGATCCCCGAGTTGTTGCCCGTTTTGCAACACTGTCTGCAACACCGGCAAAGCATTTTGGTAGTCGCCCAGTTGCACGTAGATGCTGGCGATGGTCGCCCGGATCCGGGTTTGGGTAGTCAGGTCGCTGGTTTGCTCCGCTAGGTGCAGCGCCTGCAACGCGGCTTCCAAGGCGGCAGTAGGGTTGCCTTGCACGTTTTCGATGAGGCTCCGCTGCAGATAGGCTTGCGCCAGCCCCACCGGATTGCCTGTACGGCGGAAGAAGCGCTGCGCCTGTCGGGTGTACTCCAAAGCTTGGGGGTACTGGGCTTGCCTTCGGTGTAGTGTCCCCAACCGCAACAGCGCTTGGCCCTCTCCCACCCGGTCCTTTAACCGCCGGGCCAACCTCAGGGATTGCTGAAAGCGAGCAATGGCTTGCGGAGGGTCATGTTTTAGCAGTTCTGCCAGGGCCTGTAGGCGGCGCACGCGCACGGTGTCCGCACGGGGTTCGGCCTGCAGCAGCGCAAGCAGACTGTCAACTGCTGTGGACGGGGGCTGCCCTTGGGCGCTGGCAATTGCCCTTGCTCCGAGGAGCAACTGACATACAAGACAGCCGATTAGGATCCTGTGGAAGGTGAAGCAACGCAACGCACTGGGATACAGCATGACAAGCAAAGAAAGGCGGTCGTTCAGCGGCCCCTTAGATTACACGTAAAGTATAATCTGCGGATTGTTTTAAATACCACTACACATCCAACACTTAATGTAAGCCTGGGGCTTCGTTACCATGTTGTCTTGGCTTGTTGTTGACTTCCCAACTGAAAAGTATGGCTATCTCGAAAGCAGGAGGTGTAACCCTACTTCGAAACGCGTGACTCTTTAGCTGACAAGTAGGAATGAAGTGGATAATCCGGATTGATGACAAGTCCTAGCCTGCTGTTATAGGGGTCGGCCAAGCTTCCCCTAGACCATTCTGGCTTAAAAACGAGGTTTTTTGGCATGGGCCCAGACTGTGCAAGGTTCGCAGAATACTCATCATCGGAATCAGCACTGGGTTTCGAGCGCAACTTTTTATACTTGGCTTCCAGGCTATCCGCTTTGGTCCCCCAGTACACAATTGGAGACCTTTTGTTTTTGCCTGCATCCCGCGGACTGACCGCCGTTACAAAGGCCCAGCAACTATAGGTATGGGCATCTGCTTGGGCAGTGAAGACCTCGAAGACCGCTTGCGTCGCATTGAGGCTATCTGGTTTTACTTTTCCCACCATTCGGCCGTAGAAAGCTACTGCTTTCTGAAATTGTTGCGGAGTGCTGACCTTGACGCGGTATTCGATTACGCAGATTTGACTAGTTCCGGGGTTGGAAGTCGAAGTAGAATGGGGGAATGGGATTGAGTCGCCGGTCATCGAGCCAGCGGTAGTATGTGCCGGCGTCGAACTTGTGCTTGCAGTAGTAGCTGAGCTCTGGGTAGAAGCCTCTTTCCCTTGGCAAGCCCAGGTGAACAGCGGGAGGATCAAGGCATATTTGTATAAAGTCTCCATTGCTGATACAGTGTAGAAAAATGGTGTATTATTCGATATCTGAATATATAAATATCACACAATATTTTCAGGATATTTTGCTATTCCATTACTTGTATTTCGATTGTCGGTTCATCTCTCCTATCATATTGGGGTTGAAAAGGGGCGTTCTAGGGGAGGGCGGGCCGGGCGCGGAGTTGGCGCGCCGGCGGGGCCATGGCCGGCAGGGGCTGGGCCACCTTGGCCTGCAGGTGCGCCTCGACCAAGGCTGCGAGCTGCGGGAAGGTGGCAGGTTGCGCGGCCTGAATGGCTGCGGCGAGTTCGCGGAAGGTGGTGCGCACGCTCTCTTCGGGCACGTCGGGCAAGGTGCGGTCGGTGGCCAGCAGGGCCACGCGTAACGGCTGGTTCCAGAACGGCAGGCCGTCGAGCACGGCCCCGAGGCGCACGCCGGCGTAGAGCAATTCGGCCTGGGCCGGAGAGCAGCCCCCAGCCAGGCAGGCCTGGTAAAACATGTGGTCGGCGGCGGCCCGCGCGGCCCGGGTGTCGGGGGCGGTGCGGGCGTGGTCGCAGGCCACGTCGTGCACGATCGAGGCGCGGCGGTACGGCCCCGTGTAAGGCGACCCCACGGTGGACCAAAGCGGCGCCGGGATGCTGGCGCCGTTTACCACGCTGCCCGCCGGGGCCCACCAGGTAGTGCCCGCGGGGTCTGTAAACCAGAAGTCGCGCACCAGCGTCATGTCGCGGTCCGCAGGGTCGCCGGCCAAGCCGGGGGCGACGAGCCACGTGGCTTGGGGGTCGTCGGAAAACGTGCCGAGGGTAGGCATAGCGAAGCAAATCAGGAGAGAACGCCTCCGAGTTAGGTACGGCCAAGCGCCGGGGTAAGGTAGGGCCCTTGAGGGCCTTCCGGCTCCGTACCAGCACGGAATTTACCGCTCCCTGCGCCGGCTGCCGGCCCGCAACTGCGGCGCTCCCATCCCTTAAGCCCAAGAACAACGCGGTTACGGCTGGTCGAATCCCGCCTTGGGGTCGGGCGACATACGCTCGCGCAATGTGTGTGCCAAGGCTTCAATGCTGGGCAGGGCCGCATGCTACCCGGTGGGCAAGGCTTCGGTCAGCCGGTACTCGGCAATGCCGATGGGCGTGTGCACGTCGCGCAGGGCGTACTCGGCCACCACGTTGTGGCGGCTCTTGCACAAGAGCAGCCCAACGGTAGGCTCGTCCTGCGGGTGGCGCACCAGGTCGTCGACGGCGGCCAGGTAGAAGTTGAGCTTGCCGGCGTACTCGGGCTTAAACGCCGTGATTTTGAGCTCCACCACGTAGGCCCGCAGCTGGGCGGCGCGAATCTCTTAATTGAGGTGCTCGAGCAGCGCGCCGAAGGCGGCGGGATCAGCGGAGAGGGGAGGAACGGCTAGGAGACGCTTGTATTTTGCACTATCGGCAGGACTGTGGTACCTTTCCAAGGTATTAAAGCTAGTGCAATCCCGTTAGCTAAGCGATCCCCCTATCCGCATGCGTTCTATCCTGTTAGCCGTTGTGCTGCTACTGAGTACCCCCATATCCACTTGTCTTGCGCAAGTACCCAATGCAACTGAGGCAGCGCCAAAAGCGGCACACGTCTTTCTCTGCAAGGGCAAACACAGCCACGTCTACCACTACAACCGGGCCTGCCGGGGCCTGCAGACCTGCTCGACTGCCCTGAAGGAAACCACCGTGGCCCAAGCACGCCGGGCCGGCCGCCGCGCCTGCAGGCTCGCCAGTTGCGCTAAGCCGGCTCCTGCCCCGGCCGCTACGGTCCCGCCCGCATCGCCACCGCCCGCTTCTTCGCCGGCCCTCACGTACCTGCCGTGGAGCGTGCTGGCGTTGCTCGGCGGCTACGGCGTCCACCGGAAGCAAGTGGCGACGCGCCACCGCCTCGCCCGCACGACGGCCCTGCGCGTGTGGCTGCTCGACATTGAGCAAGCCGTCGCGATCTTTCAAGCGCATACGACGTTCACGACCGGCTATTTTGAGCACGCCAAACTCGCGGCCTGGCAAGCGCATTACGGCCCCGCCTTCGCGGCCGTGGAGGGGGTGGCCTACCAGAAGACCGATCTCTCGGCGGTCCAGAAAGCCACGCTGCAGTCCTTCCTGGACCGGTACCGCTGCGGCGAAGAGTTGCGGGTGGCCTACAACGCGGAATTCATCCCGCAGGAGTTGCAGCGCTACGACGCCTTGTTCAGCCGGGTCGAGGGCCGCAGCCTGGACCAGCAGCAACGCACCGCCATCGTGCGCAACGAAGACCACAGCTTGGTGGTGGCCGGCGCCGGCTCGGGCAAAACCACCACCATCGTGGGCAAGGTCCAGTACGTGCTCGCCCGCTACCGCACCCCGCCCGCCAACATCCTGCTCATCTCCTTCACCAACCAATCGGCCGCCACACTGGCCGCCCGCCTCGGCATTCCCGGCCTGGAACCCAAAACGTTCCACAAGTTCGGCAAGGACCTGATCGCCGCCGTGGAAGGCCAGCAGCCCGCCCTCTACGACGACAGCCAGTTCGGCACATTCCTCCGCACCACGTTCCAGGAGCTGATGCGCACATCGGCCTACGCCGAGCAGGTGACCACCTACTTCCAGCACTACCTCAAGCCTGTTAAGTCAAGTGAGGAGTTCAAAGACCAAGGCGCCTACATCCAGCACCTGAAAGACCACAACTTCCGCGCCTACAAGACGGTGGGCAAGACCGTCAACGGCAAGCTCACCTACAAGCAGGAGGTGGTCAAAAGCGTGGAAGAATGCGCCATCGCCAATTTCCTGCTCTTCCACGGCGTGGACTACCACTACGAAGCGCCCTACCCCCACGACACGGCCTCCGTGCAGCACGCGCAGTGGAAGCCGGACTTTACGATCGTCCAAGGCGACAAGCGGGTGTACCTGGAACACTTTGGCGTGGACCGCGAAGGCAACGTGCCCGCCTTCTTTGCCCAACCCGGGCAGTCGCGCGATGCCGCCACTCGGCAGTACCAGAGCAAAATGGCGTGGGCCCGCCGCACCAGCCGGGCGCACGGCACGCCCTTGCTGGAAACCTACAGCTACCAGATGCAGGAGCACACGCTCTTTGCCCATTTGAAAGCCCAGTTAACCCAGCAGGGCATTGTGCTGCGGCCCAAAACGCCGGCCGAAATCTGGGCCATCATCTCGGCTGCCGCTGCCGAAGAGGTCAAAAGCTTCACTACGTTGCTGCAAACCTTTATCACGCTGCTCAAGTCGGACGACGTCTCCGTCGACGACCTGCGGAAGAAGAACGACGCCATTGGCAACGAACGCGAGCGGGAGCGCAACCAGCGGTTCTTGGACGTGGTCGCGCCCCTCTACGCGCGCTACCAACAGCACCTGCACAACCGGCGGGAAATCGACTTCAGCGACCTGATCAACCAGGCCACGGGCTACCTGACTGCCGGGGCGTACCGCAAGCCGTTTGACTACATCATCATCGACGAGTTCCAGGACATCTCGCAAGGGCGCTACCGCCTGATCAAAGCGCTGCTGGCCCAAAATCCCACGTGCAAGCTCTTCTGCGTGGGCGACGACTGGCAATCCATCTACCGCTTTGCCGGCAGCGACCTGGCCCTGTTCAACCGGTTTCAGCAGCACTTTGGCGTCAGCGTCACGGCCAAGATCGAGACGACGTACCGGTTCCACGAACCGCTGATCAGCCAGTCCGGCGCCTTCATCACCCAAAACCCCACGCAGGTTCGCAAGAAGCTCAAAAGCGCCCGGGACGGCAAACGCACCGAGCACCGCATCGTCTACAGCGCTTCCGAGGAGCAGGACGACACGGGGACCTTGCAGCAGATTCTCGACGAACTGATTGCCACCGTACCGGACTTGGCGCAGAAAGAGCTGCTGCTGTTGGGCCGGTATTCGTTTGACCTAAAGCGCATCAAGAACACCGCGCGCATCTTCTCGATCGATCCTGCCAGCCAGACCCTTGCCTATTCGTACCAGGACCGGCACTGCATGCGCCACACGCTGCACCTGCCGTTTCTGACGGTGCACAAGGCCAAAGGCCTGGAAGCGGACCTCGTCATCCTGCTCAACTGCAACGCCGGCAAGTTTGGCTTTCCGGCGCAGCTGTCGGATGACCAGGTCTTGAGTCTGGTGCTGAGCGAAGCCGATGCCTACGAGAACGGCGAAGAACGGCGGCTGTTCTACGTGGCCTTGACCCGGGCCAAAGAACAAGTGATTTTGGTGACGGATCCGGCCCGCAAATCCAAATTCATCAACGAGCTGGAGGGCAAAGCTCCCCTAAGGGCCCTGAAGAAGTGTCCGGTATGTGTGACGGCCGATCTGGTGAAGCGCTGCGGAACAACTAAGGGCACGCCCTGGGCCTTTTACGGCTGTACGAACTATGCCTATGGTTGCTCGTTCCGGGAAAGGATACCACTAGAAGCTGCGCAGCTTAACTAACTTACCTCAAAGTGACTTGCCCTAGTACAATATATTCCTATTTCACCATTAGTCTCTTAGCGGAGCGGTTTGTTCCACAAGTACCTGCATAACGAGGTAGATTCACCTCTCAGAACGCCGCTGTGGCGTAAGAACGAGAATGTTGCCAGATAGTGGTACTTCAGCAAACGTGTTCTTCCTGGTTTTGGGGGCCGATGAGCAGTGCTAGGGAGAGCTCAGGAAGCTAAAGGTGGTTAACGACATGAAATTAATGGTGATGTGCCTTTAACTTTACTTCCATAAAAAAACAAATTAAAAGGTATGTCAAAACCTATAGAAAAAATCATTAAGGAATATTCGCCGCGAGGGCCTTTGAAGCAATATCGCTTTGAGAAATCCTTGTCCTTTAACTGTTTTCGATGTACTCAATCTAAAACTTCTAAATTAATCACCATATACTATGGTGATTGGCACAAAAGGTTATGCAATGGGTGCTACAGCACACTTATTTCAATTTATGATATCAAAGTAGGTCAATTTTCAAATGAAGAAAAAGCAGATAAGTTATCTACTCTTCTCTTAACCTTGGTTGATAAACACCAAATAAAGGAACAAGAAAACAAGATCTGGTTAATGCAAAATCAAGTTAAATTTCTTTCTAAGCCGTCTCTAAAATTCTTCGCTACTGCCGAGTGCGTAGCTAATACACTTGACAAAGAAGAAAATCTTGATTGGTCCCCGGCTGTCATTGGACTATGCAAGGCTTTTGAGTTGGAAATGACCGAGCATTTTATAAATCCGCTTAAAAAGTTTTACAAAGGAAATGAAATTGTTGATTCCGATTTAAAAGATAAAGATTACGGTCGCATTGCTGCCTACTGCGCCGGAAAAGCAATTAACCCCCCGGAGCTTGGTGTTATTAATCATTTTATTAAAACTGTGATTAACAGCAAAGACAGGATAGAAAAAAGTTTGTTTTTAAGACATGGGCTTAAAGACTTCCTTTCAAAACGACCGAATTCAACATGGGTAACAGATAAATCTGGTTTTTCCACCGCTGTAGATACTTTGACTAAAAGATTTAGGAATAAAGCTGCGCACACCGATGAGTTAACTAGTGATGACTATTACAGTTGTAAGGAATTAATATTTGGCGAAAAAGGCATAATGTGGGATTTGATATCAAGTATGCAAAGCCGTTAAATCATCGCAACATTTTTTTGCCCAAATACTATTAACTGCGAAGGCGCGCCCGATTTTTATATCTCTGGCTCCAAGTGTAACGGGTATCCATTTCGCTCGGTCACGCTTAATAGGATATCAAGAAACTACTCACGTGTCAACTTAAAGAAGTGACCGGAACGCCGAAATCAACAGCAGTAATTGCTTCGAAGCGCTGGTAGTATTCGGCATTGGAAGTGGTAGCAAGCCTTGGACTAAGATGGGCACAAGCGAAAACGACCCACTCAAAAGCGTCTAGGCAGCTTTCGTCGAGGTGCTTGATGGTTTCCACCATAGCTGCATCCATAATTCTTCAATGCCTCGCGTGCTTGCGAACAATGCGTTGTCCAGCGCCGCAGTTGTCTTGCCGCTCGCGACTAGCGTGCCCGTGGGATGCCACGGACTAACTACGTACGGCGGCCGACTCCCTTGCCTTAGCTTTACCCACAACCCAGATTCCCTTTACCTACTTTCAACTCCCCTATTAATGACCTCTGCCGAAATTTCCCAACGGTACCAACGCCTGCTCACCCGCAGCTTTGCGCGGCACCTGGACCTGTTTCTGACCACGTGCTACTATCGGGCGCCGGCGGACGGGTTACTGGCCATCACCTCCGAGGCCTACGAAGCATTCCAGCCAACTCGGGAAGCGTGGACTGTGTACTTGCGCTCGCAACAGGCCAAGAGCTTCGATGCGCTGTTCGTCAATACCTATACCGTCGGAGACCTGCACCATGCCATTGAGGCGTGGGAGACCCGCTCGGCAGCCGAAATGGGGAAATACCGCACAATTCACCGGCAGCAGTGCCTGCCGCAAGCGGAATTTCAGGGCTTGTTTACCGCAGGAGAGCGGGCCTGCTCCTATTGCCGGATCACGGAAGCGGAATTTGCTCAACTGATCGCCGACGGGCAGGTGCAGACGCGGCGCCTACGCACTCGCGGCACCACCTTCGAGGCCGATTGCCGCGAGCCGTGGCTCGGCTACGCGCCGAGCCACGTCACGCTGTGCTGCTACTGGTGCAACAACGCCAAGACCGACGAATTTACCCCCGACGAGTTCCAGCCTGTGGCCAACGCACTGGCGCGGGTGTGGCGGCAGCGGCTGGATGGGATACCCAGCACTAGGGGGTAAGCTGCATGCCCCTAACGCACCGGAGGTGTTGCTTTTCAGCTACTTGGGTGGAAGGCCTTGCAATACGCCTCGCGCTTCCGCATGAACTCTGGTGCGGCTCCGCCTCCGTGGTCCGCGCAGCAGTTCTTAAAAAGTGGCGCTGGCCCGTAACCTTTTCAGCCCCTTGCCGGTACAAAGCTTACATTCCCCTGCCCGCCCGACGGGAATACCCAAGACCAGCCCGCCGTGCGGCGCTGGCACCACGCACCCTTCCCGCAGGTTCCGGCAGCAGCCAGCAGAGCTTTTCCCTGCTGCCTTCCTCTGATGTGCTGCATGCGTTTGAACACCACGGAAAATTTGGCCTGTGCCAGGGGCGCGAAATCACTCTACCTGCTGAATACGACGCAGTCTGGTTGTTGAACCCCGTTCTGTGGGGGTACCGCCGCGGGAAGTATTACGGCGTACTCAACGCCCACGGGGCGGTGCTGTTCCCGTGTCGATTGCCGGCCGTGTTCGCCGGGTATCGGGAACTCGGCCCCGGCGAAGCGCCAGAAGCTACCCCCGCCACGGCGCCTACTACCCTATACCGCATCGGCGGCGTACGCTGCGTGCCAGCCCGCTTTTGGGCCGAGCAAGCCACGCCGCTGCTGTGGTGCGATGGCCACCTCACCCAACTCTGGGAGGCGCAGCTATTCTTTCTGACCGAAGACGGACAAATTGACCTGCGTCCGGCCTCAGACTGGCCGTACAAGGCCGAGCAGGTGCAGCGGCAGCGGGTGCTGCTCTCCCGGGCGGGATACCTGCGGCGCCTCGACGGCGATGTGGACGCCGCGCCCGGCCGGGCCGGGGCGGAACCCGTGACGTCGTTCTTGCCACCGCCTTTCCCCGCCTCGGAGCCGGTGGACGCCGGCCCGACCGAGCGGGCGCGTTTCTTTGCGTACCTGGCCCTCCAGCTGCAGCAACGGCGCTTGGCGCCCCCCGAGCCCTTCGCCGTGGACGAATTCACGGACTACGTGCCCTACGAGGTGGCCTGCTTGCCCCCGAAGCGGGTGCAGCGGTGCCTGGCCCACCTGGGCGGCTACATGGCCTTGAGCGAGGCGACGCGGGCGCAGGCCTGGCAACTCATCTACCTGGCGTGGCTGCTCGCCCACGAGTTGTTGGTCTGGTGCGAGGACGCCGGCAGCTATCATCTGGACGAGCGCTACGCCTTCGACGAGTCGTTCTTCGGCCCTAAGTCGGTCGGCCAGCTGCTGGACGAATACGCCCTCTGGGAGCTGGCCCCGTGGCTGCGCCCCGCGAATTCGAGCCGGCTGTAACCGGCGCCTGCCGCGGCGCTTGTTTGGTCTCCTCTTTCCCTGTCTGACGTGATGCCCATGCTGTTGACCCTTTTCCACGGCGCCAATACGCCGTTTACACCCGCGAACTACGCCTTGCTGCTGGGCAGCTTGCTGCTGTGGGCTCTGCCCTGTTCGCTGCTGCTGGCCGGGGTGTTGCGCGCGTTTGTTCGGCTGCTGGACCGGATCCCCGGGCAACTGGCCGCGCTGCCCGGGTGCAGCCTGCTCGTGTGCGGGGCCGTGGTTGTGGCCTGCTTTCAGGGGGCCAGCAGCCCGTTGGCGGGCGCGTTGGGGCTGCTCGTGCCGCTGCTGCTCGTGGCCAACTTGTTTTCCATCGCGCCGGGCAGCCTGCTGCTGCCGCCCGTGCTGCTGGGCCTGGGCCTGCTCGTGTGTGGGGTATTGTACGCGCCGTTTGCCTGGCTAACGGGCGCCGGTGTGATCGGCTTCCCTGCCTTTGTGGTGTTGCTGGGCGTCTGGTGGCGGGTGCTCTATACCTAGCGGCGGCGGAGCACCCCTCTGGGCCTTGCCTACGCAGCAAGCAGAGCGCGGTCTGCGGAACGCAGCACCCAGAGTAGAGAGATTGCATTTTTTTGCGTTCCTTGTTGAGCTTTGATACCATTTTTTTCTTAGAAAAAGCATGCCTACCCCTTCCTTCCGCACTGCCGGCGAGGCCCATATCGCCGCTCAATTTCGTGCGTTTCAACCCACGCCCCACGTGACGGCGGCCATGGTCGGCATCAGCCGCTGGGACTGGGTGGCCGTCCCGGAAGGGACCTCGGCAGCCCAGGCCTTGGCGGTCATGCGCCAGCACCAGTTCGACGTATTGCCCCTCACCACCCCCAACGGGCAACACGTCACCGGCTATTATCATACGGCCCGGCCCGGCGACTTTGAAGCCCAACCCACGCACGTGGCGAAGTTGGACAAACAGCACTTTCTCTACTACCAAACCGAGGTGCGCGACCTGCTGTCGCTGCTGGCCAAACAGGAGCGCGAAGCGGCCGCCGCGCACGCCCCGTTTTACTTCTTGACCGAAGGTCCGGGCAAGGTCGTGGGCATGGTGTCGGAAATCAACCTGCACAGCCGCGAGTGTTACCAGTACTTATACGCCCAGCTAGTGGCCTTGGAATTGCAGGTCAGCCGGTTGTTGCAGGCAGCCCTACCCAATGAGGAGACCTTGTATCACTTGACTCAGGTGCTGCACCAGCACGCGGAGGCCTCAGGATTTGGACGCGCTACCAAGAAAAACGACCTTCAAAAGGCACTCGAGTGGTACCGGGCCGACCAGAACCGGGGGAAGCAGGCACCGCTAACTAGTTACCTGGGCTTGGGTCCTTTGCTGGCCTTGGTGCGCCTGACGGGGCTGCACAGCTTTTTGGGCTTTGCGGCCGATGCCCTCGACGAATTTGACCAAAAAGCGCACACCGTTGTGAGCATTCGCAACCGGGTGGCTCATCCCGTGAAAGGGTACCCCGGAAAAGGAATGTTGATCAAAGACATGTGGTCGACGCTGGAAACCGCCGAGCAACTGCTGTACGCGTTGCAGGGGGTGCTGCAACCCGAGCCCGGAAGCAGCCGTCCCCTCGTGGGCCAGTACTTTACTTCTCAGTTTCAGTGCGCCGCAGGCAGTAGCTTTCTGCGCGTAGAGCCGGGAAAAATCGTGCCCGCGCACCCGTTGGTGCAAGCCCACGGGCGGGTGGCGTACCTGACCGCCCACAACCCGGACAACGTGCGGCTCACCGACGTGGCCAACCGGGAGCGGCACGCGCAATTGCTGGCCGAGCTGGAGCAGCGGGGCATCGCGTGGCAGCCCGCGTACGGACGGGCGTGCCCTGCCGTGGGCGATGCCGAAGAGCTGGCCCGGCAAGCGCAGGCTGGCTTTTGGCGCGAAGACGGAGTGTGGCTGCTGGGTACCACTCGCCGGCTCGCCCAAGCAATTGGCAAACAGTTCGGGCAGCGGGCCGTGGTGTATGCTGAGGCTGGCGGCGTGGCCGAATTGCTGAAAGGCATCAGCCCGGGTAGCGGGCCTCGCGCCCAAGTGCCATAGGCCCAGGTGAGTCCACAGCCGAGGAAGGCCCTGCCTATCTGGCTACTCAACATCTTCCGCTGACCTTTCCCATGAGTACTTCTTCTACCCGTTCTATACCAAACATGACGCAGCCTTTATCCGACGCCGAGCTCGACGTCTTCCTCCAACCTGTGCCGGTAATGGCCCAACAACGGGAACAAGCCCTGTACGCGCACCTGCGTCCGGACTTGCCCGCGGACTACGCCGGCCCGGTGGCGCTCGCCGACCTGCGCCTGCGCCTCAGCCCTTGGCACTGGCTGCGGGGAGAGCTGGGCCACGACGATTTTTCGCGCCAACTTCAGCACCAACTCGCCGAAGCGCGCACCGATCCGGAGCAGGCCGAGGACCTGACCACCGTCGCAGGGGTGGCCTCCTGGGTAGGGAACCACCTCGAGGAAACGACCGACGAAGAGGTATCCTGCTTTCCGTGGGATGCCGAGGAGTGGGGCGAATGGGGTGCTTTATCGGAACTACGGGAAACTTCGCAGGGGCACTTTCTGCCCCAAGAGTTGGACCTGCGCGCCGTCACCTTTGATCGACCTTCCGACACGCGCACGATGGGGTTTGCCGTGCTGCAAATCCGTTGGCAAGCCGCGGAATCGGCTACGCCTTGCTGGGGCCCAGTTTGCATCTATGCAAACCCGGAAAAGGGGCCCCGCAAGGCGCCGTGGCTGATGAGTGCGGGCACTGTGCTGCTGGAGGACCCGGGCAGCGGCGAACAGGCCGAACTGACGCCGAGCTGGTCACTCGAGTTTGGAGACGAAGATCCGGATGGCAGAGCCGAATGGGTGGGGAAACAACCGCGCTTCGAAGCCGGCACGGTCGGAAAAGATGACCCGGGTGTTGCTCCCGCCTGGCTAGCTGCCGGCTTGCACTACGTGGCCGGTCAATTGTATCGGGCAGACACCAAGCAGGCCCTACGACTCTCGCTGCACTCTGCCTAGGAGTTTACCTCGCACGCATAACACGTTCAGTGCCTCTTTTCAATAGCAAGTAATCTATGACCATCCCTGCAGAAGAACCTTCGACAATCTCGCATGCCGGTTTCTTATGGATGAACCGGCAGTCCTACCGGGGGAGCACGTGGGTTGAACAGTTTCTGACCGGGTGGGCCGACCGCGGGTACCTGCTGGTAAGCGTGGCCCAAGACGTGGCTCCCCACGGCGATGCGCTCTTCCGGCAAACCCGGGGGCCGGCGGCCGCCCCGTTGGCGGCCGCGGACTACTGGCAGCGGCAAGGGGCGCTGCACGAGCAGTTGCGCCGCCACGGGCTGTTGCACATGCCCATCGGGCTGGGGCCCGATGCCGCCGCGCCGCTGGCGCTGGCCTGGTTGGTGCCCGCCCCAGCCCGGGGGTGGGCGAGTGCCTTGGCTGGCTTTCAGACGGAGTTGACGTTGGATGCGGGGCTGCGCATGCGCTGGCTGGGAATGCTGGCGGGGCAGCTCGTCACGCCCCAGCAGCCGGCTCAGCGCGCGTTGCTACAGCCCCCGGGCGCGGACCAGCCCGCTCGCTGGCGTTACGGCAACTACTTGGGCGACGAGCCCCTGCAGGGTACGCAATGCGAGCGCGTGCGCACCCTGCTCGGGGCCCTGCCCCGCTACGCCCGCGATGCCAGTACCCCGCCGCTGCCCGCGGACCCTGCTGCGGCCGAGGAGTGGCCATTCCTGTTTAACAAACCGGTGGGCGGCACCTTTGAAGGCATGTCCCGGGTCAACGGGCACAGGGAGCTGCTGGCCAGCGACGAGCAGCAGCCCGGGGATACAAAAGTCAATAGTTACTGGTGGTAATTATTTTTGTAAAGCATTGAAATATAATTATTTAACGACACCTCCTTGCCTTCCCACCCATAGCTCCTTCAAGCTGTAGCAGACGCTGAGCTCGATGTTTTTCTGCAGCCCGTGCCCACGGCTGCTCAACAACGCGATAAAGCCGTTATCGTGAATTTGCGCCCCGGCATGCCCACCAGCTTTGCCGGCTCCGTCGCACTGGGGACCTGCGCCTGCTCCTCAGCCCTTGGCACGGGCTGCAGAGGGAACTGGGCCACGACGACATCACGCGCCAGCTTCAGCTCGAGAAAGGACGTGCTGACCCGGGGCAGGCAGATGATTTATCCACCGTCAAAGGAGTGGCCTCTTGGGTTCAGCACCATTAATACTTTATGGGACGAGTGCAAGGAGAAATCTATAAGGGCTGCTTCCAGCGACTTTTGGTTTGTTGTTTAGAAGGAGGCGCGAAGAGGGGTATAACCTTGGTACTTAAATGGAATCGACTTCCCATAGTTCAATAAGCCGCTTGAAGACATTGTACGCTTCCGCCTGCTCTAACTCAGGCCAATGATTTGAGGAGTAGACTGTGCAGCCAAAGCTGCCGCGGTGCCGCTGAGAAGCCAATTTGGTTAAGCCAACCTTTCTTGCTTCCTTAGCTTGGCTAAACAGAAGGTCTTTAATTTTTCTTAAAGCACTTATGCTGCAGACCATAATTAAAGCACGGGGTATCAAGCAGAAATGGCTTGCCTCAAAGCTAGGCGTCTCCGAAGTAACCGTAAGCAATTGGTGTAGCGGTAAAACAGCGCCTACTAGTGAGCACCTAGAAAAGCTTTGTGCTATTCTCCAAGTAGAAATGCATTTGCTGAAGCCATAATGACAGAAAAGAAGTATCGATTGTCTTTCACGGCGGCTTCATTACGCCTGCCAGAAATGTCGAAGCTGGCGAAATTGTACCTAGATGACGAAGCAAGCAGCGTAAATAAAGAGCAAGTAATACGAGGAAGAAATACGCCCACAACCGAGAGAGAATTCAGGGAGATAAAACATAGAATTGATACATTAACTACTAAGCAAATAACAATTCTTGCGCACAGCGACGTTATTGGCCAGAAGCATATTGCCCTCTTGGCAATGTGTAAATTATACGGCTTCTTAAGAGACTTTATAATCGAAGTACTGCGTGAAAAGGCGATAGCTTTTGATTATCAAATCACCGAAGGAGAATACGCCACTTTTTTCAAAAGAAAATGTGAAACACACCCTGAACTGGAAGATCTAACGGATACTACGGCTAAAAAAATAAAGCAGGTAACGTACAAGATCCTGGAGCAGACAGGGCTCATTGATAACGTTGCATCAAAGAAAATAAATACACAAATTCTAGATCATACCGTTATCTCTGCTGTAGCCGAAGAGGATCCTGAATGGTTGAAAGTGTTCTTACTAACAGATTACGAATTGGTGAACTTGCGCGCATAATATGAAAAATACCACCGCTGCTTTCGAGCATCTATACCATTCTATTTCAGCAGATAACTTTCTAAGGATGAAGTCCTTAGGAGGCGAAATACCATTTTTCATTTTTCCCTTCGAGGCTACGGATCAGGTAGTAGTTGACAAAGCCACCAAAGGCTTGATAAATAAGCTAAATAACAATGGCGTTTCCGTATTAGAAATAAACTTATATGATTTAGCTCTGCAAATTATCAACGAAGCGCTCCAGGATAACGAAGAAATATTCGAACTTGAAAAGAGCATGAGTAAACAAGAATTTAAAGAAGCTATCCAGTCCCTTTTAGATATCAATGAAGTATTGATGCCCCGAATAAAAGGTTTAATTAATGCAAGCGATAAAAAGGTATACTTCTTAACTGGCATTGGGTTAGTGTTCCCTTTTATTCGATCCCATAACGTTCTAAATAATTTACAGAACATTGCCAAGCGAGCACCAACCGTTACCTTCTTTCCAGGAAAGTACAATGGGTACTCTTTGGAGTTGTTTGGCCTTTTGAAGGACGACAACTATTACCGAGCATTTAACATGGAAAATTACAACTACTCCGCATGAGCTTGCAAGAAATTTTTACAAAGTCTATTAATCGTCCCATTGAAACGGTAATTAAAGCGGATGACCAAGACAATATTCGTCAGGAAGTAGAAGAATATGTCGTAACAAATGAAGTGGCGAAGAAGATACGGGACTTCTTCGCCGCCTACACCAATTACTATGGCGCCAATGGCGTCTGGATTTCGGGCTTCTTTGGCTCCGGCAAGTCGCATCTGCTCAAGATTCTCTCTTATGTTCTGGAGAACCGAGAGGACAGTGGCCTTCTGCTGGGAGAGGTATTTGCAAGCAAGTTAGTTGGAGATGAGATGCTTAAGGCTGACGTGGTCCAGGCCACTCGCATCCCTTCGGAATCCATCCTCTTTAATATCGATCAGCAAGCCCAGATCACCAGCAAGCAAGAACAGGATGCGATTCTCACGGTCTTCTACAAGGTTCTAAATGATCACTTAGGCTTCTTTGGTGGACAAAACCATGTGGCGGACTTTGAAAGATGGTTAACTACGGAAGGGGTTTACGAGGCGTTCAAGCAGAAATTCGAGCACGATCTAGGCGAGCCCTGGACAACGGGCCGCCGGAAGTACTTCTCGCCGAAGGTCAAAGATGCCATAGACCGGGTCCTGACCGCACTTCATGGCCCGACTGCGGAAGGGTATAAGAACGTCATCGACGACTTACGGAAAGACAGTGCCATCTCCATAGAGGACTTCTGCACGAAAGTCAACCACTACATAGAGACCAAACCGAAAGGCTTTCGGCTGAATTTCTTTGTGGACGAGGTGGGGCAGTACATCAGCGACAATACCAAGCTGATGCTCAATCTGCAGACGATTGCCGAGACGTTAGCCACCCGCACCAAGGGCCAAGCATGGATCTTAGTGACCTCGCAAGAGGACATGGAAAAAGTAGTGGGCGACATGAACAAGGCCCAGCAAAACGACTTTTCCAGAATTCAGGCCCGGTTCAAAATCAAAGTTCCGCTTTCCTCGGCGAACGTGGACGAGGTGATTGAAAAGCGCCTGCTGGAGAAAAAGCAGGACGCGCAAAAGCTCCTGGTGCATACGTGGCAAAAGGAGCATGCTAACCTCGAAACCTTATTAACCTTTTCGGAGGTCGGGGTTCAGTTCAAAGGCTATAAAGAGGAGAAGAACTTTGTAAACAAATATCCATTTGTTCCTTATCAATTTGATCTTTTCCAGCAGTGCATCAAGGCCTTATCGCATCATAACGCGTTCCAAGGGAAGAATGCGTCGGTAGGCGAACGTTCCATGCTTGGTGTGTTCCAAGATGTGTTGATGCGGATGGGCAATGCCCAGGTGGATGCCCTGGTCACGTTCGACTTGCTTTACGAAGGAATCCGGTCGACGATTCGCGGGGAGATTCAAAGCTCCATTACGCTAGCCGAGCGTAACCTGGACGATGCCTTTGCAATCCAGGTGCTCAAAGCCCTCTTCTTGGTTAAGTATTACTCGAACTTCAAAACCACTCCCCGTAACATCTCGGTGCTCATGATCGATAACATCCATGTCGATCTGAAAGCGCATGAGCAAAGAATTCAACAGGCGCTGGGCCTGTTAGAGGCCCAGACCTATGTGCAACGGAACGGGGAACTGTACGAATTCCTCACCGACGACGAAAAGGATATCGAGGAGGAGATTAAGGCTACGGACGTAGATGAGTCGGCTATCACCCAGTTACTCAACGAACTGGCGTTTGATGAGGTAATCCGGGACACGAAGATCAAGTACAGTGAGAATAAGCAGGACTATGAGTTCGCGCACAAGATAGATGGCAGTGTTCTGGGGCGTGAGAAGGAGTTGGTAATAGACATCATTACGCCTAACCACGACGATTATGAGCATCGAGACCGGCTAGCGGCTCAGTCAATGGGACGCAACACGATGATGATGGTGGTGCTTCCGCCCAATGAGCGGTTGTTAAAAGATGTACGCCTGTATCTCAAAACGGATAAGTACATCAAGCAAAGTCAGTCCACCAACAACAAAGAGAGCATTAAGCGCCTGCTCTATGAGAAAGGAACCCAGAATAGCGAAAGAAGGCGGACACTTATTCTGCTTCTGAAGCAACTGCTCGGTGAAGCCGATATCCTACTCAATGGCAGTAAGTACGAAGTTGGAAATGCGGCTGATGGCCGCGTTAAGGTGACCAATGCCTTTCAGGGACTGGTTAAAATTGCCTATCCGAACCTGAAAATGCTGGGCTCGACAGCGTATTCAGAGGACACGATCAAGCAGACGATCAAAGCCAAGCAAAACGATCTGTTCGGCACGGATGACAGCACCATGTCAGAACCAGAAAATGAGGTTCTGAACTACATCATCCGCAGAAAGAAGCAATCGGAGCGCACCTCGCTTACGGAGGTGAAAGATCAGTTTGTCAAGAAACCCTACGGCTGGAGCCAGAATGCTATTTGGACGATGGTGGCCCGCCTGTACAAGCGAGGCAAGCTAGACGTGCGGCAAGATGGAGGCCTGCTAGGTGACGATGCCCTCTTAACCGCGCTGCTGAATAACCGCTTGCAGGCCACGACGCTGCTAGAGCCCCAGGTGGATATCGACCCGCAGCTAGTTCGGGACTTGAAGGAGGTCTACAGCGAGCTGTTTGACCAAACCTGTGCGGCCAGCGAGGCCAAGGAAGTTGCCACAGCTTTCCGGAGTAAACTGAGCGAGGAGCTGGTGTTTGTTAAAGAACTGGTGGCACAGCGTACCCACTTCCCGTTTCTGGCTTCTTTGGAGCCACTACGGGATACATTGGATAAGTTGAGCAGGAAGGAGCTCAACTACCTTCTGCTGAGCCGCAAGGAGTTCGAAGATGAGCTGCTCGATGCGAAGGAGAACCTTCTAGATCCGATAAAGCGCTTCTGGAGCAGTGAACTGAAAAAGATCTATGAAGAAATTAGAAGTTTCTTGAAGGGCGACTTATCAAATTTCGAGCACATCGATGGCGACGAGATGACAAAGTTGGAGGCCGCTTCCAGTCATACGAGACCCTATTCGGGCGCGATTATCCAAGAAGCCAAAGCAGCTATGGATTCAATGCGCACAAAGGTATTAGCTAAACTGAAGGAGGAGAAAGAGAAAGCGCTTGCTAGAATTGAGCAACATAGAGAGAGCCTCAAGGCTAACTCTGATTTTCAGAAGCTCACGAATGGGCAGCAGGAAAGCCTCCTGAAGCAACTCTCAGTTTTAGGCGAAAAAGTTGCCGATACGCGATACATCTCCAACATCAGAGGGCATGTAGTCAGCAGCAACGAGCTTTATGTAAGCCTACTGAATGAGATTCAGGCGCTGTTGCGCCGAAATACGCCCCAACCAGAGCCAGATTGTTACCAGAAGTCAGGCGAGGACACACCACCTGCCCAAGAGTCCAAGGTGGAATATGTGCAGCGCACTAAAGTTGAAGTCAGCTTCAAGAAAAGTACGCTCGAGACCGAACAGGATGTAGAGGACTATGTGAGTATCCTCAAGCAAGCCTACATCAAGCAGATCAAAGAAAACAAGCGCATTACGCTGTAGCCCCCTTTCTTCCAGATGAATACGAATAAGCTGAAAAAATTCGCACAGGACGCCCGCAAAAAGCTACTGGCGCAGGTGGTAGCCAAGCTGGAATACGTGCTTACCACCGACACCGCCGAGCTGCGGGAACGGGCGGCGCAGGTTAGCGCCTTGCGAGAAGAACTAAGCCGCACCGGCAAGCTGCAGCTGGTGGAGAAGGTGGCCTACACTTGGTTTAACCGCTTGGTGGCGCTGCGCTTCATGGATGTAAACGGCTATCAGCCGCTGGGCCTGCGCGTGCTCACGCCCAAAGAAGGACACACCCTGCCCGAGTTGCTGGACGAGGCCAAAACGGGGCACGTAGCGGAGGAGCTGAAGGTGAACAATCAGTTAGTATTCGACCTGCTTGACGGCCGCATGCCCAGCGCCAACCCGCAGAACGAGGCCTACCGTGTGCTGCTGATCGGGGCCTGTAACTATCTGCACACCCTGCTGCCGTTCCTTTTCGAGCGCATCAATGACTACACGGAGCTGCTGCTGCCGGACGATCTGACAAGCGACTTCTCTGTGGTGCACGACGTGCGCGAAGGCATGGCGGCCGAGGATTGCCAGCAAGTGGAGATTATCGGCTGGCTCTACCAGTTCTATATCTCGGAAAAGAAGGACGAAGTATTCGCTTCCAAAGCCAAGGTCAAGAAAGAAGATATTCCCGCGGCCACGCAGCTGTTCACGCCGCGCTGGATTGTGGAGTACATGGTGCAGAACACCGTGGGCAAGCTCTGGCTGCAGAACCGGCCCAGTTCCGCACTGCGGGAGCACATGACTTACTTCATCGAATCAGCCTCGTTGCAGAGCGAAGACTACCTAAAGCTGTCTTCTCCGCAAGAACTGACCCTGCTGGACCAAGCCTGCGGTTCGGGCCACATTCTGGTGTACGGCTTCGAGTTACTCTACCACATTTATGAAGAGGAAGGCTTCAACCCCAGCGAAATCCCGCAGCTAATCCTTGAGCACAACCTCTACGGCTTCGAGATAGATGAGCGGGCGGCGCAGCTGGCGGCCATGGCCCTGATGATGAAAGCGCGTAGTTACCAGCGCCGCTTCTTCAAAAAAGGCCAAGTGCCCCAACCCCACATCCTCTGCTTCCAGGACCTCAAACTCGACGAGAATCAGGTAGGAGCCACGCTGGCCAGCTTAGACGTAAAACCCTCCGACGCGCTGCGGCACGACTTGGGCCATATGCGACAGGCCACTAACCTCGGTTCCCTCATCGAACCTCACGCAAGCACGTCGGAAATACGCGCCCTGCTCAACCAGATCGAAGTACGAAAGCCTAGCCAAGCCGACCTGTTCGGCCAGTACGAACGGCTGCAACTACAGTCCGCATTGGCCCAGTTGCAGCCACTTAGCAAGAAGTATAGCTGTGTTGTTGATAACCCGCCTTATATGGGTGGCAACATGAATGTGCAACTAGCTGATTTTGTGAAGCGCAAGTACCCAGATAGTAAGGCTGATTTAATGGCTTGCTTTATGGAAAGGGGTTTGGCAATGCTTGACCCAAAGGGCTTCTTAGGAATGATTAATCAGCAAAGCTGGATGTTTTTAAGTAGCTATGATAATCTCAGAGGTAAAATCATTAATAATTATTTTATAGACACTCTATTGCAAATCGGATACAATAGCTTTCCAGAACTAAATTCCAAAGTTGTACAGGCGGCGACATTTGTCATACAAAATCAGGAAACCACAAAAAGGTTAGGCACTTACTATAACTTAAATGATGCTGCGCAATCAGCAGATAAAAAATCAGTTTTTGAAAGAAAACTAAACAGTAAACACCATTATTTATTTAATCAAAATGATTTTAAAAAAATCCCTGGAAGCCCTATCGGGTATTGGCTGAATAATAAATTCATTGAGATATTTTCCAAGGGTGTTCCCATTGGTGATATATCATCTCCAAGACAGGGCCTTGCATCAAGCGATAATAATCGATTTCTAAAAGATTGGTTCGAGGTTGCTTATTATAGAATCTCTTTCGCTTCTGATTCTCATAAATCCGCAGTTGAATCTAGAGCAAAATGGTTTCCATATAATAAGGGAGGCGCATTTCGAAAGTGGTATGGAAATAATGAGTACGTTATTAACTGGGAGAATGACGGGTACGAACTTCTGAATTATGCCGCAAAACTTTATGGTTCACCTACAAGAACTATTAAAAATATTCAGCACTACTTTAAAAAGTCTATCACTTGGTCGGCTTTAAGTTCAGGAGGGATTTCTTTAAGAAGAAACGGTATAGGATTTTTGTTTGACACAAAAGGACAATGCATATTTTCTGAGAGTGATATTATGCTAAACCAGTTAATGGCATTATTGAATTCAACTGTTAGTAGTGCTCTAATGAAAGTTTTAGCACCAACACTTGATTTTAATTCAGGAGTTATAGCTAAAGTGCCGTACATAGCCGCTAATTACAATAACGACCAAATAGAGCAGTGCGTCGCAATTTCAAAAGCTGAATGGGATTCTCACGAAACATCCTGGGATTTCATTCAGAATGAATTGATTCGAATCAAAAGCTTGGATTTAAAAGAAGCTTTCGATTTATATCAGCAGTATTGGAAAAACAAGTTTTTTCAGCTACACAAAAACGAAGAAGATCATAACCGTCAATTTATTGAAGTCTACGGATTACAGAATGAACTCACACCTGACGTTCCTTTAAAAAACATTACCATTCTGCAAGAAGAAACTAGCATCGAGAATGGCAAGCTAGTGTTTCATGCCGATGAAGTGATGGCCCAGTTCGTAAGCTATTCTGTTGGCTGCATGTTCGGGCGTTATTCGCTGGATGTGCCGGGACTTGTACTGGCTAACCAGGGCGAGACGCTGCAGGACTACTTTCAGAAATTGGAGAAGCAGGAGCAAGGGATTTCCTTTCTGCCGGACGCAGACAACATCATTCCCGTGCTCGACGATGAGTGGTTCGAGGATGATATCGTGGGCCGCTTCTGCGAGTTCCTAAAGGTGACTTTCAGTGAGGCCAACTACGCCAAGAATCTGGCCTTCGTGGAGGAGTGCTTAGGCAAGGACATCCGCAAGTACTTTGTTAAGGACTTTTATGCTGACCACGTGCAGCGCTACAAGAAGCGCCCGATTTATTGGATGTTTTCTTCCCCACAGGGCTCGTTCAACGTGCTCATTTACATGCACCGCTACACCCCCGACACGGTGAGTCACATCCTGAACAAGTACCTGCGCGAGTACCAGGAAAAGCTGCGCACCCGGCGCGAACACCTAGTTCGGGTGGAAGTCGGCGGCTCGGCCTCCGAGAAGGCAAAGGCTAGCAAAGAGAAGGCACGCCTCGATAGCGTGCTGCTGGAGCTGCAGGAGTACGAGCGCAACATTCTGTACCCGCTGGCCACCGAGCGCATTGCCATTGATTTGGACAACGGCGTGCTGGTCAACTATAACAAGTTCGGCAAAGCTGTGAAGCTGGTGCCGGGGCTGAACGACGCAAAAGCTAAGAAGCAGGTCAGCGAGTTTGATTGGGTGAAGGAGGAAGAGACGGTATGAGTCAAATAGCTGAGTCGCTGAAAAGACTCTTTGATAGTCATCGGATTATTTTCTGGCACGACGAAAAAGCAGAGCTCCTGGATAGTTTCCAGGAGCTCGTTTTGCCTGGCGTTGAGTGCATCCAGGTCAATAACAACGAGTTCTACATAAAGCACCGCGTGGTAAAGCAGGTGCCGGAGGGGAAGTTCCTGATTTACCGCTCCGGCCCTCGCCTTGCATTTATCAATAACTGGCTGCTAGACCTGGAACTAGCGCACTACGAATTCCACACCAACCAGGAAGCGACCTTCCTGCAAGAGCTGGGGCTGGAGTACGACTTTAAGGACTTGGTCAGCGAACATATCGAGTTCTTCAAGAGCAAAGACCGGCGGCAGAAGCTGAAAGGGCTCCTCGGCAAAGGAGACGCGCACAAGGATATCCGCTACAAGATGCTGGGTGTGGTGTTCAACACGCCCACTATCTCATTGCCGGCGTTCATTCAGGCGCACGCCAGTGCCTTCAGCGACGGCACGGACCGGCTGGACCGAGAATTTGCCCGTTACAACCTGGAGGCCTTTTACTGGCAGCTTATTGCGGACACTTATAAGTACAGCAACGGCTCCCCGAAAATCTATGACTTCCTGCTAGGGGTCTTTTCCAACGTTTTCTCCCTTACGCCCAGCAGTGGCCTGACCCGAGACGCGAATCTGCTGTTGTCGCTGTGGAAGGACAGCATCGCGTATCAGGAAGCCTTCCAAAATCTTTCGGATAGAATAGCGGTGGCTCTGAACGTCCAGGCACTGTTGGATGATGCTTCACTGGAGGACATTCTCGACGATGACCTGTTCCGCATCGTGGATTACAAAATCATCCACGAGCTCATCAGTCTGGTAGAATCCGAATCGATTAGCAATGACAGAGCCACTCAGGTCATCAAAAGCCGGGAAAACAAGTACTGGTACAAGGACTTCCGGGACTTCTACTCGGCTATTGCGCATGCCATTGAAGTCATTTCGCTCACCCGCAAGCATGCCTCCATCACCTTCTCCGGCATAGAGGATGTGGCTAAGCTGTACAGCCAGACCTTGTTTCAAGTCGATTTCCACTACCGGAAATTCATTTGGCACTACCGCAACAAAAACCAGGACAAGGCACTTGAGCTCCTCTTCGAGAAGGTGGAGAAAGTATACTCCAACGATTGGCTGCTGCCGCTCAATAACCGCTGGCAGGCATTGATTGACGCCCGAGAGGAATGGCCTTATGTACCGCTCCTCTCCCAGTCTAGGTTTTACAAGGATCACGTAGAGCCGGTGCTTAACAAAGGGCAGCGCGTGTTCGTGATCGTTTCCGACGCGCTGCGCTACGAATGCGGGTATGAATATCTGCAGAAGATAAATGCGGAAAACCGGTACGAAGGCGAGCTGCACTACCTGCTCACGGGGCTTCCTTCCTACACCCAGCTGGGCATGGCCTCTCTCCTACCGCACCAGTCCTTATCCATCATAGCAGGCACCGACAAGGTGAGCGTGGATGGGGTTCCGTGCCAGGGGGTACAGGGCCGACAGAAGGTGCTGGCAACGCTTGAGAACCGCAAAGCCACCGCCATTCAGGCCGAAGACTTCATGAAGATGAACTCCTCCTCGGAAGGCAGAGACTTTGTAAAGCAGTACGAGCTGATCTACATCTTCCACAACCAGATCGACAAAACGGGCGACGACAAAACGACAGAGGACAAAGTATTTGAAGCGGTTGACCGCGAATTGAACTTCCTCCTGGACGTAGTCAAGCGGGTGGCCAATATGAACGGCACTTACATGCTGGTGACGACAGATCATGGTTTCCTCTACCAACACACCGATCTGGACGAGTCCGACTTCACTTCCCTTAAGGTGGAAGGAGATGTCTGGAAAGAGAACAGGCGGTTTATTATCGGTAACAACCTGGCAGGCAGCGCCAAGGTCAAGAAGTTTAGCGCGCAAGCACTGAATCTCAGCGGCAACTTTGACGTGCTCTTACCCAAGTCTGTTAGTCGGCACCGGGTCATGGGTGCGGGTTCCCGCTTTGTGCACGGAGGCGCCTCCGTGCAAGAAGTGGTCATCCCCCTGATTAAGATTACCAAGAAGCGTCAGGACACGACTAAGCAGGTCGGCATCGATGTCATTCAGCAAACGAACAAGATTACAACCAACATCTTGTCCATCTCCTTCCTGCAGACGGAGTTAATCACGGATAGTATACTACCCCGCAGCATCAAAGCCGGGCTGTACGCTGGTAGCGAACTTATCAGTGATCAGTTCACCTTCCGATTTGATATTCAAGAGGGAAGCGAACGACAGCGAGAGGTAAAACACCGCTTCCAGCTGAGCAGCAAAGCCAGCGGCAAATACAAGAACCAAAGCGTGAAATTGGTGCTGGAGGAACCTGTAGAGGGATCTTCAATGTGGCGGCCATACAAAGAGTACACCTACACGCTAAACATTTCCTTCTCCAGCGACTTTGATGATTTCTAATGATGGTGTCCATTAACCACCTGTTGAATACCCACTTTTCGGGCAAAGTCGTCCGGAAGGACCTGACCAAGCTGGTGAAGGGCAATGCGATTGTCCCCACCTACGTACTCGAATACTTGCTGGGCCAGTACTGCGCCACCGACGTAGAGGATACCATTGCGGAGGGCGTGGAGAGTGTTCGCAACATCATCGCCCAGCATTTTGTGCACCGCGACGAGGCCCAGATGATCAAGTCAACCATTCGGGAGAAAGGCTCCCACCGGATCATTGACAAAGTATCCGTTCGGTTAAACGACCGCAAAGACGTTTACGAAGCCGACTTTGCGAACCTCGGGCTGAACAAGGTCGTCATCGACGACCAGATCGTTAAACAGCACAAAAAGCTCCTCTCGAGTGGGGTTTGGTGCATCGTGACCATGGGGTACATGCCGTCGGACGAACGCGACGTCTCCCCCTGGATCATTGACAACCTCAAGCCCATACAAATCGCGAACATCGACGTGGCCGAGTACAAGGACACGCGCCAACGCTTCACCAAAGAGGAATGGATAGATGCGTTGATGCAATCCCTTGGACTGAATCCGAAGGAGTTTTCCTTTCGTTCCAAGCTATTGCAGCTCTCCCGGCTAATTCCCTTTGCCGAGAACAACTACAATCTGGTTGAACTCGGGCCTAAGGGAACGGGGAAATCCCACATTTATTCCGAGATGTCGCCCCATGCCATCCTCATCTCGGGCGGGGAAGTATCCAAGGCCAAGTTGTTTGTGAACAACACCACCAATGACATTGGCTTGGTAGGTTACTGGGACGTGGTGGCGTACGACGAATTTGCCGGCAAGGATAAACGCGCGGATCGGGGCCTTGTAGACATCCTCAAGAACTACATGGCCAACAAGTCGTTCTCGCGCGGTACGCAGGTATATGGCGCTTCGGCTTCGATGGTTTTTGTGGGCAACACGGACCATTCCGTGCCTTATATGCTCAAGCACTCTAACTTGTTTGAGGCGCTGCCCAAGGACTACTACGATACTGCCTTTTTAGACAGGGTGCACGCTTACTTGCCCGGTTGGGAGGTGCAGAAGCTGCGTAACGAGATGTTTACCACTGCCTACGGCTTTATAGTCGATTACCTGGCAGAGGTACTGAAAGAGTTGCGCAAAGAAGATTACACGCAAGCCTACACCTCCTACTTCCGGCTTTCGGACACCATTACCACGCGCGACAAAGACGCCATTGCCAAAACCTTTTCGGGGTTGGTTAAGCTCATTTACCCGCATGGGCAGTTCACCGAAGCCGAAGCCAAAGAATTGCTCGACTTTGCCATCGAGAATCGAAAGCGGGTAAAGCAACAGCTCATCAAGATGGATGAAACCTTTGAAGAGGTTGATTTCAGCTATACCCAGCTCAGCAACAGGCAAGTAGTCAGCATAGAGACCTTGGAAGTGCTGGAGTTTGGCCCCAGCCGTTCAGAACCCGCTCCTTCGGATGCTTCCGATTACTTTCCCAGGCCCAACAACGATGTAGAAACTTCCGCTGCTGTTCCTGGCCAGCGAATTCTACGCGACAACCAAACCAACGTCACTTTCGCGGATCTTTTTGGACCTTACTTAACCGGTGCTACCAAAGTAGTCGTGAGGGATCCTTACATCCGTCTACCCTACCAGCTGCGTAATTTCATGGAGTTGGCGCAGCTGCTAGTAGCTTCGTTGCCGGTAGGGGAAGAGTTGACGTTGCACCTCATTACCTTCAACAACGAGGAGTATCTGGCAGACTCTCGGGGCGCTTTCAAAGAAATAGGGGATTCGCTGGAAGGCAATGGGATCCAATTTACCTACGAGTTTGACGAGACTAGCCATGACCGAGCCATTGAATGCAACAATGGGTGGAAGATCCTTTTAGGCCGCGGGCTCGACATCTATCAAAAAACCAACGGCCGATACGATCTGGCTGAATACATGCAAGAGAAGCGCTTGTGCAAAGCCTGTGAAATCACCTATCTACGAGTTTAGGGACCTTAATGAGTGCGTCGATGGACGTTTTAAAGCCGCCTGAAAACCGCGCTACTCGACAGTGGTAGTATAGGTACCTAGCGGAAGCCCTACTGTTAAAAATATGGCAAAGAGGCGAAAAGATCTTTTTTCGTCCTCCTAGCTTAACTCTTCGACATAGGAATTTACCTCTTACTTCGGGTCACGGCCAGGGCGACTACCAGTGGTAATCCAGGCTTGTAATTCCATGCGGTTGAAGTACAGCTTATTTCCACGTTTGGCATGGGGAATTTGCCGCGCCGACACTAAAGCGTAAAGGCGAGCCTTGCTTAAGCGAGTGATCTGCTGCGCCAGGTCGATCCCACCGACTTCCTGCATCTGAGTCGTCGCATGGGTCCGTAGGTGCTGGAGTACTTCCAACAGCAGCGCTTCCACATTACGCAGGCGGCTGTCCAAAACTTCGAAGGGATTGTCCATCGTTCAAGCATTTATTGACATAAGTTGATTGTACATCTTCCGTAGACAGAAGTAGCAAGCCATTCCCACAACGACTTCTGCTTAGTATGTGGCCGCTAAGGAAGGTAGTTACAACTGTTTATTAATTAAGCAGTTGTTGTACTTCTCCATTGCTCTTTCTCAGCCTGAATAGACAAGCAGGCTGGAAGTGAATACTTGCATCCTCGCCGTGCTACCCTCTCCAGTTTGAGTTGTAAGCGTTCCCAATAGGTGAGTTTATAGCATTTATACTCGTCCCGTTTCTTGAATGCTCGTTTACTGGGTGTGGCAAGAATTAGCTGTATCAGCTGTGTCAGGTTTGTTAAACGGAGCTCTAAGAAGGTGACAAAGCGGTCGGCTTGGCACGTGTCACCTTCTTAGAGCTCCTTTGAACGATGTGATAAGTCCATTTGCTTGTCAGTGTCACATTTATTGAACGGTGCAGCAGAAGTGTGACGCTCATTAATAAGCGCGACACATCGATTGTGGTTGTCCCATTCGCTTCCTGCAGGCGTGGCTGCGCCAACTCAAGCGGGAGGCAGGGCCCGTGTTCGTGTCCCTGCGCAAGGGCGAACGGATGACCGAGGCGCAGCTTTCCGATAAGAGCGTTAACGCCGTGGTGCAGCGTTACCTGGGCACCAGTTACTCCGACCACTCGCTGCGGGCTTACTTTGTCACGGTAGCCAAGCTGGCGGAGGACGATGACAGCGAAATTATGAACCAGACCAAGCATAAGACCAGTTCGATGATCCGGCACTACAACCGTCTGGATGATGTGCGCCGGCATAACGCGGCGCAGAAGTTAGGGCTTTAACAACTTAATTGAATAGCGTACTCTTGCTTTAGACCAAGATCGAATCACTATTGAAGATGCGAAATGTAACTTTCGTCCTATTCAATATATCATGAATGAGCTGAATACATTAACCCTGCTTAGCTTTTCAGAATATCATTATAGCAAGCTTTAAAGGGAATAATTAGAAATGAACATGTATATATCAGTAACTGCATCTGTATACACAAGGTTATACTAGCTCAAGTATACATAGCCAATACTTTGATGCTAAAACACTTGCTTGCTTGGAGGTAGAATGGCAACAGTTTGCCAAAAATATTAGCGTAAATTAGTGCGTATTTACTCCTTTTTTAGACAGAAGGAACCTTTCCCCAAGGCAATGGACAGAGATTACGGAACTATCCTTTCATTAACAAGCGACACACTTTCCGAACAGGTTCGAGCTCGCTCGCTTGAAGATTTTGCTCAAAGCTTCGGTTGGGTTCCAAGTGACATACTAGAAGAACCTTCCCTCTCAGCAGTTGCTAACGGCCATCTTATTGTTGAACATGGCCTTGAAACTTCCGCCGTTATATCTTTTTTAAGGACACCGTTTCGTGACTTAACAGCGCAAGACAAGAAAAAGCTAATATCGCTATCATACAACAATTTGATCGATTGGCATATTCAAGTAGATCCTAGTGATATAAGCTTTATTTATAATAGGGCCAAGACACCAGAAGTAGTTGAAAGCTTCCGACTTAGCCGTGATAAGTATGATTACTTACGTAGTAATGCTTTTGATAAAGTAACAGAAAGAAAGCCAAGTACCAATTTGCCATCCCTTGATAATGCTTTAATTAAGACAATTTCAAACTGGAAAAGGCTGCTTTCTGCAGAAATGAATTATGATGTACCAAATAAGGTGTTATCTGCACTATTTAATGCTATTATTTTTGCGAGAGCAGCTGAAGATCAGTATCGTTTTAGGAACTTTGTCTTATCAAATTCCAATGAAGTAAACGCGGTTCACTTTCACACTCTTCTTAGTACATGGAGAGAAGGAAATATCAATACTATCAGAGAGCTTATCATTCAAACAATTCATCAATTTGTAAAAGTAGTACCCGATTTTATTATCGATGAACCTGGGCTCGCTGTATTTGACGATCTTAACAAGTATACTGTAGCAGCACTTTTAAATGATTTCTATAGAAATAAATATGCTACATACTACGATTATGATTTTTCAATTATATCAAAGCATGCTCTCAGTAGAATATATGAAGGATATGTATCTGTATTAAGACTAGAAAACTCACCCCAAGGGAGCCTTTTCCCAGAACTTCCGAATGAAGAACGTGACCGCGCTTTTGGTAGTGTTTATACACCCCAGTATATAGCAAAGTTTTTTGCTAAATACATACGCCAATCAGTCCCAATTTCAATATTTAAGCAATTAAAAGTATGTGACCCAGCCTGTGGTTCTGGTATATTTCTAAGGACAGTCCTTGAAATGCAATCTGAACCTGAGGCAGGAGGATTCGACTTGGGTGCTATCAAGAACGCCTTTAGTAATGCGTCTGGTGTCGATGTTGACCAGAATGCAGCTCATGCAACTCAACTATCACTATCATTACTATACCTTGTTTTGACAGGAGTTTTACCGAGTAATTTAGATATAAAATCGGCTGAAGCAATAAAATATTTTAGTGCTAATATTCATTTAAACGAGACTTATGATGCTGTAATCGCTAACCCTCCCTATGTCGCTGTTGAAAAGCAAACTGCCGAGATGCAAGAAGTTATTTCAGATTTCCTTGGGCCTCATGGTAAAGGGAGAGTGGATATGTACATCCCTTTCTTGTCTATAGCGCTAAATATATTAAAACCGGGAGGATTTGGTTGCTTTGTGCTGCCACATAGCTTCCTTCTTTCTGAAAATGCAGCTCCTTTAAGGAGGCATATAGCCGAATCATCTATTATTCATTGTGTAGCAGATTTATCAGCAGTAAAAGTGTTTGGCGATGTTGGGATATATGTTGTGTTGATTATTTTTCAAAAAAATCCTCTCTACCATATCGGCCATCAATCAGCTACCATCGTGAAATGCCAGGAATTCCCTGGTCAAGCATTGCAGGATGTTCTTGACGACAGGGTGGTGGAAAATAAATTTTATAGTGTTTATAAAGCTGATCAAGATCTATTCAAACAAAACGAATGGATTTTACTGCCACCTATAAAAACCCAACTGCGTCAGAAATTATTAAATTTGCCGAAAATAAACCAGTTCTTAGCAATAAAACAAGGTATTATAACAGGAGCGGATAGCGTATTTATCAGAAAGAACGATCAAATACCTCATAAAGAAAAGATTATTTATACGCCTTTCCTGCGTGATAGAGACATGGTTCCATATAATATTGGAACAAGCGAGAGTTCTGTCTTCTACCCGTTTATCGAAGGCAGGAAGATAACTCAAGTTGAGCTAGAGAAGAATTTTCCTAAAACTTGGGCTCATCTATGCGCAAACGCAAGTATACTTCAAAAACGCAGCTCATTAGAACGTTATAGAAAAGAATGGTGGGAGCCTTTGTGGCCCCGTTCCCCCGATAAGCTGTTAATTCCTAAAATAATAAGCCCGCATTTGGCCTTTGTTCCGAGATTTTCCTGGGATAAAAATGGTGAATATGCCGTTTCTCGCTCTACGTTCCTTTCTCTTTTACCAGACATATATGGTCAAGACCAAGATGGACTTGAGCATGATATGCTACGGTATTTTCTTGCAATTCTAAATTCTTCAACTGCATTTTGGTACCTCTCATCCAATTCACATATATATCGTGGTGGTTATTTAATGTTAGAGCCAAAAAATTTAGCTGTATTGCCAGTGCCTGATCCTATAAAGGCAAATCCTAATACCTTGCTTGAGTTACTCAGCCTAGTTGACCTCAGAATGAGTATGACATCAAACAGTAACTTAGATGAGGCATTAATGCTCGAACGCTCTATTGACAATATAGTTGCTGAACTTTATGAACTTAATGTCAAGGAGAAAAGGGATGTGGGATTGTACACTAATTAACACTAATTAAATGTATTTAATTGAGCTATCTGATAAAGAAATAAAACGACGCTCATCTGAAATTAGAATACTACTAGGTATTCTCTTAACGAAAGAAGAAACAGCTAAACGAGGGGAAAAAACCACAATCTCATGTAATACTTATCCTCAAGCTCAACATTATATTTTAGGTACATACGATGGCTCGATTCCAAATAAATCTTATCGAGATTGGCGTTTTACATGCTACAATACTGAATTTAGATGCATGTATTTTGAAGATTGGGTTCCGTCTGATCTAGCCAAAACAAAGTGGGCACTTAATAACTTAAGCTTTAGCTTATTTCGTGTCCTAAGACAAAGTAGAGATGAAAGGGAAGTGTTAGCTATTCATTGCGAACCCAGAGAGACTGAACCTGCTGACAAAACCATCAAATCACATTATCAGTATAAACGGATTCCACATTTGCACGTAAGCTTAGCTACACAGCCTTTGCCTCATTCACATTTTGCTTTGCATCACACAAATGATATATCCATGATGAAAAACATAGAATCATTAACCTCCTTTATGAGAAATGTTTTAGTAATGATAAAGGATGAAGTCATCGATACAAACGATAAAGAATGGAAAATAAATACTTAAAACACACATATATAATATTTTGGACTTATATTGGTGAACAATGTAGTTGTAAACATGAAATTGCAGTAGATATGGACTACACTATTAGAATTTGCTTAAAATTTATCTAAGTAATAAGGTCTTATTTTGGCGAATTTGAAATATTAGGCATATATAGCGCCAGCTATTTTTAATATTTTTAATTATCACATCTCGATGGCTTATTTATTTATAGAGTGTAATATTTTATCTCAGCATGTCATTGACCATTCTAATCAACGCCTAGTTGCTATTATCCTATATAAGTAGTATTTCCGCGGCCATAACTATGTGCTATGCTTTTTAGGAAGTCAGCCGCTTCCTTTCCAAGAGTCCGAGATGCGACTAAATCTGCGTGGTTAAGCTCACAAATAAGCTAACGCTCAAACTAAAATAGAAAGGCATACAGGTTGTAGTTAAGTCGCCTTTAGACTACATCCTTTCTCCATTAGTTGGTCAAGTGCAGAGTTAACTTGAGGTAGCATACCTGGGTAATTTAGACTTTCCCTAAAAGATAGGCTCAAAGTTAGTTTGCCTGAGCGCATCAACCCGCAGGTCTAGCATTTGTTTAGAGACAGGGGCATGACCATTGTTCATAAGCAAGTGCAAATATTTCAATTAGAGGATAGTGTTTTACGTACTTTGCTCGCGGCACCAGTTTAGTGAACTGATTTTGGCTCCATTAGAGCCTTTTTCTTCGACTTTTGCAGCGAGTGAAGTTGTACAGAAAAACGAGGGTATATGTGCCAGCTTCTGTTACCTTGGGCCCTAGACTCAGAATGGCACCCTTACTCTCTCCCTTAA
This sequence comes from Hymenobacter sp. BT491, assembly GCF_014349165.1. NCBI lineage: Bacteria > Pseudomonadati > Bacteroidota > Cytophagia > Cytophagales > Hymenobacteraceae > Hymenobacter > Hymenobacter sp. BT491. Next base: position 35,870 of record NZ_JACSJJ010000007.1, on the reverse strand, counting down.
CCGAAGAACAAAAGATCGAGCAGCTCGCCACCGAGCTGCAGGCCTACGGCAAGCGTGCCGCTGACACGTTATTTGCTCCCACTGATTTTTTCCAAGCCACTCGGTTGCACATCGTTAGGGACCCTGACGACGTAGCACGCTACCATAAAAAGGCTGGTTGCTACTTCGTTTTTAGTACGTTGCCCAAAACCCGGGTTCCGACCTTCAGCGATTACGGCCTCTTTGACAACTACCCGATCACGAAAGGTCCGCAAGTCTTTCGGTGCCTCTACAACGGTATTCATGGTAGTAGCGTTGGAGCGCGGCTTAAACAGCACCTGTTCAGCACGCAGACACCCGACCAGTTACGTATAGCGCCGCTCCGAAGAGGCGGCAAGGCGCGCACCCTAGCTGCAACAGGCGCCTTATCGCTTGAGCGCATTACGCCCGCAGAAATCAAGGAGCTTCGGCAGGAGTTTCCGGGATGTCACAGCCCAACAGCGGAAGGGAACCTCATTCACTGCCGACAACTAAAAACCGGCTCGCCAGCCCATTATCTCGGCATTGACGCGCGCTTGCTCAATGGCATCAACATCACCGAGTCTCAATGGCATAACGATGCTTTTGCTGTCATTGTGATCCCTGTTGTTGATCACAGCCTGCGTCCGTTACTCGAAGACGGTTTTCGTCGTCGCTTCGGCTGGCCTCCTTTGTGCAAGCGCTAAACCACCCGTGACTGCGGTGGTCAAGTGAGAACAGACAGTAACCTTAAGGTAGCTTATGGCACGGCCTACAATACTCAGGAGTCCGAGCAGTTACTCGGTGGCTGTCCGCTACACCCTGTAACTCCTTTCACCTGTTCAGTACCATGGCCGGTTCAATTAAAGGACCAGTGTCGGAGCGAACGCCATGAAGCGCCGTTGGGCAGCGATACAGGTTGTGCAGCTCTATAGGAGAATACCATAGCAAATCCTATTTTAGGTTCTGAACCCGGTACCCTTCCTTCCCAGTTGCTTCCCCTCCTCCTCACCCCTAACGGCAATGGCGACTACCCTTGTGCAGACCGAGCGGGATGCCCTCCTCTTCCTGGGCCTGCTGGCGTATGGCTTTACCCGATTCGATATCCCGGTAACGTACCCCTCCGAGGCGGCGCCTAGCCATGTGCTGGGACTGAACATCTTCGCGGCGATCGTTGATAACGTAGATGGCGAACTGCTCGCCCTGGAGCGCAACGCGATCCACGCCGAAGGCAGCCCGCTTCAGCACGGGGAGCAGCGCGCCTTGCGGACGGCGATCGCGCGGGTCAGTGCCAAGCGGCCCCGGCAGCCGGCCCAAGCGATCGAGGGCTACTACCGCTCGTCGATGTTCATGGGACCCGGGCACGAGCCCGATGACTTCTGCAACGCCGGCGCCACCCTGTATACCACGCTCGAGCCGTGTCCCATGTGCGCCAGTTCCGCGCTGGTGGCGCGCGTAAAACGGGTGAGCTATGTGTTAGCCGATCACAAATACGGTGGGGCTTGGCAACTGCTCAAGTCGAAGTTCTACGATAAGGACGAAGCAACGTACGCGCAGCTCGCGCTTTTGGGAACGGACAGCCCGGTGACGGGCCGGGCACTGCAGATTCACCAGGAACTGCTGACTCAGACCGACCAACTGCGAGTCGGCGGCATTCGCGATACCCACCTGCTGGACTTCTGCCGCCCGCAGCTGGAGCAAGCATTCCAAGTCTTGCAAGCCCTGCAGGGGGGCGACTTGGCTTCAGTAACCCCCGACGAGACCCGGAATGCGACCACGTTAACGCAGCTGCAACGTGCCTTGGGCATGCCGTTCGTCTAGCAGCCTCATCGAAACACTGGCGTGGCTAAATACGGGTTGTTCACTTAGAAGGAGCATTTGGCAAGACTGGTAATTGCATGTCATGCCCGCTAGTGGCTTCAGACTGCATAGCGAACCCCAAGGGGCACATTGCGAACGAGATGCGGGGACACGGAGAAGTCGCTAACGAAGTACACGCAAATGGTTGGTTCCGTAGAGCAATGGACTGTTCTAAGGGTCTGGTCTGACTACAGCGTGGAAATGGTGCCGGTCTTTACCCCCAAGTGGGCCAAGTAGCGGTAAATGGTGGCGCGTCCCACGCCCAACAGTTGGCCGATCTCGGGCACAGTCTTATCCTGCTGCAAATACAGCGTCTTGGCCGCCTGGGCCTTGCTCAGCGCTTCTTTGCTCAAGCCCTTGGGCCGCCCACCCTGCCGGCCCCGCGCTCGTGCGGCGGTGAGCCCGGCGTGGGTGCGCTCGCGGATCAGGTCGCGCTCGAACTCCGCGAGCGAGGCAAACAGGTTGAACATGAGCCTTCCCTGCGCGGTGGTCGTGTCCAAATGGTCCTGCAAGCTGACGAAGTGAATGCCTCGCTCCTGAAAGCCCGCCACCAGGGTCACCAGATCTTTCAAGGAGCGGCCCAGCCGATCCAGCTTCCATACCACTAAGGTGTCGCCTTTCCGCAACCCACTTATGAGTTGCTGCAGCTGGGGGCGTTCTTTCATCGAGGAGATTTTCTCCTGGACAATCGACGAGCAGCCATACGCCTGCAGAGCGTCTACTTGCAGGTGCAGTTGTTGGTCGGGGGTGCTCACGCGGGCGTAGCCACAAATCATAGTCGAGTTCTCAAGAAGTCAGCAAGCGCGAAGATAGCGAGACGTTGATTCCTGAGATCAACCTTTGAGACACTTTTTCGAAGGTTTTCGGAGGCGTTTCTTACCGGCGGGTTTGTCGCGGGAAAACGCCCGTTTTTCCACGACGGGCACAACATTGATCAATAATTAAATATTTGCTATATTAAGCTTGCTCTTGCATGCATGGGTATCCCCATGCATGCAGGAATACCCCAGCCTGAAAACCATCGGTAGCGTCGACGGGTCTGGCGTATTCCGTCGCGCTGTTGGACGGTGGTTGTGAAATCGTGCAGGAACGTTGCCCTTTTACTTCTTTTTTCAAAAACCGGAAAGGCCCGAATTGCCGCGCCACCGCCTTTCTCCTTCCCATAGCTACTTGCCTGCCCGAGTGGCGGGCTACGCCAGCGCGGGCCCTCCCTTCCGGACAGCACCGCTACGAGCGGCCTGTTCCCACCCATCGCCTTACCAGCACCAACGGCTAGTAAGCTAACGGCGATGCTCTACAACCGCAAAGTTCAGCAGGGGATCGCTTAGGCAGGAGTCAGGGGTGTAGGGCCGCTGCTACTTCCGGGCCAGCGACTCAACGACAGGGAAACGGTAAGACGAAGCGTGGACGTATGGAGCAATTTTCCTTTGATGCCCTGACGCGGCGCTTGGGCCAGACGACCTCGCGCCGTCAAGCACTGTACGCGATTGCCGCGGCCAGCCTGACGGGCGTGCGGGCCTTCATGGGAATTGGCTGCGGCTCGAAGCAAGACAACCCGTCGCCTGCGCCAGCACGCCGCCGAAGCGGCGGCCACAGCCCGGGCTAACTTTCTGGCCAACATGAGCCACGAAATCCGCACGCCCCTCAAAGGCGTGCTGGGCATCACCGCCCAGCTGGCCAAGACGCCCCTAGCCCCCCGTCAGCAAGAATTGCTGCGCATCGTGCAGGGGTCGGGTCGGCACCTGCTGGGCGTCCTTAACGACGTGCTGGACATGGCCAAAATCACCTCCGGCAAGCTGGAGCTGGCCCACGAGCCCTTTGACGTGTGCGAGATGCTGTTCCAGGCGGCGCAGCCGCTGTTCGTGCAGGCCCAGGAGAAGGGCATCGAAGTGGAAGCCATTCGCCTGCACGAGTCCTGCCCCAACCCGCAAGTCGTCGGCGACCCGCACCGCATCCGCCAGGTGGTGCTGAACCTGTTCTCCAACGCCATCAAGTTCACGCCCGCGGGCGGCAAAATCACGGCCGGCGGCTACCAGGTGGCCGAAACGGCCAAGGCGCTGACCATTGCGTTTCGCTTCACCGACACCGGCGTGGGCATCGCGCCCGACAAAGTGGAGCGCATCTTCGAGAACTTCACCCAGGCCTCCGCCGATACGGCGCGCCATTTCGGCGGCACGGGCTTGGGCTTGAGCATCAGCCGAGCGCTGGTGGAGCGGATGGGCGGCACGCTCACCGTGGATAGTACGCCGGGGGTAGGCAGCACGTTTGCGTTCCAACTCACGCTGCCCCGCGGCACGGCCCCGCCGCCGGTGCCCACCAGTCCGGAAACCGAGGGCGGCCGCCGGGGCCTGCAGGGCCGGCGGGTGCTGCTGGTGGAAGACAACGAAATCAACCGCCTGGTGGCCGGGCTGCTGCTGGAAGAGTGGGGCATCGCCTACGACGAAGCCGAAGACGGCCCCACCGCCATTGCCCAAGCGGCGGCCCACCCCTACGACGGGGTGCTGATGGACATCCAGATGCCGGGCATGAGCGGGCTGGAAGCCACCGCGGCCATTCGGGCCCTGCCCGATCCGGCGCGGGCGGCAGTGCCCGTCGTAGCCCTGACAGCCAACGCCTTCGAGGCGGACCGACAGCAGTGCCTGGCCGCCGGCATGCAGGCCTGCGTCTCTAAGCCCTTTGATGAAGCGCTGCTCTACCAAATCTTGACTGATCTGATGGTAGCGGACTAGAGTTGCTGGGTAGCGCCCGCGCGACCGAGCGGGTATTTTCGCAGGCCCGGCCCTACTCACTGGCGGCGGGGCGGCAAGGGCACGGGTCCCTGCTGGCGGCGCTGGAAACGGTCCTCTCCGCGCGGCCTCCACCCGAGCAGGAAGGTGACGCGGGGGCGCCGGGAGCCCGCCGGCCCTGGACGAACCCGCTTCGCTTTCCAACGCGTTGCGTGAGCGCGAGATCACGGTGGGCTTGTCCCGTATCTGGCTGGGTAGGCTTGCCACGAACGGAGCGGGCGGGCTTCAACTCCTTTACCGGGCGAGCGCGGCCAGTACCCGCAGGGCGGCGCGCACCCGCGTTTTGACCGTTCCCAAGGGCAGCTGCAGGTGCGCGGCGGCTTCCACGTGCGTCAGGCCGCCGAAAAAAAGCAAGTCCACCAAGCCCCTATCCCGGGGCGGCAATTGCGCCACCAACTCGCGCACGCCCACGTGGTCGGGGTTAAATGTCGGGCCACTGGCCTGACGCCACGCGGCCGCGCTGCCCGCCAAGGGTTCGGTGCGGCGAGCCAACTGCTGCTGGCGGGTGCGCAGCTGGTCTATGGCGGCGTGGCGGCACACGTTCAGGGCCCAGGTAAACACCCGCCCCCGGGACGGGTCGTAGGAGGCGCAGCCGGCCCAGATTTTGAGCATGGCCTCCTGGAGCACGTCCTCGGCCAAGCCCTCGTCGCGCACGATGCGCCAAATGATGCGGTAGAGCACCGGCCCGTAGCGGTCGTAGAACACGGTCATGGCCGCTGGTTCGCGCGCCTGCAGGCGTTGGACCAACTGGTCGTCGGGGGAGAAAGGCATGGGCAAATGCAGCGAGTTGGGTGGAGCAGGGTCCTACGGAAAAAGGCAACGGGTGGGCTACGCCGTGGGATGGATGGGCCGATTTGCGGGATGAACGGCAGTGCCCGGCCCTGGGCGGTGGGGGCCGGGCCGGGGAGCGTCAACTTCCGCCGCCGTTTTCCGTTGGAGAAGGCCTACCCGGGAATCAGAGTGCATGCTCAAGTTGGAGAAAATCAAGTGGGGCCGCGTGGCCCTGGCGTGGGCGCTGTTCACCGTGTTCATGGTCGCGCTGGTATATGCCCAGGCCCTGACCAGCGGCACCCGCGTGCCGTGGCGCACGGCCGTGCTCGGGCCCTTGGTTTACGGCGGGCTCTGGACGCTGCTTACGCCGGTCGTGTTTTGGCTGGCCGCCCGCTTCGACTTGACCGCCGGCCGGCGCCGCATGCTCCCTTACGCGCTGGTGCACGTGGGGAGTAGTGTGGCGCTCACGGCCGTGTTTCGCACCCTGTACGTGGCGCTGCTGTACCTGCTGGCCGTGCCCGGCACCGTGCTCTCGTGGGCTGCCATCTTGTCCAGCGTCAACGTCTGGGTGCCCGGGTATTGGATGCTGCTGGGGGTGGCCTACGCCCTGGACTTCTCCGGCCGCTACCAGCGCCGCAACCTTGACGCCGCCCGCCTGGAAGTGCAGCTCGTCCACGCCCAGCTGCAGGCCCTGAAAATGCAGCTTCAGCCCCATTTTCTGTTCAACACGCTCAACGCCATTGCCACGCTCATCGGCGACGACCCCCAGGCGGCCCAGCGCATGACGGCCAAGTTGGGCGCGTTTTTGCGCTTGATACTGGACCATACCGACGAGCAGCAGATCCCGTTGGCCCAGGAGCTGCAATTCACGGGATTGTACCTGGACATGGAGCAAATCCGCTTTGCCGACCGCCTCGCCATCACCTACGAGCTGGACCCGGCCGCGCTGCCAGCACTGGTGCCCAACTTGCTGTTGCAGCCACTCGTGGAGAACGCCGTCAAGCACGGGCTGGCTTCCGCTACAGGGGCCGGGGCCATTCACATCCAGGCCGAGCGGCAGGGCGAGCGCCTCGTGTTGCACGTGCGCGACAACGGCCCGGGCACCGACCGGACCGGGCCGCGGGGCATTGGCCTGCGCAACAGCGAAGACCGGTTGCGCGCGCTTTACGGCGCGTACTATGCCTTGACCATCCACACGGCTCCGGCGCAAGGCTTTGCCGTGCGCATTGAACTGCCGTATCAGCCCCACTCCTAACTGCTTTGCCTTGGCCCCTGTAGAGCCCATTCGTACGCTGATTGTGGATGACGAACCGCTGGCCCGCCGCCGCTTGGGACAGCTGTTGGCCGCTGCGCCCGGCTACGTGGTCGCCGGCGAATGCAGCAACGGCACCGAAGCGGTAGCGTGGCTGGAAGGCGAGGCCGGCGTCGACTTGGTGTTTCTGGACGTGCAAATGCCCGACTTGAGCGGCCTGGAAGTGCTGCAGCGGGTGCGGGGCCGGTCCTTGCCGCTCGTCGTGTTCGTCACGGCCTACGACCAGTACACGCTGCAGGCCTTCGAAGCCCGGGCGATCGATTATTTGCTTAAGCCCTTGGACCCCGACCGGTTTACGGCGTGCCTGGCGCATGCCCGCCACATGTTGGACCAGCGCAGCGCCCATCAGACCCGCCACCATCTCACGGCCTTGCTGCGCGCGTGGCCGCAGCAGGAGCCCGCCCCTGCCCCCGCGCCGGGAGCCGATCAGTTTTTGCTCAAGCACCAGGGGCGCTTATACTTTGTCAAAGCCGACCAGGTGCTGTATCTGGAGTCGAAGGGCAATTACGTAACGCTGCACACGCCGGGCCAACAGCACCTGCTGCGCACGACGCTCAGCCAACTCGAAGGCAAGCTCAACTCGAGGGTATTCCTGCGCATCCACCGCTCGGTTATCGTTAACTCGGCTTACATCAAGGAATTGCGACCGTGGTCGCACGGCGAGTACCTGATTACCCTGCACGACGACACGCACCTAACCTCTTCGCGCAGCTACACCCAAGACATCCAGCGCTTTCTCCAGCGCTTTGCCTCGTAACCCCCCCTCCCCGCTCCCGCGCCGACAGCCCATCACGCCGCGCGAACACGGCAACTCGGCCCCAAAAGCAGCCGCTTCGTCCCGCCCGCAGCCCAAGGGCGGGCTGCGGGCCGTATGCAATTCCAACCAAGCGGGCCTGACCGGCGGCTCGGGGCAGGTCGGGCCCGCTTAGGCGAACCGCCCGGCCTGAATGTTTCATCTTTTCCTACCGCACCCCATGCCCAGCACCTCCGACACGCAGCTTCAGGCCCTTCTGGACCAATTGGCCTGGGGCGCAGCCAACGCCCCACAACGCCCCACAACGCGCGCAACAAACCCACGCTGAAAAACGCCGTGGAGGACTTTGTCGCCCGGCCCGCCGCGGCCCGCGCATCGATTTGGTCAACGCCGACCTGAGCGGGTTGCCGCCCGCGTTGGTCCTCACGGCGGAGCTGGACGTGCTGCGGGCCCAGCGCCTCAAGGCGGCCCGCGTGCCCACCAAGCACGGGTGCTACCCCGGCATGACGCACGAATTCTTCGGCACCGCAGGCGTGGCCGATACGGCCAAGAACGCCTTAGCTGAAGCCGCCAACGGCCTAAAGGCCGCGTTTAGTGTCGTGCCGGCTTCGCACCGCTCAACCCTATAAGGCATTGATAATAAATAACTTACAACTGTTTCTTAAGTAGTCTAAAAACAGCTTTCTTTCTCCCTAATACGAACATGAAAACAAACAACTGCGTGGCACTCAGACTCCGGGGCCGAAGCTTCCTGCACGGCATGATCGTGCTGTTGGCCCTCGCCTTCTCCGCTTGTAACGACGATGATGGCGCTTCGCCCGTCACGACTATCATGCCCAAAGGCCCCAAACCCGAATGGGGGCCGACCATCAAGCCCGAGATGCAAACCGTCATCGAGAAGCTGGACGAGCTGAGCAAAGGCGTGCCGCTGTACACGCTCACGCCGCAGCAGGCCCGCCTGGCCCCGTCGGCCACCGACGCCGTGATGGCCGTGATGAAGGATTATAACCTCCCGATGCCCACGCCCCTGGTGGATACCACGGGGCAGCGCATTCCCGTGGCGGGCGGCACCATTCGGGTGCGCATCTACACGCCCAAAAACGCGGCGGCTTCCAACCCGGGCCTCGTGTACTACCAAGGCGGGGGCTGGGTGATTGCCAACCTGAACACCTACGATCCGTCGGCCCGCGCGTTGGCGGAGCAAACGGGCGCGGTGGTGGTGTCGGTGCAGTACCGCAAGGCGCCGGAAAACAAGTACCCCACGGCCCACAACGACGCTTTCGCGGCCTATCGCTGGGTGCGCGACAACGCTACTGCTTTGAAAATCAACGCGCAGCGCATTGCCGTGGCCGGCGAGAGCGCGGGCGGCAACCTCGCCGCTGCCGTGTGCCTGATGGCCCGCGACGCGAGCGTGCCCCTGCCGGTGCACCAACTGTTGGTGTACCCCATCGCCCGCTACGACATGACCACGCCCTCCTACGCGCAGTACGCCACCGCCAAACCGCTGAGCAAGCCGCTGATGCAGTGGTTTTTCGACAAATACCTCAACTCGGCCGCCGACGGGGCCAGCCCGCTGATTTCGCTGGTGAACGCGCCTAACCTGACGGGGTTGCCTCCAGCCACCGTCATCAACGCCGAAATTGACCCGCTGCAAAGCGAAGGACAAGAGTATGCCGCCAAGCTCAAGGCCGCGGGCGTCGCCGTCACGTCCAAAGTGTACGCCGGCGTCACGCACGAGTTCTTCGGCATGGCCCCGGTAGTGCCCGAGGCCCAAGAAGCCCAGGCGCTGGCCGCCGCCGAACTGAAAAAGAGCTTTCAGTAAGTTTCATTGGCTTAGGGCCCGGCCTTTTGGTAGCAGCGGGGGATACGGACGCCCGGTGGCCGTCTCGCTCCATTCCCCGGGGAACCTCCCAGGGCTACACCGCCAAAACGTTTGCCCAGCCCCGGCGCCGCGTGCCCCGCCCCGACGAGTACTTGCAAAAAGACAAGCCCGGCTGTGAGCGCACCACCCAGGGGCAACCAGAGAATGCACCTCCCCCGAACAGCCCCGACTTACCGCGCTCCCCTGGAAAAATCCGTCGCCTCGGCAGCGCTGGCGGGCGAACCGCTTTGCTTTGTTGCTTTTCACGCTGACGACCTGCGCGGGATTGGCCGTCAAGTATTGGTTCTGCCGAAGCCCTGAACCTAGAAAAGCCCCGGCATACGTCGGGGCTTTTTTAGGTCGCGTGGTGCCCGGCGGCTGTGCCTTTTTATTCCTGGTTTGGGCAGCGCCCCACGTCGTCGATCAACCTGTAACATTGCAGTATTCCCGATCGACTAACTCCCGCACTTGCGCTTGTCAATACGCTCCTTGCTCCTGCTCGGCGACATCAGCGGTCTTTTGTCTACGGTAGGGGTAACGCTTTTAGCAGGGAGCCTAGTAATGGCAGCCGGGAGGGTGGCTGCTCACGGGGTCCCGGTTGCCAAACGGGCCTCTACACCTTATGAGCCGGGTTCTGCCCTTGCACTAGCGGCAGTAAGGGGAGTTGTCACGCTGCTGGGCCTCGCCTTTCTTGTGTAGACGCGAATTCCAGAAGCTGTCTTCGGCTTTGCTTACCGCCGCGTGAGGAAAACCGAAGGGCAATGCCCTGACCGAGCCGCGAGCGTAGAAAATGGGTTACTCCGGGCAGGTACCATTCTTCAGCCCCGTGCCCAAACCGCTGGCCCGGCCCCGTACGTACGTAGCTTTCTTTTGGCGCGGGCAACGGGTGGTATATGGCAATTTCTCAGGAAGCATTCCAGGCTTTGCCGCTGCTGAAGCAAATCAGCTTGGTTTCTTTGGACGGCCTCTTTTTGACCATCCGCCGCGACGGCCCCGACCTGGTCAGCCTGTTTCACCTGCCCGGCGGCTTTTTTGCCGAAGTGTACTACAACCCCATCATTTACGAGATACGCACCTTTACCAGTTGGGCATTCTTAGAACCGTATGTTACGCATGTTGATTTAAGCGAGTTGCCGTTGTAACTACGTCTTGGTTAGTAGGGAGTTGGAGCCCCGACCACCGAGCGGCCGCCCGTTTAACCTTTGTACCAAACTTTTACCCAAGGCCATAGTAGTCCAAATACCCTACTGCTATTTTCTCTGCCCGCCTCTCCTGCGTTGTGAGACTGGTGATATTGAGGTTAATGCTATGTCCAGCTTAGCAAGACCACCTCAACAAGTGGGCTACTTTTGAGGGCGTAACGATTCGGACTTAAATCCGCCGTCGCATTTACATCGTTTGTCGGGCAACGTCTCGGCGGTTGTGGCTGCCATAACGGAATAACTATGCGTCCTTTTTCGGTCCATCATCCCTAGCTCCCCCTGTTGTAAATTGCCAAAATTTCTTTTTTTCAATACTTCCCCTATATGCGAACAGTACTACTCGTTGCCTTTCTTTGCGTAGTATCCGCATCCGTATTTGCCCAGAAACTCACCGGGCAGGTTGTAGACAGTACCTCATCGCAACCGATTGTGGGGGCCACCGTGCAGGTAAAACGTACGCAGGCGGGTACGCTCACGAATGCCACGGGCACGTTCACGCTCACCAATCTGCAGCCCGCCGACGTACTAGTTTTTACCTCCCTGGGCTTCAAATCGCAGGAAATTCAGTATACGGGCCAAACCAACATGACGGTTAAGCTAGTTGTGGGCCTTGTTCTTAACGAGGTCGTTGTGACGGCCCTGGGGCTGGAGCGCAACGCCCAGAGCCTGGGCTACGCGGTGCAGAAACTAGATAGCCGGCAGGTTAGCGAGGTGAAAGCTGCCAACTTTCTCGACAATCTGGCGGGCAAGGTAGCGGGCGTCATGGTCACGGCCGGCTCAACGGGGGTGGGGGCGTCGTCGCGCATTACCATCCGGGGCGAATCGTCCTTCACCAACAACAATCCGCTCTTTGTGGTCGACGGTATTATTATCAACAACGCCACGGTGGTCAACCGGGTCGACGACGATGCCAACGGGTTTCAGGAAATCGATTTCGGCAACGGGGCCGGGGAAATTAACCCCGACGACGTGGCGTCGGTATCGGTGCTGAAAGGACCCAGCGCGGCCGCCCTTTACGGCACCCGGGCGGCCAATGGGGTCATCCTGATTACGACCAAAGACGGTTCGGGGGCGGGCAAAGGCATTGGCGTGAGCTTCAACAGCACCTTCTACGCCGAGCAGCCGTTTCAGCTGCCCCAGTTTCAGAACAGCTACGGGCAGGGCAACAGCGGGGCATTCAAGTACGGCGACGGCCTGGGCGGGGGTGTCAACGACAACATTTCGTACAGCTACGGCCCGAAGCTGGACGCGGGCGTGTTGACGCCGCAGTACGACAGCCCCGTAACCCTGCCCAACGGCCAGGTGGTGCGCGGCGCCGATACGAAGCTTTACAGCGGACTCCCCGTCACCCCGACGCCGTTTGTGTCGCACCCCAACAACCTGCGCGATTTTTACCAGACGGGGCATACAGCCATCAACAACCTGGCAGTGTCGGGCGACTATAACAAAGGCAGCTACCGGCTCTCCTACACGGACCTCAACAGCCAGTCGATTATTCCGGGCGTGGACCTGAAGCGCAAAACCCTGGCCGCCCGGCTGCAGTTCGACCCGACCCGGCGGCTAAAGATTAGCTCCTCGATTAACTACATCAACAGCGGCAGCGACAACCGCCCCGCGACCAAGTACGGTTCGGAAAACACCAACTACGCCCTGAGTGCCTGGTTGGGCCGGCAAACCGATATCAACTCCATGAAACAGTACTGGCAGCCGGGGCTGGAGGGTATTCAGCAGTTTTCCTACAACTACACCTACTTCGACAACCCGTATTTTACGCTCTACGAAAACCAGAATTCGTTTAACCGCGACCGCCTCATCGGCAATCTGGCCCTGACGGCCGAACTGGTCAACAACCTGACGCTGCTGGTGCGGAGCAGCATGGACTACTCCAATGAGAACCGCCAGTATCGGCGGGCCTTCAGCAGCAACCGCTTCAAGAGCGGCGCTTACGCCGAGAACGGCGTTTTTTTTCGGGAAATCAACACCGACTTCCTGCTGAACTACACCCGCAGCTTGGGGCCGCTCTCGCTCGATGTATCGGCCGGGGGCAACCGCCTGGACCAAGCGACCTCATTCGACCAATACCAAGCGCTGACGCTGGCGCAGCCGGGCGTGTTCAAGCTCAACAACGCTGCCTCGCCGGTGGAGGTGTACCAGCAGAGTGGCCGCAAGCGCATCAACAGCCTGTATGCCCTAGCCAAGCTGGGGTATAAAAACCTCTTGTTTGTCGACATCACCGGGCGCAACGACTGGTCGAGCGCCCTGGCTACGCCAACTTCTACGGCCAATACGGCCTTCTTCTACCCGTCGGCATCGGCCAGCTGGGTGCTGTCGAACCAGTTCCAGCTGCCCGCGGTCGTGTCATTCGCCAAAGTACGGGCCAGCGCCGCCAACGTCAGCAACGACACCGGTCCGTATCAGACCGCGGGGGTATACACCGCCCGGAACCCGGTTTTTTCGCAGCCTGCTTTCGGCGCCCAGAGCAGTATTGCCAATACAAACCTGAAACCGGAATCCATCACCTCGCTGGAAGTAGGAGCGGATGTCCGCTTTTTTAACGACCGGCTGGGTTTCGACCTGACCTATTACGATTCCCGCACCAGCAACCAGATTCTGTCGCTGCCCATCGCCATCTCGACGGGCTACAGCGAACGGGTCATCAACGGGGGTGAGGTGCGGTCGCGGGGCCTCGAGGCGGTGGTGAACGCCACGCCCGTGCAGGCGAACCGCTTCCGGTGGAATGTGAACCTGAATTTCAGCCGGAACCGGACCACCGTGGTGTCCCTGCCCGCAGAAGCCGGTACCTTGACGCTGGGCTACAACCGCATCTACGACAACGTGAACCAGACGGTCTGGTACCAGGTGCGGCAGGGCGACCGCATGGGCGATATGTGGGGCACGGGCTACCTGCGCAGCCCGCAGGGCGACTTCATCGTGGGCAGCAACGGGCAGTACATTGCCGACAACACGCTGAAGAAGCTGGGCAACTACAACCCCGACTTCATGGTGGGGCTGTCGAATCAGTTCAGCGTGGGCGATTTTAATCTCGGCTTTCTGCTCGACTGGCGGCAGGGCGGCATTCTGGTGTCGCGCACGCTGGCTCTGGCCGGCGTGGCGGGTCAGCTCATTGAAACGGCCGACCGGCCCGATGCGGGCATCATAGCCAAAGGCATGGTGAACATCGGTACTCCCGAAAACCCGAACTACCAGCCTAATACGAAGGCCATTCCGGCCGAAACCTACTACCGGATGTATTATGACCGCAACAACGAGGAGAACAGCACCTACAATGCCTCGTATGTCAAGTTACGGGAAGTGACCATCGGCTATACCGTGCCTCAAACGGCCTGGCTGACCAACAAGCTGCACACGCAGCGGCTGACCGTGGCCCTGGTCGGACGGAACCTGCTGGCCCTCTCGCACATCCCGCACTTCGACCCCGAGCAGACCTCGTTCCAACAAAACCAACTGCAGACCGGCGTCGAGGACATGACCTACCCCACCACCCGTAACCTGGGCTTGAAGCTGAGCGCGAACTTTTAAGCTCTACCACCCCACCATGAAACGGAAATTATATAGCATCCTGCTGCTGACCGCACTGGCGGGCTTTCTGCCCGGCTGCAAGGACGGCTTCGAGGACATCAACACGAACCCCAACGCGCCGGTCGACGTGCAACCGTCGCTGCTGCTGCGCAAAATCACCTTCGACTACGGCGAGCAGATGTCGTACGAAGCCTTCGTGGCGGGCAACCTGCTGGGGCAGTACTTCACGGCCATCGACTTCAACCTGTTCGACCGGCACAGCCTGAACGAACCGCAGTACGGTGGCAATCCGTGGCCGTTTCTGTACAGCAACCTGCGCGACAATGAGATTCTGCTGCAGAAAGCGCGCGCGAACACGGCTTTTGGGGTGTACGAAGGACCGGCCCTGATACTGAAAGCCTACATCGCCGCCGAGCTGACGGACCTGTACGGCGACGTTCCTTACAGCGAAGCGCTGCAGGGCAAAGCCGGGGTGATTACGCCGGCCTACGACACCCAGGAATCCATCTACACGGCACCCGGCGGCATCCTCGACAACCTCGACAAGGGCATCGCCTCAATCAACAATTACAAAGGGCCGACGGCGCTCGACGGTGACGTCATCTACGGTGGCAACCGCAGCAAATGGATACTTTTTGCCAACTCGCTGAAAATAAGGGCACTGATGCGTATATCGGGCAAGGTGAACGTGCAGGCTGCCCTGCAAAAAGTCGTGACGGATGGCAATTACATCAAGACGAATGCGGACAATGCCGTCTACCGATTCTCGCTGACCCAGCCCAACAATTTCCGCATGTCGACGGCTCGCATCGGTGATTTCAACCTGTTTATCATGTCCAAAACCAGCGAGGAGCTGCTCACGGGACTGGGCGACCCCCGGATAGCGACGTACTTCCGACCCACGGCGGCTAATCCGGCGGTTTACAAAGGCCTGTTGAACGGACCGGATGCCTCTAAGCTCTCCATTTCGCTGGCCGATTACTCGCTCACGGGGACCATCTTCCGCGAAAACTCCGACCGTTTATCGGCCAACTACATGACCGCAGCCGAAACCAGTTTCTGGCTGGCCGAAGCCGCCCAGCGGGGCCTAGTGTCCGCCTCGGCCAGGACCTTGTATGAGCAGGGCATTACCCAGTCGTTTGCCTACTGGGGCGTGGCACTGCCCGCCAGCTACCTCACCAGCAGCCAGGTGGCTTACAATCAGAATGGCCAGAACCCCATCGAGCAAATCCTGACGCAGAAATGGCTGGGCAACATCAACCACGCCTACGAAGGCTGGACCGAGTACCGCCGGACGGGTTTTCCCCGCCTGAAAACGGTTTCGGCCAGCCTCAACAACGGACTGATTCCCAAGCGAATGCCCTACCCCGGCACGGAAAGCGCGCTGAACGCGGTGGAGTATCAAAAAGCGGCCGCCAACACCCAGAATAACAGCATCAACGTTCCCGTATGGTGGGCTCGCTGATTACCTTCCTTTCGCTAGATTGGACCGTTCTCGTGAACACTTGCCAACAGGCACTTTATTGCTGAATGAAACCATCCGTCATCGGCCTTTTGGCAGTGGTAACCGCTTCAGGCTGCACCTCACCAGACCAAACACCACGGGAGCAGCTGACCATCGTTCAGCGCCCCAAGGCCACGCCACGCCGCACGTATTGGCCGCTGGATTCGGTAGTGGAACGGCGCGACACCTTGTTGCCAGGGCCGGAGCGGTACCGCGTGCAGGTGGTGACCACATGCTTGAATGATAGTGCCGTGGTCAACCCCATCGTGGAGGACGCTGGCCCTGCATTGGACGTCTCACACAATTACCAGAGCGAGCTGATTGTGTTCCGGGGCGATAAGCCGTGGCTGCACCAACGGCTGACCAAGGCGCTGTTTACGGGAAACCCTGTTGTTAAACAATTAGGCTCGGCACAAGAATGGGCCCTGTCGCGGACCGCTTTTGTGGGGTGCCAGCAGGGAGAATTTCGCTTTTATACGCGCTTGGGCGTTCCAGATTCAGACGTCTTCATGGAAGCGCAAGTGGCACTCAGCCCCACGCAAGGGATACAAGTAATAAGCGTTCAACAACCCGTAGTAGAAGCGGAAGATTAACCCCCGTATGAGTACAACCCTATGGCAGTGGGCGTTGGTGCTGGCATCCAGCATTACGTTGTTTTTCGTGTCCCCGCTGTCCCGGACCGCGGCCGAATTTTTCCGGGGAGCCCGCCAGGAGCGGACCCCCAATACGGTTTTCCTGACGAGTAGCCTGGTCATTTCCTGGCTGTTTGCCAAGTCGATTACCAATGCCGCCAACCTGGGCCAGAGCTTCGGGTTGGTGGGGGGCGTGGCCTACGCGGGGTATTACCTGTCGTTTCTGGTGGCCGGGTTCGTCATCGTGTCCATGCGCAACCGAGGGGGCTACCGCAGCATCCACCATTTTCTGGAATCGAAATATGGCGCGGGGGCGGTGGTTGTCTTTACCTTCCTGATTATCATTCGGCTGTACAACGAAATCTGGTCCAACACCATCGTCATCGGCTCGTATTTTGGCGGGCAGGGCACGAGCAGTTACTACGTCGCCATTGTGGTGTTCACCCTGCTCACGCTGGCCTACACGCTCAAGGGCGGCATGAGCAGTTCGATTATGACCGACGTGATTCAGCTGTCGCTCTTTGTGGTGTTGCTCGCGGTGATTCTGGGGTTTATCCTGCCCCAGTACGGGAGTAGCCTGCAGCCCTTTCTGCGCAGCGGGGAATGGACCTTGGGGCAGGGCGTCGATTTGCTGCTGGTGGCGCTGGTGCAGTGTTTCAGCTACCCTTTTCACGACCCAGTGCTCACCGACCGGGGGTTTATCTCCGATACGCGCACGACGCTGCGGTCGTACCTCTGGGCGGGGGCCATCGGTTCGGGCTGCATCATTTTTTTCAGCTTCGTGGGCATCTTCGCCAAGCTCAACGCCCTGACGGGCGAAGCCCCGGTGGCCGTGGCGCGGTACTTCGGCGTGCCGATGCTGCTGCTGCTGAACCTCATCATGGTTACCTCCGCCTCGTCGACCCTCGATTCGGCCATGGCCTCGTTCTCCAAACTCATCAGCATTGACCTGAGCAAAAGGGCCGTGCCCAGCGTATCGAGAGGACGGTGGGCCATGGTGGTGTTAACGGTACTGGGCACCATCCCGGTATTTTTCAACCCCGCCATTCTATCGGCTACTACCATCAGCGGGACGCTGGTGCTGGGGCTGGCCCCCGTGTTTTTGTTCTGGTATGTGCCCGTCCCGCGCCTGGCCTTTCACCTATCGGTCATCGGGGGGCTGGTGCTGGGCGGCTTGCTGACGATATTCCCCCTGTCCGATACCCTGCGCCTGGGCGACGGCAAGTACGGGGCGCTGCTTAGCGCGAACCTGCTTACGTCGGGTTTCTGTTTCGGGGTATTCGGACTTTGTGTGCTTCTCCAAAAAAAGCCTGCTCATGGATAACCTCCTTCCCACCGACCTCGGCTCGCGCAGCGGCCGGCTACTAGTTTTCGGGGGGCCCTACTCGAACTTGCAGGCCCTGGAAGCGCTTCAGAACATTGCCGACCAGCTGCCAATTCCAGCGGGCAACATCATCTGTACCGGCGACATCGTGGGCTACTGCGCCCAACCCGAAGCCACGGTGCAGCGGGTAAAAGCCTGGGGGGTGCACGCCATTCAGGGCAATGTAGAGCAGAACATTATCCGGGGTGAAGACGACTGCGGCTGCAATTTCGCCGAGGGCAGCCGGTGCGATTTATTGTCCCGTGCCTGGTTTCCCTACGCGGTGCGGAGCCTGTCGGCCGGCTCGGTCGCCTGGCTGAGCACCCTGCCTCTTCAGCTCTCTTTCCGGTATGCAGGCCAGACGGTAACTGTGCTGCACGGGGCGGCCACCGACATCTCCGATTTCGTGTTTGCTTCTACCCCCTGGCCTGTGAAAGAAGCTAGCTTTGCCGCTACCGGGGCCGCAGTGATACTGTCCGGCCACGCCGGCCTGCCCTTTGTCGATGAGCGCGCGGGGCACTGCTGGCTCAACGCGGGCGTGATTGGGATGCCAGCCAACGATGGCACCCCGCGCGTATGGTACCTGCTGCTCGACGATACTGATGGCCTATTCAGCTACTCCTTTCACACCTTCACCTACGACAACGGCAAGGCTCATCAGCTGATGCGGGCTAATGGGCTCCCTGACTCCTATGCGCAAACGCTCCTGACGGGCATCTGGGATAACTGCGAGATTTTGCCAGAGGCCGAGAAGGCTTTACAGGGCCGAGCCATTACGTTGCAGTAGAAAGCGAGCCAACTAAACGGCTCTTTTCACTGAATCGCTGGTGTAGAAGGCCTGCACGCGATGCCAGAAGCGTCGACCACGGGGCGGCTCAGTGTATCCTACATCGTCAAGCGGGCAGAAGATGGCTCAGATTGTGCGCGAGTACGGCTTGAGCGAGGCCATTAGTACTCTCGGACAACCACTTAATGCGCTGGCTAAACGCTAATAATTCAACTCTTCTAGCGGACGGGGCGGGCTGCTACCGGCTGTCCTTCGATTATCCACACTGGTTTTTGCGGTTTAGCGCCTGGTGCTCCCGGCTGCCGTTCACGGGCCGTGCGCTTCGGCGACCAAAGCTTGTTTGTGCGCCGCGACTTATTTGCCCGCATTGGGGGCTACCGCGAAGATTTATTGGTGATGGAAGTTCAGGACATAGTGGCCCGCCTGCGGGCGCGGGGCCCGTTTCAGCTGCTACCCCGCGCTGTGACCACCTCGGCGCGCAAGTACCTGGTAAACGGCGTTTTTCGACTGCAATGGATTTTTATACTGCTTGTGATGCTGTATAAGCTGGGCGTGTTGCAGCGCCGCCTGGTGCAGCTTTACCGCCGGCTCGTTCGGCAAGGGAAGCTGTAGCTGCAGCTTTCAAGGGGGATGGCCGTATCTTGCCGCTCTGCTTTTACTACATAATTTGTCTAGGTATGTCCACCGCCCTGCCCCCTCACTTGTTAGTCTTTGCCCGCGAGCCGGAGTTGGGGCGCGTTAAAACCCGCCTGGCAGCGGGCATCGGTGACGAGGCGGCCCTAGCCGTGTACCGCGAGCTGCTAGCCCTCTCGGCGGCGGCCGTAACGGCGGCGCAAGTGCCCGCCACGGTCTGGCTGGCCGAGGCCCCGGCCGGGGCCGACCCAACCCAGCCGCGGCCTGAGTGGCTTGGCTTACCTTGGCGCGTGCAACCGGCCGCAGGCACGCTGGGCGAGCGTATGAGGCAGGCCTTCAGCGAGGCACTGGCGGCGGGCGCGGGCCGGGTCGTTATCATTGGCACCGACTGCCCCGGCCTGAGCGCTGACTTGCTCCGGCAGGCATTTGACCAGCTACTAAACCATGAGCTAGTGGTGGGTCCGGCCGATGATGGCGGGTATTACTTGCTAGGCATGAACAAGTTGCATCCCGAGCTGTTCGCCAACAAAGCCTGGAGCATGGCCAGCGTCTTGCCTGACACCCTGGCCGATGCCGCCCGCCTCGGCTTGCGCGTGGCCCACCTGCCAACCTTGCACGACGTGGACTCGGCCCAGGACCTGGCTACTTGGCGCGAGCACGCCGGCTCTGGCGGCGGGCACAAAGGCGCGGCCCCGGCCAGTGGCCCAGATAGCACTCGGCAGCAGCCCAGACCAGCACCACCCGTATTCGAGGGCCAGCCTCCCCGCCCGCCGCGCCAGCCATAGCGCGAAGCCGGCCGCGCCCAGCCCCAACAGGGGGGCCTAACGTGCTCACTAAGTTGTAGCCCAGCAGCCACTTGCCCAGCGCCCGCTCCGGCGGCGGAGCTGATTACCACCGCGTTTTGGCGTTTATTTGCGGCTTATGCACCCAGTTATCATTGGCAACGGCATCACAGGCGTTACGGCGTCCATCACAGCGCTGCGGCTGGCCACCGGCGTGGAGCCCACCTCACGCTGGCCTGCGCCGCCACCTCTCCGACAAAAGCCGGCAGGCCTGGCGCTGGGAAGTGCGCCTCATCTATCGCATTCTGGGGCTGATAACGCTGCTCACGGCGCTACTTTGGCTGGGGGCCTCAGGCGCGGTGCCGGCGCTGGGCGTAGCCGCTAGGCCAGTTCTACGGCTTCGTGATTGGCAGCGTGTTTTCGGGGGTGGTTGGGGTGAGCTTTTACCCGCTCATGGGCTCGCGGGTGTGGTACCGCTTCGGCTGCCCGATGGCCGCCTACCGGGGCTGCTGCAAAAGCACTTCTCGCGCTTCCTCATCAGCACCAACGGCGGGCAGTGCATCTCGTGCGGCAACTGCTCCAACGCTTGCGAAATGGGCATTGACGTGAAGCAGTACGCCCAGCGCGGCGAGCCCATCGTGCGGCCTGCCTGCATGGGCTGAGGCCTCTGCGCCACCACCTGCCCCCGTGGCGTGCTCAACCTCAAAAATGACCCCGGCGAGGGGCGGCTGACTGGCTCCGCATTTATTCACGCCGATTTGCTCCGAATTTTATAGGACAATTACCGTCGGTAATCTTCTCACTATAAACTTAGTGCCTGTCCTTTTAAGAAGCCGGCCTAGTCGTTGTGTACGGCCTATGCCTGGTCTTCATGCTCGGGTTCACTATCACGCAGGGACGACTGGCGTGGTTGGCGCGGCCCCACCCGCTACCTGGCCCTTGGTCGCGGTGCAACTGCCCCTCTACAACGAGCAAAACGTGGTGGAGCGAATGCTCGATGCCGCCGCCCTCGACTACTCGTACCCGGCCAACCGCCTGCTCATCCAGGTGCTCGATGACTCGACCGATGCAACCGTGGCGCTGGCCGCCCGCGTGGCCCATTACCAAGCGCAGGGCCTGAACATCCGGCAGGTGCGCCGGCCCACCCGCCAGGGCTACAAGGCTGACGCGCTAGCCCACGGCCTGGCCGAAACCGGGGCAGAGTTCGTGGCCATTTTTGACGCTGACTTACTGCCCGCGCCGAACTTTCTGCGACGCGTCATTCTCTACTTCACCAGCCCCGGCATCGGGACGGTGCAAACCCGCTGGGGCCACCTCAACGAGTACGCTTCGCTGCTCACGCGCATGCAAGCCTTCGGGTTGAAAGCGCATTTCTTGGTGGAGCAGGTAGGCCGGCAGGCGGGCGGGCACTTCTTCAATTTCAACGGCACGGGCGGCGTGTGGCGGCGCGTCTGCATCGAAGATGCCGGCGGTTGGCACGCCGATACCCTCACCGAAGACCTTGACCTGAGCTACCGCGCCCAGCTGAGCGTGGCGCAGTTGCAGCAGTTGCCCGGCCCGGTGCTGCTCGACACCCGCGAAGCCCCGGAGTTTGCCGTCAGCCACTTGCGCGGGGCGCGGCTGGTGGGTTGCGATACCTTTCCGCTGGCGGCGGTGCACGATGTGCCCAAAACGCGCCCATCGTGGTGTACTGCTCGGTAGGCGCGCAGCGAAAAAATCGGCGCGCAGCTTCAGCAAGCTGGCTTTACCAATGCGCGCAACCTATACGGCGGCATTTTTGAATGGGTCAACGAGGGCCAGCCGGTCGTGAAGGCAGCTGATGAGCCCCCGACCGCGTGCACGCCTACGCGCGCACCTGGAACGTCTGGCTCCGGCAGGGCCAGCCAGTGTAGTAGGCAACCGGCGCAATAAATTTGCCAGATTATGCCGTTGTTTATCAGCTTATTCTGGTAGCAAGCGAATGATAAAGTTCTTGAGCGGATTTTTTTTGATAATGGCTACCAGCTGGCCGTTGGCGTACTGGTATTCATCCTCACGCCCGTCGCGTAAGGCCCGCCAGTTGTCGGCTTTGGCCCGGTTCAGGACAAAGTAGTCGCCAAAATATTCGGCAAACGCCCGCGCCTGGCTGGCCGGTAGCTCGCCAAAAAACATGTTAGTCACGGTGTAGCGAATAGGGGTCGTTTCGGTGGCCTTGTAGTGGTGCTCGTACTGGTCGGCCACGATGTCGTAATGGTCGCCCTTCCACTCGGTTCGCGAAGCAAAATCACCCTGGTTGGTGTGCGCCTCCACCGTTGAGAGCAGCAGCTGGCCGTTGCGGAAGCGGTTAATCACCAAGTAGTAAATCTTGAGGTGATAAAATAAAAAATTCACCTGCACGTCGCTTACCAGCGAGTACGTCGCGTCGGCACCCACCGGGGCATGGCGCGTGGCCGTCATCGTTCCCACCCGCAGGCCCGCCACCTCAATACCGTAGTGCCGCACCTCAGCCGCCGTGCTAGCTTTGGGCACTTGCGCCGCAGCCGCCAAGGGCAGAACGGGGAGGAAAAGCAGGATTAGCGGCTTCATTTATTTGGGTGAATTGTAAGTCAAAAAAGAACGCCATGCTGGCTTTCTTTTTAACCGTTAAATGAAAACTTAGCAGCAGCAGCCACCGTCGTAGTGGTAGGTTGAGGGCAAAATGAAAATATCGTCGCGGCCCAGCGCGGCCAGGTTACCGGCGGTTTTATTGCACACGGCCAGGGGCTGGTGCTGCATTAGCACGTGGCCTTTATGGTCGTCAAAGTACTCCTCGCCACCGTAGTAGATGACCGTGCGGCCCGTAAAAATGCAGGGTTTCATCGGCCGGCATGGGATCTTTGATGGCGCACACTTCTACGCTCTCAACGAATATAACCTCGTCGGTGGCGTAGTGCTGGGGCGAGAGAACGCGGTAGGCGCGCTTGAGGTCGTCGAGCTTGAAGATGTTAAAAAGACAGTTTTGGGCGGCCACGTCCACGCTTTTGTCGGCCACAGGCAGGGTGCAGGGCGTCGCCGGCGCGCAGGTCGATAAACCTGCTTTTAAACCAGTCGTTCTGCGCTTCGGCCGTTTGCATGTTTTCGCGCGAGGCGTCGAGCATCTCGCTCACCACGTCCACGCTAATTACGGCGCCCGGCCGGCGGCTGAAACAGGCAAATTGCAGTGGCTCCATGCCGCCGCCCACGCCCACGTAGAGCACGGCAAGCGAGTTGGTGAGGTCACGCGGGTTCACGGTGCTGCCGCAGCCGTAGTTCATGCTTAGCATGCGCGGCGGAATGCTGAGGCCGGACAGCTGCCACGCCAGGTTGGTGGTGTAGCAAAGGCCCACCTGGGGTTCCTGAGTGGCCTGGCGGTACACGTCGGCAATGGTTTCGAGGCAACTCATGTGGAGAGGGAAAGCAGGTAATTACAAGAATTTACGCTGGAACTACTGCTTGTTCAGGTTCCAGTTGTAGTCCAGGTAGGTAACCTTAGTGTTGGCGTCGATTTTGGTGGTCGAGTACCGGTTGACCCACTTCACCACCGACTGACCGTTCTTCTGCCAGTCGCCCTTGTACCAGTCAAAATACTTCGAGAGCTGGGCTTCCGACTTGCTAATCTTGTTCTTGGCCGGGTTGTTCAGAAAGTCGCGGCCTTGGTCGTCGAGCTGCTTTTCGAGCTGAGCGGCGGTGTAGGCCTCGTTGCGCAGGCGCGGGCATGAAATGGACGCGCACACCAGCGTGAAGTGAATACGCGGGTCGTCAAACTTCTTGCGCAAAATGCCGTGCTCAATGTTGTCGAGGCTCATTTGCCCGCCGCCGAGGCTGAAAAACTTGGCCGCCCAAGGCGTGGTCACGAACGGAATCTTGATTTTCGAGCCAATATCCTTGATGCTTTGCACCGGGTAGTGGTCGAGGATGAGGCGGATAGTGTAGGCGTTGTAGGCGTTAATCCAGTAGGCCATTTGGTCGGCCTTGGGCCAGTTGGCGGCTGGCGGGTTTTTGCTCAGTTGCGCCAGGTACTGGTTGAAAGCCGCTTCATCGGCCTGAAAGCCCTTGTAATTAACCAAGCCCTGGGCGTTGACATGCTTTTTGAGCAGCTTATCGTAGGCGCTGTGGTCGACAAGGCCGCCGGTGGCGACCTCGGCGTAGGTGGGCGTGGGCACGGGGGTGAGGCCGGGCACCACTACGGCCACGGCGGTGAGCGTTCCGGCCGCCAGCACCAGGGCGGTTAGGATCGAGGTTTTCATGAGTTTGTTCATTGGAAGCTACATACGGCAAAGATGGGCCGTAAAGATTGCCGGGCGGCAATCTCCCGGCCACCGCAATTTCGTAGGCTCTGGAAATTAGTTTTGCTGCCGTGATCCTTTCCACCATATTGCTGGCCCTGGCCGGGCTAGCCCCCGCCGATACGGTGCGCCCCAAGCGCCTGGCCCTGCTGCCAGTGCCCCTGGTGTACTACACGCCCGAAACCCGGCTAGCCTACGGCGTGGCCGCCACGGCCACTGTGCATTTCCGGCGCGACGACGGCTTTGCGGCGGCCCGGCCTTCGCAGTTCACCCTGGCCCTGGCCTACACCCAGAACCGGCAGCTGCTGCTGTACGTGCCCTTCCAGGTTTTTTACGACCACAACCGCTACTACGCCTATGGCGAGGCCGGCTACTACCGCTACAATTACTACTTCTACGGCGTGGGTCAGCGCAAGGTGCCGCGCGAGCTGTTCGGCGTCAATTTCCCTAGGGTTCGGGTCAACGCCTTCCGGCGTGTAGGGGCCGGGGTGGGGGCGGGCAAACTCTACGCGGGCCTGCGCTACCAGTACGAAGACTACCGCGTGAGCAGCGTGGAAGCGAATGGGCTGCTGGCCAGCGGCAACGTGCCCGGTGGCCTCGGCAGCCGCCTCACGGGGGGCGGGCTGGGCCTGTTTTACGACTCGCGCGACAACGTCTTTTTCCCCACTACAGGCGTGGTGGCCGACCTCAGCGCCTTTATCCGCAACCGGGCCGCCGTGGGCGCGGGCGCGGCGGGCGCCACCACCCGCTTCGACCGCTACGTGGCCGACGTGTCGGGCTACCGGGCCCTAGGGGCGCACGCGGTGCTGGCCGCCAACGCCTACGGCAGCTTTATCTTGGGCACGGCGCCTTTCAATGCCCTGTCGCTGCTAGGCGGCTCGCGGCGGCTACGCGGCTACTACGAGGGCCGCTACCGCGACCAAAACGTAGCCCTGGCGCAGGCTGAGTTGCGCTTCGACCTGTACAAGCGCCTGGGCGCGGTGATATTTGGCGGCGTGGGCACCCTGGGCGATGCGCAGGCGCTACTGCGCCTCGGCCAGCCGAAAGGCGCCTACGGGGCGGGCCTGCGTTTCACGGCCAACCGCCGCGACCACCTCAACGTGCGGCTCGACTACGGCCTGGGCCGGCAGTCGGGCGGCTTTTATCTCACCGTGGGCGAGGCATTTTAAGCTGGCTAGCCCCTTCTTTGCTACTTAATTCGGAAGTTGCAGCTTCGTAGCCATTTCAGCCTTCATGCTTAGCGTCATTATTCCCACGTACAACGAAGCGACCAACATCGGCCGGCTGGTGGCCGACCTGCGCCACCACGCCCCGCCCGGCACCGTAGAAATTTTGGTAGTGGACGCCAACAGTCCTGACGGTACCGCCGAAGCCGCCCGCGCCGCCGGGGCTACCGTGCTGGCCGCGCCCAAGCCCGGTCGCGCCGCCCAGCTCAATTACGGGGCCAGCCAGGCGCGCGGCGACGTTTTCTACTTCGTGCACGCCGACGTGGGCATCCACCCCGGCTACGTGGCTACTATTGCAGCGGCCGTAGCCCAGGGCCACGCGGCGGGCTGCTACCGCTTCCGATTTGACTCCCCGCACCCGCTGCTGCGCATTAACAGTTATGGCACTCGTTTTAAAGGGATCATGAGTCGGGGCGGCGACCAGACGCTGTTTGTCACGCGGGCGCTGTTTGAGCAGCTGAACGGGTTCAACGAGCGATTTGTCATTATGGAAGACTTCGAGATTATCCAGCGCATTCAGCGGTTGGCCAGCTTCCACATCGTGCCGCTCGACGTGGTAGTATCGGCCCGCAAGTACGAAACCAACGGCTGGCTGCGCGTGCAGCTGGCCAACCTCACAGCCTTTGCCATGTATTTTCTCAAGCTGCCGCCGCCCCGCATTGCCCGCACCTATAAGGCCCTGCTCAACTACCGCTAATGCCCCCGCCCCCGCTTCCCCGCGTGCTCGTAACGGGCGCCAACGGCTTTTTAGGCCGCCACCTCGTGGCCGAGTTATTGCGCCGCGGCTACCCCGTGCGGGCACTGGTGCGGCCCGGCGGCGCGGCTAGTCCGGCGCTGCCGCCCTTGTCGTCGCTGCCCATTGAAGTAGTGGAGTTTGATATCTCTCAACACGGTAAAAAAAGCGGTCCGTTTGCGCTAATTGCTGGCTGTGGCGCCGTTATCCACGCCGCGGCACTGGCACAGGTAAATCCTGCTCGGAATCGTGCCGTATGGGCGGCCAACTTGAGCGGCACTGAACGCTTACTACGGCTAGCGCGCAAGGCACGCGTAGGCCGCTTCGTGTACGTGGGCACCGCTAACGTATACGGCTTTGGCACCAAGGCTAGGCCCGGCGACGAAACCCGGCCATACGCCGGCCGCCGCTACGGCCTCGACTACATGGACAGCAAGCGCGCTGCCACTGACCTTGTGCTGCGGGCCGTAGCCCGCGAGCAACTGCCCGCCGTGCTGGTGCACCCCACGTTTATGCTGGGCCCCGGCGATGCCCGGCCCACCTCGGGCGCGCTGCTACTGGCGCTGCACGCCGGCCAGCTGCCCGGCTATCCGCTGGGGGGCAAAAACTACGTGCACGTGCAGGATGTGGCCGTGGCCATCGTCAACGC
Organism: Hymenobacter sp. BT491; assembly: GCF_014349165.1. NCBI lineage: Bacteria > Pseudomonadati > Bacteroidota > Cytophagia > Cytophagales > Hymenobacteraceae > Hymenobacter > Hymenobacter sp. BT491. Next base: position 9,195 of record NZ_JACSJJ010000007.1, on the reverse strand, counting down.
CCTCACCCAGGGCCGGGTGGGCGAGTCATACATTTTGGGCAATGAAAACCTGAGCTATAAGGAGGCTTTCGGGCTGATAGCCGGCGTGCTCGGGGTAGCGTCCCCGCGCTGGCCGGTGCTACCACCACTGGCCAACTTCTACGGGCTGTTCTGCGACTGGCGAGCCACGCTCACCGGCTGCCCGGCCCCGGTGAATGCGGCCATGGCGGCCGTAGCCAACGACGGCCACTACTTCACTGCCCAAAAAGCCCACACCGAGTTAGGTATGCCCCAAACCCCCATCACCCAAGCCGTGGCCGAGGCCTTCGATTGGTTTCTCACCCACGGGTATGTTCAATAAAACCCCTACTCCCCTGGCGGGCCAGGTCGCCTTGATTACGGGGTCCGAATCGGGCATTGGCCGCGAAACGGCCCGCGCCTTTTGCCACCTAGGGGCGGCCGTGGTGCTCAATGGCCGCCAGGCCGAGCGCCTCGAAGCCACCCGCCAGGCCCTGGCCGCTGAGGGCTACCAGGTGGCCGCCTGCGTGGCCGACATCACCGACTACGACGCCTGCGAGCGCCTCGTGGCCACGGCCATCGCGGCGTTCGGCCGGCTCGACATCCTGATTACCAACGCCAGTATTTCGCAGCGGGCCTACTTTGCCGATATGCAGCCGGCCGTATTTCGGCAGGTGCTCGACAGCAACGTGTACGGCTCAGTGTACCCGCTCAAGGCGGCGCTGCCCCACCTCATCCAAGCCCGGGGAAGCGTCACGTTCATTTCCTCCATATCTGCCCTTAATGGAATGCCCAGCGGCTCGGCCTATTGCGCCGGCAAGGCCGCTCTGGCCAACCTGGCCCACACGCTGCGCCTGGAACTAGCTGCCACCGGTGTGCATTTCGGAGTGGTGCACATCGGCTTCACCCAAAATGACCCCGACAAGCGCGTGCTCAACGCGGCCGGCCAGCCCGTTCCCATTGCGCACCGCCCGCCGCGCTGGCAAAAGTCGCAGGCGCAGGTGGCTGCCATCATCCTGAGCCACGTACGGCGGCGGCGGCGGCGCACTGTTATTTCGGGCCTAGGTCGCCTCATTTTAGTGGTGCATGCGCTATTGCCCCGCCTCGGCGACTGGGTGGTACTAGCTTCCCAGCACCGGCTGCGCAATTTCTACGAGTAGCCCGCCGGCAATCTGGTTCTTAGTCTTTTTCGTATCTTAACCTAAACCCACGCATGGAATCATACTACAACCCCGCCGACCTCAAGAAATTTGGCAACATCGGTGAGTTTCAGAAGGAGTTTGCCGATAAATTCTTTGCCTACTACGGCGCCGTTTTTGCCGAGGGTGCCCTCACGGCCCGCGAAAAATCGCTCATAGCCTTGGCCGTATCCCATGCCGTGCAGTGCCCCTACTGCATCGACGCCTACACGTCGGACACCCTCGAAAAGGGCTGTACCGAACCCGAAATGATGGAAGCCGTGCACGTGGCAGCGGCCATTCGTGGCGGCGCTACCCTGGTGCATGGCGTGCAGATGATGAACAAGGTGAAAGAGCTATCGATGTAGTAGCGTAGCGCGGACGCTAGGGCGCCGCGTGTCAAATGATTTCCACCCGGCCTACGCGCGAATTCGCAGCGTACGCGCCACTTCTTTGCTATGATAAAATCCCTCAAAGCCACGGGCAACCAGCTCGCCAACTCGGCTTTTCAGCTCACCGTACTGCGCCAGGAAGTGGTGGACGTGCTGCACCTGCCGCCCTTCCGCGCCAAGATGCAGGAAGCGGGCCTGTTTCCGCTGCGACCGCTAGCCCCAGCGGTGCTGCAAATCAACGTGGGCAAGATGTGCAACCAGGTGTGCAAGCACTGCCACGTCGATGCCGGCCCCGACCGCAAGGAAATCATGACCCGCGAAACGATGCAGCTCTGCCTCGACGCGCTGGCTGCCACCGACATTCCGACGGTGGACCTAACTGGCGGCGCCCCCGAGATGAACCCCGATTTCCGGTGGTTTGTGGAGCAGATTTCGGCGCTGGGCCGCAAGGTGCTGGTGCGCTGCAACCTCACTATCATCGTGGCCAACAAGAAGTACCACGACCTGCCCGAGTTTTTCAAAAAGCACAGCGTGGAAGTCGTCAGTTCGCTGCCCTTCTACTCGGCCGACAAAACCGACCGCCAGCGCGGCGACGGCGTGTTCGACGATTCCATCCGGGCGCTGAAAATGCTGAACGCCGTGGGTTACGGTCAGCCCGGCACTGGGCTGGTCCTCAACCTGGTATATAACCCGGCCGGCGCGTTTATGCCCGGTCCCCAGGCGGCTCTGGAGCGACAGTTCAAGCAAGCGCTGCTCAAAGACCACGGCATTGTGTTCAATAGCTTGTTTGCGATTACCAACCTGCCGGTGAGCCGCTTTCTCGACTACCTGGTCGAGTCGGGCAACTACGCGGGCTATATGGAGAAGCTCGTGACGGCCTTTAACCCCACCGCCGCCGCCGGCGTGATGTGCCGCGACACCATTTCGGTGGGCTGGGACGGTGGCCTCTACGACTGCGACTTCAACCAGATGCTCGACCTGCACGTGGCCAGCGCCAGCCAGCACATCCGCGACTTCGACGCCGCGGCCCTGGTCCAGCGCCCCATCGTGCTTAACCAGCACTGTTACGGCTGCACGGCAGGCGCAGGCTCGAGCTGCGGCGGCACGGTGGCGTAGCGCTTTTCAATTGGGTCTTCTCAGAGGAGGGAGGGAAATAAAAATTCTACCAAGCCCAAGTTACCCTACGACCCGCAGGCCGACCCGTTTACCTGTCCGGCGGGGAAGGCGCTTCCCTTCCGGACTTACGAGACCACCGCGGATGGCGCCCTGCTGAAGATCTACCGGGCTCCCTACCGAGGCAGCCAGCACTGCCCGCGCAAAGCCACCTGTGCGCCCAAAAGTAAATGCCGCCAGCTTATGCGCACGGCCTACGACCCAGCCTACCGTCGGGCCCTGGCCCGGCAGCACAGCCGGCTGGGCCAGCACCTGCGGCGGCTCCGTCAGAGCCGCGTGAAGCCCGTGTTTGGGAACTTACTGCACCACTACGGCTTGCGCCGCGTCGGTGTCCGAGGCCGCGCCAGGGCCCACAAGGTCATGCTCGTGGCCGCGGCGGCCTACAACGTGAAGAAACTACTTTACCACCGACCCCAGCAGGCGCTCGCGCTGGCGGTGGCCCTGCGAACGCTGCCGGTTGGGCTAGCCCGTACCCCTTTTCAGCGGCGGCCCAAGCCGCCGCCAGCGCGAACGCCGCGCCGAACCTTCGCGGTGGCAAAACGGGGCAAGAGTTCTGCAACCGCCACGCCCGTTTCAAAAATGCCACACGTCCCCAGGGCCAGACCCCGTGGTCCTGGGGACGCTACTGGAGGCGTTGCATCCGACCGGTGAAGATCAGGCCGCCCGCTTCCGACCAGTAAGTGTACGTGTCGCCCTGCACGCCCGTGATGCGCACCCGAATCACCTGCGCCTGCAGGGAGCCCGCCGCCGACTCGCTCCGGGCCGATACGACCGTGGTGGCGGTGCGCACCATCCGCCCGCTGCCCGCCGCCGAAGTGCAGCGCCTTACGCAGTGGCTCACGGCCCGCGCCGGCCGCCAGCCCGTACGCTTGCTGCTGGAAACCGCGAAGTAGGAGCTGGCTAGCGCTGGCTTTCCAGCCGGGCGATGGCGGCTTTCATCTCGGCAATTTCGCGCTCTTGCGACTGGATGATGCCTTCCGAGAGCTTTTTCACTTCGGGGTCCTTCAAGTCGGCCGAGCGGCTGACCATGATGGCCGACGAGTGGTGCGGAATCATGGCTTTCATGTACTGCACGTCGCCCACCGGAATCTGGGCGCGCAGCAAGGTCAGCACCAAGGCAAACACGGCCACGCTGCCGCCGGCAATGAGCAGGTTCAGGCGCTTGTCGGGATACATGTGGCGCATGAGGCCCAGCATCACCAGGGCCATGGCGGCCACCATGAGCAGGCTCATGTAGGTGCGCGTCAAACTCAGGTAGATGTGGTCGACCTGGTCCACATTCAGAAACATCACCGCGTACATGACGACGAAGGAAACGGCCAGCATCAGGGCAAAGCCACGATATGGGTGCGGCGACATGGGCATGGGAGCGTTGGAATTCATCATACCGAACTAATTATGAAGGGTTAAGGGGATAAGGCAGCAGGCCCGCCGGCGCGCTTTCATACGCAGGCCGGGCGGGAGGGGCTGCGTGCGTGCAAAGCCCGTGGTGTCGTGCCCGGCGCGGCAAATGGTACGGGTAGGCCAGCTGGCCCATCGAAAGCATTTCCAACCCTGCCCTTCCCATCCGCGTCTTACCAAGTAACTCTTCTTCACTTCTTGCATGGAATTATATAATACCCTGGCCTTGCTGATTGTGGTGGCCGCCGTGTTTGGCTACCTCAACCACCGTTTTCTCAGGCTGCCGGCCACCATCGGGCTCATGGTGCTGGCGCTGGTGTCGTCGTTGGTGGCCATCGGGCTGGGCAAGCTGGGCGTGGACGGGGTGCTGACGGCCAGCCAGCTGGTGCGCGGCCTCGACTTCCACACCGCCCTCATGCAGGTGATGCTCAGCTTCCTGCTCTTCGCCGGCTCGCTGCACGTGGATGTGCGCGCGCTGGGGCGCGAGGGACTGGCCGTGGGCGCCATGGCCACGGTGGGCACGGTTCTTTCTACAGTGCTGGTGGGCGGGGCGTTCTACTACTTGCTGCCGCTGTTCGGGCGGCCCACCGAATTCAGTTACTGCCTGCTATTCGGCGCCCTCATCTCCCCCACCGACCCCATCGCCGTGCTGGGCATTCTCAAGGAAGCCCGTATCGATAAGCGGCTGGAAATCCGCATCGTGGGCGAGTCGCTGTTCAACGACGGCATTGCGGTGGTGGTGTTCGTGAGCCTGCTGCAGATTGCCCAGTTTGGGGCGGCGCAGGCCACGCCGACGGCCATCGGGCACCTGTTTCTGGTGGAGGCGGTGGGCGGCATAGTGCTGGGCGGGGTGCTGGGCTACGGCGGTTTCTGGGCCCTGCGCAGCATCGACAATTACCAGGTGGAAATAATGATTACGCTAGCCCTGGTGATGGGCGGCACGGCGCTGGCCACGGCCCTGCACACCTCGGGCCCGCTGGCCATGGTGGTGGCCGGGCTCATTGTGGGCGACCAGGGACGGGAATTGGGCATGTCGGACGAGACGCGCGAATACCTCGACAAGTTCTGGGAGCTGCTGGACGAGATTCTGAACGCGGTGCTGTTTGTGCTCATTGGCCTCGAAATGCTCATCCTCGACATCAGCCGCACCACGCTGGTGGTGGGCCTGGTGGCCATTGTGGTGGTGCTGGCGGCGCGCTGGCTTTCGGTGGGGCTGCCGCTGGTGCTGCTCAAGCGCTTCTACCCCTTCGACCGGCAAACGCTGCGGGTGCTCACCTGGGGCGGGCTGCGGGGCGGCATTTCGGTGGCGCTGGCCCTGTCGCTGCCCGACTCCATGCCCCGCGACCTACTGGTGGGCATCACCTACGTGGTGGTCGTGTTCAGCATCATCGGGCAGGGCCTCACCATCGGCCCGCTGGTGAAGCGGCTGGGCCTGAGCACCGGCCCGCCTGCCGGTGGTGGCCCCAACAGTTCCGCCCACTAGCCCTTGCTGCTCATGAACCGCCTCCGTGCCCTGTGGCAAAACCTGAACTCCAGCCTGTGGTTTGTGCCCACGCTGATGGTGGCCGGCGCGCTGCTGCTGGCCTTCGGGCTGGTGATTGCCGAGTCGCGGACGAACTACGAAGGCCTGCGCGACTACCCGCTGCTGTTCGGGGCCGGGGCCGACGGCGCGCGGGGCATGCTCACGGCCATTGCGGGCTCGATGATAACCGTGGCGGGCCTGATCTTTTCGCTGACGCTGAGCACGCTGGCGCAGGTGTCGAGCCAGTATACCTCGCGGGTGCTGCGCAACTTCATGCGCGACCGCACCAACCAGGTGGTGCTGGGCTTTTTCGTGAGCATTTTCGCTTACTGCCTCATCGTGCTGCGCACCATCCGGGGCGGCGACGAGGGCCGGTTCATTCCCTCGTTGGCCGTGGGGATGGGCCTGGTGCTGGCGCTGGTGAGCATCGGGGTGCTGATTTTCTTCATTCACCACATGGCGTCCGCGCTCCAGGCGTCCAGCATTGTGCGCAACGCCACCGAAGAAACGGAGGCCGCCATTGCGCTCCTCTTTCCCGACGAGCTGGGCGATGAGGCCAGCGCCGCCCAGGCCCAGGAACTGCTGCGGCAGGCGGGCCAGCTCACCTGGCAGCCGGTGCTGGCGAAGGCCACAGGCTACGTGCAAAGCATCGACGAGGAGCAATTATTGGCTGTGGCCAACGACCTGCAGGGCGTCGTGCGCCTGGAGCACGGCATAGGTGGGTTTGTGGCCCGGGGCGCGGTGCTGGTGTCGGTGGCCCGCTACGAGGACCGCCCGGCCGCCCTACCCGCTGACCTGACCGACCAAGTGAACTCGCTCGTCAACCTGGGCCGCCAGCGCACCATTGAGCAGGATGCGGGCTTTGGCCTGCGCCAGATTGTGGACATTGCCCTCAAGGCCCTCTCGCCGGGCATCAACGACACCACCACAGCCATTATCTGCGTCGACCACCTGGGGGCGCTGCTGGCCCAGCTGGCCGACCGGCAGCTGCCCGACCCGCTCCGCGTGGACCAGCAGCGGGTGCGCGTCATCGCCGTGCGGCCGGCGTTCGGGCAGTTCCTGGCCACGGCGTTCGACCAGATTCGCGTTAGCGCCGAGGCCAACCTGGGCGTGTACCTGCGCCTGCTCACGGCCCTGGCCACCATTGCCCAGCGCACGCAGAACCTGGAGCGGCTGGATGCCCTGCACCAGCAAGCCGACTTGGTAGCTGAAGCCGCGCAGCGCACCCTAACCACCGACTACGAGCGCAAGCAGGTGCGCGAGCAGCTCGCCGCCTTGCTGCTCGATTTGCACTGATTGCCAACTCTGCATCCGGCGTAAAAGCCACCGAGTCTTATCCTTTTACTCTCCCCCAGTCGTATGGAAAACGCCTTTTTTACCTCCTGGACCAGCCTGGCCCGCACCCTGGTGGTGGGCGTGGCGGCGTATGCCGGGCTTATCGTTCTGCTGCGGATATCGGGCAAGCGCACCCTGACCAAAATGAACGCCTTCGACTTGGTGGTGACCGTGGCGCTGGGCTCTGTTCTGGCCACGGTGCTGCTTACCAAAAGTGTGGCCCTGTTGGACGGGCTGGTGGCCTTCGCTCTGCTCATTGCCCTGCAATTCAGCATAACCTGGCTGTCGGTACGCTCCAAAACCATTAGCCGGTTGGTGAAATCCGAACCAACCTTGCTCGTGTACCAGGGCCGGTTTCTGCCGGCTGCCCTGCGCGCCGAGCGCCTCACGGAAGAGGAAATAATGGCCGAGCTGCGGGCGCAGGGCCTGGCCAGCCTGACAGAAGCCGCCGCCGTGATACTGGAAAACAGTGGCGACCTGAGCGTGCTGAAGCAAACCACGTCCGGCCCGCAGTCGGTGTTGCAAGGCGTGCGGGGCTTCACCAACAGCAGTAGCGCCCAGCATAACACCTACTAGCTCCCTCTGAAGGGGGCCGGGGTGAGGCTGCGGGGCCGTTTCGAATAAGAAACGGTTTGCGTTAACAAAAAGGTCCTGCTGAGCGCAGCCGAAGCATCGCTACCGCGATAGTAATCAGTTACTTTCTCAGTAGCGATGCTTCGGCTGCGCTCAGCAGGACCGTGCGACTATCTAAAGCAACTTTTGTCGGCTAACCCGCCGGCTGGGTATCGCCTGGGGCCACCTCAGCGCGGGCCGGGGGCACATCGCCCTTGCCGGCGGGCCAGCCTTCGCGCTGCTGCCGGCGGTTGCCGTCGGTGGCTTCGGTCTGGTTGTGAAACAGGATTTGCTGGGTCGGAAAGGGCAGGTCGATGCCGTTTTCGGACAGCTTGTTTTTGATGGCTTCCAGCACCCGGTCCTGGGCGTCGAGCACGTCGGCCTGGCGCGGCGGGTCTACCCACCAGCGGGCCCGGATGTTGACTGAGCTGCCCGCAAGGTCGACCACAATGGCTTCGGGAGCTGGGTCAGTAAGCACTCCATCTACGCCCTTTATGGCTTCGATGATGAGTTTCCGGGCGGTGGCGATGTCGTCGCCGTAGCCGATGCCTACGTCGTATTGCAGCCGGCGCTTGTCGTAGGCCGTGTTCACGGTCACGGCGTTGGTGAACAACTCCGCGTTGGGGATGATGACGCGGCGGCCGTCGTAGGTTTTGATGGCCGTGGCCCGGGTCTGGATGTCCTCCACCGTGCCCTCAAAGTCCTTGTACTTAATCTGGTCGCCAATCTGGAAGGGCTCGGTCAGCAGCAAGAGAATGCCGGCCAGGAAGTTCTGGAAAATATCCTTGAAGGCGAACCCGATGGCAATGCCGCCCACGCCCAGCGCGCTGATGAGGCTGGTGGGCGTGAAACCCGGCAGCACAATGGTCGCCGTCACTAGCACCGCCAAAATGAGCATGCCCACGTAGGAGAGGCGGCTTAACAAACGGCCCAGACTCGGCCGGCGGTGACTGGTGATGCGCAGCACCAGCAGGCGCACCCCCCGGGCCACAACGATAAAAACGGCAAATACGACCAGGCCAAACCCGATGTTGGGCAAGGCCAGCATCAGGTCACGGCCAATCTGGTGCAGCTTCTGCCAAGCGAGCGAAAAATCCATAGTGCTCTGACATACGTGCCCGCAAGGAAAATTGCTAGATTTATTCGCCAGATAGAGGCGCAGCGAGTCGGGCCGGAAGTTGGGGCGGGTTTCTAGGCGCTTTACTTTCTCAGCGATCAGGGCGGCCCGCTCGCGGGGCAAAAACGGCCCCAGCTTGGTGTACACGCGGAACAGCGTGTCGGCGCGGAGTACCACGGGGTAGCCCCGGGTCGTGGCCCGCAGCGCCAGATCGGAAAAATTTCATTCTAGGCCACCCTGTAGCAATGGCCCAAGTTGCTACTTTTCCTAGGCGGGTCCGAGAACTTCGATTATCCTATGTTCGCCTGTGCCTCGTACTTGGGGCTGATGAGAAGGAAAAGAGAGGAGTAAGATTCATCGATTATGGAGTACTCAAGCTCGTTTTACAGGCCAATCCCCTCTCTTTTCTAAGGCTACTTTGGACCGTTCCAGGAGGCCGTAGAGCCTGTATCAGGATAGGTAAAGATT
>NZ_JACSJJ010000006.1:0-114036 GCF_014349165.1 Hymenobacter sp. BT491 | reverse complement strand
CGGCGGCCTCGGCGTGGCGGGCGCGGGCACGCAGCTCTTCCCGCTCGGCTTCATCGACTTTCAGGCCCGCCGGCGGGGGATTGTCGTGGATGTACTCTTTCAGCAGTACCAGGCCGGCGTCCCGGGCGTGCACGAACTGCGCGGTGTGCTCCGCTGCCTCCTGCTCGCTGCGGTAGGAGCGGGTTGGCCGGTTTTCCTCGGTGGCGGCGCCCACCACCGCCTGCGTAAACCGCTGGTCAGCCTGCGCCCGCTCCTGCTGCGCTTCCGGGCTGCTTTCCCGCTCGCGCCGGGCTTGGCGCTCGGCTTCCCGCTGTTCTTTTTCCTGGCGCTGGGCCTCGGCCAGCCGCTGCTGGCGCTCCGATTCGCGCTGCTGCTCTTCGCGCTGGGCGGCGGCCCTAATCTGCTCGGCATTCAGGCCATGGTTGGTGTACTCCAGCTCTTTGCTGAAGTCTTTGGCCAGTGGATAATCCACCCGTAGAAAGATTCCCGGCTGGCGTTCCGCCAACGGCCGCAGCTGCTCCCGTTGCCGGTAAAGCTCCTGGGCTACTACTTCCAGCTGCATGACATCGGCGCGCGCCACGCTCATTCGCACGACCGTCAGGCGGTCCGTGCTGCGCGTCACCTCAGCGGCCAGGGAAGGACCCGCTTCCTGGGTGCTGTTGATTTTAGCGACCCGCTCGCTGAGCTGCTGCACCTGCTGGTCGCCCTGCTTGGGCGTGTCGTGGTGGAAGCTCACTTTCAGACTAACGTGGTACTTGTCGGAAGTGGCGTGCCACTCGATGGGCCGGGTGGGCTCCTTGTAAGCATCCTGCTCGCCCACTGGCGCGAAGGGGCGGGCCGGCTGCAACTCATTGAGGTAATTGATGTTGAACTGCCGGCCGCCGGCGTCACGGTCATTGGCTAGCACCACCTCTTTCGGCTCCTGCTTGTCAATCACCCGCTGAATGAGCGCCACCTGCGCCTCGGTGGGCGTGCCGCTGGTGGCGATGTAGAGCGTGTTTTTGGGGTCCTGCCCGTGCTTGAGTTGGAAGTGCGAAAGCGAGTCAATGGCCGACTCGCTCAGCACCACCCGCTCCACCGGGGTGTCCTTGCCGTCGGTGGGGTGGGACACCCAGATGCCGTTTTTAGGCAGCGGCAGCAGGCTTTTGTAGTGCTCGTTCTTCTGCTCGACGCTGGCCAGTCCGTTCTCATTATAGAGCGGGAAGGCCGTGTTCCTGTGCTCGTTCTGCTGCGCCGTGAAGATGCGCCCCTGGAAAGCCGGGCTGTCGAGCGTCGCATCGGTAATGCCGCGCCCGTGCAGGTAGCTGCGGTCGGTAAGCTCCTTTTTGACGCCCAGCACCTCGGCAATCAGGCGGGTGCGGCGCTCTTCCTCGGCCTGCCGGGCCGCCTCCTCCGGGTCGCCCACGGGCAGGCTGCTCAGCTGCGCGGTGTCGGGCGGGGTGGCGTACTGAGTCGCATACTGGCGGGCCGGGGCCGGGGCGCCGTCCAGATACTCGCGCAGCTGCTGGCGCACCTGGCCCAGATTGAGGCCGTGGCCGTCGCCGCCCCTGGTCTTGGCAAAGTCGATGATGGAGCCCGCGTCGCGGTCGTCGCCGGTATTCAGGTACACCTGGTGGTCGCCCTTGCGGGTGACGATGACGTGCTCGTCATCCTTGACCAGGTGGTGCCAGTCGCCGCGCCGGCTTTCCTTCTTGATGGTGTAGCCCTGGCGCTGGGCGTAGTCAACCAGGTCAATGTCGCGCTTGAAGCGGTCGAGCTCGGTGGGGTCGTTTTCCCGGGGTGCGTTCATGGGGTGGGCTGGGGGAGTGGAGCCGGACAGCTCCGACTCCTCCCCGCACCCCAAGCGGGCCCGAGCAGGAAAGCTATCCGGGGTTAGGTTGTCGGCGGCGGGCTACCGGCCCGCTGCGCGGCCGCGTCGAAGAAGGCCAGCTGCTCGCGGAACTGGGCCAGGAGCTCGGCGCTGCCGAACACGTACTGGTTGGCGCCGCTGCCAATGTCGATGCGCACGATTTCCGTGGGCAGGGCCAGGGCGCGCAGCACGCGCTGCACCAGCCGGGGCTCGTCGCGCTTGAGCTTGCCGTTCTTCAGGTTGACGACGTTGGTATAAGTCAGGCCATGCTGGGCACAAAAGGAGGTTAAATCACCCTGGGCAAGGGCTTTGAGACGGAACTGCACGTAGCGCAGGCACTCACTGTAGGGCGCGGACAGGCTAAGGTCAGGAAAGCCCAACGGGGCGGATAGGTGGTCAGAAGGTACCATGCGAAGAAGGGCACACTGCGGGGGCAGTGGGGGTGAAGTATCGGAGCAATACCCCAAAGGACGCATATCGGGCTTAGAAGCCGCAACGCCATCGGGGAAAAACTCAAATCTTCTACCTCCCCACGAATCCGAAGAGGAAATCGCAGGATGCTGCTTCGCTGGTAGCCGCTTCATACGACCAAGTGTTTTTTAAGTTTTCACTAACTTTTTGCTAACACTGTTGCGCTTCTTGCCGTAAGGGGCCGGTATGCGTTCCGGAATACTCTTATTGGTGGTGATACTGGCCCTGGGTGCCCTGGCCGCGCTGCTGTGGTGGCGCTTCAAGGGCAGCGGCAAGCCGGCCGCTCCGGTTGCCGTGCTGGCCACCCACAACCATCATTCCCTGCGCTCCTTCCACTACGGCACTGCCGCCACCGCCAAGCCGGCCGGGAAAGCAGCAGCTGCCACCGAAGTCGGGGAGGCCCTGGCCCGGCTCCTTCCCCGGGAAGACCTGCCTGCCCCGGAGCCCGCGCACGCTGCCGAGGAAGAGCAAGCAGCACTCCCTGCCGCGAGTCCACAGCCTGCTATTGAGGACCCAGCTGAAGTCGGCCCCGAAGCGCCAGCTGAAGAAGCGCCCCGTCCGGCCTCCATTCGCCACGCGGCCGGCGCCCTGGCCTCCCTGCTGGATGCCCAGGAAGATGCAGCGGCGCCTGCGCCAACCCCTGAGCCCTTACCGGAAGCTGATGAGGAGCCGGCGGAAGCCCTCTTCCACAACCCTATCACCGCACCGGCACCCACGCCCAACGACCAGGCCAACCGCGCCGCCGAAATCGCCCTGCGCCAGCAGCGGCGGGCCCGCATGAGTACCGATGCTTCGGCCCAGCGCGCCGCTCTGAGCGGCCTGTTTCCCGGCGCCGGCAGCCCCATCCCCACGGCCCAACCTTCCTGACTGCCACACCTGCTTCTCGGGGAGATAAGCACCCTGTTTTCACCAATTACCCCTTTCTATGATAACCAATTTGCTTTCCCGAGCTCGTACCCACGCCGCAACGGCCAATGAAACCCTGCACACGCTGGCCGCGGCCGGCCAGACTTATCAGCCTTCCAAAGCCGAGCAGCGCGCGGCCGCCCTGCTGACCGCCCTGGCCCTGGCCACCAGCCCGGCCCGCGCCCAGCGCGGCGGCGGGGGCGCCGCGGCCGCGCTCGAAGGCGTGCAGGAAACCGTGGTGAGCATCGTGCAGGTCATTTTCGCCATTGTGCTCATCGTGGGCCTGATTCGCGTGGTTATGAAGTTCGTGCAGGGCGCCCCCGATGCGCTGGGCTCCCTGGGCTGGCTGGTCGGCGGCGTGATTCTGTGGTTCGGCTTCCAGCTCTTCAAGGACGATTTGGTCAGCGCCGTGGGCGGCGGGGACGGAGGCGTACGCTAACGGCCATGCGCTCCTACAAATCCATCGAGCGGCCCGCGCAGGTGCTGGGCATGAACATTCAGGACCTGGGCATCATGGTGGGCCTGTTCATCGGCTCCGTGCTGCTGCTCGGCTTCCTGGGCATGGCCGTCAAGATTCCCCGCCTGGTGTACCTGCTCGTCATCCTGGTGGAGCTGGGCCTGATTCTGGGCCTGCGCTACCTGAGCAAGCGGCAGGCGCCCGGCTTTTTGATGGGCTGGCTCTCCTTCACCTTCATCCAGCCCCGCCGCTTGGCGGTGGGGCCCATTCCCACCCCTTCCCGCAATGACCAAAAAGCCCAAAACGGCCGCGTTTAACGCCGTGATGCCCGTGCACAGCTTCGAGGGCGACAAGGTGGTCTTCAAAGACGGCCGCGTCGCGGTGGGCTTCCGCGTGGAGCCCGCCGAAATGGAAAGCTGGACCTCGGACGACTACGAGGCCTTCCAGACCGCGCTGGTGGGCGTGCTGCGCCCGCTGCCGGTGGGCACCATCGTCCAGAAAACCGACATCTACTACGACCGGCCCTACCGCGAAGACAAAACCCAGCAGACCTACTTCGAGAACAAGATGAACAAGCACTTCTTCGAACGGCTGGTGCTGTTCCAAAAGTCCTACCTGTTCCTCTCGTTCGCGCCGGCGGCCGTCAAGTCGCCCAAGACCAACGCGGTGAATGCGCTGGTGGCCCGCGCCGGCGAGGCCGTGCTCAAGAACCCCTTTGCCCAGCTCGTGCACACGCTCGAAGCCGCGGAAAGCGGTGCCGTGGAATTCATTCAGGGCATCAAGAACCTGGGCGGTGTGACGTTCGAGCGGCTGCAAAGCGCGGAGATTCACCAGCTCTACCTGCAGTACTTCAACCTGAACTTCGACGGCCAGCCCACCCGGCAGGAGCGCGAAATCGGCAACGACCTAGGCACCTTCAGCGTGGGCGAGCACAAAGTGAACGTGCTGTCGATGGTGGGGCAGGGCTCGGATGCCTACCCGGCCGTGCGCAACGGGTACGGGGTGACGGCGCCAATGCTCTACCCGCTCACCCACATCCTGCAGTGCCCGCACGTGCTTACCCAGGCCCTGCTCATTCAGGATACCCGCGCCGAGCTCAGCTCGCTCGATACCGACCGCAAGCTTAATGCCTCCCTCTCGTTTCTGGCCACCCAGGACAACCACCTGCGCGCGGCCGAAGTAGAGGAGTTCACGGCCGAGGTGCGGGCCGAGAACAAGCAGATTGTGGGCCTGCACCTCTCGTGCGTGCTCTGGGACACCAACGACACCAGCCGGCGCGAGAACGTGGAGCGGGCCACGGCCGCCTTTCGCTACATGTTCGGCACGGAAAGCGTGGTCGAAAGCTACCTGGCTTTGCCGGTGTTTTTCGGCCTGCTGCCCGGCAACGCCTGGCAGGTGCCGGACCGCTGGCTGACCAGCACCGCCGACCGCGGCGCCTGCTACACCCACTGGACGGCCACCTACCGAACCGACCCGGTAGGGGAGTTCCTGACCGACCGGTTCCGCAACCTGGTGCAGGTAAACCTGTTCAACACCGCCCTGGACAACCAGAACGCCATTGTCATCGGCCCCTCGGGCTCGGGCAAGAGCTACACCTTCGGTAACCTGATTGTGCAGCGCTTCGAGAAGGGCGCCCGCCAGATTATCATGGACGTGGGCGGCACCTACCGCAACGTGCTGCAGTCGCTCAACGGCGAGGACTTCGACAACACCTACTTCGAGTACGACCCGCAGCGCCCCATCGAGTTCAACCCTTTCGTGGTCCCGCGCGACGCCGCGGGCAAGTGGCTCTACAACGACGAAAAAACCAACTTCCACCTGGCCCTGCTCGCCGCGCTCTGGAAGGGCGGCAAGGACACGGCGCTGGACAAGTCGGAGCGCACCATACTCTCGCGCTTTCTGATTGAGTACTACGCCTGCCTCAACGAGAGCCCGCGCCTGAACCAGAAGGACGAGGAGTTTCCCGGCATGGAAAGCTTCTACCGCTTTGTCGAGCAATACGACCAGGAAATGCAGAAACCGGTGGCGCAGCCCGGCGACGGGGTGGAGCCGGACCCGCTGGATGGGGCCCGCCGGCAGTACCAGAAAAACCTGAAGTACATCGACATGCACCAGTTCTTCCTGGTGCTGGGCCAGTACATCACCGGCGGCCGCTACGAGCGGGTGCTCAACGCCCAGCGCGACGTGGACTTGAGCGAGTACCGGCTCATTTGCTTCGACCTGGCCAAGGTGCAGGCCGACCCCGACCTCTACCCGGTGGTGGCCATGCTCATCACCGAGCTGAGTCTGGATTTGTTCCGCAGGTTCCCCGACGACATCAAGTACATCGCCCTGGACGAGGCCTGGACCATGCTCTCGGGCGTGCTGTCAGAATTCATCGAGTCGATGTACCGCACCATCCGCAAAACCAACGGCTCGGTGACCATCATCACCCAGGGCATTACCGAGATTACCAGCAGCAAAATCGGGCCGGCTATCATCAACAACTCGGCCACCAAGATTATCCTGCGCCACGTCAACCCTGACTCGCTCACCCAGCTGCAGGCCCCGCTGGGCCTGACCGGCCACGAGATGGATTTGATTAAGTCGGTGCGCTCCACCGAGGCCCTGCGGGAGTTTTTCATCAAGCAGGGCGCCAAGGGCAAGGTCTTCGCCCTGGAAGCCTCGCCGCAGCTCGATGCCATCCTGACCTCCAAGCCCGTGGAGCGCAACCACCTCAACAAGCTGGTGAAGTTCTACCAGCAAACCCAGCAGCGGCCCCGGACCGACAAAAACGGCCACGTGCTGCTCAACGACGAGGGGCAGATGGAGTACGAGCCCGTGCGGGTGCAGCGCCTGGACTACGCCGTGGACCAGTTTGTGGAAGATAAACAGGCCCGGAAGGGGGCCCTGGCACCATGAGTATGCTGGGGAGTATGCTCGCGATGGTCGCCTACGGCATCGACCCGGGCTTTCTGCGGGCCTGCGACCAGACCCTGCAGGTCGTGCTCACCGCCTGCCGCTTCATCACGCCCAGCCTGATGGGCATTGCCCTGCTCTACACCATCGGGCGGGGCTTCATCTCCGGCAGCGGCCTGGCCATGGACTGGGGGCCGATTATCAAGGCCACCTGGATATTCTTCCTGCTCTTCTTCTACCAGACGCTGATGGACACGCTGGGGGCGGGGCTGGCGGCCTTTACGGCCATGTTCTCCACCGACAAGTCGGCCGCCGAAGCCATCCGCGACCTGACCACGCCGGCCTCGGTGGCCGCCGCGGCCCGCAACGACTCCATGGGCATCGGCGACATCGTGGCGGGTGCCAGCTCGCTGATGACCAGCATTTCGCAGACGCTGAGCTCGTTCACGCTCTCGGGCATCCTGACCCGCCTGTTTACGGCCACGGCGGTGCTCATCATCCGCCACATCATGCAGTTTATCCAGCAGTTCATCCTGGGCTTTCTGTACGTGTGCGGGCCGATTGCCATGACGCTGTCAGTGATTCCGGCCTTTGGGCAGCTGGCCATGAAGTGGCTGCAGAACTTCCTGGCCGTGCAGCTCTGGGGCCTCACGTTCGTGCTGCTCGACACCATCTACGGCTTTTACGCCGAGACGGCGCAGGCCCCCAACGGCCTGTTCGGCGGGCTCACCAATGGCCCGCAGCAGTCGGTGGACGACGAGAAGTTCATGGTCATGTCCGTGGCCTTCGTGCTGCTCTACGTGATGGTGCCCTACCTCACCTCGATGTTCATCGGCTCCTCGGCGGTGCAGGGCTTCGTGGGCTCCATGGTCGGCTCGGCCGTGGGCGCCGCGACGGCTGCGGCCGGCGTGGTCTCGCCCGGTGGCGGGGGCCTGTCAAGTGCCGTGGGCCGCGCCCTGGGCAACGGCGGCAGCCGCGGGGGAGGGGGAAGCCACGGCACTGGTGGGGGCGGTGGTACCGGTGCTAGCAGCGAG
Source organism: Hymenobacter sp. BT491 (assembly GCF_014349165.1). NCBI lineage: Bacteria > Pseudomonadati > Bacteroidota > Cytophagia > Cytophagales > Hymenobacteraceae > Hymenobacter > Hymenobacter sp. BT491. The sequence goes on along the minus strand of NZ_JACSJJ010000006.1, from coordinate 106,421 downwards.
GCGGGCGAATCAGCCGCGTCCTCGGCTTCCTCGGGCCTGCCCACCATCACCATGTCGGAAGCGCTGAACCCGTCTTATCGCCAGCGGGCCTCGGGCATCTGGACCAAATAACCCATCCTTCTGACTTCCTATCCATGAAGAATCTTCCCTCATTCATCGTAGCCGGCTTTACCCTGGGCCTGACCGCGGCCTGCCAGTCCAACCCGACGCCGGAAGCCGCTACCACCCCGGACGCGCCGGCCGCCACCCGGCCCACTACTCCGCCCACTACTGCCCGGCCGGCCCACCTGCCCATCACGGCCGTGGACCTCAAGCCCGGCGTAGCCGAGCAAACTCCCCGCGAGGGCTACCTGCAGGTCGTTTCCGCCAAGGTGCTGCAAGCCGAGCCCATGCAGCTACGGCTGCCGGCTATGTGGCAGGCAGACCCGGACCGGGCCGACGGCGTGAAAGCCGCGCCCGGCTACCGCATTTCCTACGAGGCCGTGTTGCAGTGGATACCCCAGGGCTTTGGCCGCCAGCAGGTACCGGCCTCGCTGCCGCTGTACTCACCCAACGGCCGCGACACCCTGGCCTCCTTTCGCGTCGGCGGCCTCAACCTGAATGTCCCGGGCCGGGAGCGATACTCGGTCACGCCGATTGCGCCCCGCAAGCCGCTGACCGTGCGCGGCACGCTCTACGCCTACCTGGGCCAGAACGAGCAGAAGCAGCCCGCCCTGGTCGTGTACCCGTACCGCGGCCGCGCCGGCGGGTTCGATGACTCCTTCAAAAAGGTGCTGCTGCCCATCAGCCAGTAAGGGCCGTGGGAAGAAAACGCACCATTTACCACAACCAGACTCTCAATCAATGGATTCCGCCAAAGACTTAAGTACCTCCTTTTCCACCATGCGCAACCTGGCGCTGGGCAGCGTGCTGGCCCTGCTGCTCGTGGCCCTGGCCTCGGGCTTTCTCGTGTACCGGGCCTACGAAAACAGCGGCCGGCGCGTGTACGTCGTCTCGCAAACCGGCTCGGTGGCGGCCCTCTCGGCCGGCAACGACGCCCACACGCCCTACGAGGCCCGCAACCTGGTGCGCCAGTTCATGCAAACCATGTTCGGCCACGACCAATACACCTACAAGGCCAACCTGGACGCGGCCCTGCCCCTGATTGAGGGCCGGGGTGGCCGGCGCATCTACGAGGGCTTCACCCGCGGGCAGGTGCTGCAGAACTACGAGCGCTACGCCGCCCGCAACGTGGTGACTGTGGACAGTGTGCTGGTAGACATGAGCAAGCGGCCCTGGTCCGGCGCGGTCTACATCAAGCAGCGCATTTTCATTGGGGGCCAGCAGAAGGAGCCGCTGCCGCTGGCCGCCAAGTTCAATCTGGTGGAAACCAACCGCTCGGATGCCAACCCCTACGGGCTGCTCATCACCAATTTCGACTACATCCCCTACACCCCGCAGCTGACGCGGGAAGAGCAGGAGTTGCTGCAGTCCCAGGAAGCCGACCGCCAGCGCCGCCTGCAGGAAGCCGAGCGCGGCCTGGCTCCGGCCGGCCCACCCACGGCCCCGACGGCCCCCGCCGCGACTCCGGCCCCCACTACCCCGGCTAAGTAACCCTTTATCCTTCTCACTCATGCGTCTTCACACCCTTCCGGCCCTGTTGGGGCTGCTCACACTCCTTTTCCAAACTACGCCAAGTGCCGCGCAGGGCGCCGCCACTTCCCCGGCCACGGCCGTGGTGGCCAGCGATAACCTGCTGGACGTGGCCGTGTCCGACTCTTCCACCACCTACCTGGTCTTTGGCGGGCCGGTGTCGCTGGTCGACGTGGGCATGGCCAACAACTACCTGGTCAAGATTGAGGCCAACGCCGTGTTTGTGCGCGCCAGGCGCAAGCACGCCCCGCCCACGCCCATCCTCATCCGCTACGGCTCGAAGTACTGGATGGGCCGGCTCGTGTACGTGAACCGCCCGGTGCTGCAGCTCTACGACTTTCAAAAGGACGGCACGCTGAGCATCAACGGCAAAAACGCCTCCTCCACGGGCGCGGCCCCGGAAAACGAGCTGGCCCTGGACAAGGAGCGGGAAAAGAAAGCCGTCGTCGAGGGCAAGCTCCAGCAGCTGCGCAAAGTCCGCGAAGAGCACCAGGCCGTGGCCGTGGTCGACAACGACCTGGTGCTTTCGCTGGCCAACGTGCGCAACGACAAGGATTTTACCTACCTGCGCTTCAAGGTCATCAACAAGACCAACATCGACTACAACGTGGACTTCACCGACTTCCAGCTGGTGGAAAACGCGCAGAAGAAGTTTCTGGCCCGCAAAAAGAACGAGGCCCGGCGCCCGCTGGCTCCCTCCGGCGGCGGACCCAACCAGGTGATTACCGGGCGCACCACCGGCTACCTGACCTACGCCATTCCCCTGTACGCGGCCACCGAGCGCGGCTACCTGGAAGTGACCCTGCGGGAGCTCAACGGCGCCCGGGTGCTGGTGCTGCCCGTGCCGTCCCGCGTGATTAACCGCGCCGCTACCATCTAATGCTGCCCGCTATCTCTATGGAACCCATCACTCCCCCTACCCAACCAGCCGCCCCGGTTGCCCGCCCGGAAAGCGAGCAGCCGGCCCCGGCGGTCGCGCCCGTTAAACGCACCCCCACGGAAATACTGCGCGCGAACTGGATGGCCTTCGCCGGCCTGCTGCTGGTGCTCGTCATCGGCGGCCTGTTTCTGTGGCTGAAATCGGCCAAGGAAGCCGCCCAGCAGCAGCGCGAGCCGGTAGCCGCGGCCTCGGCCAACATCGAGCCCGAAATCCCCTCGGTGGAAAACGCGCCCCCGGCGCCGACCACTTCCCCTTCGGCCCAGATTGAAGCCCAGCGCCGCGCCGAGCAGGATGCCCAGAGCGCCCCGGTCCGGGCCACGGACCAAGATGTCGTGGACGTGTTTGCGGTCGACACCACCGGCCTGGCCCTGCGCAAGCGGCGCCGGGCGCAGGCGGCCGCCCAAGCGGCAGCCCGCCGCACCGAAGCCGCCCGCCTGGCCGCGGCCGACGTGGACACGATTGAAACCACGATTCAGGACCCTGCCACGGGCTCCTACCGGGCGCAGACCCTGGTGGTGCCGCGCCGGCGCCTCACCGCCAGTGGCGGAGGCCGACCCCGGCCGGTTACTAGCCGAAGCGGGCGCAGCCTGATGCCCACCCGCGACGTGGACGGCACCCCGTTTGAAACCGACCCGGACGTACTGGCCATGCTGGGCTCCTCGCCGCCCGAAACCCGCGCCGCCTACGAGCGCATGACCGGCAAGCGCTACCGCGACCCCAACCAGACCGCGCAACTGCTGGCCAACCGGATGAATGCCCCCGGCATGGATGGCTTCAATACGGTGAAGGTGGCGGGCGCTACCCGCATGATGGCCCAGGGCAGCCAGCGCGAGCAGCAGTTGGCCCCGGACGTGTTTTTCAAGTGCGTCATCAACGGCGAGCAGAAGGTGCGCACCGGCTCGGTGGTCATCCTGCGCCTGCTGGAGGATGCCGTGGTTTCCGGGGTCACCTTCCCCAAGAACATGGTTTTTGCCGGCGTGGCCACCGTGGGCACCAACAACGTGACGCTGGAAGTCAACCGCCTGGGCCCGACGCGGGTGCAGGCCGACATCTACGACTTCAACTACATGCCGGGCATCATGATTGACCCGGTGAAGCGCGTGGCCCGGGAAGCCGGCATGGCCGGCAACGAGCTGCAGCAGCAGACCACCCAGGAAATCAGCACGGCCATCGACCGCTCGGCTTCAGCCGCTAACTCGGTGGTGGGCGTGGGCGGCCGGGTGGCCGCCTCGGTGCTCGCCCGCCCCAAAACCCGCACCAAGCTGCGCGACGTGCTGCTGCCCGATGGCTACCCCATCCTGATTACCACGGCGGCCGCCGGCCGGCTGGGCCCGGAAGCCGCGGCGCGCTAATCCTTTCCTTTCACTTAACCGGATAAGACGATGAAAAAGATGCTTTTGCCGGCCCTCGTGGCCCTGGCACTGACGCTGGCTACCGCTGCTGAGTCAAAGGCCCAGATGGTGGTGAATGACCCGCTGCACATGGGCGTGCAGATTGGGGAGTTTGCCAAGCGCCTCGCGCAGTGGACCGAAACAGTCAAAAACTACCAGGTCATCAAGGATGCCAGGCAGATTGCGGGCGTCACCAAGGACATTACCGGGGAGGTCAAGAACATCACCGATGAGACCCTCCAGCTGCAGCGCCAAGTGCAGGCCGACCTGCGCAAGGTGCAGAGCATTCAGGACCTGCGCCTCTCCAACCCGCAGGAGCTGTTTGCCCGCGCCCTGGCCATGTCGGGCCGGGGGCAGAGCAACCAGTACATGCCCGTGTTTCAGAAGGCCGAGCGCCTGCGCCAGGCCCTGCAACTCAATAACCCCCAGCAGGACCTGAATACGGTGTACGACGTGTTTTCCCGCTTCGGCTCGGGCGCCACGGCGGGCAACAACCGCATGAGCTCCCAGCAGTACCAGCAGAAGCGCGAAGAAGCGGCCGTCTCCACGTTTGCCTACGAGGAGATGATGCAGAAAAAGAAGATTGCCACGGCCTTCGGCTACTACAAGATTGCCGACGAGATGACTCAGCAGAGCATCGAGATGAATGCCACGCTCAAGAACCCCGGCCGCTACGCCATGACCGAAGGCGAGCGAATGGTGGCCTTGAATACTTCGAACGACAACATGATTAAGGCCATGCAGCTGCGCCAGGAAGCCGACCGGCTGCTGGCCGAAGCCTCCCAGCCCGGCCCCTCCCGGCAGGCGGCCGAAATGGTCTATTCCGACATTCTGGTGCAAAACGCCCTTATCAAAGCGGACCGGGCCCGTCCCCGCAACTAACCCCTTATGAAGAACCTACTGCTAGTGGCCCTGCTGCTGGCGGGGGCCGGCGCCGTGCCGGCCTCCGCCCAGCGCCACGTCCAACACATTTCCAGCTGGGGCGCCCACCTGGGCCGCTCCGAGAAGGGCGACTTCTACGAGCTGAGCTACACCAGCATGCTCACCAACCGCCTGGCCCTGCGCGCCAGCGGGCTGCGCGAATCCGGCACCCTGAACGGCCGCGGCGAATACTCCAGCTATGTGGGCCGGGTACTGCTCGCCCCGCAGCTTTTCCGACTGGGCGAAATAGCCTACGTGCACCTGCTGCTGGGTGCCGGCGCCGGCTATGAGCGCACCGGGGAGAACGGCACCGCCGAGCTGGCGACCGACGCCAAGGCGCCGCAGCGCTTCACCTACGGCCCGCAGGCCGGGGCGGAAGTCGACTGCTTCCTGGGCAACCGGCTCTCGCTCGTGGCCACTGCAACCAAAGGCTACTTGTTCAACAACCCGCTTATCGACCAATGGCCGGGCCATACCAGCGCCGGCCTGCGGTACCACTTTCGCTAACCCTGTTTTTCTGACCTATGAAACGACTGACTTATCTGCTGCTGAGCGGCCTCACCCTGGCCACGGCCGGCTGCTCCAAAGACGGCGCGACGCCCACCGGCACCAAGGAATACCAGGTGGAATACCGCATTTCCTCCACCACCGCCCATCTATCCGACTACATCAGCTACGATAACGAGAGCGGCGGCACAACTACCCTGAGCAACGTGCCGCTGCCGGCTACCTACCGCTTCAAGCGCACGATGAAGCAGGGCGACCACCTCAGCTTGCTGGCCAGCCTCGACGGAGGCACGGCCGCGTCCGAAATCACGGCCGCCATCCTGCTCGACGGACGGGAAGTGAAGAAAGAAACCGGTCGCGGCGCCGATGCTCAGGCCGTGCCGGTGTACGTGATTGGGCAGTAGGGAAGCAAGCTGTACGCAGCTACTTGTTCACCTCACGCCTTACTAGACCAAAGAGAAAGCCCGACCAGATTCCTGGCCGGGCTTTTCTTATGGGGCGGAGCATTCTACTACGCCCTGGTCAGCTCGCGTTGCAGCACGGCCTGCAGCTGCTGGTAGGACTCCGGGCAGATGCGAATGGCGGGCTCGGCAGCGGTGCAGTAGAGAAATGTGGGGTCGGCCAGTGCCACGGCGCGGGCCCAGGCAGCCTCGGAAACGTCAGCGGAAAGAGATAGTAAGGGGGTGAATTCTTCTTGGATGAGCCGAATGACCAGCTTCTGCACGGTAGGGCAAATGCTGGAAAAGCGGCGATAAGGACTCGCGGCCATAGAAAATGTCAACGAAAAGGATGGGAAACGCCCCGCCTGCAGCCGCAGCACGCGGCCGGGCAGGAATCAGCTTATCAGTACCGCCGACCGCTTAAAGGTCCAGCAGAGTACCGATTTCAGAAAGTAGGGAGCGTTACCCGAGAGAGCCGACAAACAGGGCGGGCCGCTGCTGGATGGGCAGCGGCTGCCGGTGAGCCCAGCGCAGCCAGTCCGCAAAAAGAACCGCTGACGAGGGGCAGCTATGCAAAGCGTAGGATTTCTGGGCTAGCATACTCAGCTATCGGTTTGGCAGGCAAAGCTAGCCAATACGGTCAAAACAGGCAGCTGTTGTGCTTTATAACCGGCAAAATTGATAGCATCCGGGTGCTCCATCTGCATCACCGCAGGGTGCAGAATCTGCCAATCGGTGCGGATGGCTTTACTTGCTTAGTGCTGCTCCAGCCCGGCAGCCAGCAGCTACGCTCGTCAGTGCACGTTTCCTGCGGCAACGTCTGGCAGAAGATGCGTGGGAATAACCCCGGTTTAACCCCTGCAAGCGGACGGGGCTACTGTACGAAGACAGCCGCGCATTATATTGTCTGGCCAACCAAGAGCTGGCTGAATAACATGGAAGAACTGCTCCAGCCGCGCCACCCGCTCGACAAAAATCATCAGGCCCAACTGCAGGCCTTGCAGCAGCTACCCGAAAGCCAGCGGGCCGAAATGGCCCGGCTGTTTCGCTTGGGCAACGCGACTTACCGTTACCAACAGCTGGCCGCCGGAGAAGTCACGGTGGCCGACTACCAGGACTGGCTCGAAGGCTTACCCGAACGGATGCGCCGGGCCATGGACAAGGAAGGGTTTGAAGGCTGTAAAACCAGTCTGGCCCTGCGCCGGCACGCGCTGGAGCGGCGCGACGTGGGCTACGGGGAATTTATGCAATCCATCTTGTCGCCCGAGGACTGGGCCTTCGAGCAGCAGCACAGCCAGCGCGCCAACTCCTCTTTATAAGGAGTAGTTGTTGCTCGTCACTTTGCCCCGAGGTTCGGGCTTCGACCAGCGCATAAGTACGTTTTAAGTCACGGGAGCTTTTCGACTGGTTAGGTATCATAATTCTTACTTATGATACCTAAAGGTCACTAAGCACATCAGCTTTGCTCGCCAGACAATAGGTATCGATTAGTAAGTTTTATCGCTACCTATCTACTATCTTGCTTGCCCAACCCAAAACCGGGCAAGTATACCTTATATATAGACTGCATGGAAAACGACGTCGCACTCACTGTGAATCCCGTGGGTCACGGGTTGGCGCACCACACCGGCGCGGCCGCCCGCTACGTCGAGGCCGGACTGACCGGCGCGCCCAACACGGCCCGGTCCTACGCGGCCCACCTGAAGCGCTTCAGTGCCTGGTGCACCGAACATGGCTTCTTAGCATTGCCAGCACCCGTCGATGCCCTGGTTGGCTTTTGTACCCACCTGGCCGAAACGGGCAAAAAGGTCGGCACCCTGGAACAGCACTGCGCGGCCATCAGCAAGGCCCACGCCGTCCGGGGCGTTGACTCGCCGACGGATGACAAGCAGTTTAAGATTTTCATGGACGGCGTGCGCCGGGTGCACGGCGTGCGACAAAAGCAGGCACCGGCGTTTTCGCTGGTGCAGCTCAAACAACTGGTTCGCAGCCTGGATGTGAAGACACTGACCGGGCTGCGAGACCGGGCCATTCTGCTGCTCGGGTTTACGGGGGCATTTCGCCGCTCCGAGCTGACGGCGCTCAATGTGCAGGACTTGCGCTTTACCGAAGAGTGCCTCGTCGTGTCGCTAGGCAAGAGCAAAACTAACCAGCTGGGTGACTACGAGGAAAAGGCCATTTTCTACTCCCCTGAGCCAGCCGTCTGCCCTATTCGCTCCTTAAAAGCTTGGCTGGAGCAACTGGAACGCAGTGAAGGTCCCGTATTCGTGATGTTGCGCAAGGGCAACCGACTCACCACGAACCGCCTGTCGGACCAGACCATCAATACGTTGGTGCAGCGCTACCTAGGGCCGGGTTATACAGCTCACTCATTGCGGGCTTCCTTTGTCACGGTGGCCAAGCTCAACGGGGCCGATGACAGCAAAATCATGAATCAGACCAAGCATAAGACTAGTGCGATGATTCGCCGCTACACTCGTTTGGACAACGTGCAGCAACACAATGCCGCTAAAGAATTAGGATTATAACAGCCTATAAACGCTCGTTTACAACATGTAAAATCGCAGTTCTGCTCCCCTACCCCAGTAAACATGGTTAGCATGTTCTACAACCTCGAAGGTGTCCATCCTGAGCCGACATGATGAGAAGGCATAGAAGCATGTTTGCTGGGGTTGGGCTATCCAGCAAGGGCTAGATTATCAATCATGTCAAGTGGTTGTGGTTTAATACGGGCTGGGCTCCGGCTATACAACTCCGCCTTTCGTGCCTCTTTTCGTTACCACGGCCAAACCGAGTGGCGCGGATGACAGCATAAAATCTGAACCAGACCAAGCACAAGACGAGCGCTGTGATTCGCCGTCACGCCCGCCTCGACAACGCACGCGAACACAACTCCGCGAAGGCGTTGGGTTTCTAATGGCGTGCCCATGACATGTTAGAATTGTCGTGCTTTCCGCTACTTTTGGCTAGGTGCGCCGGGTTTGCGCCGAAATTCAATGCGTATCCGCTCGCCGAACATCTTAACCCGGCCTTGTCCATCAAACGGGCCCGGGTAACACCCAAACCGTGCACCTGAAGCCGGTGCAGCGGCTGCGCCCGTGCCGGGCCGGCTGCGAGGCGCGCACGCGGGAGTTACCTTGCGACAGACACTGGTGGCGGCCAAAGAGGAGATGCTGGTGCTGCTGCGAGGAAGTAGTGACTAGGCCGAGCTAAATGCTCACCGCCTGCTCATCTACTCGTAGGACGGAGCCATCAATCAATGAGCTTATCGTTTTAGCTAGCTGTACAAATCCTTAATCAATCAATCCGTTGGCCCAGCTTACAATACCTCTGATGTCGTCGCTAACAGTACTTCCCCAACCACAGGCTTGGCCTAATGGCAATAGAACTCGGTTGTTGGGCAGCGCTGCAATCGGAGATTTCATGACACCTGAAGAACGACTGTCAACATTTGATAGTAAGAAATTTGAAACCTTTGTTCTTCAGTGGGCTGATGAATACTTGCGCAGCCGATACGATTTGGTAGAATGCCGTGGGGGAGCTAATGATAAAGGACGTGATGTTGTGGCTTGGATAGACCCACCCGGCACTCCAAATCGCCGCTATGACACCTATCAGTGTAAGTACTATGGAGATAAGTTAACGCCGGGAGAGTTTTGGGAAGAATTAGCGAAGCTTTGTCACTACACTTACACGGGAGAAATCAACATACCAAATAGGTATGTACTTATGACATCCAAAGGTGTCGGCTCATCACTATCAGAACTCATTGATGCTCCGCATAGACTTCGTAAAGAACTTTTGCAACGGTGGGAGGGAAAGGGCATCAAAGGCGCTGGTAAACATATACCAGAAATATTATCAGGCGATTTCAAAAAGTACGTTGAAGCCTTCGATTTTTCCATTGTCGAAAGTGTTCCTCCAGGGGAATTTATCAAGCAACACCAGACCACAAAGTATCATGCACACGTTTTTGGTATAGTAACGGAAAAAGAGAGGCCAGTTCTACAGCCTCCTGCGGAAATTGACGAGACAAGAGAATCAATCTATATAAAGCTAGCACTCGAAGCCTATGGAGATGCGTGTAACAAAGCAGGATACACGCAGACTGATTTGGATTCTTTTCCGCATTTCAAAGACCATCTCGCGCAAACCAGAATTGATTTCTATTCCGCAGAAGCCCTAAAAGAATTCAGTAGAGACAACTATATAGAAACTGCTTTTGACAGTTTACTTACTCAGTTTGAGGCTGGGATTAAGCCGACTTATACTCGAAGCCACGCAAATGCTTTTGAGCGCCTACTAAACGTCACTCAGACGGCATCTCTGCTACCCATTAACCATAGCTTGCTTCAAAATGAAGTATCTGCCAACGATAGAATTGGCATTTGTCATCATTTAGCAAATAACGGTCGGATAACATCTTGGATTTTTAGCTACTATGGAACAAATCAAATCTCTAGCACCTCCAAATAATATTCCGAGGCCATTTAATCAGCCACTTGAGCTAGGCTTACGGGCTCTGTATATACTAGGCGCATTACGACCGCTGAAAACAGACCTTCAAAGGCTTCTTTTTTTAGATTATATCCTTGTACACTCTGCTGACATAGAAGGCGGGCCGGAGAGCCTGCATGCAGCTGTGCCATATCGAACAGGAGAGTGGCTTGCACACAAAACAAATTTGGAAAAAGGACTTTTGATGTTTGCAGCAAAAGAGCTAGTTACCAAAGAGTTTTCGAGCGAAGGTATCGTTTATTTCGCTTCTGACCTGACGATTCCATTCACTGACCATTTAAGTTCCAGCTATTCTAAAGCGCTAAAATCACGCGCACGATGGCTGGTTGAAAGGTTTGGTCAAACCTCGCTAGAAAGCATGTCTAAGCTAATGCTTTCGAATATCTCTGTCTGGGGTAGCGAAATGCAGCAGATGAGCAACGCACGAAACAAGATTACTCCATAAGGCGATGTTGGGATTTAGAATTACAAAATTGGTTGTCACAGGTGAAAATATGGCACCAGCCTCTCTAGATTTCGGACCTGGCCTGAATATTATTACTGGCCCTACAGACACTGGTAAGAGTTGGGTATTTGAATGCATCGCCTTTTTACTCGGGAGTAGCAATAAGCCCAGAGAAATAGCTCAATCTAAAGGCTATACAGAAGCTTACTTAGAACTACTCGCTTTCCCTACGATGCAGTACACTCTTAAACGAAAGTTTGAGGATACAGACACCTTGCTTTTTAGAGGGGCTTATCAAGCTATTTCAGAGCTAAAATCTACTTTATTAAAGCAAAAAGAGCCAAGCAAGAAACATCCACATACCATATCCTCTTTTCTGCTCCAGTTGTGCGGTTTTGGGGAGGCAACCCATCTACCCAAGAACGAGGAAGGAATAACGGAGAAATTTTCGTTTCATACACTTCGCCCCTTACTATTAGCTGATGAAGTAGGTATTATCGAAAAGAATAGCCCGCTCACGGTAAAAGGTTTTGCAAATTCAACGAAAGCAGCTTCGCTTTTCAATCTGCTCCTTACCGGGATTGGTGCTGCCGAACCTGTTAAAAAGCTTAAAAAAGAAGTAGTATCAGCGGGACGTAATGGAGAGTTGAAGATGATTTCAACCCTTATCAAACGTCTCGAAGATGAACTAGCTGCATTACTTGAACTCGAGTCAGCAGATGTTGAAAATGAAATAGGTCAAACCAATATCAGATTGAACCGGGCGTTATCAATGCTAAACACTCTTGATAGCGAACGCAGAACCCTATTAAATCGAGCTTCGGACATAGAAACGAAAGCGCTTACACTTTCAGAAATAAGGATTCGGTTTGACACCCTTAAAGAGCATTATTATTCTGATGTCCAGCGTCTAGAATTTATCTCTGAAGGACTTTTTCTTTTCGACGACTTACATTACATCGCCTGCCCTTTCTGCGCTACACCTCTAGGAAGCGACCATCGCAGGGCAGTCTGCGAAAGAGACTCCTTATCCAATGAACTAGTTCAACAAGCCTGCCAGCAGGAAGCAGCAAACATCAGAAGACAACTTTCTGAACTAGAGCTAGCCTTAGGTAATATTTCTACTCAGCAGGAAGAATTATCCACTGAAAGCAACACTATTTCAGCTCAGTATCAAGAAATTGATAATCGTATTGCACAAGGCATTGTTCCAGAAATCGAGTCATTACGCTATCAGTTATCGTCATTCGCTGAAAAGCGGACGCAAGCTTTTGAAAGAGAGCTATTGGTCAGAAGGCTTGAGCAGTTTCGGGATTTAGAAGACAGCTTGTCAATTACTTCTGGTGAAAAGGCCACCAAGCTGGATAGGTCTCTTGCACCAATGGCAATAGCCTCCTTTTGTCAGCAAGTAGAATACTTGCTGACAGAATGGAAAATAGAATTTTCCCCACCTATTACATTTGACCAATCCCCTAAAGTTCTCGATATAGTTTTGGGAGGAGAACCCCGCACAAACTCGGGTAAAGGAACGCGGGCTATTACTTACTCAGCTTTCTTGTTGGGACTTTTGATGCATTGCAAGGTGTCGCAGATACCTCACAGTAATTGTATAGTCCTTGACTCTCCACTCACAACACGGCAAAACCCTGAGCAGACTACTGATGACAAATTACTGCCTCAGGAAGTCCAAGCCAGTGTTTTGCGTATAATAGCCGAGGTTTTCAGCAATGAGCAAGTCATTGTTATTGAAAATAAGATACCTCATTTCGAATCTAAAGCCCCTGTACACTACAATATTTTTACAAAGAACCCGAATAATGGTCGTTATGGGTTTTTTCCGTATTTACAATAAGTAAATGAAACTCGCCCGCCAGCTTCGCCTCGACGCCTTGGCCGCTGACGGCACCGCCCCCATCCAGCTCACCATTACCTGGCAGGGTGGCCACAATAGCCTTAACGCAATTGGATAATCCTCTTGAACTCTGTTTACAAAGGTTTCCTTTGCTGAATAAGGTTCGATAAACTACCATTTTCCGAATAGTAATTCTATCCTCGTCCAAGGCCTAAAAACCCATATTTCTATGCTATTTTTTTCGTAGGTTTTTCGAACCCTGTCTTTGATGCCTATCGTTCTATACCTCTGACATCGCGGCCATACGCTTCCATCTTGGCTGTGCCAAGTTCCAATTCTTTAGGGGGCTTTTCCATTATACCTACCGCGCTTTTCAACTCGTCCAGTTGTCGACTGCCATTCAGCGCCGCAATCTTATCCGCTGCGTCGATGGATTTACCGATGTTTTCCCGATTCAACCCGCCAATAAACGGCGTACGCTCTACGTGCCGGGACACTTCCTGCAGTCGGGTCGCTTCCAGTCCTTTTCCGTGCTCGCGTAGGCCCTGGGCCACCTGCCTGGCAGCGTCCTTAAAAACGGTCTGGGCTTCCGCGTGAGTTTGGGGTAGCGGCCGTTGGGCACTAGCTGCTTCTCTAGTCACTGCTATTACCTGCACCTGTTCGGCCGCCGCGCGAAACCGCCGCGCGTCCCGCTGGTCCTGCGCGGCATCGGGCCCCTGCAAAGCCGGATGCTTGCTGATTTTCTCCGCCGCCTGCTGAAACTGCCCCAAGTGGGTCTGAATAGCCGCCGGATTCAGGTTAGTAGCCTCTACCCCCTTCCCGACCGCGACGCCCTTCTCATAATTGCCGGCCCCGGGCATGTTGGCCACAATGTCCATTACCCGATAGCCCGTCACCTCAAATTCGCGGCGCGCATCCATGGCTTGCATCTGCGCGGATAAGGCAGCTAATGGCCGCGCCTGGCTGGGGTCACGCAGCTTTTCAGCTTCGAGGCCCGGCGCCGGGCTGATGACCTGCTCAAACATGGCCTTCAGCGCCTGCAGGTTCTTCTCTGCTTCCTGGGGCGCATGTGGGCGCACCATCGCCAGGTCGCGGGCCCGGTTGAGCGTGGCCGGGTCGATGCGGGCAAAGTCAACCTGGTAGCCGGCTTCCTTGCCCAGCTGCACAAACGTGGCCTGCAGCGTCCGTCCGTTGCCGTCCCGAAAGGCATGGGCATGGTTATACTGGTCGAGGTAGTAGGCCGCCCGTTCGGCAAACTTCTCTTCCGGCAGCCCTTTCAGGTAGTTCTCTTTGCCCAGCTGCTCACCGATGGCGTTCAGGCGCGGCTCTATCTCCTTGTAGGGCGCGTAGGTCATCGTTTCCTTGAAGCCGGTGACGTACGTGGGTTTGTGCCCCTGAAACTCCCGGTCGGCCCGGGTTTCGCCGGCCCACTGGTAGACGCCCTCAAACAGCTTCTCGTGCACCTGCTTGAGATGGGCGTGGTCATAGCGCCCGCCGGGTATGCCACCCTGCATATTAAGCCGCTGCAGGCGCAGCAGCGAGGAATCGGTTTCGGCCTGGGCCAGTTGCTGAGAGTCGGTAATGCCCAGCCGGTTTATCCGCACCCCGTTCTCGTCGCTGAATCGGTCGCCGGCTACCATCAGCGCGCGGGGTTAGGCTCGGAGGTAGCGGAGTCGGCTGCCGGCCGGTAGCGGGCCAGCAGCATGGCGTCAGTCAGCTCAATGGCCTCCTCGATGCTTATATCCCCGTCCACGTGTCGCTGCATGATGGCCAGGGCCTCCGGGCTGGGCGCGGGCCCGTTGCTCATCAGGATGGCAATGGAGTTGTTGGCGTGCCGCTCGCGCTCCTGGCGGGCGGTCAGCTGCTCGGGGGTGAGGCCGGCCGGGGCGGGCGTGAAAAAGGTCTTCATCATAAGGTTCTGGGTGTGGATACTCGGGTACTTACTTAACAGTAAAAAGGGCTTAAACGTCGCTTTTAACGGTCTTTTTGAGGCTAATCCACCTCATTCTTTGTGCCTCCTGCTAAGGTGTTTACATGCAGGGCCAGCGTTTCTTTTACCTGCTGGCTGACCCGCCGGTAGTTCTCCTGCACCACCGTCGACAATACGGCGGCGCTGTCCTCTTCGCCAGTCCCGAACGTGGCCACGGGGTGCAGCGGAAACCGCTCCTGTGTGGCGTCGGCCCGGGAGATGACGCCCTGGAAGAAGGTGCGCTCGGTTTCCACCGTCTGCCCGATAAACTCGCCCTGCTGCAGGCCGATGGCGTCCTGCACCCGCACCAGGTTGCGCTCCTGGTAGCTGGTGCTCAGGTTGGAGCTGTGGCTGCCGTGGCCCCCTCCCCCGCCCTGGCTCTTGCCCGTGCTGGTGCTGTGCATCTGCTTGTCCTCGCGGCCCACGAGCTCCGAGATGAACTTGGCCGTATCGAGCGAGTTGACCTTGCCGAAAAACTGGTTGTTGAGGTTGCTCACCATAACCTTCATCTTTTCAGGGCCATAGGCATCGGTCATTTGAGCTAAGTCCTGGGTCATGTAGATGGTGGCCACCTTGTTGCTGCGGGCCGTGGCCGGCAGCAGCTCCAGTCCCGGCACGTACACCGTGGCGGCCTCGTCGAGGAACACGTAGCTGCGGTGCTTGTGCTGCTGGTTCATGAGCTTGATGGCAACCGTGATGATGCAGCTGACCACCGGCGAGAAGGTTTCCTTAAGCGTGGGGTCGTTGCCGATGCACAGCAGCGCGGGCTGCTTCGGGTCATTCAGATTAAGCGAGAACCCCTCCCCTTTCGCCTCGTCGGGCGTGAGCACCCACACGATTTCCGGCGAGTTAATGCGGTTCAGAATCACCTGCAGCGTGCCCACCACGGCCGCCACCTGCTTCTCGGCCCGCTGCTCCACGGCCGTCACGATGCTGCGCACCATGCCGGCGCACTCCGGGTCCGTTTCCAGCATGCTCAGCACGTGCTTGAAGTCCTTGTGCACGGCCGTGGCCACCACGTGGGGAATAGTGCAGTAGCGGGAAAAGTGCTTTTTGTAAAACCAGATGATGCCCGTCAGGTAAGCCACCGCGCTGATATCGAAGAACTCCATCTTGCGGATGCTGGCCGGGTTGAGGTTGTTGATGATGGCCCGCGAGTACTCCTCGGCGAAAGCTACCACCGGCATGTCCTCGGCCCGCAGCGGGTTCACCCGCTCGCTGCGGGTCAGGTCGCGGAAGTTGATGACGTGCAGCACCACCGCCGGCTCGGGCTCTCCGTTGGCCAGCAGCCGCGGCGGATTCTGTCGGCGCCCGGCCAGCTCCAGCGCTTTCTGCGCCGTTTCGGCCAGCACCGGAAACTTGAAGTCGTAGATGAGCCCGGCAAAGTTCTTGGCCGCCAGCTGCTCGATGAGCGGCTCCCCGATGGAGTAGGTCTTGCCCGCGCCAGCACCGCCCAGCACCAGCACGCCGCGGTAGGGATTGGGCACGTTCACCCAACCGCCCCCTTCCGTGGGCAGGTTGAACCCATCCGGCGTCTCCAGCTTCTTACGCTCCACACTTAGCCCAAACTCCGGGCTCCTGGTTGCGGCCCGCAGCAGCCCCACCACAAAGCCGCTGGCCAGCGCGATAGTCACTGCGACGGGGTAGCCCACGCGGATGAAGCCCGGCTGGTAGGAAGCCATGGTGAGCAGCCCGTAGGCGCTAAGCAGAAACAGCCCCGCGCAGCTGGCCACGACGACGCGCACGGCCTGGGGCCGCAGCGGCTTGCGCCGGGCCGGGCCGCCGGGTTTGCGCTCCGGTGCGGGCAGCACAAATACCAGCACTCCGGCCCCGAGCAGCACCAGCGCCCGCAGATAGCCGCCGGCGGCTTCGTAGAACCGGCCCGCCTTGACCAGCAGCTTGCCTTTAAACCCCTGCCCGGCGGTGGCCACGCGCAGCGCGGCTGCCCCTCCCCTGCTCACTACCTGGTCGCCGGCCCGGCTCGTGGCCGTGGCCAGTCCGGCGG
The DNA here is from genome assembly GCF_014349165.1 of Hymenobacter sp. BT491. NCBI lineage: Bacteria > Pseudomonadati > Bacteroidota > Cytophagia > Cytophagales > Hymenobacteraceae > Hymenobacter > Hymenobacter sp. BT491. The sequence goes on along the minus strand of NZ_JACSJJ010000006.1, from coordinate 89,801 downwards.
CCGGCTTGCCTACTACCGGCGCCGTCTGCCGCTGCAGCCGTGCCCGGCGGGCTTCGGCCCGTTGCTGGTTAATGACGGCCATCCGGGCCGCCAGGCGCTGGCCGGGCGTCAGGCCGGGAGTTTGCGCGGCCTGGTGCTGGGCCGCTCGGGCCGCCGCTAGTTCCGCCGGGTGCTGCAGCACGTACCATTCGCCGGCCAGCAAGGCCAGCAGCAGCAGGCCGATGAGCAAACCAATTGATTGGGACTGGGCCGCCGGCCGGGGAGGTGAACTGGTCATAGGATACAGGGAAAGGGGGTAGATTGCTGGTGGGCTTACATCTCGATGTCGAGCTCCGCGCCGCGTCGTCCGGGCTTCTCGGCCACGTGCTCGGTGCGCTCGTCTTGGGTGTTCTGCGCGCGGCGTACCAGGTGCTGCACCGCGTGCAGAGCAGTGGCGGCCTGGCGCTGTGGTGCCGCCGCCTGCTCCCGTCCCGTACTAAGCAGCTGCAGGGCGTTGTCAATGGGACGTCCGTCGCGGGCCCGCTCTTCCACCCGGGCCAGCATCCGGTAAAAGGTCTTGTCAAATTCCCGGGCCACCGCGATGCCCTGCACCGTGTCCGGCGCCAGGTGCTGCTCACGGGGCACCAGCAGGTTAATGCGCGCCACGCGCTCGGCAATCTTTTCCAACCGGCCGGCGTCGTGGGTACTGTCCCGCTGCCGGGTGGCCTGGGGCCGTAGCTTCTCATGCTCCTGGGCCACGTAGCCGAACTGCCGCTCGAACTGCCGGCCCGAAGCCGCCTGCCAGCGCATCAAATCAAACCGCTGCCGGCGCCCGCCGGGGTTGAGAGTTATCTGTTGCTCCGCGTCGCGGGCGCTGACAATGACGTGCACGTGGGCCTGTAGGCCCGTCCGCTTCTCTCCGGCTTTGGCCGTGCCGGCCACAACTTCGGGGTCCGTGCCCCGGTGGGTGCGGTCCTGGTGGAGCACGGCGCCCCACACGATATCCTGGCTGCCCAGCTTTCGGCCGCCGGGCAGGTTGAAGTTCTGCGCGTACTGCTGCATCACTTCCCGCGTGTAGGCCCTGAGCTTTTCCGGGTCGCTGCCGATGTGAGCCAGCTCCTGCTCGCTCGGGCTCAGCACCAGGGAGTAGAATTTAGCCTCGGTGGCCCGCAGGCCTTTCACGTTGGTGTCGATGGCCTGCCGCACCTGCGCGGCATTCAACTCGTCGGCGTCGGCGCTGAAAAACGTGGCTTCCCGCCCCTCCCCTACCGCTTCGTGCTGCAGGTACTGGAGCGTCTGCGCGCTGCTGCCGGTGTTGGTGTAGGCCGCTTTGCCGTGCGTTTTGGGGTTGATTAATTTGACGTACATCAGAAGGTATACCGGTTTTTTACTCGCGTATTGTGGGTGCTTTCCCGCCCTATTGCCCCTGCCCTGCTGCTGCTTCGGTTGTCTTACTGCGCTTGCCGGGCCCCTCTTTCCGGGCTGCTTCCAAGGTTTCTTTCACCTGCTTTTCCACCGCTTCCTCGTTGCGCTGACGCAGCAGCTGGAGCGCCTGCTGCTGCCGTTGCAGCTGCGCTTCGCTGAGCGTTTCCAGCTGGGCATTGAGGTTGCTCACCAGGATTTCGTTCAGGCGCAGCACCCGGTCCAACGTGATGCGGGTGCGCAGCATCTCCTCCAGCATGGCCGTGAGCAGGGTGCGCTCCTGCTCCTGCAGAAACCCGAATACCCGGTCCCCGAGCTTCTTTATCTGCTGCATGATGAGCTGCCCTTCGCGGGCCTCTGTCTCGCGGGGGTCCAGGCCCCGGGTAGCAAAGTATTCCACCGCCGCGCTGGTATACACCCCCAGGCTGGTGCCCACTTCCGTCGCGGCCGCTTCGGCCTTCCGGTGGGCGTTGTTGTCCAGGGTGACCCGTTTGCGTAGCTCCGTGTTCATCGTGCTGTTTCCGGTTTAGCGGCCTTGTGGGCCATTTTTCAATCTTTAAATCAGGCACTTAGCTTCCTGTGTCCCATAAATCAGCTTTGCTGGTTTATAAACCACTCAAGACTAAGGCATTAGCCGCAGGAGTGGGTTGTTCTTCTTGCTAAGACTAATCTACACTTAGTAAAAAGTTAGTCAGAAGCTAGTACGCAGCTTTCCGCTTTCGTGTTAGAAGCTGCCGCCTTTTTCTTCACTGCCCGCTATTCCTTCTCCTTTACTGGCTTCCGACTTAGCCCGCATTTCCCGGATACGGAACAACAATACCCTACTAGCCGGCCTCCATCAGACACGCACCTTGCTTCCCATCAATCGCTGCCTACCGCCCAGCAGCGACGTTTCCGTGACTCGGATTAATACTACAGTTCTGCAATTCTGTTTTTCTGTTGTTAGCAGTTATCAGGGTTTGCCGGGTGAGGCAGGGCTACACTGTATTTCTGCTTTTCTGCAGTTCTGTGTTTCTGCTCTCTGCATCCTCCTGCTGGCAGTTGACTAATTCTGCTTTTATACAATTCTGTTGTTCTGCATTTCTGTTTCGACAATACAGGTATGTCCACTTCGTGCTCGTGCAGAACCGCAGTCCTCCAACTCTGCAGTTCAGCAAAAGTTCATTTCTGCTTAAATGCTTTTATACAATTCTGTTGTTTTGCATTTCTGTTTATTAACTATACAACAGAACTATTTTCCTGTTTAATTGCGTAAAAACATTTCTGCATTTCAGCAGAAGTGATGTTCTGTTTTTCTGCTTTTCTATTACATTTGGGCTTCTGTCCCGCTGGTCCTCGTAACCGGCAGCTACTAACGCCCGCAACCCCGCACCGACTATGTCCAAGGTTATCAGTTTTGCCACCCAGAAGGGGGGCTCCGGTAAATCCACGCTGGCCCTCGTGCTCGCCGCCCCGCTGGCGACCGAGTACGGCCTGCGCATCGCCGTCCTGGACTGCGACTACCAGCAGAGCATCGTCAAGACCCGCGAGCAGGTCGACGCGGCCAACTTCGCCAAGCTGCGCGAAGCCAACCCCGACGCCCAGTATCCCTACGACGTGTACCCCTGGCAGCTGAACCGGATTTTCGACTTCATCGACAACCCCGAGCACAACTACGACCTGATTATCATCGACGTGCCGGGGCGAGCCGACGGCGACGACGTGTTCAACGCCCTGACGGCCTGCGACGCGGTGATTGTGCCCCTGGTGTCGGATTACCTGGACCGGGCCTCCACGGCCGAGTTTATGACCATCCTGGAGGCCATCAAGAAAGCGGCCGACGACGCGCAGATTGACTTTCAGTACTACGGCCTGCCCACCAAGCGCGTGGCAGGGCAGCGGGAGGAAAAGGAGATGGACGATTACATCGACGGGCTGGGCCTCTCGCGCTTCAACTCCTACCTGGGCCACCGCAAGGCCTACACCCGGGCCTCGACGCTCTACAGCCTGCTCAACCCGGCCTGGGCCCGCTACGCCGGCGGCACCAAGGACACCAGCGACGAAATCCGCCGCGTGTGCGAGGAGCTCATCGAGCGCCTGGGCCTGCCTGACCGCCGCGCCACGGCCGTGACTTCTGTATCCACCACTTCAACCTCCGCGAAATAATGGGCTTCGAGAAACCACAAATCACGCCGCGCCGCCGCATTGAAGTGCCCGAAGAAGCCCGCCAGCAGGCCCGGGCCGGGATGGGAGGGGAGGCCACCCGCACGGCCACGGCGCCGCCCGCACCGGTAGAACCCATCGCACCGCCCGCCGCGGCAGCCGCTCCGGCTACCCCAGCACCGGCGCCCGCTCCGGTGGCGGCCCCCGCGCCAGTTGCGGCAGCCCCGTTAGCCCCGGCGGCTGCGCCCGTACGCGCCTCCACCCGGGGCCGTAAGCCCGCCGCGGCAGCCTCGCCCGCGCCCGAGGCCGAAGTGCCGCTGCACACGGTCCAAATCGCCAAATCCGTGGTGCAGGAGATTAAGATGAGCCTGCTGCTGGCCACGCCGAGCCCGGACACGCCTACGACCATCAAGAATTACCTGGAAGCCGCCCACCGTTTCTATGATGCCCACCTGCGCAAAACCGGCAAGCTGCCGCCTGCCAAGTAGGGGAGGGGTAGAAAGTGCTGAATCTGCAAAGCCAGCCTCTTTGGGGGCTGGCTTTGTTTTTTGGGCGGTGGGGGAGGAGAGGGGCTAGCCGTCCCCGATTGAAGTGGCCGCTGGCTCTTTTTGAGATGGGATTACCTGCCCGTTAGGGTTGCTAGCAGGTTCTCCAGGTTGCTCAGAGACATCTTCATGCCCGTGGTGAAGCCTTCGAGGATTCTTTCCATCCGTTCAAGGGATTCATTGTACACCGCAATGCGCACCGTGGTGGTGCCGTTTTGCTCGCTGAATGTATGATTCCATTCCGAGCCGGGCAGTTCGACGTTTTCCTCTTTGTCGGCAAACGCATTGTACATGCTGAAGTGGGTCTTGGGCGTAATGGCGGTGTATTCCTGCAGGGCCCAGCGCTCCTCGCCTGCGGGGCTGACCATGGCATAAAAGCGTTTGCCCCCCACGTGGAAGTCCTGGTATTTGGTTTTGGCGGTCATGGGGTGCGGGGGCAGCCATTGGTCCAACAGGTCGGCCTTGGTAAACGCATCCCACACCAAGGACAGGTCCGCGTCAAATTCCCGGGTGATGGTGACGGTTTTGGCGGCTTTGTCGACCGCAAACTCAAATGCTACAGCGTCGCTCATTTCTTCTGGTTTTTTAGGGTTGATAATACCTGGTCCAATTGCTTGAATCGCGTTTCCCACAGCTTCCGATAGTCGCTTAGCCAGTGGTCCACTTCTTGCAGCCGCTCCAGTTGCAGGGAATAGTAAATTTCCCGGCCGTGTTGCTGCTGTGTCACCAGTTCACATTCCGTTAGCACACGAAGGTGTTTGGACACCGCTTGCCGGCTGGTCTGGAAGTGTTCGGCCAGGGTGTTAGGGGTCATTGCCTGCAGGGCAATCAAGGCGATGATAGCCCGCCTAGTGGGGTCGGCTATGGCTTGAAAAATATCTCTGCGCATGGGTCAAGGCATTTTTATGAAACCGATTGGTTGCAAATATATGCGCAACCAGTTGGTTTCGCAAACAACTTCGCAGTCAATTTTCCCGAGGACGGCCACCGCAGCAGTGACACAGTAAGGCAGTAAGGTGGGTTAGCCGGCAATGCACGGAGGAAGTCGCACCGCGTTTCCCAGGAGCGTTCTGAAGTCTGGCACTCAGTGCCCCGTGTGAGCTACCGGCGCAACGAATCGGCCTTGGTTAAAAGTTTGGTACAAAGGTTAAACAGGCTAGTGAGAATTGTCTGACTCTCGGCGGGAGGCCCGCGCCTGCTACGGCTAACCTTTTTCACAAACTTCCCGTGCGCTTAGCCCCGGCGGGGTAATCGAGCTCGCCCAACACCGGCCCGAAGGCCCATTGGCCCGCCAAAAAGGCCAACCTGGAGGCCGGGCCAGCGCGGCAGCGGCGGGTTTCGCTACCTTTAAAGCCTATGAGCACGACCGCCCGGCCCCCAGAACCGCAGAAGACCCCGCCTCTGGTGAGCGGCGCCACCATTGCCCTGGCGTGGCTGCTGTTCAGCGGGTTCATGGTGCTGCTGATTTTCGTGCAGAACCTCTCGGCCGGCACGCCCACCGACTGGCGCGAGGCCTTGGGCGGGCGCCTGCTGCACGGCCTGATTTGGGGGCTGCTCACGCCGGTGGTGTTTGCCCTGGCGGCCCGCTTCAACCTCCTCGAGAGCCGCCACCGGCTGCGGCACCTGCTGGCCCACGCGGCGGCCAGCTACGTCCTCACGCTTGCTTACCGCCTCGTGTACGCCGCCGTGATGCACGGCAGCGGGGCCGTGCCGGGCCGGGTTTCCCTCGCCGAGGTCGTGGCCAACGCCAACAGCTGGGTGCCCATTTACTGGATGCTGCTCTGCATCGCCTACGCCGTGCAGTACCGCGAGCGGTACCGCGAAGGGCGGGTGCGGGCCGCCCAGCTCGAAACCCAGCTGGTGCAGGCCCAGCTGCAGGCCCTGAAAATGCAGCTCCAGCCGCACTTTCTCTTCAATTCCATGAACGCCGTGTCGGCCCTGATGAGCCAGGACGTGAAAGCTGCCCGGCGCATGCTGGCCCAGCTCAGCCAGTTTCTGCGGCTGGTGCTGGAAGGCACCGACGAGCAGGAAGTGACCCTGGAACAGGAGCTGCGCCTCACCCGCCTCTACCTCGAAATTGAGCAAACCCGCTTCCCCGACCGGCTGGCCGTGCGCTACAATATTGCCCCCGATACCGAAGGGGCGCTGCTGCCCGCCCTGCTGCTGCAGCCGGTGGTAGAAAACGCCGTGCGCCACGGCCTGGCGCCCCGCGCCGGGGCCGGTGAGCTGGCCGTGCGGGCCGAAAAACAGGGCGACCGGCTGCTGCTGCAGGTGCAGGACAACGGCCGGGGCGCGGCCGACACCGCCGCGCGGGGCATCGGTCTGCGCAACCTGGAAAGCCGGCTGGCCACACTCTACGGCCCGGACTATGCCCTGGCGGTGGAGTCGGCCCCGGCGTGCGGCTACTGCCTGCGCCTGTCCATCCCGTTCCGGCGGGCGGCGGCCGGCGTTACCCCGGAGCCCGCATGAGCCCCATCCGCACGCTGCTGGTCGACGACGAGCCCCTGGCGCGCAGCCTGCTGCGCGAGCTGCTGGCCGATTTTCCGGCGCTGGCCGTAACAGGCGAAGCCGCCAACGGCACCGAGGCCCTCGCCGCCCTGCACACCGGCGCATACGACGTCGTTTTCCTTGATGTGCAGATGCCCGACCTTGATGGCGTGCAGGTGCTGCGGCGGCTGCAGGCGGCCGGCCAGCCGCTCCCGCTGGTGGTGTTCGTGACGGCCTACGACCAGTACGCGGTGCAGGCCTTCGCCCTCCACGCCGTGGATTACCTGCTCAAGCCCCTGGACCCCGACCGGTTTGCCGACTGCGTAGGCCGGGTGCAGCAGCAGCTGGCGCTGCGCCAGGACCAGGCCCGCGTCCCCGAACTGGAGGCCCTGCTGCACGGTTGGACCGCCCCGGCGGCCGACTACCAGGACCAGTTTCTGGTGAAACTGCCGGCGCGCAGCTTCTTCGTGCCGGCCGCCGAGGTGTGCTACTTCGAAGCCACCGGCAACGGCGTGCTGCTGCACGCGGCCGGCGGGCACTACCCGCTGCGCACGGCCCTGGGCCAGCTGGCCGAGCGGCTCGACCCGGCCGTGTTCCTACGCATCCACCGCTCGTGCATCGTCAACCCGGCCCACATCGTCGACTTCAAGCACTGGTCGCATGGCGAGTACCTGTTTCGCATGGCCAACGGCCAGCACGTCACCTCCTCGCGCAGCTACAGCGCCGGGGTGCAGCAACTGCTCAAGCGCTTCGCCTGAGCCCAGGCCGGGCCGTTGAAGTCCGGTTCAAACTGGTATTGGTCCAGTTGGCCCTCCGGCGGCAGTCATTTCCCCGGGTTGCGCGTTAGCCCTCCAGCCCCCCGCTCATGGGGCGGCCCCAGTGCACGACATGACCAAATCCCTCCTCTTTTTGCTGGCGCTCACCTTCGGCGGAGCCGTTGCGGCCCGCGCCCAACACCACCCGGCCAGCGCCCCCCCGATGCCGGGCATGGCCGGCATGCACATGAACCACGGCATGGCCGCCCCGGGCACCCCGGTCGCCGCCTTCCAGCACGGCATGGATTCGGTGATGGTGGTGATGGACGAGGGCATGCGCCGCATGACCGGCGCCACCCCCAACGACATCGACGCCAGCTTCGCGGCCATGATGCTGCCCCACCACCAGGGTGCCGTGGACATGGCCCGCCTGCAACTGCTCTACGGCAAAGACCCGGCCCTACGCCGCCTCGCCCAAAGCATCATCGCCGAGCAGCAGGTCGAGATTCAGCAGATGGCCGCCTGGCTGAAGCAGCATCCGGTGGCGAGCCAGAGTTCTGGCAAATAGCGCCCAATCAATCAGAACCGTCATGCTTCGACTACGGCTGCGCTCCTGGCTTGATGCGCCACATGCTCAGCATGACGTTCTTTTTCCCAATCCCAAATGAAATTTTCCCTTCTCCCCGGTCTGTTGCTCATTACCAGCGCCGCCGCGGCCCAGGCCGTGAGCCACCGCGACCGGGTGTACACCGCCGACCAGATTTCCAACACCGTTTCGGTCATCGACCCCGTCGACAACAAGCTGCTGGGCCAGATTGTGCTGGGCAAGCCGCAGCCCGATTTGCTCTCGGCGCTCTACAAAGGGCAGGCGCTGGTGCACGGCCTGGGCGCTTCGCCCGACCACAAATTGCTGGCCGTGGTGTCGGTGGGCTCCAATAACGTCACTTTCATCGAAACGGCTACGAATGCCATCCGGGGCAGCGTGTACGTGGGCCGCGCCCCGCACGAGGCTACGTTCCGGCCCGACGGCAAGGAGGCCTGGATAACGGTGCGCGGCGAGGACTACCTCTCCGTCATCGACGTGGCCACGCTGCGCGAAACCCGCCGCGTGCCCGTGCCCAACGGCCCCGGCCAGATTGCCTTCAGCCCCGACGGCAAGCGCGCCTTCGTGTGCTCCAGCTTTTCGCCCGAGCTGGCGGTGGTGGACGTGGCCACCTACAAAGTCATCAAAAAAGTCCCCGTGGTGAGCCCCTTCTCGCCCAATATCTTCCCTACCCGGGACGGCCAGCAAATCTGGTTCACGCACAAGGACGTGGGCAAGGTGTCGGTGCTGGATACCAAGACGCTCACCATCAGCGGCGTGCTGACGACCGGCCCCATCTCCAACCACGTGGCCACGGTGGACGTGGCCGCCGGCAAGCTGGCCTACGTGACGGTGGGCGGCGAGGACGTGGTGAAGGTGTACAGCCGCGCCCCGGGTTTTAAGCAGCTGGCCACCATTCCGGTGGGGGCGCTGCCGCACGGCATCTGGCCCTCGGGCGATGGCAGCCGGGTGTACGTGGGCCTGGAAAACGGCGACTCGGCCGTGGCCATCAGCACCGCGAGCAATAAAGTGCTGGCCAAAATAAAAGTCGGCCAGGCCCCGATGGCCCTGATGTACGTGCCCAACGCCGTGCCGGCCGGCGCGGCCGGCGCCACCGGCCTGGGCCGGCAGCTGGTGGACCAGCCCGCCATCGTCCGCACCCTGAAGCCGCCCACTCCCGGCCCCGCCACCGGCACCATGACCCTGCGCTCGGAAGGGCTGGTGGATTTGGCCACTTTCGCCCTGCGCGGCCTGACGCCCAACACCGACTACGACATCTTCCTGACCAGCGGCACCAAGGCACCCTACCCCCGCGACTACGCCCTGACCACCGTGCGCACCGACGCCAAAGGCGGGGCCATGGGCCAGGCGCTGGGGCCGGTGCAGCGCATCGCGGGCGGGGATTTGAATACATCCGGCAAAAAGTTTTCGCGGGTAATCGTCGCGCCCAAAGCCGCTGACAGCGAACCCGTTTTGGTGGCCGAATAGTCCGCCTTTGGACGGCCACCCAAAGGCCATTAATGGCCGCCGGGACAACCATTCCTGCTGCAATGCCGAGCTAATCTAAACTGAATTCACTTGTAACCACAACCCTACAACATGCAATCCATTTTCAATCAACACACTGGCATCAGCTCGCGGGCGCAGTCGCTCAAACGGTTTCTGCTGCCGGTGGCGGCGTGTGCGCTGCTGCTCGGCGGCTGCAAGAAAGACAACGAGGCCATCGCCGACACCAGCGCGCCGCCGGTGCTCAACATCGTCTCGCCGGTGGAGGGCGCGACCATCATGCCCGGCGGGCGGCTGGGCAACGCCACCACGGCCGACTACAACGGCACGGGCTTCGCCATCAACCTGGAAATCGTGACCAAGGACACCGTCACCATCCCCACCAAGGAAAGCCTCAACATCCGCAACACCGCCGCCCTAGGCCAGCCCAACGTGAACCTGCCCGGCTTCACGGCCAGCCTCGACGTGGACCTGATTAAGCCCGACGGCGGCACCATCCCCAAGGGAACCAACCTGGCCTCGCTCTTCAACATTGCGGGCACCGACGACACGCCCGGCCCCGGCGTGACCACCTGGGTGAGCTGGCACGTGCTGGAGTCGGTGGCGGCCGGTACTACCAGCTGCACGCTGACTACTTCCGTAACGGACCGCGCCGGCCGCAAGGTCACGGCCACCCGCTTGCTGAAGGTAGGCCCCGGACCCAACGGGGCCCTCAGCGGTGAGGCCCTGACGCCCGCCCCCAAACCCATCACTTACGGCACGGTGGACAACCCCGACGGCCCCACGGTGACCATGATTGCCCCGCGCACCCCCTCCAGCATCAGCCCCGGCATCCAGACGGCCGGCGTGCTGCCGGCCCCGCCCACCAGCGGCGCGCTGTTTTTCATCCAGGTGTCGGCGCTCGATAAGTCGCGCAACGGCATCAACGTGGCCGAAAACGGGGACGGCACCTTTGGCAAGCCCGCCGCTGACCGCGGCACGATTGAAGACAAGACGCAATCCAACGCCGGCGTGAACCGCTACGTGCCGGGCCTGAAAGTCACCTTCGACGTGCCCCTGCTCCAGCCCAACGGCAACGTGATTCCGGCCGGCGGCAACCTGGCCCCGGTGTTCAACACGGCTGGCAGCGAGTTGGACCCGAGCGGCTTCGTGCGCACCACCTTCGGCTGGAGCGTGGGCGGTACCCTGCAGCTGGGCGGCAAAACCAGCGTCACCATCAAAGCCGCCGTGACCGACGCGGCGGGCAAAACCGGCAGCGCCACGCAGGTAGTGCAAATCAGCCCCGTGGCCAACGGCCAGCTGCTGACCCCGGCCCCGCGCTAAGGCCCTGAATTTTAGGACGTAGCTCCGCAACGGCCCGAAGGCTGGCCCGTTTCACGACGAGCCAGCCTTCGTTTTTTAGCATCCCTTCCACTCCATTTTATTTTTCCATGCGCATTACTAACTTCTCCACTTTGGTCCTCGCAGCCACCCTGCTACTGGGGGCCTGCTCGAAAAAAAACAGCGAGGAAACCCTGCCCGACATGGTGGTGCCGCCCGACCCCGGCCCCATCGCGGCCAGCGCCGCCGACCGGGTGTACCTGGCCGACCAGTCGTCGAACACGGTGTCGGTGCACGACCCGAGCACCAACCGGCTGCTGGGCGTGATTCGCCTGGGCAAGGGCCGGCCCGAGTTTTTGAGCCCGCTCTACGACATGGAGTCCAACGTGCACGGGCTTGGCGTGTCGCCCGACGGCAAGACGCTGGGCGTGATTGCCACGCTCACCAACGCCGTTATCTTCATTGACCTGGCCACCAACACCGTGAAAGGCAAGGTATACGTGGACCGCAACCCCCACGAGGGCTTTTTCACGCCCGACGGCAAGCAGTTCTGGGTGGCGGTGCGCGGCAAGGACTACGTGACGGTGATTGACGTGGAGAAGCTGCAGGTGGTGAAAAACATCGCCACCGAGCACGAGCCCAGCATGGTCGTGTTCCGGCCCGATGGCAAGGTGGCGTTCGTGGACCACTCTCAAACGGCGATGCTCGACGTGATTGACGTGAAAACCCGCGAGGTGACGGCCCGCGTGCCGGTGGTGAGCAAGTTCTCGCCCAACCTAGTGGTGACCGCCGATGGCCAGCAGGTCTGGCTCACGCACAAGGACGTGGGCAAAGTCACCGTGCTAAATGCCCAGACCTACGCCGTGGAAGGCGTGATTGATACCGGCCCCGGCACCAACCACGTAAACATGGCCGGCCCCGGCGGCGGCACCCGCTTCAGCGGGGCCAGCGCCGGCGACTTCGCCTACGTGACCGTGGGCGGCGAAAACGCCGTGAAGGTGTACAGCCGGCAGCGCCAGCTGCTGGCCACTATCCCGGTAGGAGCTAACCCGCACGGCCTGTGGCCCAACGGCGACGGCAGCAAGCTCTACGTGGGCCTGGAAAACGGCGACGCGCTGGTCAGCATCGACACCAAAACGAATACCAAACTCACCGAAACCGGCAGCGGCCAGGCCCCGCAGGCCCTGCTCTACGTGGTGAAAGCCGGGGGCGGCAGCCCCGGCACGGGCAACCTCGAAGCCTTCACGCCGGTGACGCCAGTGAATATTCGGCTGGTGCCCCTGGGTACGCAGCCAGTGCCCGGCGTGGGCGGCGGGGCCACCATCCGCCCCACCGAAGACCTCGACGAAATGGTGCTGGCCCTCAAGCAGCTGGCCGCCAACACCACCTACACGCTGTACCTGTCGGACAATAAAACCACGCTGGTAGCCCCGGAGCCCGTCATTTCTTTCAAAACCGATGCTGAGGGCGCGGTCGAAGTCAACGCCTACTACCAGATTCGGCTGCGGCTGGCGGGGCGCTTTGCCGTGGTGGTGCTCGGCGACAAGAATCCGGCCGGCGCGGTCACGCTCACGCAGCCGTAAGCCGGCTGCTGACCAAAAAGGCCCTTGGTGCATGACGCATCAGGGGCCTTTTTTATGGGTGCAAACGCTTTTGCCTCGGGTAGCACCGGGGGTGTTTGTTGCTCAACTACCGCCGCCAGCCGGGAGCTGGCAGGCCGCCAGTTCCCGGCGGTGCGCCCGAAAGCGCAGCAGCCCTACCGCCAGCACCAATCCCGCCACGGCCAGCGCGGAGTACCCCAACCGGCCGCCCCGCTCGGGGTGAAATTGAAGGAGCGCCAACCCGAAGCCCACCAGTGCCAGGCTGGTGCGCACGTAGGTGAGCAAGGTCCGCTCATTGGCCAGCCGCGTGCGTTGCAGGGCCAGCCGGTCCGACAGGGCGAGGGGGTTGGTGGGGGTAAGGGGCATGGGGTGGGCTACGTGAGGGTAATGGCCGCGCCCGGTTCGGCCAGCCGGTGAAACGTGATGCCGTGCTTCTCAAAGTACGGCCCGTAGTTCGCGTATCGCTGCTGCACGAAGAAGGGCTTGATGTAGCCGTCGTGCACTGGCAGAATCTGCTGCGGCCGCATTTTCAGGGCGAAATCGGCCACCACCAGCTCCGTGAGAAAAGGCGCGGTGACGGGCAGAATGAGCAGCTCCACGCCCGCGAAGGGGAGCAGATTATGGGCAAAAGAGTCGGCCGGGTTCAGCACCGTGTCGTTCACCAGCCAGGCCGTCATCTGTGGCAAGGGGCTGTCGAGAATGGCCTCGTGCTGCACCGGAATGGCTTGCAGCTGAAACGCGCCCAACTCCAGGGGGCCTTCCTCGTGGAGTTGCACGGCCAGGCCGTGCTTTTTCAATTCGGCCGCCACCTCGCGGTTGGAAATAACCACGGCCTGGCGCAGGGCCACGATTTTCTTTAGCGCCGCCACATCAAGGTGGTCGGGGTGGTCGTGGGTAATGAGGACGACCGAGACGTCCTTAAACGCTTCCGGCTGCACCAGGCCTTCGTTGAAGGAAAACTTGCCGGGGTCGAAGAGAATTTGTTGGCCGTCGAGCTCAAACAGCAGGCAGGAATGGATGTACTTGGTGATTTTCATGACCAGACTTAATAGGGGGGCAGGACGGAAATGCGCGCCGAGAAGAGCGGAAATTTAACTAGCAAACGCTTACGGAAACCAGCGCTGCTAGACCCCTGCCGCCGCCTGCTGCTGGCGCAGGTACGCATACAGCCCGCCCAGCACCAGCCCAAACACCGCGTTGGCAACAAAAAAGTACGCCATGCCGCCGGCCGTCAGCACGTGCCCGCCCGCCAAGCCCTGCCCCAGCAGCGGCAGCACCACGAAGCCGTTGAGGACCCAGGGCAGCAGCGAAAACAGGCCGCCTTTTACCCAGCCATTGCCCGGCAGCCGGGGTTCGAACACCAGCACGTACAGCCCCACCATGCCCAGCCCCGTGAGGTAATGAAACAGCAGCTTGAAGCCCTCGGCTTTGACCACGGGCAGCGGCCCGGCCGGCAACACCGGCGTGGTATGCAGCAGCACAAGCTTGAGCAGGCCACCGCTTTCGGCGTTGACGGCCATCAGCGGGGCCGCTTTCAGCACCAGCGTATTGGCGGTGATGGCGACCACGCCGGCCAGCAGGCCCAGGTACAGGCAGGGGTGTTTTTTCATGGGAGGGAGCAGAAAGGAAATAGGACAGGCAATGGGGGAGTATACGGCCACCCACGCGGCACCATTTGGCCCCGATGGGTTCTTCAGTCGCCCAGCCAGCGGTCGGCCACCAGGCCCAACGCGTAGTTAAGCTGCACCAGCAGCAGCAGCCCCGCCCCGGCCGGCACGCTGAGCAAGCACAGGCCCGCCGCTGCCGCGTACTGCACCTGCATCAGGCCCAGGCGGCGCATCAGGGCCCGGCCCACGGCCGCGTGCTCGGGCCGCAGCAGTCCGTGGCGCTGGGCGTAGCGGTAGCTGCCCAGCAACGCCCCGCCCAGCAGCAGCAGGTTGGCCCAGTACACCAGCACGGCCCCGCGCAGGGGAAAATGGGTGGTGAGAAACGCCGTGGAAAAGGGCAGCAGCCCCACCACCAGCAGAAAGGCAATGTGCCACCAGGCCAGCCGGCGGTCGCTGCGCGCCAGGTAGGTGAACTGCGTGCTCTGGCACACCCAGAAAATGCCCAGCGAGAGAAACCCCAGCACGTAGCCCCCGATGCTGGGCAGCAGCGCCCGCAGGGCCGGCCCCACGTCGGCCTCGGTGCGCACGAGGGCGGCGGCCGGCACCCGCAGGTTGAGCACGAGCAGGGTCATGGCGATGGAAAACACGCCGTCGCTGAGCGACTCGATGCGGCGCAGGCTCTGGCCCGCTACTTCAGTGTAGGCCAGGGGCGGTGCGTGGGACGAAGACTGGGCCATCGGCTAGCGCGGCGAACCGCCCGCCCGCCGGGTTTTGCGCGGGGCGGGGGCCTGGCGATGGTCCAGCCGGTCTTCCTCCCGAACGAGCTTGGGCTCTTTGCTCAGGCTTTGGCCGTGGTTCACGCGGCCGTCGCGCATCATGCGGCGGTTTTCGCGCAGCAACTTGTCGTCGGTTTTGCCTTCTTTTTTGAGCATTTTGCCGCCTTCCTGGCCGTGACCCGGTGGGTTGATGGCGGTGAGCAGCAGGCCGGTCAGGGCGAGCAGGCCGGGGTGTTGAGCGAGACGGGTCATGGGGTTTGGATGATGGAGAAGCGGTTGCCGCAGGTACGGCGGCCCGTATTTTCAAACTTGCTTTGTTAGCCCAGCTGCAAGCGAAACAGCGTGGAAAGCGTGCCCGCCACCAGAGCCCAAGCCATGCCCGTAAGCAGGTACTGTTTGGCAATGGTCTTGGGGTCCTGGCTGAATACGTAGCGAAACAGCCAGTGCGGCGTTTCGTGGTCGGCCGGGGGGGCGGCGGGCAACGGGGTGCTAGGCACCGGCATCGGAAGCGAAGGAATAGCCATGCGAATGCGGGAAAGCAAGGTGGAATAGTGAAAACCAAGAGCCATTTGCCCGTCCTGCTGAGCGCAGCCGAAGCAGGACGTTCTTCGTGTTTGCTTTCCGGCCGCCAACGCCCGGCCTATTCCCAGCCGTTGCGGCGGAAAATGGCGTGCCCGTCGGCCGACTGCAGAAAGGCCACGAACTGCCGGGCCGCGGCGGCCTGCGTGGTGCGCTGGGTGAGGGCAATGGGCGTGCCCCGACTCACGCGCTGGTCGCGGGGCAGGCGCACGAGGGCCGAGCCGGGCAGGCGCGGCTGCCAGGAGGCATAGGTTATCCAGGCGTCGTAGTCCTGGGGCTTTTGCTGCCAGAGGGCCACGGCCTCGGCGCTGGTTTTGACCGACGTTTTGGTGTTGTGCTGCAGGTTGCTGATGAGGGCCGGGGTGCGGGCCATGTCCTCGGTCATGCCCATCTGGCCGGCCCCGTTCACGTCGAGCAGGCGCACGCCGGGCCGGGCCAGGTCTTCGAGCCGCTTGATGTGCAGCGGATTGCCCGGGCGTACCAGCACCGCCGACTCGCGGGCATACAGGCTGGTGCGGCTGGCTTCGTCGATAAAGCCGGGGTGGGCCAGCGCCGTTTGGGTGAGCATGTACTCGGCCCCGCCGTACACCAGGTCGGCGTCCTGCTGCGCCTGGGCCAGCCACTTGGGCTCGGGGCCGGCCGTGACGGCCACGTCCAGGCCGGTTTGTTTGGTGAAGGCGGCGGCGCATTCCTTCATGGCCGTGGCCGGGCCGCCGGGGCCGTACACGTGCAGGGTTTGGGCGGCGGCCGGCGCGGCCGCGAGCAGAGCAGGAGACATGAGCAATAGAGCGAAGCGGCGGAGCCGGGTAAGCGGGGATGTTTTCATGGGTATTAGCGCGTTACTTAACGGGCGGCAAAAAGCCGTATTTCTGGTACACGGCCTGCCCGTCTGGGCTGTTAAGGAAGGCCACAAAGTCTTCGGCGGCCTTGGCGTGGGGCGCGGCTTTCATCACCCCGGCCACGTAGTTGGCCATGATGTTTTCCTTGGCCGGGATGGCCACGCTTTCCACCGGGTGGCCCAGCATTTTCTGATAAAAGGCCTCCGTGTACCACACCGGGGCCGCGTCGGACTGGTCGTAGAGCACCCTCAGGGGCGACTGGCGGTGGTGAATCTGGGTCAGGTAAGTGCTGCCGGCTTTCACTTTGGTCGTCATCACGGCCGTTTTCAAGGCCGCGCCCCCGGCCTTCTCGTACGATTCCTCGATGCGCTTGCCGATGCCTTCCCATTCGGGGTTAGGCATGCTCACGCGCACCTCGGGCCGGCCCAAATCGCGCAGGCTGGTCACCTTCTTGGGGTTGCCCTGGCGCACGAGGATGGCCAGCCGGTTCTGGGCGTAGCTGGTGGTGCGGGCAAACCACTCCGGCGTCATATCCATGCGGTTTTTGCCGGCCGCGTACACGTCGGGCTTCAGCTCGATGCGCAGGTTGCCTACTACCAGGCTGCCCTGCGTAATCTGCTTAGCTAGGATGCCGGGCGGCAGCGTTTCCACGAAAATGCGCACGTACTCGGGGTGGGCCTTGCGGAACTCCTTCAGCAAATCATCGAGCACCATGAACTGGTTGCCCCCGAAAAACACCACCAACTGCGGGTCCACCACGTCGCCGTAGAGGTCGGGCGCGTTGTCGATGCCCGGCACCGTGAAGGGCACTCCAGCCTGAAACGGCGCGTTCCAGGGCGGGTCAAAGCGGTGGGCCGGCTCGGGCGGCGTGGGCTTTTGGATAGGCATGGTCTGGGCGAAAAGGGCGGCCGGGGCGGCCAGTGCCAGCGCCAGCAGCAGGTGCGGAAGGGGTTTCATGGGGTTGGGTAAGGAAAGCGGAGAAAAGCACGAAAGCAGCGGAGAGCCCGGCGCTACGGATGCACCAGCGACCAGCCCTGGGCCTGCCGGATAATAAGCTCGCCGTTGCCGCTGGGCACGTAGGAAATCAGCGGCAGCAGCTCGTCCTTGCTCATTTTCCTTTCCTTCAGCGTGTTCAGGCACTGGGCCAGAATCACGCCTTTCTGCTTGAGGGCCGTGAGCTGGGCCTCGTAGGGCTGGTCCTTGCGGTAGAGCGTGGTGCCCCCGCCGAAGGCAATCAGCTCCACGGTGAGCTTGCCTTTAAGCCGGCTGTCCTCCAGCGCGTTGCCGATGTTACGCAGCGTCTGCTGGATGAGCTTGGGGTCGTCGCTGTCGAGCTGGTAGATGACATGGTACTGGGCCTGGTCGGCCGTGGCCCCTTGGAAGGCACCTTTTTGAAAAGCTTCGCGGTCATGCATGGCGGTGGCGTTGCGGGTGGCGGGCGTCTGGGCGCGGGCCGAGAGGGTGAGGCCGGCGAGCAGCGCGGCGGTCAGCAGCAGGTGTTTCATGGCAACTGGGGAAAGGGCACCACCGAAGCAGCGCGGTGAAAACGAAAGGGGTGAAACTGGAAATCGGTGCGGGGCTACTCGCCGCCCTTTTTGCCCGCTTCCATCGCCGCGTAGGGACCAAACTGGTGCTGGTGCTGCGTAAACCGGTCGGCGTAAGGCGGGTAAGGGCAGTCGGCGGGCTTCTTTTTCAGGTTGGGGTAGTCCTTTTCCAGGTGGGCCATGCGCGGGCGGGGCAGCGAGTTGATGTAGGCCGCCACGTCGTAGGCGGCGTCATCGGTGAGGATGCTGTGCTCGGCCGTGGCGCCGAAAGGCATGTTGGCCTTGATAAAGCGGGCCGCCGTTTGCAGGCGGTGCATGCCGGCCCCGTCGTTGTAGCTGTCGGGCCCCCACAGCGGCGGGTACTGGTAGCCATCGGCGGCCAGCGTGCCGTTGAGGCGGCCCTGGCCATTGGCTCCGTGGCAGCTGGTGCACTGCTGGGCGAAGACGATTTTGCCCTGCCCGAGATTCGCCTCGCGGTTGGGCATGGTGAACTTAACAAAACCCTGGCCCTTCACCTTCTCCCCCACTGGCACCTGGCGGCCCAGCCATTTCATGTAGGTGATGATGGCCTTCATCTCCTTGCCGTCCACCGGCAGGGGCCGGCCGTTGAGGCTGCGCGTCATGCACCCATTGATGCGGTCCTCCAGGGTGCTGATGGCATCCTCGCGCCCTTTGTAGGTGGGGTAAATGCCCCAGATGCCCACGTAGGGGGCCGAAAACGCCTTCTGGCCGGCCTGCAGGTGGCAGTTCTGGCAGGCCAGGTTGCTGCCGGCCAGCCGCAGGGCCGGGTTGGCCACTTGCGGGCCGAGGTAGTGGGCGGTGTGGGCAATCAGCTCGTGGCCGTAGCGGATGAGCTGGCCCTCCGGGTCGGGCTTCACGCTGTCGAGCACGAAGCGGGCGGGCTGGAAGAAGTTGGTTTTGCTCCCCACAGCCCCCCCGGCAACGTCAGGCAAGCCCGCCGCAGGCCCACTCGCAGCGGCGGCCGTCGTGGCCGGGGCATCGGCCAGCAGGTCGGGCGTTTTGGGGTTGAAGACGACGATGTAGGCCGTCACGGCTACTACCAGCACCATCAGGGCAATCACCCAGGTCAGCAGGCCAGCGATTTTGATGAAGGCCTGCTTGTCTTCCGGCTGCAGCCGAGGCGAGGGGTCGGGAGTGGTTTCCATGAGGCCAAGGAGAGAGGTGAAACAGGCGGCAATGGCCAGCCAGCGCGCAAAACAACTTGTTTTGCGGAATGCAGACAGTCAATTAGTTAAATCGGGCAAAGCAAGCGCTACCATTCGGCCGCTCTGCCCCGTTCAGGCGGCTAGACCGTGTGCAGAATCACGTAGAGCGAGCCGGTCGAAATCACTACCCAGAGCAGAATGCCCAGCACGTAGGGCTTTATTCCCACCGAGCGCACCACCTTGGCCGAGAGGCCCGCGCCGATAAAGAACAGCGTCACCGTGAGGCCGATTTTGGCCAGGTTCACCATCACCGGGCCCAGGGGCTTGGCGGCGGGAATAAAGGTGTTGACCAGCATGGCGGCGATGAAACCAAAGATGAAGTAGGGAATTTTCACCTTCACGCCCTTCTGCTTGAATAGCATGGCCGTGCCGATGGAAATTGGGATAATCCAGAGGGCGCGGGCCAGCTTCACGGTGGTGGCCACTTCCAGGGCCTGGTTGCCGTAGGCCGCCGCCGCCCCCACCACCGAAGAGGTGTCGTGGATGGCAATGGCGCACCACAGGCCGAACTGGTTCTGCGTCATGGCCAGGGCGTGGCCGATGGGCGGGAAGGCGAATAGGGCCACGGCATTGAGCACGAACACCGTGCCCAGCGCCACCGACATTTCCTCGTCCTTGGCCCGCAGCACCGGTCCGATGGCCGCGATGGCCGAGCCGCCGCAAATGGCGGTGCCGCACGAAATCAAGTGCACCACGTGCTTGCCCAGACCCAGCCACCGGCCCACGACCAAGCCCAGCAGCAGCGTGCCGAAGATGGACACTACCGTAAACAGGATGCCTTCCTTGCCGGCCTGCACCGCCGCGTGGGCATTCATCCCAAAGCCCAGCCCGATAACCGAAAACTGGAGCAGCTTGGCCGTGGCCTGCTTGGTTTGCGTGGTGAAGGGGTTGCCGATGGTTTGGGCCAGCAGCAGGCCCAGCGCCAGGGCAATGGGCGGCGAGGCCCAGGGCGTGAGGCAGAACACGAAGAACAGCACGAACACCACCTGCTTCAAGGTGAAGTCCTGCCCGAAGGCCACCCGGGGCGTGTGCAGGTGCCGGAAGAAGCCGCTGGTTTCGTTGAATTCGGGGGCGGCGGTTTCCCCGGCCGGGGCAGGGGCGGGCAGCGGGGTGGAAGCTTGAAGCGGCGTGGGCTGAACTGGGAGGGCCATGAGCGGGAGGGGTTTGTTTCTGAGGCAAATATACGGCGTTGCCCACCGGTTGGATTATCCAATAATATTATCCTGCATAACCAAAGGTTATTGACTGCCCGGGCCGAGCCAGGGTGGCGCGTCCGTTTTGCGTGGCCAAGCCGGCCGCCGCGAGGGCTGGAAACGCCAGCGGCCGGCTCGTACACCACGAGCCGGCCGCTGGACGGATGAACTACTGGTCTGAGGGCTTAGAAGCCGGTTTGCTCGTCCTTCAAATCGAATACGTCGCCGCCAGCGTAGCGCGGGTCGTCGAGGGCGTAGGCGGCGCGCTCTTCGGCGTCGCTGCCCCCCTCGGCTGCGGCAATGGCTTCGGGGTGCTGGTTTTGCTCGACGTGCCCGCGCTGCAAATTTGGGTCAGCAATAGCACCGGGTAGGCAGTATTGCTCGGTGGCTGAGGCATTTTTGCCGCGAAACTCGCTGAACTCGTCGGGGTTGTCGTTCGAGCCGTCGTTGGTCGGGGCCTGGTAGTGGCGGGGCGCGGTGGGGTCGGCGGGGTGGCCGAAGTCGCCGTAGTGCGGGGTGCCATCGTGGGCGGCCGGTTCGGCGGCGGGTTGCGCATCGGTTGGGGCGGGCTGCGGAGTGTTTTCCATGAGGATAAGCAAGTAGGGTGAAGATGGGCGAACCACCCGGTCCGCACTACGCTGCAATGGTACGTAAGCTGCTCATAAAGTGGTGCTTTCAGCGGATACCGAATGGTTATCCGGCATCACCATTTTTTATTTGCCCCCCTTCAGCTGCCCCTGCACGAAGCTCAGGAACCGCTGCGCCGGCCGGGCCAGTGGCTGCCCCTGCACCGATACCGCCTCAAACTGCCGGGCCAGGTGCAGCCCGGCAATGGGCACGATTTCGAGCAGCCCGGCCGCCAGCTCGCGGTCCAGGGCCCGGCGCGACACGAAGCCCAGGGCGGTGGGCGCGGCTTCGAGGTAGCGCTTGATGGCCTCCGTATTGTCCAGGTAAATGGCCACGGGCAGGGCGCTGAGCTTGATGTGCTGCGCCCGCAGGGCAAATTCGAGGATTTCCAGCGTGCCCGAGCCCCGCTCGCGCAGCACCAGCGGGTGGGCCAGGGCTTCGGCCAGGGGCAGCGGGGCGGCGGGCGGGCCGCCGGGTGTGGCGCGGCGCACGGCCACCAGCTCGTCGGGCAGCAGCAGCTCGTAGTGCAGGTCGTGGCTCTTGGTGCGGCCCTCCACGAAGCCCAGGTCCAGCTCGCCGCGCAGCAGGGCCTCAGCAATGCGCTCGGAGTTGGCGTTCAGAAACGAGAGCTGCACCTGCGGGTAGCGGGCCTGGAAGGCGGGCAGCAGGCCCGGCAGCACGTACTGGCTCAGGGTGGTGCTGGCCCCCAGGCGCAGGCGGCCGGCGGCCTCGTCGGGGTCGCGCAGGGCCAGCAGCTGGTCTTCCAGCTGCTGCTGGGCGGCGGCGGCGGCATCGGCGTGGGCGTGCAGCAGGCGGCCGGCCTCGGTGAGGGTCACGCGGTTGCCGCGCCTCTCCAGCAGGCGCTGGCCGTACTGTGCTTCCAGCTCCCGGATGTGCTTGGTGACGGCCGGCTGGCTCACAAACAGCTCCTGGCCGGCCTTGGTCAGGCTCAGGTGCCGGGCCACGGCGGCAAATACGCGCAGACGGAAATCGGACATGGCGGCAAAGTACGCAGATGTGACATTTTGATATGGACAACTAAAGGTCGCGGGCGTAGACCGCCTGATTTGGGAAAAAATCAGCGGCACGCTCACAGCGCCCGGTGCTCACCGAGCGGCTGGCCACGTTGCGTGCCGGAGACACGGTGACTTTAGCCCGCCTGAACCGGCTGGGCCGCAACAGCGCCCACATCACGTAGGTGGTGGCCGCTCTGCACGCCCGGCAGGTCCGCTTCGTCGCTCTGGACCCAGGCATCGATACGGCCACCCCAGCCGGACGGTCGGTCTTGGGCCTCTTCGCCGCGCTGGCTGGGTATGGCCGCGAGAGTATCCATGAGCGGGCGACGGCGGGCATGCGACCACCCACGCAAGCAGGCCCTTGCAAACGGCTGGTGCAGAACGTAACCGTCTGTTGGAATTGCCTTTGTCCCAACTAGTAGCTGCTTCATGCCCCGGCGGCCGAGCGCTAGTCCGTGGCAGATTGATGTGCTGCCAGCTCACGGGCGAGCTGGCAGCACATCAATCTGCCACGGCGAGTTCGATTTCTCGGACGACGCCCTAAAAGATTCACTCCCCTTCGATTTAGAGGCCCTTTTTGCCTTCGACTGGGAGTTTCCTGCGGCCCCGCCCGTTTAACCTTTGTACCAAACTTTTAACCAAGGCCCGAATCGGAGGTTGTTCAATAACACCCGGTGCTCGGCGTGAATATGATTGTGTCCAGTGACCGGCGCGCAACAGCTCGCTTAACTTTTCAATCAAGGCCATCTCTCACATTTTATAAGCAAGGTTGCCGAAGCTTCTATTGGAAGCAGTTCAGCCCGTAACTCATTACCCGAAGCTGAAAAATTCAATAAACCTTACCAACATGCTCAATAGGGCGTTTTGGGAGGGCAAAATCGAAGCTTTACTGTAGTTGCTGCGCTGAGGTTTCGCTTATAAAACGTGCTAGTTGGCTCCTCTGAGGGCTCAGGCGACTTATAAAACGTGGTAATTCGTTGTTAGTTAGAAGTTAGTATAAAGTTAGTAATTAATAATTACTCCTTGAAAAAAGCCGGAATGACTTATAAAAAGTGGTGCAAGCGCATGAGCAGCCCGAGGCTCAGCAGTAACTGGAGCTACTTATAAAACGTGGTTTTAAGCGGGTAATATACTGCCGCTACTTAGAAAAGTGCAATCCCTGTGGTCGTTAGGTCAATCTGTTTTTTTGTTGTTTTCTTGTTTGTTCTGGCCCGTGGTTTGAACCACCACCCTAAAAGCTATTCCGAATGCGCATCAACAACCTTTGTGAATTTATTTGTTAATCCTTGTCTATTTGTAGGGCTCACAAGTACCTGATAATCAATAGTATATAAAGGTATAAAACCACTTTTTATAAGCGAAAAACCACTTTTTATACCTTTTATTACCACGTTTTATAAGTGAACTCTCACGTTTTATAAGTCTAGCCACCACGTTTTATAAGTGAAAAACCACGCCCAACTACCACTGTGGTTTTTTAGCTACCGGCTCATTACATTTGCTTCATCCCGCCGCCTTATGTCCTAGTCTATGAAGCCCGAAGATACCGCCGTTGTCCTAGTTGAGCCTGCTCCGGTCCCGGTCGTCCGCCAGCACAATGCCATCACCCAGGCCCGCTACGACTACACGGCCTGCCAGCTGGACATCTTCTTTTACCTGCTCTCCCGGCTGCGCCGGGACGACACGGCGGACCAGGAGTACACCATCTACGTGAAGGACGTGGAGGCGCTGACCGGGCGGCAGTGGAACTACCAGCAGCTGCGCGAAGCGACGGCAGATATGGGCTCGCGCATGTTCGAGGTGGAAAACGAGCGCACCTACCAGCAGCTGTGGATGTTTCAGCGGGTGGAGTACATCAAGGGCAAGGGCTGCCTGCAGATTCAGCTGGCGGCGCCCATCCGGCCCTTCCTGTTCAACCTCAAGGAGAACTTCACCTCCTACCAGCTGCACTCGGCCCTGAAGCTGAGCAGCAAGTACGCCAAGCGCATCTACCAGCTGGTAAGCCAGTGGAAGGACAAGACCTCGACGCGCACCTACCCGCTGGACGAGTTCAAGCAGATGCTGCACCTGAAGGACCCCAAGGGCAAGGAGCCGGAGCTGTTTCAGAACATCAGCCAGCTCAAGGCCCGCGTGCTCGACATCGCCGTGCGCCAGGTCAGCGAGCACACCGACCTCAAGATTAACTACGAACTGGTCAAGAAGGGCAGGGCCTACGACGCGGTACGTTTCACCATTGCCCGCCAGCAGCCCCAGCAGCTGCCCATTCCCTTCGAGCAACCTTCGGAGGATGCCCGGGCCAACGCGGCCCGGCAAAGCCTGGAACAGCTGGGCATCACCCAGCCCCAGCTGGTGGCCACCATCTTGGGCGACCCGAAGCACCTGGACCAGCTGTTCAAGTTTACCTATCAGCTCAAAACCGACAAGGTCAAGGCGACCAAGAATCCCGGTGGGCTATTTTTGAAAATCTGTGGGTTACGATAAGCCGCTGACTAAACCGACTACCGTTCCCATAACCTGAATTAGTGGACCTGGTCATGTTCACGGCCGACCACTGCGCGACCAGCGAGCAGCTGCGGCCCGTATTCGAGCTGTTTGCGACGTATAAAGCGTACGCGGGCATTGCGTTTTTGCGCTTGGATGCCGACCAGACCCCGGTTGCCAAGCAGGCCTTGCAGCAGAATGCGCCGTTTTTTGTCTCCTACGACCAGGGACGCCTGGTGCACTGCGACACGTTGCACACCGAACAGCAGCTGCGCGCCCTACTGCACACCCTGCGCCAGCCCGCTTAGCCGGTTGCCTTACGCCACTTCCTGCCAGGCGGGCGCTACCACCGGCTCGGGGCGGGGAGAGTGGGCGGTATGCGCCAGCAACTCCCCCGAAACGGAAACCAATGTGCTGGCCAGCACCGGTCGGGAAGGCATCGGCTCCCTCCGGCCCGGGTCGGCCTGGGCCTTCCAGCGGGCCACGTCCTGCGGGGTGTATTTCGTCCAGACTCCCTCCCGAAAACAGGCCAGGCAGCAGAACAGCAAACCAAACAACACGCAAAAACTCATGGCAACGGACCGGGTGAAGGCTCCTGATGGGAGCCGATGGGCGGTGTACCCCCGGGCCCTGGGAAAAGTTGCGGCCTTTGGGCTTCTTCTTCTATCTTTGGGTACCTGCTGGGCAGTGGGTTGCCACTTTTGTAGCAGTAGAAGGAGAACGGCCCCGCTGGGCGGTTCTCCTTCGTCTATTTAGGGCAAGCCGGTTAATTGACGACTATATGACGTGGCTGGAGGCAATTCTGGGGGTGCTTTTCGTCGTGTCCAGCGGCTTGGCCGTGGCCGCGCAGCGACGCTACCTGGCCCTGCAGCGTAAGCACAAGGTGCTGCAGCGGCTCTACGACAAAGCCGAACAGCAGCTCAGCACCTTGTGGGCCGGTAATAAGGAATAAGAATAACAGCCTTGGCAGTCCGCTGCCGAATTAATACCCCATGACGCGACAGGAACTGGAAGCCGCGGGCTTCGTTTACGCCGATTACCTGCCTCAAGGAACCCGCTACGGCAAGGGTGA
This sequence comes from Hymenobacter sp. BT491, assembly GCF_014349165.1. Lineage (NCBI taxonomy): Bacteria > Pseudomonadati > Bacteroidota > Cytophagia > Cytophagales > Hymenobacteraceae > Hymenobacter > Hymenobacter sp. BT491. The sequence goes on along the minus strand of NZ_JACSJJ010000006.1, from coordinate 64,501 downwards.
CCTGTACGTGCTGCTGTCCGGGCGAAAAACCGTCCGCGTCTACTTGCCGACGGCCTCTGACGTGGTGGAAATTGCGACCGGGGACATTTTCGCGCCGGAGGTGCATTACCAGGGCCCGGTCACCGACGTGGAAGAGCTGCTGCGGTACGTACACGGCGCCCTGCTCTAAGTCCCGACGCCCTTACAGCGCGGCCGCCCGGCCCTTCGCCAACTCGAACAACAGCTCGCGGGCCCGAAACAGCTGCGCTTTGACGGTGCCCAACGGGGCTTGGGTTTCGGTGGCAATTTCATCGTAGCTGCGTTCCTCGAAATAGCGCAGGCGTACGAGCTGCCGGTACTTGGGCGGCAGCCGTTCCACCAGGGCCTGCACCAGCTCCTTCCGCTGCTGCCGGATGTAGGCCTCCTGGGGGTCGGGGTCCTGGGCGGGTACTTCCAGGAAGAAGCCTTCGCTGGTTCCCGTGGATACTTCCTGATGAATGGATTGGGTGTGAAGCTTTTTGCGACGAACAAAGTCGATGCTGTGGTTGCTGGCGATGCGAAACAGCCAGGTGCTGAAGGCGTACTCCGGCCGGTAGCAGGCCAGGGAACGAAAGGCCTTGGCAAACACTTCAAGGGTGAGGTCGTCGGCGTCGTCGGGGTCGTGCACCATTTTCAACACCACGTGGTACACGGACCGGCGGTACCTGTCCAGCAAGGCTTCGTAGGCGTTGGCCTGGCCGGCCAGCGCGGCTTGAATGCAGGCCACATCGTGTTGGGCGCGCGCGGACAGCTCGGGTTTGGGGTCGGTGTTACCAGCAACAAAAGTCATGGACAGGGAGGGAAAGCAGAAGCGCCCCAAGAACCGAACAAAAGAGCGAACTACGGCCCCGGGCGGGGAGCCGCTCTTCGGGGTAATTACCCGGATAAACCGGACGGTTTACCAGAAGTATCCGGCTATGGTGGAAAGTAGTCCGGGCTTTCCCGGCCAACGCCACTGCAAAAGCCCCTTGCTGCTATAAAAAGGCCGGATACGGTGGCGCTGATTTAAAAATCAATGGGCTGATTGAAGAGCACTTCCCGCCGGACGGACGCATTTATCTTGTTGAACCTTATTCTCATGCGGATACCCAGGGTTTTCTCACCCGCTTTAACGCGCAGCTAGTCCAAAAACTACCCGGTGACCTGCTCTTAAAGACTTCACCTTGTCGCGGTGCCACACATTCCGCACCAGATTTCATTATACTTCCTTCTTACCCGTACAACGACAGGAGGCCTAAACCGGCCTGCGCAGTGCCTGGTGCTATTCCGTTGCGGACGCCGCTGAGTGATTGGCTTCGTTGCGAACTATAGCAAACAACTCCTCTTCGGACACCTGGAGCACCCGCGCCAGCTGCTGCAACTCCTCCACGGTGCACGTGCCCGGGCGGAGCTTGCGGGTGTCGTAGGTACGGGCCGATACTCCCCAGGCCGCCACGATGCGCTTGCGGGTGCCGGCTACTTCGAGCAATTCCGCCAAGGTGCCGGGGTGGTGTACCCGGGGAGGACTGGTCAGCGGCTCGGTAAAAGCGACGGTAAGGGCAGAAACTTTCGACATCAGAAAAAGCTAAAAAAGGCACAGAATAAAGCGCGTAAGGTATGCTCTTTACGTCGTAGCTGAAAAACCAGCTTAGCCATTTTTAGAAAATCAAGCCGGCTGGGCTTTCGCAATGCCATTGCTACTGCTACTGACCATTACCACTGACACAAGTCCTCGCCCCGCAGCAGCAACCGATGGCCGCCGCCGCCCTGGGCTGCTTCCGTGGCCAGAGTCTGCTCTTCCCAACTCGCGCACTCGGCTACAACCAGCGCCAGCCACTGCCGCAACTGCCCCGCGGCCGTGCACCTGCTGATGTACTGCTCGGCGGATTGCCGGCGGGCCGGGGTGATGGCAGGGTGCTGCAAAATGCAGCGCAGCTCGGCGCGGAGTGCCTCCACTTCCGGAGCGCCGGGCAACTGGGATACTGCGGGCATGAGTGAGCGGGTAAAGTGAGGCCGGCCGCGAGTTCAGCCGCCCCGGGTCCTGGCGGAGCGGCTGAGCGCGGGCGGGGTTAGCGCATCAGGTTGGACTTCATCAGCAGCACCGGGCCGGCCACCACATCCACGGGGGAGTACTGGTCGAGCGGGTAGGTCTCAAACCAGGCGGCCGTGGCCAGCGGGTTGATGGGCCGGCGGCGGTCTTTGCCTTCGTCATCAAAAACGAGGATATACCCTTCGTAGGGCCCGTGCTGCGGGCAATGCACGTCGATGTAACTCGCCTCCAGCGCCGCGCAAAGCTGGGCTAGCTGAAAGGTTTTGCGGCCCTTCTCCGGGCGCACCTCGCGCACGCTGCCGTCCACGCCCAACAGCATGGCGGCGCCCTCGGCGGGGAGCATCGCGGCGTGCTGGCTCCGGAAGTATTCTCCCAGCGCCTCCCGCGAAGGGTATTCCAGCGCGCCCACTACCTGCAGCGGGCTGCGGTCGTAGGTCGTGGGAGGGAAGAGGTTGCCGGTGGTGCCACACAGGGCCACAATCTGGGTGGGCTGGCCGGCGCGGGTGCGCAGAAACAGGCGGGGAGGCAGGGGGAAATTGGCTCCCTCGGGCTTTACCAGTTCCGTGTTGTGCAGACTAAAGAGCAGGGCTTGCGGGCGAGTTGAGCGAGGGGCTTTTTCCATGATACAGAGCTGATTTATTGCTGGTTGCTTCTGTATTATAAACGAATTAACGCCTCCCGTAGTTCTCTTTTTGCGCTATATTTAATACCTTTTTGCTCTTTTCATTCAGCTTTCTTTACCCCACTGCCCAGCCCTCACTAGACCCCAAAAGCGCAACAGCCTGGCTCAGCTGTTGCGCCCGGAATGGATAGCCGTTCGTCCACGGCAAACATGGGTGCCTGCCGGGCCATCCGGTGCGGGAGCCTGCCCTCAGGATGGGCTGGCGGTCGGCGTCGTCGGTGCCCCTGGAATTGCCAGGCGCCGGTGCGGGTTCCGGCTGGTTGCGGGCGGCTGCTCCAGCGAGGGCTCAAACCAATCCCGGTAGGCAGTCGTCAGCCGGTCGGCCACGATGGCCAGGCGCTCGGTTTCGCCGGCGCGCAGTACCCAGACGTGGGCGCTGCCGCAGCCGACCTCGTAACTGGCACCCAGCAATTTCTTCACTGCCCCCGCCAGCCCGCGCAAATCGGCGGTGTGGGTGTGGGCCTGCACGTGCCGGCGCAAGGCCTCCAGGCGGCGCTTTTCAGCGGCGTCAGCGGGTTTCTGCTCAATGGCCAGGTAGGCCTGCTGAGGCGGGAAGGGATTAGCCAAGGGAGCTGATTTCAGGAACTGAGTCATGAGAGTAGGGTAGGGGGGTGGAGGGAAGCCAAAAAGGAGGTGCTACTCAGCGCGCGTGCAGGTAGCGAATGTCCCGGAAGCCGGCCAGCAGCCGGGCCGTGGCAAAAGCCTGGGCCAACCGGCCGCGGTGGTAGTCAGCGTGCAGCTGGCCGACGTGGGTGAATTCGTAAGCAAGCCCGGTAGGGCCCAGAGGCTGCAGGAACTGGTCAGCCTCCTCGGGACTAAAGCCGCTCAGGTCGCGCCCGCCCCGGCTGAGCAGCACCTGCACCCCCGGCCGCTTCCCGGGCCCCGCTCGTACACCTCGTAGATGAGGTCCACGGCCTGCTCGCGGGGATAAAGCACGGCGTCGCCGATGGTTAGCTGGTGGGGAGTATTTATCGGGAGGGGGTGTAGTAAGGTTTAAAGCAAAAGCAGGCTATACTGGCCGCCCTGGTTTTCACGGGTGGTGCGAACCGCCTCGCGCGCAATGGGCCGCAAGGACTTTACCAGGGCTTCGAGGACCTGAAAGTCATCAACTGTGGCCACGCCCAGCTGCAGGCGCCCGGCTACTTCCAGCGTCAGGCCTTCGTTGTTGAGGCCGTAGCCGCGCTGCTGCATGTCGGCTTCCACGTCGGTCAGCGCGGCGGCAACCCGGGCGCGGTACTGGTTCCAATCGGGGTCCCCGAAAACGGGGGCTTCGGCTGCATTCATGGGGCGGTGGGGAAGTAATGAAAGGGTAGTGATGAGCAGGTAAGGAGCCGGCCGGAGGGGCAGCCGCCGGCAGCGGCTGCCCTTGGCGGAACTCAGGCCGCGGCCAGCCAGCTGAGTTCGGCGTCCCGGTACTGCCGGCTGACCTCGTCCTCGGCCTGCGCGAATTCCAGCACCCGGGCCGGCGCGGGGGCGGGGGCTGCTTCGCCCGCTTCTGCGACTTCCAGAATCAGCTTGGCGGCGCGCTGGGCCTTGCTGGCGGCTTGCAGCACCAGCTTTTTATCGTTTTTGAGGCGCTCCAGCCACGTCTGGATATAGGCCACGGCATTGGTCTCGGTCTGCGCGGTATCGAGGCCGGCGGCGGCGCACAGGAAGGAAGCGCCCATCTCCGCCGTCAGCTCCTCACGGGCGTAGCTGGCCGAAAGCTTGCCTTCGCCGGCGGTCAGGTCCGGGCGGTCGAGCCGGGAAGCGTGGCCGGTGCTGTGGGTCAGCTCGTGAAACAGCGTGGCGTAGTAGCCTTCGCCCGTGGTGAAGGTATCCCGGGCGGGCATGTTGACCACGTCCAGCGACGGGGAGTAGTAGGCCCGCTGGTGCCGGTGCTCAATGGCGGGGCGCCCCTCCCAGCGGCACACAATGGCTTCGGCCGCCTCAATAGGGGTGTGGTCGTGGCGCTCCACGGCGGGCAGGTCAAACTCGATGCCCTCAATGTCTTCCACCGAAAACACGGTGTAGTACTTCAGGAAGGGCAGCTTTTCCTCTTTGCCGGTTTGCTCGTTCTCGCGCACCGACACGTTGTAGTACACGACCGGATGCCCCTTGGCGCCCTTGCGCACATTGCCCCCCAACGCCAGCGCCTGTTTGAAGGTCAGGAAAAAGGGCAGGGCGCCGCTGAAGTGCAGCAGAAAGGCGTTGATACCCGAGTATGCGGCACCCGTGGCGTAGTTGCGGGGCAGGCCATACACCGCGTTCCACGGCTTGCGCCACGGAATCACGCCGCCTTCCAGCGCCGCCACAATGCGGTCGGTTACAATCTGGTACACATCGGGGCGGGTAGGGGCGGCGGTGGCCGTTGTGCGGGTGGCGGACTTGCGGGTCTTTTTCATAGTAAAGCGCTGTTTTTGTGAGCGTTTGTTATACCTATTAAACGAAAAAAGCCCTCCCATAGTTTACTTTTTGCTCTTTATTTTATATCATTTTGCTCTTTTCATTCAGCCTTCTTTCCCCACTGCCCCCTCCGGGAGCGGGTTAAATCAACCACTCTTTTCAACTGGTCAGCTTCAAGCCTGAGGAGTTGAAAAACCACTTTTTATAAGCGAATGGGTGCCCCGACGCGGGCCTGTTATTGGGCAGGCGGGCGTCGGGGCGCGGCGGGCTGGTGACGGTTGCGCCTGGCCCGGCAGGCCTGACCCGGCGTCAAGTTTGACTACTATTTTTAGCTTTCTTGTTACTAATTTTATTAGTAGCGCGTATCATTGTGGGTACGCCTACTCTATACCACCCATGCGCAACGTCGAACTAATCCCCGTCCATGACTCCCAGACCCCGTTTTTACTACCGCTTTTCAGCTGTTCGGTATCCGCCGGCTTTCCCTCGCCGGCATCGGACTATACCGATGAGCTCTTCGATTTGAACCGCCTGCTGCTGCGTCACCCGGACGCCACGTACCTGGTGCGGGTGAGCGGGGAGAGCATGAAAAACGCCGAGATTCACGAAGGCGACCTGCTGGCCGTGGACAAGCAGCTGGAAGCCGACCACAACCACATCGTGGTGGCCGTCGTGGATGGGGAGTGCACCGTCAAGCGCCTGGTCTGCGTGCACGGCACCTGGTGGCTCAAGCCGGAGAACCCCGACTACCAGCCCTGGGAGATTCGCGACGCCGGCGACGTGCGCATCTGGGGGGTGGTCACCCACGTGCTTCACGAGCTGATACCTGGCAAATTGGCGGCTTTGCTGCGCACCCGCGACTAGCCATGTATGCCTTAGTCGACGCCAACAACTTCTACGTGTCCTGCGAGCGGGTCTTCCAGCCCCGGCTCGACGGCCGGCCCGTCGTGGTCCTTTCAAACAACGACGGCTGCATCATCTCCCGCTCCGCCGAAGCCAAGGCCCTGGGCCTGCAGATGGGCGACCCGTACTTCCAGGTCAAGCCCCTGCTGGAGCAGCACCACGTGGCCGTCTTCTCCAGCAACTACGCCCTCTACGGCGACATGTCGCGCCGGGTGATGTGGTACCTGAGCCAGGTAACGCCCGCGGTGGAAGTGTACTCCATCGACGAGGCCTTTCTGGACCTGCACGGCATGGAGCCCTTCGTGGTGGACAGCCTGGATACGTTTGCCCGTGACATCCGCGCCAACGTGCTGGCCCGCACCGGCATTCCCACCTGCGTGGGTATCGCGCCCACCAAAACGCTGGCTAAGCTGGCCAACCGCCTGGCCAAGAAGAACCCGGCCCTGGCCGGGGTGTGCTACCTCGACACGGCCGAGCGCCGCCGCTGCGCGTTGGAGCAAGTGGCGGTGGAAGATGTATGGGGCATCGGGCGGCAGTACGCCCAGAAGCTCTACGCCGCCGGCATCACCACCGCGGCGGGGCTGGCCGGCTGCTCCGAGGCTTTTGCGCGCCGGCACCTGGGCGGGGTGGTGGGCGCCCGGCTGGTGCGGGAGCTGCAGGGCTTTCCCTGCCAGGGGCTGGCCCCGAGTGAGGACGGCACGCTTTCCCGGCGCAGCCTGTGCTGCTCGCGCACGTTCGGGCGGCCGCTGACGGATTTTCCCGATGTCACCGGCGCCGTCAGCGCATTTGCCTCCCGGGCGGCCGAGAAGCTGCGCCGGCAGGGCGACGCGGCTCACCTCATCACAGTTTTCCTGAGCAAGAGCCGCTACGGGCTGGAAGCGCCGCCGTACTCCAGCTCGGCGGTACTAACGCTGCCCACGGCCACCAACGACACCATGGAACTGGTCCGGTTTGCGCGGGCGGCGCTCAAGCGCCTCTGGCAGCCGGGCAACCGCTACACCAAAGCGGGGGTGATTCTCGACGGCCTGGAGCCGGAAGGGCAAACCCAGCTGACGCTGTTTGAAGCCGGGCCCGTTTCGGAAAAGCGGAGCCGACTAATGGCCGAGTTGGATGCGCTGAACCGCCGCTTTGGCAAAGGCACCGTGAAGCTGGCTTCTCTGGTGTTGCCTCGGGGACAGACCCGCGCGCCCTGGGAAGGACAGGCCCGGTGGCGGACCCCGCAGTACACCACCCGGCTGGAAGATTTGCTGCTGGTTGGTTAAGGACCGTAATCGGGGCCGGGCCACTACTAGGCGGCCAGCCAGGAACCTTTAGCGGACCTATACGGTAGAAGCAGCACCCACTGGCGGGAATTACTACCTTTGCCCCTGATGCGCTTCCTGGCCCTGTTTTTTGCTTTTTACTTCGCCTGCCTCTCGTGCCTTTCCTGCACGGACGAAGTACCCGTGTGCAAGGACCAGCGGCAAACCTCAGTTGCGGCCACTCCTCATTCCGATTGCGGCAGCAACATGATGGGCGACTGGTGCTCGCCGCTGTGCCAGTGCCACTGCTGCGGCGGGGCCCTGATGCCCGTACCGCTGGGCAATCAAATGGCTTACTCGGTGCCCACGGAGTGGGCTACCAGCCCCCGGCACGGCCGGCTGGTGGTGGCCGCCCCGACGCGGGCACTCGGGTCCGTGTGGCAGCCGCCCCAGGCCTAACCCTTCCCCTTTTTTCCTGCTGACCACCCTCTCCGGGTGGCCCGTCGCGGTGCGTGACGGGCAATTTAGCGCTTGGCGCTGAATCGGTTATACCCCGGTTGCTCCCGCAGTTCGTGCCGGAGCCACCGGGCCGCAGGCTTTCACGGAAGCGTTAGACCTAACCCCCACAGCAACGGATGTTCGACCGGCTGATTCATTTTTCCATTCACAACAAGCTCATCATCGGGCTGCTCACCCTGGCCCTGGTGGCCTGGGGCGGCTACTCGCTCCGACGCCTGCCGATTGATGCCCTGCCCGACATCACCAGCAACCAGGTCGTGGTCTACACGGTGGCCCCCTCGCTGGCCGCGCAGGAGATTGAGCGGCTCGTCTCCTTTCCCGTCGAGCAGAGCATGGCCACCATTCCCGGCCAGACGGAAGTGCGCTCCTTTTCGCGCTTCGGCCTCTCGGTGGTCACCATCGTCTTCGAGGACCAGATTGATATTTACTGGGCCCGCCAGCAGGTCAGCGAGCGGCTCAAGGAAGCCGAAAGCCGGATTCCGGCCGGCACCGGCCGCCCCGAGCTGGCCCCGGTCACCACCGGCCTGGGCGAGATTTACCAGTACCTGGTGCGCGCCAAGCCCGGCTTTGAAAAGAAGTACAACGCCACCGAGCTGCGCACCATTCAGGACTGGATAGTGCGCCGCCAGCTGCTGGGCACGCCCGGCGTGGCCGACGTGAGCTCCTTCGGCGGCTACCTGAAGCAGTACGAGGTGGCCCTGGACCCGGAGCGGCTGCGCTCGCTGGGCGTGACCATCAACGAGGTGTACCAGGCCGTGGCCGCCAACAACCAGAACGCCGGCGGGGCCTACCTCGACCAGAACCCCACCGCCGCCTTCATCCGCACCGAAGGGCTGGCTACGAGTCCGGCCGACATCGGCAACATCGTCGTCCGCAGCACCAGCACGGGCCTGCCCGTGCTGGTGCGCGACGTGGCCGAGGTACGCTTCGGCGCGGCCGTGCGCTACGGGGCCATGACGCTGAACAACCAGGGCGAAGTAACCGGCGGGCTGGTGCTCATGCTCAAGGGCGCCAACGCCGCCGAGGTTATCAAGGCCGTGAAGACGCGCATGGCCACCATCCGCAAAACCCTGCCCGAAGGGGTGACGGTGGAGCCCTTTCTCGACCGCTCCGCCCTGGTGAACCGGGCCATTAGCACGGTCACCAAGAACCTGCTGGAGGGGGCGCTGATTGTGATTTTCGTGCTGGTCCTGTTTCTGGGCAACTGGCGCGCGGGCCTGGTGGTGGCCTCGGTGATTCCGCTGGCCATGCTCTTTGCCGTGAGCATGATGCGCCTGTTCGGCGTGTCGGGCAACCTGATGAGCCTCGGGGCCATTGACTTCGGGCTGATTGTCGACGGGGCGGTCATCATCGTCGAGGCCATCGTGCACCGCCTGCACGGCGGGCACGCCCCGGGCCACGCCGAGGGCGGCCGCCTCACGTCGGAAGAAATGAACGATGAAACTTACCAGGCGGCGAGCAAAATCCGCTCCTCGGCCGCGTTCGGGGAAATCATCATCCTCATTGTCTACCTGCCGCTGCTGGCCCTGGCCGGCATCGAGGGCAAGATGTTCCGGCCCATGGCCGAAACCGTGGCCTTTGCCATTCTGGGGGCTTTCATCCTGAGTCTGACCTACGTGCCGATGATGTCGGCGCTGGCCCTGAGCCGGTCCACGGCATCCGGCAAGACCTTTTCCGACCGGATGATGGCCTTCTACACCCGGCTCTACCACCCCCTGCTCAAGGGCGCGCTCCGGCACCAGGCGGTGGTGCTGACGGCGGCAGTGGGCCTGCTGGTGGGCGCTTTTTTCCTGTTCCGCACCCTGGGCGGCGAGTTCATTCCCCAGCTCACCGAAGGCGACTTCGCCGTGGAGATGCGCACGCTCACGGGCTCCTCGCTGAGCTACACCATTGAGAAAAGCCAGCAGGCGGCGGGCATCCTCAAACAGCAGTTTCCCGAGGTCAAGGAAGTGGTGGCCAAGCTCGGCTCCAGTGAAATTCCCACCGACCCCATGCCGGTGGAAGCCGGTGATTTGATGATTATCCTCAAGGACCAGAAGGAGTGGACCTCGGCCCATTCCCGCGAGGAGCTGGCCGATAAGATGGCGGCGGCCGTGAGCGTGATTCCGGGCGTCACCTTCAGCTTCCAGCAGCCCATTCAGATGCGCTTCAACGAGCTGATTTCGGGGGCCAAGCAGGACGTGGTGCTCAAAATCTACGGCGAGGACCTGCAGCAGCTGGCCGACTACGCCCAGCAGGCCGGCCGGCTCGCCCGCCAGGTCAAGGGGGCCGAGGACGTCTACATCGAGCAGGTCACCGGCCTGCCCCAGATTGTGGTGCAGCTCGACCGCAACCGCCTCGCCCAGTTCGGCCTGAACGTGGCCGACGTGAACCGCACCGTGCAAACGGCCTTCGCCGGCGAAACCGCCGGCCAGGTGTTCGAGCAGGAGCGCCGCTTCGACCTGGTGCTGCGCCTGCGCCAGGACTTGCGCAAGGACATCAACAGCGTGCGCCGCCTGTTCGTGGCTGCCCCGGATGGCCGGCAGGTGCCCCTGGAGCAGGTGGCCAGCGTGGAGCTGCGCGAAGGCCCCAACCAGATTCAGCGCGACGACGCCAAGCGCCGCATCACGGTGGCCTTCAACGTGCGGGGCCGCGACGTGGAAACAGTGGTCCACGAGCTGCAGGGCAAAATTGACCGCCAGCTCCGGTTCGCGCCGGGCTACTACACCACCTACGGCGGCCAGTTCGAGAACCTGCGCCAGGCCACCGAGCGGCTGGCCGTAGCCGTGCCGGTGGCGCTGCTGCTCATTTTCGTGCTGCTGTTTTTCACCTTCCGCTCGCTCCGGCAGTCGGTGCTCATTTTCACGGCCATTCCGCTCTCGGCCATCGGCGGGGTGCTGGCCCTGTGGCTGCGCGGCATGCCCTTCAGCATCTCGGCCGGGGTGGGATTCATTGCCCTGTTCGGGGTGGCCGTGCTCAACGGCATCGTGCTCATCGGCTACTTCAACCAGCTCAAAGCCGAGGGCGTCACCGACCTGATGGAGCGCATCCTGCGCGGCACGGAAGTGCGCCTGCGCCCGGTGCTGATGACGGCCACCGTGGCCTCGCTGGGCTTTCTGCCCATGGCCCTGGCTCAATCGGCCGGCGCCGAGGTCCAGCGCCCCCTGGCCACGGTCGTCATTGGGGGCCTGATTTCGGCCACCCTGCTCACCCTGCTGGTGCTGCCCGTGCTCTACGCCCTCTCAGAGCGCAAACAAGTGCCGAACTCCGCCCCGCAACCCGCTCCATCGGGCAAGGCCCTCCCCGTGGCCTCCCTGCTGCTCCTGCTGATGCTGCTGCCCCGTTTAGGGCAGGCGCAGGGTCCCCTTACCGCGCCGCAGGCCGTTACTCAGGCGCTGCAAACCAATGGTACGGTGCTGGCCGGGCAGCGGGCCCTGGAAGCGCAGCAGGCCATTCGCAAAACCGCCTACGACTTTGGCCGGACCACGCTCAGCGGCAGTTACGGGCAGTATAACTCTCAAAACCGGGACAATCAGTTCACGCTCACGCAGTCCGTGGCCCTGCCCGGCGTGTACCAAAGCGCCGCCGGCCTGGCGGATGCGCGCATTACCGGCCAGCGGGCCCGGCTGGTGCAGGTGCAGGCGGAATTGCGCCGGCAGGTGCGGCTCACCTACGAGCAGGCCGTGCACGCCCGCCAGCGCCTGCGGGTGCTGCGCGGGCAGGACAGCGTTTACACCGAGTTTCTGCGCTCGGCCAACCTGCGCTTTAAAACCGGCGAAGCCGCCCGTCTCGAACCCGCCACCGCATTGGTGCAGCAGGGCGAAATCCGCACCCAGCTGCTGGCGGCCCGCACGGATTTCCGGGTCGCCCAGCGCCAGCTGCAGGCCCTGCTCCAAGTGCCCGCCGCCGTGAGCGTAGCCGACAGCGTGCTGCATCCGCTGGCGCTGCTGGGGGCCGCCACGCTGGCGGACTCTACCGCGCCCGCCCTGGCGGATACGCTGCTGAAAATCAACAACCCCCAGGCCCGGGTGCTGGCCCAGCAGGTGGCCGAGCGCCGCGCCGAAACCCGGGTGGCGCAGGCCGCGGGCCTGCCCGAGTTCACGGTGGGCTACTTCAACCAGAGCATCATCGGCTACCAGCGCCTCGACGCGGCGGGCACGGAGCGCTACTTCGGCCCCGGGGCCCGCTTTCAGGGCGTGCAGGCCGGCGTGGCCGTGCCGCTGTGGCGGGGACCGCAGAAGGCCCGGGTGCAGGCCGCCCGCCTGCAGGAGCAGGTGGCCCAGGCCGGCTACGAGCGGTACCGGGCCGAAGCGGCCGGCCAGGTGGATGAGCTGCTGGCCCGCCGCGCCGAGCAGCAGCAGCGCCTGCGCTACTTCGAAACCACCGCCCTGCCGCAGGCCACGGTCATCACCCGCCTGTCCACCATCGCCTACAAAGCCGGCGAAACGGGCTACTCCGAATACCTGCTAAACCTGGAGCGGGCCCGCCGCCTGCGCCTCGACTACCTCGACGCGCTGCTGCAACACAATCAAACCATCATCGAGCTGGAATACCTGCTCGGCGGCCAATAGGGTGCCCCGGCACCCATCGAAACCCACCAAAACATGAAGTCATTACCGATGTATCTGCTCCTGCTGTTCGGCCTGCTGGCGGGCTGTGGGGAGAAAAAAGAACCGCAGGACGAGGCGGCGAAACCGGCTGCTGCTCCCGGGCCCGGGGCCGAGGCGGAAAAGGCCACCCCGGACCGCGTAACCCTGACGGCCGCCGAGCGGCAGATGGGCGGCGTGCGGCTGGGCACCCTCACCGAGCGCCCGATGAGCGGCGGCCTGAAAGTGAACGGCGTGCTCGATGTGCCCCCGGAAAACCTGGCCTCCGTCAGCGCCCCGCTGGGCGGGTTCGTGGACCGCACCGACCTGCTGCAGGGCTCGCGGGTGCGCAAGGGCCAGGTGCTGGCCGTCATCCGCAACCCCGACTTCGTGCAGCTCCAGCAGGACTACCTCGAAACCCGCACCCAGCTCACGCTGGCGCAAGCTGAATACGAGCGGCAGGCGGAGCTCTACCGCCAGGAAGTAGCGCCCCAGAAAAACTACCAGCGCGCCCGGGCCGAGTACCAGGGCCTGCAGGTAAAAAGCAGCGCCCAGGCCGCCCGGCTGCGGCTGGCGGGCCTGCCCGTGGGCGGCGCCATCGTGAGCACGGCCAGCGTGCGGGCCCCGAAAAGCGGGTTCGTGAAGGCCGTGAACGTGAGCGTGGGCCAAAGCGTGACGCCCACCGACGTGCTGTTTGAAATTGTGAACCCCGATCACCTGCACGTCGAGCTCACCGTGTTTGAGAAGGACGTGCCCCAGCTCAAGGAAGGCCAGCTGGTGCGCTTCACGCTGGGCAACGACTCGGTGAGCCGCGAGCGCACGGCCCACATCTACCTCATCAGCAAAACCATCAGCGCGGAGCGCACCGTGCGCATTCACGCCCACCAGGACCGCGAGGATGAGCAGCTGCTGCCGGGCACCTTCGTGCGGGCTGTCATCGAAACCAACCGGGTGACCGTGCCCACGCTGCCCGAAAAAGCCGTGGTGCAGTTCGGCGCGCAGGCCTACGTATTTGTCGCGGCGGACTCGGCCGCCAAGGCGGGCACCGCAACTTACCGCATGGTGCCCGTGACGCGGGGCGTGAGCGAGGACGGCTATACCGAAGTGCATTTGAACGCCGCCGAGCAGGGCAAGCCCTTGCGCTTTGTGACCGAAGGCGCGTACTCGTTGCTCAGCAAGCTTAAAAACGCCGAAGAGGAAGAATAAGCCCCGTCCTGTACCATGCTCCCCCTCATCCGACCCTTACTGGTATTCCTGCTCGCCGGCCTCTGCGAAATTGGCGGGGGCTACCTGATGTGGCAGTGGCTCAAGGCCGACCGGCCCGGCTGGATGGGCGCGGTGGGGGCCGTACTGCTCATGCTCTACGGGTGGGTGGCTACCTGGCAGCCCACTTCCTTCGGCAAGACTTACGCCGTATACGGCGGCATTTTCATCGTCATGTCCATTGCCTGGGCCTGGTACTTTGACGGCTTCCGGCCCGACCGGTTCGACGTCATCGGCGGGGTCGTCTGCTTCGTCGGCATCGGCATTATCCTGTTCTGGCCCCGCCCCTGATTTTTATGCCTGCTTCCTCGCTATTCGCGCCCTTCCGCAGCCTGCGCAACCCCGTCTTTGCCCGGCTTTATGCCGCGCAAACCACCTCGCTGCTCGGCGATGCCCTGACCTGGGTAGGCCTAGCCCTGCTGGCCTTCGAGCTGGGCGGCAGCCATTCGGCGCAGATTCTGGCCTTCGCCCTGACCCTGCGCGTGACGGCCTTCGTGCTGCTCGCGCCCCTAGCCGGGCTGCTGGCCGACCGCCTGAACCGCAAAACGATTATGGTCACGGCTGACATCGTGCGCATGGTCATCATCGGCCTGCTGCCCTTCGTCACCCAGGTCTGGCAGGTGTACGTGCTCATGTTCACCGTCAATGCCTTCACGGCCTTTTTCACGCCTACCTTCCAGGCCACCCTGCCGGCCGTGACCACGGCCGACGAAATGCCGCAGGCCCTGAGTTTGTCCAGCGCCACCAACGAGCTGCTGGGCGTGCTCGGGCCGGGCATCGCCGGGGCGGTGGCCGCGTTCCTGGGAACCCGCGACATCTTCTACATTGATGCGGCCACCTTCCTGATTTCCGGCATCCTGATTTTCACGCTGCCGGCCCGGCTGCGCAATGAGGAGGCTTCGGTGAATGACGACGAGCGCGTGACCGTGGCCGCCGTGCTCGAAGGCACCCGCCTGCTCTGGCGCAACGCCGTGATGCGCTACGCCCTGCTGCTGGAGCTGGTGGCCGCCGTGAGCGGCGCCCTGATTCTGGTGAACACCGTGGGCCTGGTGCGCGGCCAGCTGCACCTGCCCGAAGCGCAGTACGGCTGGGTGATGGCCGCCTTCGGCATTGGGGCCACGGCGGCGGCCCTGCTGGCGGGCGCGCTCACCCGGCGCATCGCCCATACTACTTTTCTCATCCTCGGGGCGGTGCTCACCAGTCTGGCCGTGCTGCCGGCCAACCACGCCGGCCTCTGGCCGCTGATGGGCCTGTGGCTGCTGGCCGGCGCGGGCCAGAACGCCGTCAACCTCGCTACCCAAACCCTCATTGCCGAGCAAACCGACGAGGCCCACCAGGGCCGCGTGTACGGCGCCCACTTCGCCTGGAGCCACCTGTGGTGGGCCTTTGCCTACCCGCTGGCCGGCTTTCTGGGCACGCGCTTCGCCACGGGCTCCTTTCTCTACGGCGGGCTGGTGGCCCTGGCCCTGCTGGCCGGCACCGGGCTGCTGCGGCGCGGGGTGATGGCCGCCGCCACGTCCAAGATTCACCCCACAACCCCCTGACTTGAGGCGGGAACTCCTCATCGGGGCCGTGCTCGTGGGGGTCGGCATCGCCATCTTTTTTCGTGGACTGGTAAGCCCGGTGGCTTCCCTCCAATTCAGCTAACTCACCTGACCTTATTGCCATGCCTGACCCCACTTCCTCCAATACCGACGAAGAGCTGAACACCGCCAAGCAGGTGCAGCCCGAAAACGTGGGCGCGCTCAGCCGCGACCAGCTCACGCCCGAAGCCGCCGCCCAGCCCCAGGGCCACGACGTGCCCGGCCACGACCACGCCCCGACCGCAGGCCCGGATGGCCGCGCCGGGCAGGCCCGGGGCACTTCCCAGCGGCCCCGCCCGCCCGCTGACTCCTGCTGCAGCGTGGAGCCGCCCGCCCGGGCCGCCGTGGAAGCCGATGACCACGACCACGACGACCACGACGACCACGACCACGGCCCGGCTGGCGACAACCCCTACCTGGTGCCGGGCATCAGCTTCGCGCTGCTACTGGCTGGCATCGCGCTGGACTACTACAAAGTCGGCTTTTTCAGCGGCTACGTGCGCCTGGGCTGGTACGGGCTGGCCTTTGTGCTGGTGGGCTGGAAGGTGGTGAAAGCCGCCGTGCTCAGCATTCCCAGCGGCAACATCTTCAACGAGTTTCTGCTCATGAGCCTGGCCACGCTCGGGGCCTTTGCCATCGGCGAGTACCCGGAGGGCGTGGCCGTGATGCTGTTCTACACCGTGGGCGAGCTGTTTCAGGACGCGGCCGTGAACCGGGCCAAGCGCAGCATTCGGGCCCTGCTCGAAATCCAGGCCACCGAAGTGACGGTGGTGCGCGACGGCCAACCGCTCGTGCTCGACCCGAAAGCCGTGCAGGTGGGCGACGTGATGGAAGTGAAGCCCGGCGAGAAAGTAGCCCTCGACGGGACGCTGAATACCGCGGCGGCCAACTTCAACACGGCCGCGCTCACCGGGGAGTCGGCCCCCCAAACCAAGCAGCCGGGCGAGGCCGTGCTGGCCGGCATGATTAACCTGGAAAGCCTGATTCAGGTGAGCGTGACGGCGGCTTTCCAGGACACCAAGCTCTCGAAAATCCTGGCCATGGTGCAGGACGCGGTGGGCCGCAAGGCCAAAACCCAGCAGTTCATCACCAAGTTTGCCAAAATCTACACGCCCATCGTGGTGGGGCTGGCCGTGCTGCTTGTGCTGGTACCCTACTTCGTGGTTGGCGACTACGTGTTCCGCGACTGGCTCTACCGGGCGCTGGTGTTTCTGGTCATTTCCTGCCCCTGCGCGCTGGTTATCAGCATTCCGCTGGGCTACTTCGGCGGCATCGGGGCGGCCTCCAAAGCGGGCATTCTGTTTAAGGGCTCCAACTTCCTCGACGTGCTGCGCGAGATTGATACCGTGGTAATGGACAAGACCGGCACGCTCACCCAGGGCGTATTTGCCGTGCAGCAGGTGCAGCCGGCGGCCGGCACCACCCCCGAGCAGCTGCTGCGCCTGGTGGGGGCGCTGGAAACCAAATCGACCCACCCCATCGCCAAGGCGGTGGTGGCCCACGTCGGGGCGGCCGCGACGGGGGTGCCCGTCGATAACGTGGAGGAAATCGCCGGCCACGGCCTGCGCGGCAAAGTAGATGGCCGCGACGTACTGGCGGGCAACACCAAGCTGCTGGCCAAGTTCAGCGTGGCCTACCCGCCGGAAGTCGACCAGGTGGTGGACAGCATCGTGGTGGCCGCCGTGGACGGCCAGTACGCCGGCTACCTCACCGTGGCCGACGCTCCGAAGGAGGACGCGTCCCGCGCCGTGCAGGAGCTGAAAGCCGACGGCATCCGCAAGCTGGTCATGCTCTCCGGCGACAAGGACAGCATCGTGCAGCGCGTGGCCAAAGAGCTGGGCATCACCGAAGCCCACGGTGGGCTGCTGCCCGAGGACAAGGCCCGGTACGTGCAGCAGTACCTCGATGCGGGCCACAAGCTGGCCTTCGTGGGCGACGGCGTGAACGACGCGCCCGTGGTGGCCCTGGCCGACGTGGGCATCGCCATGGGCGGGCTGGGCTCGGATGCCACCATCGAAACCGCCGACGTGGTGATTCAGACCGACCACCCGAGCAAGATTGCCACCGCCCGCCGCATCGCCCGCGCCACCCACCGCGTAGTGTGGCAGAACATCTGGCTGGCCTTTATCGTGAAGGGCATCGTGCTGGCGCTGGGGGCCGGCGGCGTGGCCACCATGTGGGAAGCCGTGTTTGCCGACGTGGGCGTGGCCCTGCTGGCCATCCTCAACGCCGTGCGGATTCAGCGCATGAAATTCTGATGGGTCGCTTCGCCTACCTCACTCGGGCCGTCTGGCTACTCTCGCTCATCAGCCTGTTTACCGACCTGGCCAGCGAGATGCTCTACCCGGTCATGCCGCTGTATTTGCAATCCATTGGCTTTTCCGTGTTCTTCATCGGGCTGCTCGAAGGCGTGGCCGAAGCGGTGGCCGGCCTGAGCAAGGGCTACTTCGGCCAATGGTCCGACCGCCTCGGCCGGCGCGTGCCCTTCGTGCAGGGGGGCTACGGCCTGAGTGCGCTCTCCAAGCCCCTGCTCGCCGTGCTGGCCACGCCCGCCTGGGTGCTGCTGGCCCGCACGCTCGACCGCCTCGGCAAAGGCCTGCGCACCGGGGCCCGCGACGCCCTGCTGGCCGACGAAACCACGCCCGCCGACCGGGGCAAGGTGTTTGGTTTCCACCGGTCGATGGACACGTTGGGGGCCGTGTTCGGCCCCTTGGCCGCCCTGGCCTGGCTGGCCGCCCACCCCGGCCAGTTCCGGCCCTTATTTCTGTGGGCGTTCGTGCCGGGGGTGCTGGCCGTGGGCATCAGCTTTGCGTTGCGGGAGCGGCAAGCCGTGCCCTCGGGCCGGCCGGTGGTGCCCGTCTGGGCCTCGTTTGGCTATTGGCGGGTGGCCCCGCCGGCGTACCGGCGCGTGGTGGGCGCGCTGCTGGTGTTTGCCTTGTTCAACTCCTCCGATGCCTTTCTGCTGCTGCTGGCCCGGCAGCGGGGCCTCTCGGCCACGGCCGTCATCGGCTGCTACGTGCTCTACAACCTGACCTACGTGCTGAGCGCCTGGCCCCTGGGCCATCTAGCCGACCGCCTGGGCCCGCGGCGCTTGCTGGTCGCGGGCTTTCTGGTGTTCGCGGGCGTGTACGGGGGCATGGCGCTGGCCACCAACGCGTGGGCCATTGGCTCGCTGTTCGCCGTTTACGGGCTTTACGCGGCCGCCACCGAAGGCATTGGCAAAGCCTGGGTGAGCACCCTCTGCGCCAAAGCCGATGCGGGCGCGGCCCTGGGCACCCTCGGGGGCCTGAGCAGCATCGCGGCCCTGGTTGCCAGTGCCTTTGCCGGTTTGCTGTGGCAGTGGCAGGGCCCTTTGCTGCCCTTTGGGCTGGCGGCGGCTGTTGGCATTGGCGTAGCCCTGTACCTGTCCCAAATTCGTTTAAGCCCATTCGTTACTACTTAATCCATGTCCACTTCCACTCAAGCCGCTCCCACCAACCGCGAACGGGCCGAGCGCGGCCAAACTTCCACTCTCATTGGCATTGGGGCCAACATTGCGCTGGTGCTCGGCAAGGGCACGGCCGGCGTCCTGGGCCATTCCTACGCCCTCATTGCCGAAGCCATCGAGTCCGGCACCGATATTTTTAGCTCCCTCATCGTGTGGCTCGGCCTGCGCCATGCCGCCCGCGAGCCCGACGAGAACCACCCCTACGGCCACGGCAAAGCCGAGCCGTTGGCCGCCATCATGGTCGCCGTGGCCCTGCTCGGGGCGGCGGCTTACATCGCCACCGAAGGCATTATTCACATCATTACGCCCCACCAGCTGCCCGCGCCCTTCACGCTGGCGGTGCTGGCCGTGGTGATTATCATCAAGGAAACGCTTTACCGGCGCGTTAATAAAGTCGGCGAGGAGGTCGACAGCAA
Source organism: Hymenobacter sp. BT491 (assembly GCF_014349165.1). Lineage (NCBI taxonomy): Bacteria > Pseudomonadati > Bacteroidota > Cytophagia > Cytophagales > Hymenobacteraceae > Hymenobacter > Hymenobacter sp. BT491. The sequence continues at coordinate 45,410 of NZ_JACSJJ010000006.1, read as the reverse complement.
CGCCGTGAAAGCCGACGCCTGGCACCACCGGGCCGATGTCATTACCTCCTGCACGGCCTTCGTGGGCATCAGCATTGCCCTGCTCGGCGGCAAAGGATGGGAGGCCGCCGACGATTGGGCCGCGCTGGTGGCCTGCTGCTTCATCGTCTACAACGCCTACCACATCTTCCGGCCGGCCTTTGGCGAAATCATGGATGAGGCCCCCGAAGGCACCTGGACCGAGGATATCCGCGCCCTGGCAGCAACCGTGCCCGGCGTGCTGGCCACCGAGAAGTGCTTCGTGCGCAAAATGGGCTTTGAGTACTTTGCTGACCTGCACGTGATTGTTGACGGCGACATCAGCGTGCGGGACGGGCACTTTATTTCCGGGGCCGTCAAAGCCGCCATCATCCGGGCCAAGCCGGCCGTGTACAACGTGCTGGTCCACATCGAGCCACTGGAGTAAGCCCCGTTCATAACCATCCACTGCCATGAAAACGCACCCTATCTTTTTGCTGCTGCTCGGTGTGAGCCTGGCCATGGGCAGCTGCAGCTCCCGGCACGACACCGACGAGCACGAGCAGGAAATTCACGCCGGCGCCAAACCCGCGCCGGCGGCGAAGCGCCCAACCTTGCTGCGCGACACGCTGCAGCTGCTCGGACGGCAGCTTGATACCGTGCGGCGCATTGGCTGCTGGGACCAGGACTTTGCCCGCCTGATGCAGGTGCACCACGTGGGGGCCCAGCGCCTGGCAGCCGTCGAAGTGGCGCAGGGCAAGGATTCGACGCTGCGCGCGCTGGCGCAGCACGTGCTCAAAGGCCACGAGCGCGACAACCACGTCCTCACCCTGGCCCTGACGCGGGAGCCGCCCGGCGGGCAGGAATACCGGCCCGGCAATGCCCGGGACCCGTTTGTCAGGCACATCGCGGCCGCCCTGGCACCGCTGCGTGAGCTGCCGCTCCCCTTGGGGACCCTTGACGCAGACTTTGCCACCCTCATGCAGGTGCACCACCAAACCGGCGCGGCCTTGGCCCAGGTCGAGCTGGCCTTCGGCAAAGACGCCGAGCTGAAGGACGCCGCCCGCCGCATTGTCCGCGACGAGCAGGCCGAAATCAAGCAGTACCAGCGCTGGCTCAAAGCCCACCCCACCAACTAGCTCCCCCATGCTGCTCACCATTCCCACCGCCGTCACCCCGCCCTGGACCACCATGCTCGGCTTCTCGGTGCTGCCGGCCGTCGTCATGATTGCCGGGGCGGCCCTGGCCGTGTGGCGCGCCCCCGGCCCGCAGCTGCGCAGCGCCATCCTGCACTTCGCGGCCGGCGTCATCTTCTCCGTGGTCGCCGTCGAGCTACTGCCCGACATCGTCCAGCACCACGCCCCCTACGAAGTGGCCCTTGGTTTCGGCCTCGGCGTAGCCACCATGCTCGGGCTGCGCTACTTCACCCAACGCCTCGAAAAAAAGGAAGCCGCCGGCAAAGAAGCCCAGCCAACAGCCACCGGTTCCGGCCCCACCCAGGCCACTGCCGCCGCGCTGCCGTGGGGCCTGCTCGTGGCCATTGGCATCGACATTTTCATCGACGGCTTGCTGCTCGGCATCGGCTTTGCTGCCGGGGCCAAGGAAGGCACGCTGCTGGCCATTGCCCTCACCATCGAGCTGCTCTCGCTGGGCCTGGCCACCGCCGTGGAGCTGCGCCAGGACGGCCACGGCAAGGGCCGGGCCGTGGCCATTGTGGCGGGCACCTCGCTCATGCTGCTCATTGGGGCGGGCATCGGCACCACCGTGCTGCGGGGGGCTACCGGCAATATGCTCGAAATCGTGCTTTCCTTCGGCCTGGCCGCGCTCCTCTTTCTCGTTACGGAGGAGCTGCTGACCGAGGCCCACGAAGAACCCGAAACCCCGCTCATGACGCTGGCCTTTTTTGTGGGCTTTCTGCTGTTTCTCCTGCTGGGCATGGTTGCCTAGCTCATTTCTCTATTCTCCTATTATGCACACCGCCAAAATCGACCTGACCCTGGAGCCCACCGGCCGCCACATTGATTTTTCCAAAGAAATGCTGGAAGTCGCTCACGTGTTTCGTCGCGTGGGGGGCGAGGCCGCGCCCTGGCAGCGCGTGGCCGTGAACGCCCGCTCGCCCTTCCTCGATACCGACACTTTTGCCCCGGGCACCTTGCTGGAATACTATGTGCAACACGAAACGCAGCAGGGCGAGCCCGAGGCCTGCAGTCACGTCGTCAGTACGACCACGGCATGAGCAATCCATCCACCGGCCACCGGCTCTTGCTTCTGCCCGTCCGCGCTTTCGTAAGCATGGTACTGGCCCTTGCCCTGCTGGCCAGCGGCTGCCAGGGGTCGGCTGATGATACCAACGGGACCGGGGTAAGTGAGCTGCCGCCGACCATGATGGCGGCTTTGCATACCATGGTGGAACGCTCCCGGGCCTTGCCGCTGACCGACAACCTCGACCTATACTTTGCCTTGCTGCTGCGGGAAAACCACCGGGCCGCGGTGGCCATGTCGGCCCTGGAACTGAATAAAGGGCAAGACCCGGCCTTACGTTCTGCGGCCGAGCACATCAACCACGACCACCAGCAACTCATTCTCAGCCTGGAATCGGCAATCCGCCGCCTGCGGGCGCTGCCCCTTGCCTTTCCGGAGCACACGATGCAAAGCGAACGGTTTGGCCGCTTGCTGGACGCGGCTACCAGTGGCCTGCATCCCGCCGCCCACCGCAGTATTGCCCGGCTGGACGCCGGCGCGGACTCCCTCCACGCGCCCAGCAGTCCGCAGCAGGAAGATGCCGGCACGGGCAGCACCGACCGCGACTTTGCGGCCCTGCTGGTGCCCCACCACCAGAACTCCATCACCCTGGCGCGGGCCGAGCTGGAGCTCGGGCGGGACGAGGCCCTGCAAAAAGTGGCCTACCTCATCCTGCAGGACCAGCAGCGGGAAATAGAGCAGGTGCAGGCCTGGCTCCGCCACCATCCCGAGAAGCGAAAATGAGGCGCACTGTTATTGCCTTGAATAACAAGCTCAATACCCGCACTCGCAAAACGCTTAACTGAATGTGTAGTGGTAAAAGCCCCGCCTCCCTGCCCGGCCGTGGCTGTTCACGGCTGAAGTAGCCTAGCGGGCCAATTTCGCCAGCTGCTCCAATGAGGCCTTGAACTCGGGCGTATCGTACTCGGCCATGCCATCGTGGCGGGCGGCCACCCGCCCATCGGGCCCGAGGATAACGGTGGACGGGATAGAGTTGGAATCGAATGGCGCGGGCAGGTTGCCGGTGCGCAGGAACACGGGAAAGGTGTAGCCCTGACTCTGCACGAACTTGCGGGCCTTGGCCGCGTCATCATCGAGCGAGAGCATCACGAAGGCAATTTTCGAGTGGTCGACTTTTTTGTACAGGGCTTCAATGCCCGGCATTTCGGCGCGGCAGGGCGGACACCAGCTGGCCCACAAGTTCACGAATACGACCTTGCCTTTTAGGTCGCTCAGGTTAATCGCCTTGCCATCGAGCGTAACCAGGGGCAGGTTGTGGGGGTAATTTGCGCCGCCGGTGAGCACCACCGGCATTTTGGCGGCCGGAGTCGCGGGCGCGGCAGCGTTCCATAGGCCGGTGGCCAGCAGGCCCCGCTGCAAGCCGCCGAGCACGATGGGCCGCAGGGGCGTGAAAAGGACGAGGGCAAACAGGGCCAGCGGCAACCAGGAGGTGAGGGACTTGCGGTTCATGGGCGGAAAATGAAGGAGTGGGCCGGGATATTTATCAAGTTCCTTTGGCCCCAGCCGATGGAAATAGAACCAGGAAAGATGAGCTGGCGGGAACAAATGTAGGGGCAACACTTGTATGAATGAACAAATGTTCATAAGTTTGTACGAGTTATGACTGCAGCGACCCCTCCTTCCGTTGATATGGGCCTCTCCGTTGAAAAAATGGAGAAAGTGGCCTTCATTCTTAAAACCACGGCCCACCCCACGCGCATTGCCATCGTGCAACTATTGGCTGCTCACGACAACCTGTCCGTGACCGACATCAGTGAGCGGCTGAACGTAGAGCAAAGCCTGCTGTCGCACCACCTTTCGGGCATGAAGCTCAAGGGCATCCTGAGTAGCTTCCGCGAGGGAAAGAACATCTTTTATTCGCTGAAAATGCGCGAAGTCATTGATGTGATTCAGTGCCTGGCTGCGTGCACCTTTCTGTAAGCGGCGCGGCTTTTTTTTACCAAAACACATGAACAAACTATCATAATTTCATACGTTTCTTCTCACCCGCCATGCTTCACTACTTCGGCTACTTCGCCGCCATCTTCATTGGCCTCTCGCTCGGCATTATGGGCGGGGGCGGCTCCATCCTCACCGTGCCGGTGCTGGTGTATTTGATGGGCGTAAGCCCGGTGCTGAGCACGGCTTACTCGCTGTTTGTGGTGGGCAGCACCTCGGTGGTCGGTGCTTCGGGCTACTTCCGCAAGGGGCTGGTGTCGCTGAAAACCGCCATCGTCTTTCTGATTCCTTCCCTAATGGCGGTGTTTGCGGTGCGCAAGGTGCTCATGCCGGCCATTCCGCACGTGCTGTTCACGGTGGGCAGCATCGTCTTCACTAAGGATTTGCTGGTGCTCGTGGCTTTTGCGGTATTGATGGTGGGGGCGGCCACGTCGATGATTCGCAGCAAGCAGGCCGAAGTGGTGCTGGACGAAGAGCTGCACCATAAGCACGCCTTCAACTACCCGCTCATTCTCACCATTGGCCTGGTGGTGGGCACGCTCACGGGCTTCGTGGGGGCGGGCGGCGGCTTCCTCATCATTCCGGCGCTGGTGCTGGGCGCGCGCCTGCCCATGAAGCTGGCCGTGGGCACCTCCCTGGCCATCATTGCCCTGAACTCACTCATCGGCTTTACCGGCGACCTCAGCGCGGGCACGCCCATCGCTTGGTCGTTTTTACTGGGCTTCCTCGCCTTTGCCCTCGGCGGCATTGTGCTCGGCACCTACCTGGCCCGCTTCATTCCGGGGGCCAAGCTGAAGCCGGCGTTCGGTTGGTTCACGCTGGCCATGGGCACGTTCATTCTGACCAAAGAGCTGCTGTTCCACCACGTCTAATCAATCAATTACCGCTTTTCCACTCCCGTTTCTTTCACCCGTTTTTTCGTTGCCAACCATGAAAATCGAACAGTTTGAAGACAAGGGCCTGGCCCACTTCTCCTACGCCATCCTCAGCGAGTGCGCCCGCGAAATCGTCCTCATCGACCCGGCCCGCAACCCGCAGCAATACTACGACTACGCCAAGGCCAATGAGGCCAAAATCGTGGCCGTCATCGAAACCCACCCCCACGCCGACTTCGTGTCGTCGCACCTGGAAATCGCGCAGGCTACCGGAGCCGTTATCCGCGTGAGCAAGCTGCTTGGGGCTGATTATGCCCACGAGGGATTCGACGAGGGCCAGGAGTTCACCGTGGGCAAGCTCACCTTCCGCGCCCTGAACACCCCCGGCCACTCGCCCGATTCGCTCAGCATCGTGCTCAGCCGCGAGGGTAAGGACGTGGCCGTGTTCACCGGCGATACGCTCTTCATCGGCGACGTGGGCCGGCCCGACCTGCGCGAAAAGGCGGGTAACCTGACCGCCAAGCGCGAGGAGCTGGCCAGGCAGATGTACCACTCGCTGCGCGATAAGTTGATGCCGCTGGCCGCCGACGTGCTGGTGTACCCCGCCCACGGCGCGGGCTCGCTCTGCGGCAAGGCCCTGAGCGGGGCCAACAGCAGCAGCATTGGGGCCGAAAAAGCCGGCAACCCCATGCTGCGTCCCATGAGTGAGGAGGAGTTCGTGCAAGAGCTGCTGGCCGACCAGCCGTTCATTCCCAAATACTTCGGCTACGACGTGGCCCTAAATAAGGCCGGCGCGCCCGCCTACGCCCTGAGCGTGCAGCAGGTGCCGCGCCTGGCCCCCGGCACGACGCTGGAAGCCGGTGCAGTGGTCATCGACACCCGGCCCGAAGCCGAGTTCAAAAAGGGCCACGTGGACGGGGCCATCAACATCCAGCAGGGCGGCAAGTTCGAAACCTGGCTGGGCTCCATCGTGGGGCCGGAGGAGTCGTTCTACCTGATTGCGGCCGACGAGGCCACGCGGGAAGACCTGATTCAAAAAACTGCCAAAATCGGCTACGAGCCGCTGATTAAGGGCGCGCTGGTGGGCACGCCCGCCACCGAGGCCACCATGCCGGTACTCGATGTGCCGACCTTCCGCGAGCACCCGGAGAACTATACCATCGTGGACATCCGCAACCCCGTGGAGCACCGCGACGAGCCCATTTTCGAGGGCTCTATCAACATTCCCCTGCCCGAGCTGCGCGAGCGGGCCGGCGAGATTCCGACCGATAAGCCGGTGGTGGTGCACTGCGCCGGCGGCTACCGCTCGGCGGCCGGCAGCAGCATCGTGGCCGACGCCCTGCCCGGCACCGAGGTGCTGGATTTGAGCGAGGCCGTTAAGTCCTTCCAGACCGCGACGGCGGCACACTAATCCCTTTGACGGGTTGGCTCCGGCATCAGTTCCGGGGCCATTATCCGCTAATTCTCATGCTTTCCTTTTCACTTCTGATACTCCTCCGTCATGTTCGGTTTCAATAAAACTTCCGCTCCTGCTTTTCAAAACCTTACGCCCGCGCAGTTTGCCGAGGGCCTGCGCCAGCCCGGCGCGGTGCTCGTGGACGTGCGCCGGCCCGACGAATTCGCCGCCGGCCACCTGCCCGGCGCCGTCAACATCGAAGTCACCGCGCCCGACTTCGGCCAGCGCGTGGCCGCCCTGGACAAAACCAAGCCCACCTACGTGTACTGCCGCAGCGGCGCGCGCTCGGCCAACGCGGCCGGCCAGCTCACCACCGCCGGCTTCGCGCAGGTAAGCAACCTGCTCGGCGGGGTGCTCGACTGGCCGGAGCAGCTGACCACTAAATAAATAGCTTATCTCCTTACGACCTCTGTTTTCATGCTTGAACTCCTGCAACAACCCTGGCCCTGGTACGTGGCCGGCCCTTTGATTGGCCTGACGGTGCCCGCGCTGCTGCTCGTGGGGAATAAGGCGCTGGGCATCAGCTCCTCGCTGCGCCACGTGTGCGCGGCCTGCGTGCCGGCCGGCATTCCCTTTCTGACTTATAACTGGCGGGCCGAAATCTGGAACCTGGTGTTCGTGCTCGGCATCGCGCTGGGCGGCTTCATCGGCTACCGGCTCATGGGCCACCCCGACGTTATCGGCATCTCGGCCGCCACGGTGCGGGACCTGAAAGCCGAAATGCACCTCACGGACTTCACCGGCCTGCTGCCCCGCGAGCTGTTTGCCCTCGACAACCTCGCCAACTGGAAAGGCTGGGTGTTCCTGGTGCTGGGCGGCTTTCTGGTGGGCTTCGGCACGCGCTACGCCGGCGGCTGCACCTCGGGCCATGCTATTTCGGGCCTCTCGAACCTGCAATGGGTATCGCTGGTGGCCGTCATCGGCTTCTTCGCCGGCGGCCTGCTCATGACCTGGGTGATTTATCCGATGCTGTTTTAATCCCTTTAATCACCGTTTTATGGAAGCGCTTGCCCCCACCGCCGTTGATTTCTGGGATGCCCGCTACGAGGGCGAAACCTACGCCTACGGCACCGAGCCGAATGCTTACTTCCGCCAGCAGCTGGAGGCGCTGCCGCCGGGCCGCCTGCTGCTGCTGGCCGAGGGCGAGGGCCGCAACGCGGTGTACGCCGCCAAGCGCGGCTGGCAGGTGACGGCCGTGGATTTCAGCGACGAGGGCCGCGCCAAGGCCCTGCGCCTGGCCGTGGCCCAGGGCGTGCGCCTCAACTACCAGGTGGCGGACCTGACGGCGCTGGGCTGGCTACGCCCCGGCCACTACGACGCCGTGGGCCTCATTTATGCCCACCTAGCGCCCGAAGACCGCCGGGCGGTGCACGCCGGCGCTACCGCCAGCCTGGCTTCCGGCGGCCACCTCATCCTGGAAGCCTTCAGTTCCCGCCAGCTGGGCCTGCCCTCGGGCGGCCCCAAGTCCGCCGACCTGCTCTACGAGCCGGCCACGCTGGCCGAAGACTTTGCCGGGCTGAATATCCTGGAAAACCACGCGCTGGGCGTGGTGCTGCACGAAGGCAGCTTCCACGCCGGCCCGGCCAACGTGGTGCGCCTGCTGGGCGTGCGCGATTCCTCCTCCGAACTCACTTACTGCATATGAAATATTTCAAATACCTGGTGCTGGGCACGTTGTTCGGCATCATTCTCACCAAAAGCGAAGTCATCAGTTGGTTCCGGATTCAGGAGATGTTCCGCTTCCAGAGCTTCCACATGTACGGCGTCATCGGCTCGGCCATTCTGGTGGGCATGATTTCCATTCAGCTCATCAAGCGCAACCGCCTCAAGTCGATTGATGGGGAAGAAATCAAGCTGGCCGACAAGCAATTCAACCACGGCATCTGGATTGGGGGCTTCATCTTCGGCCTCGGCTGGGCACTCACCGGGGCCTGCCCCGGCCCGCTGTTCGCGCAGCTGGGCAGCGGCGTCGGCTCGGCCGCCGTGCTCATTCTGGCCGCCCTGGCTGGCACCTGGACCTACAGCGCCCTACGCGAAAAGCTGCCCTACTAACCGCTTCACTTTTAACGCCTCCCCGCCATGAAACCCACCGATGAACGGGTGCAGCAGCTGCCCCAACTCGTGCGCCTGCTGATGGTGCTGACGGCGGCCGTGGTGCTGGTCATCGTGGTCGTGGTTACCCAGCTCTACGGGCCGCCGGCCGCGCCCGCGCCCGTGGCGACGGAGGACGAAGCCAACCAGGGGCCGCCCCCGGTGGGCAGCTACCACCGCCCGGCCACGCCGGCCCCGGACACGGCCACCATTCCGCGCACAGCCGCCGGCCGCCAGATTCGCTACGGGCGGGAGCTGATTGCCCACACGGCTCAGTACCTAGGCCCCAACGGCTCGGTGGCCCACCTCACCAACGGGATGAACTGCCAGAACTGCCACCTGCAGGCCGGCACCCAGGGCTTCGCCAACAACTACCTGGCCGTGGCTTCGACGTATCCCAAAATGCGCGCCCGCTCGGGGTCGGTGGTGGGCATCGAGCAGCGGGTGGGCGACTGCATGGAGCGCAGCCTCAACGGCCGCGCCGTGCCCGACAGCAGCCGCGAGATGCGCGCCATCGTGGCCTACATCAAGTGGCTGGGGAAGGACATTCCCAAAGGGAAAAAGGTGTACGGCACGGGCTTTATGAAGCTGCCCTACCTCGACCGGGCCGCCGACCCGGTGATTGGCGAAGCGGTGTTCGCGGCCAAGTGCCAGAGCTGTCACGGCCCCGCCGGCCAGGGTCAGCAGCTGGCCGATAACAGCGGCTACCAGTACCCGCCGCTGTGGGGACCGGCCAGCTACAACGACGACGCGGGCCTGTTCCGGGTGTCGAATTTTGCCAAATACGTGAAGGCGGCCATGCCCTTCGGGGCCACCTTCGACCACCCGCAGCTAACCAACAAGCAGGCCTGGGACGTGGCCGCGTTCGTGAATTCACAGCCCCGCCCCCATATGGCCACGCCGCGCGACTGGCCCGACATCAGTAAAAAGCCGGTGGACCATCCCTTCGGGCCTTACGCGGATAAGTTCTCCGAAAAGCAGCACAAGTACGGGCCGTATCAGCCCATCGAGGACGCCCACCCGCAGCCGGCCAAAGCCAATTAACCCGCCCTTGTGATGAACCGCCTTCTTCGTTTTTGCGCGGCCGGCCTGCTGCTGGCCCCAGCCGCCGCGCGGGCGCAGCAGGCCGAGCCCGCCCCCACGCGGTCCGTCACGGGCCGTAACCAGCTCCTGCCATACCCGCCACCGGCGGACACCGTGCAGGCCCGCACGCTGGCCGAAGCCTTCGGGCGGGGCCAGTGGCACGGCCGGGTGCGCAACTACTTCATGGCCACCCTCAACCAGGGCGACCGGCCCGACTACTACGCCAACGGCCTCGGGGCCGGGGCGCGGTTCGAGACGGCCCCGCTGCACGGCTTTCAGCTGGGCGTGGGCGGGTTTTTCTGGGCGAACCTGGCCTCCAACGACCTGGCTACGCCCGACCCCGCCACCGGGGCGGTGAGCCGCTTCGAGGTGGGCCTGTTTGACGTGACTGCCCCCGCCCGCCGCCAGCTCACGGGGCGGCCCGAGGAGCTGTTCGCCCGCTACCGCTGGCGGCAGTCGGTGGCCACGTTTGGGCGGCAGCTACTGGTGACGCCCCTGCTCAACCCGCAGGACGGCCGCCTGAGCCCGAACTACGCGCAGGGCCTGTGGCTGGAATTCAACGAAGTAAAAAACACGACCCTCACGGCCGGCTGGCTCACGCACATGGCCACGCGCTCCACGTCGGAATGGGCCTCGGTGGCCAACTCCCTCGGCCTGTACCCCACCGGCGTGGACGACACCGGCAAGCGGGCGGGCTACGCCGGGCAGCTGAGCAGTCGGGGCCTGGGCATCGTTGGCGCGAGCCGGCAGCTGGGGCCGCGCACCCGCGTGCAGGTCTGGAACTACTATGCTGACAAGCTGTTCAACGCCACCATGGCGGAAGCCACCACCGGCTGGGCCGTGGGCGCGGGCCAGCTCAGCCTGAGCGGGCAGTACCACTACCAGCGCACCGTGGGCAACGGCGGCAACGCCGACCCGCGCCTGGCCTACAGCGCCCCCGGCCGCCAGGCCCATGCCCTGAGCGCCCGCCTGGGCTACCAGCGCGGCCCCTGGAGCGTGAGCGCCAACTACACCCGCATCACCCGCACCGGGCGCTTCCTGTTTCCGCGCGAGTGGGGCCGCGAGCCGCTCTACACCTTTCTGCCCCGCGAGCGGGAGGAAGGCTTCGGCGGGCTCGACGCGGCGGCGCTGCTGGCCGGCCGCACCTTTGCCCGGGTGCCGGGGCTGAAAGTGGAAATCGGCTACGGCCACTACTACCTGCCCGATGTGCGCGACTTCGCCCTCAATAAGTATGGCATGCCCTCGTACCGCCAGCTCAACGCCTCGGTGAGCTACCCGTTTGGCGGCTGGGCGCGGGGCCTGCGCGGGCAGCTGCTCTACATTTACAAGGGCGGCCTGGGCGCCACCTACGGCGAGGCCCGCTACGTGGTGAACAAGGTGGACCTGCACCAGCTCAATCTCATCCTGAATTACGATTTTTAGGGTCGCCGACCCGTTCCCATCCCCTCCCAATTCCCTGCTTCCATGCTGACCATTCGCCCCCTGCTTACCGCGCTGCTGCTGACCGGCGCGGCCCTCACCGCCACCGCCCAAACGCCTGCTACGATGCCCGCTACTCCCCCCGCCACCACGCCCGCCACGCCGCCCGTGCTCACGCCGCCCAACGCCGCCTTTGCCGCCAAAGCCGCCAGCTTCGCGGGTGCGCCCGCCACCCAAAAGCACTATCGCGCCGTGTACCAGCTCGATAGCAGCGAGCCCAAGCTCATCAACCAGACCCTGCACAACATGAAAAATGCGCTCGAAGACCCGCGCCTGAAGGGCAAGCTGGAGCTGGAGCTGGTGGTGTTCAGCGGCGGCACGGTCGTGTTCAAAAAAGACCAGCCCTACGAGGCCGACGTGCTGGCTTTGCAGCAGGCCGGCGTCATCCTGGCCCAGTGCGCCAACTCGCTCAAGGCCTACAAGCTGACCAAGGACGATATGCTGCCCTATATCTCAATCGTGCCCACCGGCAACGGCGAGCTGATTATCCGCCAGGCCGAGGGCTGGGTGCTCGTGCACCCGTAACCACTTCGCTATTCCCCCTCTTTATATGACTACTCAACTTGGTTTGCGCGAAAACTGGCGGCAGTTCAGTTTGCTGGTCCTTGTCAACGCCTTCGTCGGTGGCATGGTGGGGCTGGAGCGCAGCATCCTGCCGCGGCTGGCCGAGCAGGAATTTCACCTGGTGGCCCGCACGGCCATTCTCTCCTTCATCGTCGTTTTTGGCCTCACCAAAGCCGTGGCCAACTACTACGCCGGAGCCTGGGCCAATAAGATTGGACGCAAAAACCTGCTGGTCATCGGCTGGCTGTTCGGGCTGCCGGTGCCGCTGCTGCTGCTCTGGGCGCCCAGCTGGGGCTGGGTGATTGCGGCCAACGTGCTGCTGGGAATAAACCAGGGCCTGGCCTGGTCGAGCACGGTGGTCATGAAAATCGACCTCGTGGGACCAAAGCAGCGCGGCCTGGCCATGGGCCTGAATGAGTCGGCCGGCTACCTGGCCGTGGCAGCCACGGCCTTTGCCTCGGGCTGGCTGGCCACCGAATACGGCCTGCGGCCCTACCCGTTTTACCTGGGCATCGGGCTGGCGGTGCTGGGCCTGCTGGGCTCGCTGCTGGTGCGCGATACCCGCCACCACGTAGCGCTGGAAGCGGCGCAGGCCCCGGCCGCGCCGGCCGGCCCGCCACTTTCCTTCTGGGACGTCACGTGGCGGCACCCCAACCTGGGCTCGGTCACGCAGGCCGGGCTGGTGAACAACCTCAACGACGGCATGGTGTGGGGCCTGCTGCCGCTGCTGCTGGCCAGCAAGGGCTTTACGCTCACCCAAATCGGTACCGTGGCGGCCGTGTACCCGGCCGTGTGGGGCCTGGGCCAGCTGCTCACCGGCCCGCTGGCCGACCGACTTTGTAAAAAGGACCTGCTGTTCTGGGGTATGCTGCTGCAAGGGGCGGTGCTGCTGGCCATGCTCTTTACCGACACCTACCCCGTGTTTGTGCTGCTGGCGGCGCTGCTGGGGGCGGGCACGGCGCTGGTGTACCCCACGTTCCTGGCGGCCGTGGCCGAGTACGCGCCGCTCCCGCAGCGGGCGCACAGCGTGGGCATCTTCCGCTTCTGGCGCGATGCCGGCTACGCCATTGGGGCACTGCTCACCGGCCTGCTGGCTGATGCTTTTGGCCTGGGGGCCGCGCTGGCGGCCATTGGCGGGCTCACGGTGCTCTCGGCGCTGGTCATCCAGCGGCGGATGTACTGCCTGCCGGGGACAGCTGAAGTAGGCCCAACGCGAAGCTGTTCCCGGCCAATGTCCGTTGCAAATCATGAATCTAACCGGGGACCAGGCGTTGGTTTTCGGACCAGTTTCAGCGTAGCCTGATACTAGCGGCAAGGCTATCTCTTTGCTGCCTATCGGGCCATGCGGCCGCACTCTCATTGACTTGCTCCTTTTGGGGGCAACACGAGTGCGGACCAACTGGAACCCGTCAGCAGCCACTCGCTGTTGGCGGGCTATGTGTAACCACCACAAACCAGCGCAGAAACTCCAACGCTTCGGCATCTACATTGCCGTGGGCGTCCTGGTGCTGATAAGCCAGTATTATACCCTCTAAACCAGGCTCCGCCTGCGCATCGCTCAGCCTGTTCAGTTGGCGCTGCAACACCCGCCGCGCCCTTGAATTTGAATGGGTGGGCAGGGCACCGTACCGTACGAGCAGAACACGCAGCAGTCACCGGCCAGGGGCTTGAGCACCGTACCGCAGCTGGTGCACTCGTAGAACCACTGACATGCCTCGGTGGGCATCTGCTCGGCTTGTGCGTGCTGGCAGAACGGGCAGGTGAGCACCGAGGTCAGTTCGGGAGTCGTGGTGGCAGGGGGCGTGAGGGGAATCATAGCCAGGACGATTAGTGGGCGGTGGTGGGGTTCAACACCAGGTAGCCAGTGCCGTTGATGGCTTTCTCTACCTGGGCAACGGGAGTCACTTTTGAGTCAAAGCGTACCTGGGCGGTGCCCTGGTCATAGGACACCCGCACGCGCTGCACGCCCGGCACTTGCTGCACGGCGTGCTCGACGTGGCGGGCACAAGCCTCGCAGGTCATGCCCCCGATGCGGTAGGAACTGGTTTGCCACACCGGGGCAGCGCGGACCGCCGCCACCGGTTTGGGCGCCGCCGACGGGTAGAACCGGGCACTGTAATAGGGAAATGCCAGCAGCAGCCCGGCCAGCACCGTCACACTCGCCAGAAAGCCACGCGACTGCATCAGGGAGGGATTACCCGGCACGGGGCAGCCGCAGTCGTCGTCCGCCCCGGGCGCGGGCCGGAGCTGCTGGTACCAGGCGAAGCCCAGCACGCCAACCGTCAGCGCTATCAGGTAGGGGCGCAGGGGCTCCAGCCACGCGAAAGTGGAAGCGACGCCCCCCAGCCCTCCAACGATGGCCAGCAGCGGGGTGATGCAGCACAGCGAGGCTGCCAGCGCCGCCAGCAGGCCCGTTCCGGCCAGCGACCTGGTGGGAGTAGAAGCTGAATGGTTCATGCGACTGGGGCAGTGAGGGAAGTGGAAACAGATGCCAGCAGGGGCTGCACCAGGGGTCGCAGGGCGGGCGTCAGGGTATAGAATACCGTCTGCCCGACTTTGCGGGCCTGCACCACGCCCCCGTCCTTGAGCTTGCGCAGGTGCTGCGAGATGGCCGACACGTTCATCTGCAGCACGTCGGCCAGGTCACACACGCAGAGCTGCTGCTGGTCCAGCAGCAGGAACAGCATCTTCAGGCGCACCTCGTTGCCGGCCAGGGCCAGCACGGCGGCCACGGCTTCGATGCCCGGCGCAGCCGCGGCCAGGCGCTGCTTGCTGTGTTCAATGTGGGCGGCGTCAGCAAAGACGCGGATGCAGGAAGCGGCCATAACTCTTGATTTCCCCAAAATTACTACTTTCTTATTTAAGCAAACGCTTAAATAAGAATCAAAAAACCGAATCAGGCCTCGTTTGCCGCTTTTCGCTTTCATGCTGGTTACCCAGCAGCTGATAATGAAATCCTGCTCCCTGGCAGTTTGTCCATTGCTGGCGCTGACGCACCCATTACATTCGCTCGCTTATTTTACAAGCCCAAGCATCCTGCCCGCAGAGGAGAGCCTCCGGCAGTGGTTCGGGTGACAACTGCCCGGCTCCCAGCTATTTTACTTGCCGGTGCGCTTGCGCAATCGCGGCAGTGCGTTCCTCACTCATGCCAGCCGTAGCGGCAAACTCCGGCCACCGCGCCACGTGCGTCAGCACGTCGTCAATGAGTTCGTCGGCCCCGCGGATGTTCATTTCCCGCGCCACGGCCTTGAGGTCGGTCCGGGTAAAGCCGTCCCGCTTGCCGTTCAGGGCCATCTGGTGCTGGCTGGTCCAGCGGTTGCCGGGCTGGTAGGCGTAGGCGACGTCATAGGCCGGGGCCAGTTGCCACTGACCCGCCGTATCCATCAGAAAGGAGATGTTCTTGGTGTGGTCGTCCTGGTTGCGGGCCACCACGTTGAACACCATTCGCCGAAAGAACTGCTCGGCCGCCGTGTAGGGCAGCCGCAGGTCGCGCATGACCTGGAAGGCCTGCTCGTAGGAATAGGCGGGCTGGTTGTAGTCGTAGTGGGCCAGCGCGCACAGGGTCTGCGCGTGGATTTTCTCCCCCTCCGCGGTCCGGTCAAAGCGCCGGGTCATGAAGTGCGCCCGCGGCCCTTCCTCGTAGAGGCGGCACTCGCTCATCTGCAGGCCGCTGGCGGTGGCCATGAGGTAATAGGCATATTCCAGCCGGCCAAAGTCCTGGGGGTCGGCCAGGGCCAGGTCGCGCACGCCATCGAGTTTGAGCAGCCAGTAGCCGAAACCGGACGGGGCTTTCACCTGGCCCGAGCGCACTTCGCCGCTTTCCTCGTTGAAGGCAATAATGGCCTTGGGCCGGGCCCCACCCGCCGAGGTGCCCACGGCCAGCAGGGCCGCTAACCCATCAGCTGCCCCGTCGCGCAGGTTGACCTGGAAGGCCTCGCGCTGGCCCACCACCTGCTGCGCCAGCTCCACCAGCGCAGCCACTTCCAGTGATTCGCCTCCCGTCGCGGCCACATTGCCCACCTGGGGCTCGAACTCCAGGGCGCCCATGCCGCGGTTGGCGATGTAGCACAGGCGCTCCACCGGCGAGAAGTCGGCGGGGGCGCGGCCCTGCGTGGCCAGCCAGGCGTCAATAAGCTGATTACCGAACCGGTCGGGCAGCGCATCGGCCAGCAGCCCGGGCAGGCCGTGGTAGGTGTCGGGGTTCAGGCGCGGAAACGCGTATACCTGGTCGGCGCGGGCCGTCAGCGGCATCTGCAGTGGCGCCACGTTCAGGCCGGACTTCACAAAGCCGGGGTCGTAGGCAAACGTGGCCAGCGACCGGGCCGCGTCCCAACGCACGACTCCGACCGGCTGGCCCCACAAGCGAACAAAAGCGAGGTCTACCATTCAGCGGGTGGGGGTGGGGGAGGAGTGGACGAGGCGGGAGAAGCGTTGCGGCGCTGCTTTTTGGCGAGGCGGGCCAGCGCCAGGGGGCTGATTTCGGCTTTGGTCACCAGGCTATCCAGCAAATCGAGCTGCTCCAACGTGCGCAGCAGTTGCACGAAGGTGAGCAGCGAGGTGGGCCGGCCGTGCTCAATCTGACTCAGCGTGGCCCGGTCAATGCCCGCGGCGTCGGCCACCGCTTGCTGGGACTGGTTGCGGTTGAGCCGAATCTGGCGCAGGCTGCTGCCCAGCTCGCGCAGGATGGCCAAGTCGGAAAGAGAGTACCAATTCATGTTGTATAGGCGCAACAAAGAAGGTCAAATATAACGTCTTTGTTGCGTTTGTGCAACAGAATACCTGACCCTGCTGTGCTGAGCAGCGAAACCTGCACCCTAAACTCCTCTTGCAATCTTCCGCATGGCCGCAGGCGAGTCCCCAAACTTGCACAGCGCCTCGCAATGCTGCCGTAGCTCGGAAAACAGAATGTAGTGGATAGTCGCCCCGGCGGCCCGGATGGCTGGCCGCGAGAGCTGAGCCTGTACCTCCTTCTCGCGGGCATCAGGCACGACCAGGTACAATGCCGTTTCGTTCTCGGGCATGGAAAACGCCAGGTCCGTCAGGCGCAGGATGCCGCTGTAGATGCTGGTACTCTTCTCCACCTCGAAGGCCGCCACCACTCTACTCGTACCGGGCGCAAACCACACGATGTCAATCAGGCGGATGGTACTGGCCACATCGGCCGGCACCGGCAGCTCGGGGTGCTGGTCGAGGCAGAGAAACGAGAGCTTCTGCCCGCCGCAGAGGCGGTTGCGGTCGTTGATAGCCGTGGTCACGTCGCAGCCCAAGGCCTTGCCGATGCGCAGCAGGTGGTGCTGCATCTCGGTGTGCTGGTTTTCTTCCTGGGCCTCGGTCTGCACCTCTTTGTGGCGCTTCTGGGCCTGCTGCTGGTACTTGTCGCGGTCCTCGTCGGTGGCAAACTGCTGGTCGCCGGCAATCATCTTTTTCACGCCCACGTCGAAGAGCAGCCCACTCAGCGCGCCGTAGTCGAGGCTGAGATGCTGGCGGTGCTCCTGGTTGAGGTCGCGCAGCCGGTCACGCATCCGCAGGTACTCCGACCAGGAGCCGAGCTTGATTTTCTCCCCGAACAAGGCGTTGAACCCGTTGACGATGGCCGTGTTGCAGGGCGGCATCAGGGTCGGGTGCAGGAAGTAGAGGATGCTGGCCACGGCCGGCCCCAGTCCCTTGATTTTGCGGCGGTCGAGAATGTCAATTTCCTTGAGCAGTTGCTGCTCGGTGGTGGCGGCCAGGCAGCTTTCCAGAAATTGCCCAAAGGCCCGCTTGTTATCCTCGTGCTCGTAAATATCGGGAATGCGCAGCTTGGGCTTCCAGTAGAAGGGGTGGGCCGCGCCCTGGAACACCTGCTTTTGCTCGCTGATAACGCTGAGCACGAATTCGAGCGAGGTACCCTTGAAGTCGTTGCCGAAGCTGCCGGCCTTGATGTCCTTGACCACCTGCTGCACCCCGCGCCGGATGGAGCGGAAGGCCTTCAGGCGCTCCTCGTTGTTGATGAACCAGGTGTTGTAAACAGACTCGGAATCAGCCTTGTATTGCTGGATAAGGGGCGGTAGTGCGGCCGACATAAAAGGGAACGGGATAAATGGAATCACGAAGATGCGCAGAATCCCGGGGGCCGCCAATAAGCGGGGCCAACTCCCACGGCCAGCCGTTCGGAGCGCCCGTGGGATGGGTATATAGCCGGCGCAGCGAAACCGGAAAAACAAAAAGCAGCGAGCCATCGGGGCCCGCTGCTTCTGCCAGGTAGCGCAAACGCCGGGGCCTTAGTAGCCCTTATTCTTGAGCAGCCATTCCTGCATCTCCTTTATTTCCATCATTTGGGAATCAATAATTTGCTGGGCCAGAGCCTTGGTTTCCATGTGCCGGCCTAGGTCCAGAATGGCCTGCGAAGTTTCGATAGCGCTCTGATGGTGGTCCTGCATCAGTTGGGCGAAGTCGCGGTCAGTATTGCCGGTGATAACGCGCAGGTCGTTGGCACGCATCATTTTATCCATGGCCATCATCTGGCGCGTGTTAAACGCCGGTACGAGTGGCGTCTCCACCCGGTGCCCAGCCAAAAACGCGTTAAACTGCGTAATCTCGGCCTGTTGCGCGGCAATGATGCGCGTGGCCAGGTCCCGCATCTGGGTGTCCTTGCCATTTTTCAATTCCTCCTGGGCCATGGTAATGGCTCCCTGGTGGTGCATCACCATCATCATGGCGTAGTCCTGGTCGGGGTCCTGGGTTTTCGTCATGGCATCCATCTTCTTCATCATGTCGTGCATGAGGGTCATCATGGTGTTCTGGTCGTGGGCCTGCACTTTCAGGCTGTCAGAATCGTCTTTGTTGCACGAGGAAACGAGCGTAACGGAAGCCAGCAGCAGGGCCAGCAGGGGAAGGCGAAATAGCTTGTTCATAAAATCAAGTTGGGAGGATGGTTTTTAGATTGCTAAAACGGACCGCCTCTTCCCAGGATTTATAACAGTGAGACCCCGACTTACATAATTTCCAGTTCAAATCAGCGAGTCCAAACTGCGGCGGGCGTGGCTGGCGGGTCCCAGCCGCTGAAACTCGGTGGGGGTGAGGCCGGTCACCTGCCGGAACTGGCGCGAGAGGTGCGCCGGGCTGCTGTAGCCGAGCTGCTGGGCCACCTCGGCCATGGGCAGCTCGCCGTAGCCGATGAGTTCCTTGGCGCGCTCCACCTTCTGGCGGATGATGAATTTCTCAATCGTGAGGCCCTCGGCAGCGGAGAACAAATGGGAAAGATAGTGGTAGTCCTTGCTCAGGTGCTCCACCAGATAATCCGAGTAGTTGAGCAGGCGCGGGCCGGGCGGCGGGTAGTGAATCAGGGCCACCAGCAGGGTTTTGATGCGGTCTACCAACTGGTCCCGGGGGTCTTCCAGCAGCTCGAACCCGGCATCCTGCAGGCTGGCCCGGATGGCTGCCCAGTCGGGGGCCGCCCCGTCGGGCGTGCTTACGTCGGCTTCGCCCAGGGCCACGCGGTGCACCGTCAGGCCCAGCGCCGTCAGCTCCTCGCGCACCACCCGGATGCACTGCGGACACACCATGTTCTTAATCAGCAGCCGGTGCGAACCGGACGGCGGCAGGACGTGGGCGATGCTGACGTCGGCTTTCATGGGGTGCGGCATTATTTCACCACTAAGCTACCCCGCAGCATGCCCATGCCGCAGGTGAAGGTAAATGTCCCGGCTTCTTTGGGCAGCAGCTCCACCAACGTGGTTTTAAAGGCCGGCAGGTCGCGGCGGATGCTGAAATCCGGCATCAGCAGCTCCTCCGAACAGCTGTTTTCCTCGTCGCGGTAGAAGCTCAGCTGCACGGGCTTGCCGCGCTCCACCTCAATCACGTCGGGCGAGTAGCCACCCTTCACGGTGATGGCCACCTCCTGCACGCCGCCGGAAGTAGACACGGCGCTGGCCGTCTGGCGGGCCGAAAAAAAGAAGTACCACAGCACAAACCCAGCAAGGGCCAGGCCGGCGACGGTCACGATAATGGCGGGGGTATCCATAGCAGAGCGGAATTAATGGTTGTCGAAGGAGCGCAGGCGCAGCGAGTTGGTCAGCACCGACACCGAACTAAGGGCCATGGCCCCGGCCGCCAGCATGGGCGAGAGCAGGATGCCGAAGAAGGGGTAGAGCAACCCGGCGGCGACGGGAATGCCCAGCGTGTTGTAGACGAAGGCAAAAAACAGGTTCTGTTTGATGGTGCGGATGGTCTGGCGACTCAGCTCGATGGCCGTCACCACCCCGTTCAGGTCGGAGCGCATGAGCGTGATGCCGGCCGCTTCCATCGCCACGTCGGTACCCGAGCCGATGGCCAGCCCAATGTCGGCCTGGGCCAGCGCGGGTGCGTCATTAATGCCGTCGCCGACCATGGCCACGATGCGGCCTTCGGCCTGCAGCTCCTTCACCTTGCCGGCTTTATCGGCGGGCAGCACCTCGGCGAAGTAGCGCGTGATGCCCACCTGCCCGGCCACCTGGGCGGCCGTTTCGGCGTTGTCGCCGGTCATCATCACCACCTCAATGCCCAGGGCCTGCAGCTTTTTGATGGCGGCGGCCGACGTATAGCGCACGGTATCGGCCACGCCCACCAGACCCACGGCCTGGCCGGCCACGGCAATGTAAAGCACGGTTTTAGCCTGGCTCAGCAGCTGCTCGGCCTGCGCAATCAGGTCGGGCGAGAGACTCACGCTTTCGTCGGCCAGCAGGCGGCGGTTGCCGATGAGCACGGCCTGGCCGCTCACGGTGGCGGCGGCCCCTTTGCCTTCCACGGCCCGGAAGCCGGTCGCCGTCAGGCTGGCCGCGCCCTGCGCCTCGGCGTGGCGCACCACGGCCTCGGCCAACGGGTGCTCGCTCTGGCGTTCCACGGCGGCCACTACTTGCAGCAGTTGGCCGGCCTCCTGGGCAGCCCCGGTAGGGCCGGGCAGCGTCCAGAAATCCGTCACGGCGGGCTCGCCGCGGGTGATGGTGCCGGTTTTATCGAGCAGCACGGTGTTTACCTGGTAAGCCTTTTCCAGCGCCTCAGCGTTGCGAATCAGTACCCCGTGCTCGGCCCCCTTGCCGGTGCTCACCATGATGGCCGTGGGCGTGGCCAGCCCTAGCGCGCACGGGCAGGCAATGATGAGCACGGCCACGAAGTTGACCAGCGCCAACGGCAGGCGGGTACCGGCCGGGGCCAAATCAAACCAGAGCACGAACGTGAGAATGGCAATGACCACCACCGTGGGCACGAAAATGGCGCTGACCTTATCGGCCAGCCGTTGAATGGGCGCGCGGCTGCCCTGGGCATCTTCCACCAGCTGAACAATCTGCGAGAGCATGGTGTCGGCCCCTACTTTGGTCACCCGAAAGCGGAAGGAGCCGGTTTTGTTGAGCGTAGCCCCGAACACCGGGTCACCGGCCTGCTTCTGCACCGGCAGGCTTTCGCCCGTGAGCATAGCCTCGTCGAGGGCTGAGCTGCCTTCGGTAATGAGGCCGTCGGTGGCCACCTTCTCGCCCGGGCGCACCACGACGATATCGCCCAGCTGCACCTGCTCGATGGGCACGTCGACTTCAGCGCCATCGGGCCGCACCACGCGCGCCGTTTTGGCTTGCAGGCCGATGAGGCTGCGCATGGCGGCCGAGGTCTGGGTTTTGGCCCGCAGCTCCAGCACCTTGCCCAGCAGAATCAGGGCAATGATGGTGGCCGTCGTGTCGTAGTACACCTCGGGCATCAGGCCCCGGCTGGTGAAAAAGCCGGGCACCACCGTAGCCGCCAGGCTGTAGAGGAAGGCTGCGCCGGTGCCCACGGCAATGAGCGTGTCCATGTTGGCGGCCCGGTGCTTGAAGCCGTTCCAGGCCGATTCGTAGAACTCGCGCCCGCTGTAAAGCAGCACGGGCAGCGTGAGCAGCAGCAGGGCGTAGTTGAGCCACTGCATATTGATGCGCGCCATCATGGCCGGCCAGAGCATGAGCATACTCAGCGGCATGATAAGGAGGGCCAGGCCCACGGCCACCCAGAAGCGGCGCTTGAGCTTGGCGTAGGCCACGGCCTTCTGGCGGTCGATTTCGGCGCTGCGCTCGGCGGCGCTGGTGTCGGGGGCGCGCTCCACGACGCCGTAGCCGGCGTTGATGACGGCTTCCTTGAGCGTGGCCGGGGTAGCTTCGGTGGGCACGTAGTCCACGGTGGCCTTCTCAGTAGCAAAGTTGACCATCGCCCGCTGTACGCCCGGCGTGCGGCTGAGCGACTTCTCGACGGCGGACGCGCAAGAGGCGCAGGTCATGCCTTCGATGTCGAGGGTTTCGGTTTTAGTGGCAGGTTCCATAAAAAGCGGCGTAATGAGTGGTTTTTGAGCCATTTAGCCAGTTGGCGAAAGCCCATAATCACGCTACAAAGGAACGGCGGCCGGAGAGCGAAGTTGGTACTAAATACCGCCGCAGAATTGCATAATTTGACGGGTTGGTGTTCTTCGCTTTTAAGCCCAATTTAACTTGTCATTGAATAAGTGGGTTCTACTATTGGTAAGCGTTAAGCAACAACCAAGCTATGAAAAGCCAAGAAGTTACTAAACAACATTTCGTCCCGCGCACCTACCTAAAGCACTTCGGACAGCAGGAGAACGGACAGGATAAAATATACCGCGCTATGCGCGATGATGCCGACCCTGCCAGTGTACGCCAAGTATCTGTGGCATCCGTGTGCTTTCAAAACGACCTATACACTTTAGAAGGTGAAAGCAGTGCTGAGCGTATGGCCTTGGAAGATTTCTACCGCACCAGCGTAGAAGATGAGTATGACGCTTTGCGTGAGGTACTGCTCGACCAGCACCAGAAAACTGCCTCGGAAGAGTTGCGCAGCCAAGTCTTACACACCGTTGCCACTATGCTCATGCGTACTACCAAGCTACTGTCGCGCAGCAACACGCTTATGGACCGAGTGCTGGAGCGAATGATGACGCTTTGCGAGCTTACGGGCAAGCAGGCATTTGATTTCGAGGGCGAGATGCATTCCGTCAAAGGCAAAACCTTGGCTGAATTACGGCGCGAGTTTCGCAAGCAGAACCAACCAAGTCATGCGCTCACTCAGGTCGAACTGGCCTTACGGCTAGGGGAAGCAAAGCAAAATGACTTTGGAATCGTAGTTCTCACTATCGACGAGGCTGCAGGAGAATACATTACCAGCGACAATCCGGTGCTGATTTCGAGTTTAGACCGTTTCAACACCGCTTTCAATCCTGACGCGGCGCTCCGGCTGCCATTGGGGCCTAAGCATATGCTCTGGTTAATGCCAAAGGCGCATGACATGCTCAAAAATCGCATAACGCGATGGTCAATGGGTGGGGACCAAGCTAAACTGGAACGCATGGCCGCCAATATTACTCAGCAACACAATGCTGAGCGCTGGTTATTAGGCAACCAAGCGGCTGTACAGCTTCACATTCGGGAAAGGGTTACCATGCAGTATGACCTCGATAATCCGACACCTGAAACAATGGGACAAGCTGTTCATGAGCGAATGAAACGGTTGGGTTTTCTGTAAGCAAACCTGAAATGGTAAGAGCAGGCAGCATTCTGCTTGGATGCCATGATTACAAAATCACGCAGCCAACTTGCATAATTTTGCTCTCCCCCTTCGTGTAGCGCTGGCTAGCATGGTGAGTAGATGGCCGTGAGAAGCTCAGCAGCGCCGTTTTACCATCCTACCGTCACTACGCTCACACTACCCCCGGAACCCTTTCGGGGCATTGCGGGTAGATATGCAGTCCTACTCCTTACCGGAGATAAGTCTAATTTTGCGGTTGCTAAGTGCCCGTTATGTTCCGTAGCCTGTTCCCCTTCCGCCGTTTGCTGGCGACGAGCTTCCTGCTCGTCTTCGTCAACGTGTTCGTGGGGCAGTGCTGGTGCGCATCGGTGAATCCTGCCCAAATGGCTCCGCCAATGGCGGCCATGAGCCACCACCAGGCGGAAAAGCCTGCGCATCCGGGCTGTCACGGTCACGGCGCAATAGCCGAGCACCATGGCAAGCACGACGGCCACCAGGGCAAGTCCACTCGCAATCACGACTGCTGCAAGGACAAATCGGCCTCGCTGCTTTCGTCGCTGACTTCTCCGGCGCAGAAGCAGCTGCTGGTGCCCGCTCCGGCATTATTGCCCGAAGCCATGGATTTTCACTTCCGGCCCGCCGCCGGCAAGTGGGACCGTACCTGCGCGGTTACGCTGGTGCCTAGGGAGCACCTGCCGCCTAAAATACCCGACATTCGTATTTTCATCCAGTCGCTGACTGTCTGATTGTTCCGACGCGCTAAGGCTCGCGCCGGCATAGCTATGCTATGTCCGGGGCGGGCCTTTTCGTTTGCTCGTTTGCGTGGCCCGGCCGCGCCCCCTTCCCCCAATTTCCTGGTTTTTCCTCCCGCGCAATGAAGAGTTGCTGTCAGGAGGCCGGTGCGCCGCCCCCGCGTGGGCCGGGCCGTCGCTGGCTGTCCTACTTGCTCTACGCCGGGCTGGCTGCCGCCCTGGGCTTCGTGCTCTGGCAGCAGTGGCAGGCGTAGGCCCCACCGGCCTTTTTGGCCCCGCATTTCCCATCCAATACCCGTTTTCATGAACCGCTTTCTTGTTCCGCTGCTGGCCGCTGCCAGCGTTTTCACCGTTGCCAGCTGCTCCTCGGATTCGTCGAGCAGCAGCGCCACCAACACCGTTACCACGCCCGCCGGCACCGCGCCCGACAGCACGGCTGCCCACGCCGGGGGCCACACCTACGCCTGCCCCATGCACCCGGAGGTGACCAGCACCAAGCCCGGCGAGAAGTGCCCCAAGTGCGGCATGGAGCTGGTGCACAACGACCAGGTGAGCAACGGCAAGAGCTACCAGATGCAGTTCGAGCCCAAGCCCATGCACCTGGTGGCCGGCCAGCCCGTTACGCTCACCTACACCCCGCAGGAAATCGGCAACGTGAAAGCGCCGGTGCCGCTGGCGGTGGTGCACGAGAAGAAAATCCACCTCATCATCGTCCGCAAGGACCTGTCGGTGTTCGACCACGAGCACCCCGAGTTCACGGCCGATGGCAACTACAAGGCTGCGTTCACCTTCCCCAAGGGCGGCGACTACGTGCTGTTTCAGGACTACACGCCCGATGGCAGCGGCCACCAGCTCGGCCGCCAGGTGGTGAGCGTGCAGGGGCCGAAGTACACGCCCGTCAAGTTCAGTAAAGACCAGATGCAGTGGAGCAAGGATGGCTACCAGGCCACCCTGGCTTTTGACAAGGAGCTGAAAGTGGGCCAGCTGCTGGGCATGAAAATCACCCTCAGCAAAAACGGCCAGCCCGTGACGGACCTCGACAAGTACCTCGGGGCGCTGGGCCACGTCGTGGTCATCAGCGAAGACACCGAGCGCTACCTGCACGTGCACCCCAACGACCAGGCCGACAAGGGCCCGGTCATCGGCTTCAACACCAACTTCGAAAAGCCCGGCCTGTACCGCGTTTTCCTGCAATTCAACCACGGCGGGCAGATTCACACCGGCGACTTCACCATCAACGTGAAGGCCTAGCCCACAATCCGACACCTCGTTTTTTCACCGCTTACCCCAACCCAAACCCCATGAAAAAGTCCGCATTTTTCCTTGCCGCCCTCTGCTCGGGCACCCTGCTGCTGGGCAGCTGCAACTCCGATAAGTCGGCCGACACCACGGCAACGACCTCGGCCCCGGCCGATACCACCGCCGCGGCCGGCGACATGGCCGGCATGGACCACTCGAAGATGGCTGATGGCACCGCCGGCACCTCGCCCCTAGTGGCCTCGATGAACGAGATGATGGCCAAGATGGACGCCATGAAGCCCAAGGGCAACACCGACCACGACTTTGCTCACATGATGATGGAGCACCACAAGGGGGCCATTGCCATGGCCGACATCGAGCTGCGCGACGGCAAAGACGCCACCATGCGCCAGCTGGCCGAGAAAATTAAGGCTGACCAGCAAAAGGAAATCGGCGAGCTGGAGCCCATTGCCGAGCGCCTCGACTCGGCCCCGACCAACTACAAGCCCCAGGACCCGACCGACCCCTTCACGGCCCAGATGAAGACGTCGATGGACCATATGATGAAAAATATGCCCGCGACGGTGGCCGATGCGGATATGAACTTCAACATGCTGATGACCGTGCACCACCAGAGTGCGATGGACATGGCCGAAGCCGAGCTGGCCCACGGCAAGGACACCAAGCTCAAGGAGATGGCGCAAATGATGATTGACGCCCAGAAAAAGGAGATTGAGCAGTTCAAAGCCTGGCACGCCAAGAATGCCGGCAAGATGCAGTCGGCCGGGGCGGCCTACGTGTGCCCGATGAATGACGGCGGCCAGAGCAACGCCCCCGGCAAATGCCCGAAGTGCGGCATGGACCTGGAGAAAAAAGCGTAGCCCATCCCTTTTGACCGTGCTGCTGCATCGCCCCATGAAAATGCTCCGCCCCTTCCTCGCTGCGCTGGCTCTGCTGGCCGCCGCGCCCCTCGCCCACGCCCAGCACGCCGAAATGGCGGCGGGTGAAACCCACGCCCACGTCGCGCCCCACGGCGGCGTGGTGCGCTCGGCCAGCCCCTACCACCTGGAGCTGGTGGCCCAGCCCACCGAACTGGCTTTCTACCTGCTGGGCGCCAAGATGAGCGCCGTGCCCAACAAGGGCATGAGCGGCTCGGTGCTGGTGCAGCTGAGCACCAACGCCACCGTGACCGTGCCGCTGGCCCTGGCCGGCGATGACCACCTCACGGCCAAGCTGCCCGCCGGGGCCAAGGTGCGCACCGCCATCGTGACGATGAACACGGCCGACGGCAAGGCCCTGACCGTGCGCTTCGACAAGCTGGATGAGGCCCACGGCCACAAGGCCGTGGGCGCGGCCTTTGCCTGCCCCATGCACCCGGAAGTGGCCGCCACCGAGCCGGGCAAATGCCCGAAGTGCGGCATGGCGCTGGTCAAAAAATCCTAGCTGCGGGCGGTCCGCTTCCGGGCCGCCCTTCGTGTACCGCTCCCCTCCGCTGGCTGCTGCCGGTGGAGGGGCCAGCGGCCAAACTACTGCTTATGAATACTCTTCCCATTCGTTACCGCCGGCCCGGGCTGGTGCTCTTGCTGCTACTGCTGGTGCTGCTGGCTGGTCCGGCGGGGGCGCAGCAGGTCGTGGTGCGCCTCGATAGTGCCGAGCAGCTGGCCCTGCGTCGGCACCCGCGCCTGCGCCAGTCGGCCGAGGAAATCGCGGAGCAGCGCGCATTAAAGCGCGGCAGCTTTTCGCCCACCAACCCGGACTTTCTGTTCTCCGCCCCCACGGGCGAACGCTGGGCCCCGGGCGTGGTGCAAACCATCGATTTCCCCACTGTGTACCGCCGGCAGGCGCAGGCCGCGCAGGCCGGCATCACCCTGGCCGAGCGGGGCCTGGACGTGAACCGGGCCACCGTGCGGCGCGACGTGCGCCAGGCCTACCTGAGCCTGCAGTTTGCCGAGGCGCAGGTGCGGCAGCTCACCTACCAGGACAGCCTGTTTCGGACGCTGCAAGTGGCCACCGACCGCCTCTTCAAGGCCGGCGAGGTAACCGCGCTGCAGCGCGTGAGCACCGAGGCCGAATCCCGACAGGTACGCAACCAGCTCGACCAGGCCCTGGTGGACCAGCGCTCGGCGCAGCGCCGCCTGGGTTTGCTGCTCGGGCAGCCGGAAGCCAACCTCACCGCCGACACCGACCTGCGCCAGACCGGCCCCGAGCTGGCCCGCGCCGGCGCGGAGCTGCTGGGCACGCTGCCCACCCAGGACAGCGCCGCCGTGGCATTGAGCCCCACGCTGGCTTACTACGGCCAGAACGTGGCGCTGAGCCAGTCGGGCATCAGCCTGGTGCGCGCCCGGCGCACCCCGGCCCTCACCCTGGGTTATCAGAATCAGGCCTACGGTGATTCGCCCTACCGCTACCGCTTCCAGTTCGGGGTGTCGGTGCCCATCTGGTTCTGGACCTACCGCTCGCAATTGCAGGCGGCCACGGCGCGCAGCAAGGCCGCGCAGGCCCAGCTGCAGGTGCAGCGCCTCGACCTGGGCACCCAGTACCAGCAGGCGGTGGCCGATACGCGCAAGTTCGCCGCCTCGCTGACCTACTACGAGCAGACCGGCCTGCCCCAGTCGCGGGCCATCATCAGCCAGTCGCAGCGCCTGTTCAAGGCCGGCGAAATCAGCTATCTGGTGCTGATTCAGAGCCTGAACCAGGCCTTTACCATTCAGAATACCTACCTGACCACCATCCGCGACTACCGTCAGGCCATCGTTGCACTTAACTACCTGCGGGGACAATAATGAAGAATCTCTTCCTGCTTTTGCTGGCCCTGCTGCTGGCCACCGGGGCCCGCGCCCACGGCGGCGAAGACCATGGCGACGCAGCCAAGCCCTCGGCCGGGGCGGTGGCCACCACCTTCTCGGTGGCCGCGCTGTCCGAAAGCTTCGAGCTGCTGTTGCGCTTCGAGCCCCTGAAAAAGGGCGCAGACGCCGACATGCGGCTGTTCGTGTCGGACTACGCCACCAACGCGCCCATCAAGGGGGCCAAGCTGACGGTAACCTGCCCGGAAGCAGCCGACCTGAAATTCACGGTCAGCGAAAAGTCGCCGGGGGCCTACCTGGTCGAGGGCACGTTCCCGGCCGATAAGAAATACAGCCTGGCCGTGAACATCGTGGCCGGCGACAAGGCGGATTTGATGCTGCTCTCCGGCATCGAGGTCGGCAAGCTGCTGCCCGTGGCGGCGGCCCCGGCTCCGGCGGCGGCTCCGCTCATTGGCTCCTGGAAAACCGTGCTGCTGCTCTTCGGGGCCTTCGCGCTGGGCATTGCCGCCACCGCCCTGGTTATGCGCCGCCGTCGCCCGGTGGCGGCCGTCCCCACCTCAACGCCCGCAGTTTATGAAAACCACGCATAAATTCCTCGCCGCCACGGCCTCCCTCGGCCTGGCCTTTTCCGTGCTGCTGCCGCCGCCCGCTGCCTTGCTGGCGCACCCCGGGCACGACGAAGCAGCCAAACCCAGCTCCGGGCCGGCCCTGACCGATGCCGTGGCGTTGCCCAAGGAAAGCCAGTTCCTGTTCGGGGTGCGCACAGCCCTGGCCGGCTACTCCGACACCTACAACCGGCTGACGCTCTACGGCACCGTGGCCTCGGCCGCTGGGGGCGAAGGGCGGGTGGTGGTGCCCCAGACCGGGCGCATCGTGAGCCTCTCGGCCAAAGTGGGCCAGCCGGTACGCGCCGGGCAGGTGCTGGCTGTCATCGACCAGACCCTGGACGCCACCCAGCAAATCGGCCTCAGCACCGAGCGGGCCAACGCCCAGGCCGAACTGCGCGCCGCCCAGCAGGACTACGCCCGCCTGCAGACCATCGCCGACATCGCCGCCCGCAAGGACGTGGTGGCCGCCGAGCTGCGCCTGCGCCAGGCCCGCCAGAACGCGGGCATTCTCAACGGGCAGGCCAGCAACCGCCGCGTCACGATTACCTCGCCCATCAGCGGCACCGTGGACGTGTTCACCCTGGCCGTGGGCCAGCAGGTGACGCAGGGCGATGAGCTGTTCCGGGTGCTCAACCCCGGCAAGCTGCGGGTGGAAGCGCAGGTGTTTGCGCAGGATTTGGATAAGATTCCCACCGGGGCCCAGTTCCAGGTGGAAGGCCTGCAGGGGCAGGCCGGCAGCGCCCCGGCCCGGCTGGTGGTGTTCAGCAACGTGGTGAACCCGGTGAACCAGGCCCGCCAGCTGATTCTGGAGCTGGATAATAGTGGCGCCAACCTGTTCCGTGCCGGCCAGGCCGTGAACGTGCAGGTGCTGGGCCGCAGCGGCAGCGGCAAAAAGCAGCTTGTGGTGCCCACCTCGGCGCTTACTGACCTCAATGGCAAGCCGGTGGTCTTCGTGCACACCGACCCGGAAACCTTCAAAATCCGCTACGTGCAGCCCGGCGCGGCCAACGGGGCGCAGACCGTGCTGCTGGCCGGCGACGTGAACGAAAACGACCGGGTGGTGAGCGTGGGCACCTACCAGCTCAAATCCATCTACCTCAACCAATAGCGGATGCTCGATAAAATCATTCGTTTTGCCATGCAAAACCGCCTGCTCATGCTGGCCCTGGCCGCAGGCCTGCTCATCGCCGGCACCTACACGGCGCACCAGCTGCCCGTGGACGTGCTGCCCGACCTGGACCGCCCCCGCGTGACCGTATTCCTCGAAGCGGCCGGCATGGCCCCCGAAGAAGTGGAAGCCCTCGTGACGCTGCCCGTGGAAACGGCCCTGAACGGGGCTACCGGCGTGGCGGCCGTGCGCTCCAACTCGGCCATTGGGCTGGGCATGGTGTTCGTGGAGTTCGACTACGGCACCGACATTTTCACGGCCCGCCAGATTGTGGCCGAGAAGCTGCAAACCGTGAGCGGGCAGCTGCCCACCGGCATTACGCCGGTGCTGGGGCCCATTTCCTCGGTCATGGGCCAGATTATGCTGGTAGGCCTCTCGGGGGGCAACCAGACCAACGCGGCCGACCTGCGCACGCTGGCCAACTACACCGTGCGCCAGCGCCTGCTCAGCATTCCCGGCGTGGCCCAGGTCATTCCCATCGGCGGCGACAACCTGCAGTACCAGGTGCTGCTGGACATGCCCCGCCTAAATGCCACGGGCCTGACCGTGACGCAGGTCGAAGAAGCCCTGCGCCGCTCCAACCTCAACACCACCGGCAACTTCTTCGACCGCAACGGCTCGGAAGTACTGATTCGCAACCTGGGCCGGCTGCGCTCGGTGGCCGACATCGAGAACATCATCGTGGGCTACCGGCAGGGCTCGCCCATCAGCGTGAAGCAGGTGGCCAATGTAGCCTTCGGGGCCCGCTTCAAGCGCGGCGACGGCAGCGTAAACGGCAAGCCGGCCGTCATTCTGAGCATCGAAAAGCAGCCCGGCACCGCCACCGTGGGCCTGACCCAGGCCGTAGAACAGGCGCTGGTCGAGCTGAAGCCCTCGCTGCCGAAGGACGTGCAAGTGAACACGCGCCTGTTCAAGCAGGCCGACTTTATCGAGTCGTCGATTACCAACGTCGAGGAGGCCCTGCGCGACGGGGCCATTCTGGTGGTCATCGTCCTGTTTGCCTTTTTGCTGAACGTGCGCACCACCTTCATTTCGCTGGTGGCCATTCCCTTGTCGCTGCTGGTCACGGCGCTGGTGTTCCGCGTGGCCGGCATCAGCATCAACACCATGACCCTGGGCGGGCTGGCCATCGCCATCGGCGAGCTGGTGGATGACGCCATCGTGGACGTGGAAAACGTGTTCCGCCGACTACGCGAAAACCAGCACCTGCCCCAGCCCAAACCGGCCCTGCGGGTGATTTACGCGGCTTCTTCCGAGGTGCGCAACTCCATCGTGTACGCCACCATTATTGTGGTGCTGGTGTTCCTGCCGCTGTTTGCGCTCGAAGGGATGGAGGGGCGCATTTTCGCCCCGCTGGGCATTGCCTACATCACCAGCATCGTGGCCTCGCTATTCGTGTCGCTCACCATCACGCCGGTGCTCTGCTACTACCTGCTGCCCAAGATGAAGCAGATTCGCGGGGCCGAGCAGGAGGGGGGCCTGGTGCGCTGGCTCAAGCGCAAGGATACCGGCCTGCTGAACTGGGGCCTGTCCCACCCAAAAATGGTGCTCACGGTGACCGGGCTGCTGTTTGCGCTGGCCGCCTCCCTGGTGCCCTTCTTCGGCACCGAGTTCCTGCCGCCCTTCAACGAGGGCTCACTCACGGTCAACTTCTCGGCCCCGGCCGGCACCTCGCTCACCGAGTCCAACAAGCTGGGCACCTTGGGGGAGGAGCAGATTCTGCAGCTGCCCGAAGTGGCCTACACCGCCCGCCGCACCGGCCGCGCCGAGCTGGACGAGCACGCCGAGTCGGTCAACAACTCGGAAATCGAAGTCGCCTTCAAAACGCCCGAAGAGCTGAAACAAGCGGGAAAAACTATGCGCAGCCGGGAGGAAATCCTGGCCGACCTGCGCCAGCGCCTGGGCCTGATTACGGGCGTGAACGTCAACATCGGCCAGCCCATCAGCCACCGCCTCGACCACCTGCTGAGCGGGGTGCGGGCGCAGGTCGCCATCAAGGTTTTCGGCAACGACCTGCTGGAGCTGCGCCGCTACGCCAACGAAATCCGCACCGCCGCCGGCGCGGTGCCCGGCGTGGTGGACCTGCAGGTAGAAAAGCAGGTGCAGATTCCGCAGCTGCTGGTGCGCCCCCGCGAAGCCGCCCTGCGGGCCTACGGCCTGGAGCGCGGCCAGGTGGTGGCCACGCTCGAAACCCTGTTCCAGGGCGACGTGGTGTCGCAGATGCTCGACGGACAAAAGCGCTTCGACCTCATCGTAAAGCTGCCCGAAGCCCAGCGCAACGACATCGCCACCATCGCCCAGACCCGCATCGAAACGCCCGCCGGGGCGTTGATTCCGGTGAGCCAGGTGGCCGACGTGAGCTACGAGCCCGGCCCCAACACCGTGAACCACGAAAACACCCAGCGCCGCATCACCGTCTCGATGAACGTGGCCGGGCGCGACCTGGGCTCCACCGTCAAAGAGGTGCAGGCCCGCATCAACCAGCAGGTGAAGCTGCCGGCAGGCTACTACCTGACCTACGGCGGGCAGTTCGAGAGCCAGCAGTCGGCCTCGCAGAAGATTCTTTGGCTAAGCTTGTTCTCGCTGGCCGGCATCTTCCTGGTGCTGTTCTCCCACTTCAAGTCGGGACTGATGGTGGGGCAGATTATGCTCAACATCCCGCTGGCCCTCATCGGCTCGGTGGTGGCCGTGCTGCTCACGGGCGGCACCTTCAGCATTGCCTCGCTGGTGGGCTTCATCACGCTCACCGGCATTGCCTCGCGCAACGGCATCATGATGATTTCGCACTACATCCACCTCGTGGAGCACGAAGGGGAGCAGTTCAGCAAGGAGATGATTATCCGGGGCTCGCTCGAACGCCTGGTGCCGGTGCTCATGACGGCCCTGGTGGCCGCGCTGGCCCTGGTGCCACTCACGCTGGCCAAGGACGCGCCGGGCAAGGAAATCCTCTACCCGGTGGCTACCGTCATCCTCGGCGGCCTGCTCAGCTCCACCTTCCTCGACATCGTGGTGACGCCGGTCGTGTTCTGGCTTTTCGGCGAAAAGGCCCTGGCCCAGTACCAGCGCGGCCACCACGAGGTTAGCCTCGATGCCCACCCGCAAGAGCTGGACGCCCAGCCCCTGACGCCGCCTGCCGACCTGAACCCGGTGCAACCCACCGCCTAAGCCCACTTATGTCCCTCGCGCCACCCTTCCTGTCCGACGATGCCGGCTGTGTGCTCTACATCAAGCACATGGTCTGCGCGCGCGGTATCCGGGTGGTGCGGCGGGAGCTGGAAGGCCTGGGGCTGCGGGTGCTCGACGTGCGGCTGGGCGCGGCCACGGTGGCGAACCCGGCCGGGCAGCTGGATTGGGCGCGCATTCGGGCAGCCCTGACCACGGCCGGCTTTGCGCTGCTGGAAAGCCCCACGCAGGCGCTGGCGGACCGGGTGAAGCTGGCCGTGGCCGGGCTGCTGCGGCGGCCCGTCACGCTGCGGCACCGCGAATTCATTCCCGCCCTGGCCCGGGAGATGGGCCTGGACAGCCGCCGCCTGCACGCGGCCTTCACCCAGCTGCCCGGTCACGAAAGCCTCATCAGCTACATCACCAGTCAGCGGCTGGCCTACGCCCAAGAGCTGCTGGCGACATCCCGGCTCGACATCGGGCGCATTGCCCGGCAGCTGGGCTACGGCAGCCTGGCGCACTTTTCCGGCCAGTTCCGGCGATTCGCGCAGTGCTCGCCCTCGGCCTACCGGCAGCAGCTGGAAATAAGTGTGATTAAGGAATAGGGGCTGGCTGGGCTGGGGCAGAGCATACTACCTTGCCAGCGATAAGCATCCACGAAGCACGATGGCTAAAATAACCGCCGCTCACCTGGCAACCGAAGCTTTTACCCAACTAGAGGCAAATAAGCCAGTAGCAGATGTTAGAGCCGACCTGGCTATTGGCGACAGCACCATGTGGAGCAAGGTAAGCGCACTGGTTTATGAGAAAGCCAAAGCGGCGGCCCGAAAGGAGCGTGACCAGGATGCCCGGCGGCCCCACGTTTCTACCACGTCTAACGCGGAGATAACGGACTTACTGGCCTTGAATGAGCAGCTGGCCAACTATGCCCTGTTGACTCCAGCTACCATGACGACGGCCGATTTTAGGAGAATCGGGCAGCTCGCCGCTGAGTTACCGGCTTCCGAAGCCGCTATTCTGGCCTACCTGGACAGTATCATCACATCCCCCAAGATATGCGCCATCCTGAAGCAGGGGTTTGAATATTCCCCCGCTTTTCAATCATTTACCCCGCTGGTGGAGGCGGCTATCATCGCGTACTACCAGGAAAATTATGTTAGCGCCTTCCTCACGTTGGTCCCCGTGGTGGAGGGTCTGATTCTGCGCTGGAGTGGGTTTGACGGCACCGGTCCCGAGCCCAAGCCGGAATTTGAAACCATCCGCAAGTTTGTGGGCAACTCCTGCCTGCGCCAGCCAAGCCCCGGCAACGTGCTTTTTCACGACGTGTACGTGAAAGCCAGTCAGGCTATCTTAACCAAGCACTTGTACCTGAATTCGGAGACTGGTTCGGCCTACGCAAATTTCAGTCGGCATCTGGCGGCTCATTTGCTCAGCAACGAAGCTTTCGCGACCCAACCCAACTGCGTCAGGCTGTTTATCCTGCTCGATGCCCTACTCAAAGTCTACATCTATGAAACCAAGCCCGCCAAAGACCCGCGGTTCCATGTGGACGAATCGATGCTGCAACGGGATGTGCTACGCTACCAATTTATCATTGCACAGCAGCGCACGTTGAGCAAAGTGCTTGCGCAATTCTTCCCGGCAGCGCCAAATGATGCAAGCCACGAGGCAATTGATGTAAAACCAGGCTGAGCACGGCGGGTATAAGCAGAAGTAATTCCGGCGTAACGCCGTTCACTTTTAATTCTCTTACCTATGCACGCTCAGAACCAATCCCTCCTCGACGCCCTCAACGCCTGCATCGCCGCCTGCGAGCACTGCGCCACCGCCTGCCTGCAGGAAGAAGACGTCAAAATGATGGCCCGCTGTATTAGCCTCGACCGCGACTGCGCCGATGTCTGCGCCCTGACGGCCCGCCTGATTGCCCGTGGCTCGGAGCATGGCCCGCACCTGCTGCGCGAGTGCGCCGAAGTGTGCAAGGCCTGCGGCGATGAGTGCGAAAAGCACGGTGCCCACATGCAGCATTGCAAGGAGTGCGCCGAGGCATGCCGCCGCTGTGAGGAGGCCTGCCGCGCTGGCATGAGCGTAGCCGCCTAAATCTGGTGTTCCTGGCCGAGTGACGGGAAATCATGCAAGTCCCCTGCGCAATTCTATACCCCTGGCGTGCCACTCTGGCCGCAGCTTTGCGTGTTGTATTGGCACGGACCCGGTGCGGGTTCCTTAACTCAACTCGTCATGAAAACCCTGCAATTCAAAACCAACATCAACTGCGGTGGCTGCATCAAAGCCGTCACGCCCGCCCTCAACCAGCAAGCTGGTGCCGGCAACTGGCAGGTCGACACGACCAACCCCGATAAGATTCTGACCGTCAGTTCCGACCAGCTCACTTCGGAACAAGTCGTGCAGGCCGTGGAAAATGCCGGCTTTAAAATTCAAGCGGCCTAATCCTTCGCTAAACCAAAAACGCCCGGCTGAGCCGGGCGTTTTTGGTTTAATGGGGTTCCACCTGCTGAATTCCATCGATTTCGCAACAAGTACCGCCGGGTCGGCTAACATGACAAAGCTCATGCATTAGCCCCGCGCTTGTCATGGCACCCCATCCAGCCCCGGCGGACCTTTGACACGGCTGGTTCCGCGCCTGCACCTTGCGCTACTCCTGGTGAACGAGTAGCTCGTGGTCCGGCCAGTTACGCACCCGTTCTCCCATAACAACCATTTCCCCCTCCCATGAAAAAGCTCCCCTATCTGCTGGCCACCCTCCTGATTGCCGGCCTGACCAGTGTTTCCTTCGCCCAGACGGCCCCGAAGACCGCTCACGCGCATTCCGCCACCAAGTCGTCGCACCAGGACTGTTGTATGATGAAGGACGGCAAGATGACGATGATGAAAGGCGGCAAGATGATGCCGATGACCGCCGACATGACTATGGCCGATGGCACCGTGTGCATGACCGACGGCACTTGCAAAATGAAGGATGGCACCACCATGAAAATGAAGGACGGCCAGTGCATGATGATGAGCGGCAAGATGAAAATGCCCGCCGGCTCGAAAGGCCACCACAAAATGGACGGCATGAAAATGTAGTCGGCCGGTCCGGTTTCGGTGGTCGCGGCTAACCGCCGCGAGCGTTGAAACTACTCCTTTGACTAGCGGACTCGCGGCTGGCCGCGAGTCCGCTTTTTTTTACACTTCGCCTAGCTCCCCACCGGATGATTCACTCCCACGACCCCGCCATGGCCCAACGCCCCCTGTCCGCGCCCGCGCCCGCTACCGCAGGCAACGGACCGCAGCCGATGGACCACAGCCAGATGGACCACGGAAAAATGGACCACAGTCCGACGGGCGGCCACGACCACGGGGCCATGATTGCCGACTTCCTGCGCCGGTTCTGGGTGTGTCTGGCGCTGTCGGTGCCCGTGGTGGCCGGGTCGATGATGTTCCAGAACCTGGTCGGCCACCAATTTACTTTTCCCTACAGCACCCCGCTGCTGCTGGGGCTGGCCACGGCCATTTACCTGTATGGTGGCTGGCCGTTTCTCAGCGGCACGGTAAGGGAGCTGCGCAGCCGGCAGCCCGGCATGATGACCCTGGTGGCCGTGGCCATCAGCGTGGCCTACGGCTACAGCGTGGCCGTGACCCTGGGCTGGCTGCGGGGCATGGACCTGTTTCTGGAGCTGGCCACCCTGATTGACATCATGCTGCTGGGCCACTACCTGGAGATGAAGTCGGTGGCCGGGGCCTCGCACGCCCTGGAGCTACTGGTGCAGCTGCTGCCCGCCGACGCCCACAGAAAGGAGGGCGATACTATTCGGGACGTGAAAGTCACGGCCCTCGCCGTTGGCGACGTGGTGCTGGTGCGGCCCGGCGAGCGGATTCCCACCGATGGCGAAGTGACGGACGGCAGCAGCGCCGTGAACGAGAGCATGCTCACGGGCGAAAGCGTGCCGGTGCAAAAGGCGACGGGCGGCAAGGTCATCGCCGGGGCCGTCAACGGCGAGGGCGCGCTCAGCATCCGGGTCACGCACCAGGGCGCGGACAGCTACCTGAGCAAGGTGGTGAAGATGGTGGGCGAGGCCCAGAACACCAAGTCGCAAACCCAGACCCTGGCCGACCGCGCCGCCGGCTGGCTCACGGCCGTGTCGCTGGCGGGCGGCCTCGGCACGCTGGCTGCCTGGCTGTGGCTGGGCAAGGGCGCGGCCTTCGCCATCGAGCGCATGGTGACGGTGATGGTGACGGCCTGCCCCCACGCGCTGGGCGTGGCCATTCCGCTGGTGGTGGCCATTTCCACGGCTATTTCGGCCCGTAAAGGGTTGTTGATTCGCAACCGCACGGCCTTCGAGGAAGCCCGCAAAATCACGGCCATGGTGTTCGATAAAACCGGCACCCTCACCGAAGGGGCGTTCGGCGTGACCCGCGTGAAAGTGCTGGCTACCGGCCTCGACGAGGCCGCCCTGCTGGGCATGACCGCTGCGTTGGAGCAGCAGTCGCAGCACCCCATCGCCCAGGGCATCGTGCGCGAAGCCCATAAGCGGGGGCTGGCCCTGCCCTCCGTTCAGGACTTTCAATCCCTGACGGGCAAGGGCGTGGCCGCTACGGTAACCGGCCGGCCAGTCGTGGTGGCCAGCCCTGGCTACCTCCAGGAAAAGAACATCGCCCTGCCCGCCGATGCCGTTAGCAACGGGACCGAAACGGTGGTATTTGTGCTGCTGGATGGGCAGCTGGCGGGCTACGTAGCCCTGGCTGACCGCATCCGCACCGATTCCAAAGAGGCCGTCCAGCGCTTGCAGGCCCAGGGCATTAAAGTATACATGGCGACCGGCGACAATCAGCAGGTGGCCGATGCCGTGGCAAAAGAGCTGGGCCTCGACGGAGTGTACGCCCAGGTTTTGCCCGACCAGAAAGTTAAAATCGTGCAGGACCTGCAGGCGCAGGGCCAGTTCGTGGCCATGACCGGCGACGGCGTGAACGACGCCCCGGCCCTGGCCCAGGCCAACGTGGGCATCGCCGTGGGCTCGGGCACCGACATTGCGGCCGAAACTGCCGACATCATCCTGGTCAACAGCAAGCCTACCGACATCACCAACCTGGTGGAGTTCGGCAAGGCCACCTACGGCAAGATGATGCAGAACCTGTTCTGGGCCACGGGCTACAACGTCATCGCCCTGCCGCTGGCGGCCGGGATACTGTACCCGCACTTCGTGCTGAGCCCGGCCATTGGGGCGGTGCTCATGAGCGCGAGCACCGTCATCGTGGCGCTGAACGCGCAGCTGCTGCGCCGGTCCCTGAAGTAGGTAGGCACAACTACTAAGCAGCCGGACCGGTCGGCCAGCGGGCGGGCGCTGGCCGACTGAAAACCGCTGAAATTATGCAACTCTCCACCCCAATCGCTGCAAACATTAGGAGACGGGGTCCACGTAAAGGGATGAGGGCTGGCTGACGCTAAGGTCCGGCAGGGGAAGGGGTTTGGGTGGCCATGGCCGCGTTTGGGGTGGGCAGCCGGCTCTTCCGGCTATCAATCCTAATCGCTATGCCATCGCCGGCCCCCTGCTACCGCTAGGGAGAATTCTCCCAAATTCCTGCCTGCCTTGCTTTCGATGCCGCCTATGTTTTCAGATTTCCCCAACCTGCACCCCCTGGTGGTGCATTTTCCCATCGTCCTCATTCTGCTGGCCGCTGCTTTTCAGGCGGTGCTGGTATTTAAAGACTGGCCAACGGTGCGCTGGGTTACCCTAGTGGTGATGGCCGGCGGCTTTGCCGGCGCGCTGGCGGCAAGCACCGTGTTTCACGCCGAGCCCATGGGCCTGGGACCCCGGGCGGCGGCCGTGTTCTCGGCCCACGAAAAGTACGCGAGCTATACACTGTGGCTGTCCGGCATCACGCTGCTGCTGCGCGGCGTCGGCGATTTCTTTAAAATCCAGCGCCGGGCCTACGAAATCCTGGTGCTCGCCTTTGCCCTGGCGGCGGCCGGCGTGCTGTCGGTGGCCGGCCACCGGGGCGCGCAGCTGGTCTACGTTGAAGGGGTAGGGCCGCAGGGGCACCTGCTCGATAAAAACCACGGCCATAGCCACGGTCACGAGGAGGCCGGTGCGGCTCACTCGGAAATGGAAGCCGACCACCACGCCGAACCAGCTGGTACTGGCAGCCCGCAATCCCCCGCGGCCGATATGTCGGGCATGGATATGGGCACTCCAGCCACTGCGCCCAAAGCTCCGGCTAAGGCTTCGGCGGGTGAGATGGGCACCATGGAAATGACTGGCTCGAAGCCCGCCCGCCCGGCTGCCAAAGCAGGGGCCATGGCCGACATGCCCGGCATGAAGGCTCCCGCCGCCAAATCCTCGCAACAGATGCCGCAGGGCATGGACATGAGCCGGCCGGCCCGCCCGAATCAGCCGAAAGAAATGTCCGGCATGGCCAATATGCCGGGAATGAAGCGCCCGGCAGCGGGGGCAAAAAAGCCTGGCAAGGCCCCATCAGGAATGGCGGGAATGGCGGATATGCCCGGCATGAAGTCCGCGCCCGCTGCGCAGCCCGCGCCGGCCCCGGGCAACATGGCCGATATGCCCGGCATGGAAAAAGGCCATGCGATGCCGGCGACGGGCTCAATGCCTGGCATGACGATGCCCAACCCCCTGGACAAGTTCCGCTTCAAGGACAACAACCCGGCCCGGAACCACCCCACGCCCAAGCAATAGCGCTATGAGAGTTCTGATTTTACTTACCCTGCTGCTTGCTACCCTCGGGGCCGGGGCGCAGTCGATGCCTGGCATGGCCATGCCGAAAGAAAAGGAGCCCTACCTCACCCAATCGGCCCCGCCGGATAAGCAGCAGCTGGGCACCGTCGCTATGCCCCGCGCCGGCTACGTGGGCAAGCGGGTTGAGTACGACCTGTACGTGGAAGACCGGATGGTCAACTTCACCGGCAAAATGCGCCACGCCATCGGCATCAACGGCCAGATTCCGGCCCCCACGCTGCGCTTCAACGAGGGGGACACCGCCGTTATCCGGGTGCACAACCAGATGCAGATGGAAACCTCCGTGCACTGGCACGGGCTGCTGGTACCCAATA
Source organism: Hymenobacter sp. BT491 (assembly GCF_014349165.1). NCBI lineage: Bacteria > Pseudomonadati > Bacteroidota > Cytophagia > Cytophagales > Hymenobacteraceae > Hymenobacter > Hymenobacter sp. BT491. The sequence continues at coordinate 5,352 of NZ_JACSJJ010000006.1, read as the reverse complement.
AATATGACGGCGTGCCCTACCTGAATACGGACCCCATCAAGCCCGGCACGGTGCACACCTACACGTTTCCGCTGCGCCAGAGCGGCACCTACTGGTACCACTCGCACACCATGGTGCAGGAGCAGTCGGGCCTGTACGGCTCCATCGTGGTGCAGCCCAAGGAAATTCAGTATCAGCTGAAAGAGTACGTGCTGGTGCTCTCCGACTGGACCGACCACCGGCCCACGGAAGTGCTGCGCTACCTCAAGCGGGCCGGCGAATGGTTTGCCGTGCAGAAAGGCGCAACCCAGAGCTACGGCGAGGCCCTGGCCGCCGGCTATTTCAAGGATAAGCTCAAGCAGGAGTGGCAGCGGATGCCGGCCATGGACGTGGCCGACGTGTTCTACAACAAGTTTCTGATGAACGGGCAGGAACTGAACTACTTTAAGGATGCCCGGCCCGGCGAGGTGGTGCGCCTGCGCGTCATCAACGGCGGCGCCTCAACCTACTTCAAGCTGCAGTATGCCGGTGGACCCATGCAAGTTATCGCGGCCGATGGCATCAACGTGGAGCCCTTCCCGACCAGCAAGCTGGAAATTGCCACCGCCGAAACCTACGACCTGCTCATCACCGTGCCCCCGATGGGCGCGGCCGAGCTGCGGGCCACCTCCTCCGACGTGTCGGGCTACACCTCCGGCTACTTCGGGCAGGGCGAGCCGATGCGCACCCCCGACCTGCCCAAGCTCAACTACTTCCAGATGACGCGGGAGATGAACAGCATGGGCAACATGAGCGGCATGAAAATGGGCGGAGCGGGCCAAATGGACGCAAAAAAAGCATCGGGCCAGGCTGGCAACAGCATGAAAGGCATGAACATGAGCGGCGGCCAGGCCGCGAAAGCGCCCACGGCGAAAGGCGAAGCCCCCATGGCGGGCATGGACATGCAGCAGGGCACCGCACCGGCTACCTCCACGGCCCCGCCCCGCAACCGCCCGATGAACCAACAGGAAAAGGGCGGCATGGGCATGGGCAGCCTGCAGGATTCGGGCAGCATGGGTGGCATGGATATGGGCGGCATGGCCATGGGGGGCATGAGCGGCGACTTCAACTACAACCAGCTGCGCGCCCTGCACCCCACCACCCTGGACTCGACGAAGCAGTGGCGCGAAATCCACCTCACCCTGACCGGCAACATGCTGCGCTACGTCTGGTCGTTCGACAACAAAACCCTGTCCGAGTCCGACAACATTCCCATCCGCAAGGGCGAAAACGTGCGCATGGTCTTCCAGAACATGACCATGATGCGCCACCCGCTGCACCTGCACGGGCACTTTTTCCGCCTCGTGAATGCCCAGGGCGCGTACTCGCCCATGAAGCACACCTTCGATATTCAGTCGATGGGCAAGGTCACCATCGAGTTCGACGCCAACGAGGACCAGGACTGGTTTTTTCACTGCCACACCCTCTACCACATGATGTCGGGCATGGCCCGCGTCATCAGCTACGAGGGCAGCCCCCAAAACGAGTACGCCCGCACGGGCTACCGCCACCTCAAGCGCGAAGACAACAAGCTCTACCCCTGGGCCGATTTGGCGGTGCATTCGCAGGGCAGCTTTCTGGAAGCCAACCTCTCCAACAACAAAAACGCCCTCGAATTTGAGGGCCGGCTAAATTACCAGGGCAACTACGAAACCGAAACCCACCTGCTGCGCTACCTCGACAAGCGGCAGTTCCTGGCCGCTTTCGTGGGCTACGACCTGCGCGACAACAAAACCCTGCGCTCCGCCTCCGACACCGAGGGCGGCAACCGCCGCACGGCGGAGAACAACCGCAACTTCCGCCGGCAGGCCGAAGTCGGCGTGTACTACCTGCTGCCCCTGCTCGTGCGCGCCGAGCTGCGCACCGACCTCACCGGCCAGCTGCGGGCACAGCTGGAGCGCCGCGACATCCCTTTAAGCAGCAACGTCTTCATGGACATCCGGGGCAATACCGACCGGGAGTTTACCCTCGGCTTCCGCTACATGGTGAGCAAGTACGCCTCGCTCAGCACCAACTACGACAACCAATACGGCTGGGGCGCGGGCCTCACCTTCCACTACTAACCCATTTTTCCCTCACTTTCCTCCGCGTTATGAACAAGGGCAGCTACTCCAAATTCTTCCTGATGCTCGCCGCATCGTTCGTCGTGATGCACCTCATCACCTACCTGAACACCTACGAGTGGGACCACATCTACCCCAGCATCAACCGCTTCTACATGACCACGCTCATGGTGTCGGCCATGGGCCTGCTCATGCTGGGCTTCATGGCCCACATGTACCCCGACAAGGGCAAAAACCGCCTGATAGCCCTGGGCTGTGTGGTCGTGTTTGGGGGGGCGCTGGCCATGCTGCGCAGCCAGACGCTGGTCAATGACACGCGCTTCATGGAATCGATGATTCCGCACCACTCCATCGCCATCCTGGTCAGCGAGCGGGCCACCCTCAAAGACCCCGAAGTGCGCACGCTGGCCGATAGCATCATCAGCGCCCAGAAGCGCGAGATTGGCCAGATGAAGCGCATGCTGCACCGGCTGCAGTAGGCCTTGCCGGCCCGCGAGCTATTTACACGCCTGCACCAGAGCGCTCACGCTCAGCGTGGCCGTGGCATCGGTGGTGTAGTTGTCATTGTTCACGCACACGAAAAGCTGACGTGTGCCGGGCGGCAGGCTAATGGGCCGGGTTTCCTGGGGCGTATTCGACGCGGCCCGCAGGCAGGCCTGCGCGTTCGCAATAGTGCCTTTCGTCGCCATAAACTGGTCGGCCGCGGCCGGGTCGGCGGTGATGTACCAGTGGCATTTGGTACTGACCGTGGGCGGGGCGTTGTTGCCCTGCTTGGTCAGGGCCGAAGCGGCAGCGCCCAGCAGGGCCGGGGCCGCCGTGCCGCCGGAGCCTACCACCGCGGCCATGGCCAACGCCGTGGACCAGGACACCGGTGGCTGTCCTTCGTCGCGCACATCGAGTTTGTAAACGATGCCCACCGTGCCGTCCGGAATATCCACCGCAAATACCTTGCGGCTGGAGTGCATGCAGTTGCTGCAATGAATCGAGGCGTTGCTCAACGGCAGCGCCTCTACCAGGCGGGAGGCACACTTGATTTCGCGGCCGTCGGGCCGCCAGCTGCGGAAGTCCGCCTGCTGCACCCCGTTGACATAAGTACCCCGGAAACTGACTTGGCCGTTTTCGTGCCAGCCGCAGCAGATACCGGTGGGCTTGTCGGGCTTTTCGCTGGCCATCTTGCCTTCCCACTGCTTTTTCCAGGAAGGATAAAAGTAATCGCGCACGGTGCCCACCGCTTTGCCGCGTGCGTCGTGGTGGGCAATGCGGGCGTAGGAAACTTCCTCCAGGGTTTCGGTGCGCTCCCAGTCCCGGTCGAAATACACGGTATCGGCTGGGGGAAGGCTCACGGCCGCCGGCTTGGGTCGCTGGGCCAGCGCGGGCAGGCAAAACAGAAATAACAAGGCATGGAGAGCGTAGCGTTTTATCATCGTGTGAAAACGGGTAGAACTAAGCGGATTGCGGTCGGTAAATATAGCAGCCTGTTTGCTTGGCTTTGAAGCACTGACAGCATTTCGCGGTAAGGTCAGGCCGAGTGGAAAAGGGGTGTTGGTAAACTGGCGTGGTGCTCACAGGGTGAACATGACCAAGGTCAAGCGGAAGGGTGGCAGTAATCATGGTGTGGAGACTGCTCCACGGCGACCTTCACTTGGTCTTTCAGTCCTGCCCATTGCTTTTCCGGGAATGAATGAGCTAAGGCCGCTTTTCTTTATTGCTGACCATGCGCACTACCTTTCTTGTACTCGTGAGCCTTTTGGCTTTGGCAGCCAATTCCACTGCGCAAACGGCACCGCTGGGCGGCGGACTCTATAAAACCGCCGAGGACTTTCGCCGTCACCGCCTTACGCTGGCCGTGAACTGCCAGACCGAAACCCACAAGCTGCGCCTGCACGAATTCAGCGGCAAGCCTTACGTGACGGTCGTGCACGCAGGCAAGCCGTATCAGGTAGCCAAAGACAGCCTGTTCGGATTCCGCGACTGCGACGGGCACGAATACCGGTTCGCGGCGGGTAACGAGCACTACCCCATCCTGAATCCCGGCGAGGAGCTGCTGCTCTATAAGGTGGAAAGACCAACCGTGGGGAAGAACCCCGGCTCCGTGCGGCTGTACTTCAGCCCGACGGCCGCCGCGCCCATTCAGCCCCTGACCCTGCTGGCCGTCAAGCAGGCTTTCCCCGACAACCACCGCTTCCATGATTTGCTCGATGCCCAGCTCCCGCCGGGCACTGACCTGACCGCCTACGACCAGATGCACCGCATGACCAAGCTCAACTGGCTGCTGCGCCAAAGCCGGTCGGAAACTGCGGCGCACTAAGCTGGCGGGCACCGCGTCGGCGCTACGCATAGGCTTTCAGCCCTCAAGCCAAGCCATTATCAGGCGGTCAATTCGTTGCTAGCCCACGACCATTACCGCTCCAACTGCTGCGGAGCTGGCCGACCTTCCTGACTGTGGCGGGCAGCCTCCTGCCGCTCGGCCCGGTCGCTGCCGTGCTCAAGCACGTGGTTGCCGCTCTGCCGGGCCACGGCGTCGAGCGCCTGGCTCACCTGGGCAAGCTCAGGCTGGTCGGTGCGGTAAGAGACCTTCATCTCCGAGTGCCGGATGCCTGCGGCGTCAACTGCACTATGTAGTTCGCCGGCTTTCGCGCCGCTGGCAGTAAGGGCCGCTTGCACCGCTTCGGCCTGGCCCCGCTCGCCGCGTGCTACGGCCGGCTCGTCTACTTTGATAACTACCAGCTTCTCGCTGCCAGCGGCCGCGGGGCGGGCGGCCTCCTTTTCAGCTGCCGGGGCGTCGATACCGGGTTTGGCAGCCACATCCAGGCTCCGGTCCCGGTTGTGGGGCTGAATGGCCGCGGCTGCTGCGGCCTGCTGCCGGGCGGCCCGGTCCGCCTCGGACTCGACTACGTTCACGCCGGCATACTTTTCATGGCCGGCCTCCGCGCGGGCCGTGGTGTTGGTCACGATGGCGTGAATGATGGCAATATCCGGCTGGTCGTTGCGGTAGGTCATATCAAACTCTGCCCGCCGGATGCCCTGCTCATCCACGGTGCTGCGGACCGCACTCGTTTGCATGGAGTAGCCGGAATTATCCAGAATTGCTTTCCAGGCCTCCGCGCGCCCGCTGGTGTCGGGCTGCAGTTCATCCACCTTCCACGTCACGGTTTTCTCCCCGGTGACTGCTGCCGTGGGCGAGTTGACGCCCACGGCGGCCTCGGCGTGGCGGGCGCGGGCACGCAGCTCTTCCCGCTCGGCTTCATCGACTTTCAGGCCCGCCGGCGGG
>NZ_JACSJJ010000005.1:0-159753 GCF_014349165.1 Hymenobacter sp. BT491 | reverse complement strand
CCGCCCGTTCGACTTGCATGTATTAGGCCTGCCGCTAGCGTTCATCCTGAGCCAGGATCAAACTCTCCATTGTATAAGTTACTTGCTGCCTTTGCCGAAGCAAAGACCATGTCGAGTGCTGATCCGACCCGTATTACCGAGCGTGATCGATTTTGTTACGCTGGATGCCGGGCGGCCCGAAAGCCGCCCGGCCCTATCCTTTTGTCTTTTCCAAACATTCAAAGAACGTGTGCCCGCCCCGTTGGGCCGACCTGGCCGCGGCCTGCGCCGCGTCTGCTGTACTCCGTTTTTCCCGCCGCCTTTCGCTTGGGGGGACAAAGGTACAACCTTTTTGCTGCCATCCAAGCAAGAAGCGAAAAAAATTTACTTCGTTTCGCCGGCCCTGCTGGCCTGACTCCCTTCCTTCCGAAGCGGGCTGCAAAGGTAACACCGCCTGGCCGCCGTTTGCAAGCCCCCCGCGAAAAATATTTTTCGGCGGCCGGTGCCCCACAAACCCGGGCCGCATCTGCCCAAAAGAGCCCCGCCCGCTTCCCGGTTGGGCCTGCAAAGATGCACGACTCGCTCCCTTTTAAGCAAGAGGTAATGTGTTATTAATACGAGAGTGCTTGATAGACAGAGAGTTTATTTTTAATCGAGGCTACAATTATTCTACAACAGGCATTGATAGAATGAAGGGTAGGATCCTAGGTAAGCTCGGATCTTAATTATTCCGCTTTCCCAATAAGCCAAGGATATTAAGTTGTGTTAGAATCGCAACCGTATTTCGATATAAAATGGATCAGAGAGATTAAAAGAAGCTAGCTAGACGCTGTGGCTTATGAGAAAGCTTGACGTACCTTATCAGTGGTTTGGGCTATCAATAAGTTAATATGATGCTTACGCCATTTGCTTTGTAAACGGGTTATCTCCGAAATGACAGTAGGAGAGATGGCGGCTAAATACCGGCAGTCGAGAGTGATGCTTGTTTTACCACTGCGCCGAGCGTGGCGTAGAGCCTGCAATAACTCATTGCCATTATCCGAATCCGAATCGGTAGGAATTAGCAAATAGGTTTCGGGCAAGATTTCGTGGAAGACTGGCATGGGTGGGAAGTTGGGTGGTTGTGGACAAAAGGGGCTGTTAAGTTGTAAGCTCAGTTGGGGGATCTGGGCATACTATATAATATACGGACTGAGAGTCGAACAGGTAATAGCGAGGGATAATGCATATGCTTACCTATAGCCTAATAACCGATAAACGATTTGAAGTATTAAAACAGGGAGCAAGGTTGGTCAGGAGTCGCAGAGGGTAAGAAGGGTGCGGGTCTGGACATAGATGATTGGTGCTTAATAAGATACGTAAGCTTGTCAATACTAAGCCTAATTTGCGGTTTCAGATGTTCTGCTGTTGATATGAAAAACGAAATCCAGCCTTGGGAGACGCTAAAATCCGATATTGTATTTGACCATAAATGGTATCAGTTGCGTCGCGATTATGTAAGGCTACCGAACGGGCTTGAACTAGACGATTATTTTGTAAGTGTGCGGCGTAATGTGGCCCTCACTTTTCCTTTGACGGACGACAACCACGTCATATTTGTACGTCAGTATAAGCATGGTGTGCAGGATATCTTGATAGAACTGCCTGGGGGAGTGATAGATGAGGGAGAAATCGAGCCTCTAGAAGCGGCCAAGCGTGAGCTGTTAGAAGAAACAGGGTATGCGTCTGATAACATGCAGTTTCTACTTCAAGTGGCTGATAACCCCACCAAAGACACCAATAAGATTTACTTTTTCTTGGCCCGAAACGCCCACCAAGTGAGCGCGCAAAACCTAGATCGTACCGAAAATATCGAAGTGGTGAAGGTGCCAGTGGCAGATGTTGAAGGAATGATCATGAGTGGACAAATCCGCGTATCTGGCTCCGTTGCATTGTGCTTATTGGCTTTAAAAGAACTAGAAAAAGAAATTTAGTGTAAGCGACAGTCAGTCAATAGGTTATGTATTAATCATTCACGGCTCTGAATCAGAGCGAAATTGCTTGGCTACTCTTGAAATGAGCTGCAAAAACGATTGAGTGGTATCGATATAATCTAACTCTCAGCAAGAGCTGGAATTAAGCCCAAAGCGGCTTTAAGTGCTAAAACCGCTTTTGAAGCAGCTGCATAAAGCCACAAGGATAGCCCGAATCACGCTTGTGGCAACGTTCCCGATAACGATTGCATAAATATTGAAGGCGCTTCGCCTTCGAAAACCGAATTATTGCTCTAACCTTAAGTGGGACGCGTGGCCTACCAAGTGTGCTGATTTCTTAAACAAGTTAAATTTTGACAACATGAGGAAGTCTTTACTGATGGTGCTCCTGTCTTTATGGATGGGTACACAAGCGATGGCCCAACAAAATCACCCGATTACCGGGCGGGTGTTGGATGCAGCCACGGGCGACGGCTTGCCGGGCGTAACGGTTGTAGTAAAAAATACCACGATTGGCACGGGCACTGATGGCACTGGCAACTTCTCACTCAGCGTGCCCGACAATGCTACTCTGGTGCTCAGCTACGTGGGCTACATCACTGAAACGATCAGTGTAGGCGATAAAACTACTCTGAGCGTGAAGCTGAAAACCGACCAGAAAGCTTTGGATGAAGTAGTTGTGATCGGCTATGGTGAGGTGAAGAAGAGTGATGTAACCGGCTCTATTGTTTCGGTAAACCCTGAGGACATCAAGAAAACGCCTTCAGCCAACGTAATGGAATCATTGCAGGGCCGATTGCCGGGCGTAGATATTACGCGCAGCAGCGGTGCCACCGGTGCAGGAGTGAACGTAACCGTGCGCGGCAACCGCTCCCTGACGGCCAACAACGGTCCGTTGTTCGTGGTAGATGGCGTACAATACACTTCTATACAAGACATTAACCCCAATGATATTCAGTCGATGGAGGTGCTGAAAGACGCGGCTTCCACGGCTATTTACGGTTCACGCGGAGCCAACGGCGTCATTATCGTGACCACCAAGCGCGGCGCCGCTGGTAAGACGCGCGTTTCTGTAAACTCCTACATTGGCCAAACGGAAGCTATTTATTATCCGCACGTCAACGATGGAACAGGCTACATCGCCCAGAAGCGGGAAGCCAACCGCACCACTGGTTTGTGGAGCAGCCCCGCCGACGACGCCAAAATCTTCACGCCAGCAGACGCCGCAACGATTGCCGCGGGTGGCACAGGCTACAACTGGCCAAGCTTATTCCTGAAAAAAGGCACGCAGCAGGAACACCAAGTGGGAGTTTCGGGCGGGTCGGAGAAGACCAAGTTCTACACTTCCTTCGACTTCTATAACGAGCAAGGCATTCTGCGCATGGACAACCTAAACCGGTATTCCTTGCGCTTCAACATCGACCAAGCCATCAACGACAAGGTAAAGATTGGCTTGCAGAACCAGCTAACGTATTTCAACCAAAATGCCCGTCGCGACCCACTTAACATTGCCAATAAAATTGATCCGTTGGGCGCACCCTACGATGAAAACGGCAACGTGGTGGTATTCCCAAACAACGGCAAAGATATCAACCCGCTTTCGGACGAAGTAGCCGGCAACTACCAAAACAACGCTCGCACAACGCGCACATTCACAACGGCTTACGTTGATTATCAGATTGTGCCGGGCTTGAGCCTGCGGTCGAATCTGGGCCTGACGCTGTCGAACTCCCGCACGGGTATTTATCTGGGTTCCAATACTGTAGACCGCGCCGGCTCGGTGCCGCTCTCGTCGTACGGCACGCAGTATGACACCAACTGGAGCTGGGAAAACATTCTGAACTACACCAAAACCTTCGGCGACCACTCCCTGACGGTTACCGGCATCACGTCGCTGCTTACGTTCAACACCGAAACATCGCGGGCCCAAGGGGCTAACCAGCTGCTGGCTTCACAGCTTTATTATGCGCTGGGCAACGCCAGCCAACAGTTGGGCATCAACAGCGCCTACCAGAACAGCAAGCTGATCTCATTTGCGGGACGGGTGCAATACAACTACAAGAGCCGCTACCTCGTGACGCTGACCGGTCGGGAAGACGGCTCATCGAAGCTGGCTGCAGGCAATAAATGGGCATTTTTCCCATCGGCGGCGGTGGCTTGGCGCATCATCGAAGAAGACTTCATGAAGGATATCTCGGTGCTGTCGGACTTGAAGCTGCGCACCAGCTACGGCATCGCTGGCAACTATGATATTCCGCCTTATTCGTCGCAATCAGTACTTACACGCATTCCGTTTGGGTACGGCGAAACTTCGGCGCCGGGCTACGCATTCAGCTCGCGTATTGGCAACAACGCCTTGGGCTGGGAATTGTCGGGCACGGCGAACATTGGCCTCGACTTTGCCTTCCTGCAAAACCGGCTCTCGGGCTCGGTGGATGTGTACCAGACCAACGCTGGTATCAAAAACTGGATTACGGGCGAAGAAGGTGGTCTTTTGCTAAATCGCTTTCTGCCAATGACTTCTGGGGTAGGGTATATCACTCAGAACATCGGCAAAACCCAGAACCGTGGCATCGAGCTAGGCCTGAACGCACGCGTTATCGACAAGCAGGATTTCAAATGGAACGTGCAGGCTAGCTGGTTTAAGAACCAAGAGAAGATCGTGTCGCTGGCCACCGAAGCCAATGACATTGCCAACGGCTGGTTCATTGGCTCGCCAACGCGCGTGTTTTACGACTACGAAAAGATTGGCATCTGGCAGACTGCCGAGGCTGATTTAGCCAAAACCTTCGGTCAGAAACCCGGCCAGATTAAAGTGAAGGACCAAGACGGCGACGGCAAAATCACGCCGGCCGACCGCAAGATTCTGGGTTCGGCCCTGCCGAAATGGAACGCCAGCTTCAGCAACGATTTCAGCTACAAAGGCTTCGACTTGTCGTTGCAGTGGTTTGCGCGCTACGGCCAGATGCTCAACTACGAATACAACCAGATATTCGACCCCCAAGGCATCGAAAACAGCTCGAAGCAGGACTACTGGACACCCGAAAACCCGACTAACAGCTACCCCCGGCCAGATGCCAGCGTGTCGAAGAGTAGCATGCAGTATTTCAGCACGTTATCATACCGCGATGGCTCTTACCTGAAGTTGCGCGCCGTAACGTTGGGCTATAACATTCCGGCCGCTTTCCTACAGAAATTCTCGATGTCTTCGGTGCGGGTGTACGTGCAAGGAAAGAACCTGGCAACGTTCAGCCACATCAAAGACTACGACCCCGAACGGGCCGCCGCTGCTGTAGCCGGCCCGCCCAGCACGGGCCTTACCAACGCTTCGGCTGCGCCTTCCAACACGGCCGCGCTGTCGAATCCAATTCCGCGGGTGCTGACTGCTGGAATTAACATTAATTTCTAAATCGTTGATAATCAAATAGATACTAAAATGAAGTCTTCAACGATCAAATTAGTCTTGACAGCCAGCTTGCTCACGGTACTTTCCACGGCCTGCGACAAGCAGCTAGACGAATACAATCCATCGGGCCTCACGGCTGAAAACGTCTATACGACGCCCGCTGGCTTCGAAACACTCGTGAACGCGGCCTATTCGTACACGCGCTGGTGGTATGGAAAAGAGGATGGCTACGCTCTGTCGGAACTGGGCACCGATTTGTGGCTGCGCGGTGCCGGCGACGTATATCCCGAGCTGACCGACTATACGTCCAACCTGCAATCCAACCAGAAAGACGTTGATACAGAGTGGGGGCGGCTCTATGCGGCCGTGAACGTGTGCAATGCGGGGATCAAACGCATAGGCCAGTCGGGAATGAGCGATGCGCAGCAGAAGATCCGCGAGGGCGAACTGCGTTTCCTGCGGGCTTTTTATTACTGGCACATCGTCGAAACGTGGGGCGGCGTGCACTTCACCACCGAGCCTACCGAAGGCGTGCAGACCACTGCCAACAAAACGCCAATAGAAACTTTCTACAAGCAAATATTTGAGGATCTGACAGTTGCAACGGCCAATCTGCCTGCTACAACTACCGATTATGGCCGCGTGACTAAGCCCGCCGCTGAGGCTTTCTTGGCGAAGATGTATCTCACTCGCGGCCAAAATAAGGAAGCCGGCGACTTGGCCGAAAAGGTAATCACTAGTTACACCTTTGCGTTGCAGCCTAAATACGCCGATTTGTGGTCAATGACGAATCTGGAGAACAAAGAGATCGTCTGGGCCGTCAACTACTCCAAAGACCTGAACCTCAACGACCGCGTGGATGCCACTTTGTATCCCGATGGTCACCCGCGCGGCGCCAACAACGGCCATCTGCTCTGGACGATGAAGTACGACGACCAGCCCGGCATGACCCGTGACATCGCCAACGGTCGCCCGTTCAACCGCTACATGCCGTCGCTGTTCCTGCTGAATCTGTTCAACGAGAAAATTGATTCGCGCTACGCCGCCTCGTTTAAAACGGTCTGGATTGCCAACAACTCGGCTACGGCGGGTATCAAGGTGGGCGACACGGCTGTTTTCGCTTCTAAATACATCATTCCGGCTAGTGTGCAGGCCAGCAAAAAGTATCGCACTTGGGACCAAAGCAAAGTGTACAAAGCCAACGGCGCGGCGGCCGGCGACCGGTTGCACTATGTGTGCCTGAAGAAATTTGACGATCCAACCCGGCCCACGGTAGCGGAGGAGCAAAGCGCCCGCGACGTGTATGTAATCCGGTTGGCCGACGTGTATCTGGTATCGGCGGAAGCCGCATTCAAGCAGGGCAACACGACGAAAGCCCTGGAACGCATCAATCAGGTGCGGCAGCGTGCCGCCATTCCGGGCAAGGAAAAGGATATGCTAATCACGGCTTCGGACTTGAGCCTGGACTTCATTCTGGACGAGCGGGCGCGCGAGTTGGCCGGCGAGCAGTTGCGGTGGTTTGACCTGAAACGCACCAACAAGCTGGTCGAGCGGGTACGCAAATACAACCCCGAAGCCGGCGCCAATATTCAGGATTACCACACGCTACGGCCCATACCACAACGCCAACTGGACGCGATTCAGAATAAAGCGGACTTTGCGCAAAATCCTGGTTACAACTAATTTATCTTCTCTGGTCTGCCTGGTTTAACGCCGGGCAGGCTTTTTCTTTTCTCCATGAAAACTTCCCTTTCCTCTGCGTTGCTGGTCTTGGGCGGCTGCTTTGCCCTCACAACGGCTTCAGCGGGCACCACGCCTAATTTGCCTACCGTCAAGGTTCCGGAGTTCCGCAAGGATACTGTCAACATCACCAAGTTTGGCGCGATACCCGATGGCCTCACCAAAAACACCGCCATTCAGCAAGCCATTGATGCGTGCAGCAAAGCAGGCGGCGGAGTGGTATTGGTGCCGCGCGGCCATTGGGTGACCGCTGGCCTTGAGATGCGCAACAACGTGAACTTGCACCTGGCCAAAGGAGCGTTGGTACAGTTCAGTGATCAACACGCAGATTACCACCTGATTAAGACTAGCTGGGAAGGCGTAGATGCCGTGCGTAACCAAGCCCTGATCTACGGCGAAAACCTCGAAAACATCGCCGTTACGGGCCAAGGTGTATTCGATGGCGCTGGGGCAACGTGGCGGGCTGTGAAGAAGAGCAAGCTGACCGAAACGCAGTGGAAACGCTTGGTAGATGGCGGTGGCGTGGTGAACGACAAAAAAGACACTTGGTACCCGTCGGCACAGGCGCTGAAAGGCTCCACGATCACGGAGGCGTTCTACCTCAAGCCTGGGCAAGATGTGAAGGACTTTGAAAATATCAAGGATTTCCTGCGGCCCGATATGCTGGTTTTGGCCAAGAGCAAACGCATTCTGCTGGAAGGCGTGACGTTTCAGAACTCGCCGGCGTGGTCGTTGCATCCGCTTATGAGTGAGGATATTACAGTACGCAACGTAACCGTGCTCAACCCCGAATACGGGCAAAACACCGATGCTATCGACCTCGAATCTTGCAAGAATGGCATCATCGAAGGCTGCTCGTTCGATGTGGGCGACGACGGCATCTGCATCAAATCGGGCCGCGACGAACAGGGGCGCAAGCGCGGCATGCCGACCGAGAATTTCATCATCCGCGATACCAAAGTATACCACGCGCACGGCGGCTTCGTGATCGGCTCTGAAATGTCGGGTGGGGCGCGCAATCTCTACGTCTCCAACTGCACGTTTATGGGCACCGACGTGGGCCTGCGCTTCAAGGCGGCTCGCGGACGCGGTGGGGTAGTGGAGAACATCTTTATCGACAACATTGACATGAAAGATATTGTAGGTCAGGCAATTATCTTTGACATGTACTACATGGCCAAAGACCCCGTGCCGCTGGCGGGCGAATCGACGGCGCCGCCTGTCATCAAGCCCGAACCGTTGAACGAAGGCACGCCCCAGTTCCGACACATCGAAATCAAAAATGTCACCTGCAACGGCGCCGAAACCGGCATCATGGTGCGCGGCCTGCCCGAAATGCCTATCAAGGACATTTCCATCGAAAATGCGGTGTTACAGAGCAAAAAAGGCCTTTTATGCATCGAGGCCGAGAACATTCGCCTCAAGAATGTGACGCTGCTTTCTACGGAAACCAAGCCGGTGTTGGAAGTCCAGAACAGCAAAGACATTACCTTGGATAACATTCGCTATACGCCCGGTGCCGAGCTGCTGATGCGCATCACCGGCGACCGCGCCAAGAACATCAAACTCGTGAACACCGACCGCTCGAAAGCTAAAAAGGAGCTGGAGCTGGGCGATAAAGTTTCCAAAAAAGTACTGAGCCTACGCTAGAACGCATAGTTTGGTAAATAATTGATAATCAGATATTTGATGAAAAAGGTATTTCTTTCCAGCGGTCTTCTGCTCAGCTTGCTGACGGCCAGCCCTGAGCTTTCGGCGCAGCAGCGGCCCATGTCGCAGCGCATGGCCGATGCTTTCATCTCGTGGCACCCCGATTCGATCATGATCGGCACGCGCAAAACGGTGCGTTGGGACTACGAGCAAGGGCTGATGCTGAAGGCGTTGGAGCGCGTTTGGAACCGCACCGGCGACGGCAAGTACTTCACCTACATCACGAAGGACTTGGACTTGTTTGTGCAGCCCGACGGCACCATTCGCACCTATAAACTGGAAGATTATAACCTCGACAACCTCACCACCGGCCACGCCTTGCTTACGCTCAGCCAGGTGTCGTTGCCGGGGAATGAAAAGTACCAGAAGGCAGCTCAGCTGCTGCGCAAACAGCTTGATGGTCAGCCGCGTACCAAAGCTGGCGGCTTCTGGCACAAGAAGATTTATCCAAACCAGATGTGGCTGGATGGCTTGTACATGGCCGAGCCGTTTTACGCCGAATACAGCAAGGTTTTCAATCAGCCGCAGGGCTTCGACGACGTAGCCAAACAGTTTGCGCTGGTCGAGAAAAACTTGGTCGACCCCAAAACCGGCCTGATGTACCACGGCTACGACGAAAGCCGGGAGCAGAAGTGGGCCAACAAGCAAACCGGACAGTCGCCAAACTTCTGGGACCGCGGAATGGGCTGGTACGCGATGGCGTTGGTAGATGTGCTGGATTACTTCCCGGCCAATCATCCGCAGCGCGCCCAGCTTATCAAGGATGTGCAGCGCCTGGCGCCCGTGCTGGCGAAGTACCAAGATCCCAAAACCGGTACTTGGTCGCTGGTCGTGGATCAAGCCATGCGCAAGGGCAACTACGCCGAAGCTTCGGGCAGCAGCATGTTTGTGTACATGCTGGCCAAAGGCGTGCGCATGGGCTACCTCGACAAGAAATACATGGCCGTGGCCCAAAAAGGCTACGACGGCCTGCTGAAAACATTCGTGGCAACCGAAGCCGATGGTGGGCTGGCCTTCAACGGCACCGTGAGTGTAGGCGGCCTCGGCGGCACCCCGTACCGCGATGGCAGCTTCGAATACTACCTCAGCGAGCCCCTGCGCAAGAACGACTTGAAGGGCGTGGGACCGTTCATATTGGCGAGCACCGAAATGGAAATCGCGGCCGAACAGGGCGTGGGCAAAGGCAAAACCGTAGCCGTGGATAACTATTTCAACCACGAGGTGCGCAAAAATCCGCTAAGCGGACAGGAGGAAACCTGGCACTACACCTGGGACGAGCGCACGCACGGCGGCTTCTACTTCTGGGGCAGCCAGTTCCGTGAGCTTGGCGCCAAAACCGTGATGGTGCCTACCGCGCCTACGGCGGCTTCTCTGAAAGGCGTGGACGTGTACATCATCGTAGACCCCGACTCCAAAAAGGAATCGCCCAAGCCCAATTTTGTGCAAGCGGCTGACGTAAAGGCCGTTAGCGATTGGGTAAAAGCCGGAGGGACCTTGGTATTGATGGCCAACGACACCTCTAACTGCGAGATTCCGCACTTCAACGAATTAGCCAAAGCTTTCGGAATGAGCTTCGTGCCCAAAAGCCTGAACATGGTGCAGGGCAATCAGTTTGAGCAAGGCCGCGTGGATATTCCGGCCGGCAATGCCATTTTCAAGAACACGAAAGCAGCTTATATCAAGGAGCTGGCACCTATAAGCACGCAGGGCACCGCTAAAGCACTGGTTTCCAAGGGCAGCGACATCATTATGGCTACGGCGAAGGTGGGCAAAGGAACCGTCTTCGCTGTGGGTGACCCGTGGCTGTACAACGAGTATACCGACGGGCGAAAGATTCCGGCGGTGTATCAAAACTTCAATGCCGGTAAAGATCTGGCAACCTGGCTGCTGCAACAGACTGGGAAATAGGAAGTTGTACAGCCACAATCATTGTTTCGGCCCTGCGTAAGTATCTGTTTAGTAGATACTTACGCAGGGCCGATTTTTTGGCAAACTGCTGCTGCTTTGAAGTACTCCTTTGGTTTGTAATGCTTGGTTGGTGGACACCCACCGAGGCAGTCGCCACGGGCTGCGCAGGCTTACCGTAACAGCTGTCAAGCCCGGGGTCGCCGATTGCTGGAGCCAATGCCGTCCAAAACCAATTTGCGGGCGGCTCAAACCTCGATTGCTCAAATCGGAATAGATGCGATAATTAGCTCTTCAATTAGAAAAAAGTAGCATTTTACACTCCCAAATCACAAATGCATGCTGGTTTCACTTGCTGCCCACCATCAGACCGCTTGCTCTTGCCTTCTTACAATGGCGATGCACGAATTGCATATTTCCACATGCATACTGTCTGATAACACGGCAGGGCTAGCCATATGTAAAACTTTCTCCTGATTTGTCATGCCCTTGACGTCGGCCTAAAACGATTGTTAACCGAGTAATTTCTGCTTTTCTCTAACCCACAACCGCCTTTCTTCCTGCTTTTATCAGCTCATCATGAACCAGCTCGCCACAGCGGATTACGTTGTTTTTCTAGTCTATTTCCTGATCGTATCGACGTACGGTATCTGGATTTATAGGCGCAAACTGGCCCACGCCGGCCCCCAAGACTCCAAAGATTACTTTCTCGCGGAAGGCTCGCTGACGTGGTGGGCCATCGGGTCTTCCCTGATCGCCTCCAACATCTCGGCCGAACAAATGGTCGGCATGGCCGGCTCGGGTTTCAAAATGGGTCTGGCCATTGCCACTTACGAATGGATGGCCTCCATTACCCTCATTATTGTGGCCGTGTTCTTCATCCCGATCTACTTGAAGAACCACATTTTCACGATGCCGCAGTTCCTTAATCAGCGCTATAACAGCACTGTAGCCATGATTATGGCCATTTTCTGGCTGATGCTGTATGTGGTCGTAAACCTGACTTCTATCCTGTACCTGGGCGCCATCGCCATCAACAGCGTATCGGGCATCAGCATCACAGCCTGCATGTACGGGCTGGCCATCTTCGCCATCTTCATTACCCTGGGCGGCATGCGGGTAATCGGTTTTACGGACGTAATTCAGGTGTTCTTTCTGATTCTGGGTGGTCTGGCTACTACGTATTTGGCCTTGAATCTGGTGGCTGAGCACCAAGGCTCTTCGGGCGTGTTGAATGGACTAGCCATCATGAAGACGGCGGCCAACGACCACTTGCACATGATCTTCGATCGGTCGAACCCTAACTACATGGACTTGCCGGGCCTGACTGTGCTCGTCGGCGGCATGTGGATTGTAAACCTCAACTATTGGGGCTGTAACCAATACATCACGCAGCGCGCCTTGGGTGCTGACTTGCCCACGGCCCGTTTTGGCCTGCTATTCGCCGCTTTCCTGAAGCTTCTGATGCCCGTTATCGTAGTGCTGCCGGGTATTGCAGCGTTCGTACTCTACAAGCAGAACCTGTTCCAAACTGAGATGATGCAGGGCGGCGAAATCAACCCCGACCGCGCGTATCCGGTGCTGCTCAACTTGTTGCCGGTAGGTCTGAAAGGCTTGTCTTTCGCCGCTCTGACGGCTGCCGTAGTAGCTTCGCTGGCGGGTAAAGCCAACAGTATCGCTACCATTTTCACGCTCGACATCTACAAGAAGGTAATCAACCCGGAAGCCAACGAGCAGCGCCTCGTAATCGTCGGAAAAATTGCCGTAGTAGTGGCCATGATCCTGGGCGTTATCATCGCTCCTCACTTAGGCATCGACAAAAAAGGCGGTTTCCAGTACATTCAGGAATACACAGGCTTCGTGTCGCCGGGTATTTTTGCGATGTTCATCCTCGGTTTCTTCTGGAAGAAAACGACTGCTAACGCGGCCTTGTTTGCCACGATCGGGGGCTTCCTGCTGTCGGTAGTGCTGAAGTTCCTGCCGGGCTTTGCAGACCTGTCTTTCCTGTCGCCGTTCGGTTTCTCTATCAAGAACCCAGAAGGCGTGTACGAGATCCCGTTCCTCGACCGGATGGGCTTTGTGTTCGTTTTCTGCATCATTGCCATGATCATCATCAGCCTGATCGAGAACTCACAAGGCAAGAAAACCAAGGGCCTGGAAATCGATCGGAGCATGTTCAAAACCTCCCGCGGCTTTGCCATTGGCTCCATGATCATCTTTGCCGTCATCACGGCGCTGTATACCGTATTCTGGTAATAGGTAAGTATTTGTATATCAAATACTTGTGTGTAGTACAATCGCGCCAGGTTTCGTTAAGTCGGAGCCTGGCGCGATGCTTTTCTACCCAACCCCTTAGGCGGACTTAGCAGAGGGTGTTTGGCAAACGGCAACCCATAGGGCTGGAGTCAAGGCACAAAATCTGCGCTACCGGTAATGCGTTCGGGAATGGTTTGTCAACGTTCCCGGCAACGATTGCACAAATAATCTTGCCGTTGGGCGCCTTCTGCTTCTCAAATTCGGCGTACTTGCCCAATTCGGACAACTTGGTGCATTTCTGCTTCTCTGCTTATGACTAACCGCTTGTTGCCTGCCGTGTGGCTTTTGGGGCTGATGCTGATGGGTTTTACGGCCTCGCCTCCGGCCAAAATCAAGGTGTACCTGATTGGCGATTCCACGATGGCGAATAAGGAGGTGAAAGCCTTTCCCGAAACAGGGTGGGGGATGCCATTCGCCGTGTTTTTCGACGAGACCGTGACCGTTGATAACCGCGCCCAGAATGGTCGCAGTACCAAAAGCTTCATCGCCGAAAACCGTTGGCAGCCAGTTGCTTCTGACCTGAAACCCGGCGACTACGTGCTAATTCAGTTTGGCCACAACGACGAGGTGCCGACCAAAGCCACATACACGCCCGAGGCCGATTTTAAAGCCAATTTGGTGCGCTTCATCACGGAAACCCGCAGCAAAAAAGCGACGCCCATCCTGATTACGCCCGTAGCGCGGCGCAAATTCGACGCGACCGGCAAAATTGAAGAAACGCATGCCGCGTACGCGGGCCTTGTGCGTACCGTCGCGCAGGCCAACAATGTGCCGCTGATTGATCTGGACAAGGAAAGCCAAGAGATGCTCCAGCAATTTGGCGTCGAAAATTCCAAGCTGCTGTTCAACCACTTGGCGCCGGGCGAGCACCCCAACTACCCCGACGGGCGTGAAGACAATACGCATTTCAGCGAGCTAGGCGCCCGCAAAATGGCTGAGCTGGTGCTGGCCGATATTCGGAACCTAAAGCTGGAATTGGCCGATCGCATCGTGCGACGCGAAGTGAAAACCACCGTTGACCCGCAGGCGCGCTAAAGCGTATTGTTTATAAATGTTTGATTGTCAAATACTTGCCCATAAAGTAGTTGCGTGACTTTCTCCTTATGTTGATCAGAATATTGAAGAATGCTTGGCCAGTTGCCTTGCTACTCTTGCTGGCCTTTGTTCAGGCGCCGCCCAAGAAGATCAGGCTTTATCTGATTGGCGACTCGACGATGGCCAACAAGATCAAGCAAACTTTCCCGGAAACGGGTTGGGGCATGCCGCTGGGCACCTTTTTCGACTCGACAGTAGTAATCGACAACCGCGCCCAGAACGGGCGGAGCACCCGCACCTTTCTGGCCGAAAACCGCTGGCAACCCGTCGTGGATGCTCTGCAGGAAGGGGATTACGTGTTTATCCAATTTGGACACAACGACGAAGCCGAAAACTACCCCGACCGCTACACGCCGCCGGCCGACTACCGCAAAAACCTGATCAAGTTCGTGACCGAAACGCAGCGCAAAAAGGCCAATCCGGTATTGCTCACGCCAATTACGCGCCGCAAATTTGACAAGGACGGGCACATTATGGAAACCCACGTTGCCTATTCGGCCGTGACTGTGGAGGTTGCCCGGCAGTATAAGGTGCCGCTGATCGACCTCGACAAAATGAGCCGCGAACTGGTGCAGCAATTTGGCGTCGAAAACTCCAAGCTGCTGTACATGCAGCTTGCGCCCGGCGATCATCCTAACTACCCGCTGGGCCGGAACGACAACACTCATTTTACCGAGCTGGGCGCTCGCAAAATGGCGCAACTTGCTGTAAATGAAATAGAAGCGCAACGCTTGCCTTTGGCTGAGCGCATTGCCAAGCCCCTACCCAAAAATGCGGTGCCGCCGCCCGCTGGCAAGGACGCGCAACCAACTACCCCATGAAAAAAACACTAGCATTCTTCTGCCTGAGTTGGCTGTTGCTTGGCCGCGCCTTCGGTTATGATTTCGTTGTGGCGCAGGACGGCAGCGGGCAGTTTCGCACCGTGCAGGAAGCCTTCAACGCGGTGCCCGATTTTCGGAAGAAAGTCACGACTATCTTCATCAAAAAAGGCACTTATAAGGAAAAGCTCATCCTGGCCGGATCGAAGAATTTCGTCAAAATCATCGGCGAAGACCTGAACCAAACCGTGCTGACGTACGACGACTACAACCAGAAGAAAAACATCTTCGGTGAAGACAAGGGCACGTCGGGCTCGTCGAGTATTTACATCTACGGCGGCGATTTTTCGGCCGAAAACATCACCTTCCAGAACAGTTCGGGGCCAGTAGGGCAAGCGGTGGCCGTGTGGGTGGCCGGCGACAAGGCCCGGTTTAAAAACTGCCGCTTCTTGGGCTTTCAGGATACGCTGTATACTTTCGGCTACGGCAGTCGCCAGTACTACATAAACTGCTACATCGAGGGCACAACCGATTTTATTTTCGGCTCATCGACGGCGTTTTTTGAGGACTGCACCATTTTCTGCAAGAAAGGCGGCTCCTTCGTGACGGCCGCTTCCACGCCCGACAGCGTGCGGTACGGCTACGTATTCAAGAATTGCAAAATCACCGGCGAAACGCCCGCCGCCAGCTATTACCTCGGCCGACCGTGGCGGCCTTACGCCAAAACGGTGTACCTCAACTGCGAGCTCGGCGACCTGATCAAGCCCGAAGGCTGGGACCCCTGGGGCAGCGAAAGCAACAAGAAGACGGCCTATTATGCTGAGTATCAAAGCAAAGGCAAAGGTGCCGCTCCCAAACAGCGCGTACCGTGGTCGCATCAGCTCACGGCTGCCGAAGCCGAGCAGTACAGCCGCGACAAGGTTCTGCGCAACTGGAATCCTACGCTAGACTAGCCATGCGCTTACTTCCTCTGCTATTAGCTTTCGGCCTGCTGCTGCCCGCGCCACTCGTACACGCCCAAGCGGTTTCCGCGTCTTCACGAACAAACCCGCCGATCACGCACCTGACCGTGGCCCAAGACGGCTCTGGTGATTACAAAACCATACAGGAAGCGGTAAACGCCGTGCCCAATCAATCGCTGGTTCCGATCACCATTGAGGTTAAGAAGGGTATTTACCGCGAAAAACTCGTGGTGCCGAGCCCCAAAACGCATATTGTGTTGGTGGGAGAGGACAAGAACACCACCGTCATCACCTACGACGACCACTCAGGTGTCAACGGCATTGATACCTTCTCGTCGCATTCGGTGCTGGTGCAGGCCAATGATTTCGCTGCTGAAAACATCACGTTTGAAAACACTGCGGGCTACACAGCCGGGCAAGCCGTCGCCTTGCATGTGGAAGGCGATCGGTGCTCTTTCCGCAACTGCCGAATCGTGGGCAACCAAGATGTGCTGTTACTGGCTACCGACAACAGCCGACAATATTACCGCGACTGCTACATCGAAGGCACAACCGATTTCATCTTTGGGGCATCCACCGCTGTTTTCGATCATTGCACGGTACACAGCAAGAAAAACTCCTTCGTTACTGCTGCCTCAACCACGCCGCAGCAGAAGTTTGGCTTCGTATTCCTGAACTGCAAGCTCACCGCCGACACTACTCTAGCCCAGAAGGTATATCTCGGGCGGCCTTGGCGCCCCTACGCGAAAGTGGTGTACATCAATACCGAAATGGGTAGCCACATCACGCCGGCGGGCTGGGAAAACTGGCGTAACCCAGCGAATGAAAAGACAGCCTACTACGCTGAGTACAAGTCGTTTGGGCCAGGAGGTAATGTCAAAAGCCGCGTGGCATGGTCGCACCAACTCACAAAAAAAGAAGCCAAGCAGTACACACTCAAAAATATCTTCGGTGGTCAAGTCCCGTGGAATCCGGTGGAAACAATTAAGTGATTAATAGTCAATATGTTGCGTGTTTTATGCTTATAGATTGCTCTTGCTTGACCTTTAGCTCATGATTCAGCCCTACCGACTTTATGTACTCGCTTTCTTTGCCGCCTTTCTAGCGCCGGAACTGTCATCGGCGCAAACGCCAAGTGCATCGTTGTCGAAAGTATGGGTGCCGGATTTGGGCAACGGAACCTACAAAAATCCAGTGCTTTACGCCGACTACTCCGACCCGGATGTAGTGCGCGTTGGCTCCGATTATTACCTGATTTCTTCCAGCTTCAATGCCGTGCCGGGCTTGCAGATTCTGCACTCTAAAGACTTGGTCAACTGGACGATAATAGGAGCGGCGTTTACCAAGCAGTTGCCTCTGGCGCGCTACAACGAGGTGCAGCACGGCAACGGCGTGTGGGCGCCGGCCATTCGGTACCACAAAGGGCAGTTCTACATCTATTACCCCGATCCGGACTTGGGAATATTCGTGACGCGCGCTAAAAACCCAGCCGGACCGTGGGAAACTCCCGTGTTGGTAAAGGAAGCCAAAGGCTGGATCGACCCCTGTCCGCTTTGGGATGAGGACGGTAAAGCGTACCTCGTACATGGTTTTGCCGGTTCTCGCGCGGGCATCAAAAGCATTATTGCGGTGAGCCCCATGAGCCCCGACGGTCTGCGCCTTATCGGAGACGATGCGCTGGTATTCGATGGCCACGGCAAACACCCAACGATCGAAGGACCAAAGTTTTACAAACGCAACGGCTACTACTACATCTTCGCACCGGGCGGCGGCGTGCCCACCGGTTGGCAGGTAGTGATGCGCTCCAAAAACGTGTTTGGCCCCTACGAAGACCGCATCGTGATGGACCAAGGCAAAACGCCCACCAACGGCCCACACCAAGGCGCCTGGGTGGATACCCCCAGCGGCGAAAACTGGTTTATGCACTTCCAAGATCAAGGCCCCTACGGCCGCGTGGTGCATTTGCAGCCCATGAGTTGGAAAAACGACTGGCCCATCATTGGCGAAGACCCCGACGGCGACGGCAAAGGCCAGCCCGTGCTTACGCACCGCAAACCCGCCACAAAAGGCCAGGCCCAGCCGCAGGCCACGCCAGCCACCTCCGACGAATTCAGCAGCAACACGTTGGGGCTGCAATGGCAATGGCACGCCAATCCGCAGGATTACTGGGCGTATCTCAATGGGCCACAGGGCTTTCTGCGCCTCTACTCGGTGATGTTGCCTGAAGGCTTCAAAAACTTCTGGCAAGTACCTAATTTATTGCTGCAAAAGCTTCCTGCTGAGGTATTTACGGCCACCACCAAGCTTACTTTTACGCCGCGCGTTGAGGGCGAAAAAGTGGGCCTGATTATGATGGGTATGGACTACGCGTATGTGGCCGTGACCAACCAAGGCGGCAAGCTTCAACTAAGCCAAACCGTCTGCCAAAATGCCGATAAGCAAGCGCCGGAAATCACTACCGCCCCCATTGCCGTGCCGCAGGCCGAGCAGCCGCTCTACTTGCGCGTGGCCGTGAAGCCCGGCGCCAAATGCCAGTTCAGCTATAGTTTTGACGGACAAAGCTTTCAACCCATTGGCGCTGATTTTCAGGCGCGTGAAGGCCGATGGATAGGAGCGAAGGTTGGGCTGTTCTGTACCCGCAGCACCAAGTTCAACGACTCGGGCAATGCCGACATTGATTGGTTTCGAATTGAATAATATAAAATATTGATAGTCAAAGGTTTGTAAACCAACTCAAGCATTCTTTTGTGAGCGGTCTAACGTTATAAGCTCTACGCAGCAGTGAAGAAAACATCAGCTGCTGCGGGCTCGCTCAAGAGTCAAGGCATAGCTTTGTATTAATAAAATACAATTTGATTTGCACTTAGCGACTGTAAAATGACGGTAGTAGCAGGAGGGTGCAGAAAGGTGTTTGTTTAAAAATACCGTACCGAAATTACACTAAACCGTGTTTGCTTGACCCGTGGCAACGTTGCCGGCAACGATTGCATAAATAAAAACCAGGGGGATGTTCCCTTTTCATGCGAACTACCCTAAACTTAATGAAGAGAAGGCTCAGGCCCAGAGTACAAAAGCCTATGGCCATTCTTCGAATAGTTTACTAAATGATATTTCAGTAGAAGGATACTTATTCTAGCCAAAACTGCGGCTTGTTGCAGTGCCCAATCAGTGGGGTACGCAAAGGTATGCAGTGGTTTCAGAGCAAAGGTTTAAGTTTATATATCACATTGATTGTCAATTATTTAAATAAGGCTTTCTAGAATACCAATTTCCAACCCATAAGATCCCCACTCACAATTTGTACGAATGAAAAAGCACCTACTGTTTCTTTGGCTGCTGTTTAGCGTTGCGCTAGCGGCGTCGGCGCAGCAAACACAGCAGCGCCGCATCCAAGGGGTGGTCACCTCAACTGAAAAGAACGAAACCCTGCCCGGCGTAACGGTAGTGGTACAGGGTACGACCAACGGCGCTAGCACCGACGGCGAGGGTAAGTTCAGCCTGAATGTTCCGGCCGGCCAAGCCGTAACCCTGCATTTTAGCTACGTCGGCTTCTTGGCCAAAGACGTGGTAGTCGGCGATCGTAGCGAGATCAATGTGCAGCTGGCACCGGATACGAAAGCCCTGGATGAGGTAGTTGTTATTGGCTACCAAGAAGTTAACCGTCGCGACGTAACCGGCTCAGTATCGTCGGTAAGCGCTCAGCAAATCAAAGACATCCCGGTAAACTCCGCCGCCGAAGCCCTGACTGGGCGTTTGGCGGGCGTGCAGCTAACCAGCGCTGAGGGTTCACCCGGCAACAACAACGTACAGATTCGGGTGCGCGGTGGCGGCTCCATCACGCAGGACAACTCACCTCTTTATGTAGTAGACGGGGTGCAGATTGAGAACGCACTGTCGGTGCTGGCACCCCAGGACATCGCCTCCGTCGACGTGCTGAAGGATGCTTCGGCCACGGCTATCTACGGTGCTCGCGGTGCCAACGGTGTAGTAATTATCACGACCAAAAGTGGCCGCGAAGGCCGTACGCAGGTTACCTACAACGGCTTTGCCGGCTTTCGCCGGATCACTAAAAAGCTGGATGTAATGGGCCCAGCCGACTATCTCAACTGGGAATATGAGCGGGCGCAGTTGACGGGCACCGGGGCCAGCGTTTCGGGTGGCACGAGCACTTTCAAGAGCGTTTTCGGTTCGACGAACTTCGCCAGCGATACGCTCAACCGGATTCGCAACTCCCCCTTCCGCAACTGGCAGGACGATGTGTTTGGCCGCGATGCTTTCCAGCAAACCCACAACGTATCGGTAAGCGGCGGTTCGAAGGCCACTACCTATTCGCTGAGCCTGACCAGCAACAAAGAAGATGGCATCCAGATCGGATCGAGTTACAAGCGTAAGCTGGTGAACTTCCGCCTCGACACCAAGGCCAGCGACCGGCTGCGTTTGGGCGTAAACGTACGCTACAACGACCAAGTAAACTACGGCGCCGGCACGGGCGCGGCGCTGGGCACTTCCAGCACCGGCCAAACGGTGAATACGGGTTCCAGTGTAACCTCGCGTCTGCGCAACGCCGTGCAGTACTTGCCTTTCGTGCTGCCTTCGCTCAACGGAGCGGCTGGCGCCGACCCAACGGCCAACTTCGACCCGGATTTCTTTACCAATTCGAGCCTTGTAAACCCGGTGCTGGCCATCAACAATGAATACCGCGCCGACAAGCGCCGCACCTTCAACCTGGGTGGCACGGCGGCGTTCAACATCACGCCGAGCTTGGTGTTTACTTCGACGGGCGGGTTCGACCTTACTTATAACGACTTAGGTACCTTCAACGGCTTGTATTCGCCCACGATCCGGCAGGCGGCCGGCGGCTACCAAAACCTGCCTTTTGTGACAATCACCAACGGCAACACCGCAACGGTCAACAACTCCAACGTGCTGAATTACACGCTCAAAGCTACGGGCAAGCATGCGTTGAACGTGTTGTTGGGCGAAGAAATCTATCAGCAGCGCACCACTCAGCAGTTTGTGCAGGTAAACTTCCTGCCAGCCGACATCACGGCCGAACGGGCTTTGGCCAACATCAACCAGGCCGTGCTGCCAGTGGGTACGGTAGCGCAGCCAGTGTTGCCCTCGACCAGCATTCCGGTTGATTACCGTCTGCTTTCGGGCTTCGGTCGTGTCAACTACTCCTACGATGACAAGTATTTGGTGACTCTTTCGGCTCGTGCCGACGGTTCTTCGAAGTTTAAGCCCGGCAACCGGGTGGGCGTTTTCCCGGGCATCTCGACCGCGTGGCGCATTTCAAAGGAAGAGTTCTTCCAGTTGCCCGCCATCTCGGATCTGAAACTGCGCTTGAGCTACGGCCAGGCCGGCAACAACCGCATTCCCGACTTCCTGACCGACCAGCTTTTCCAGGCGGGCAACGTATCGTACGCGCTCAACCACATCACCACGCCTGCTACGGCCGCTACCAACCTGGCCAATCCTGACCTGAAATGGGAAATCACGACGACCCGCAACGTGGGCGTGGATTTAGGGCTGTTTAACAATCGCGTGCAGTTTACGGCGGATGCCTACTACAACACCACCAGCGACCTGCTGGTGCAAGTGCCGATTCCGGGCTTCTCGGGCTATACGTCTCAGTATCAGAACGTTGGGTCGACTTCGAACCGCGGTATTGAATTGCAGCTGAGTGGCACAGTCATGCAGACCAAGGATTTCAACTGGTCGGCTACGGCCAACGCTTCGCTCAACCGCGGGCGCATCGAGTCGCTGGGCAGCGGCTTGCAGGAAATTCAGAGCATTCAGTCGGGTTGGGCCGGCAGCGCCCTGTCGGGTGCTGACTACGTGGCCCGCGTAGGTTCGCCGGTAGGCCAGATGTACGGCTACATCACCGACGGCTTCTATACCGCCGACGATTTTGAAAGCTACAACTACGCCACACGCACGGGTGTGCTGAAGTCAGGTATCGCCAGCGACGCCAGCGTAACCGGTGTGTCGCCCATTTCGCTGGGTTCTATTAAGCTGAAGGACATCAACGGCGACGGCGTGGTAAACGAATCCGACAAAACGGTAATTGGCAACGCCAACCCCAAGCTGATCGGCGGTCTGAACCAGCAGTTCGCTTACAAAGGCTTCGATGCCAGCGTGTTCCTGAACTTCGTGCTCGGCAACGACATCTACAACGCCAACAAGATTGAATTCACGACCAGCACGGCCAACACTTCTTACGCCAACTTGCTGAGCGTGATGAACAACCGGGTGCGCAACATCGACGAAAACGGCGTTCTCATCGCCGACGCGGCCACCTTCAACCGGGTGAACGCCAACGCCTCAATCTGGTCGCCGGTGCGGGGCAACTACTTCCTGCACTCCTACGCGGTGGAAGACGGCTCGTTTTTGCGCGTCAACAACGTGACGATGGGCTACTCGCTGCCCAAAGGACTCATTTCGCGGGCCAAGCTAACCCAGCTTCGCTTCTACGTGACGCTCAATAACTTGTACACCTTCACCAAGTACTCGGGCTATGACCCAGAGGTGAACACGCGCCGCGGCACGCCCCTCACGCCAAATGTCGACTATGCGGCTTATCCGCGCAGCCGGGCCTTCCTGTTCGGTATTAACCTGGGCTTGTAATCGTCTTATTGTCAAGTATTTGCGCTAGTATCATTCATATGAAATCTTTCATTTCCACATACCGGGTTGCGACGGCCGCACTTCTGCTGGCGGCCGTGACGGGGCTGACTTCGTCCTGCAAAGACTACCTCAACGTCGAACCCATGACCCTCAGCACCACTGAGGCTACTTTCAGCACCGTGAGCGGGGCCACCAGCGCCGTGCTCGGAGCTTACGATCCGCTTTCGGGCGACAACAGCTACGGTACCCGCATCAACATGTACTTCCCCTACGACACCGACGAAATGATCAGCTCGTCGGGCACGTTCGACACGGGGCGTCGGGGCATTGCGCGCTACAAGGCGTTCGCCAGCAACACGGAAGTAATCAACCCCTGGAACAACCTGTACCAAGGAGTGGAGCGGGCCAATATCTGCATCAAGAACATCCCGGAGATGGCGCTGTACACCAGCGGCTCCAGCGCCGACACGGCGGCTCTCCACCGCCTCCACGGCGAAGCCCTGACGCTGCGGGCACAATATTATTACGAGCTGATTCGCAACTGGGGCGACGTGCCGGTGCAGTTTAACCCGTCTACGCCGGGCCAGGATTTCAAGCTGCCGAATGCCGACCGTAACGCCACTCTGACGCAGTTGATCGCTGACCTGCTGACTGCCGAAAAGCTGGTGCCGTGGCGCTCGCAGGCCGGTTTGGTAAACGAGCGCATTACCAAAGGTGCCGTGAAAGCTTTGCGGGCGCGCCTCGCGTTGCAGCGCGGCGGTTATTCGCTTCACGGTACCGCCATGACGCGTGCCTCCGATTACCTCGATTACTACAAGATTGCCCGCCAAGAGTGCCTGGATATCATGGGCAAACGCGGCGAGCACACTCTCAACCCCAGCTTCTCGGACTTGTGGCTGAGCGTGAACCAGCAGCGTCACGACGTGGCCAACGAGATCATGTTTGAAGTAGGCATGACCGGCTCCACGGCTACCGGCGACTCGAAGCTGGGCTACTACAATGGCCCGCGCCTCAACGCCTCGACCGTGTACGGCTCGACGCAGGGCGCCGTGACCGTGGTGCCCACGTACTTCTACGCTTTCGACTCGACCGATGTGCGCCGCGACGTCACGATTGCTCCCTACCAGATTCCGGCCAATAACAACCAAGCTGGGGTAGCGCTGAATACGATTTACGACGGCAAGTTTCGCCGCGACTGGCACGTTCCGGCGCTGCCCGGCACCAACAACTACCTCGGGTACAACTGGCCGATCATCCGTTTTGCCGATGTGCTTTTGATGTTTGCGGAAGCCGACAACGAACTAAATGGTCCAACTACGGCAGCCGTTGCGGCCCTGAAGGAAGTGCGGACCCGCGGCTTTGGCGGCAACGCAACCCGCGCGTCTGCCAACCTCAAGACCAGCACGAAAGACGAAATGTTCAACGCCATCGTGAACGAGCGTCTGTTGGAATTTGGCTCCGAAGGCATCCGTAAGTACGACTTGCTGCGGTGGAACCTGCTGGCTCAGAAAATCAGCGAAACCAAGACCAATCTTAATTTGATGCGGACCGCGGCCAGCCCTTACCAAAACGTGCCGCAGTACCAGTACTACCGCGTCGTAAACGGAGTGATCCAGTGGACCCGGTCTTTCTACCGTCCTTCACCGGCCAACACGACCGCCCCTTCGGGCACCACGCGCGTAAACTGGCGGCAGGCCATAGATGCGCCCTATGTATCTAACCTTCAGCCCAATGGCACCAGCGTAACGCTGGGCACTACGACCACCGTCAGTGCCGGTAGCGGCCTGGCAGCTGAGTACGTACCGGGCCAGGGCAAAGAACTGCTGCCCATCCCCCAGACTACTTTGGATACCGATGCCGCGCTCAAGCAAAACGCGGGTTACTAACATCGAGTAGCTCTTATAAAACAACAAAGGCTTCGTCACTGACGAAGCCTTTGTTGTTTTATAAATAATTGATTATCAATTATTTATAAACGCGTTATAAAACTACGGATGGTGCTGCTTGGGTATTTGTTGCTATACAAGATGCGCCTGTTTGTTGACGGGCCGCGACGATTCGCGCACGATTAGTTCCGTCGGGATTTTGACCGTGCCGATAGGGGCGGCTTTCTGCTTGCGCTCGATCAGATCGATGAGGCGTTCGGCGGCTACTTGCCCGATTTCCTGCGCGGGCTGCACCACTGTGCTCAGCGACGGCGACAGCAAGTCGGCCACGTTTAGGTTGGTAAAACCAATCAGCGACACGTCTTCCGGAATGTTTACGTGGCGTTGCCGCAAGGCCGTTAAGCAGCCCATGGCGAGCCGGTCGCTGGCGGTAAAAAAGGCATCCGGGGTAGGCGACAGCGACATCAGATCGTCCACCATTGGGCCGACTTCATCGGGGCCGAAGGTGCCGTAACGCACCAGGTTTTCATCGAAAGGCAAGCCGTACTGCTCCAGCGCGGCCCGGTAGCCGGCCAGGCGCTCCTGCGTGATGGAAAGCCACGGCGGAATAGTCAGATGCGCAATGCGCCGCCGACCGGCTTTGATTAAGTGTTCGGTTGCGGCGAAGGCCCCCGCAAAATTGTCCGCTACAACCTGCGTGGCCTCTAATTCAGCCGATACTCGGTCGAACAAAACCAGGGGCAAGCCCTTTTGCTGAATCTCTTTCAGGTGCGAAACGTCCGAGGTTTCACTGGAAAGTGAAATCAACAGCCCATCCACCTTCCGGGCCATCGATTGCTGCACGTTGGCCACCTCCCGCTCGTACGACTCGTGCGTCTGGAAGATAATTACATGGTAGCCACGGTTGTACGCAATGGCCTCAATGCCGTTGATGGCTTGCGAGAAAAACGGGTTGGCAATCTGGGGCACAATCACGGCAATTGCCCGGCTAGAGCTGCCTTTTAGGCTCAGGGCAATGGGGTTGGGCCGGTAGTTGAGCCGCTCGGCGCACTCCATGACCAGCCGCTTGGTTTCGGGGTTGATCTCGTAACTGCCGCGCAAGGCCCTCGACACCGTGGAGGTGGAAATGTTGAGGGCGCGGGCTATATCTTTTATGGTGAAAGTATCCAATGCAAGGAAGGGAAAGGACTAGGGTTGGAAATATCAGCTTCGCAAAATCCAAGAACTGCCGAAACCAGTTCCGCAACTTTTCAAGGCCTGAATGTAGAACTCGCTTCCCAAATTCAACTTATGGCCTATACGAATTATTGTCACGCCCGCTATCGGCAACGTTCCCGACAACGATTGCGCGAATAAAGATGATGATACTCTTCCTTTTGGTTTTACCATCCTGTAATCTTAAGAAAGGTAATTGCCAGTGAAGACTACTGGAAATACACCTTATTTCTCCGAAAAGTTTATAAATCAGATTCACCTGCATGAGTAATGCCTCGTTGTTTAGCTTAGAAGGCAAAGTCGCTCTGGTGACGGGCTGCAACAAAGGAATCGGGCAAGCGATGGCCGTTGGCCTAGCCGAAGCCGGCGCCGACATCATTGGCGTGTCGGCTTCGTTGGCCTTACAGGGCAGCGATACGGCCCAGCAGGTGCAGGCGCTGGGCCGCCGGTTTACGGCCTACCAAGCGGACTTTAGCCAGCGTGGTCAGGTAGACGCCTTTCTGCAACAAGTGCAGCAGGATTTTCCGCGCATCGACATCCTTATCAACAACGCTGGCACCATCAAGCGCGCCCCCGCGGCCGAGCACGCCGATGCGCTGTGGGACGAAGTGCTGGCCATCAACCTCGACGCGCCCTTCCGCTTGGCCCGTGCTTTGGGCGGACGGATGCTGGCGCAGGGCAGTGGCAAGATCATTTTCACGGCTTCTTTACTTACGTTTCAGGGCGGCATCAATGTGCCCGGCTACGCGGCCAGCAAAGGTGCTATCGGCAGTTTGGTGAAAGGCTTGGCCAACGAATGGGCCGGCCGTGGCGTCAACGTCAACGCCATCGCCCCCGGCTACATTGCCACCGACAACACCGAGGCTTTGCGCAACGACCCGGAGCGCTCGCAGAGCATTCTGGGGCGCATTCCGGCCGGGCGGTGGGGCACGCCCGCCGATTTCAAAGGGCCTACCGTGTTTTTGGCCTCGGCCGCAGCCGATTACGTACACGGCACCATCCTGACCGTTGATGGCGGTTGGATGGGTCGTTAACTTAACTTCTTGATTAAGAGTAGTATATGAAGCAATACATCGCCGTTAGTCCGCGGGAAACTGCCCAGATGAACACCGCTGAACTGCGGGCACATTTTCTGATCGAAACCTTGTTTGTGCCAGGCTCCGTGGAGTTGGCGTACACTCATTACGACCGCATGCTCGTGGGTGGCGCCGTGCCCCAGGGCACCGAAGCGTTGACGCTGCCCTGCCCCGATACGCTGAAGGCCAACTACTTTCTGGAGCGACGCGAGCTGGGCATTCTCAACATCGGCACGGCGGGCCAAGTAACCGTGGACGGCACGGTTTACGACCTGGGCGAGCAAGATTGCCTGTATGTGGGCAAGGGCAGCCGCGAGGTGAGCTTTAGCGGCGAAGGCGCCCGGTATTACCTGCTATCGGCGCCGGCGCACAAAGAATATCCGACCACCGTGCGCACCCAAGCCGAAGCCACGCCCGTGGAATTGGGCAGCCAGGAAACGGCCAATCAGCGCACCATCTACAAGTACATCTACAACGAAGGCATTCCTAGCTGCCAGCTCGTGATGGGCCTGACCCAGCTCAAGCCCGGCAGCGTTTGGAATACGATGCCGGCGCACGTGCACGACCGGCGCATGGAGGCTTATCTCTACTTCAACCTGCCCGCTGGTCAGCGCGTGCTGCACCTGATGGGCGAGCCTCAGCAAACGCGTCCGTTGTGGGTGAGCAACGAGCAGGCCATCCTCTCGCCGCCGTGGTCGATCCATACGGGGTGCGGCACGGCGGCTTACACCTTCATCTGGGGCATGGCCGGCGAAAACCTCGAGTACACCGACATGGACCCCGTACCGCTCGACTCACTTCAATAACCCAACCGCTACCTGTTTCCTTTTCTCCTTTTGATTTCGCTCGCATGAAAACGCTGGTTCCGAACCTGTTTGTAGAAGACCGAGAGCTTACGTGGGAAACCGTAGGCGAGGGCGTGCGCCGCAAAATTCTGACCTACGACGCCAACATGATGCTGGTGCGCGTGGCCTTCGAGCAGGGCGGGGTAGGAGCTATTCATCGCCATGTGCACACGCAGATGAGCTACGTCGAAAGCGGCGTGTTTGAGGTCACGATTGCCGATGAAAAGAAAGTCAACAAGCGCACGCTGCGGGCCGGCGATTCTTTTTATGCCCCGTCCAATGTGTGGCACGGCGTCGTGTGCCTGGAGGCCGGCGAATTGCTGGACACATTTACGCCGATGCGCGAAGATTTTGTGTAATTTATAACTATTTGATTGAGAGATAGTTACATGAAATGGTTTGGTAAAATAGTTGTTCTGCTGTTGCTGACCTTGGTGGGCCATACCGGTTTCGCAACCGGCGTGCGCCTCGTGGTGGCTCCCGACGGCTCCGGCAACTTCCGAACCATTCAGGAAGCCATCAACAGCTTGCCCAATACGGCTACTGAGCAGCGGGTAATTGCCATTAAGAAAGGTACTTACAAGGAAAAGCTATTCATCGACGGCAAAAGCCATATTACGCTGCAAGGCGCCAGCGAAAAGGGCGTGATCATCACCTTTGCGCAAGCCCGCGACGCGTGGCGCTGCGACCCCGTAGCCGGCGCCGACGACTGGGGCGTAGGCACGCTGAACATGCGCAACAGCCCCGACATCACGCTGGAAAACCTCACGGTCGTGAACAGCTACGGCTTCGACGCGCCGGGCGATGTAACCATCGACTGCGCCACCGACCCCAGCCACAAGAGAACCATCAGCAAGACGGGCCACCAGATGGCCTTGCGTACCCTACCCGGCACTACCCGCCTGATTGTGCGCCACTGCACGTTTCGGGCCTTGGGCGGCGATACCGTCAGCCCCTGGGACGTGGACGCAGGCCTCTATTATTTCAAGGACTGCACCATGGAAGGCGGCGTCGATTTTTACTGCCCGCGCGGGTGGGCTTACGCCGAAAACTGCCGCTTCATTTGCCACAGCAAGGAGGCCGCCATCTGGCACGATGGCTCCAATAACGAAGACTCAAAAACCGTTTTGAAAAACTGCACTTTCGAAGGCGATAACGGCTTCAAACTTGGTCGTTACCACCGCGAATCGCAGTTTTACCTCATCGGCTGCCGCTTCGCCAACAACATGGCCGACGTAGATATTTATCACGCCAAATCGGGTCCGGGCACGCCGAAATGGGGCCGGCGCGTGTACTACTATAATTGCCACCGCAAGGGTGGTGATTATGCTTGGCACAAAGACAACTTAGCAACGGCTGCCAACGCGCCCACTGTCAAGCAAATCAACGCCGACTGGACGTTTGGAGGCCGTTGGTACCTCGATGGTCGTCCGGCCACGGTGGCTTTGGCGCCTTCCAACCCCGCCAAAACCTATTCTACACTGCCACTGTCGGTTACGACGGATAGCATTGCGGAGAAAATGCTGGTTTATCAGCGGAGCGTAGGGGGCTGGCCGAAAGCCGTAAACGACGTCAAGGTCAATTACGAGCACCCAATGAGTGCCGCCTTGAAAGAAGCCACGTTGCGCGATGCCAGCCGGATCGACGCCACCATTGACAACGACGCAACGACCCGCGAAATCCGCTACTTGGTTGCCGCATTCAAGAAAACGAACAATGCGCTTTACCTCGCCGCCGCCGAGAAAGGCATTCGCTACCTGCTGAAAATGCAGCACGCCAACGGCGGCTTCCCTCAGTATTACCCAGACTCAAGCCTTTACCGCGCCCAGATCACCTATAACGACGAGGCCATGATTCGGGCCCTGCGCATCCTGAAGGCAGTTGCCGAACGCAAGGAAGGTTTCGAGGTGGTCGATCAGAGCCTGGTAGCCCCGGCCCGCTTGGCCGTGGAGCGGGGTATCGATTGCATTTTGAAGACGCAATACGTGCAGAACGGCAAGCTCACGGCCTGGTGCGCCCAGCACGACCGCCGCACATTGCAGCCCGTGAAAGCACGCGCGTTCGAACTGGCCTCGCTGAGCGGCGATGAAACCGTAGGCATCGTGCAGTTTCTGATGGATGTCGAAAACCCTTCGCCCGCCGTCAAAAAGTCGATTGAGAGCGCCGTGGCTTGGCTTAACGAAGTCAAGATGACGGGTTTTGCGCTGAAAGAAATACAGGACCCAAGTCAGCCCACGGGCCGCGACCGCATCATCGTGCCGGAAACCGGCGCGGCGTTGTGGGCGCGTTTCTACGACCTGAAAACCAACAGACCCATTTACGTCGGCCGCAACTCGGAGGTAAAATACAGCTTAGCCGAAATTGAGAACGAGCGACGCGCTGGCTACGTCTACGCAGGCACTTGGCCGGCTAAGCTGCTCAACCGCGACTTTCCGAAGTGGAAGCAAAAATGGGAAAACGGAGAAAGTAAATTATAAGTACTTGATTATGAATACTTTATCAAAAGAAGTCGCGCTCGGAATGCAGAGTTCCTCCGTTGCGATGCCTGAGGCGGCCTTGTTTGAGTTGCCCGAAAAAGTCATCCAGTTTGGCACCGGCGTGCTCTTGCGCGGCCTGCCCGATTACCTCATCGATAAAGCCAATCGCCAAGGCATCTTTAACGGCCGCATTGTGGTCGTGAAATCGACGGATGGTGGTGATATTGACGCGTTTAACCGCCAAGACGGGCTGTATACCTTGTGCATTCGCGGGGTAGAAGACGGCCATATGGTGGAAGAAAACGTGGTGTGCTCGGCCATTAGCCGCGTGCTGTCGGCCAAAAGCCAATGGGAAGAGATCCTGCGTTGCGCCGCTAACCCCGAGTTGCAGGTGGTGATTTCCAACACCACTGAAGTCGGCATTCAGCTCGTGCCCGACGACATTCGGCAATCGCCCCCGCAATCGTTCCCTGGCAAGCTGCTGGCGTTTCTGTACGCGCGTTTCAAGGCTTTCGACGGCGATAAATCGAAAGGTCTGGTGATCGTGCCCACCGAGCTCATCCCCGAAAACGGTAGCAAGCTGGAAGCGATTCTGCTGGAGCTGGCCCACCGCAACGGGCTGGAAAGCGAATTTCTGGACTGGCTGGAAACGGCCAATACCTGCTGCAATTCCCTCGTCGACCGTATTGTGCCGGGCCGGCCCGACTCGGCTACCCAATTGGCTATGGCTGAGCAACTTGGCTACGAAGACGAGTTACTGACCATTTCGGAAGCCTTCTTGCTGTGGGCCATCGAGGGCGACGACCGGGTGCGGGAGGTACTTTCGTTTCACGAAGTGGACAAGGGCATTTCCATAAAGCCCGACATCAACTTGTTCCGCGAATTAAAACTGCGCCTCCTCAACGGCACGCACACGCTAAGCTGCGGCCTGGCTGTGCTGAGTGGCTTCGAAACCGTGCGCCAAGGCATGGAAGACGATTGTGTCGGCACGTTCATCAGCAACCTGATGTTATCGGATTTACTGCCCGGTATTCCGTATCCGGTTGACGAAAAAGTGGCCCAGCGCTTTGGTTTGCAGGTAATGGACCGCTTCCGCAACCCGTACATGGAGCACCGTTGGCTGGCAATCACGATGCAGTACACGACCAAAATGCAGATGCGCAACGTGCCTACTTTGCTGCACTACTACAAGCGCTTCAACACGGTGCCTCATTATGTGGCGCTGGGCTTTGCGGCGTATTTGTTGTTCATGAAAGGCACGCAGCAGCGCGAGCAGACGTGGTACGGCGAATTAAATGGCGAAACCTACCCAATACAGGACGAAAAGGCCGGTTATTTTGCCGATCTATGGTCACGCTTGGGAGCGGAAGAAGTGGTGAACACGACACTGCAAAACCAAGCACTTTGGGGACATGACTTAAGCCAATTGCCGGGATTTGCGAAGCGCGTAAGCGACAATCTGCTCGAAATGCAGCAGAAAGGCGTGCACGCTACCGTGGCAGCCCATCTCAACAAAAAGGTTCTTGTAAAATAATGAAACACTTAGTAGCCAAAATCCATCCTGCCGACAACGTGCTGGTGGCCCTGACGGACTTACCCATCGGGACCCCCGTAACGTGGGACGGTACGACTGTGACGACCACGGAGAAGATTCCGGCGAAGCACAAACTGGCGCTGCAAGCCCTCGAACCCGGCGACTCCGTGACCATGTACGGCGTGCTGGTAGGCAAAGCCCGGCACGCCATCAAGCTGGGCGGCCTGCTGACCACGGCCAATATTCAGCACGCTACCAACACATACGACGAGCACCAGGAGCGCCGCGCCGCTTGGACCCCACCTACAGTGGACAAGTGGCAGGAGCGCACTTTCATGGGCTACCACCGCTCCGACGGGCGCGTGGGCACGGCCAATTACTGGCTCGTGATTCCGCTGGTGTTCTGCGAAAACCGCAACATTCAGGTTCTGGAAGAAGCTTTGGTGAACGATCTGGGCTATGCTCGCCGCAAAAGCTATCAGCCTCAGACGCAAGAGCTTATATCGCTGATGCAAGCCGGTAAGTCGGTAGAGGAAATTCTGCAAAGCGACTTTGGTGGCACCGATACCCGCTATAACAAGCCGAAGCTTTTCCCGAACGTCGACGGCATTCAGTTCCTATCGCACGAAGGCGGCTGCGGCGGCATTCGGCAGGATGCCCAGACGCTTTGCGGCTTGCTGGCGGGCTACATCACGCACCCCAACGTCGCCGGTGCGACCGTGCTCAGCCTGGGTTGCCAGAACGCCCAGGTAAGCATGCTGCAAGAAGAAATTCAGAAGCGCAGCCCCAACTTCGACAAGCCGCTGTTCATTCTGGAGCAGCAGAAAATGGGCACCGAAGAAACGCTCGTGAGCACCGCGCTTCGCCAGACGTTTGTGGGCTTGATGCAGGCCAATGCCAACCAGCGCCAGCCCGCGCCGCTCAGCAAACTGACGATTGGCTTGGAGTGCGGCGGGTCCGATGGTTTCTCGGGCATTTCGGCCAACCCCGCTGTAGGGCACGTTTCCGACATGCTCGTGGCACTGGGCGGTTCGGTTATTCTGGCTGAATTTCCGGAGCTGTGTGGCGTAGAGCAGGAACTCGTCGACCGCAGTGTGGACCAAGCAACGGCCGAGCGTTTCAGCAGCCTCATGAAAGCGTACGGCGACACCGCCATTGCCGTTGGCTCGGGCTTCGACATGAACCCTTCGCCCGGCAACATCCGCGACGGCCTGATCACCGACGCCATGAAATCGGCGGGGGCAGCCCGCAAGGGTGGCAGCTCGCCTGTAGTGGCGGTGCTGGATTACCCCGAGCTGGTGACCAAACCCGGCTTAAATCTGCTCTGCACGCCTGGCAACGACGTGGAGTCGACAACGGCCGAAGTAGGGTCGGGGGCGAATGTGGTGCTGTTTACGACGGGCTTGGGCACGCCAACCGGCAACCCCATTGCACCCGTGGTGAAAATTTCGAGCAACACGGCGCTCGCCCAGCGCATGCCTGACATCATCGACATCAACACCGGCACGGTCATCGACGGCGAAGAAACCATCGAGCAAGCCGCC
Organism: Hymenobacter sp. BT491; assembly: GCF_014349165.1. Lineage (NCBI taxonomy): Bacteria > Pseudomonadati > Bacteroidota > Cytophagia > Cytophagales > Hymenobacteraceae > Hymenobacter > Hymenobacter sp. BT491. The sequence continues at coordinate 126,645 of NZ_JACSJJ010000005.1, read as the reverse complement.
GAACGCATTCTCGATTACGTGGTGCGCGTCGCCAGTGGCGAGGAGGTAAGCGCCGTGCGACACGGTCAAGCAGACTTTATTCCCTGGAAGCGGGGTGTATCACTTTGATTATCAAATAGATATGAAAAAGCCCTTTTTGAACGAGGATTTCCTGCTGCAGACCGAGACGGCCCGCCAGCTCTACCACGAGTTTGCGAAGCAGATGCCCATCATCGATTACCATTGTCATCTGCCTCCCGATCAGATTGCCGAGGACAAGCAGTTCGAGAACTTAACTCAAATCTGGCTCTACGGCGATCACTACAAGTGGCGCGCCATGCGGACCAACGGCATCGACGAGCACTTCATCACCGGCGACGCATCCGACTGGGAGAAGTTTGAGAAATGGGCCGAAACGGTGCCGTACACGGTGCGTAACCCGCTCTACCACTGGACGCATCTGGAGTTGCAGCGCTACTTCGACGTGTACGAAATCCTCGACAGCACAAGCGCCCGCCGCATCTACGACGAGTGCAGCGCCAAGCTACGCACGCCGGAATATTCGGTGCGCAACCTGATGCTGAAGATGAACGTGCAGACCGTCTGCACGACCGACGACCCGGCCGATTCGCTGGAGCATCACCGACTGATCGCGGACAGCGGTTTCCCCATCAAAGTGCTGCCTACGTTCCGCCCCGATAAGGCGATGGCCGTGGAAGACCCGGCTACTTACAACCAATACCTTGATAAGCTGAGCGTTGCGGCCAGCGTGGAAATCCGCAGCTACGGCAACCTGCTGACGGCTTTGCAGCGACGCCACGATTACTTTGCCAAGCTCGGCGGCCGCCTCTCGGACCACGGTTTGGAGCAGATATATGCCGTTGATTATACCGACGCCGAAATCAGCGACATCTTCGACAAGGTCCGCAGTGGCCAAGCCCCGGCTCCCGACGAAACCCTGAAGTTTAAGTCTGCGATTCTGGTGGCGCTGGCCGAAATGGATTGGGAGAAGGGCTGGACGCAGCAGTTTCACTTGGGCGCCCTTCGCAATAATAATTCGCGGGCATTGCGCAATCTTGGTCCCGATACCGGCTGGGATTCCATCGGTGATTTCTCGCAGGGGCGCGCGCTTTCGACTTTCCTCGACCGCCTCGACACGCAGGATAAGCTCACCAAAACCATCCTTTACAACCTGAACCCCGCCGATAACGAGCTGATTGCCACGATGGTAGGCAACTTCAACGACGGCACCGTAGCGGGCAAGGTTCAGTTCGGTTCGGGTTGGTGGTTCCTCGACCAGAAGGACGGCATGGAGAAGCAGATGAACGCCCTCTCGAATATGGGCTTGCTGAGCCGATTTGTGGGGATGCTGACCGATTCGCGCAGTTTCCTATCTTTCCCCCGCCACGAATATTTCCGCCGCATTTTGTGCAACCTGATCGGCAATGACGTCGAGAACGGCGAGCTGCCCGACGACATGAAATGGCTGGGCCAAGTGGTTCAGAATATCTCTTACGGTAATGCCAAAGGCTACTTTGGCTTCGAGAATGAAGCAAGTCATAACGTTCGGCGAAATAATGATGCGGTTGTCGCCCCCGCTGAATTACCGGTTAGTTCAGACCAACAATCTTGAGGTTAATTACGGCGGCGGCGACGCCAACGTAGCGGCATCCGTAGCGCGGTTGGGCTTGCCTGCCGCGCACGTTACCTGCTTCCCCGACAACGAGTTAGGTTACGCGGCCGCGCAGTCTTTTCAGCGCTACGGGGTCAGCATGGAGCATACCGTGTTTCGTGGCGACCGACTGGGGCTGTACTTTTTGGAAGTCGGCGCTTCGATGCGGGCCAGCAAAATCGTGTACGATCGCTTCGATTCGGCATTCGCTAAGCTGCAACCCGCGTGGTTTGACTGGTCCAATATTCTGAGCAACGGGCGCTGGCTGCACTGGACGGGCATCACGCCAGCTATTTCGGCTTCGGCTGCCCAGGCTTGTAAAGAGGCCATTCAGGAAGCCCGGCGCCGTGGCATTACGGTCTCGGCCGACGTGAACTACCGCCGCAACCTGTGGCAATACGGCAAGAAAGCGCAGGACGTAATGCCGGAGCTGGTAGCTGGCTGCGACGTGGTGGTTTGCACCGAAGGCGACGCCGAAGACCTGTTCGGCATCACGCCGCGGGTGGACGCCGCCAACCGTTTCGTTTCCATGGCCGAGCAACTCATGCAACGCTTTCCGCAGATAAAGCAAGTAATTGCTACTGAGCGCGAAACGCTTAGCGCTTCGCACAATCGTTTGAAAGGCGTTCTGTTCAACGGAACTGACTATATTGAAACTCCAGCCTACGATATCGTGCCCATCGTGGACCGCATCGGCGGGGGCGATGCTTTCATCGGAGGTTTCATTTATGGTTCGCTGACCTACCCCACTGAGCAGGAAGCGCTCACCTTCGGCGTGGCGGCCTCGGCACTTAAGCATACCGTCCACGGCGACGTCAACCTGATGACTGCGGCCGAAGTGGAACCCGTCATGCAGGGCAATACTTCCGGCAGGCTTCTTCGATAACTACTTGATAATAAAATAGATACATGGCTCGATTTTCTTCTGCTGAAGTGCTGGATGCGGTGCTGCGGTACCCCGTGGTACCGGTATTTTACCATGCCGACGTGGCGTATGCCAAGCGCATTCTGCAAGCTTGCTACGACGGCGGCTTGCGGGTGTTTGAGTTCACCAACCGGGGCGCCAACGCCTTCGACGTGTTCTCACAGCTCCAGACTTTCGTGCAGGAACAGTGCCCCGACATGCTGCTCGGCATCGGGACCATTTACACGGCGCAGGACGCGGAGCGCTTTATCGAAGCGGGAGCCGATTTTGTGGTGCAGCCCGTTACGACGGCCGAGGTAGCCGCCGCTTGTCAGCACAACGACGTGGCGTGGCTGCCCGGCGCCATGACCCTCAATGAAGTGTACAACGCTACCCAGTTGGGCGCAAAGCTGGTCAAGATTTTCCCTGGCAACGTGGTGGGCCCCGGCTACATCAAGGCGTTGCGCGGCCCCATGCCCAACGTCAAACTCATGGTAACCGGCGGCGTGGAGCCCACCAACGAAAGCGTAAGCGAGTGGTTTGGGGCCGGCGTCAATGTGGTCGGGATGGGTTCGCAACTCTTTAAAAATGCCGACGATACCCAAGCCTTGGTGGCCCAGATTTCCGGGCTTATGCAATTTGTAAACTCGCTACCTAAGTAAATTCCCATGGAAACTAAACTCGGAAAATACCGCTGGACGGTGGTGGCGCTGCTCTTTTTTGCCACCACCATCAACTACCTCGACCGCCAGGTGATCGGGCTCCTGAAGCCCACGTTGGAAACCGAGTTCAAATGGACCGAATCTGACTATGGGCACATCGTGATGGCCTTTGCCACGGCTTATGCCATTGGCTTGCTGGGATTTGGCCGCGTCATCGACCGAATTGGGACTAAAAAAGGGTACATCGCTTCGATCATTGCCTGGAGTGCGGCGGCCATTGCGCATGCATTTGCCACCAGCACGTTTGGATTTGGGGTTGCGCGGGCGGCATTGGGGTTAGGAGAAGCGGGCAACTTTCCGGCAGCTATCAAAACAGTGGCCGAATGGTTTCCAAAAAAAGAACGGGCATTAGCTACCGGCGTTTTCAACTCGGGCGCCAACATTGGGGCCGTGGTAGCACCTATCATGGTGCCCCTGATTCTGGGTTGGTACGGGTGGCAGGAAGCATTTATCATCACCGGTATTATTGGCTTTATATGGCTGGCCTGCTGGTGGAAGTTTTACGAGATTCCTTCGCGGCAGCCCAAACTCTCTACCGCTGAGTACGAATACATCCACAGCGACAACGAACCCGAGCCCGGCGAAGGCGATCACAGCCAAAACGTTTCGTGGAGCAAGCTGCTGAGCGTACGCCAAACGTGGGCTTTCATCTTCGGGAAGATGCTCACTGACCCGATTTGGTGGTTTTTTCTGTTCTGGCTGCCCTCGTATTTTTCTACCACCTTCAAACTCGACCTCACCAAGCCTAGTTTGCCGCTGGTCGTTGTGTACACTTTCACTACGGTGGGCAGCATTGGCGGAGGCTATCTCTCATCGTACCTGATTCAGAAAGGCTGGACCGTGTTTCGGGCCCGTAAAACGGCTATGCTGATTTTCGCCCTGCTGGTAGTGCCCATTGTACTGGCACGCTACGCCACCAACATCTGGATGGCAGTGGCCCTGATCAGCTTGGCGGCCGCGGCACACCAGGCTTGGAGCGCCAATATTTTCACTACTGCTTCCGACATGTTTCCGAAGCGGACGGTAAGCTCGGTAGTGGGCATCGGCAGCATGGCGGGCTCCGTAGGCGGCATTTTGTTTCCGCTGATTGTGGGGTATTTGCTGGATAGAGCCAAAGCCTCCGGCGACATCAACACGGGCTACAACATCATTTTCCTGTTGTGCGGCAGCGCTTACCTCGTGGCTTGGTTCGTGATGCATCTGTTTGCGCCGCGCATGGAAGAAGTGCACCTCGAAGAATCGTCTAACAAACCCGTAGCCGTTTCCTAATGAAAAAGCTCCTGTTGTTCGCTGCGCTGCTCGTGCTGGGTTTCAGTGCGCTGGCCCAAACCAAGAAAGACATGGCTGCGGTTAAAGAAGTAGAAGCACTTGAGCGTCAGCGCTTTGAGGCGCAGGTCAAGAAGAATTATGCCTTTCTGCAAAATGCCTTCAGCGACGATCTGGTGTATACGCACTCCGATGGCCATCAAAACAACAAGACGGAGTACATCCAGTCGATCCGCGACGGCAAAAGCCAGTACGGCAAGATCGACGTGGAAGCCCTGAACGTGCGCAGCTACAACGACGGCCAGACGGCCGTGGTCAACGGCCTGATCACCATCACCAACACCGTGGACGGCCAACCTAGCGCGTCCCATCTGAAGTACGTGGTGGTGCAAATCAAAGACCCCAAAAAGGGGTGGCAGGTAGTGCTCTGGCAATCGCAGAAGCAACAGCCAGCCAAATCGTAGTATCACAAGTATTTGATTTTCAAGATGTTATAAGTGGAGGCGCGGTGCGCCGTGCCTCCGCTTGTACGTACTGCTCCGCATTCCCTAACCAAACTGCAAGGCTATGTCCAATCCTCTACAAGAAAATGTGCTGGCCAACCCAGTTGGTACGACGCTCGACCGCTACATTATGCGCAAGCAGAGCGAGTTTCCGTTTGCAACGGGCGAGCTTTCCCAGCTATTGCGCGACATCGCCTTGGCGGGCAAAATCATCAACCGCGAGGTAAACCGCGCCGGCCTGATTGACATTGCAGGTGCTTTTGGCAACCAAAATATTCAGGGTGAGCAGCAGCAAAAGCTGGATGTGGTGGCCAACATTCGCTTTATCCGGGCTCTCAAAAACGGCGGACAGGCCTGCGCTATTCTCTCGGAAGAGGAAGACGACATCATCTATACCGGCAACGACCAGGGCAAATACGTAGTAGCCATGGACCCGCTCGACGGCTCGTCCAACATCGACGTGAACGTCAGCATCGGTACCATTTTCAGCATCTACCGCCGCGTGACGCCCGTCGGAACGCAGGCGACCAGGGAGGATTTTTTGCAGGGTGGCCGCAAGCAAGTCGCGGCGGGTTACGTGCTCTACGGCTCTTCCACGATGCTCGTGTATACCACGGGCCATGGTGTGGCAGGCTTTACCTACGAAAACTCGCTGGGCGAATTCTTTCTCTCGCACCCCGAAATTCGCATTCCGCAGGATGGCGCCACCTTTTCCTGCAACGAAGGCTATTGGTATCAGTACCCCGAATCGATCCGCGCTTATCTCACTACCTGCAAGCAGCGCGGCTACAGCGGACGCTACATCGGCTCGTTAGTGGCTGATTTTCACCGCAACCTGTTCAAAGGCGGCATCTACCTATATCCACCGACCGAGAAAACGCCCGAGGGCAAGCTGCGGTTGCTCTACGAGTGCTACCCGCTGGCGCTCCTGATCGAGCAGGCCGGCGGACAGGCCCAGTCCGGCCACGAGGCCATTCTGGACATTGAGCCGGTGTATTTTCACCAGCGGTGCCCGATATATGTTGGCTCCACGGATATGGTGAAAGAGGTGCTGTCTTTAGCCAACGCCGCCCACGAGGCCGCCTGCTAACCGCTGGGCGACAATTTCCGCCTCTTGATTGTTAAAGAAGCCAAGTGTATAAGTCTCTGTTAAACAAACACTTACTAAGATAGCGCTCTCTTTTCCGCAACCAACTCTGCCAATACCCGAAACCTCATTTCTTTCTCATGCCCAAAATCGTTTCACCCCAAGTTGAATACGAAGGCTTACTGACGCAGGTCAAGCAAATCGCTCCCGAAATATTCGACCAAAACGGTCGCTTTCTAAACCTGCTGGAAGGCCGTTGGCAGGAGCCCGGCACGCCCCGCGATTTTGTCTCGCCAGTGGATGGCCGCACGCTGGGCGCGCTGCCCATGCTCGACGGCGCAACAGCGCAACGTGCCGTAGAATTTGCCAAAAGCGAAGCCGCCGTGTGGGGCAAAACCGACCTCGACGAGCGCCGCGCCAAAGTGCAAGACTGCCTGAACTTGTTGCGTGACCACGTCGAGCTGATCGGCAAGCTGCTCATCTGGGAGATCGGCAAAACCTACAAGCTGGGCTTCACCGACATCGACCGCTGCATCGACGGCGTGCAATGGTACGTCGACGGCATCGAGGACATGCTCGGCAAACGCACCCCGATCGGGTTGGTGTCGAACATCGCTTCTTGGAACTACCCCATGTCGGTGCTCATGCACGCGGTGCTGGTGCAGGTGCTGTGCGGTAATTCCGTTATCGCCAAAACGCCCACCGACGGCGGCTTTATTTCGCTGAGCCTGGCGTTTGCGCTGGCCCGGCGGGCGGGCTTGCCCGTTACGCTCGTAAGTGGCCCCGGCGGCGAGCTGAGCGACGTGCTGGTAAAAAACCAAGCTGTTGATTGTCTGTCGTTTGTGGGTGGTCGCTACAATGGTCGCAACATCGCCGACGCCCTCGGTTCGGTGCACAAGCGCTACATGCTGGAGATGGAAGGCGTGAATACCTACGGCATCTGGGACTATTCCGATTGGGCAACCTTGGCCGACCAGCTCAAAAAAGGCTACGACTACGGCAAGCAGCGCTGCACGGCATACGTGCGCTTCGTGGTGCAGCGGCAGCAGTTTCCGAAGTTTCTGGAAACGTATTGGAACGTGATGCACTCGTTGCGCGTGGGCAACCCTACGCTAGTGGACAACGCCGACGACAAGTTGCCGGATCTGGCCTTTGGCCCGGTTATCAACGCCAACCAGGCCAAAGACCTGGACCGCCTGTACGTCAATGCATTACAAACTGGCGCTACGCCGTTGCTGGAAGGCCAGCTCGACGACAGCCTGTTTTTGCCCGACCAAGATCGCTCGGCCTATTTTGCCCCGCGGGCTCTGGTAAACCTGCCGCGCCAAAGCGAACTGTACTTCAAAGAACCCTTCGGTCCCATCGACAGCATCGTGCTCGTGGACCGTATAGAGGAGCTGGTAGGGGAGATGAACATTTCCAATGGCGCCTTGGTGTCGGCCATTGCCAGCGACGACGAGAAGCTGGCCCGCCGCACGGCCAAGGAAGTTCGGGCCTTCAAAGTGGGCATCAACAAACTGCGCTCGCGCGGCGACCGCGAAGAAGTATTCGGCGGCATGGGCGAATCGTGGAAAGGCGCTTTTGTGGGCGGCAAGCTGCTCGTCGAAGCCGTTACCAACGGCGACCAACCAATTCTGGGTAATTTCGAAGACGCATTATTGCTGCCCGAAAATCCCTAGGCTTATTACATAAAAACTTGATTATAAATGTGTTATGGAATATAAAAAGCCCCCGCTAAGTTGTTAGCGGGGGCTTTTTATTGCTATCAATAGGAGGTTGGTCTCTATCGCTTAATGCACAATCCGTAGCTCATACTCTTCAGCGCCGCCTTTCTTTGAAGGGTCAGGTTTGCTGAATGCCCCGACGCGGCTGGGGCCGTAGCCGAGGTTTACTTTTACAAACTCGTTGCGCGCGGGAAGCAGCCCGATGATCTCCTGACGCAGAATATCCAGGTCATCGCGCATGTTTTGCAGGCGTTGCTCTACTTCGTCGGCGTGCTGGTCGAAGTTGCCGGTAGCGGGGCGTTGCTCAAATTCCTGGGCCGATTGCTCTACGCTTTGGTCGTGGCTTTGCAGGTTGCGGGCCTCGATCGTGGCTTTGCGCAGATCTTCTTCGGCCTCCAAGTAAGCGAGAACTTTGTCTTCGAGCGGAACAAGGGCAGGATCAAGGTAGTCGAGGTTGCTAGACATGGCGGAAAGAAGGAGAGTGGTTGGTTGCTCAAACAACGCAAAGCGCCGCGCGAAGGATACATGGCCTAGGGCTTCGGGCGGTTGCGCTGGCACTTTTCGCCGCAATATTTTACCTCGTCCCAGCACGCGCGCCACTTTTTGCGATAGGCAAACGGCCGCCCGCACGTCGCGCAGATTTTGGTTGGCAGCGTCGATTTGGTGTAACGTTTGGCCGGATCGAAGGAGGAAGACATAACAAGTTACAGCACAGTGACACCTCGATAACTCTCCTCGGTGCCGCGGGGTTGCGTATACCGCTCGGCGGGTGCTTTCTCAACCCGCCGTATCTTCGTGCCATGCCAAATTCTACTGCTCCCGACGTGCTGGGCCATGCCCTGCAAGCGTACCTCAACGGTCAAAAAAAGGCCGCGCTCACCGTACATTCCAACGTGGCCGAAGACGAGCCCTTGCCGGCCAGCTATTTTTTTCGGTCGCTGTGGGAAATGCCCCAGCTCGAGCGTACGGCGCTGGAAGAGTGTCGCGGGCGCGTGCTGGATTTGGGCGCTGGGGCCGGCTGCCACGCCCTGGAGCTGCAAAGCCGCGGGTTTGTGGTAAAAGCCGTGGACGTGTCGCCGGGTGCAGCCCAAGTGATGGAAGAGCGCGGCGTGCGGCAAGTAGCCTGTCACGATCTGTTTCACCTGCCCACTACCGACGAAAACTACGATACCATTCTGATGCTGATGAACGGCATAGGCCTAGTCGGGACGCTGGAAGGCCTGGAGAAATTTCTGGCTCATGCCCACAAGCTGCTGGCACCCGGCGGCCAGATTCTGGCCACTTCCTCCGACATTTCCTACCTCTACGAAGACGAAGAAGGCGCGCTGGTCCTGAATCTCAACGGTCCGTATTACGGCGAAGTAGAATACACCATGAGCTACGGCGACGAGGCCGGACCTACCTTCCAATGGCTGTTTGCCGACGCCACCATCTTGCAGGATTACGCCGAAGCCGCCGGTTACGAAGTCGATTTTCTGGACGAAGACGAGCAAAGCCAATATCTCGTCCGGCTGACCTTGCGGGCTTAATGACTTTATTTATAAGTGATTGAATGTCAATTATTTGGGTTTTAGGCACCCGATGTCGCAAACCTAACGGAAGTCCATTCTCCAACGGGCCGGGGCTAAAACGCAGCTGCAAATTCCCGCGCGAAGTCCTCCACTTTTACGGTGCCCATCACGTGGGGCTGGTGCCGGTCGTAGTCCTGCCGCAGCGTGCCGTTGTGAATGCTGGCTCCCAATTCCACGTAGTTGGCGGCGATGTGGGCCGGAATGCCCGCTTGTTCTAGGCCCTGTTGGGTTTGTTCGTCGGAGAAAGTCAGCCATTGCAGATCCGGCTTGCCAATGGCAGCGCCCAGGGCCTGCGCGGTTTCGGTGGCCGTACGCTCGTCGCTGGCTACGTAACGAACCGTTGTGCCGGTTGTCGCGGCTCTGGTCAGTTCTTCGGCTGCGGCTGCCGCAATGTCTTGGGGGTGGGCCCATACAATTTTATCGTCGCCGCCGTAGTTGGAGCCAATCAGGCCCATTCCTTTTATCATGCCCACAAAGCCGAACAGGTTGTAATAGAAGGAACCAGCGCGCAGGTGCGTCAGCGCGACGTTGGGTAGCTTATCCAAGAGGCCCTCAACTTCATGCGAACCGAGAATGAAGCCTGTGCCTCGGTCCAAATCGGCGCCCCAGCTGCTCAGGTGCACCACCCGTTGCACACCCGCCTGTTCAAGGGCCTGAGCGTAGCTGTGGCCCACGTTCCGATAATAGGCCAATACATCGGGAGCGGCCATATTGGGCGGCACCATTGCATACACAGCTTCGGCGCCGGCAAAGGTGGCAGCCAGAAACGAAGCGTCTTCTAGGGAGCCGATGGCGGCAGTCGCGCCCAGAGCTTCGATGGCGGCTTGCCTTTCGGCTTTGCTGCTAATGACCGTCACGGCGTGGCCTTTGGCAACTAACTCCTTGGTGAGCGGCTCGCTGATGTGCCCTAGCGAACCTGTTACGATGATTTTCATGGCGAAAAGATAGAAGATGATAATGGTTGATAAATATACTATACGGTATAGTATATTTAATGTGACACTGATAAAAACATACGGAATAGTATAAGAGCCCAGCTAGAAAACAGCGTGCAGAGAAGAGATAGTGCGTATCCGGATGGGAAATTCGATTTTTGCAGTGGGTTTGGCGTATCGCCAGACCTTCGTAGATACAAAAGAGATGGCCAAACGCGGGTCCGAGCTGCGGACGCATATGCTACACGCTGCCAAGGCGGTGTTTTTGGAAACCGGCTTCGAGCGGGCGTCGATGGACCGCATTGCCGCGCACGCCGGCACAACCAAACGCACGCTGTATGCGCACTTCGTCCGCAAGGAAGACCTGTTTCTGGCCGTTTTCGACCTGGTGCTGGACTTGCAGCTCGATCACTTGAAAGGACCGGCCGACTACGCCCACGACCCCGGGCAGGCCTTGGTGCTGTTTTGTGCACGCTTTCTCGAAACTGTGCTGTCGAGCAAGCCAATACGCCTCTTCCGGCTGGCCATCACCGAAGCCGAGCGGTTTCCACAGGGAGCCGTGCGCCTGCACGAAGCCATGTTTGAGAACGTGCAAGCGCGGGTAGCACTTTTCCTCCACGAACGGTTGGGTGTAGCGGACGCAGAGAGCCAGACGTTAGCGCAGGGTCTGTTAGCGCAATTGCTGTACCCGCGCTTTACCCGGGCCCTCTTCGGCGCGGATGAACCAGCGGCGACGTGGTCCGAAGAACTAGGCGCGAGCCCCGCCGTGGACCTCAACGCAATCCGGCAGGTGGTCGGGAGCCTCGTGCCACTCACTGCCTAACGTTTGGCTACGTGCTGGCGGATAATTGCTCTCTGCGGAGGGGACTAGTCGCTGGTAAGCTCTTTACTTTGACCCGAGCGTTTCTCGCTTTCGTCACACTCTGTGGCAAAATAGATATGTAGCTCGGTTAGGCGCTTGAATTGTGAATTTGCTAGAGTGCGCTTATAACTTATCTTACGTTAAGCGACTTTTTCCGGATCTCGCCTATCTTCCGGCTTCCCGTTGGTTCTGATTTTTGTCCACTCGCGCGGTGTATTGGCCCCGTTGTTCGTCCCGCTCATGAAGTCCTTTCTGCCCGTTCTCCTGCGAACGAGTTTGGCCACCAGCCCCCTGCTGCTCGGCACGCAGTGCCACCAGCCGCAAGACCCCATGCCTGTGTACCAGCTGCCGCCGGCCACGCAAACCGGGGCCAACACCTTCGGCTGCCTGGTCAACGGGAAAGCCTTTATCCCCAACGGGTCAGATGGCAATCGGGGAGCGCCGTTTACCGTCGTGTATGAGCCTTCCTACCAGGGTGCCTTGGTCATTCGGGCCTTTCGGTACACGAAAAAAAGCGATCAGAGTACGCGGCAGGACCTGGTGATTGGGGTAGACGGCGTTCAAGGACCGGGCCGCTACCCGCTAAACCGTCGGTATCAGGAAGGCACCTTTAGTGCAAATGGGGCGCCCTGTGACTTTTACGCCGGCGATGCGCATTACCGCACCGGCGAGTTGGTCATCACGTACTTGAACAAGCCCGCCGGCATCATCGCCGGCACGTTTCACTTCACGCTCTACCAGCCCGGCTGCGACTCGTTGATTGTTACGGAAGGCCGCTTCGACAAACACCTGTAGCGAGGAAAGAGGCTGTCCGAGAAGTAAACGTTATGTTTACCAAGGTCTGCTCGAATACGAAACAGCATCATTTTCCATTGCTGTTCCAAAGGCGACAGTACTATTACCTCCCAAAAAGATTTTGTAACGCGGGCTAGTCTCAATGTGCGAAAGAAATTTTCCCCATCGACACGGCCGGAATGCCCGCCCGTCCCTGACCGAAGGCAGCGGGATCGCCAGCAATACTTTCATTGGCGAGCGTAGCAAACAGCACGGCTTCCTTTGCGTCGGGGTGGATGCCGAGGTCTGCGGTGGTATGAAAGGTGCACATCGGTAGCTGTTTTTGCAAAATGCTCATTAGCAACGCATTGTGCATACCGCCGCCGCTGGCATAAATAGCCACACCAGGCGCTGTACCGGCAGCGAAGCAGCGATGAACGGCCTGCACAATTCCGGCGGCCGTGAACTGCGTAAGCGTCGCCAGCAAATCGGTGGGAGGCAAGGCGGTGGTGTTGCTGCGTTGCTGCGCCTGTTCCACGTACGCCGGGCTAAAAAGCTCGGGACCAGTGGTTTTGGGAAACTCAGCGGCGAAGAACGGATGCGCCAGCAATGCCTGGAGCAGCGGCTCACTTGCTTGGCCTTGCGACGCCAGGGCACCGTTTTCGTCGTAGCTTTTGCCCGGAAAGTGGCGCTGGGTAAAGGCATCAAGCAGCGTATTACCGGGGCCTACGTCCGTGGAAAAAATAGCGTCCAGCGCCAGCGAGCCCGGCAGAAAAGTAAAGTTGGCAATGCCGCCCATGTTGAGCAGGATGCGATCCTGGCCGGCTTTGGAAAACAGTAGATAATCGCCGTACACGGCCAGCGGCGCGCCCTCGCCGCCGGCAGCGACGTGTTTTTGCCGAAAATCGCTGAGCGTCAGGATGCCGGTGCGTACGGCCATGTGGTCACCGTCGCCAATTTGCAGGGTCGCATTGGGGAAACCCGCCCGTACCTGCTGACTGCGCGGGGCGTGAAACACGGTCTGGCCGTGGCTGGCGATGCAATCCACTTCAGTGGGCGCGATGTTCCACTCGCGCAGGCAAGCCAGCACCATATCGGCCTGCAACAGCGCCACCCACGGGTTAAGCACGCAAAGCAACTCAAAGTCGATGTGGGATTTGGCAAATACTTCTCGCACTTGCTCTTTCACCTCCGCCGCGTAAGGGACTGTAGCAAAGCGCTCTACCTGCACTTTTGTGGCCATGCCATGCCCCGAAAACCGGCACAGCGCCACGTCCAGCCCATCGAGTGAGGTGCCCGACATAAGGCCGATGATGCGCCGTTCAGGTTGCTGAGCGACGGCAAAAAGGTGCTGTAAATTAGGGTTCATGGGAAGCGGCTTACACGAGAGGTGCGGTAAATATGGCGACACTCCCGGATTTTTTGTAATTAACCAGCCGAAGCGGATATGCAGCTACTCAGCGCCGATATGGGCAATGAGGCAGTATGTAGGAGTTCGATTGTAGTAATAAATTAGTTCTAGTTAGTTTAAAACTATATTACTTATTGTCAATTGTATAGTTCTGTAAGTCAATGATTTGCAGTTGAGCCTTGAAAATGCTTGCCCTTTTGCCGGTCGCGAAAGGGCTTTTTTGTGGACGAGCCGTACAAGGCAAAAGCTATCAATTGTGGCGCTTCCTCTATTTGTTAAGCTTCGACGTATTCCCAAATGTCTTTCGAAAGGACCTTTACCGTGATCTGGGCCGATATGGACCCGAACGTGCACATGCGGCACAGCGCCTACAACGATTATGCGGCCCAAACGCGGCTTGACTTTTTGGCCCAGAATGGGTTTTCGATGCAGAAATTCGCGGAGCTAGCCATCGGCCCGATTCTGTTTCGGGAGGATACGCGCTTTATGAAGGAAATTCACCTGAGCGAAACGATTCATGTAACGTCCGAGCTGGCGGGCCTCAACGAAGATGCTTCGCGCTGGCGCATTGTGCACATCATCCGCAAAAGCAACGGACAGGTGGCCGCTTCTGTAACCGTCGATGGGGCGTGGCTGGACCTGAAGCGACGCAAACTAACCGTGCCTCCCGCCGACTTGGCTGAACTGATGCGTGTAGCGCCCCGCCACGAGAGCTACGCCGATATTGTGAGGAAGCCAAGCGAGTAGCAGCGCTGGTCGCCATCAATTGCTTCCGCCAAGAACTACCCTTCAGCCCTCCGGCTGTGCTCAGCATGACAGGTATGATTTCCGGTGCAAAAACTTGGTAATCAGATAATTACTTGGTATTTATCTGCTGCGTGATGCGCTCCATCTGGCGTTGGTGGTGCAGCACATGGTCAAGCATAAAATCCAGCGTTTGGTAGATGTTGAGCATGCCCGAACGCGGATGCCGGAAAATGGCGCGGTCGAGTAGCTTCGAGGGAAACTCGTTGAGCATCTGCTCAAGCCGCCGCCGCACGCTTTGCCACTGCGACTGCAGCTGCGGCAGAGATGGCACCTCCGCGGGAGTGAGCGCGGCAAGCTTGGCGGGCGTTTTGAACTTAGCAAAGGGAACCCTGAGCAGCACACGCAGCAGCGCGGAGCGCCAAAACGACCCAAACCCCGATTTCTGCAAACTCTCGGCTTGCAGCAGCTTTTTATCGATGTACTGAGCAATTCCTGTTTCGGCCACTACCAGATGCTGAATAACCTGATCGGCTGACCAATGCCCCGGCGCGGGGCTCAGGTGTGATTTGTCGCCCAACGCCGCCGCCGCTTGCAAGAGCCGATCTGTGGCGTGTTCGAGTTGTTCAAAACGGATGTGCAAACGGTGATTCATGGGGTGGGAAGGCTGGGTGGGGTGGAAGAGAGGCTTCCCAAAAGATACGAATAATCCAAAGGACGTATAAAAGTGCCCAGCAGGGTTTGGCGGCTTTCGCTAAGGCCTTAAGTTTGTCGGCTGAACTCAATAAAAAAGCCCCGTTGCTTGCAACGGGGCTTTTTTATTATTGCTATAAGTATTTGATTGTCAAATGCTTATAGAGCTATGCTTTTTGATACATTACCTCTTTCACGGCCTTCACCGTGCGGGCCACGTTTGGTAGCGACGCCTCGATGAGGGTAGGAGCGTAGGGCAGCGGCACGTCGCCGCAGGTAATGCGCACGACAGGGGCATCGAGGTAATCGAAGGCACGACGCTGCACCATGTAGGTCAGCTCCGAGCTGATGCTGGCCAGTGGCCAAGCTTCTTCCACGATCACCATGCGGTTGGTTTTCTTCACCGACTCGATAAGCGTATCATAGTCGATGGGGCGCACCGAGCGCAGGTCAATTACCTCAGCTTCAATGCCTTCCTTGGCGAGCTCGTCGGCGGCGGTCAGCACGATTTTCATCATTTTGCCGAAGCTCACCAGGGTTACGCTCTTGCCCTGACGCACCACGTTGGCTTTGCCAATGGGCAGCAGGTATTCTTCTTCCGGCACCTCGCCCTTGTCGCCGTACATCAGCTCCGATTCCATAAAAATCACTGGATCGGGGTCGCGGATGGCGCTCTTGAGCAAGCCTTTCGCGTCGTAGGGATTGGAAGGAACGACTACTTTCAGACCGGGCGTGTTGGCAAACCAGTTCTCGAAGTTCTGAGAGTGCTGCGACGAGAGCATGCCGGCGTTGCCAGTTGGTCCGCGGAACACGATGGGACACGAATACTGACCGCCCGACATCGAATAAAACTTCGCCGCCGCGTTGATCACCTGGTCGATGGCCACGAGCGAGAAGTTGAAGGTCATGAATTCGATGATCGGAATCAGCCCGTTGACGGCTGCGCCTACGCCGATGCCGGCAAAACCCAGCTCGGCGATCGGGGTATCAATCACTCGCTCAGCGCCGAACTCGTCGAGCATGCCTTGGCTCACTTTGTAAGCGCCGTTGTATTCAGCCACTTCTTCGCCCATCAGAAACACGCGCGGATCGCGGCGCATTTCTTCGGTCATAGCTTCACGCAGGGCTTCCCGGAATTGGATGGTCCGCATAGTTGATAGCAGAAAGTCGAAAAGTCAGAAAGAAAAAGCCGGAAATTTTCCGGCCCGTAAAGCTACGATGTGCAGCCCGTACGGGCAAATGAATACTATAACGAAACTCCCCGCCGCAAGTGAGGCAGGGAGTTTCGTTTTTATTCAGCGTACTGCCTCCAAAAACGTTTTAGAGCTGGCGAAATCCCGAAATTCCAGATCTTCCACGGCGCGCTGAGCAAACGCCCGGTCAACTTGCACGGCGCGGCGCAGCTGCTGGCCCATTTCGGCTTCGTTCTTGGTGCGGGCGGCAATTACGGCCAGGCAGTAATAAGCCATCGGATCGTTGGGTTTCAGTACCAAAGCTTCCTGGTAAAACTTGGCCGCGCCAGGGTAGTTATCCTTCAGCAAATAGATCAGGCCGCGATTCATCGTGTTCTGGTAGGTTTTGCTGCTGTAGCTCATGCTGCCCAAAGCATCGTCGAGCTGGCCGATTTCAATTTCAAGGGCGGCTTTGTCGGCAAATACCTTATCCAGAATGGGATGCGTGCCGCCCAGCTTGATGGCGTAATCGTAGTTCTGGAGCGCTTCCAGGCGGTCGTTGGCCCGGTGATAAGCCGCGGCTACGTGGTAAAACATCTCGGCGGTGGGGTTGCGGTGGGCGGCCAGCGTGAAGTTGGTGGCCGCGCGGCGCAGGTAAGCGCGTCGCACCTTGTCGCTCACTTCCTTCTCCGAGCGCTGAAGCAGCACCACACCCAAGTTATGGTACGCCTGCCAACTGCCGGTCATGGCCACAGAGGTTTCGTAGATGCGCTGTTTTTCGGCCAGCAGCGGCGTAAGCGTGGCCGAATACCGCAGTTCCTCCGGCGTAAGTGCGTCGCCTTCGGTCTGCTTCTCCACGATCTTTTTGGAAAGCAGATAAATCTCCGAATCGTAACGCTTTGGCGCAGTGTACTTTACCGCGACGGTGCCAAAACGCATGACCGGGTAGATGTATTCCTCCAGGTAGTCGAAGAAAGAAAGCTTGTGCAAGCTTTTTTCCTTTTGCTCGTAGCTGCCCGGCGTGTCGTTGATCAGCAGCACAACCGAATCGATCTGCTCGGGTTTCAAGGCCGAGGTCTGCACTTTGTTGAGAAACAGATCCCAACGGCGGTGATAGGCTTGGCTTTCAAACTGAATGTTGCGCACCGAATTCAGGTACGAATCGGTATCTACGCGGTGCTTGTAGTATTTGGTAAGGGCCTGCACGCGCTTGTCGGCCAAGCGCGGATCGTGGCGGTCGAGGGAGTCGGGCGAGTGGCCGGCCACAATCATGACCTTCTCCGTGTGCTGGTTGGCTTCAATAAAATCTTCCAGGGCAGTCACGTTGGTACCCAAGTAGTTGCGAATGCTGGATTGGCCGGCGTCGAAGTAAAACGGCAGCACGCGGGTGCCGCTCATGTTGTTGTCGGCGGTTTCGGGCAGCAGCTCAATGGTAGTGTCCTGCCGTACTACCAAGCGGCCCGTCGTGACGATGCCGCGGGCCAGCCGCATCTCTTTGCCTTTCAGGCGTTTGCCGCCTGACTGTATCTCGCGCACCACGGGCACCGCCACCAGTTCACCCGGACTTTTGGCGGGCGTGTACGGAAACGAAAACTGCTTCGTAATAACAAGTTGGTCTTTTTTCTGCTCGTCGTAGGTGTATTCGCCCAGCAGAAAAGGCAGGCGGCCCACCGTATCTTGGTTTAGGCCGTTATTGTAGCGGTAACTTAGGTTGAGCTCGTAAACTTTTCCCTTGCGCAAATGCTTAGCAGGAGAGCGAGCCGTGACGCTGAACAAGACATTCTCGCCATTACTCTCTAGTACCGAAGGATTTACCGTAACTTCCTGACCGGTCTGTGCAACCTTCAACATCTTGGATATCGTACAACTCGGTAACGCGGACGCAGCAACAAGCACCAAGGCAGAGGGCAACAGGCGAAGGAAAATTCTCATACGGTAGGAACGCGGGTCAGAAAGGCTGGTCAACAAACGCAAAAACTACCTTTTGGGGTTAGAAATTGTGTTGCTTTCGCAAGCAGGTGCTTGACGACCGCTCGGTTTATTGTTATTTTGAAGTGTAATAGTCGGCACGTCCGGCTGTATTGCGAAGGAGCTATGAAAAAAATCACGAACTTCATCGAGAAGCAGAGCTTCGGAGTCTGCAGCACCTTGGGGGACCGTCTTGGCTTCTCGTCCAGCAGCGTACGGCTGTCTTTTGTGTACGCCTCGTTTTTCACTTTCGGTTCGCCCATTGTCCTGTACTTTGCCCTAGCGTTCTGGATGAACGTGCGCCGCGCCATGCGCCGCCAGCGCAGCACTGTCTGGGATCTGTAACTCGCCAAACGTCCGTTTGCCCTGGGCAAAATACGCCCACACCAAGCTGCCGTTGAATACGCCCTGCCGCTCAGCCGTGCGTAGTTTGTGAAGGGAAGCTTTGCGCTGTAACTTCCAGTAAGTCAACTGGTTATAAAAATCGCGGTGCGCACGCAGAATAGCGCCTGCCTCCGCGGCTGCGCCTTGCAGCAAAGAGCGCAACGCGGCCACCCAATCCAATATCACTCGGCTGATCATGGTGCCAAGTAGCTCAGCTTCAGCCGTATTCTTATACACCAGCGCCAAGCCGTTGCGGTAGTTAAGGTAGGTTTTGCGCGGGTTGGACTTGTGCAGTGTGCCACCCCCAACGTGGTACACCGTGCTGCCGCCATGATACCACACTTCCAGGCCGGCGTTTTGCAGTCGCCAGCACAGGTCGATTTCCTCCATGTGAGCAAAAAACGCCTTTTCGAGGCCGCCTTGGGCGTGCCATGCCGAGGCCCGCACCATCATGCACGCACCCGTGGCCCATGCCACCGGCCGCGCATCGTCATACTGGCCACGGTCGATTTCCAGTGCATCAAAGAGACGGCCGCGGCAAAACGGATAGCCCAGGCGGTCGAGGTAACCGCCGCCGGCACCGGCGTATTCGAAGCGCTCGGGGTCGTGAAACGCTCGGATTTTGGGCTGGCAAGCGGCCACGGTCGGCCGCTCTTCCAGCAACGAGCGCAGCGGCCGCAACCACCCCGGCGTGACGGCTACATCGGAGTTGAGCAGCACGTAATACGGCTCGGCTACCTGCTGCAGAGCCTGGTTGTAGCCTTCGCAAAACCCTAAGTTGCTGCTATTCTGAATGATATGAACAGACGGAAATTCTTTTTGTAGCACGGCTACGGAAGCATCAGTGGAGGCGTTGTCGGCCACTACAATGCGGGCGCCGTCGGAATTGGCCAAAACAGAAGGCAGGAACTGCCGCAGCAGTTCCTGCCCATTCCAATTCAGAATCACCACGGCCACATCGGCGCACGAAGCCACCGCCGTCTCCGCACTAGAGCCCAAAGTTGCCAAGATCGAGACCCGGAATATTGGGCAGCAGCCCGGAGGTCTTGTTTTTGAGTTCTTCCTTCGCTTTTTCCGACACGTCATCCAGGGCCTTGTTCACGGCCGCTACCACGAGGTCGGCGAGCATGTCGCGGTCTTGGGGGGTGAGGAGCGATTCGTCGATTTCCAGTTTCAGCAGGTGGCGTTGGCCGTTGGCCGTGGCCTTTACCAGCCCGCCGCCCGACTCGGCGGTGGCAGTCAGAAACTGTAATTCATTCTGGGCCTGCTTCATTTTGTCCTGAAGCTCTTTGACCTTGCCCATCATGCCCATCATATCAAACATAAGCGTAAAATCTGTGTTTCCAGCGTCTGGAAGCGGTTTTGAAAAGTGAATTGATGCTGAGTTTGAGTTGCATCATGTTGTGAACATCAGCAACCTGCCGACTCTCAACTCTCGTTGAAATGGCCAAAATCGGTTTCCTGCTGCGTCAAACCAGCAGGGAATCCACCGAAGCTGCAATTTACGTGAAACATGCTCACCGAGGCAGCCTGTTTGTACAAGCCATTGGAGTCTGCGTGGCAGGCTGCTGTTTTCGACGAAAGAACCAAGAAGAACTAAGGAGCCTAGTCGTTTATCGAAAACAGTGGCTTATAAAACCACGGCCCTAAACTTCGTAAGAAGCTTAGGGCCGTGGTAGGTTAGAGATAAAAGTGCACTCAGCAGCAATGCGTTACCTAGTTGCCATTTGGGTTATGACTCAGCTTTTCTACTCGATTAGGATAAAAGTTAGGTATCGATTTTGGCGTTTTGCTACTTGTGTAGCAGGTTGATTTTTTTCAACCATTCTCTTATTTCGTTCCGCACCTGCTTTTCTTTATTTCCCTCCATCACGAAATACACGCCGTCCCTTTCCACGCCGCCTCGGCTTGAGAAGCCTTCTAGGACGGTGCTTTGGGGAGCCAGCGCCCGGACCGTCTCGAAACTGCTGCCTACCCCATAACCCGCATTGGTATTGAACGGTACAAGGGTTTTGCCGCGCAGGTCATACTGCTTCAGAAAGCTTTTTACCGGCGGCGGCAACTGCATGCCCCAGGTTGGAAAGCCCACAAAGACCACGTCGTACTGCCCCAGATTGGCAATTTTGGTGCGCAGGGGCGGCAGATAGCCGGTCTCGTTTTCATGGGCTACCTGTTGCACCGTGGCTTGGTAGTTTTCAGGGTAGGACTTTTCCGGTTCCAGCGCCACCAAGGTTCCGCCGACCATTTGGCGAATGAAGCTCGCCACGGCCTTGGTGTTGTTGGTGCGTGACAAATACACAATCAATATTTTGTCGGGATTCAAGGCAGATTTTGCATTGGCTTTCCCGTCCTCTGTTTGAGCGAAAGAACACGCTGAAATCAACAGAAAGAACGCCACAAACCAGCATGCCATGACAGCCAAGAGCCGCGCGTTACGTTGCAGTTGACGGTTAACCTGCATTTCCATCGGCTGGCGGTTTAGGTTTAGAAGGATTATAAATGGTAGCAAGTATGAGAGCGGTAAGCCAGCAGTACGCTGGTCTACCTCGTTAGCTTAACCAAACTGCCGGCTGCCAATCACGCGCGCACGTTTGGAAGGTTACGCCGGTTCGGCTAGATAGATTGGGGTTAGTGTTGCGGCGGCTGATTGGAGTTGTTCGTCAATTTAAGCGGCCGGGCCAGATGCGAGAACGTGAGCGAGCCCATCTTCCATTTGCCGTCCTCTTTGAGGTAGACCTCCGTCACCATAAAGGGATTGATGGCTTCGTTGCCCCCGACCATGGCCACCAAGTCAATGTCATTGAGCAGGATGGCGGTGTTGCCAAAGATGTTGACGGAAGCGGCGTAGACTTCGGCTTTCTTATACCAAATCATGCCGCCTTTGATAACATTCAATTCCTGATTTTTCCCCCAGCTGCCGCCCATGTGCACAAAAACGCAGTTTTCTTTAAACAGCCCATTTAACGCCGCTACGTTTTTGTCGGCCATCCAGGTCCATTTGGTTTTGGAGAGCGCCAGGAGTTCCTGTTCCTCTTTGGTGAAGGTGGTGGGGGCAGGGCTTGGCAATTTGGCCTGCGCAAAAGAGAGCTGCAGGCCCGTGAAAAGCAGAACCAAGGCTAGAAAAAGCGTTTTTACAATGTTCATTGGGTTATGTATTTACTTACCAGTGGAAAAATGAGGCTGGCCTACCAGGCATCTATCGTAACACCTCCTTTATTTGCTGCTGCGGTATTCGGCATCCGTTACCCTTTTCAACCAGATGGTTTTCCCTTTTTGCGTAGGGGTCGTGGCCAGGTACGCAAAGCTGCTCTTGGGTGCGGCTCCATGCCAATGTTCTACGCCGGGCTGGCATTTGATGACCTGCCCTTGCTGAACCGTTTGGCGGGGCTTGCCCCGCTCTTGGTAGTACCCGATGCCTTCGGTAATCAGCAGGATTTGTCCGGCTGGGTGAATGTGCCAATCCAGTTTGGCCCCGGGGGCAAAGGTGGCCGTGGCAATGCTGTAGTTGAAGACACTATCGGGCTCACTTAATTCTTTGAGCCACACCGTTCCCGTGTGATTATCGACGGTAGCGATTTCCCCTTTGGGAAAAATGGACGTTCGTTGCGCTGCTGCCGGCATCGACAGCGCGAGCACAAACAACAAGGTCGATACTGCTACTTTCATGATGTTATTTTCAAAGAATTAGGGTTCTTTCTATGTCAGGTGACAGAAGCTTCGGCCTGCGTTAGCGTAGGGTTCCCGACGTGACGGCCTTTTCAATGACATCCAACCTGGCTTTCTTGGGATCGGGTTCGCCCACGGCCGACCCATCGGAGCGAAACTCGAGAAGCTCGTTCTTTTGGGGATCGTACGCGGGCCATTTCGGCAGGCCCTTTCCGTTCGGGTTCCCGGTTTTGGCAAAGTTTACCCAGTAAGTGTTCATCAGCTTGGCTACGGCTTGGTCTTTGGGTGCCACAGATGCGCTGTTTGTAATTATCAGATTGTCAAATACATATGGAATCTCGGAGGCATGGGCCGCGCCAAAGCGCATCATCGGTTGCAGCGCGGGCGAGACGTAGGAGAACAGATAGAGGTACGCCGGATTGCCCTTGGCAGCAACGGCTTTCGCCGTAAACCGGGCCGGCTCGGCCCACACCTTGTCCGTGTTGACCTGCGTGAGCATCTGGGCCAACTCAGCATTCCCCTCCGGGTCGTAAACTGCCGCCGCTTCGGCCTTCAGGTTTCCGAATAGCGCCAGCAGTTGCTCCTTGGAAGCGGCGTTGACAAAGCCTGCCGGCACTTCCGCACTATTCGACCCGATCAGGATCGGAACGCCGGCCTGCCGACCGGCCTTGTAGGCGCTTTCGGCCGTTTCTACTACGAGCTTGCCATCAAGAATCGGCCCGGAATAGGTGGGCGGACCACCCGGGCCTGCTGTTTCCTGCCCGTCATCCACCACCTCGGCCGCGCTGAGCGCCCGCAGTTTGGTCAGCGCCGCGGCGTCTGCCCCCGCGATAGCATAGCGCTTGGCGAAGTTTGCGCCGATGCTTTCCGCCGAAACAGGATAGTGCACATCCGCGTTTTCCTGGTTGAGAGGGCGCCCGGTGAGCACGCCATCCCGGCCGCCCCCAGACTCGATGATCGCTTTATGAAACAGCCCTTTCGCCGCGGGGATGGTCAGGAGAGACTGCACGGAAACCCCTCCCGCCGACTCGCCAAAGAGGGTGACGTTGCTGGGGTCGCCCCCGAACTCCCCGATATTCTGTTGAATCCACTGCAAGGCCGCGATCTGATCCATGTAGGCGTAGTTGCCTGTATAGGCATTGGAGTTTTCGCGACTAAGGGCGGGAAACGCAAAAAAACCGAGGCGCCCCAACCGGTAGTTTAAGGACACCAGCAGCACGTCCTGCTTGGTAAAAGCGGCGCCTGAAAAATCAGGGCCGGCCCCGCTGCCGAACACAAAGCCCCCGCCGTGAATCCAAACCATTACGGGCAATTTGGATGTCTTCGTGGCCGAAGCTGGTTTCCACACGTTGAGAAACAAGCAATCTTCGGAAGAATTTTTCGACATGCCGGCGCCGCGCGGCCAGCCAGCCTGCGGACAATCCGCACAGAACTTGTTGGCTTCCCGCACGCCCTGCCAGGCAGGGAAGGGGCGGGGAGGGCTCCACCGATTGGCACCAACCGGGGCCGCTGCGTAAGGTATTCCCTTAAAGACGGACACATCGCCTTCGGTTATCCCGCGCACGACGCCGGCGGCGGTGCGAACCGTAGGCAGGGGTTGTTGTGCCGGCAAGGCGTGAGTAAGCAGGAAGGCGAATCCCAGAAGTAGTCTTTTCACAGTGTGCTCGTTTATAGGGTTGCTGGCTCGGTGCCACCGATGGAAAGGCGGGCGGTGCCGACAAAAGCAGGACTACTGTTTGGCTGCTGCTTCCACTCCGGAAAATTGGAGCACCATCGGCGGCAGCCGTTCGCCTCGGACCTGAATCTGGGCCAGTTCTGCGCTGAATTGCTGGAGTTCATCGGCCGTAAACCGGACCGCCTCCGCCCCGTTGTTTTCCAGCATATGCGCCATCTGGGTAGTGCCAGGGATGGGCACAATCCACGGTTTCTGGGCCAGCAGCCAAGCCAAGGACAGTTGGCCGGGCGTGGCTGCTTTCTGATTTCCCCAGCGTTGGAGTAGCTTCACCAGGGCCAAGTTGTTCGGCAGGTTCTCCGGCGCGAACCGCGACTCCATGCCGCGAATGTCGCCGGGCGCAAACCGGGTTTCGGCGTCGAGGGCCCCGGTAAGAAATCCCACGCCCAGCGGACTCCACGCCACGAACCCGATGCCGAGCTCCTGGCAGAGGGGCAGCACCTCCGCTTCCGGCCCTCGCCAGAGCAGCGAGTATTCGTTCTGAATGGCCGTCACCGGATGGATAGCGTGTGCGCGCCGGACGGTTTGCAGGCCGGGCTCGGACAGGCCGTAATGCAAGACTTTACCCTGCTTGATTAGGTCTTGGATGGCGCCGACCACGTCTTCAATGGGCACATTGGGGTCGACCCGATGCTGGTACAACAGATCGATGCGGTCGGTGCGCAAGCGTTGCAGCATGCCTTCGACCACGACCTTAATATGGTCGGGTCGGCTGTTCAGGCCCGGTAGCCGCTGTCCGGTTTTCTGGTCGATGTTCCAGCCAAACTTCGTTTCAATGACGATTTTGTTGCGGAAGGGTGCCGCTGCTTCGCCCAGAATCCGCTCCACCTCAAACGGGCCGTACGCCTCCGCGGCATCGAATAAGGTGACGCCGTGGTCGTAGGCAGTCTGGATGATGTGGTGCATTTCGGTCCGGGAAGGAACCGTCGTCTGGTAGGTCCGACTCATATTCTGGACGCCCAGGCCGACGCTCGACACTTCCAGGGTACCCAGCTTGCGGCGCCCACTCACACGGTTTTTTGTGGAAGCGGATGAAGCAAAAGAAGGCGGAGTAGCCACGGTGCAAGCGACGGGTAGCAGGACGCCACCCGCCAAGATCAAACCTGCTTTTAGCAGGTCGCGGCGGTTGAGGCCCGCCGCCCGTTGTTCGGTTGAGTTGTCCATGTTTTGTGAGCTAGGCTGAACCGACCCTTACCGGTTGATCATTTTCTGCTGCTGCTCCGAGTAGCGGGCGCCTTGGATGTAGATCTTGGCGCCTTCCTCTTCGATTCGCTGTAACTCGTTGATAGTTAGCTTCAATGCTGCGCCGCCAAGGTTTTCTTCCAGCCGGTGCAGCTTGGTGGTGCCAGGAATCGGGGCAATCCAGGGCTTCTGAGCCAGTAGCCAAGCTAACGCGACCTGGGCCGGGGTAGCGCCTTTCTCTGCTGCGATACGGCCGATGAAGGCTACGAAGTCTTGGTTGGCTTTGCGGTTCTCTTCCGGGAAGCGCGGTACGGTATTGCGGAAGTCGGACTTGTCGAACTGGGTGTTCTGGTCGATCTTGCCCGTCAGAAAACCCTTGCCCAATGGACTAAATGGTACGAAGCCGATGCCCAACTCTTCGAGCGTGGGCAGCACGCTCTGTTCGGGCTCGCGCCACCACAGGGAGTATTCGCTTTGTAGGGCCGACACGGGCTGCACGGCGTGGGCGCGGCGGATGCTCTCAGTGCCTGCTTCCGACAAGCCGAAGTACTTCACCTTGCCCTCCTGAATGAGGTCTTTTACGGCCCCCGCCACGTCTTCCATCGGCACGTTGGGGTCGACGCGGTGCTAGTACAACAGATCGATGTAGTCGGTCTTCATGCGCCGCAGGGATTGCTCGACAACTTCCCGGATGCGCTCCGGGCGGCTATCCAGCCCTAACGGGGGCTTGCCCTCTTTGAAGCCGAACTTGGTGGCAATAACCACTTGGTCGCGCACCGGCGCCAGGGCCTGGCCTACCAGCGTTTCGTTGAGTTCCCCGTAGGCTTCGGCCGTATCATAAAAAGTTACCCCACGGTCAACAGCCGTTCGGATCAACTGGATGGCCTTGTCGGAGGCCGTCACTGAGCCGTAGCCGAAGGTCAGGCCCATGCAGCCCAAGCCCAGGGCCGATACTTCTAGGCCGCTGGGGCAGAGTTTTCGCTTTTCCATCGGGTATGCTGATCTAAAATGTAAAACACTCCACCGCTCTCCCGCGCTAGCGACAGGAGCTTAGCGCAACTCCTTGAAGCACCGGATGTAGCCCGTATCCAAACAGGATAAGGGTTAATTGCTTGTATATCAGGCTATTGTTTGTCTGTGGCCTTTAAAGCAAGTGGCTGTGAGCAGGACAAAGATCCGAATGCCCGAGACGGCAGTTAAATAAGATTCAAACCAAAGAGTATGAATATCAAACAGAAGCGGACCAAGCGGATCAAACCGAACTAATGCCCGCCCGGTAGAACCGTCTGCGGCCGGCGGCGCAGTTCTCATCACAAGCGGCGGAGCCAGCGCCACGCCCAAATACCACCGACCTGCTTCCTCAACGTGCGCCGAGAGCCGTCGGCTAGGGCGCATTTGCATTGGGAAATGGATCAGACTACCTAGCGAAGCCCCTTTTTAATTAGTTTAAAAACTATACACTGTAACCTTGATGAGGGTGGCGGTGGTAGTGCACTTGCGGCCAGTATACTCACGATAGTAGCTACTGAGACCATGGTCAGCTACCCGCCTCTGTCTCACGTGGTCTTGCGGAACACTTGCGGGGTAGTACCGGTGTGCTTCTTGAAGAAGTTGTTGAAATAGGTGGGATATTCGAAACCCAGGCTATAGGCAATTTCAGCCGTACTCCAAGAGGTGTGGTGCAGCAGGGCTTTGGCTTCGCCAATAACGCGCTCGGCAATGTGCGCGGTGGTGGGCTTGCCGGTGGCCTCCTTCACAGCTCGGTTCAGGTGGTTGACGTGCACGCCCAGTTGCTGGGCGAAATCCTGCGCGGTTTTCAGCGGTACCGCCTGAGCAGGGCTTTCCACCGGAAATAACCGTTCCAGCAACTCCAGAAACAGGGCCGTTATACGCGCCGACGCATTTTTGTGCTGCACAAAGCTCTCGGTAGGCTGCATGCGCAGCGCCTCGTGGATGAGCAGTTGGAGGTAGGTGCGAATCAAGTCGCCCTTGTAGAGATACTCCGTGCCTTGCTCAGCCAGTATTTTCTGGAAGATACCCTTCGTATAGGCCGCCTGCTCGTCGCTGAGGTGGAAGATGGGGGTGCCGCCAACCTTGAACAGCGGCGACTGCTGCAGGCTTTCCGACCGGTCGTTTTCCTTCATAAAGGCCTCGGTGAAGAGGCAGGAATAGCCTTTCAGCCAAGGTTCATGGAGCTCGACGGAATACGGAATGTGCGGGTTGGCAAACATCAGGCACGTGCCGTTCAGCTCAAGGCTGCGGTCGGCGTAGTGCACGGTACAGTGGCTGGTCACCAAGCCCACCTTGTAGAAGTCCCGGCGGCGGTACGAGAGACTGGGGTTGACGGCGGTATCAACCTCATAGGCCTTGAAGCCTTGCAGTTTCAACTCTTGGGCCGTAACCTCTTGGTGGGAACTGACCGCTTTGGTTGTAGGAGCTACTTGGTGGTCCATGGCGCTAGTACGAAAATGACAGCATTGTACAGGTAATTCGCTGGGTGGTTTAAGATATGAAAAACAACTCTTCAGCGGGGCTACTGCTCATGGGCGGCTTGCTGCCAATTTTCACGCCCCTTCAACGCTTGCTCCTAAATCAATTAAAGCGATGTACTGCACTGGGCAAAACTTAGGTAACAGGAGGAGTAGTAATAGTTGTCAAGTGGAATCGCTGCCGCATTAGACTTGGTCTGCCGGGACTACTCGTGAATTTTTCGCTCGCTAATCCACTTTACCATGGCCGGGTCGCGGTGGTCGAAGAAGAGGCTGGCCTTCGTATCGAGCGTGGCAATGGCCTGCATATCTTCCGGGCTCAGTTCGAAGTCGAACACATTGAAGTTCTCGGCCATGCGCTCGGGGCGCACCGACTTGGGAATGGCTACCACGCCGCGCTGCGTGAGCCAGCGCAGCACCACCTGCGCCACCGTTTTCTGGTGCTTGCGGGCAAGGCCTTGCAGCAGCTCGTTATGGAACAGGTCGTTCTTACCCTCCGCAAACGGGCCCCAAGACTCTATCTGCACGCCGTTGTCGACCATGAACTGCTGCGCGGCCACCTGCTGGTGGAAGGGATGGGTTTCCACCTGGTTGACGGCCGGCTTCACGGCCTGGTGCACGAGGAAGTCCATGAGGCGATCGGGCGGAAAGTTGCTGACGCCAATGGCCTTGATACGGCCTTGCTGGTAGAGCTCCTCCATGGCCCGCCACGCCCCGTACACGTCGCCGTAAGGCTGGTGCAGCAGGTAGAGGTCCAGGTAGTCGAGCCCGAGCTTTTGCAGCGAGGTTTCAAAGGCGGCCTTGGCCCCTTCATAGCTGGCGTCCTGCACCCAGAGCTTGGTGGTGATGAACAACTCCTCGCGCGCCACGCCGCTGCGCTGGATGGCCTTGCCCACGGCTTCCTCGTTCATATACGACGCGGCCGTATCAAGCAGCCGGTAGCCGGCTTTAATGGCTTCCAGTACGCTGTTTTCGCATTCGGTGGGGTCGGGCACTTGGAAGACGCCAAAACCCAGCAGGGGCATTTTTACCCCGTTGTTCAACTCAACGGTTTGCATTGGTTTTCTTTAAAAAGATGGTTCAAAAGCTGTATCCGGCAGTGGCTGGGGAGGCATGCCCATCCGGGTACGTATCAGGTGGGCGCAACGGCCCAGCCGCTTCAAATGTGCATGACAAAGGTCTGGCGGTTTGGACAGGCCAAAAAAAGAGAATCAAACTGATTAGTATAAATTTCAAACAGGGTGTGGGCTAAATTTGGCCGCCGGCGTGCGTGATGAGATCGAGGTAAGCCAATGGTCGAGACATCCCCGTCTTATTTGAGCTGTGATATTGCTGTTTTATAAATGCTTGATAGTGAAGTGTTTGTGCTTTGCCTGGCATTGGGTGTCCCGGCAACTGGTTGTGGGGCAACGTGATAAAGCACTCCCAGGCTACACAAGAATGAAGCGTGCGCACGAAGTAGCTTTCACACACTGCGCCGTTGCCTTCCCCGGCCGATTTCCAGTTCGCCAGCCGGCCCGGGTTGCCGGAAGTAATACCGAAAGCAGCGCTTGGGCACGGGAGTACGCAGGCGCACGGCCTCGTGAAAAACAAGCTGGAGGTAGCTACGGAGGAGCTCGTGTTTGAAGCGGTACGCCGTATGTTGCTCAACCAGCATCTTCTGGAACAGGCTGGTAAGATACACCGCCTGCTCGTCGCGGAGTGAGAAGGCCCGCGTTGGGTGATTATGGAACAACGCCCATTCTTCCTGGATTCTGGTACGACCGCTCTCCTGCACAAACGCTTCGGAAAACAGGCAGCCATAGCCTATCTGGGGCGTCGCTGTTATGCTGTACGGAGTACCGAAGAACAAGCACGTGCCGTTTCGTTCGATTACCTGATCAGCGCACTGTAGCTGACGCGGGCCGGTTAGCAGGTAGATCGTATGGAAGTCGCGGCGGCTATGTGCTGGCACCGGGCCGGTGACGGTGTCTATTGGGTAAACTTTAAACCCTTTCATAAGTAGGCAACTGGCATTCAGGTTGGGCAGCGTCGCTCAAGGCCATCCGCTAGCGTGCTAGCATGGTAGCAAGCCGGTAGCCTCTGCTGCGGGTACTACCCAAAGCCGTTCTCCGTAGCTGCGCCTGTCTGTAACGCCGGACTGCTAGAAGAAACAAGACGCGCAGCAAGCTTGGCTTGGTAGGGCAAAATTCCGCTGGTCCGGCTTAGGTAAATAATAAGAATCAAACCAATGAGTGTAAGATTCAAACAGACAGCACACAGCAAGCCCATCGCCGGCTACCAGGCAAAAGATTACAGCGAATAGCTTTAAGCCTACTTGGTTCCCCGAAGAAACCTAAGCTGCCAAAATACCAGCAGGGCTTGGCTGGTATTCTCCGAGTCTGGAGCTGGGATGTTGGGGTGCTATAAGCTTGCCATTTAAGTAGTTATTCCGTGGCAATGGCTCAGAGTCGAGGTGCCTGCGTGGGCGGTTCAGGGGCGTTCCAATGCGGCCCGGTCCCAGTGAGCAAGGTCAGCGGCGGCCGCGTAAGTACTTTGTAAGAAATCGAGCACGGCCTGCTGCGGGTCGGTTGCCATGCGGGCTGCTTCGTAAGGCAGAAAGAACTCGCCCATTTCCGAGCTGTAAAACGCCTCGGCGGGCTGAATCTTGGCGGTGGCTAGTTCGGGAAGGCCGGGGTAGGCATAGCTGTAGAAGGCGGCCTCTTGCCCGTTGCCGCCCGGCCACCAGCCGGCCGCAATTTGTTCGGCGGAGTACGACTCGCGCGTGACCCAATCGGCTAGGTGAGGCAGACCGCCGGGGTGCGGGGGCGCCGGCCGACCCGAAAAGCGGGTCACGGCCATATCGAAGCTGCCCCAGAAAAAGTGTACCGGGCTGCACTTGCCCGTGAAGCGCGCCCGAAACTCGTGCAGCAGCCGATCTACGGAGAGCATCACGTCCCAGAAGCGGCCCACAGCAGCCGCGTCATAAGCATTATGATGCTGGTCTTCGGCGAAGGGCGTTACGTCTTCGACCTCCACGGGCACGGGCCAGAGCCTGACGGCAATGCCAGCCTCGCGTAGCAGGGCGCGGTAGTGGCGGTAGAAATCGGCTACCGAGCGGGGGTAAAGCTCCATTTCTAGGCTGCGCCCGGCGCAGGTGTGCACCCGCAACGTATGCTGACGGAAGTCGAACACTACCTCGCAGGAGCCCGCTGCGTAGGGCATGGGACCAGTGGACAGGCCGCGGGGCGTCACGTAGAGCGGTACCTGCCACCAGTGGTTGAGCATGGGGCTCAGGGCCAGGCGGGTTTTGCCCACGATTTGGGTCCACCGGTGCAGCGTCTCGCGTGTGGCCGTCCAGGCATCTGCCGGCAGCGCAGGCCAAGGGGAAGTAGCGGAAGAAACACTCATGGCAGAGAAGATACCGGGAAAAAAGGACAACCGGAAACCAAGCCTGTCCCTGAGCCGAGTAATCGAATCGCTCGTCAGTCGGCATCGGCACCCGCCGCCGAGCCCAGCAGCACCCGGTTCAGCTCGGCCTTGTGCTGCCGCCAGGTGGGCATAAACTGATCCATCAGGCCCCAGAAGCGGGCGTTGTGGAGTCGCTCGTGCAGGTGCACCAGCTCGTGCACGACCACGTACTCCAGGCAGGCCAGCGGCCGTTTGATCAGCTCCAGGTTCAGCCAAATGCGCTTTGCCTGAATGTTGCACGTGCCCCAACGCGTTTTCATCTGCTTCACGGCCCACGCCCGGGCCTGCACGCCTACCACAGGCTCCCACTGGGCCACTAGGGCGGGCAACTGCGCTTTCAACTGCGCCCGGTACCAAGCTGTGAGCACCTGCGCCCGTTGGGTAGGGGTGCTGCCGGTAGCCACGTACAGGTCCAGCAACCCCTCTGCCTCGCGCAACGCGACCCGCGGCCGTCCGGCACCTTCGTGGACCTGTAGCTGGTAACCGCGGCCTTGGTAGAAATGCGTTTCGCCCGATGCGTAGGCGAGGGGCGTCGGCCGTTCGAGGGCGGCAAATCGGGCCTGATGCTTCCGAATCCAGGTTTGCCGGGCGGTCACAAATTCGGCGATAAGCGCTACCGGCATGCGCAAGGGGGCCGTGACGCGCACCCGTCCGTCAGGAGCATACACGGTCAGGCGCAGGCGCCGAACGGGCTTGCGAATGAGATCGACTTCTACTTCGGCGAGCTGGACGAGGGGCATGAAAACGGCAAACTACGATGATTAGGCCCGCGAAGGTAACACGCCGCCTACCAGCAAGCCGAGCGCCGCCCTTGTAAGTGGCCCAGCGTCTGTAATAAGATTGTAGGGGTAACGCTTTGACTGTAAGTTGATTATAAGAGGTCGATAATGAATTTGAATTTGCAGGATAGTATATTTACTATGTTCTGCTAACCTGCTCTGCGTTTGCTGCCCCAGCCAGAATTATCACTATCCGATGCCCAAATCCGGCTCATCGCTAACCCGCTACTGCTATGAATCGAAACCATTTTTTGCAGGCCTGCTTGGCTACCGGGGCACTGCTGGCATTCCCCATGACGCTGGCGGCGCGGGCAATGCGTCGCCCTCGGGTAAGCAAAGGTTTTGCTGTGAAGGCCACCGAAGACCGGTTTAACCAGCCCATGTCTCTGTTCGAAGGCGACACTTTCCTGACCAAAATAGCCACCGCCGATACAGACGGCGACCTCTACGTATTTGAGTCGCGCCGCGTGAAAGAGGGCGGGCCAGCGCACCATTACCATTTCACCCAAGACGAATGGTGGTACGTGCTGGCTGGCGAGTTCCTCATCAAAGTGGGCGATACGATTTACGAAGCCAAAGCCGGCGACAGCGTGTTTGGGCCGCGCATGGTGCCGCATAGTTTCGCCAAAGTAGGCGCCAGCGAAGGCCGGTTGCTGATGATTTTCCAGCCCGCCGGCAAGATGGAGGAGTTCTTCCGCAAAATCAGCCAGGGCGTCACGCGCAACATGTCCGAAGCCGAGCAGGATGCCTTCCGGGAGGCGCACGGCTTTAAGCGCGTCGGTCCTCCCCTCCGGCAACCCAAGCGCATGGTTGACAGATGAAATAAGCTGGCCGGATGCTTTCAGCTAAGCATCAGAATGCTCAAAACTGCCAGGATAAGATCACGTAGTAAACCTTTTGGTTATACAAGCAATTGATATACAGTTACTTGTATAAATCTAGTTTTGGCGGCCATACTTGGTTTTGATAAACTCCAGCATGTCCTGCATCTGCTCCTGTGGGTTGGCTGCCTGTACTTTCCACAGGGTTTCCACGAGCAGCAGTAGCAAGTGGGCTTCCTGCTCGGGCTGCGCATACCCTAGTTGCTCGAACGCTTTTTGGAGTAACGCGGGCAAGGGCTGCAAAAACCGGGCGTGCTGCTTGCGCGCAAATTCAACTTCCGTCAGGCGGGCCTGTAGCTTCCAGAATGCGGGCTCCTTCTGCACCAGCTCGTAGGGCAAATCGATCATGTTGTGCACGAAGGCCAGGGCATCTTCTTCCGTCAGGCGGCCCCGAACTTGCTCCACCACCCGTTGGTAGCCCGTGGTAATGATGGAAACCAGTAACTGCTCCTTGGTACCGAAGTGCTTGAATATCAGGGCTTCCGATACGCCTGCTTCCTTGGCCAAAAGTTGCGTGGATACTTGCTCGTAGCCACGGTCAGCGAACAGCCGCAAAGCAGTTTGGGCAATCAGTTGTTTACGGCTCATAGGTCCTGAATTCTTCGCTACGACCTGCTAGGCCTGTTCTGGGGGCGCAAGATAAGCCGTCTTGCTAAGGCAGAAAAGCTACAATACTGGTACATACCGCGCCCTGCCGCCCGTAAATCTACCCCGGCAACAACTGATTCAGGCATTCCTGAGCCAGCCAGGGTTGAATAACTGACCTCAGGCCTGATCCTGCGCTTCGACCACGGCAATGGCGACCATGTTGACGATTTCGCGTTCCGACGAGCCCAATTGAAGCACGTGCACCGGCTTGCGCAAGCCCAGCAAAATGGGCCCGATGGCCTCAAAACCGGCCGCAGACCGCATGAGGTTATAGGCGATGTTAGCGGCCGACAAATTGGGGAAAATGAGCGTATTGGCGCCTTCTTCCACGAGCTTGCTCAGCGGGTGATTTTGCCGCAATAAGTCAGTGTCGAAGGCCAAATGCGCCTGGATTTCGCCGTCTACCAACAGATCGGGGTGCTTCTGTTGCAGGAGCTGCACGGCCTGCTGCATCTTTTCGGCATCGGCTCCTTTGGCGCTGCCGAAGTTGGAGTAGGTGACCAGCGCAATCCGCGGCTTGATGTTGAAGCGCTGCACGGCGCGGGCCGTCATTTCCGTGATTTCCACCAACTCCTCGGCCGTCGGATCGAAATTCACGGTCGTATCCGAAAAAAACAGCGGTCCGCGCTTGGTGAGTAGGATGTACATGCCCGACACCTTCTTCACCCCAGGCTCGCGGCCGATGACTTGCAGAGCCGGCCGGATCGTGTCGGGGTACTTGCGCGTGAGGCCCGAAATCAGGGCGTCGGCCTCGCCGGTTTCCACCATCATGGCACCGAAATAGGTGCGCGCCTGCATCAGCTCCCGCGCTTCCGGCGCACTGACGCCTTTGCCGTGCCGTTGCTGGTAAAACAGGTCGGCAAACCGCTGCACGAGCGCCGCCTGCTCCGGCGCGCGCGGGTCCAGCACGGGCGTGTTGCCCAACTCCAGGTGATTTTGCGCCATCAGGCGCTGAATCACGTCCGGGTTGCCCAGCAAAATGGGCAGGGCAATGCCAGCATCCTTGACCTGTTGGGCCGCTTTGAGCACCTTCAGATTTTCGGCATCCGCAAAGACGACGCGCTTGGGGTTGGCTTTGGCTTTGCCCAGAATGACGCGGGAAATGCGCGTGTCCTGCCCCAGGCGCCGGGCTAATTGGCCTTGGTATGCATCCCAATCAGTGATGGGAGCCTGGGCCACGCCCGATTCCATAGCCGCCTTCGCAACCGCCGG
Source organism: Hymenobacter sp. BT491 (assembly GCF_014349165.1). Lineage (NCBI taxonomy): Bacteria > Pseudomonadati > Bacteroidota > Cytophagia > Cytophagales > Hymenobacteraceae > Hymenobacter > Hymenobacter sp. BT491. The sequence continues at coordinate 92,235 of NZ_JACSJJ010000005.1, read as the reverse complement.
AGCCACGGTGCCCAGCAAGCGCGGGTCAACCGGCTTCGGTATGATGTAGTCGCGGCCAAACAACAGATTATCAGTTCCATAGGCCATGTTTACCGCGTCGGGCACCGATTTCTTGGCCAGTTCCGCCAAGGCGCGCACGGCCGCCAGCTTCATGGCTTCGTTGATCTCGGTGGCGCGCACGTCCAGGGCTCCGCGGAAGATGTAGGGAAAGCCCAGCACGTTGTTGACTTGGTTGGGATAGTCGGAGCGGCCGGTAGCCATGATGAGGTCGGGGCGGGCTGCCACGGCTTCCTCGTAGCTGATCTCCGGCGTCGGGTTGGCCATGGCAAAGACAATGGGGTTGTCGGCCATGGCGCGTACCATGCTCTGTGTTACTACGTTGCCTTTCGACAAGCCCACGAACACATCGACCCCCTCAAACGCTTCTTCCAGCGTTTGCAGGTCACGCGCGGTAGCGAACTGCCGCTTGCGCACGTCGAGATCCGGCCGGTCGGACCGGATTACGCCTTGGCTGTCGCACATCACCACGTTCTCGGCCCGCGCGCCCAGGGCTAGGTAAAGCTTGGTGCAGGAAATGGCCGACGCGCCCGCGCCGTTGATGAGAATGTGAACCTCAGCGATGTTTTTGCCCACTAGCTCCAGCGCATTGAGCAGCGCCGCGGCCGAAATAATGGCCGTGCCGTGCTGATCGTCGTGCATGATGGGGATGTTCAGCTCTTGCTTGAGCCGTTCCTCAATCTCGAAACATTCCGGCGCCTTGATGTCTTCCAGATTGATGCCGCCGAAGGTGGGCTCCAAGAGCTTTACCGTGCGCACGAATTCGTCAACGTCTTTGGTATTGAGCTCTAAATCAAATACATCGATGTCGGCGTAAATCTTGAACAAGAGGCCTTTGCCTTCCATGACGGGCTTGCTGGCCGCTGGCCCGATGTCGCCCAGCCCCAGCACGGCCGTGCCGTTGCTGATGACCGCGACCAAGTTGCCCTTGGCCGTGTATTTATACACGTCTTCGGGGTTGTCGGCGATGGCCAGGCACGGCTCCGCTACGCCAGGCGAGTACGCCAGCGACAGATCGCGTTGGGTGCTGTAGGCTTTCGTCGGGATGACTTCGAGCTTGCCGGGGCGGCCTTGCGCGTGGTAGAGGAGGGCATCTTCGGGCCGGATTTTCTCGTTCATGAGGGGCTAGTTACGGGTAACGGAGTAGCGGGCGCCAGTAAGCCGACGCAGCTTCTAAAGTATGTTTTCCGGACCAGAGGTGCCGACTTGCGGAGTGGCTTTCAGCTTTTTCATAAACGCGCCGAACGCTTCGCCAAACTCTTCGAAGAGCGGATGCTTGCGGTTTTTGAGCATCACTTCACTGAACATCTTCAAACCAATCGCGAACTCGGCTTCTTGGTTTTTGTCATTAAAGAGGCCCTTGCCCTGCTGTCGCTCGATGATCGAGAATATATTGTCGTGATTGGTAAACTCGAGAGTCAGAGGTTCGTGCAGCGGCGTATCGGCTTGCGGGCCAGCTACATGCTCTAATTGAAGGCGATAACGATGCGCTCGTTTTTCCATGTTGGTTGAGTTGATTCTCGTGAAAAAGGCAGCAGAAGCGTTAGGCCCGTTCAATAATAACGGCATAGCCCTGCCCGACGCCCACGCACATCGTGACCAGCGCCCGCTGCTTGTTTTGCTTGTGCAGCTCTAAAGCCGCAGTGTTGAGAATGCGTGCGCCGCTCATGCCCAGGGGGTGGCCCAAGGCGATGGCCCCACCGTTGGGGTTGATGCGCGGGTCGTTGTCTTCCAGGCCTAGGGCCCGGCTGCACGCCAAGGCCTGCGCGGCAAAGGCTTCGTTGAACTCCACAAGGTCGATGTCGTTCAGGGTCAGGCCGGCTTTTTTGAGCGCCATCTGGGAGGCTGGTACCGGGCCGATGCCCATGTAGCGGGGCTCCACACCGGCCACGCCCATGGCTACGATGCGGGCACGCGGGGTGAGGTTGTGCTGCTTGAGGCCCGCTTCCGACGCCAAGAGCAAGGCGGCGGCCCCGTCGTTCAGGCCGGAGGAGTTGCCGGCGGTCACAGTGCCGTTCTTCCGGAAGGCCGGCCGCAGCTTGGCCAAGCCGTCCAGGGTTGTGTTCGATTTGATGAACTCGTCGTGCTCAAAGAGTACCGGTTCTCCTTTGCGCTGGGGAATGGGCACGGGCACGATTTCTTCGGCAAAGCGGCCGCTGTCGCGCGCCTTTCCGGCCCGTTGGTGCGATTCGTAGGCAAATTTGTCTTGGTCTTCGCGGCTGATGTGGTCGCGCTCGGCCAGGTTTTCGGCGGTTTCGCCCATGGCATCGGTGCCGTAAAGCTCCTCCATCTTGGGGTTGACGAAGCGCCAGCCGAAGCTGGAATCTTGCATTAGCGAGTCGCGCCCGAAAGCCGTGCTGGCTTTGGAAATGACCAGCGGGCCGCGCGTCATGTTCTCCACGCCACCCGCCACAAACAAGTCGCCGTCGCCGGCCTGAAGGGCGCGGGCGGCAGCAATGGAAGCCGACAGGCCCGAGGCACAAAGCCGATTGACCGTTTCGCCGGGCACCGAAGTCGGTAGGCCCGCCAGCAACAGCGCCATGCGGGCCACGTTGCGGTTATCTTCGCCCGCTTGGTTGGCGCAGCCCAAAATCACGTCGGCAATGCCGGCCGGGTCCACCGACGGATTGCGGCGCAGCAGCTCCTGGATGACGAGTGCGGCCAGGTCGTCGGGGCGGACCGCTGCCAACGTGCCTCCGAAGTTGCCAATGGGAGTACGAATTCCGTCAACTATAAATGCTTGATTCATAAGTATTTATAAATGAAGCTCGGTTACCCGTTCCTGGAACTGGGCGCTGGTTTTGGCCCGAACTTCCGCCAAGGTAGCACCTGGCATCAATTCCAATAGGGTCAGCTGGCCTTCCTCAAAGCCAAACACGGCCAAGTCAGTAATGACCAAATCAACCACGCCGGACGCGGTCAGCGGTAGCGTACAAGCCGGCACAAGCTTGGAAGTGCCATCCGGGTTGGTGTGCGTCATGGTGATGATGAGGCGTTTGGCGCCGCGGGCCAAGTCCATGGCGCCGCCTACGCCCAGCAGCGGTTTGCCCGGCACGGCCCAGTTGGCTAGGTTCGCTGCTTCGTCTACTTCGAGGCCGCCCATGATGGCCACGTCCACGTGCCGCCCCCGGATCATGCCGAAGGAATCGGTGCTGTCGAAATAACTGCTGCCCGGCAGCGCCGTCACCGGAATCTTGCCCGCGTTGACGGGATAGTCCATGGCGCCCCCGCCGTCGGAGGGAGCGGGGCCGACGCCGAGCATGCCGTTTTCGGTGTGCAGAATGATGCCGTGCTCCGGCTCGATTAAGTCGGCTACGAGCGTCGGAATGCCAATGCCCAGGTTCACCACGTCGCCGGGGCGCAGCTCGGCCAGGGCGCGGCGGGCCATGTTCAGGCGCGGCTCATCCACCCGTTTCGCCGCGCTAACCGACACGGAGCTACCCAAATCTTCGGGCGTGAGCGTGGCTTGCACCAAGTAATCGACAAAGCAGCCGGGCGTGTGAATGCTACTGGGTTCGAGAGAACCCACGGGCACAATTTCTTCGACTTCAGCAATCACCAGATCGGCAGCCGTAGCCATGGCCCGGTTGAAGTTTTGCTCCGTCATGCGGTAGACGAGGTTGCCTGCTGTGTCGGCTTTCCAGGCCCGGATAAAGGCCACATTGCCCCGAATGCTTTTCACAAATACCTGCTCCACGCCGTCGAGCACCTTGGTTTCGAGGCCCTGCGTGATCAGCGTGCCCGCCGCCGTGGGGGTGTAGAAGCCGCCAATGCCCGCCCCACCAGCGCGGATGGCTTCGGCCAGCGTGCCTTGCGGCAGCAACTCATACGCGACTGTGCCCGACTGAGCCGCTTTGACGGCGTCGGGGTTGCTGGTGAAAAACGAGCCGATCATCTTGCTAATCTGGCCGTTGCGCAGCAAGCGCCCGCCGCCCAAGCCGGGTTCGCCTACGTTGTTGCCGATGAAGGTCAGGTTCTTGGTGGCCGTTTCGGCCAAGGCGTGCATCAGGTGCACGGGGTTGCCGGTCATGCCAAAACCCCCTTGCAGCAGCGTATCGCCATCCTTCACCATCGCCGCCGCTTGGGCTACGCTCACTTGGGGTACCGCTTTCATGCTAATAGGTTCAATACGTGATGGTTACAAGATTTCGCCGGGTACCTGTTCCGCCACGGCTTCGCTGGCCCGCCGGGCGGCAATGCCCACGTAGTTTTCGGCAATGACTTTGGAAGCGGCCGGGCAGGTGGTGAGCAGATCAAACCGCGATTGCTGCAAATGTTGGTCGAAGGCGGCCTTGCCGGGCAGCAGGTGCAGCATCTCGGTCATGTAGTTGGAGAATTCCTGGACCCGCCACACCCGGCGCATGCAGGCCGCCGAGTAGCCCTGCAACAAGGAGGCATCGCCGGCCTGATACCAGGCCCGTAGCGCGTCAAACAGGCTCTTGGTGTCGGCAACGGCCATATTCAGGCCTTTGCCGCCGGTGGGCGGCACGATGTGCGCCGCGTCGCCGGCCAAAAACAGGCGGTGGTACTGCATGGGCTCCGAAACGAAGCTGCGCATGGGCGTAATCGACTTTTCCAGAATGGGGCCTTCCTGCAAGGTCCAGCTGCTTGTGCCCAAGCGCGCATGCAGCTCGGCCCAGATCCGCTCGTCCGGCCAATCCTCCAAGGTGTCGTCGACGCCGCACTGCACGTAGAGGCGGCTGCGCTCCGCGGAGCGCATGCTGTGCAGGGCAAAGCCGCGTTCGTGGAAGGCGTAAATCAGCTCGTCGGTACTCGGAGGCACCTGCGCGATAATGCCCAGCCACGAGTATGGATACGTTTTGTCGTAGACTTTCTGCAACTCGGCCGGAATGGCGGCGCGCGAAATGCCGTGAAAGCCATCGCAGCCGGCCACAAAGTCGCATTCTAGAATGCGGGCTTGGCCTTGGTAGGTGAAATGGATGCGCGGCGAATCGGTTTCGAGCCCTTCTATTTTGGTGGCTTCGGCTTCAAATAATAGCTCGCCGCCAGCTTCCAAGCGTTTGGTAATGAGGTCTTTCACGACTTCGGTTTGCGCATAAATCGTCACGCATTCGCCGTCGGTCAGCTCAGAGAGCGCTATGCGGTGGCGGCGGCCGTTGTAGCTCAAAATCACGCCTTCGTGCACCAAGCCTTCGCGGTCGAGGCGGTCGGCAGCTTCGGCCTCACGCAGCAGATTCACGGTGTTTTGTTCCAGCAGCCCGGCCCGCTGCCGGCTCTCCACCCGTTGGCGGCTGCGGTTTTCCAGCACTACCGAGGTAACACCTTGCAAATGAAGAAGTTGTGAAAGCAGCAGGCCGGCAGGGCCGGCACCGATAATGCCCACCTGGGTGCGGCGGGTAGCCGGGAAAGCGGTTTCCATGGGCTTAAAATTCAAGGTTGAGGGCAGCAAACACCTTTTCGGCCGCGTGGTAGGCAGCATTGGCGGCGGGCAGACCGCAGTAAATGCCTGATTGCAAGAGCACTTCCTTGATCTCGGCAATGGTTACGCCGTTGTTTAGGGCCGCGCGTACGTGCATCTTGAACTCGTCTTCCCGATTCAGGGCGATGAGCATGGCCAGCGTAATCAGGCTGCGTTCGCGCCGCGCCAGTTCGGGCCGCGTCCAGACTTCGCCCCAGGCGTAGCGGGTGATAAAATTCTGAAAATCACCGTTGAAGGCGTTGACATTGCTTGTGGCTTTGTCAACGTGTTCGCTGCCCAGCACCTCGCGCCGGACCTGCATCCCCGCGTCGTAAATTTCTTCCTGGTTCATGGGGTGGGGTTAGAAATGAAGAAAGCGCCGCACCGCCGCGTTGAAGGCCGGGGCGGCTTCGATGTTGGCCAAGTGAGCCGCTCGCAACGGCAGCAAGTGGGCGTTGGGGATGTGCTGGGCTAGGTATTCGCCATCTTTCACCGTAGTCACTGGGTCTTCAGTGCCGGCGAATATGTAGGTGGGGGCCGAAATGCGGCGCACATCCTGCCAGAAGTCGGCGTCGCGTACGGCCGCACAGCAAGCAACATACCCGATGGGAGAGGTGCGCTGAAAAGACTGCAGAATACGTTGTACCTCAGTGGGTTGGGTCTGCTGAAACTCAGGCGTAAACCACCGCCCGATTGTCGCTTCCGCCAAGGCGTCTAAGCCCTCTTGCTCCACCTGCTGAATGCGGGCGTTCCAGCCTTCTGCATTGCCTATTTTGGCGGCCGTGTTGCTTAGGATCAGCTTATTAAGCCTTTCCGGGGCATAAATGCCGAGCCACTGACCAATTATTCCTCCCAAGGAAATACCGCAGAAATGCACCCGCTCTAGCTGCAGGGCGTCCAACAAGGCCAACACATCGCGCCCGAGCAGCTCCGCCGAATAAGGGCCGGGCGTAACCGCGCTTTGGCCGTGGCCCCGGGTGTCGTAGCGCAACACTTGAAAATGGGCAGTTAGGGCCGGAAGCTGCGCATCCCACATCGTGTGGTCGGTGCCCAAGGAGTTGGAAAAAACCAAAACCGGCGCGGTCGCGGGGCCGGTCAGGGTGTAAAATACAGGACCTGTCGCAGTAGAAAGCAGGGGCATGGCCGATCAGGTTGTAGAAGTGGAGGTATGGAAACGGGCTAGTACTTGGTCAGTGAAAAACTGACTTAGCCCCGTCGCCCGGTGTGCATCGAAGACATGCTCTAACGCATTGGCGTTAAGGTATTTATAAATATCGAAGTGTTGCGCTAAGCACTCCCGGAGGTGCAGGCCTTCGCGTTGCGCCCGGCGGCTGGCCTCCTCCACGAGTTGGTGGGCTTCGGCTTTGCCCAGCTTGGGCGTGAGCAGGGCCGTTACGTCTTCGGCATAAATCAGTCCTTGCGTAAGCTCCAGGTTGCGGAGCATGCGTTCGGCGTTGACTTCCAGGCCGCTAATCAGCTCGTTGGCGTGGTTGAGGGCGGCGGCGGTCAGGCGCACCAGTTCCGGCAGCACTTCCCATTCGGCGTGCCAGGCCCCGGCGGCGCGCTCCTGCTCGTGGTGGGCGAGGCCAGCTAGCAGCGTGCCCACTAGCGCCGGGGTGCGCCCCGCAATGGCAACGGTAAAGGTGGCCGAAACCGGATTGCGCTTGTGCGGCATCGCTGAGGAGCCGCCCTTGCCGGGAACCGCCGCTTCGGCCACTTCGCCCACTTCCGTCTGCATCAGCAGAATGAGGTCCTGCGCCATTTTGCCCAGGTTGCCGCACAGAATGCCCAGCTTAGCGGCGAAGTCAACCAGTCGGTCGCGTTGGCTGTGCCAAGGCAGCAAGGGCGCGGCAAGTCCCAGCGCCTCCGCCATGTGCGTCACGACGGCCGGGCCGTGTTCGCCCAAGGTGGCCAGCGTACCCACAGCTCCGCCCAGTTGCAGGGCAAAGGTGTTTTGCTGCGCAAATTCCAGCCCCTGCCCGGCGCGTAGCAAGGCCTCAAGCCAGCCCGCCACTTTGTAGCCAAACGTGATCGGGCGCGCCTGTTGCAGCAAGGTGCGCCCGATCATAACCGTATCGCGGTGAGCACTGGCTAGCTTGGCTAGCTGGTTCTGTAACTCATTGTTTTTGTGCGTGATATAAGTAGTTGCCGCTTGCAGTTGCAGCATCAGGGCCGTGTCCAGTACGTCCTGGCTGGTAGCCCCGAAATGCACGTATTTGGCCGCTTCCGTATCGCGTTGCGCCACGCGCTGGGTTAGCGTTTTAACCAGCGGAATCGCAGGATTACCGGCCAACAACGTCTGCTCGGCCAAGGCTTCCGGGTTCCACTCGGTTTCCCGGCACACGGCCGCAATGACCTCGGCCGCGTCGGCTGGAATAACACCCAAAGTGCCTTCCGCATTGGCCAGGGCACGTTCAAAGGCAAGCATATAGGATACCTGCGTCTCGGCCGAGAACAAGTTTTCTATCTGCTTGTCAGTGAATATGTTATGGGAAAGGCCGGCCATCTAATTTGAAAAGCTACAGATCAAAAAACACCGTTTCGCCTTCGCCCTGTACCCGAATATCGAAGCGGTAGCAGGGCAGGCCCGGCCCGGCAACACGGGGGGCGAGCAAGGTGGCGCGCCGGTCGGAAGGCACCGAATTCAATACCGGATCGAGGGCATTGGCCCCGGCCTCATCCGCAAAGTAGAGGCGGGTGTAGAGGTGGCTCATCAGGCCGCGCATGAACACCAGCACGTTGATGTGCGGTGCCTGTCCTTCCACCGACCCAGGCTTAATGGTTTGAAAACGAAAGGCTTGGTCGCGCTCCGTGCCCGTTCCAATGCGCCCGAACCCGCCGAAATCAGGGGCATGATAGCGGCCTGTAGCGTCGGCTTGCCAGATTTCCACCAGCGCATCATTGATTGGCTGCCCAACGCCATCCAGCACGCGGCCTTCCAACGCAATCAACTCGCCGGGTGTGTGCGCTTCGGCCAGCGTCGCACCGGCGATGCTGGTGTGCGGAAAGCCGTATTGCCGGGCCGCAAGGCCATAGGCGAAATAGGGCCCGGCGGTTTGCGAAGGAGTTTGGGTCAAGAGGCTCATAATCAACGGGTTTCAAAAGGCGTTTCCAGGGGGCCGCGCAGCACCAGGTTGAACTCGTAAGCCAGGGCGTAATCGGAAATGCTGTTGTCGATGTCGAAGCGGCAAATGAGCAATTCGCGGCCTTTGGGCGGAGTGCCCAGGAAAATCGGGTCGATGTCCTGAAGCGGGTCGCCGGGGAAGTACATCTGCGTCACGAGGCGGGTGGCGATGTTGGGCCCAAACAACGAAAAGTGGATGTGGTGCGGGCGCCAGGCGTTGGGGTGGTTGCCCCACGGGTAGGAGCCGGGCTTGATGGTCATGAATTGGTAGCGGCCCTCCGCATCGGTGCGCACCCGTCCGCCGCCGAAGAAATTGGGGTCGAGGGGTGCGTCGTGCTGGTCGCCTTTGTGCACGTAGCGGCCGGCGGCATTGGCCTGCCAGATCTCCACGAGCGTATCGGGCACGGGGCGGCCAAACTGGTCGAGCACCCGCCCCGCCACAATGATGCGCTCGCCCAGCGGCTCGCCATTCACCCGTCCGTTGCGGGTCAGGTCATGGTCGAGGGGCCCCAGGCATTCGGGCCCGTACACCGGCCCGGTTAGCTCCGAAAGCGTGTGCTTAAGTGGCACCAGCGGCTGCGACGGCGCCCGCAACACGCTGGACTTGTAAGCGGGAACCAGGTAGGGCGGTTGCACTTCCCAATCGCGCGGTTGGAACGCGGTGGGCGCCGCCGAAAGTAGATTTTCCATGGAAATATCGCGTTTAGATGGGCGCGCCCATGCGGCCCGAGGCCTGCCCGATGAGCGCGGCGACGTTGGCTCCTTCCGGCAAGCGGCCCTGCCACTCGAGCTGCTCCCACTCGCTGACGGTATTGGAGTTTTCTACCACCATCTTGCAGCGCTCGAAGCGCCGAGCCATAAACTGCTCCAGCACGGCAGCCACCGGCTGTTCCGTCCGTAGCAGCTCGGCCAGCACGACCGCGTCTTCGATGGCGAGGCTAGCGCCCTGGCCCAGCTGCGGAATGGTCGCGTGGGCCGCATCACCGATGATGACTACGCGGTTTTTATACCACGGCGCCGGCATGAGCAGGGTTTCCAGGGGGCGGTATATAATGCCCTCTGGATCAGTAATTTGCTCGGCGGCCTGGCGCACCAGCGGGGCCGAATAGTCGGCCAGCAGCGCCTTCATGCGGGGCAGCAACTGCTCGGTTGGGATAACCGGATTTTCGCCCTCGCTCGACAGCAGGAACATGTACATCCGGTCTTTCGTCATCGGAATTAGGCCCACGCGCGTGTTGCGCCCCATGTACATGTGGCCGGTGGTGAGCTCGGCAGGCCGGTCGAAGGCGTAGCGCCACACCGATTGCCCAACGTAGCGCGCCTTTTGCGGCCCAAACAGCAGGCTGCGCACCTTCGAGTTTACCCCATCGGCGCCCACAACCAAGTCGTACGCGGCGGTGCTGCCATCCGTGAACGTCACGTCCACACCATCTTCGCGGTTGTCGAAGCTGCTCACGCTCAGGTTCATGCGGCATTTCACGCCGTGCGCCTGTGCGCCATCGTGCAGAATGGTGTGCAGGATGCGGCGCGAGATACCGTTGTGCGGTTGAAAGCGCCCCAGCGGCGGCGGCCCCACCGAGGCAAACTTATGGCCGTTGGGCGCGTGCAAGTCAATGGGTCCGTAGGGGGAGCCCTGTTCGAGGCACGCATCGGCCAAACCCAGCGTATCCAAGGCCCGCAAGGCATTGGAAGGCTGGATGATACCGACTCCGTACACGTCGAAGGCGGGATGCAGTTCCGCAATGTCCACTTCAATGCCGGCCTGACGCAGCGCCACGCCGGCCGATAAGCCGCCAATGCCGCCGCCAACGACGAGAACTTTGTTAACCGATGCCATGACTACTCTAAATCTAAATTGGATGGGTGGGAATAGGAGACGAGGAAAGGGTAAGCTAGTTGTTAGTCTTCAAAAATGGCCACCGCGCGCGTCCAGCCGGCGCTCCCGCCTTTGATTTTGGCGGGAAAGCAGGCCACCTTAAAGCCGAAGGGCGGGAGCTGGTCGAGGTTGGCCAGCTTTTCAATTTGGCAATATTCTTTTTCGCGACCTACGTAATGTGCGGCCCAAATCACGCCGGGGCGAGGGTTGGCGTGGTAGTCGGCGGCTTGCAGGTGCAAAGGCGGATCCCAGCCCCAGCCGTCGGTGCCCATCACCTTAATGCCCTGATCAATAAGCCAATGCGTGGCTTCGGCCGAAGCACCGACGTGGATCTTGACAAAATCATCGTCGTGCAGGCGCTTATCGGCATCGCAGCGGATGAGCACAATGTCGAAGGGCTTGAGCGTGTAGTTGATAGCCGCGAGCTTCTCCTTCACGTCTTCCGTGCTGAAGCAGTAGCCATCGGGTTTGTCGGTGAAGTCGAGCACCACACCGTCGTGAAAAAACCAGTCCAGCGGCATCTGCTCAATGGTGCGCGAGGGTTTGCCTTCGCTGGTGGGGAAGTAGTGCCAAGGGGCGTCGATGTGCGTGCCGGCGTGGCCCGTCAGGGTGATGACTTCGCCGGCGGGGCCGTTGCCCTCCAAGAACACATCGGCGGAGGCGCCACCAAAGAGCTTAGACCCCATTTTGCGGGCGCCTTCCTGGTGGTTTTCGTACTCAATGCTAGTAGGCAGCGGCTCCTTGATATCGGTAGAAATGGTCACCGAAAGGTCAATGATTTTCATGGCGGGAAATGGTGAGGATGGGTGTAAATCTAAGTTTGCAGAGCGCGGTAGCTTACCGTTCCGAAATAAGCCGGAAGTGCTCCACGGCGGGCGGAGTCGCGAAAAACGACCCAATCAGCGCGCGCCACTGGCCAAAAAGCGGCGATTGGCGGAAGCCCTCTGTGTGGTCTTCCAGCGTTTCCCAGCGCACCAGCAGCACGTATTTGTGGTCGGTTTCGATGCCCCGCTGCAACTCGTGCCGCACGTAGCCTTTGGCCTGGCTGATAATCAATTCGGCTTGCGCAAACTGCGCTTCAAACGCAGCCTCCTGGCCGGGCACAATGTCGAAAATGGCAACTTCTAAAATCATCGGTCCTAGTGGCTAAAGTATGTATCCAAATAGGCTGCCGGCAGGGCCGCCCTTCTGCAACCTATTTGGAAAGACACGCACTTAGAAATTTTGCTTAGATAATCTGGTTGCGCAGCACGCCCAGCCCGTCAATTTCCAGCTCGATTACGTCGCCGGGCACCAGGGCACTGTGGGCTTCGAAGTTGGTTTCAATCAGGCTGCCCCAACCCACTGTCCCAGAGCCGATTATGTCGCCGGGGTACAAATTGACGTGGTTTTCAGAGGCCCGCTCAATCATTTGCCCGAAGGTGTAATGGATCGTGTTGAAGTTACCGTCGCAGATGGTCTGGCCGTTGATGCGCGAGGTCATGCGCGCGTTGAAGCGGCCGTCGCCGTTCAGGAGCGGCTGCATTTCGTCCTTGGTCACGAGGTAAGGCCCGATGCTGTTGGCGAAGTCCTTGCCTTTGGCCGGGCCCAGGTTGCAGCGCATTTCGCGGGCCTGAATCGCGCGGGCCGTGAAGTCGTTGAAAATCGTGTAGCCGAAAATATGGGCGTCGGCTTCGTCGGCTTTGATGTTTTGTCCGCGCTTGCCGATAACGCAGCCCATTTCCAACTCGTAGTCCAGGCGGGTTTCGCCCTGGGGACGCGGCACATCTTGACCGGGGCCATAAATCGCTTGGTGGTTGGTGAAGTAAAAAATAGGCATCTCATACCATTCCGCGGCAATTTGGTGGCCAAACTTAGAAGAGGCATTTTTGAGATGTTGCTCGAAGCTGATGTAGTCGCGGAAGCTGCGCGGGTTGGGCAGGGGAGCCAGCAGCTGCACGTCTGCCAGCGCGTGGGTGGGCGCGGCGGCCTGCCAGTTATTCTCTTCAATGAGCTGGAAATACTCCTCGTGCTTGTCGATAAAAGAGAGCATATCGGCGGGCAGCGCGCCGCTGCTCACTTGCTGCATGTCCACGACGCCGCCGTCCTGCAACCAGCCCGCCCGGGCCGCGCCTTCCTGCGTTTTAAAAGTGACCAGCTTCATAGAATAAGTAGTAGAAAGGGTGGGAGAAAAATGGTGACAAAGGCTAGCGGAGCGGCCGGCCACCGTCAACGGGGAGGATGGAGCCGGTGGTAAAGGTGAGCGTGGTGGCCAGGGCCAACACGGCGTTGGCGACATCACCTGGGGTCGCCAGTCGGCCGAGCGGGGTGGCCTCCACTTGCGCTTGCAAATAGGCGGGGTCTGCGCGGCTGGCGTACTCGCCCAGCACCCAGCCCGGCGACACCGACACCACCCGGATGGCCGGAGCCAAGGCCCGCGCCAGCGAGCGCGTCATGCTGTCCAGGGCGGCTTTGGAGGCGCAGTACGCTACGTTGCTGCCGATGCCCGTTTGGCCGGCGACCGATGAGATATTGACAACCAAGCCGTTGCCACTGGCGGTGAGCAGCCCCTGACAGGCCCGGATCATGGCAAAGGCCCCTCGCCAATTCGTCGTGAAAATGCGGTCAATCCATTCGTCCGATAACCCCTCGAGATCGTCGTGGGGCACGGGCGTCGTAATGCCCGCGTTGTTGATCAACATATCAAGCCGCCCGTAACGCTCAGTCACAAAATCGGATAATTGTTTGAGGGTCTGACTGTTATCAACCGGCGCTTGAAAAACTGCGTGACCGGTACCGGGCAGCTGCGCCAAGAGAGTCTCGGCTTTGTCGGCGTTGGTGTTGTAAGTGATGACCACAGATGCGCCGGCCGCGGCCAGCGTCTGGCAAATGGCCGAACCAATGCCACCGGCACCACCCGTCACCACGGCCACGCGGCCGCTTAAAGGGCTAAGCGACAGGCTCATGCTGCCCGTAGCGTTCTACCCGCAAGTCGGCCTGGGCCTTGTGGCCCCAGAAGTTTTCGATGGCGCACAGCCGCGAGCAATACTCGCCCACTAAGGCGCTCGCTTCCGCGGTGCGCACTTCTTGGTAGGAGCAGGTTTTCAGGAACTTACCTACCCACAAGCCGCCGGTGTAGCGGGCCGCACCCTTGGTCGGCAGCGTGTGGTTGGTGCCGATGACCTTGTCGCCGTAGGCCACGTTGGTGCGCGGACCCAGGAACAGGGCGCCGTAGTTGGTCATGTGCTCGAGGAAGTAGCGCGGGTTTTCCGTCAGCACTTCAACGTGCTCGTTGCAGAGGCGGTCGGCTTCGGTTACGAGTTCCTCCACGGAGTCCACGAGTAGTACTTGGCCGTAGTCGCGCCAGGCTACGCCGGCTATGTCGGCCGTAGCTAGGGTCTGGAGCTGGCGATCTACTTCGGCGATGGTAGCATGGGCTAGCTCTTCGCTGGTAGTCAGCAGAATAGCGGGGGAAGTGGGGCCGTGCTCAGCTTGGCCGAGTAGGTCGGTGGCGCACATTTCGGCGTCGGCGGTGTGGTCGGCAATGACCAGGATTTCCGTCGGACCGGCGAACAAGTCGATGCCCACCTGCCCGTAGAGTTGGCGCTTGGCTTCGGCCACGTATGCGTTGCCGGGCCCCACAAGCATGTCGACGGATGCTACGGTTTCGGTGCCCAAAGCCATCATGGCCACGGCTTGCACCCCGCCGAGCAGGTAGATTTCGTCGGCCCCGGCCAGGTACATGGCCGCAACGGTTTCGGCCGGAATCTGCCCGTTGATGGGCGGCGTGCACGCAATCACGCGCTTGACGCCCGCCACTTTTGCCGTGAGCACGCTCATGTGAGCCGAGGCCACCATGGGGTAGCGTCCGCCCGGTACGTAGCAGCCCACGCTGCCTACGGGAATGTTGCGGTGGCCCAGGAACACACCGGGCAGGGTTTCCACCTCCAAATCGAGGATGGTGGCCCGCTGCTTTTCGGCAAAATTCCGCACCTGCGCCTGGGCAAATCGAATATCATCGAGCACGCTCGGCGCAATGCCGCTCAGGATGTCCTGAATCTGCGCTGGTGAGAGCCGAAAGCTCTCGGGCGCCCACTTGTCCAGGCGCTCCGACAGGGCCCGCACGGCTGCGTCGCCGCCCGTGCGGATGTCGCTGAGCATGCCTTCGACCGTTGCCCGCACCTTGGCGTCGGCCTCGCCAGACTCGGCGTAGGTGATGCCTTTTTTGATAACCTTAACCATGGTGATAAGGGTTATTGTTAGTTTATTTATAAATACCTGATTATTAAGTATTTATGATAATTGCTCCTGCATCCAGTCAAACAAGGGCAGCACCTTCGTCATGTTGTCGACGTGGCAGTGGGCCGAGCCGGTGCTTTCCTTGGGCACGATGTGCAGGTACTTTTCGCAGGTCAGCTCGTCAAACATGGCCTGGGCCTGCGACACGGGCACTTGCCGGTCGTCGCCGCCATGGGAAATGTAGGTGGGGCACTGAATCTGGCCCGCGATGCCCGCCATCTTGAAGTGCTCCAGCTTGCCGCGGGCTTCGGCCATGTCTTTCACGCCCACGATGTGGCAGAGCACGCGCGAAAGCGGGTGGCTGTCGGGGCGGTTGGCCCACACATCGTAGTAGCTGTACACGGCGCTCCAGATGCCGCAAGCCCGAAAGCGGTGCTCAAAAGCGGCCGAGCGAGCAGCCATGTAGCCGCCCATGCTCACGGCCATGATACCAATGCGCGCGGGGTCTACGTCGAGGTTGGCAATGGCCCAGTCAAAGGCGGCCGTGGCCGGCACGTTGTAGTCGTAGCGGGTGAGCATGTCGCGCAGGCGCAACGACTCGCCCTGGCCCGGTCCGTCGAGAATCAGCAGCGAGATGCCCCGGTCATTGAGCATTTCGTACGGGCCAAAAAACAGCTCCTCGGCCGTAGAGTCCAGGCCCCCGAACATAATCACCAGCGGCCCTTTTTTCTGCCCCGGCACCTCAAAGAAGTAGCCCGACATGATTTGGCCTTCGAAGGGAATTTCTACCCGACGCGGGGGGTGTTCGGTCAGTTCCATGGCCTTGCGGAAGGCGGCTACTCCCTTGCCGTAGGTTTCGTTTTTGCGGCGGTCGTCGGGTTGCAAAAAGAACTCGGCCATGCGGAAGTAGTTGGCGGCCCGCAGGTACGTGGCGTGCGCCGTAATGCTACGGTGTTCCTGCATCGCGGCTTCGGCCTCGGCCAGCACGGTATCGCCGGTTTGGTTCCAGCTCTGGTAGAAGCTCTCGAAGTCGCCGGGCGTAATACGGCTGGCGGCCTCCAGGCATTCGTTGAATTCGCCGCCGCCGAAGTGCGCCTGCGCCAGGATGCGTACCAGCTGGTACGAAAACATATAATGCTCGGGAAAGTAATGCCACATGGCGAAATAGCTTGGTTATGAATGGATTGGGCCGAGATCGGCTACGCCACTTCTCCTTCTTTGGTCTTTATCGAGCCGTGCTCGGCCTTGAAGCCGCCATCGGCCTTCCAGGGGTTGGTGTTGCCCCAGGCGTCGTTGGGGTTGTCTTTGAGGTAGTGCACATCCGGGCCGTGGTCGGGGGCGAAAATCAGGCGGGCGCCAGCGTAGAACTCGAAGCGGTTGCCGCCCGGCTCGTCGATGTAGATGAAGAAACCCTCGTCGGCTTTGTGGCGGGTAGGGGCCCCCATGGCCAACGTGTAGCCGCTCTCAATCACGTAGTCGCAAGCCAGCAGCACTTCTTCACGGCTGTCGAAGGCGAAGGCCACGTGGTTGAGCGCGCCCATGCCCGGCTGAATGTGCGGGTCGGTGAAGATGGCAATGTCGTGCGACAGGTTGCCGATGCTAAAGAGCCCGCCCACCGGCGGAATCTGGTCGGTGATGCGCACCTCATCGGGGTTTTTTAGGCCCAGGCCCTTCCAGAAAGCTTTTTCGGCCGGGTAGCTGGTGGTGTTTAGCGTTACGTGGTCGAAGCGGCGGGGCGAGAGGCCGCGGCGGCGGTTGCTGGCGTAGCGGTCGGTGAAGACGCTACCCCGCTCGCCGGTTTCCTTGAGCCACACCACGTCCCAGAACACCTCGTGCAGGTGCCCATCCGGCGACTCGAAGCGGTAGGCGCGGCCGTGGCCCAGGTCGCCGTCCGTCCAGCCCCGGCCCGCGCCGGTGCTCTCCAGGTACGCGACCACGTCTTCCAGCGCCTCGGGGCTGTCGGCGCGCCAGCCCAGGTGGCCTAGGCCGGGCGTGTCGCGCTGCGTGAGCTTGAGGGTGTGGTGAAAGTAGTCGCCCCAGCAGCGCAGGTACACGGAAGTGTCGTCGCGCCCGGTTTCGTCGAGCCCCGCTACGTCGGTAAAGAACTTTACCGAAGCCTCCAAATCGGTGGTATACACCTCAATGTGAGCCATTTGCGAAAGGTAATGTGGGTTGCGTGCCATAAGCTTGAAAGCCCCGAGGGCTACTTAGGTTGTTGTTTCAGAATAGATTGATACAGGTAGTAGCTCTGCTTGGGAATGCGCGTGAGGGCGGGGCTGGTGCGGTCCACGCCCACGAGCCCGAACTTGATCGAGTAGCCGAAAATCCACTCGAAATTGTCGGCGTAGCTCCAGTGCAGATAGCCCAGGGTTTTGGAGCCGGCGGCCAGCGCCCGCTGCACAGCCGCTAGGTGGCCCAGCAGGTACTGGCAGCGGCGGGCGTCGTTAATTGTGCCGTTGACCACGGCCTCGTCGGGCTCGCCGTAGGCCGCGCCGTTCTCGGTGATGAGCACCGGCACGTTCTGGTAGTCGGCTTTGAGGCGCATCAGCAAGGCATAAAGCTGGTCGGGCCGGCTGGGGCCATTGTTGCTGGTGGGGGCGGGCTCGGGGTTGAGGCCCAGCCAGTTCACGCCCAGCGGGGCCGTGGGGTCGACCTTCACGAAGGCCGGCGCGTAATAATTCACGCCCAGAAAATCGGGCCGGTTGGCTTTCAGCAGCGCCAGCTCGGCCGCCGTGGGCCGGAAGGTTGGGTTGTATTTCTGGAGCGAGTCGAGGGCCCGCCGGGGGTAGCTGCCGCGCAGCACGCCGTCCAGAAACAGGCCGTTCAGCAATTCGTCCTGCAAGGGCACCACGGCCGTCTCGGCGGCATTGCCCGGCGTGAAGGGCAGCACGGGCGAGAGGTTTAGCGTGATGCCCACCTGGCCCGGCAGCTTGAGGCGGTGGTAGGTGGCCACGGCGCGGGCGCTGGCCAGCAGCATGTGGTGCGCCCCCGTCATGCCCGCCGCGTAGCGCACGTTGGCCGGGGCCTTGCTCTGCTCCAAGTTCATCAGATAATGCTGCACGAAGAACTCGATGTAGGGCTCGTTGAAGGTGATGAACTTCTTCACCTTCGGGCTGAAGTGCTTGAAAATCACCTCCGCGTACGCCGCGTACCAGTCCGCCGAGGCGGGGTTGGCCCAGCCACCTTTTTCAATCAGCGCCTGCGGCAAATCGAAGTGGTAAAGCGTCACCACTGGCTCGATGCCAGCAGCCCGCAGGTCGGCAATGAGCTGGTCGTAATGGGCCAGGCCCTTGGCGTTCACCGCGCCCGTGCCCTGCGGCATGATGCGCGACCAGGCAATGGAAAAGCGGTAGGAGTTCACCCCCAGCGCCTTCATCAGGGCAATGTCTTTGAGGTAGGTGGCGCGGTCGTACATGTTGTCGGCCACGTTGCCCGTCTCCTTCTTGCCAATGGTGAATTGGGTGACGCCGATTTTATTCGCCATAAAATCCCAGTTCGACTCACCCTTGCCATCGGCCTGATAGGCGCCTTCCACTTGGTAAGCGGCCGTGCTGGTTCCCAGCAGAAATCCCTTCGGAAAGCGGATAGAGCTGGCCGCCGGTACTTGCGAACCAGCAACTGGCGCTTGCGCCATGCTCATGCCCCCGACCAGGAAACCTAAGAGGCAGCCCCAGATTTTTTTATATTTCATAAGCTACAGGCTGGCCGAAGCCGCATCGTTCAGTGAGGAATTATGAAGCTTTAGTGCCCGTCGCAAGGCCACGAACGAGGCCAGATACCCAACGCCTGCCCCCGTAGCGGCCGACAGTAGCAAGGATATAGCCTTGCTAATCAGATGGTTATCGCTTATCATAAACTGCGCCACCAGCAAGGCTACCAGCACCGGTACCGCAAATAGTAGCCCGATGCCCACGCCATTTAGCACGGCAGCCGGCAACCAGCCCAAGCCACTTGGTCGGCCCGGCAACGTGGCAAATGTGGCAATGGTAGTAGCGAGCGCCGAAATGAACACGGCCGGCAACAAAAGCGTCAGCAAGTTGGGCGCGCCCCCTTTTACATTGATGGCCGACACCGGCAACAGAATGAAAAAAGGAATCACGGCATTGATGACCAGATTGGCCAGCGTTGCGGTACGCGCATTGCGCTTTCGGAAAGCTTGCATTGGCGGAAGGATTTAGGCCATCGCACTGCTCGTGCGTACCTGTGCGGGAACACATTTGAAGTTGGTAAGTGAGTGTTAACTCACATATGCCGACAAAACAAAAGTATGTCCTTATTCTCCGAAGGGCTATGCAGATTCCGGCTTTTACTATGTAAATTCAATCCCGACCGTATGTGCTAGGTTTTCCAGCCGTCGGAGTGAGCAGAACATGACCGAGGCCGGTAGCTCAGTGAGCTACAAGAGGCTCATGGGTGAGTGTATCTTACTTCGAGAGCTTGTATTCTTTGGGGGTGGTTTGGGTTTTGGCCTTGAAAAAGCGACTAAAATTGCTGTGGTCCTCTTTGCCCAGCTTGAAGGCTATCTCGCTGATGCTCAGTTCTGATTGTTTCAGTAACGCCTTGGCTTCCAGCAATACCATGTCGTCGAGAGTATCCTGTGCGGAGCGGCCTGTAGTGGCCTTCACGCACTTGTTGAGATGGTTGGGCGATACAGCCAGCAGCTCCGCGTAGGTAGATACATTGTGCTTTTCATAGATGTGCTGCATCAGAGCATTCTTGTATTGCTGGGTGATGCGGGCCGCGGCGTTGGGGCCGGTTTTCTCACTGGGGTCGGCATAGCGCTTCAACTCAAAAAATAGCGTCAGCAAGTATACGCGGGCCAGGTCGAGCACGTCGGGCCGGCCGGCATTGAGTTCTTCTTCCATCTGCTGCATAAGGTGCAGAACCCTAGGCATTACGGCCTCTGGCACATGCACGAGGGGGTTGCCGGTAAAGCGCAGAAAAGGAATTTCCGCAATGACCTCGGGCTGCACAAACGACTTGGTGAGTAGGTCCAAATCGAAGTGGCAGAAAAAGCCCGTGCTGTCCGGGCTCATAAACTCGTGGGTGGTGATTTGAGTGGCTGGCAGAAAGAAAAAGGTGTTTTTGCCCAAATCATACTCATTCAGGCCTTTGCTGCGCCGCGTCCGGCCCTGCGTAAGAAAAATGAAATCGTGAACCGTTTTGCGGTGAGGGGCGAGGGGAAAAGGAATGTGCTCCAGATGCGTTTCGAGCCGATTGATATGAAATACGTCGTTGAGGGCCGTGAACTGCCACTCGTCCCAGGTTTCAAAGTGGTGCCGGCCCAGGTCGGCAGGATTAAACAGCGGAATCGATTTCGATTTCATAAAGCAGGGTGTTGGTATAAGTATTTGATTATCAAATACTTATATGCATTGGGTTTGTTCAGTCACCAGTATAAATGCGTCTTAGCAGTCTGAGTCAATGCTATGAAAGTGGTGCAGGCATTGAAGACCAAGATCAGTTGCTGATGCAGATAGTCGTTGGGCTGGCTTCATTTCTATCTGAGACGAGTCAAAAAATAAGGAAGCTAAGTGCAAGTGAAGGGGAAAGTGGGGCGCATTTCGGATTGAATTTGCCAATTGGATTGAATCTGCACAACAAATGCCGGAATATACATAATGATCCGGTAGGTATGAGCATACATTTGTTCAATTCAATACGGTGAGTTATTACTCACTAACCAAGTTCCTACATATTCTTTAGTAGACCCTTGCCCTCAAGTTCTTCCGGGCTTCTCCGTCATGTGGCGGTTGCCTGCCAACTGGCCAAGTAACGGGAGCTTCTTTCTGCCGCATTCGCGTTTCACACCTTCATCTTTTCAATCATGAACACAGGTTTTACTCGGCCACAACCTCGGCTTATGACCCGATTGCTGCTGTTTTTTCTGCTGGCATTAATGGCCGGGCAAGCTCTGGCGCAGAGCACTGGCGATCTTACGGGGCGGGTGACGGACAGCAAAGGCACCGGGCTACCTGGAGCGACCGTAGTGGTGAAGGGCACCAACAACGGCACCTCCACGGATGCGACCGGCGCTTTTACCCTCAAAGGCATCGCGTCCGGAAACGTTAGCCTCACGATTTCTTTCGTGGGTTATGCAACGAAAGAGGTACTGGTGCCTCTGGATAAACAGGGCGACAACCTGACCATCAGCATGACCGACGACAGCAAGTCGCTGGATGAAGTGGTGGTAACAGGCGTGTTCGACCAACGCACCAAGATGGAATCGTCGGTCGCCATTTCGACCCTCAACGCTAAGCAAATGCAGCTGCTGGCGCCTACCAGCGCCGCCGATTTGCTCAAAACCGTGCCGGGCGTGTACGTGAACCAAGCGCGCGGCGAGATCAACAACACTGTGTACACGCGCGGCATTTCGGCGGGCTCGATTGACAATGCCAACGGCTACTACTACGTGTCGCTGCAAGAAGACGGGCTGCCGGTCACCAACGTGAACCTGGGCGTGGACAACTACCTGCGCGCCGACGTGACCGTGGCCCGCCTAGAGGCGGTGCGGGGCGGCACCGCTTCTATTCTGGGCACCAACTCGCCGGGCGGCATTTTCAACTACGTTTCGAAAACCGGCGGTCAGAAAACGGAGGCGGAAATCCGCACCAAATTTGGCTTGGAAGGAAACGGCAAAAACCCTTATTACCGCGCCGACGCCAACCTAAGCGGCCCGCTAAATGCGGCCAAAGACCTGACTTACAGCATCGGCGGTTTTTACCGCACCTCGCAGGGCGCCCGTTACCCCGGCTACCAGATGAACAACGGCGGCCAGGCGAGGGGCAACATTGTGAAGAACTACGCGACCGGCTCTTTGAAGCTGTACGGCAAGCTGCTGCTCGACCACAACGCGGTGGCGGAGTTTATTCCGTCGCAGAGCTTCTCGGACCCCAAAATCCTGTCGGGCCTTTCGGCCACCGACTCGTATTACTTACCCAATATTTCAGTGCCTTTCCCCATCAATAGCGGGGAAACACGCACGTTCAACACCACCGATAAAATCTACAACCGGGACCGCAGCATCGGGCTGCTCTGGACTCAGGACTTGGGCCACGACCTGACACTGACCAACAACTTTCGGTATTCTAACCAGGCAACCACGGTGAACACGCCGTCGGTGGTAACCCCGATTTCAACCACGGGCTTGCTGTTTTACGCTATTCCGCACCTGCTGGGGCGGTTTGGTACCTACACCTTCACCGACCAGACCAACGGGCAGGTGCTGGGCACGGTCACGCAGTCGCCTAACATCATCAACGGACAGTTTGCGGGCTTCAACTTCACGCCGGGGGCCAACAACAACTTCCCCGGGGCCAACGTGCAGCCCAACTCGTTGTTTTTCCTGCCCATGTTCTATCAGGACACGCACATTCAGAACGTGCTCAATCGTTTTGACCTCACTAAGAAGCTCGACAACATGAGCTTTACTCTGGGAGGCTTCTACGCCAATACCTTGGTTGATCGTGTGGGCGGGGCCACCGACGCCGGCATCGGGTTTGGCACCATTCAGAACCAGCCCCACCTCACCAACATCACGCTGACAGGCTTCGACGGCAAAACTTACCAGGTGACCGACCCCAACGGCATCGTGGACGTGGGCCGTGATGGCATCAACCACAACCACGGCCGCCAAGAGCAGATTGCCCTCTTCTTTGGCCACAGCTGGAAGCTGACGCCCAAGCTGAACTTCGACTACGGCCTGCGTTACGAGCACACCCACCACACCGGCTACAACGTGCAGCCCGTGGCCAACCCGCTCCGGAATGACCCCACCTACGGCGGCCGCGACGGCAACCCCCTGACGCTGTACGACAACGGCGGTGGCACCGACGGCAGCCCGTTGAACTTCGACCAGACCTTCAAAACGTTCTCGTATACGGCGGCCCTCAACTATGCTTTCAGCGAACACTACGCCTTGTATGGTCGCTACTCCAACGGCCGTAAGTCGCCGGACCTGACGTATTTCTTTGCCTTGAATACGCCGTTTTTGCGGGATAACCCGAACGCCTTCTCGCAAAAAACCGAGCAGTTAGAGTTCGGCTTCAAGGTAAACACCGCCAAGCTAAGCGGCGCCCTCACGCCCTTCTACAGCCAGTTGAGCAACGTAGCGACGGTGCAAACCTTCACCAACGCCGACAACACCACTTACACGCCTCCCGTACAGTTTGCCCGCTACAAGACCTACGGTGTGGAAGCGGAGGCCAACTACGCCCTGACCACCAACCTGTCGGTGCGGGCCACGGCCACCGTGCAGACCTCGGAAGCCACCAAAATCAGCAGCTGGATATCGAACGGCCCCGGCCCCCAGGACGACGTGCTGGTAAGCTATTCGGGCAACGAAACCGACAACAATGCCAAGCTCATGCTGAGCGCTGCCCCCACTTACACGCTGGGCAAATTCCTGGCTCAGGTGAACTGGTTTTACCTCGGCGACCGCCAAGCCAACGTGAGCAACGCCTTCAAGCTGCCCGGCTTCAGCCAGTTTGATGCCACAGTAGCCTACGATGTGAACGCTCATTTTCGCCTTCAGGGCAACGTCAACAACATTTTCAACACCTACGGGGTGCTGGGCTGGGTAGGCCCCGGCGGCTTCCCGGCCGCGCTCGACCGCCAAGCCTTTACGCCCCAGTACGTGCAGGCCAACCCCAACGCGGTATACGCCACCCAAGGCTCAATGCCCCGCGCGTACTTCCTGTCGGCCGTTTACAAGTTTTAAGAGCCTGCGGTACTGCTCCTCTCTTGCGCGTGCTTCCATAGCATGGCGGCAAGAGAGGAGCAGTACCGTTAATGGGCCTGTAGATTATGTATTTACATAAGTACTTGATAATAAAACACTTATGTACAATAAAGACATTCGCTTTGCATGAGAAAGCACCTCGTTGCGCTTCTGTTTTGCCTGGGGGTGGCCGGAGGTGCGTTGGCGCAGCCTGGCACGGGGTACCACAATCCGGTGTTGCCCGGCTTTTACCCGGACCCTAGTGTGTGCCGGGTGGGGGCTGATTTTTACCTGGTAAACAGCAGCTTCGAGTACTTTCCGGGGGTGCCCATTTTTCATAGTAATGACCTAGTGAATTGGGAGCAAATCGGGTACGTGCTCAGCCGCCCGGCGCAGTTGCCGCTGGCAAAAGCCGAAGCTTCGCTGGGCATATTTGCGCCGACCATCCGGTATTACAACGGGACTTTCTACGTGATCACGACCAACGTCATGGGCGGGTGGAATTTCCTGGTGACGGCCAAAAACCCGGCCGGTCCGTGGTCCGACCCCATCTGGATTCAAACCAATGCCGAAGGCGGTCCTTTCATCATCGATCCGTCCCTGTTTTTTGACGACAATGGCAAAGTATATCTGACAACAACGGGTCGTCAAGCCGGCGTGCCCAGTATTCAACTGGCTGAAATTGACGTGACTACCGGCAAGCTCCTGACCCAGCAAACCGGCATCTGGCCCGGTACCGGCGGTCGCTACCCCGAAGGGCCGCACCTGTACAAGAAAGACGGCTGGTACTACCTGCTGATTGCCGAAGGAGGGACCGAATACGGCCACAAAGTGACCATTGCGCGCAGCAAGGCCGTTGCGGGGCCTTACCTCAGCAACCCCGCCAATCCCATCCTGACTCACGCCCAGGTGAGCGCCCAAGACAACCCGATTCAGGGCGTCGGCCACCCCGATCTGGTGCAAGCGCCGGACAACTCTTGGTGGATGGTCGCGTTGGGATTCCGCGTGATTGGGCCCCGTAGCAACCATCATATTCTGGGCCGCGAAACGTACTTAGTTCCGGTCAGCTGGCCGGCCGGCGAGTGGCCGGTGGTCAATGGCAACGGCACGCTGGCCGAAGACATGAAGGTGCCGACTTTGCCGCAACATCCGTTTCCGGCGGCCCCGGTGCGCGACGACTTCAACGCCGGCAAGCTCGGCTGGGCCTGGAACTTCCTGCGCAATCCCGACCCGACAGCCTATTCTCTCACCGATAAAAAAGGCTTCCTGCGCCTGCGGGGCAACGCGACTACGCTGGACAGCACCTTGGGCTCGCCAACTTTCGTGGGGCGCCGCCAGCAGCACTACGATTTCACAGCTACCACCGCCCTGGAGTTTACGCCCCAAGTGCCGGGGCAAGAAGCCGGACTCACGGTGCTGATGAACAACCGCCACCACTACGACCTCTTCATTCGGCAAGCCGGCGGCCAGCGCCACTTGGTGCTGGCCTATACGCTGGGCCGCGTTCGCCATGTGGAGAAGGAGGTAACGCTGGTACCAGGGCCCGTACAACTGCGCGTGACCGGAACCCGGCCAGCTTATACTTTTTCGTATGCTCAAGGAAATCAAGGCTTTAAGCAGATCGCAACGATCGATGCTTATTTGATAAGCTCAGAAACGGCCGGAGGATTTACGGGCGTCTATCTGGGTCTGTACGCCACGGCTGCGGGCAAAAAGTCTTCCTCTGACGCCCTGTTTGACTGGTTTGGTTACGCGCCGAAGTAGGCCGGCAGTCCGGCCTTCGGACTGTTCGCCATTGCTTTTAATAAACAGAAACCCTTTTCACCACATGAAGAAGTTTTCGCTGGGCATGCTGCTTTTCTGTGCCTTTACTGCTCGGGCGCAACAGGTGATTCCGCTGTATACGGGCAAGGCGCCAGGCTCGGAAACCTGGACTTGGACCGAGAAAGAAAATACGCAGAACATGTTCAACACCCGCGTGGTGTACAACGTGACTTCGCCCACGCTCACGGCCTATTTGCCGAGCCCAAGCCAGGCCACGGGGACGGCCATCATCATTTGCCCCGGCGGTGGTTTTCACACGCTTTCCATCGACAGCGAAGGCAATGACGTGGCCAAATGGTTGCAAGCCAAAGGAGTAGCGGCATTTGTGCTGAAGTACCGGCTTGTGCACAGCCTCACCGACGACCCGGTGAAGGAAAGCTTCGCCCTGTTCAGCGACCGCAAAAAGCTCGACGCCATCAACGCGCCGGTGGTGCCGCTGGCCATTGCCGATGGCAAAAA
The DNA here is from genome assembly GCF_014349165.1 of Hymenobacter sp. BT491. Lineage (NCBI taxonomy): Bacteria > Pseudomonadati > Bacteroidota > Cytophagia > Cytophagales > Hymenobacteraceae > Hymenobacter > Hymenobacter sp. BT491. The sequence continues at coordinate 66,539 of NZ_JACSJJ010000005.1, read as the reverse complement.
AGCGATGGAATACGTGCGCAGCCACGCGCAAGAATTAGGAATACTGCCCAATCAGATTGGGTTGATGGGCTTTTCGGCCGGCAGTACCGTGGCCGCGGGTGTGGGCTACAGCTACACCGCTGCCAACCGTCCCGATTTTTTGGCTCCTATGTACGCCTACCTCGGGGCCTTGCCCAAGCAGCCGGTACCCACTGATGCGCCGCCGCTTTTTGCCGCTGCCGCCAGCGACGACCAACTCGGCCTGGCGCCGCAAAGCGTGCAGCTGTACAGCGATTGGCTGGCGGCGGGCAAGCCGGCCGAGTTGCACGTATACGCCAAGGGCGGCCACGGTTTCGGCATGCGTCAGCAAAGCCTGCCCACCGACACCTGGATTGATCGTTTCGGCGAATGGCTGAAGCTACAGGGCTTGCTCACCCTCCAGCACCTGCCGCCGGGTGTAACGATGGCGACCATCGACGGCGCCCGCAAGCGCCAAGAGCTATTGCTGCGCACCGATTGGGCCAACCTGCAGCGCTATGCAGCCGCCAATCAAAAGCTGCCCGCCCCCAAAGCAGGGGAGCGCCGGGTGGTAATCATTGGCAATTCCATCACGGAAAACTGGGCGCGCGACGATTCCGCGTTTTTCAAGGCGCACAACTACATCGGCCGGGGCATCAGTGGCCAAACCACTCCGCAAACGCTGGCCAGGTTTCGGCAGGATGTCATTGACCTTCACCCGGCGGCGGTAGCCATTCTGGTGGGCACCAACGACGTGGCCGAAAACACCGGGCCCTATCACCCGGCCACCACGCTGGGCAACATCCAGTCGATGGTCGAGCTGGCCCAGGCCCACGGCATTCGGGTGGTGTTGGGGTCGGTGCCGCCTGCCTACGACTTTCCGTGGCGCCCCGGCTTGGCACCCGCGCCCAAAATCATCGCCCTCAACCAGCAGCTAAAAGCCTATGCCGCTCAGCATAAGTTGGTGTACGTAGACTACCACACGGCGCTGGCCGACGAGCGCCAGGGCATGAAAGCCGCCTATTCCGCCGATGGCGTGCACCCCAACCTGGCCGGCTACCGCGTGATGGAGCCGCTGCTGGAAAAGGCCGTGGCCGCTGCGCTCAAGAAGTAGGCGCGGGAATGAATGAGGCACAGAAAACAAAGCACCCTAAAAGGCCGCCAGATACCACGGCTCATCCAATGGAAAGCAGGGGCTTGTTGAATGTCAGTGGATCTGCGTTTGGTAACTTATTGACTGTTAGATATTTGTAAAATAAGCCTTGGCAGGGCCGCGACACCCTCCGACAGCATTGCCACGAGCCTGCACACCCTGAAAAGGTTGCTCAACTGACTCCTTATTATGAAGCACTCTCTGATCGCCTTTTGTCTGCTGCTCTCGACTGCTGCCGTCCGGGCGCAAACGCCTGCGGAGTGGCCAGCTGCTTTTCAGGCCCCGCCCCAGTCGGCCAAGCCTCGGGTGTGGTGGCATTGGATGAACGGCAACGTGACCAAAGAAGGCATCACCAAAGACTTGGAGTGGATGCAGCGAGTGGGCATTGGCGGCATGCAGCAGTTCGAGGCCAACCTGGGCACGCCGCGCTTGGTGAAAACGCCCGTGGTCTACGGCTCCGAGGTGTGGAAAGACGCCCTGCACCACACCGCCGCCGAGGCCAAACGCCTGGGTCTGGAGTGGACGCTCTCGGCGGCTGGTGGCTGGAGCGAAACCGGGGGGCCGATGGTGACGCCCGCCGAAGCCATGAAAAAGATCGTGTGGAGCGAAACCCGCGTGACGGGCGGCCAGCTTTTCCGGGGCAAGCTATCTGCCCCGCCCGCCGTGGCTGGCCCAATGCAGGACGCCGCCTTAGTCGACCCGCAGGCGGGCCCCGATGCCCCCAAGCCGCCGTCGTTCTATAAAGATTTTTCGGTGGTCGCCTACCGGCTGCCGGCCACCGACGTGCCCATGCGCGAGCGCAAGCCCACGCTTACGGCCAGCGACGGCAAGGCCAACCTTACCTCACTCACAGATGGTTTACTGAGCACGAGTACGACCGTAAAGGTGGCGCCCGGCACCAATACCGCGTGGGTCCAGCTTGAGTTTGTCCAGCCTTTTCGGGCAGAAGCCGTGACGGTGGGCGCTCACCTGCTGGGCGGGTTCAACCCAGTACCCGCCAGCGGGCAGGTGCTGGCCAGCAACGACGGGAAGAATTTCTGGCCCCTGGCTACGCTGCCAGGCGCCGTGCACCGGCCCGCGCCGCAGCTGACGTATTCCTTCCCGGCTACTACGGCGCGGTTTTTTCGGGTTGAGCTGCGGCCGGTAGCCAAGGATATCTACGACATTTCGGCGGGCCTGAATGCGGTGCTGGGCAACACCAAGCCCCCGACAGAGTATGCCGTAAGCGAAATAGAAGTGCTGACCGGCGCGCGCGTAAACCGCTGGGAAGACCAAGCAGCTTTTGGCCTGATGTACGAGTACCAGTCGGTGCCTACTGCCCTCACAACCAACGCGGTATCGTTGGGCCAGGTAATAGACCTAACCAGCCGGATGCGGCCCGACGGCTCGCTCGATTGGCAGGTGCCGGCCGGCCGTTGGGCCATCCTGCGCATGGGTTACTCGCTCACTGGCATCACCAACCACCCGGCCCCGCCCGAGCTAACCGGACTGGAGGTTGATAAGTTTAGTAAAGCGCACGTTACCAGTTACTTAGAAAACTACTTGGCACCCTACCTCAAAGCCGTAGGTGACCAGCCTGGCCCGCAATACCTGCTGCTCGATAGCTGGGAAGCCGGCGTGCAAAACTGGACCGACCAGATGCTGCGCGAGTTTAACGCCCGCAACGGCTACTCGGCTACGCCCTACCTGCCGGTGCTGGCCGGTCGGGTGGTGGGCAGCGCCGAGGTCAGCGACCGTTTTTTGTGGGACTGGCGCCGCACGATTTCCGACCTTTTGGCCGACAACCACTACACCACCATTGCTGAGCTGGCCCATAAAAAAGGCATCAAGCTCTACGCCGAGGCGCCTGGGGCGGCCCTGGGCACACTCGGCGACGGCCTCAAAAGCAAGGGCCGGGTGGACATTCCGATGGCCGAATTTTGGACGGAAAACCCCGGTGGGTTCCGCGCCGAGCATCAGGCCGACGTGTTGGAAGCCGCTTCGGCCGCCCACATCTACGGCAAGCCCATCATTGCCACTGAGTCCTTTACCGACGTCTCGCGGCCCTACGGCCCGCCCGCCTACCTTAAGTACATGGCCGACCACTATCTGGGCCTGGGGGTGAACCGCTTCGTGATCCATACCTCTGTGCACCAGCCGCTCGACAGCCTTAAACCGGGCATCACGCTGGCTATTTTCGGCCAGAACTATACCCGCCAGAACACCTGGGCCGAGCAGGCCGGGGCCTGGAATGCCTACCTGGCCCGCTGTTCGTACCTGTTGCAGCAAGGGCAGTTTGTGGGCGACGTGGCCTACTTTATCGGCGAGGATGCGCCTACCGTGGCCCCGTTCTGGCAGTCCCAGCGCCCGGCCGTGCCCGAGGGCTACAAGTTTGACTATGTCAATGCCGAAGTGCTGGCCACGGCCAAAGTCGAGAACGGCCGCCTGGTGCTGGCCAGCGGCATGCGCTACCGCGTGCTCGTGCTGCCCGATCGCCTCACCAAGACGACGCTGCCGCTGCTGCAAAAACTGCAGGCGCTGGTGGCCGCGGGCCTGGTCGTGTCGGGTCCGAAGCCGGTGGCCTCGCCGGGCTTGGCCGGTTACCCCGCCGTGGATACGCAGGTGCGCACCTTGGCTACCGAGCTTTGGGGAGGCACCGACGGTCAGGCTAACCTGCTGAATACCTACGGCTTAGGCCGCGTGTACTGGGGCAAACCGCTGGCCGACGTCCTGATGGCGCTGCAAACACCCGAAGACTTGGCCTACAGCAAGCCCCATCTCAACACGACCCTGAGCTGGATTCACCGCCAGGACCAGGGGCAGCACGTCTATTTTGTAGCCAACCAGCAGTATCAGCCGGAAAACCTGGACGTGCGCTTCCGCGTGACGGGCCTTGTGCCGGAGCTCTGGCACCCCGATACGGGCTTGCGGGAGCCGGTGAGCTACCAAATCGCCGACGGGTTCACAACGGTGCCCTTGCGGCTGGAGCCCTACGGGTCGGTGTTCGTGGTGTTTCGGCAGGCTGCCACGGCATCTTCGGCGGCTGTGCCTTATGCAGTGCCGACGCTCGTGCAGACGCTGGCCGAAAATTGGCAGGTGAGCTTTCCTAAGTTGTTTAATAACACCACGTTATGGCGGCCCGCTGCGCTACAGTCGTGGACGGCCTCGGGCGACAGTACGCTGCGCTATTTCTCTGGTACTGCCACGTACCAGCACGAATTTAAGGTGGCTAAGAAAGCGCTCGGCGGCAAGCTGCTGCTGGATCTGGGGGAGGTGAAGGAAATCGCGGAAGTCAGCCTGAACGGCCAGCCGCTGGGCATTCTCTGGAAAGCTCCGTTCGTAGTCGACATCAGCCCGGCCGTGAAAGCGGGCACCAACAAGCTGGAAGTAAAAGTTACCAACCTCTGGACCAATCGGCAGGCCGGCGACGCCCGCCTGCCCGTGGGCCAACGTGCTACCTTCGCTACCAACGCCATTTTCGGAAACGTCTTGCCCGTGCCGCCGCCTTTGCCCTCGGGGCTGCTGGGGCCGGTCGTGATTCTGAAACAGGAAAGACGCATCCAATAAGCGGCCTATGCGCCCAAAAGCACAAAAACCGGGCGAGCCTAGGCTCGCCCGGTTTTTGTGCTTCGGCGATAAATAAATGCTACAGCATGTGCCGTAGTTTATTTTAATAAATATTTTATAATCAGACAGTTATGGCATGCCCTTGCCGCCTGCCGATCCGTAAACTTGGCCGGTGGCATAGCTGGCGTCGCTGGCGGCCAGCTGCACGTAGATAGACGCCAGCTCCGCGGGTTGGCCGGGCCGGGCCATGGGCGTGTCGCCCCCGAAGTTTTTCAGCTTTTCCTGCGTAGCTCCCCCGCTGACTTGCAGGGGCGTCCAGATGGGGCCCGGCGCCACGCCGTTGACGCGGATGCCTTTCGGCGCCAGCTGCTTGGCCAAGGAGCGCACAAAATTGGTAGTCGCCGCCTTGGTCTGGGCGTAATCGTACAAATCCGCGGAAGGGTCGGTGGCCTGCTCGGAAGTGGTGCCGATGATGGCCGAGCCGGGCTGCAAATGCGGCAAGGCCGCTTTGATGATCCAGAAAGGCGCGTAAATGTTGGTCTTCATCGTCCAGTCAAACTGCTCGGTCGAGATGTCGAGGATGGAGGCATGCGCCTGTTGCCGGCCCGCGTTGCTCACCACAATATCGAGTCCGCCCAGTCCGCGTACGGCCTCATCGACTAGCTTTTTGCAAAACGCCTCATCGCGCAAGTCGCCCGGAATGGCAATGCCCTTGCGGCCTTCTTTCTTGATAAGCGCAATGACTTCTTTGGCGTCCGCTTCTTCGGCCGGCAGGTAATTGATGGCCACGTCGGCTCCTTCGCGCGCATATGCGATGGCCGCGGCACGGCCCATGCCCGAGTCGCCGCCCGTGATCAGGGCCTTACGCCCGGCCAGACGGCCGGAGCCTTTGTAGCTGGTTTCGCCGTGGTCGGGCCGCGGGTCCATCTGGCCCGCTAGCCCCGGCCAGGGCTGCGACTGGCCTTTGAAGGGCGGCTTGGGGTATTTGGTGGTAGGATCGGTGAGGGGAGCGGCCGCCGATTCGGCGGGCAAGGGCGCGCCTTCGGCCGGCAGAATCGGCGCCACGGCCGCCACGGCCAGGCCGGCGCCCAGTCCGTTGATAACTTGGCGTCGGCTGAATTTATTTTCTTCGTTCATGGTGTCAGGTGATGGTTGGCTCTGGTTGGTTTGGTAGAATTGATTTGGGCTGCTGAATGGCTATTCGGAGCCTTTCAGGGATTGCATATCGATGACGTAGCGGAAGCGTACTTCTTCGTCCTGCATCTTGTCGAAGGCGTCGTTGATGTCCTGCATCTTGATCATTTCCACTTCCGGCAAAATGTTATGCTCGGCGCAAAACTCCAGCACTTCCTGCGTTTCAGCAATGCCCCCGATGATGGAGCCCGCCACAGACCGCCGGTGCATGGCTACTTCCTGGTTGTCGAGCGGCGCTTTGTAAGGGCCCAGCAAGCCTACGGTCGTGATCACGCCGTTGCGCTTGGCCAGCTTGACGTAGTCGTTCACCTCGAAGGCGTCGGGAATGGTGATGAGAATGAAATCGAACTTCAGCTCGTGGGCCTTCATGGCGGCCGCGTCCGACGAAATAAGGACCTCGTGGGCGCCTAGTTTCTCGGCGTCGGCTTGCTTTTCCTTGTCGCGCGTAACGGCCGTGACGGAGGCGCCCAGGGCCCGCGCGAGCTGCACGGCCATGTGGCCCAACCCGCCGATGCCCACCACAGCCACGCTCTGGCCGGGGCCCACCTTCCAGTATTTCAGCGGCGAATAGGTGGTGATGCCGGCACACAGGATGGGCGCCGCCGCCTGCGGATCCAGGCCCTCAGGGATGCGCAACACAAAGTCTTCTTTCACCACAATGTTGGTCGAGTAGCCGCCAAACGTGTTGAAGTCCTTGTTCTGCGGCTTCATGTAGCCGTTGTAGGTTGCCGTCCAGCTCACGGGGCCTTCGCAGTAGTTTTCTTCTTTTTCCTGGCAAGCCGGGCACACGCCGCACGAGTCGATCATGCAGCCGACGCCTACCAGGTCGCCGACCCGAAACTTGGTCACGCCGCTGCCCGCCTCGACCACCCGGCCGATGATTTCGTGGCCGGGCACGCAGGGGTAAATGGTATTGTGCCAGTCGTTTTTTACTTGGTGCAGGTCGGAGTGGCAAACGCCGCAATACAGGATGTCGATGTGCACTTCGTCGGCTTTCGGAGCCACGCGCTCGATGTCCATGGGCGCAAGTTTGTTGAATACAGAGCCCGTGGCTCCGTAGGCTTTCGTGGGGAAAGTTTGCATAGAAAGAAAGCAGGCGGTTTGGTTGGGGGAGGGGCACCGGGGAAGCCGGCGGGGTGATCCGTTCAACGCGGCCTTGCGGCCTAACGTTACGGTTCAGGCTGAAGTCGCCAAACGGGCTCCGCTAAGCTGGCGCTGGGATATAGCCTGAGCCGAAAATTTGGCCGCCGCCGTAAGCAAACAGCGAAGCATTTGTATAAATACGTAGCGGCAAAATTCAGTATTCGCCCAAGCGACAGCGCTCGACGGTTCTTCGCATCAATGCTTCCAGACCGCTATCGGCCTGCGGTGGCCTTAAATTCTATGAGGTAGTATGCGGTCTTGTTTATAAGCAATTGATATATAGATAGTTATACAAGAAAAGGCTTGCCGCATTGCTGCGGTACGCCAAGCGCTTGCACTTCTCGCGACTTGCCCGTGAATCCATGCCCCGCGTGCCCGTTCGGGCTACCGTTCAACATGAATTATAAAAATTATATATTTTAATTTACTAATAATAAATTGTACTTTGTTGCTTTGCGACTGGGCTGAGCGCCCAATGAAAGCACTGGAGAGAATCGAGTAGAGGAATCGCTTTAATCTATAGATCATGAACTTAGCCGTCTTGTTGCTAAAGTGCAAAAACGAACCGCGGGTAACTACCTTGACCCGCGATCGCATTCATCAGCTAACCACCAACGTGGCCGGCTATTTACAAGATCAGTCGGGTGGGCGGGAGGCACTCGAGTTTCGCGTGTTCGACTGGTTTGAGCTGCCCCAAACCAGCGACGACTGGAACGCCCTGCAATTCAATGCGGGCGCCACCGTGGTGCCCCTCGTGGAGCAGGGGCTGGGAGTGGATCTTTCGCCCTATGGCCATTTTGTGCTGGTGATCGACAAAGCCGATGCCCACAGCGCAGCCTGGAACACGCCCGGCCCGCTGAAGTACAACCACATGGCGGCGCAAAGCCTGAACCCGGCCATTTTGGGCCATGAGTTGGGCCACATGTACGGGGCCACCCATGCCAACCTGGATACGCCCACTGCCGCCCTGCCCTTTCAAGAGTACGGCGACCAATATTGCATCATGGGGCATGAGGGCAACAAGTTTACTTTCGAGGAGGAGCCCTTGCATGCCGTTGGCGGGCCGGGTATGACTGCCTCAACCCTGATCGGCTGCGGGTGGCTGGACTTGGCCCAACCCCACGTAACGCACGATTTGAGGGGCGCTCTTTCCTTACCTCCTCACCAGGCAACCGTCGCGCTAACGCCCTTACAGGGCGCCCCTCCGACAGCCTACGCCGGGTCGCCGGTGGTGGCCTTGGCAGATAGTCTTGCCGGCAGCCAACGCTTGCTTGTGGAGTATCGGGCGCGACAGGGGTGGGATCAGGGCTTTCCGAACGGCGCCCCCGGACGGGTGCTCGCGCACCTTACCAACGGCGCCAAACCGGGTGCCAGCACCCTGCTCATTGGAGCGATGATGGCGCAGGCCGGTGCCCAGATGTATTTGCCGCAGGCGGCCGTGACCGTGAAGGTAGCGGCGTATGATGCAGGCAGCAATGCCGTTACGCTCGCTTTTTCACGCCTCAACCCGCAGCTGGCCCACGTGTTTTCGGGTGGCGACGGCGTCATCTATGCCGTGGTGGACAACGGAGACCTGATGTGGTTTCGGCACGACGGACGCACCGACGGCAGCTTCCGCTGGACGGACAATAATCCGCGGAAAGTGGGCACTGGCTGGAACGTGAAACACGTATTCTCAGGTGGTGATGGCGTCATCTACGCGATTACCCCCAACAACGACTTGTTGTGGTATCGGCACGAAGGCAGGGGCGATGGCAGTTTCCGGTGGGCCGACAACGCGGGCCGCAAGGTGGGCGTGGGGTGGAACATGAAACACGTGTTTTCGGGCGGCGACGGCATTCTTTACGCCATCAACGATAACAACGACCTCCTCTGGTTCCGCCACGACGGACGCGGGGACGGTAGCTTCCGCTGGACGGACAATAACCCGCGGAAAGTGGGCACCGGCTGGAACATGAAGCAGGTCTTTGCGAGCAGTGAAGGCGTCATCTATGCCATCAACGATGCCGACGATCTGCTGTGGTTTCGGCACGACGGGCGCAGCGATGGCAGTTTCCGGTGGGCGGATGATAAGGCCCGCAAAGTCGGGACCGGCTGGAACCTCGAACATGTTTTCTCGGGCGGCGACGGCGTGATTTATGGGTTTAACCAAGATGCTGATTTACTGTGGTTTAAGCACGAAGGCCGCACCGACGGTAGTTTCAGGTGGGCAGCTGATAAGGCCCGCAAAGTAGGAGCGGGCTGGGGCTTTTCGCATGTAATGTATGCCCTGACCACCACGGGCGACTTGCTTTGGTATCGGCACGAAGGGCGATCTGACGGCAGTTTCCGCTGGGCATTCGAAGACGGTAAAAAGGTCAGCACGGGCTGGAACTACAAGCGGATCTTTTCCGGCGGCAACGGCGTCCTATACGGCGTAACCGACACCGGCGACCTGATGTGGCATCGTCATGAAGGCCGTGGGGTAGCCAGCCTGAAGTGGACCGACAACAAACCTCGAAAAGTAGGCGTGGGCTGGAACATGAAACACGTGTTTTCGGGAGGCGACGGGGTGATTTACGCCATCAACGACGCCAACGACCTCCTCTGGTTCCGCCACGACGGACGCGACGACGGGAGCTTTCAGTGGGCCGATACCAAAGCCCGCAAAGTGGGCACCGGTTGGGACATGAAGCACGTCTTCTCCGGTGGCGATGGCATCATTTACGCTGTCAACCAAACCGACGACTTGCTGTGGTTTCGGCACGACGGACGCCATGACGGCAGTTTTCAGTGGGCCGATACCAAAGCGCGCAAAGTGGGTACGGGCTGGAATATGAAGCAGGTATTTGCGGGTGGCGGGGGCGTGATTTACGCCATCAACGCCGCCAACGACCTGTTGTGGTTTCGGCACGAAGGCCGTAGCGACGGTAGCTTCCGCTGGGCCGATACCAAGGCCCGCAAAGTAGGCACCGGCTGGAATATGAAGCAGACACTCTCCGATTAGAAGGCCTTGGCAGTGCCCCACGCAAGACAAAAATAAATCCCGCGAGGGATTTATTTTTGTTTAATGCCTATACTGTAAAATATTGATAATCAATATTTTATGATTGAATATACATGTAATGCCCTAGATGCTTGGGGCCTCATTCTGCATGAACTTCATCCTCAATTGTTTATTTCCTGTTCTATAAATCTCAGCAGAATTCGGGCAGGCCAAATAACGCAGCGCCAACCGCGTACCTTGTAGCCACGATTCTTCAAAAAACAGCTTTACATTCCGACTTCCACCTGCGGTATCCGTAGGGAGAATGCTCGCTGATGCCGACCTTCACCGGCTGTTTTGCCTTGTTCCGTGTCTATGCCCGCCCTTCCTGACTTGCTGCCTGTTTTTCACGTTCTGCCCGGTGCGTATCTGTTGCTCTCGCGGGATTTGGTGATTGAGGCCGCAAGCGACGCCTACCTAGCCGCTACGCTTTCCACCCGAGATGGCTTGTTGGGCAAAAATCTATTCGAGGCTTTTCCCGACAACCCCGACGCGCCCGATGCCCATGCTACGCATAACCTGCGGGCGTCGTTGGCGCAGGTGCTGGCCACGGGCGAGCCGCACGAAATGGCCCGTCAGCACTACGATGTGCCCGATCCGGCGCAGCCAGGCCGGTTTGTAGAACGTCACTGGCTACCGCGCAACACCCCGGTTCTGGACGCGCAGGGCCGCGTTAGCCATATTCTGCACGGCGTAGTCGACGTAACGGAGCAGGTGCGTGATGAGACCACGCTGCGGGCCAGTCAGGCCGCTGAGCGTACTTCCTTGGCCGAAGCCGAGGCTCAGCGCAACCGCCTGCTCACCTTAATTGCGCAGGCGCCCGCCCTGATTGCCAGCCTCTCTGGGCCTTCGCATGTGGTCGAGCTGGCCAACGACGGCTTTCAGGCGATGTTTGGGCACCGCGAGATTATTGGCAAAACCTATCGCGAAGCAGCGCCGGAACTCGCTGGCCAGCCTTTTTTTCCGCTGCTCGACGAAGTGTACCGCACCGGCGACACGTACTACGGCATTGAGGAGCAGGCCTACATCGACCGCACCAACTCCGGGCAGCTCGAGTTGCTCTATTTCAATTTTATCTATCAAGCTACCCGCGACGCGGCCGGGGCCGTCACCGGCATCCTGATTTTTGCCTACGACGTGACGGAGCAGGTGCTGGCCCGCCAGCAGGTGCAAACGCTCAACGAGGAGCTGGCTGCCATCAACGAAGAGCTGCTGGCCTCCAACGAAGAAGGCTTGGCTCATAACACCGAGCTGCTGCAGGCCCAGCAGCAACTCTACCGGCTCAACGAAGACCTGGAAGCCCGCGTTGCCGAGCGCACGCGCGCCTTGCAGCTGGCCCAGGCCGAAGCCGAGCGGCAACGGGCGCGCCTGCACAGCCTGTTTATGCACGCTCCGGCCGCGATTTGCATCCTAAGCGGTCCCGACTTGGTGTATGAATTGGTGAACCCCGGGTACCAGGAGATCTTTCCCGGCCGGCAGCTACTCGGCCTGCCTGTTCTGGAAGCCCTGCCCGAAATCAAGGACCATGAAGTGTATCGCACTTTCCGGCAGGTATACGAAACCGGCGTTACCCACGAGAAGCTGGGCAACCTGATTCCGTTGGCCCGCCCGGAAGATGGCGTGCTCGAAGACCGCTATTTCAACTATATCCAGCAGGCCCGCTACTCCGAGCAGGGCGACATCGACGGGGTGCTCGTGTTTGCCTTCGAAGTAACGGAGCAAGTCGTAGCCCGGCAGGAGGCTGAGAAAGCCCGGCGGATCAGCGAGGCTACTGCCCGGCAGCTGGAGATCCTGACTGATGCCTTGCCCGTGCTCATCAGCTACATAGACCAGGAGCGTACCTATCAGTTTGCCAATCAGGCCTACGAAGCCTGGTTCAATACGCCGCCGGCCGAACTGATCGGGCGGCCCATCCGGGAGGTGCTCCGGGAACCGGCTTACGAAAGAGTAGAAGCCTACATCGACCGCGCGCTGGCCGGCGAGCGCCTGGACTTCGACGCCACCATGCCCTACCGCGATGACTTTACCCGGCACATTCGCACTAGCTACGTGCCCGACATCCGGGAAGGCACCGTGCTTGGCTTCTACAGCCTTGTTGCCGATGTGACGGAGCAGGTGCTGGCCCGCCAGCAGGTGCAGACGCTCAACGAGGAGCTGGCTGCCATCAACGAAGAGCTGTTGGCTTCCAACGAGGAGCTACGCGCCAACCACTCCGAGCTGGTCCGTACGCAGCAGGCCTTGCTCGAAGCCGCCCAGCGCCGCGCCTACGAGCGCGAAACCTTCTATCAGGTATTTGAGCAAACTCCCGCCAGTATTGCGCTTTTGCACGGCCCCGAACACCGGTTTGAGTACGTAAACGCGGCGTACCAGCAGTTGTTCCCTACGCGGCAGCTGCTGGGCCTACCGGTATCCGAAGCCCTGCCCGAAACCGTTGAGCAAGGGTTTTTGGCCCTGATCGACACCGTGTACCAGGCCGGCAACACGTTTTTCGGAACGGAGCTGCGGCTGACGGTAGAACAACCGGATGGCTCCCCTCCGAAAGACGTGTACTTTACCTTCACGTATCAAGCCTACCGTGAAAGCGGCACCATTGCCGGCATTTCCATCTTCGCCTACGACGTAACGGAGCAAGTGCTGGCCCGCCAAGCACGCGAAACCGAGCGGCAGCGCCTGCACAGCCTGTTTATGCAGGCCCCGGCCGCGATTTGCATTCTGGATGGTCCCGACCTGGTGTTTGAGTTGGTAAACCCCGGCTATCAGGAGCTCTTCCCCGGCCGGCAGCTACTCGGCCTGCCTGTTTTGGAAGCCCTGCCCGAAGTTGCCGGCACTCCCGTAGAGACCATTCTGTGGGATGTGTACAACACCGGCCAGACCCACGAAGAACAGGCGTTGCTGGTGCCAATTGCCCGCACCACCGACGGCGAGTTGGAGGAGCGCTATTTTACCTTTGTTTACCAAGCCCGCCACAACGAGGAAGGTGCCATAAATGGCATTTTGGCGTTTGTATTCGAGGTAAGCGTGCAGGTAGAAGCCCGGCGTGCGGCCGAAGTCAGCGCTCAGCAAGCCCGGGCGCTGGCCCAGGAGTTGGGCGCTACCAACGAGCAGCTCACGCGCACCAACGTCGACCTCGACAACTTCATCTACACCGCCTCCCACGATTTGCGCGCGCCCATCACCAACATCGAGGGCCTGCTTCACACGTTGCAGAGCGAGTTGCCGCCGCAAAGCCAGGCCGGGGAGGTGTCGTATGTGCTCGAGCTAATGCAGGACTCCGTCGAACGCTTCAAGCGCACCATCGAACACCTGACCGACGTAAGCAAGCTGCAAAAAGAGCACGATCAGCCCGTCAGCGAAGTCAGGCTGGCGGCCGTCATCGAGGACGTGCGTCTCGACCTGGCCCCGTTGCTGCACCAAGTAGGCGGGCGCCTGGACGTGGACGTGCGGCTGGTTCCGACGGTCATGTTTCCCGAGAAAAACCTGCGCTCAGTAGTCTACAACCTGCTTAGCAATGCCCTCAAATACCACCACCCCGATCGCGCGCCCGAAGTGCATGTACGCGGCCGCGTGGAGGAGGAATATCTCGTGCTGGAAGTGCAGGACAACGGCCTGGGCGTGGATCTGACGCGCAAGCGGCAGCTTTTTGCCATGTTTCAGCGCCTGCATTCCCACGTCGAGGGCTCCGGTGTGGGGCTGTACATGGTGAAGCGAATGGTAGAAAACGCCGGTGGCCGTATCGAAGTCCAGAGCCAGGTAGGGGAGGGTACCACGTTTTCCGTGTACTTCAAACGCTAGCTTTCGCGCAGCAACCTTTTCATGCAGATAAACATCTGTTTATCAAGCGTTTGTGAATAAGGGATGCCCATGCCTATGCGCATCCGACCAAGTGTGCGGACCGCCTTGCCGCAGGGCGCGGGTGCTTCTTACGCCGGCCTTTCGATCTTCTTCTCCAATGTTCCGTAGAAGGACCGCCACCGGTCCACAGCCAGTAGGAATATACCGAGATATACGGGTTAGCTGACTGACGAGTCACGATAAAAGTCAAGAATATATGGTAAAGTATCAAAAAAAGTTCTTTATATTAGATCTTCTAAATATAATCTGCTGTTCTGAGCGTTGGCTTTTTTCTTCCATCACCAGTGCTTTCCACACCTTTTGCTAATGAAGAACTTTTCACTTCCCTCAAATAGTCTGGCGTTGTTTTGCGCGCTCATCCTTGTGGCCTGCGGCGACAAGAAAACCAAAGAAGAGCCCAAGCCCCTCGATGTCAAGACCGAAACGCTCGTCGCCCGCTCGTGGCGCGTGAGCGCCGACGTCACAGTAACGACCCAAAACGGCACGACCACGACCGTCGATAATTACGCGGTGTACCCGGCCTGCGCCAAAGACGACTTCATCCAGTTCAAGGACGACAAGACCATGATCGTCGACGAAGGCCCGACCAAGTGCGCCGCCAGCGACCCCCAACGGCAAACCGGCGTGTGGTCGTGGAATTCCGACCAGACCATCATGACCATGACCGATCCTACCTTTTCGGGCCGTGGTACTTACTCAGGCCCTATCGATCTGAACGCCGCCGCCTTTAAGCTAACGCTGGTGGACGCCATCGCGGGCGGCACCAAAACCCAAACCATCACCTACACCGGCTTTTAAGCGCAACGCGTGCAACAGCTCGCGGCCTCTTGGTCCTTTGCCAAGAGGCGTGGGCTAACGAAGCATCGAAAAGGCTCTTCCGTAATGGAAGAGCCTTTTTTTGGCTGCCTATGCAGCTATGGTGCAGGAAAGGAGGCTTTCTGTTAGCATTAAATACTGTAAACTATTGATAATCAATATATTATAGTATATTATACTGAGTGCGGGAGGCGTATAGCCGAGGATAAGTACAAGTAAATCTCCGATGCTTTAACTTGCCAAAGCGTCACACCCAGTGCGCTTCGCTTTTGCTTCGTCGCTGATGCTCAAACTCTACGCTTTCGTCTCGTTGTTGGTGTTCGTATCACAATTTTCAGCCCAGGGTCAGACGCCGACCCCGCCCATTGTTATCGAAACCGCGCATGTCGGCCTGGTGCTGGCGGTAGGCGATCAGCAGAAGCTCTACCAGACTTACCTCGGCCCCCGGCTGACGACCGCCGCCGACTACCAGTTGCTGCCCGCCCGCCACGAAGCGTACCCGCCGGCCGGTACCAACAACCTGTTTGAGCCGGCCATTCGCGTGTTGCATACCGATGGAAACCCTTCGCTGTCGCTGGCCTTCGTGGATGTGAAAACCAGCAAGACCGGCGACAACGTGACCACCACCATCGTTCATCTGCGCGACCCGCAGTACCCGGTGGATGTGCGGCTGCACTTTGTAGCCTACACCCGCGAGGACGTCATTAAAACCTGGACGGAAATCGTGCACCGCGAAAAGAAACCGGTGGTGCTGACCAACTACGCTTCGGCCATGCTGCACTTCGATGCCAAGCAGTACTGGCTCACCCAGTACCACGGCGACTGGGCCGAGGAAGCCAAGCAGGAGGAGAGCCAACTCACGAGCGGCACCAAAGTCATTGAAACAAAGCTCGGTACGCGCGCGGGCTGGTACCAGACGCCGTCCTTTTTCCTGGCGCCCAACCAGCCCGCCACCGAAACGACCGGCGAAGTGCTGGCCGGCACGTTGGCCTGGACGGGCAACTTCCGGCTGGCTTTTGAAGTGGACAACCGCAATTCGCTGCGCGTGTCGGCCGGCATCAATCCGTATGCTTCGGAGTACCGCTTGCCGGCAAATCAGCCCTTTGTTACGCCCGAATTCATCTTTACCTACAGCACCCAGGGCAAGGGCCAGGCTTCGCGCAACCTGCACCGCTGGGCGCGGCAGCAGGGCGGCGTGCTCGACGGCACCCAGCCGCGTCTGACGCTGCTCAACAACTGGGAAGCCACCTTTTTCGACTTCAACGAAGCCAAGCTCGACGCGTTGATGGGCGACGCCGCCAAGTTGGGCGTCGATCTGTTCTTGCTCGACGACGGCTGGTTTGGCAATAAATACCCGCGCAAAGACGACACCCAGGGCCTCGGCGACTGGCAGCCTACCCAATCCAAGCTGCCCAACGGCGTAGGGCACTTGGTGCAAACGGCAACGAAAGAAGGCATCAAATTCGGCATCTGGATCGAGCCCGAAATGGTGAACCCCAAGAGTGAGCTGGCCGAAAAGCATCCCGATTGGATACTCAAGCTACCCAACCGCCCCGAAGACATCTCGCGCAACCAACTCGTGCTCGACCTGACCAACCCCAAGGTGCAGGACTTCGTGTACAACATCGTGGATGGGCTCATGGCCAAGGGCGTAGCCTACTTCAAGTGGGACTGTAACCGCATGATTACCAGCGCCTACTCGCAGCACTTGGGCAAGGAGCAGTCGCAGCTCTACATCGATTATGTGCGCGGCCTTTACCGCGTACTCGATCGGGTGCGCCAGAAGTACCCGCACGTCCCGATGATGCTGTGCTCAGGCGGCGGGGCCCGCGCCGACTACGGCGGCTTGAAATACTTCACCGAATTCTGGCCCAGCGACGACACCGATGCCTTGGAGCGGGTATTTATTCAGTGGGGATTTCTGCAATTTTTCCCTTCCAACACGCTAGCCAGCCACATTACCAACTGGAACCGGCAGCAAACCCTGAAGTTTCGCACCGACGTAGCCATGATGGGCAAGCTGGGCTACGACATCGAAGTGAGCAAGATGACGCCCGAAGAGCTGCAATTCAGCCAGCAGGCCGTGCAGAACTACAAGCGCCTGAGCCCCGTGATCTGGCAGGGCGACCTGTACCGCTTGCGCTCGCCCTACGAAGGCAACCAAGTGGCCCTGCTCTACGCCGACGAAGCTCAGCGCCACGCCGTGCTCTACGGCTACAACCTGCACACCCGCTTTCACGAAAACGCGCTGCCCGTCCGCCTGCAAGGCCTCGACCCCGCCAAGCGCTACAAGCTCACCGAAATCAACCTGATGCCCGGCCAGAAATCGGACCTTGCGGCCCATGGCCAAACCTACTCAGGCGACTACCTGATGAAGGTTGGTATCCTGCTGTCCGGCAGCGAAGTAACCCCTTTGACCAGCCACGTGGTGGAGTTAACGGCGGAATAGCCGGGCAAAAGTCTGTGCCTAAACGCGTGTCCCCAGGAGCCAGCTCCTGGGGACACGCGTTTTTTATAAAATATTGATAATTAATTACTTAAGCCTTAAGGCCGTATTTGTCGATCAGAGGCTGGCGCTGGTCGAAGAACGTGGTAATGCCGAACCGGCGATCCAAGTCGGCCCAACGCTTGGCGATTCCGGGATCGGCGGGCGTCAGCTTGTATTTCTCCATATCCGCCAGAATCTTGCCGTTTAACTCTTCCAGAAAGTCTTCGAAATTCTGGTTGAAGTACATGTCCACGTAGTGGGCTGGGGCATCGGTGGCATTCCAGAAAGTATGGACCAAACCGTGCGGACGCAGGTGCCAGCCTCCGGCCGGCACCGTGTATACCGTTTCCTCCACCAAAACCGAGACGGTTCCGGACAAGACGAACATGATTTCATCCAGGTCGCGGTGTACGTGCGGTGGCGGACCCATTTGCTTGGGGCCAATGAGAAATTCGACACTCGAATACTGCCGATTCGTCTGGGAACTGCGAACCCACGTGCGCATCACAATCCCCCGGGTGTTCAGCTGCAATGGAGCCGCGGGTGGTAGTAAGAAAGGAGGTAACGGGCTGGAAGAGAAAGTTTTATGCGGAGCAGCCTGGCTCGCTGCTGCCGATTCGTTTGGCAACCAGCCTAAAAAGCCGGTGCCGAGGGCTGCTGTAGTTAAGTGATGTAACGCGTCACGGCGCGTCTTCGAAGGCAAGGAAGTACTCATGCGCGTTGGGAAAAATATAGTGTAGCAGGCATGCGCTACGTATGGCTAAGTTGCTCCAAGGCTTGTAGCAAAAAGCCTCGGAAAGGAAGCAGTGCCAAAATGTTGACTAGCAACGCACTAGCTGGGAGGGGTGAGTGGAGAATTACATAGTAATATACAGATATTCAAGGCGTAGTAAGTCAAATACTTTTATTTGCTGCGCGGCATGACAGCAGAGGTTCCCGAGGTTGCCGGCCATGAGTTAAAGGCCGACGCTAGAGAGCACCGCAGAACCGCTTTGCGTATAAGCCCCAAACGATTTGGCCTAGCTTCCCCAGCAACCCACCCGCACCATGAAATACGCGACCCTTTTCATCGGCCTACTGCTGGCGCAATCCGTGCTGAACGCCTGCCAAACGCCAAAAACCGCAACGCCTGACGCCGCCGCGCCAACCACTTCGGGTGCCATGTCTACTACTACTCCACTTATCTGGAAATCAGAGCAATACGCGCTCTACCGCGACAGCGTGGTGCAGGGGCCGTATGTGGCGCGGGCGATTTCGCGCACGCAACTGACCTCCAACTACCACAGCCCGGCCAACGCGTTTCAGAACCCGCAGATCAGCTTTAAGTTTAGCCTCAACGGCAAAGACAATGAGCTGGCGCCCGGCCAAGATCATATGTTCGTAGCCTTGCCGAAAGCCGGGGGCGGCGACGTACTGGAAACGCCGCTGCTCACCTTTGGCAAGCGCTACGTCGATGCCACGCCCGTGCCGGCCAACACGTATTTGGCCCCGAATACGAAGCTCAAGATCCGGGTTGACATGCGCCCGGTTCTGGCTGCGTTCAAAAAGCAAGGCTACTTCACGACCTACAAAGGCGACAAAATCTACCAGCAGGATTTCAAGAAAGTGTTGGTGGCCGGCTCGGCGGCCCCGCTGAGTTGGGATTTCGACAACCTCGTGAACAAGCCCGAGCTGGAACTGAAAGACCCCGACGGCGATGGCATTTACGAAGTGCTGCTCACGCTCAACGTGCCGGCCGAAGCGAAAACCACCGCCGGCCAATGGCAGCAGTCGATCAATACCGCTGATTTTCCGCAGTATACTTCCGACTATCCGATTTCCGACGCGCTTTATAACCTAGCCTTGGAAGAAGTCCGCCGTGCCGTGGAGCCCGACAGCACGTTTCGCACGGGCAAGGAGTGGGCCGGCGTTTGGACGCGCGACATCAGCTACTCCATCATCCTAGCGCAGGCCACGTTGCAACCTCGCGTGGCCATGAACAGCCTGTTGCGCAAGGTGTCGGCGGACGGGCGCATCATTCAGGATACGGGCACGGGCGGCGCCTACCCGTGCTCCACCGACCGCATGATCTGGGCTACAGCGGCCTGGGAAATCTACAAAGTCACGGGCGACAACGCGTGGCTGAAGAAGGTGTACCCAATTATCAAAAAGTCGATTGAGGACGACATGCTGAACGCCTACGACCCCGCCACGGGGTTGGTGCGGGGCGAATCGTCGTTTCTGGACTGGCGCGAGCAAACCTACCCGCGCTGGATGCAGCCGGTCGATATTTATCAGTCGGAAAACCTGGGCACCAACGCCGTGCATTACCAAGCCAATGTGGTGCTGGCCCAAATGGCGCAACAACTTGGTCAGCAAGCAGTTGCTAGTAAGCACCAACAAGCCGCTGCGCAGATCAAAAAAGGCATCAACGACCACCTGTGGCAGGCCGATAAAGGCTATTACGGGCAGTTTCTCTACGGCCGTAAATTCCTGGTGCTCTCGCCGCGGGCCGAAGCTTTGGGCGAAGCGCTGAGCGTGCTGTTCGGTGTGGCCGGGGGCGAGCAGGCCCAAACGGTGGTGCAGCGCACGCCCACCACGGCGTACGGCATCTCCTGCATTTACCCCCAGATTCCGGGCATTCCGCCTTACCAC
Source organism: Hymenobacter sp. BT491 (assembly GCF_014349165.1). Classification (NCBI taxonomy): domain Bacteria; kingdom Pseudomonadati; phylum Bacteroidota; class Cytophagia; order Cytophagales; family Hymenobacteraceae; genus Hymenobacter; species Hymenobacter sp. BT491. Next base: position 46,691 of record NZ_JACSJJ010000005.1, on the reverse strand, counting down.
AACAACGCCGTGTGGCCCTTTGTGCAGAGCTTTTGGGCCATGGCCGCCGCCAAAGCCGGCAACGAAGAAGCGGTGCTGGAAAGCATCGCGGCCGTTTATCGGCCGGCGGCGCTGTTCCTGACCAACAAGGAAAACTTTGTGGCCGAAAACGGCGACTTTGCCGGCACCCAGATCAACTCCAGCAACATGCTCTGGAGCCTGTCGGGCAGCCTGGGACTGGTGTATAAAGTGCTGTTTGGCATGGAGTGGGAGGACAATCGCTTGGTATTCAAGCCATTCGTACCCAAGGCTTTGCAGGGCGCGCGCAAACTGACGGGCTTCCACTACCGCCACGCGGTGTTAGATATTGATATGCAGGGCTTTGGCCACGGTATCAGCTCGATCACCCTCGACGGGCAGCCCTTGCCCGATGCCGCCATACCGGCCACCCTGACCGGTCGCCACGCCGTGCGCATTGTGTTGCGCAGTGAAGCTGCTTCCGGTGCTGCCGCCGTAAACCGCGTGGCGAACCTGTTTTCGCCCGAAACGCCTACCGTTACCTACGCCAACAGCCAGTTGAGCTGGGCGCAACAGGCTGACGTGAAGACGTATAAAGTGCTAAAAAACGGCCAGCCGCTGACTTCCGTTGCCGCCACCAGCCTGCCGGTGCAGCCTGCCAAAGAATACGCTGAATACCAAGTGATTGCGGTGGCTGGCAACGGACTTGAATCCTTTGCCAGCGAGCCGTTGGCCGTGGGCAGCGAAGCGCTCAGCCGCCAGTATCAGCTCGAAACGGTCGCGCCCAAGGCAGCTATGCCTTACAAAGGTTTCACGGGCAAGGGCTTCGTAGAAATCAGCAAGGCCAAAAACACGGCCGTGACGGTGCCCGTCACAGTGCCCGAAACCGGCCTGTACGCAGTGGATTTTCGCTATGCCAACGGCAACGGCCCCACCAACACAAACAACCAATGCGCCATCCGAACCCTGAAAATGGGCTATAACGTGTTGGGTACCATTGTGTTGCCGCAGCGCGGCGTGGCCGAGTGGTCGAACTGGGGATATAGCAATCCGGTGCTGGTGCGCCTGACCAAAGGCACGCACCCGTTAACACTAGCCTTCGAGCCCGCCAACGAAAACATGAACGGCACCGTCAATCAAGCCATGCTCGACTACCTGCGCCTGACCAAGGTGCAGTAGAAACAAAATCGCCTTATTTATAAGTTTTGATAATCAACAACTTATAAATAAGGCGATTAGCAAAATCCAAAAATCGCTCAGACTTGGTTAGCTGGTTTCACCGGTCGCTCATACCAGCGGCGCCGCAGCCAGAAGGCAACGTTCACCAAGGCAATGAGCGCGGGCACTTCGATGAGCGGACCAACTACCCCGGCAAACGCTTGCCCGGAGTTGAGGCCAAATACCCCGATGGCCACGGCAATGGCCAGCTCGAAATTGTTGCCGGTAGCGGTAAACGCAATCGAAGTGTTCTCGGCGTAGCCAGCTCCCAGCCACTTGCCCGCCGCAAAGCTGAGCAGGAACATGATGCCGAAATACAAACACAGCGGCAGGGCAATGCGCAGCACATCAAGCGGAATTTGCACGATGAGCCGGCCCTTGAGGCTGAACATAACCACGATGGTAAAGAGCAACGCCAGCAGGGTGATGGGGCTGATCGCGGGCAGGAAAACGCGCTCATACCAGTCGTTGCCCTTCAGCCGCCGCAGGAAGTAGCGCGACAGAAAGCCCGCCGCGAACGGAATGCCCAGATACGTCAGCACACTCTGCGCGATGGCGCCAATGCCGACCGTAACCGTGTACCCGCGTAGCCCAAAATAGGGCGGCAGCACCGTGATAAATAGCCACGCCAACACGCTATAAAACAGCACCTGAAACACCGAATTCAGTGCCACCAGTCCCGCTGCGTATTCGCGGTCGCCATCGGCTAAGTCATTCCAAACCAAGACCATAGCAATGCAGCGCGCAATGCCAATCAGGATCAGGCCCATCATGTAGTCGGGCCGGTCGGGGAGCAGCCAGATGGCCAGCACAAACATCAGCACCGGACCCACTACCCAGTTGAGCACCAACGAAAGGCCAATGATGCGCGCGTTGCGAAAAATGCGGCCCAGCTGCTCGTATTTTACTTTCGCCAGGGGCGGGTACATCATCAAAATGAGGCCCGCGGCAATGGGAACGTTCACCGTGCCCACGGAGAAGAAATCAACGGCTTTTTCGATGCCCGGCACGAAATACCCCAGCGCCACGCCCGCCACCATGGCCAAGAAAATCCAGAGCGTGAGGCCCCGATCGAGGCCGGAGAGCTTTTTTTGCGCTACTGCCGCCACGGGCGGCGCGCTCGCGGCAGCGGCTTGAGAATATGTCGTCATGAAAGAGTAGAAAGAAATTAGGCCGTCCCGACAGTGGGGCTGCGCCGCTCCATTTGCACGGTGTTGCGCCACACGCCGTGGTGCTGGCCAATCCGCTCGCGGTAGCCAATAATCCGGAAGCCGGCCTGGGTGTGCAGGCCGATGCTGGCCGTATTTTCCTCGAAAGTGCCGGCCTGCAACGTCCAGATGCCGTTGGCTTCCGATTCGGCAATCAGCGCCTGCAACAGCTGCCGCCCGACGCCCTGGCCCCGCGCTTCGGGCGCAATGTATATGCTGATTTCGGCCACGCCGCCGTACACGCAACGGCCCGAAACGGGGCTCAGCGCGGCCCAGCCCAGCACCGTGCCATCGTCGGAAAGCGCCACGAGCCGACTGTGGGCCAGGTGAGCTTTGTCCCAGGCTTCCCAAGCGGGGGCCTGCGTTTCAAACGTGGCGTTGCCGGTAGCCATGCCGGCTTCGTAGATGGCGCGCACCGCGGGCCAGTGAGCTTCGAGCAGAGGTTCGATGGTCATAAGTATCAGGTATATAAATACTTAGTAAGCATGCCGCAACATGTCGGCGTAGGCATTGGGCAGGGGCGAGGCCTCGACGGCTCGCGCTGCTTTCTCCACGTCGTAAGCAACGCGGATCAGTTCCGAACGGAGGCGCTCCGGCTCGGTGAGCGAGGTGGTCGAGTCGAAGTGAAGCAGCTGGTAGGCCGCGCGCGGGTCGCCGTCTTTGGGCTTCCCCACCGAGCCGATGTTGAGCGCGTGGCGGTGGCGGAGCTGGCCTTCGTATTCGTAGGCGAAGGTGCGGTGATACGGCTTGTGGGTGTGGCCAAACAGCAGAATGTCCGCGTTAGCTTCATCCAGAATCCGCCGAAAACTCTGCTCCGGACGGTCTTCAAACAGATACTCGTTGATTCTGCGCGGCGAACCGTGTACCATGAGCAAGCTGATCGTCGTGGGTTCTTCCTGAAACTCCACGCGCAAGTGTTTCGGCAGGAAGCGAAGGTAGCGGCGCTCGTCGGTGCCTACTGCGTAGTTGGTGAAGGCAATGCTCTGGGCGCCAAGGGCTTTCTCCGCATCCGTTTTGTAGGCACAGCCGCACTCCGAGCTGTTGAGGCCGATGCCTTGGTCGTAGTTGCCGGCCAAGGTCGGGATGCCGCGCCGCCGGATTTCGTTGATTACCTCGTTGGGCCACGGTGCGTACCCCACCAAGTCGCCCAGACAAAAGACCATATCGGGCCGCCGCTGGTCGATATCGGCCAACACGGCTTCCAAAGCCGGCAAGTTGCCGTGTACATCAGAAAAGAAAGCTATCGTCATGATAACCAAGATGTTGGGTGCAAGGTAAGCGTCGCGCCCAGAGTGCGCCTAACAAGCTTATCCTTAGCAGCATACGCCACCGGGCGAGCAGCTCGGGCCGCACTCCGCGCCGGTATCGACCAGGGTAAACGCCATGGGCGCGGTGGTCAGGGCCTCAGCAGGTACGGCTTGTGCGGCCGGCGCAATGCAGCATTGGTTGCTGGCTTGGGCGTATTCGGCCTCGTAGCGCGGGTCGTTGAACTCGGCATCTTCATGAAAGTAGTACACTTCCCATTCCACGCCATCGGGGTCGTTTACCCAAAACTTGTCCTGCTTGGCGTAGCAGCAGCTAGTGCCCACTTCCTCGCGCTGCACTAGGCCGGCTGCACGGGCCACGTCCAGGCGCTGGTTTAGCTCTTCTACCGTTTCTACCTGAAAACCCAAGTGCCCGAAGTTGCTGGCCACGCGCCCCGGATTTTCCACGAAGGAGATAATCAGCGAGGGCTTGTCGAGCACGTACTTGGCGTAGCCGCGGCGGATTTTGGCGGCGGGTTGCCCAAAGAAAGCCGTGTAAAAGTTAACTGTCGCAGTTAGGTCGGACACGTACAACGAGACGTGCATCCGGGGAAATACAGCATTGTCCATGATGAGCAGAAAAGAGGAGGTGGGAAAGGAAACTAACAAGCGCAGGCGTCGTCCGGCCCGCAGGCGGAGGAGGCAGTAGCCTCCACAAAAAAGGCAGTAAACTGCTGATACACTTGTTGTAGCAGCGCCGTGTTGAGGCAGTAGCAAACCGTCAGGCCGTCGATATCCCCCCGGATGAGGTCCAGGGATTTCAACTCCTGCAAATGCTGCGAAACCGTGGTGCGGCTCAAGGGCAGTTCCGCCGCAATGTCGCCGGAGATGCAGCTTCTTTTGGAGGCCAAGAGTTGAATAATGGCCACTCGCGCCGGGTGTGCCAGCGCCTTGGCCACACGTGCCAGCTGTTGTTGCTCCTCAGTGAAGGCAGTGGTTTTGGCGTACGTCATAAAGCAACTGTGAAGTATGTCGTAAATATACGACATAATATGATGTATGTATACGACAAAGAGATATATATTTTTTTCTGCTTACTGAAATTTATAATTTTCTGAAATCGAAAAGTATTGTTATAATAACTTGATAATCAATGAATTAAATCTATAGTCATAAAGTGACAGGTTAATAAATTCTAGGATTTAAGAAGGGTAAGGGAGGCCTACTTTTTCACCGAAAATCCTTGTAGTTCCGCTTCGATTCGTTGGTTCCAGCTCTCTTGCACGGCTTGGTTCAGGCCGTGGCTGGTTTCGTTGTCGTACTGTTCCTGCACGCGGTTCATCTCTTGAAACGCCCGAATGTATTGGTAGGGAATGATGCTGTTGTAGTCTTCAATGGTCAGACTGTCGGTCTGGACGTGCTGCTTGAAGTGTTCGGCCACCAGCTTTACCAAGTCGAAATGGCGCTGCTCGTGGTTGAGGCTGTACGCGTCTTTGGCGCTGGCTTTTACCCACGAAGAACTGCGCACCACAAAGGCCTTCAGCGTCAGATTGACCTGAATAACGCCGTTGTTGATTTTGGTGCGTCCGGTGTAGGCAAAACTCGGAAACACCGACGCCGCGTACGGCCCAACGCGCGGGGTCGCCCGAAAATCGTCCCAAGTGAGCGGGCGTTGGGGCGTGTAAAAGAGCGTGTCGTCCTCGGTGTTTTGGGTGTAGTCGGTAAACGAAATCCGGATGCCGCGCGCCAGCTTTTCGTTGAATTGCGCCTGGTTGTTCATCCAGGTATTCAGGTACTTAAGTGATTCTACTAACGTCTGCCGAAGCGTAGGTCCCACCACTGCAAGCTCACCAACCGGCCGAATGTAGCGCGCCGCCCCCCGATAATCGGTGAGGTGAATGGTTTTGCCATCGCGTCTCCAGTCGAAGGCCAATGTCAGGGCTACGCGGCCTTCCACATAGCCTTTCGTGGCGGGCGTTTCCGTTACCTGACATTCTTTGATGCGCATGGTCACGGGTCGCAGCGCCGCATTTCGCTTCAGGCTTTGCTGCACAAATTGACGAATGGCAGCCGGTCCACCACCCTGTAAGTCAACGGGTTGGGGTGTGGTAGGCAGGGCCGCCCCGGTTGGCGCCACCAATAGGAAGGCCACTGCGGCCCGGTTGGCGCGCTCGTCCACCACATCGCTGATGAAAAACTCTTGCGGCGTAAAAGGCTGCGGATCAGGCTTTAAAACGATGGGGCTAACCTTGACAGCCGTTTGACTACCGGTCAACAAAAGTGCACCCGGCACCAGCGAAGCCAGCCACCACAGGCGCAGTTTCACGAGGAAGCCCGCCGTAGCCCGTAGCCGCAATAAATAGTGGGTAGTAGATAAAATATTGCTAATCATTTAGTTAGGTATTCAGCCATCCTGTCCGAAACCAGGTTTGTGGCCTATGAACACCCAACCGAAAAGTAAAGCTCCCAGCGCAGCCGAAACCACTGCTCTTCAATCGAGCGGGCAGTTGTCAGGCTTGTAACACCGCCCGCCGGTTGAGCTCAAGTTGTTGAGTAGCAATTCTTTCACTTAGTAGCAGCTGGCTGGCCAAGTCGTTGATGTCGGCCAGCTGGCCTGAGAGCGCCGCCAGCCATTTGCGGGCTGCTGCATCGTTGCCCGTAGCTCCGGCCACCGTTGCTTGTGCCAAAAGCCCTTCTTCTGCTTCGAAGGGTTTGATCTGCTGTGCTTTGGCCAGCCAGAGTTCGGCTTGTGCTACGTCGTGGGTGTGGGTGGCTGCGAAGTAAGTGGCCTCGCAGCAAAGCTGTTGCTGCACCTCTGCCGTAGTAAGAGGCAGCAGGCCGAGGGCTTTTCCCAAATGAAATTCCGCCTGGGTAAAATCTTGATTGTCAAGATGATATAAGTAAGTATAAAAATGCGATGTGCAGTCGAAGCTGGAGCCGTCCGGGGCGGTCAACAGTTGCTTTACTACCTCGGCATCCCAGTTTCGGGGGCGTGTACCGGCGTGCGAAACGCTGGAGAGCGTATACAGGGCCAACTGCCGCTGCAACGAGGCGCCACCCCGCAAAAGCCGCAACACATAGCCGCCGTCGGAAGTGTGTTTGGTAGGCGTAGTGAACGGAATCAGGTTGGCAAGTCCGATAAAGATGGACAAGCCGCCAAACAGGTATAGCGCCTGCACAAGTACAAAAGCCAGTGCGGGAGAGGCTGCAAAGATCTGGCTATCGGCAAGGGCCTTTCCTGCCAGCAGCGCCGCGCTGCCCGTAACAATATTGGCCAAGATGCCTCCCAAAAAGTAGATGGCCAGGCCGCGCTGCAGATGCGGGCCCGCAGCCGGAACGGCGCGCACATAGCCCATGATTTTGCCGGGCTTGCGCTTCAAGCGCACCTGCCACCGCGCCCCTTTGCGCTCGACGTACAGCCACGCCACCACGTAAGTCAGGCACCGAAACTTCAGCAGGTACGCGGCCAGGAAATGCCCGCCTTCGTGTACGGCCGTAATCAGCAGGCGCATGGTTAAAAACCCAACTGCCAGATACAGAAAGTATTGCCACCCGGCCAAGGGCGATGCCCGCACGTACCGGATGTAGCTTTCAATCCAATCGATTGTAAGTAAGGTAAAGCTCGCACCCAGCACCGCACCAAGCAGTGCGCGTTTAGTTTCCGACGACCTGTTGCGTTTGGAAGGAGTAGAAGTTGATGCCATCTGGTAGAATCAGGCCAAAGCAGTAGCAGAGAATAAGACAATTTTGAGCCAAGAAAGATAAAGGAAAAGCCCCTCGTTCGGAGGGGCTTTAGTGCCTGATCGTAAACTATTTGCTTCCCGAAGCGGGCAGGACTTTAGCGCAGAACATTGACGGTGCCGTTCTGCACAAATGGTTTGCCGGTCGGGTCGAGCGCTTCGAAATGCCACACGTAGGTGCCGGGTACCGGGGGTTGCCCGTTTACGCGGCCGTCCCAGGTTTGGGTAGGGTTGGTGCCGCGAAAGACCTCTTGTCCGTTGCGGTCGATAACGATAAACTGGAAGCTGGTCAGAAAGCGGCCTTTCACTTCCAGCACATCATTGAGGCCATCGCCGTTGGGCGTAAAAGCCGTAGGCATCGCCAGCGCAATGCGGCGGGGCACGGTGGCAATGTTGGAGTAGCTGATTATCCCGTTGCTGCTGGCTTCCAAGCGATAACGTACAATAGGTTGATTAGCAGGTAGTTGCTGATCAAGAGTAGTGGTCCCCTGTACCGAGCGCGTGCTTAGCACCGAGTTGTCGGCGGCCAAGGTGAGCAGGCGGTAGGAAACGGGCTGCGCCGCATCGGGGCCGCGGAAACCAGACCACGTCAAATTCACGGCCGACACGTCTGGGTTAGCCGCTTGGGCTTGCAGAATGACCGGGCACACCGCTGGGCTTTCCGTCGACGTACTGCCGCACGCATCCTGATACCGCGCTGTGTAACAAAGCGGCGCGGCCAGAGTGGGTTCCGTGTCGAGCAACGTCCGGTCGGAAGTGGTTTTGAGCTCGGTCGTGCTGGCAGCATTCCGTAAGTAGGTCACCTGGCCGCCGGCCGCATTACCGGCGGGCGTTGCGGTGAGCTCAACTTGGTTGGTGAGGTTGAAAGAAGCCAAAAGACGCGGCGCGGGCGGCGCGGGGCCGGCGCTGGCCTGTACCGAAGCTTCGTTGGAAGTGGAAGTGGCAAAACCTGCCGCCGTCACGCGGTAGGTGTAAGTGGTGCCGCAAGTGACGGCGGCATCTTCATACTGCGTATCGGAGCCGCTCACCAAGGCAAGGCTTTGGCCGTTGCGCGTAATTTCGTAGCTGTTGTTGAAGCCGTCGGAGGTCCAGCGCAGCTGGTTACGGCCATTCACCGAAGTCGCAGTCAGGCTGATGGTGCACAGCAGCTGCGTGGTGATGCTGGTGTTGCCGGACGGGCACACATCCGTGAGCAGCAGCCGGTAACAGCCCGGAATCGGGGCGTTGGCCAGCGTGAAAGTATTGCTCGTGCTCGGCACTTGTGCTACCGTTCGGTAGCCCGACGCCTGAGCCACTTGCAACTCGTATTTGTATTCGGGCTGGAGGGCTCCAAACTGAAAATTGATGCTCGTGCCCTGTATCGTAAGCTGCTGAATAGTAGGTCGTCGCGGGGCAGGCAGGGGCGTAAAGGCTTTGGTGCTGGAGTTGGAGCACAGCGTAGCCGCGTTGTATTGCCCCGTCACGGTCACCTCCCGATCGCCCGACGGAATAGGGTAGGAAACGGTTTGGTTGCGCACGGCCGCAATAGCCGGACCGCCGCCTATTTGCACAAAGTACTGATCATAAGTCTGATCCGTAACGGTGACCTGCACGAGGCCCACGGTGCAAGTGTTGACGTCAAACGCCGGCTCAGGCGAAGTCAGAACCTGAAACGTGCGCGAAAACACGATGCCCGTGCCCGGCAACAAGGGGTTCTGGGTGTTTTGGGTCACGACTACGACGCCAGCAGTGGTGGGCGTGTAAAACGTAGCCGTATCGGTAAAGGCGCAAACTATGGCAGGCCCTTTGGCATAATATACCTGCTTCGGATCCAGGGCGCGGCCGCTGCAATCGACAAAGCGAACCTGGCGCCCAACGCATAGGTTGGTGCCTACATCTTGTTTGGTAGCTACATCAATGGCCCGAAAACAGGCTCCCGAATTGGGCGTCGGAGCGCACTGCGCCCACGCTTGCGTGGCAGTTCCCCACCACAAAAAAACCACTAAAAGCAGGCCGAACTGACGGTACATCTTCACAAATCTCATAACGTGCCGTAGCTGCACTTCCGTTTTTGTCGGCTTAAAAATAGAAACTTATGCCAATGCCCGCCGCGATTTGTGTTACGGCCACGGATAACTCCGCACAAAGGCCGCCGCCGCCTGCAAATCGGGGTACAAAATCCGATCCTGATCGACAAAGCTCACTTTTGTGCGAAACGCAGCCAGCACTTCTTCCAACTGCGGAGAGGTGCGGGCAGGGCGCCGGAACTCCAGCGCTTGGGCAGCGGTAAGTAGCTCAATACCAAGTAATTGCTCAGCGTTCTCCACTACGTGTCGGGCTTTCGTGGCCGCGTTGGCGCCCATGCTTACGTGGTCTTCCTGGCCGTTGCTGCTCACAATGCTATCGACGGAAGCCGGCGTGCACAGCTGTTTGTTCTGGCTCACGATGCTGGCGGCCGTATACTGCGGAATCATGAAACCCGAATTTAGCCCCGGCTTGGCCACCAGAAAAGGCGGCAACCCCCGTTGCCCACTGATGAGCTGATACGTGCGCCGCTCCGAGATGCTGCCCAGTTCGGCTACCGCTATGGCCAGAAAATCGAGGGCCAAAGCCAAGGGCTGCCCATGAAAATTGCCGCCCGAAAGGATTGTGTCATCCTCTGGGAACAAGGTCGGGTTGTCGGTGACGGCGTTGCATTCCGTCTCGACTACTTGCGCTACATACGCTAAGGCATCGCGGGTCGCCCCGTGTACTTGCGGCAAGCAGCGGAAAGAATAGGGGTCTTGAACAGTAGCTTTAGGTGAGTCTTGTAAATCACTGGTTTGTAATAAATTATAAACCCGTTTAGCTACTGTAATTTGTCCGGCGTGCGGACGGATTTGGTGGAGCCGGGCGTCGAACGGCTCGCGGCGCCCGCCGAAAGCTTCCAGCGACAACGCCCCAATTACATCCGCGGCCTGAGCCAGCCGCTGGGCCCGCAGATGGCAATGCACCGCGTATGCCAGCATGAACTGCGTGCCGTTGAGCAAGGCCAGTCCTTCCTTGGCTTCGAGCTGCACCGGCGCCCAACTGAAGAGGTGCATGACATCGGCGGCCTGCAACCGGTAGCCCTGAAAATTCACTTCGCCTAGCCCCAACAGCGGCAAACACAAATGTGCCAACGGTGCCAGATCGCCGCTGGCCCCCAGCGATCCCTGCTGGTACACGACGGGCAAAATCTCGCGGTTGTAGAAGTCCAGCAGACGCTGCACCGTGTCCAGTTGCACGCCACTGTGCCCGTAGCTTAGGCTTTGCACCTTCAGCAAGAGCATGAGCCGTACCAGCTCACCCGGTACTTCTTCGCCCGTGCCACAGGCGTGCGACATCATCAGGTTGACTTGCAACTGCTGGCGCTCCTGCGGCGGAATGCTGGTGTTGCACAAGGCCCCGAAGCCGGTGTTGATACCATAAATCGGGGCATCTGACTCCTGAAGGCGCTCGCGCAGGTAGCGGTGGCAGGTTTCGATGCGCTGACTGGCCTCCTCGCCGAGCTTGACGGTGCTTTGGTCGGTGAGCAGTTGGCTCAGGGTGGCGAGGTCCAGTCGCTCGTTGGGGTTAAGAAAAAAGGTTTCGGGCATGGAAAGGGTGGGCCGTCGGGGGTGGGTGCGGGAGAGGTGCGCGTGGAAGTGGTACGCTTTGGGCTGGCCTTACTGCGCTTGGGTGAGGGCGGTGAGCACTTCGTCTAGCGGGAGCAGTTGCTCGGCGCTGGTACGCATGTTTTTGAGCTTGAACTTGTTCTGGATGCGTTCTTCTGAGCCTTGTAGCAGCAGAAACGGGATGCCTTTCTGGTCGGCGTACTGAAACTGCTTTTTGAGCTTGTCTTTGTGGTCGGGGTACAGCTCGCTCGGGATGCCCGCCTCGCGGAGCTGACGCAGCACGGGCAACGCCGCGCTTTCGGCCTCGGCGTCGAAGTTGGCGATCAGGCAGATTGTAGTCGTTTGGGTTGCCGCCGGAAACAAGTTGAGCTCGTCGAGGCAGTCATAAAGCCGGTCTACGCCGAACGAAAAGCCCACGCCCGACACGCCCGGCAAGCCAAACGCGCCCGTCAGATTGTCGTAGCGCCCGCCGCCCGACACGCTGCCCATGTTCACGTTGTTGATCTTGATCTCGAAAATGCAACCGGTGTAGTAGGAGAGACCGCGCGCCAGCGTTACATCAAAATCAAGGTGAGCAAAATCCTGATAACCAGACTGCTGCAACAAATCTACTACCCGTTGCAGATCCTGAAGACCTTTGTAGCCTTGCTCGTTTTCGGGGGGCACGCCGGCCGTTACGAAACCGGCCAGCAGGCGCTCCAGCTTTTCGGTAAACGGCCCTTCCACGCTGAGCAGCGCAAACAGCTTCTCAATGGCATCCTGAGAAAAACCGCGTCCCGTCAGTTCTTTTTCTACGCCTTCGCGCCCGATTTTGTCAAGCTTGTCGATGGCCGTGAACAGATCGATTTCGGTGCCTTCGCCGCCAAGTGCCTGATAGATAGCGCTTAACACGCGGCGGTGATTGATTTTGATGGTAAAGTCTGTCAGGCCCAGATCGTTTAGCACTTCCGTCATCATCAGCACGATCTCGGCTTCGCACAAAAGCGAATCGGTGCCTACCACGTCGGCGTCGCACTGATAGAACTCGCGGTAACGGCCGCGCTGCGGACGGTCGGCGCGCCATACGGGCTGAATCTGGTAGCGCTTAAACGGGAACGTAAGCTGGTGCCGGTTCATGACCACGTAGCGCGCAAACGGCACCGTGAGGTCGTAGCGCAGGCCTTTTTCAGCAATTTTGGGCAGCACTTTTTTCGTGCCGGCTGCCAAGTCGTCGGCTACGACGTCCTTTAGGAAGTCGCCAGAATTCAGCACTTTAAATAACAGCTGGTCGCCTTCTTCGCCGTATTTGCCGGTCAGCACCGACAGGTTTTCGAGCGTGGGCGTTTCGAGCGGGGCGAAGCCAAACTTCTCGAACGTGCGGCGAATGATGCCAAAAATATAGTTGCGGCGCGCCACCACGGCGGGGCCAAAATCACGGGTGCCTTTGGGGATGCTGGGCTTTTGAATGCTCATCGAATGCAGGTGCAGGTATCAGGCGCGAAGGTACAACTCTCCTCCGACCGGAATAGCACGCCGTTGGCTGTGTTGGTGCTTCTGAACACAAGGCTGCTTCACATTTGATTTATCGTGGTTTTTATATATTTTGTAATTGACTCATAATGAAATAGATATGGAAAATGTTAGCGCCAAAACCATCGTGTTTATTACGGGTTCCTTCGTGCACAATAGCTGCTGGGACGAGTGGAAGACATTTTTTGAAGACCAAGGCTACGCCTGCCTCGCGCCACCATGGCCGCACAAAGACGCATCGCCCGCTGAGCTTCGCAGCCAGCACCCGTACTCGCCCATCGCCCAGGTGCGGTTGGCTGATCTGCTCGACTACCACACCGAACTCATTCGGCGCCTGCCCGAAAAGCCCATCCTGATCGGGCACTCGTTTGGGGGGCTGATGACGCAGCTGCTCGTGCAACGCGGCTTGGCGGCAGCCGGAGTCGCCATTCACTCGGTGCCGCCGCAGGGTGTTATTACGCTTAAGTGGTCGTTTATTCGGAGCGTTACGCCCGCGCTGGGGCTGTTTACCTCCACCAAAAAAACGTATCTGATGTCATTCCGGCATTGGCAATACACGTTCACCAACGGCATGCCACTGGCAGTGCAACAGGAAACGTACGAGCAGTTGGTCGTGTCGGAATCGAAGTTGGCCTCGCGGGACGGGCTGACGAAAGTGGCCAAAGTTGATTTTGCCAAGCCGCATGTGCCCTTGTTGTTTGTGGCCGGCAGCACCGACAACATTATCCCGGCGTCACTCAACTATGCCAATTACCGGCGTTACAAAAAGCACGGTAACTCGGTCACGGACTACAAGGAATTTGCCGGGCGCAACCACTTCGTATTGGGCCAGCCAACCTGGCAGGAAGACGCAGCATACATTTCGCAATGGCTCACGAGGCAGCACATATCTGTTGAATTAGTGAAATAAGTTATCTATCATAAATATTTAATTGTCAATAACTTATGATTTATAATATCTTATAGATGAACATCCCTTAGCAGTTAACGATCAACCGTGTCCTGTTGAATTTGTCGGACTTGGTACATCACGGCCGGAGCGAAAGGAGCCTTCAGGGCCGCCCGAATGCCGGCCCAGCGGAGGGCGCTGTTGGTCCAGTCGTTGCAGGTGCGCAGGGCATGGTAGCGGCCACGGGCGCGAAAGAAAAAGTCTTCGCTTGTGTAGCCGGTCCCGTTGCGGAGCACAAATCGGCCGGCGCTGTCAGGCTGAAATGATTGCTCGATGATATGCACCAGCCGCTGGTATTGCGCAGGCGAAACGTGCAACGCCACTGCCCGCTCGCCAGTACGCGGGGGCGTTCTGTAAAAATCTACGTGCATGAGGGTGGCGGAAGGCAGCAGGGCACGCAACGCAGTACCCACGCGGGGGAAGTGCCCGCCGTACGAATCGAGGTAAAAGCCTTCGTTGCCCCAGCCAAAAGCAACATATTGATAGCTAGTAAATTGCTGCTTAATCGCAGAGTCGGCTACGTGCGCCAGCCAGTCGGTGTGGGTGCGCGGCTCCCGTAGCGGCACCACCAAATCGGTGTGCAGTCCGTTCGACACTACGTACACCGGAATGCCGCCCGGCGTTTGCCGAAAACCACGGTTGACGGGCACAACACTGCCCGTTAGCAGCAACACCAGCAAGGCGACTACAGCTTGCATAAGTCCCTGAATACGGCGTTTCGCCCAACCTACGTTCATCGGAAGCAACCAGTACTTCCCTTGATGCCGCCCCGGCGGACAGGTAACCCACCCCAAACCGAAAGCCCCGACTGGTAGGTCGGGGCTTTCGGTTTTCATAGCTCAGAAGGGGGCGAAACGGGTTGTTTGTGAGCGGCGAGGGTGTCTGTCTTGCTATTCCTCGCCGCTTAAGAGTTGGTTGATGATCAGTGCAGAAGCTCGCCGTTACGAGCGCTGTTTGGCGGCAGGGCGAACCGCCGTGTTGCAGGCCATGCCGGGTTTGGTGCAACTCTTGCCGGCCACGTTTTGCTTGGCAGCAGTGCGAGCCACCATTGTGCGAAACACAGGCTGTAGCGCCACTTGGCCGACGGCAACACGCGTTTGCACGGCGTTGAAGACCACTTTGGGCTGCATTTGCTGATATCCCAGCACCGTCGTGCTCATTTTGTATTTGCCGAAAGGCACTTTTTCAACCTTGAAGCTGCCGTTGGCATCGGTTTTTACATCGCGGATGTAGGCATTGTCATCGGCATTGAGCAGGGCCACGGTGGCGTAAGGGATAGGTTCATTCGTTTCTCCATCAAGCAGCTTGCCCGTGAGCGTGCCGTTGTAGAAGGTGCGGGCCGAGAGTTGGAGGCAGGCCAGAACGAAGATGATACCAAAAAGAGTGCGGTTGATGAAGGAGGTTTTCATAGCAGTAGAAGAGAAAAAAGAAAGGAGAAGGACGAATGAGCTGTGGGCAAGGCTGGCCGGTCTCTGCGCTTGGGGCCGCCGCGGTTCGGTCGTGGGGCGCGGTCCGGTCAGTAAATTTTCTGATTCAAGCCCAGTCAGTTAGAAGCTAAGCAACTGGTGGGACAAGGCCTGATCCTGTCGATCAGGAGGTCTCCGAGGGCGGCGGGCTTTGCGGTAGAGAGGCTGCAAGGGCGCCGCGGGTGGAGCTAAAGAACAGAACAAATATAGTGTACAGTACTATGTAAAGCAAGGTACTTGTTAAATTTATTTTCAGTTTCCATTTTTCCAGTGCACTTCCAGAAGTGCTTAAATGGTAAGTAGATAGCTAAGAAGAAGGAGGGGATGCCGGATCAACGATTTCTGATCGGGCTTTCATTACTAAAGATGCGCGGCCGTTCTGAAGGGTTGCCCAAGGGGTTCAAAAATTGTTGCATCTGATTTTTGAAGGACAGCGAAGGCAGCAGGCGCAGGCATCAGAGAAGGGGAAAAGGCTTGTTAAAGCAACTATCAGGTGTTCTTAATTTTACGTTGCAAAGCTAGAGTCTCCCACCGCGGCGAACAATCGCACGATGATGTGATAGGTAGCAGCTTGGGGAGGGAACCGCTCCGCGCGTTGCATCCTGGCTGGCGGGCTCGGTAGAGATCAAAAACAGCTTTCATCATGCGTAAAAAGAGAATGGCAGCAGGCGCATCTGGGGGAGGAAACTCGGAGCTTGCTTTTCGGGCGGCTGCCTAGGAAGTGCTTTCGAAACATAGACTACGAAGTATTTCGTAGGTTGCTTTAGAACGTTAACATTTAGGAAAGTATTTTCTCGGATATAGAAATTTTTTTGTTGAGCAATCCAGGCCGTGTTGAGTAATTGATAGGTGCAACTGGCTGGTTGTTAAGGAGGGAGTTCGGCGAGAATACTTCGGGAAAAGCGAAAGGTTACTAACAGGTAATAAAAAAATCGCAACAGTGCCGACGAATGCTGCCGGCGCTGTTGCGATAAGAGGAGAGTAGCGCCGCATAGCTGGCCTTAGCCCCCGAAGCCCCCACCGCTGCCCTGGGGTTGCTGCTCGATTTTCTTAGGAGGTTTGTTCGAGCCGAAGTACCACGAGAAGCCCAGGTAGCCCACGCGGGTTTCGTTTTTGAAGTTGCCGGTGGCCTCGTAGCCCGGCGAATAAGCCGAGAGGCGCTGGCGCTGGGTGTTGAAAATATCGCTCACCCGCAGCGTCAGGGCGGCGCGGTCGTTGAAGAGGCGCTGGCGCAAGGCTACATCCACGTTGTAGATCGGCTCGATGCGGCCCTGCGGCGTGATGACGGCCGCCCGGTAGTTGCCGGTTAGCTGCACATCGAGCTTGGGCGTGGGATTGAAGGTGTTGAGCAAACGCAAAGTGCCCGTGAGGTTGTTGCGTGTGGCTTCGGTACCGGTTGCCGCCGTGATGCTGTTGCGAAACAGCGAACCCGAAGCCGTTAGGCGCCACCATTTGGTAAGAGGCTGATTTAAAGACATTTCTGCGCCGAAGCTAGTGGCCTGCCCGTAGTTGCGAAACGACATGGCGGCTACAATGCCGCCGGCATCGTTCAGGCGCGTGGCCGCCGTATCGACGGTGCGGAACTGCTGGATGGAATTGTTGGTCTGACGGTAGAAGAGGGTAGTGCTCAGCGTGGCTTGGCCCTTCGAAATCTGGTGGCCAAATTCCAGGCTATTGATGTATTCGGGGCGCAGGCTGGGGTCGCCCTGGCGGTAATTGCGCTGGTCCTGGTAGATCGGAAAGGGCAACAGCTGCATGAACCCCGGCCGGTTGAGGCGGCGCGAGTAGCTGAGTTGCACCCGCTGATCGCCGGGCAGCTTGCGCGCTACCAGCGCCGAAGGAAACAGGTTGAAATACTGTAGGTTAAACTGCCCTTTGCCACCGCGCACCTCGCCCTGGGTGTGCGTGTATTCGCCCCGAACGCCGGCTTGGTAGTTCCACTTGCCCAGTTGGTTTTGGAACGTCACGTAGCCCGCCTGCAGGTATTCCTGGAAATTATAGGCGAACGAGTTTTGCGGTACTTGCGCATATTGTTGGTTATCAGCATTCTGGCGTAGGTAATCATCGGTGCCGTTGTTGGTTTGCCACTGGCTTTTTAATCCCGCGTCGATGCGGCCCGTGGAATCCAGTGGATGCACGTAGTCCGACTGGAACTCCAGGGCATCGAGGTGAACATGGAAGTCCTGCTTCCACGCAGTGAGGTCCGGAGCGCCTTCTGTAAGTCGTTGTCCGACAACCACATCAGCCAACAGGCCCGTATAGTTGAGGCTGCCGGTCAGCTCGCGGCCTTTGTGCTGGGCCCACGTGCGACGGTAGTCGGTGGAAGCGTCGAGCACGTTCACGTTCTCGCTCACATCGGTGCGGTTGGTTTGGAAAGTGGGCTGCTCGCTGCCGGTCTGGAGGCGCGAAATCTGGTTGCCGACGTTGTTGGAGCGGTGCAGGTTGGGCTGCACAGTCACCGTCAGGCTTTGTTCCGGCGAAATCGTGTAGTCGAGGCCGAGGCGGCCGTTGTGATCGCGGCCGTGCTGCTGGCTGCGCGAATCCTGATTGGTGCTTAGCAGAACGCCTTCTACATCAGCACGTTGCTGGGTAGAATTCTGGTTGTGCCACCGGTTGTTGCGGCCGTCGTAGCTGCCAAACACGTTGAGCTTGCCCGTACGCCGGTTTAGGCTCAGCGAGGTGCTGTATTTGTCGCGGGTGCCCAGGTTGGCAATGGCTTGGCCGTTGTAGCCATCTTTTTTCTGCTTTTTCAGGATGATGTTCAGCACCCCACCCGAACCAGCCGCATCATAACGCGCTGATGGATTGGTGATTACCTCTACTCGCTCAATCGAGCTGGCCGGAATCTGTTCGAGGCGCATGCCCATGCCGCCCGTCGCTGAGCCGCTGGGCTTGCCATCGACGAGCACGGTGATGTTGCTGCTGCCGCGCATGCTCACGTTGCCGTTCTGATCGACGGTGACAGAAGGTACGTTTTGCAGCACGTTCACGGCCGAGCCGCCTACGCTGCTCAGGTCTTTTTCTACGTTAATCACCTTTTTATCAAGGTTATCTTCCACGGCGGCCCGCTCGCCCTGCACCGTCACGCCGGCAAGTTGGGTGGCGGTCGAAATCAGGCGCAAAGGGCCTAGTTTGGCTTCCGGAGCGGCGCTGGTCAGGTCTACAGTGCGGCGTAAGGGCTTGTAGCCGATTACGGTTGCCCGCACCAAGTACTTGCCCAGGGCCACCTTGTCGATGATAAATGCGCCATTATCAGTTGTTTGTGCACCGGCCACGAAGCTGGAGTCTTGGGGCCGGAGCAACACAACATTGGCGAAGGGCAAGACCTGTCCGTTGCCGTGATCTAGCAAAGTACCCGAAACCGCACCGGGATTTTGAGCTTGTAAGTCTGTGATAGCCAGCGGAAAGAGCATAACCAACAACCCCAGGCACTTTTGTGCCCGGCTAAACAGCGTAGAGGATTTCATACAAGTAGAAAAGGAAGTGGAAGAATCGGGCAATAGGGGGCTGTCCCAGGCGGCCGCGGTTCCGCTGGAAGCCCTTCTGCAGAGATTCGAGTAGTAAATGTTCAGATGCTTATGAGAAAAGCAGTCTACGCGCTCTCAGATGAATAAAAAGACCAGATTTTTTGTCTTTTTCTAAGTTTTGACAAAGCAATTCTGGCCTGCCTATTCGGCGGGAAAGCGCCCCGGTATGTCGTTGGGGCTGCCCCGTTTGGGCAGTGGCAAGAGACAGTGTGTTATTCTAATTACTGTGACAAATATACTCGAAGGTACTATGCGACGCAAGGTACCTTGATAAATAAATTAATCTAGTTAATGGGTGAGAAGCTAAGAAAGGCTCACAAATGTGATAAACATGTATGTAAAATATTGATAATGAGATAATTATATTGAAGTAAGGAGTGAGGGCTTACCCAGTAAAACCAATCTTGAGGCTACTGACACGAGGCTAACTACTACCTGCTTGAACAAAAATCGCCTGTCATCCTGAGGCACGAAGGACCTTCTCACGCTAGAACCATAGAGGTTGGGAGGCGTGAGAAGATCCTTCGTGCCTCAGGATGACAGGCGCGGGGGAAAAGAGAGGCAACTATCTAAAGAAAATCTACTTAGCTGCGGTTACTTCCTGACCGTTGCGAAAGGTTTTCTTCTTTTGCACTGACTTGCCATCCGGGCCGAAATACGTCCAGACGCCGGTTTCTTTGTTGTTGCGGAAAGCGCCAGTGATTTCCGTAGTGCCATCTTCGCGGAGCTGGCGGAACGCGCCCATTTTCAGGCCTTTGACGTACGCGGTTTCGGCTTTGAGCTTACCTGAGGCGTAAAACTCCTGGCCCGTTCCGGTGGCGCGGCCATTCTCATAAGCTACCTTGCTCTGCACAGTGCCGGTGGGGTAGTAGGTAATCTTTTCCCCGGCCAGTTTGCCGTTTTGATAGGTTTCCTGGGTCTGGGCTTGCTTGCCGCCGGCGTAAAAGGTACGCCACGTGCCAACGGGTTGGTTGTTCTTGAACTGCTGTTCCTCTTTCACCGAGCCATCTTCGTAATACGCCGTGATTTTGCGGTCGCGGGCTTGGTTGGCGTATTCGATTTGCCGCTGCATCTTCCCCGACTCAAAAAAGTCTTGGGATAAGCCGTTTAACACGCCGTTGCGGTACGTCATTTTGCTTTTCACCGCACCGCTTTCGTAGTACGATTTCGCTGGGCCGTCGAGGTTAGCGGTGCTGGAAGCCAGCGCAGACGCCCGTTTGGTAAGGTCGTCGCCCAGCGGATTCTTGACGGCGCGCTCCTGCACGGCGCCCGCAGCGTAGGTGCCTTCGGTGCGAAGCTTACCCGACGGATAGTAGCTGTGGTAGGTGCCCCGGCCCGATTTGTCGGCGATTACCTCGGTTTCTACTTGGCCGTTGTCGTAGTAGGTTTTGAGCGGACCGGCCAGCAAGCCGTTGCGGTAAGTGGCTTCGCTCTGCACTTGGCCGTTGGGGAAAAACGTCTTGACGGGACCGTTGGCTTGGCCGTTTACGTAGGTAATTTCCGATTTGGGCTTACCCGACGGGTACAGCTCGCGCACTGGGCCGGCCGGCTGACCGTTGGCCAGGGTCGTTTCCATTTTCAACTCGCCGCTGGGGTGGTAAGACTTGAGTGTGCCGGAAGGCTGATCGTTTTCGTACGTGCCTTCTTGGGCCAGCTTACCGGTATCGTAGAACGTGCGGAAAGGACCTTGGCGCACGCCTTGCTTAAAAGTCACTTCCAGCCGGTGCTTGCCATTGGGGAAGAACTCGACGTAGGCGCTGTCGCGCTTGCCGGCGGTGTAGCGAGTTTGGGCTTCGAGCTTGCCCGAGCGATAAAACCGCTTGTACGAGCCCTCCATCACGGTATCGGCCCCGACGAGTGCCGTAAAAACTTCCTTCACCCGGGTGTTGGTCGAATCCTGATAAGTAACCAACCTGCGCAGCTTTTGCGCGTGCGTCAGGGAAGCGAGCAATAGGAGGGGAAGCAGCAAAAGCAGTCGTTTCATAGGAGCAAGAACGCAGGAAATCGCCGCAAAGTGCGTAGCAATTCTGCAACCAACTTCTAGCGAGTGCTTTAGCGCTTTCGCTTTTGCGGCACACGAAATCAATTCATGAAAACAAGTGGTCCTGCTGAGCGCAGTTGAAGCGTTTCTCCCATCGACGTTGTAACGGTATTGATTTCCGCCGAACTAGAAATGCTTCAACTGCGCTCAGCAGGACCACTTGCACATACAAAAGCCTCATATTCAGCTGAATATGAGGCTTTTGTATGTGCACTGCTTTTAAGCGAACATGCCCACCGCGTCTTTGCTAGGAAGCGCCGTTTTGCCACCCGTCAGGAACTGATCCACTTTGCGGGCGGCTTCGCGGCCTTCCGAAATCGCCCAGACCACCAACGACTGTCCGCGGCGCATATCGCCGGCTGCAAATACCTTTTGCACGCTGGTTTGGAAAGCGCCTTCGCGGGCTTTCACGTTGCCGCGCTCGTCGAGTTCCACGCCCAAATGCTCCAGCAGGCCTTGGTATTGCGGGTGCAAAAAGCCCATCGCCAGGAAAACGCGTTGGCAAGGAATTTCGCGCTCAGAACCAGTTACTTCTGTAAATTTCAGCGGGCGACCCAGAAAATCGGTTTCCCAGCTTACATCCGTTACGCGCAGGGCTTGCAGGTTGCCGTCGGCGTCGCCGATGAACTCCTTGGTGTTGATGCCCCAATGCCGCTCGCAGCCTTCCTCGTGCGAGCTAGTGGTTTTGAGAATCATCGGGTAGGTTGGCCACGGCATGGTTGAAGTTCGCTCTCTGGGCGGCTGCGACATTACCTCGAATTGGCGTACCGATCTGGCTTTCTGCCGGTTGGAAGTGCCCACGCAGTCGGAGCCGGTGTCGCCGCCGCCAATCACGACCACGTCTTTGTCGGTGGCGACGATGGGCTCTTGGGCAACTTCGAGGTTGCTTACGCGCTTATTTTGCTGCTTTAGGAAATCCATGGCAAAGTGAATTCCCTTCAGCTCACGGCCCGGAATTGGGAGGTTACGCGGAATGGTGGAGCCGCCGGCCAGCACCACGGCGTCGAAATCGCGCGTGAGCGTGTCGGCCGGAATGTCTTTGCCGACTTCGGTATTGCATTGAAACACAATGCCTTCCTCGCGCATGAGCTGGATACGACGTTCCACTACCCATTTTTCGAGCTTAAAATCAGGAATGCCGTAGCGCAGCAGGCCACCGGGCTGGTCATCGCGCTCAAACACAGTCACTTGGTGACCGGCTTTGTTGAGCTGGGCTGCCACGGCCAAGCCCGCCGGGCCAGAACCCACCACCGCTACCGTTTTGCCCGACCGCAGAATCGGCGCTTTGGCTTGCACGTAGCCTTTCGAAAACGCGATTTCAATGATGTGCTTCTCGATTTCTTCGATGGAAACCGGCGGCTTGTTGATGCCTAGTACGCACGCCGATTCGCAGGGCGCGGGGCAAATCCGGCCGGTGAATTCGGGGAAATTATTGGTCGAGGCGAGAATCTTGTACGCCTCCTCCCAGTCATGCCGGTACACTGCATCGTTGAATTCCGGAATTACGTTGCCCAGCGGGCAGCCCGAATGGCAGAACGGAACCCCGCAGTCCATGCAACGGCCGGCTTGCTTGGTGAGCTGCTCCTCGGAGTACATGCCCACGTATTCCTGGTAGGTTTTTACCCGCTCCTGCGGCGCAATTTTGGGCGGCTGCTCCCGGTCAAATTCTTTGAAGCCTGTTACTTTTCCCATGCCTTACTGTACCGTTTGATAAGACGCCATCCGTTGCAAAACCTTCTTGTATTCGCTGGGGAATACCTTGACAAACCGCCCCACTTCATCGGGCCAGCTACTTAATAAGTAATTGGCTAAATTGCTGTTAGTCAAGGATTTATGCTTTTGAAGCAGCGTCTTGATTTCTTCTTCATCTTCCGTCGAGAGCGGGTCGAGTTCCACCATCTCGGTGTTGCAGTTCTCGGCGAAGGTGCCGTCGGCGTCGTACACCCACGCAATGCCTCCGCTCATGCCCGCGGCGAAGTTGCGGCCGGTTTTGCCCAAGATCAGGGCCCGGCCGCCGGTCATGTATTCGCAGCCGTGGTCGCCCACGCCTTCCACTACTGCTGTAGCGCCGGAGTTGCGCACTGCAAAGCGTTCGCCAGCCTGTCCGCGCACAAACAGCTCGCCGGAAGTGGCACCGTACAAGGCCACGTTGCCGATAATGATGTTCTGCTCCGGCACCAACTCGCTTTCCGCCGATGGATATATGGCCAGCTGCGCGCCCGACAAGCCTTTGCCGACGTAGTCGTTGGCTTCGCCTTCCAACTCAAACGACAAGCCCTTGGTGCTAAACGCGCCAAAGCTTTGGCCCGCCGAGCCTTTAAACTTAAAGTTGATGGTATTGGCCGGCAAGCCTGCCGATTGATAACGCTTGGAAACCTCGTTGGAAAGCAGCGTACCGATGGTGCGGTCGGTGTTCTTTACCTCAAACGACGCGAATACCGGCATGCGTTGCTCCAAGGCCGGCTGCGCGTGCTCCAGCAGCTGCCAGTCCAGCACTTCGGCCAGCCCGTGATCCTGCGCCTCGCTGTTGTAAAGCGTCGCACCGCCCGTGTTAGCAGCCGGGTGAATGATGCGGGATAAGTCGATTTTCTTGGCTTTCCAGTGCTCGATATTGGAGCGCACTTTCAGAAACTGCGCGCGGCCCACCATCTCATTTACCGTCCGGAAGCCCAGTTCGGCCATGATCTCGCGCATTTCCTCCGCCAAAAAGCGGAACAACGCCACGATGTGCTCCGGCTCGCCCGTAAACAGCTTCCGCAGCTCCGGGTCTTGTGTGGCCACCCCGACCGGGCAGGTGTTTAGGTGGCATTTGCGCATCATGATACAGCCGCCGGCCACCAGCGCCGCCGTGGCCACGCCCCATTCTTCGGCGCCCAACAACGTTGCGATGGCTAGGTCGCGGCCGGTTTTCAGCTGACCATCGGTTTGCAGCACCACGCGACTACGCAACTTATTGCGCACCAGCGTTTGATGGGCTTCGGCTAGGCCAAGCTCCCAGGGCAAACCCGCGTGTTTGATCGAGCTGATGGGGGAGGCGCCGGTGCCGCCGTCGTAGCCCGCAATCAGGATGACGTCGGCGTGTGCCTTGGCCACCCCGGCCGCAATGGTGCCTACTCCCGCCTTCGACACCAGCTTCACGTTGATGCGAGCGGCGCGGTTGGCATTCTTCAGGTCAAAAATAAGCTGCGCCAGATCCTCGATGGAGTAGATATCGTGGTGAGGCGGCGGCGAAATCAGCCCGACGCCCGGCGTCGCGTGCCGCACTTTTGCAATCCAGTCATCTACCTTATGCCCAGGGAGTTGCCCGCCTTCGCCGGGCTTGGCGCCCTGCGCCATCTTGATTTGCAGCTCGTCGGCGTTGGTCAGGTAATTCGACGTGACGCCAAACCGCGCCGACGCAATCTGCTTGATGGCCGAACGCATCGAGTCGCCGTTGGGCAGGCGCTCGTACCGGCTTTCGTCTTCGCCGCCTTCGCCCGTGTTGCTTTTGGCTCCAATGCGGTTCATGGCAATGGCCAGCGTGCTGTGCGCCTCGTGCGAGATCGACCCAAACGACATGGCACCGGTCGCAAAACGCTTCATGATGCTTTCCGCAGGCTCTACCTCCGTCAGCGGCACAGCCTCGCGATGATGGGCAAAATCCAGCAGGCCACGAATCGTGTACATCTGCTCGCCCTGCTCATTTACCAGCTTGGCGTAGCGCTTATAGGTTTCGTAATCGTTTGAGCGCGTGGCATGTTGCAGCAAGTGCACCGTCTGCGGATTGAAGAGGTGCGCCTCGCCACGGCGTTTCCACTGATAGATGCCGCCTTCCGGCAGCAACGGCACTTCCGCCACCGAGCCTTCGAAGCCGTGGTTGTGCTTATACAAGGTTTCGCGCGCGATCTCATCCAGGCCCAACCCGCCGATCCGGCTAACTGCTCCCGTAAAATACTGATCGACAACCTCTTGGTTAATGCCCAGAATCTCAAACACTTGCGCGCCGTGGTACGATTGCAGCGTCGAGATGCCCATCTTCGAAAAGATCTTCAGCAACCCGTCGCACACGGCTTTGATGTAGTTTTTGGACAGCTGCTTGGCGTCGAGGTGCGTGTCGAGCTTGCCCTCGTTTTTCATCGTCTGGATGTTGGCCAGCGCCAGATACGGGTTGATGGCGGTAGCGCCAAAAGCCAGCAGGCAAGCAAAATGATGTACTTCCCACACGTCGCCGGCCTCCACTGTCAGGCCCACCGCGCCGCGGTAGCCTTTCTTAATCAGGTGGTGATGCACCGCCGACACAGCCAGCAGCGACGGAATAGGGGCGTGCCCGGAGTCAAGCGCACGGTCGGTGAGAATTAAAACTGTAAAGCCGTCGTTGACAGCGTCTTCCGCGTAGCGACAAAGCCGGTCGAGTCCTTTTTTTAAAGAGCCCGGCTGCCCGTCGGCCTTGAAGTACGTTTGCAGCGTTTTGGCCTGAAACAAGCCTGTATCGATGCTGCGCAGCTTCTCCAACTCCTGGTTGGTCAGAATGGGCTGTTGCAAGGCTACGCAGTGGCAGTGCATTTTGTCCTCGTCGAGGATGTTGCCGTTGTTGCCCATGAAGGTCGCCAAGCTCATCACCAGCCGCTCGCGTAGCGGGTCGATAGGTGGGTTGGTAACCTGGGCAAAAAACTGCTTGAAATAGCTGGAAAGGTGCTGCGGCCGGTCGGAGAGGACGGCCAGTGGCACGTCGGTACCCATCGACCCGATGGGCTCTTTCCCATCCAGCGCCATAGGCTTGATAATCATGTCGATATCTTCCCGGGTGTAGCCAAATACCTGATGGTATTTGAACACCGCATCCGCGGCCAGATCGGTGAAAACCTGCCGTGGTTCGGGTAGCTCTTCCAGCCTGATCTTATAGTTTTCCAGCCATTGACCATACGGCTGACGCGCCCCGAGTTCACCTTTTATCTCCTCGTCGGTGATGATTTTGCCGGCTGCAATGTCGATCAAGAACATCTTGCCGGGCTGCAAACGGCCTTTTGCCACTACGGTTTCTTCCGCAATCGGCAACACGCCGGCTTCGGAAGCCACAATTACGCGGTCGTCGCTCGTGACGAGGTAGCGCAACGGACGCAGCCCGTTGCGGTCGAGCATGGCGCCGATGGTCGTGCCATCGGTAAAAGTGAGGGCCGCCGGACCATCCCAGGGCGCCATAAACGTGGCGTGGAACTCGTAGAAGGCCTTTTTGAGCGGATCCATCTGCGTGTTGCCGTCCCAAGCTTCCGGCACCAACATCATCATGACGTGCGGCAGTGAGCGCCCCGAGTGCAGCAGAATCTCCACGATGTTGTCAAGGCATGCCGAATCCGACTGGTTGTTGTCGATCACGGGCAGCAGCATGTCCATTTCTTCGGCCGAGAAATACGGCGAAACGTAGGAGCGCAGGCCCGAATAGAACCAGTTCAGGTTGCCCGTCAGCGTGTTAATCTCGCCGTTGTGCGCCAGCAAGCGGAACGGCTGCGCCAGCTTCCACGACGGAAACGTATTGGTAGAAAAACGGGAGTGAATCATCCCGAAGGCGGACGTAACGCGCTCGTCGGAAAGGTCGGTAAAGTAACTCCTTACCTGATAGGTAGTTAGCTGGCCTTTGTAGACAACGACCCGACACGAAAACGATGTGAAATAGAATTGGTCACCGCCCACTTTCACCGTTTCGGAAACGGTTTTGGTAATGAAGCGTCGCAACACATACAGCTTGCGCTCAAAATCTTCGGACGTAGCAATAGCCACTGGGCGCGCCACGAATACCTGCTCGATATCTGGCTCAGCCGCCAAGGCCGTTGCCCCGATTCCGGCGGGGTTGACCGGCACACGGCGATAGCCTAACACCTTCATGCCCAGCTTCTCCGCCGATTTGCTAATAACCGCCTTGCAAGCTGCCTTGGCCGCAATTTGTTTCGGCAAAAAGACCATGCCGACGCCATATTGCCCCGCTTCAGGCAGACAGATGTCAAGGTCTAAGCACTCTTCCAGCAAAAAAACGTGGGGCAGCTGAAAAAGAATGCCCGCACCATCGCCCGAATCGGAATCGCAGCCGCAGGCGCCGCGGTGCTCCATATTTTCGAGCATCGTCAGCGCATCGCTGATGGTCTGGTGGGATTTGTGGCCGTTGATGTGGGTGATAAATCCTGTGCCGCAGGAGTCGTGTTCAAACTCTTGGCGATACAACCCCGGCTCGTTATTAGAGAACGGCTTCATCAGCTATTTCGGTATCGTAGATGAGAGTTCAACTTGGCAATTCCATGAGCCAAGCTCCGTTTAAGCAAAGTCAAACAGGTGAATTTGCATAAATTAACAATTAATGTACATAAAAGCCCGAAGCGTGCTAATGCAATCGTTGATTTATTACAATATTTTTAATGAATCAGGTATATGTTTATGAAATTTGTAATGAGTATTACTGATTCGTCCTAATTAACCAGGAAAAATAAAAAAGCCGCGCACCCATTGGGTGCGCGGCTTTTTTATTTGATAATGAAGGGTTTACAGCTTTTCTAGCACGATGCTGGAAGCGCCGCCACCGCCGTTGCAGATGCCGGTCACGCCGATTTTGCCGCCTTCATTGCGCATCACATTCAGCAGCGTAGTCACGATGCGCGCGCCCGAAGCACCCAGCGGATGACCCAGCGACACAGCCCCACCATACACGTTTACCTTGCTGCCTTCTAGGTTCAGTAGCTTATTGTTAGCCAGCGACACGACTGAGAAAGCCTCGTTAATTTCATAGAAATCAACATTCTGCGCTTCCACACCAGCATGCTTCAACGCCTTCGGGATGGCAAGTGAGGGCGAAGTCGTAAACCATTCGGGAGACTGCTCAGCGTCGGCAAAACCTAGGATTTTAGCAAGTGGCTTAATACCAAGCGCTTCGGCTTTTTCGCGGCTCATTAGCAGAACAGCGGCCGCGCCGTCGTTGAGGGTAGAGGCGTTGGCCGCCGTAACCGTGCCTCCTTCCTTAATAAAGGCCGGCTTCAGACCCGGAACTTTAGCGAAATCCACTTTGAGATACTCCTCATCGTCTTCAATGACAGTGGTTTTGCCCCGGCTTTCGATGGTCACTGGCACAATTTCGTCCTTCTTCTTGCCTTCTTTCGCCGCCTTGGCACTGCGCGTGTACGACTCAATGGCGAAGGCGTCCTGCTCTTCGCGCGTGATGCCCATTTCTTTGGCCGTATTTTCGGCGGCATTGCCCATAGCATAATCGTGATACGGGTCCCACAGACCATCGCGCACCAGGCCATCAATCATTTGGCCGTGGCCGTATTTGGCCCCGAAACGGGCCTTATCGAGGTAGTAGGGCACATTCGACATACTTTCCATGCCGCCCGCCAGCACGACATCAGCCTGCCCCAGCATGATGGCTTGGGCGGCAAACATGATGGCTTTGGAGCCCGAAGCGCACACTTTATTGACGGTTGTGCATTCGACGGTGTCGGGCAAGCCGGCTTTGCGAGCCGCCTGACGAGCCGGAGCCTGGCCCAAATTGGCGGAGATCACGTTGCCCATAATCACCTGCTGTACTTCTTTCGGATCGACGCCGGCTTTTTCCAGCGCGCCTTTCAGCGCAATGGCGCCGAGATCGGTGGCTGAAAGGGAGGATAGGCTGCCGCCGAAGGAGCCAATGGGGGTGCGCACCGCGGCGACGATTACCACTTCTTTGATCTGCATACTATAAGAGAGGGGGTGGGTGGTTAGATTAGGCTGTAAAGGTACTAATTGCGTTGGCAGCTGTATGCGGCCACTTCGGTAGAACAAAATGAACGGTAAACCGCTCGCTCAACCATTTGGCTGTAAAACACTGCAACTTGCCTCGGCATGTAACGCTGCCGGATAAACTTTGCCAAACTATCGCTAACAGTAAGGCAAGATGGTAATTATGTAAATGCTTGAAGTTCAAGTATTTACATAATAAATATTTTTTCCTCTTCTTACCAATTAGGCTTGCCAGACGCTGTTTTAGATGTGCCTTTGTGTGGCAGTTGCTGCAAATACTGCTGCTCCGAAGCATGCAAAGCATCTAGGATTTGCCGCGCTTGGCCCGCGCTCACGTTCATTTGCTGAAGGCGGGCACGCTGAGTCTGAAGCTGGGCCTCGTCGAAAGCGGCTTGCTCGGTGCCCGCCCGTCGGCCGCGGCCCTCGCTGGCTTCGGGGCCGCGAGCGTTGTAGCTTAAGCCACGCACATCGCCCGGCTCAGAGCCTTGTGCTACGCTCCGATTAGCGCCCGAGCCCGGCTGAAAACCGCCCGCCGCAGCTGAGCCAGGGGTTTCGCTAGGGCGATCGGGATCGCGCTGGCCGTTGGCATCGGGTTGCCGCTGTGGGGCATTGAGCGGATCGGTGGGCTGAGTTGGGTCGTTGAGTTCGCCGGTGCGGTCGTTGCCAGCTTTGGAACGCGGCTGATCGGCCTGACTTTGCGGATCGCGGGGGCGCCGCTCTTTGTCTCCGGCAGCCGAAGGTTGCGGTGCCGACCTGGGCAGGTGAGGTTGGTTGGGGTTACGCGTCAGGTACTCGCGCAATACTTCGTAATTGTAGCGTGCTTCGGCGTTGTTGGGATTGAGTTGGAGTGCCCGCCGAGAAAGGGCCGTTGCTTGGGCATAATCGCCTTTCTGGGCCGCTAACACGGCCAGTTGCTGCTGCGCTACACTGCGTGTAGTAACTAACTTGCTGGTAAGCAATCGATTGTAATAACTGCGTGCAGTCACAGGCTGCCCAGCGCGCGCGCTGGCGTGGGCTAAGTTCAGCAGGATGGACTCGTCCTGCGCACCAAATGCTTCTACTGCTTGGCGGTAAGAGCGAGCCGCTCCGTCAAAATCGCCGCGGGAATAGGCCAGTTCCGCTTTACGCACTGCCGCGTTGCGGTCGCGGATGTGCGTGAGGGCACTCCAGGTGCTCAGGAGAAGAATACTGATCAAGATCGCGCTTTTCACAATCGTATTACTTTGACAGTCAGCAAAATATCCAGCGCAAATAGCAACAAGCCTATCACCAGCGGAAACCGGTAGCGGTTGTCGGCCACAGCCACCGTCCTGACTTGTTCGGCTTGGCCTTCCACTCGGTTCAAGGCATTTACCAGCAACGGAAACTCATTGTGAGCGTCCGTCAGCTCGAAATACTGTCCTCCTGTCTGTTCGGCCAACCGCCGTAAAGTCGTAGGAGCCAACCGCGTAACGGCATCCCGGCCCCGATTGTCGCGCACAAAACCGCGGCCGTGGGGCTTCGCTAACCGCGCTCCTTCCAGCGTACCGACGCCCATAGCAAACAACCGGGCCCCCGAACGGGCCAGCACCCGCAGCGTCGGCTCCAGATTGTCGCTGAAGTCTTCGCCATCGCTTACCAGCACCAGTGCCGTGGCCCGCGGCGGTCCGCCCACCGTCTGAGGAGTGGCGCCTACACGGGTCAGAACCAGTTCAAGCGGTGCCGCCAGATCGGTGGTTCCCGCTGGGATTAAGGTAGTCTGTAAAGTGTTGATAAACAACTGCAAAGCAACCTGATCGTACGTAAGCGGGCACTGAATGAAAGCATCGGAAGAAAATACAATCAGCCCGATGCGGTCAGCTTGAAAACGATTGACGAGGGATGTTAGCTCAGCCTTAGCCTTTTGTAAGCGCGAAGGAGCAACATCGGTCGCGTCCATCGAACGGGAGAGATCTACGAGCAGCCACACATCCTTGCCCGAGGTGCGTACCGGCTGTTGCGTAACGCCATATGCCGGCCCGAGTAAGGCCACTAAAAGCAACGGGAAATAAAGCAGCCGCAAGCCAAGCTTCCAGCCAACGGGCCATCCCCGTTGCTCCAGCGGCGTCGCCAATCGCCGGGTCCGGAACACGTAGCCCAGATACAGCAACACAAATAATGCTGCCGCCAATATTTCCGGCCAAGAAAGTGGATATGCCCAATTCAGCAAAACAGCAACTGGCTAATAGTCATTGTAAAAGCGTGCAGGAGAGGGCCGCATGAAAGCAAATATAACGTCCTGAGGACGCAAAAAGAGGCGTTGCAGCAACTGAAAGATGAAAGATAATTTTTTCGACAGAGTTTGTTTTTGCGTTCTAGTTGTATATTTGCGCACTCTTCGGCCGGAAGAGGCCTCATCTGGAGAGATGGGTGAGTGGCTGAAACCAGTAGTTTGCTAAACTGCCGTAGCTCTAAAGGCTACCGGGGGTTCGAATCCCCCTCTCTCCGCATAAGTTTAAAAGCCCCGGATGCTACACAAGTAGCATCCGGGGCTTTTTGCATTTGCAGCTAATTCCAAAAGTGTTGGGCAAAGCTTGCAACATCAAAGCGGGTGAGCGTCGTTGGTAGCACTTGCACCGGGGTCGGTTTCGGTATCCGAACTGGCATCCGTGTCAACAGAAGGGTCAGCATCTGCATCTGGCTCCGTGCTAACGGGTGTGTCCGCTGGTTGCTCGCGCGCACTTGGGCTTCGATCCGGCTGACTATCCGCTGGTTGCTCGTTGCTGGGGTCAACTGTATTTTCAGGGGTTTCGGGTCCAACTCTAGGAGTATCCGGCGTTGGGGC
Organism: Hymenobacter sp. BT491; assembly: GCF_014349165.1. NCBI lineage: Bacteria > Pseudomonadati > Bacteroidota > Cytophagia > Cytophagales > Hymenobacteraceae > Hymenobacter > Hymenobacter sp. BT491. The sequence goes on along the minus strand of NZ_JACSJJ010000005.1, from coordinate 15,638 downwards.
AAAGGGCTTTGGCTGAGGTGTAGGCTCCATAGCAGCTTTATAAGGGTTTAAAGTAGATGGACTTTACTTATACGCAGCCTCATATAGTCGAGCCGATTGTAGTCCCTTAAATTCGAGCGCACACCCTCCTGAATTGTGCATGCAATAAATTTCAATATTTATATAAATGCTTAACAGTCAATAGATTATAATATTGCTTGAACGTATTATTTCATGTGTTGGGGCAGGGAGAAGCGCTAGGAGTGCACAGATTGGCTAGGGAGGCCTTTAAGCAAGGGTGAAGATTTTTTACAGCGCCCCTAGTTATTGATACTGTGTTCTTTAGGGCCTGAACATATCTTCAACAGCCCAGTATTGGACACCAATCCTCAAAAAAACTTGCGCTTCGTTCCAAAAGTATTTTCTACATTTGTGCCACCAAAAGGCAAAGAGCACGGTCAAGACCGCTTATCGTTTCTTTGCAAGGAGGTTTTCGGGGTGTAGCGTAGCCCGGTATCGCGCCTGCTTTGGGAGCAGGAGGTCGTAGGTTCGAATCCTGCCACCCCGACGTTTCAGGGTTTTGCCCTTAGTTCAAAAAAGGCCTCTTACGCTAAGTGAGAGGCCTTTTTTTGTAAGCTGTTAGGTTTCTTACTACATTAGCCATCCTAGAATTAGGCCTCGTTAGCTCAGTTGGATAGAGCGGCTGCCTTCTAAGCAGTAGGTCAGGAGTTCGAATCTCTTACGGGGTACCACAACAAGAAAAGCCACTTCGCGAAGTGGCTTTTCTTGTTGTGGCCTGTGCCGCGCTGTCGGCTCTTTGGAACCCCTTTTTTAAAAGCATTTCGGGGTCGACGGGAGCTTGCTTGGCCCAGTTGTTTGCTTTTAGCCTTCGGTGATCGAGGCTAGCAAAAGGGCGCTGCGCTTGCCTACAGCACCTGAACAATGCACCCTGATTATAATTGAATCAGAGCAGAGAAAATGATGTTGTGAAGGAAGCGTAAATCCGACTGGTTTTCAGGCGTTAACATAGCCAAAATGCCGCAAAACGTGGCAAAAACCAAATAATTTCGGTATCTTTGTATACTAACATTTGCGCTGAATATACAGGCAACATATGAGCGAAATCACAGAGAAAAAAGCACCTGCCGAATACTCGGCCGACAGCATACAGGTACTCGAAGGACTCGAAGCCGTACGTAAGCGTCCGTCGATGTATATCGGTGACACCGGCATCAAAGGACTGCACCATCTCGTGTGGGAAGTTGTGGACAACTCCATTGACGAAGCCTTAGCCGGGCATTGCGATCGCATCGAAGTAACCATCAACGAAAACAACTCCGTTACCGTCCGTGACAACGGCCGGGGCATTCCCGTCGACTTTCACCAGAAAGAAGGTCGCTCGGCGCTGGAAGTGGTCATGACCGTGCTGCACGCCGGCGGTAAGTTCGACAAGGATTCGTACAAAGTGTCGGGTGGCTTGCACGGCGTAGGTGTAAGCTGTGTGAACGCACTGAGCAAGGATTTGAAAGTGACGGTGCGCCGCAACGGTCATATCTACGAGCAAGAATACAAGATTGGCTTCCCACAGTATCCGGTGAAGGAAATCGGCGATACCGACGAGCACGGTACGGAAGTAGAATTCTTGCCCGATGATACCATCTTCACCGAATCGGTGTATAAGTTCGAAACGATTGCTTCGCGTCTGCGCGAATTGTCGTATCTGAACAAAGGCATTCGCATCATCCTTACCGACCGCCGCGAGAAAGATGCCGATGGCAACTTCTTGGGCGAAGAATTTTATTCGGTTGGTGGCCTAAGCGAATTTGTGCAATACCTCGACAGCGGTCGTCAGGTGTTGATGCCCAACCCCATTCATGTTATCAACGAGAAGGGTGGGACGCCGGTTGAAGTGGCTTTGCAGTACAACGATTCGTACCAAGAGCATATTTTCAGCTACGTCAACAACATCAACACCATCGAAGGCGGCACGCACGTAGCGGGCTTCCGTTCGGCGCTCACCCGGACGCTGAAAGCCTACGCCGATAAGTCGGGTATGCTGGAAAAAGCTAAGGTGGAGATTCAGGGTGACGACTTCCGGGAAGGCCTCACGGCTGTTATCTCCGTGAAAGTACAGGAGCCTCAGTTCGAGGGTCAGACCAAAACCAAGCTTGGCAACTCCGACGTAAGCGGCGCGGTGAACACGGTAGTAGGCGAAATCCTGAACCAGTTCCTCGAAGAAAACCCCAAAGAGGCCCGCATCATCATCGAAAAGGTGATTTTGGCAGCCAAAGCGCGCATCGCGGCTCGTAAGGCCCGTGAAATGGTGCAGCGCAAAACGGTACTTGGTTCGAATAGCTTGCCCGGCAAGCTTGCCGACTGCTCCGAGTCAGATCCGGAGATTTGCGAATTGTACCTCGTAGAAGGTGACTCGGCCGGGGGCACTGCCAAACAAGGCCGCAATCGTGCTTTTCAGGCCATTCTGCCGTTGCGCGGTAAAATCCTGAACGTGGAGAAGGCCCAGGAGCACCGCATCTACGAGAACGAAGAAATTCGCAACATGATCACGGCCCTTGGCGTGAGCTTCGAGAAGAAGACCGATGAGGACGACGGCAGCAGCACCCGTTCGCTAAACTTGGATAAGCTGCGGTATCACAAGGTCATCATCATGACCGACGCCGATATCGACGGCTCGCACATCCGGACGCTGATCCTGACGTTCTTCTTCCGGTACATGCGCGAGTTGGTCGACAAAGGCTACATCTACATCGCCTTGCCGCCGCTTTACTTAGTGAAGCGTGGCAAAGAAGAGCGCTATTGCTGGACTGAGCAGGAGCGCCAAGAAGCGCAGGACGAAATGGGTCGCGGTAAGCCTGAGACTGTTAACGTGCAGCGTTACAAGGGTTTAGGCGAAATGAACGCCGAACAGCTCTGGACGACGACTATGCAGCCCAATACCCGCACTTTGAAGCGCGTGGACGTTGAATCGGCTGCCGAAGCCGATCACTTGTTCGCTATGCTCATGGGAGACGAAGTACCGCCTCGCCGCGAGTTTATTGAGAAAAATGCCAAGTACGCCAAGCTTGACGTATAAGTCTGTGCGCGCTACTGTTTATCCTTAACAAAAGAAGCTCGCTCCGGCGAGCTTTTTTTGTCGGTATGCCTACCACTTCTTTCAGCCATGAGACAAAACATTTCTTCGGGAACTCCTTGGGAACCCATCGTAGGCTATTCGCGGGCCGTGCGTGTGGGCAATGTGGTGGAAGTGGCCGGCACAACCGCGCAGGATGGCGATTCGGTAGCCGGGGGCGATGCTTACCGCCAAACCAAGCGCATTCTGCAGAAGATAGAAGCTGCCCTCACGGAAGCCGGCGCAACCCTGTCGGACGTCGTGCGAACTCGCATCTTCACCACCGATATTACCCAATGGGAAGCCATTGGGCGGGCGCATGGCGAAGTGTTCGGCTCGATCCGGCCCGTGAGCACGATGGTAGAAGTACGTGCACTGATTGACTCGCGCCTGTTGGTCGAAATCGAGGCTACTGCCATTATTCCTTCCTAAATTATATTCTTCGCAGCGTTCGGGCTGCGTATCTTACCCCGATTTTCCGCTCCGTTATGAAACTCTTCAAGTCTGCCGATCTTATCCGCAAAAGCAAGTATATCAGCCGCGACCTTAGCTGGCTGCGCTTTAACTATCGCGTGCTCGATCAGGCCAAGGATACGTCGCGCTCGCTGTTCGATCGGCTGCGGTTCATGGCCATCACGTCGTCGAACCTGGATGAGTTTTTCATGATCCGGGTGGGGTCGCTGTACAACTACCTGGATTACGGTAAGGAGCGGGTCGATTACTCGGGGCTACGGGAGCTGCCCTTTCGGCGTAAGCTGCTGGACTTCGCACATCGTTTTGTTAACGATCAGTCTATCACGTATTTGAATGAATTGAAGCCCCAGTTTGAGAAGAACGGCTTCAATATTCTGCAAATGAGTGAGCTCACCGAACTGGAGCTCAAAAAGGCCGACGGCTACTTCAAAAACACGATTTTTCCGCTGCTCACGCCGATGGTGTACGACTCGTACCACGGCTTTCCGCTGATGATGAACCAGATGCTCATCTTTGGCGTGGTGACGCGCACTGGCCCCGACAGCGAGATGGAGAAAGGGCAAGAGCGCCTCACGTTTGTGCAGATTCCGCAGAACCTGTCGCGCTTCTTTGAGCTTACGCGCAAAGACAAAGTCATTTTTGTGCCCATCGAAGACATCGTGCGGGCCAACCTGCCGAAGCTGTTTCGCAACGTCGAAATCGCATCGGCCGACTTGTTCCGCATCACGCGCAACGGCGATTTTACGCTGGAAGAGTCGGATGACATCGACGTTGATTTTATCAAGGAAATTCAGCTGGGTCTGAAAACCCGCAAGAAAGGCCGCGTCGTGCGGCTGGAAGTAGGCCCAGGTGCTTCCACGCTGCTCATGACGGTGCTGAAGGAGCGCTGGAAAGTGGATAACGGTAACGTGTTTGTTATCAATTCATTAATGGATATGCGCGGGGTGCTCCAGATTTTGAAGCACCCCAATTTCCGGGGCAAAGCGGCCAAACAGCCGTCTGCAGTGCCACCCCTGAGCCTGCCTGAAGGTGCCGAAGAGAACCTTTTCGAATACCTCAAGCACCACGATGTGCTGCTCCATCACCCGTATAACAACATCGAACCGGTGGTGCGCCTACTTGAGCAGGCGGCTGAAGATCCGCATGTCTTGGGCATCAAACAGACCATTTATCGCCTTGCCGACGACTCGCGCGTGACAGCGGCGCTGCTCAAAGCGGCTGAAAATGGTAAGCACGTATCGGTGCTGTTTGAAATCAAAGCGCGCTTCGATGAAGAGCGCAACATTCGGGAAGGGGCCCGGTTGGAAAAAGCCGGGTGCTTTGTCATTTATGGCGTGTCGAAGTACAAGACGCACACCAAAATGCTGATGATCATCCGGAAGGAAGGCGAAAAGGTGACGCGTTACGTACACATTGGCTCGGGCAATTACAACGAGCAAACCTCACGCATCTACACCGATATCAGCCTGCTCACGACCAACGACGTGTACGGACACGACGTGTCGGAATTCTTCAATGTAATCACCGGGCATTCACAACCCGATGATTATGAATACCTTATCACGGCGCCGAAAGACATGCGCCAGCAGCTCATCCACCTGATCCGGGAGGAGGTGCGCAACGCCAAGAAAGGCTTGCCCAGCGGCATTGTGATGAAGATGAACTCCTTGGAAGACAAGGAGTTAATCGACGAGTTTTACCGCGCTTCCAAGGCCGGTGTGCCCATTCGCTTCATTGTAAGGGGCATCTGCTGCCTGCGTCCGGGACGTGTGGGGCTGAGCGAAAATATTGTGGTACACAGCATTGTGGGTGAGTTTCTGGAGCACTCGCGCTTGTTCTACTTTCACCAAAGCGGCCAGCCGAAAGTGTACGCTGGCTCCGCCGACATCATGGTGCGCTCCTTCGACCGTCGCATCGAAGCGTTGTTTCTGATCGTCAACCCGCAGCTGAAGCGGGAAGCAATCAGTATTCTGATGCTCAATCTGTTGGACAATCAGAATACGTACACCATGCGCGAAGACGGCGCATACGTGCGTCGCTGGCCCGCTACCGACGAACCCGTGGTAAACGTACACCGCGACTTCTACCGCCGCGACGAAGAACGCTTAGCCGCCGCAACGCCGGAAGGATTGCTAGACTTGCTTTACAGTCAAGCGGCTCGTAATCAAATGGATGGCGCCGCAGCCGTTAGTGTGCCCAGCGCCGCCAGCGATCACGACCACAACGACGAGGAAGCTGACGACGTGACGGAAGCAGAAATGGAAAACCCGGAGCCCGAACTCGCAACCTCCACTGACATGGCAGATGGCATTGAGAGTTTGCCCGCTGCCAATGGTTAGGCCGCTGGGCTGTGTTACTCCATATCGGAGCGGGCTTGCATGGCCAAGAACGGCGTGCCGATCGAGTGGTCGGCTACAGGCCTGATTTCTTCGAAGTGATCTTCGAAGAGCGTCTGTAACATGCCGTCTTTCAGACCGATATCGGGCACGAGCATCGTGTTGATGTGCGCCCACTCCATGGCCGACAGATAGATCTGGCCAGCCGGAATGATGACGTCGGCACGATCGGGGTTGAGCAGGGCCACGTTTACGCGCTCGTCCATGGTCATGCCTTTCAACTGATTGAGAATGGAGGCAATGCGGCGGCGCGTAATGGGCTTATCCAGTGAGGGTTGCGAAAGGCTGTAAATCTTGTTGATGTTGCCGCCCGTCCCGATGGCGCGCGTCACGTGGTAAAGCCGGGCGTTCTCTTTTACCCACTCTTCCATGCGCTCCCACGTGCCGTTGAGCGCCTCTGTTCCGAGGCCGGTTTCTTCCTGCTGCATCCGCCGAATCGAGCCCACTTCGAAGGATTGCGATGCCACCTTGCGGCGGTCGTGGTAAATGTTGAACTCGGTGCTGCCGCCGCCTACGTCGATGTGCAGGTAGTGCTTGTTGTCTTCGAGCAGCTGCTCTATTACGCGGTTGATGTACGCCGCTTCTGCCTGACCGTTAATCACTTGGATTTCCATGCCCAACTCCCGCCGAATGCGTTCGACTAGCTCAGGCGCGTTGCTTGCGGTGCGCATGGCCGAAGTAGCGCAGATGAGGTAATGCGCCACGTCGTGCACCTCCATCAGCAGCTTCAGGGAATTCAGAAACTTGAAGAATTTCTCTTGTTTGGCTTCGGAAAGCCGGCCGGTAGCAAATACGTCTTCGCCTAGCCGCATGGGGTAGCGCACGTACTCGACGCGCTTCAGGCGATACCTTCCTTCAAACATCAACACCGCCGAAATCTGGCATCGTACTGCATTGGACCCAATATCGATAGCAGCCAGTTTCAGCAGGGGATATTCCATGTGTTGCGCGATATGGTGAAAGGAAGTTCAAATATAGAGGTTTAAAGAAAGCAGGGTAGCTCCACCACGCAGGAAGTAACTGAAAATACCGCTTTTTGCTCTACGTATGGCTTTGTACACAAAAGGCTGCGCTTGAGTGAGTGCAGCCTTTTGTGTGAATGATAACTATTTGAACTATTGATCGATACGAAAGCCAAGTCCGAACTGGATCAGGCCATTTTCTTTTGATTTCTGGTAGGAAACCGATAGCGCGTACTGGTCGGAAACAGGAGCGAGGAAGAAGCCTGCGCCGTAGCCTTCGTGCCATCCGCCAGGAGAGTTGCCGCGGAAGTACACCCGACCACGGTCGTAGAAACCAAAAATGCCGTAGGAAAAAGGCAGAAAAGCCGTTTGGGCTCGTCCCAAGGCCAGTCGAACCTCGGTGTTGATATACGCGCTGGCGTCGCCGGTGAAGCGGTTGCGGTAGTAGCCGCGCAGGCCCTCGCGCAAGCCTAGGCTGGTGTATTTGTAAAATGGAATCTCGTCGCGATTGCCGTAGTTTTTGGCGCCGCCTACCTTTACTACGGCCGTTACGGGTATCACTAGGCGGGCCGTGCCGTAGTATTCGGCGAAACCTTGCGTGAGCCCGAAATTGGTTTTGCCCCGGTTGAGCTGGTGATAGGTATCGTGCTGCAACCGCAGGCGCGCCCCGCGGCGTGCAAATAGCTGCCGGTCGCGTAAGTCTAAGTCAAACAATGCGTTAAGGCCAATCAGGCGTTGGAAGCCAGTATTGGGCTGCACAACATCCGACTGCGGCGGTTGCTGCTGGAGTTGGCCTAGGTAGCTCTGGGTGCTGTAGTTGGTGGTATACTGTTCGTAAGTCGGCCCGAAGCGGAAAAGGCTGCGATTGAAGAACGTGCGCTCGGTGAAAGCGGCCAGCGTAAAGCCCTTATAGCGAGCCTTATAGAACTTGTCGTCGTACAAGTCCTGGTCCTTTTGGGTATTGTTGCCGATGCCAAAGAAGTTGTAATACTGGAAGAAGTTGCCGTACTCAGTGCGGGCGCCGATGTCCCACTTACCAATGGCGTAGCGATGGCGCGTGTTCAGGGCCACTTCAAAATTGCCGTTGGAAGAGCCGCGCACGTCGAAGCCATACAGGTTTTTGTAGTTCGGCTTGCGGAAACCTTGGCTCACGATGTCGAAGCCGGCACTGATGCCAAAGCCGTCGTTGCGGTTATACGTAATAGCACCGCGCGGATTGTAGCCATCGTATTCGAACGCCTCGCGATCGTAGCGGTTGATATCGGGCCGAGCGGAAGTGTGGTTGTCGCTTTCCTTGCTCAGCTTCATTTCAGTCGTCGGTACATCGTAGACTTTGGTAAGTGTCCGAAGACCAGCTACTTGCGATTCGTCGGTGATTTTGTCTTTATCATCCCCACCAATGATGCGCACCAGAATACTGTGTCGTGCCGCGCCCGTAACGGTAAAAATATCGTCGTCGCCGAGGCCATACAGGCTGATTTCGTCGGTTTCCTTGGGCTTGAAAGTGCGGTCGAAAAGCGGGTCGCCGTCGGGTTGATCGCTGCCTTTGGCTTTGTCGTACATGCGCACGCGCACATTGCCATCGGCCTGCCGATCTACCTGAAAGACCTCGCTCTTGTTGGAACCCACGACGTCCACGCGTTTGGCCAGCAGCAAATAGTATTCGTCGAGGGCTTTGGGAAGCTCTTGGATGCGGGCTTTTAGCTTGCGGTTGAGGTCGTTACCCGAGATTTTCTGCACCTCTGCCGGCAGGGTTGCGGTCGCCTGATCGATGGCGGCCGGCGTCATTTTTTCCTGCATATAGCGCCCGATCTCCTGCCATTGCTCGCGTGAAAGCGATTGCAGCAAGAAGCGGTCGAGGTGGCGCGCGGGCCAGTTCAGGCTTTCCATATCGTGGAATTTGGCCTGAAAATCCTCGATGCTCGGCACGGCCCATTCGCGGTTGGCGAGGTAAGTCAATACGCCGTTCCACAGCGTAAAGCTCTGGTCGCGGTCGCGCGGAATGGGGCGGTAAACGGTTTTGTTGCCTTGCTTATACCCGGCCCATTTCCAGTTGTCTTCGTGCTTGCCGAAGTCGGCCACGAGCATATCAAAAGCCCGGGCTTTGCCGAGCGCAAAGGCATCTATCTGATTATCATGGTCTTTGTAAAGCTGCCGGAAGAAGCTGAAGGAGCGGCGTACCTCGTCGGCGTTACCAAACCCGGGCAGGTTGGGTTTTGGATCGACGGGGCGGTCTTCCAGCGTGCCGAGTAATCCGGCGTATTCCTTGCGATAAGGACCAAGCTTTTGATTATCAGGCAGAACAAAAAGCCGAGGCCGGGCGTGCAGTATATCCGTCTGGTCGAGCAAAGAGCCCGCGACGAGCGCCGAATAGGGGTGGGCCGTCGGCGTGATATCGCGCAAGACATCGGCCGCTACAGAATTGCGCAGTTCCGGGGGCAGAATGCGCGTCACGTCTTTGTCAACGGAGCGGAAGACGTACTCGGAACTGTCGGCCGCGATCAGCTTAAGCGACGTTGTCTGACGCCCGCCCCCTCTGCCAAAGGGTCGTAAACCGCCTTTTTCCGCGTTCAAATTCAGCGTAGAAACCGTGACGGGTTGCGTCCACGAAGACCGATAAAGCGGCCCGAGCCAAAACCGTTTGCCTGCTCCCGCTTTGTATTGCGGGCCCGGAACCACCGTAACCGACGGCTGGAAGGGGGCGTCGGGTTTTGATTCCGCTACGCCTTGCGGAGCGCTCGGGCATTCGGGAATGAACTCATTGACAGGCACATTGGGCAGGCGCGGCTCGGTGCAGGCCGACTGGAACAGTGTGGCTTCGTAGGCCTGCCTGGGGACGCCCGCTTGTTTGTCGAACGTATAGAAATAGGCCTTAACGGTGCCGTCGGCGAAGTATTCCAGCTTCGAATATCCCTCAGCCGATTCGTTGAATTGTGATTGGGCGTTGGCCCCTACATGCTCGCTTTCGGCGAAGCTGCCCGCCACCAAATGGTAGTTGTTTTTGAGTTGGGTGAGCTGCAAGCTGTAGTCGTGGGCAGCGGCGTATACCACTCCAGGATTCTCCTGAAGCGTATTCAGCATTTCCTTGCTGAAGGCCTGATACGCCGGATTGGCCATGTCGCGCGGCGTGCCCACGTTTTGGCGATATGCCGCGTACAGCGTGCCGAAAACGGGCAGCGGCACACCGTCCCCGAACGGAAACAGATGCCGGCTCAACGGCATACGCCCGCCGTAGATGCCGTTGCTAACCACTGGCTGATGGCCCACGAGCAGCACGTTTTTACCTTTCGTGTCGTCGAGCACGTCCTGGAGCTGCTCCCGAAACTCTTCTTTAGTCAGGGTCTTGCAATCTGTATCCGGCGCTTCGGGGCGGTCGTAGGGGTGCGTCCACCAAGGGGTATTGATGGCCACAAGTCGCACAGTAGGAGCCACATCCGCGATTTCGGGGCCAGGGCAGCCGCCAGTGGGCATGAAGGCATTCTGGTCGGGGAGTTGCTTCTCAATGTATTTTTCGAGCCGTTTGACGCGCTTCAAGCCCTCGGGGCCGGAATTGGCCCAGTCTTTATCGCCAGGCACGAAATACAGGCGGCCATTCGGCAGGCCCTTCACCAACCCGATAAGCGCATCGATGCGCGCAGTTTCGTCGGAGCTGCTCGAGTCTTTCTTGCTGCCCAGGCCTTCATTGCCCACAATATCGCCCAAATGGACGACGGTAAAGGAGCCCGTTTCCTGTTCTAAGGCACGTCGAAGGCTTTGCAGATGGGCCGGCGGTGGGGTAGTGGTGGCGGTATTGCCAAGGAGATAAACCGTGTGGGCCGGCTGAGTAGATTGTGATTGGCCCGGAAGGGTAGCTGCCAACAACAAACCAGCCAGCAGCAAATAGCGTGGAAAAATGCGCATAGAGCTAGAACAGTCAGGAATCGAAAGCTTGCTTACGGGCAAAAATCCCTTGGAGATTTAGTTATTTAATTCCGAGGGCTACGCTGATAAAAGCTGTGCGGTGCGGAAAGGGGGCAGCTGAACGCAAGGAGTATTTGGCTGCTTTCTACAATGAATTGATAATCAATATACTACAAGAAAGTATTGAATATATATCTTTTGGTATTTATAAGGAGCAAGATCAGGCTTCAGCCAACAGCTGCGTCACTACCCGCGGCACTCCCAGGCTGGCGGGCTCGGCGATGAAGTGCACATTGCGCCGGGTGGTGAGCGGGGGCTGGGTAGGGTCGATTACGTAAATCGGGCAACCAGAAGGCGCATAATTTACCAAGCCAGCGGCCGGATATACTTGCAGCGAGGTGCCCACCACCATGAAAAGAGCAGCGGTAGCAGCCTCCTCAATAGCACGCTCCATCAGCGGTACCGCTTCGCCAAACCAAACGATGTTGGGCCGTAGCTGGTGGCCTTTTTCGCAGCAATCGCCCAGCTCGATGCGGTCGGTGGTCATCGGGTACACCAGCTCTTCGTAGCGCGTACTGCGCGATTCGAACAGCTTGCCGTGCAGGTGAATGACATGACTGCTGCCCGCGCGCTCGTGCAAATCATCGACATTTTGCGTTACAACAACCACTTCAAAAGACTGCTCCAGCGCCACCAACGCCCGGTGTCCTTCGTTGGGTTGGGCGGCCCGGGCGGCCTTACGCCGTTGGTTGTAAAATTCGAGCACCAATTCGGGGTTGCGTGCCCAGCCTTCGGGCGAGGCCACATCTTCTACCCGGTGCCCTTCCCACAGGCCATCGGAGCCGCGAAAGGTGGCCAGCCCGCTTTCGGCGCTGATGCCCGCGCCGGTGAGAACAACAATTTTCGGTTTGGAAGAAGCAAACGACATAACGGTATACTTTTCAGGTAGATAACCTAGGTGTCTCGGGGTTGGTTTTGGCGCACGTCTCTTCGGTTTCAGATGCGTGCCACGCGCCATCGCTTACGCATCATCGCTTGCAGAAGGACAACAAAAAAGGCCGATCCTGAGCAGGAGCGGCCTTTTTAATGAATGAAAACCGATTATTTCGCTTTTGCGGTGGCTTTTTTTGCAGTTCCCGTAGCCGGTTTTTTAGCGGCGGGCTTTTTCGCAGCAGACTTTTTGGCCGCTGGTTTTTTGGCTGCGGTTTTGGCCGGCGCATCGGCTTCGGGTTTCTCCTTTTTGGCGAAACGACCTTTGCCGGGTTTGTCGGGCGTGGCATCAGCCAGCTCAATGCAGCGCTCCAGGGTCAGGTCTTTTGGCTCTTCGCCTTTCGGAATCTTAACGTTTTTCTTGCCTGCCACTATGTAAGGACCAAAGCGACCATTAAGTATTTGAATATCAGGCCTTTCTGGGAATTCCTTGATTAGGCGTTCGGCATCGGCTTTCCGCTTGGCTTCGATGAGCTCGATGGCTTCGGGGGCCGTAATGGCATGCGGGTCCTGCTCCTTGGTGAGCGAATAGAACTTGCTGTCGTGGCGGATGTAAGGGCCAAAACGGCCAATAGCCGCCGTCATGTCCTTTTCCTCAAACTGCCCAATGATGCGCGGGAGCTTGAACAGCTCAAGTGCCTCATCAACCGTCAGGTTCTCAATGAATTGACCTTTGCGTAAGCTGGCATACACAGGCTTTTCTTCGCTGCCCTCTTTGGGCTCGATCTGCACGTAGGGGCCAAAACGACCCAGGCGCGCCGTGATCTTTTGGCCCGTTTCGGGGTGCATGCCGATTTCCCGGGTCGAGCCCAAGGTGCTGCGCTCAATATCCTGTCCGCGCTCCACAGTTTCGTGGAAGGTGCCGTAGAAGTCTGAAAGCATTTTGCCCCATTCTTCCTTGCCGTTAGCGATCAGGTCAAACTCGCCCTCTACTTTCGCAGTAAACTGATAATCAATGATAATGGGGAAGTGCTCCACCAAGAAATCATTGACGACCATAGCGGTATCTGTCGGAAAGAGCTTGGCTTTGTCAGCCCCAAAAGTTTCCGTTTTGGCTTCGGTTTTTACCTGGTCGCCTTCGAGCGTCAAAACATGGAACTTGCGTTCCTTGCCTTCCCGCGTGTCCTTTTCGACGTAGCCGCGCTTCTGAATGGTTGAAATAGTGGGCGCGTAAGTTGAAGGACGGCCAATGCCCATCTCCTCCAGCTTTTTCACCAGCGAAGCTTCTGTGTAGCGAGCTGGTGGCTGCGCAAAACGCTCGGTAGCCCGCAGCAACTGAAGCGGCAATTGCTGGCCGACGGTAAGCGGAGGCAGCCCCCGCGAAAACGTTGATTCGCCGTCCTGCTCATCATCGTCCTTCGATTCGCTGTAGGCTTTAAGGAAGCCTTCGAACGTAATTACCTCACCAGTAGCCGTAAGCGGCGTACCGGGCATCGTACTGATGCCGATGGTGGCCACCGTGCGCTCAACTGTGGCATCGGCCATTTGCGAGGCCATGGCCCGCTTCCGGATCAGGTCGTAGAGGCGCTGCTCGGCCGAATCCGAGCCGGCTTTGACCAAGGCAAAATCCGTGGGGCGAATGGCTTCGTGGGCTTCCTGCGCCGAGGCCGATTTGGTTTTAAACTGCCGGGTGAGGGCATATTCCGGGCCGTAGGCGCGGCTGATTTCTTCCTTGGCAGCGGCCAGTGCATCCTGCGACAGATTCACTGAGTCGGTACGCATGTAGCTGATCTTACCGGCTTCGTAGAGCTTTTGCGCTACACTCATCGTCTGAGCCACCGAGAAGCCCAGTTTGCGCGAGGCCTCCTGCTGGAGTGTTGACGTGGTAAAAGGCGGCGCAGGCGAGCGTTTGCCAGGTTTTTTATCTAAAGCATCTATGCTATAAGTAGCTGATATGCAATTACTTATAAAATCGTATGCTTCCTGCTGTACTTTAAAGCGTGTGGGCAGTTCGGCCTCGAGCACAGCGCCCCGGCCCGCATCGAAACGCGCCGTCACGCGGTAGGCAGATGAAGTTTTGAACTGGCTGATTTCGCGCTCACGCTCTACTACCAGGCGCACCGCCACCGATTGCACGCGGCCTGCCGACAAGCCGGCTTTTACTTTTTTCCAGAGTACGGGCGAGAGTTCGAAGCCTACCAAGCGGTCGAGCACGCGCCGTGCCTGCTGCGCATTGACCAAGTTCAGGTCAATCTCGCGCGGCGAAGCAATGGCATTAAGAATTGCGGTTTTGGTGATTTCGCGAAAGACAATACGCCGTGTTTTGGAGTCGTTCAGGTTTAGCGTTTCGGCCAAGTGCCAGGAAATGGCTTCACCCTCGCGGTCGTCGTCACTTGCCAACCAGACGGTTTCGGCTTCTTTGGCTAGCTTTTTTAACTGCGCAATAATTTCACGCTTATCCGGCGATACTACATAAGTAGGCTTAAACCCATTAGCGATGTCGATGGCGTTGTTGTCTTTGGGAAGGTCTCGAACGTGCCCGAAGCTGGATTTGACAATGAAGTCCTGCCCCAAATACCCCTCAATGGTTTTGGCTTTAGCGGGGGACTCCACGATGACTAAATTTTTGACCATAAGCAGGGGCTAGCGGCAGTATACGGTGACTCGATTAAGTAGGGAAACGACCTGGCGCTGACAAAAGTTGAATTTTGCCGCAAAGATGATGGAATAATCCGTTGTGGCAGTATCCGGTTCCTATTTATATGTAAGGAGAAACCAAGGCAATAGGTTTCGAGAACGGCTATTTTGCGCCAAGAGGTTCACTAGAGCGCACATTATTCGTTTGGGAAGTGCTACAAATTGCACGAAACTTCAAAGTCATATTTACTACCTTTGTAAGTCCGGAAACCACCCTATCCACCCTTCCGGTTAAAAGCAACGTCTCTTTCAGGAGGCTTCGCAACTCTACCTTTGTATGGCTTCAGGTAAAATTACCAAAACCACCGCTAGCACGGATTCCACTGCGCCGGCTGCTCCAGTAACTCCGATTTCTTCTGCGAGTACCGCGCTGCCTGCAGGCTCGCGTACCAGCGCCGACATTACCCGGAAACGAGGTATTGCGCGGGGGTCAGGAGCTACGCAGGATGCCGATTATATTAATGAGCAGCTCAACCGCGTGCTTTACGCGCTCGATGCCTTTAAGAAAGGCGACGTATCGGTGCGTTTGACTAAGCAGAACGACGACATTTTCGCCGAAATCGCCGAAGCCTACAACTCGATGGTGGAGATGATCGGTGGTGTAGGGGGGGAAGTGTCGCGCATTTCGAAGGTTGCTGGGGTAGAGGGCAATCTGAAAGCCCGTGCTTCAGCCGAAAACGCGTCGGGCTTCTGGCGCGACATGATTAACAATATCAACGGCTTGGTGGATAGCATTGCCGTACCGGTATTGGAAGTAGGCAAAGTATTGAAGAACATCTCGAAAGGCAACCTGGACGAAACCTTCCAGATTCCGGTATCGGGCGACTTCAAAGTGATGGCCGAAACCATCAACAAGACTATCGACAACCTCAACCTGTTTGCCGGCGAAGTAACCCGCGTGGCGCAGGAGGTAGGCACCGAAGGCAAACTCGGTGGTCAGGCGTCGGTTCCGAATGTAGGTGGCGTGTGGAAAGACCTGACGGATAACGTGAACACGATGGCCTCGAACTTGACCAGTCAGGTGCGGGACATTGCCAACGTAGCCACCGCCGTAGCCAAAGGCGACTTGACCCAAAAGATTACGGTGGACGTGAAGGGCGAGCTGCTGCAACTCAAGCAGAACCTGAACCAGATGGTGGACTCGCTCAACCTGTTTGCCGGCGAGGTAACCCG
>NZ_JACSJJ010000004.1:0-723023 GCF_014349165.1 Hymenobacter sp. BT491 | reverse complement strand
GCCCGGGCCCTGGGCGGCCAGCTGGCCCTGTGCACCGCCCCCGGCCGCGGCACCACCCTCACCCTGACCATCCCCGTCAAGTAAAATCAGAAACCTTCTATTCATAAGCAATTGATTGGCAATTACTTATGAATAGAAGGTTTCTGTATACTCAAGCTTCTACTTAAAGGCTTGAGTTGGCAAAGCCGCGGACTATTTGGCTTTGCGGATATAAATATTGCCGTTCAGGGTTTTCATCATCACCTCGGCGCCGCCGCCGTTGAGCTTGCCGAAGGTCCATTCATCCACGCTCACGCGCTGCATGTTGCCTTGGCTGGTGCGGTTTACTTTGGGGGTGGTTTTGTCGACGGCCAGGTCGAAGTCACTGTAAATTTCGCCTTGGTCCGACTTCAGCTTCACGTTCGTTTTCACGTTGCTCGGAAACGTCACGTCGATGCGGCCGTTGACGCTGGAAAACGCCATGGGCGCGTTCGGCGTCACCGATTTGAAGGTGGCCGTGACAGGCCCATTGACCGTATTGGCCACGGCCGAGCCGCCCACTTGCGTAAGCTGAATGCCGCCATTTACGTTGCTGACTTCCAATTCGCCGGTCACGTTTTCCACCACGATGTCGCCGCTCTGCACTGTGCCAATTTGCAGCGAAAACTGTTGTGGCACCTTGATGGTGAGGTCGATAGGCGTGCGCCACGATTCGGTGGAGATGGTCACGCGGTTGTTTTCTTCGCGGGCCGTGAGGTCCAGGCCCTCGGCCCGCGAAATCCGTTTCATGCCCTGCGAGCTGGCCCCGTCCGAGGAGTTGCTGGCCCGGGCTTTGGAAGCGCGCGGCGCGGCGTCGATGAGGACCTCCTTGCCGGCATAGCCAATCACATGGATGCCGCCGCCGACCAGTTTCACGTGCAGGGTGCCGGGCTTGTTGGGGGCGCTGAGCGCCACTACCAGTTGCTCCTTCCCGGGAGTTTGGGCTTGGAGCGGTTGGGCCGTTCCGAGCGCGAGCAATAGGAGGCCGGCGCAAGCGGCCGGGCGAGTAAGGGTCGACAAAAAAGTGGTTTTCATTACGGTTGTTGTTTGACGGTCACGTCGCCGTTGAGGGTTTCAAAGCGCAAGTTGGTGCCGCCTTTGCCCAGCCGGACCGCCGTGTCTTTGGTGAGTTTGTATTTGGTGCCGGCGCCCTCCTGCTGCTTGTTCTGGGTAACCTGCGCCGGCAGGATTTCCGCTTTGGGAAAGTCGGTAAAGAGCTCACCGTGAAAGCTTTTGAAGTGCAAATCAGCGGAGAGATCTTTGGGACACACCACCGTAATCTGGCCGTTGATGGTGTTGTAGGAAGAATTGCCCGCGGGGCTGCTCAGGTAAGAAGCATCCACGTTGCCGTTGACGGTGCGGGCCGTGGTAGCGCCCTTGGCGTTTTTGATGGCAATGGCGCCGTTGACGTTGTAGGCTTGCAGCGCGCCCGTCACGTCCTGAATCACCACTTTGCCGTTGTTGACGGTGGAGACGTGCACCTTCATTTGGGCGGGCACTTTCACCGTAAAGTCAAAGGTGTATTCGTACTCGATGCGGCGGTTGTCCCAGTCGTTGTTGCGGCGGCCGCGGTTGGGGCGCGAGTCGTGCGGGCCTTGGTTATACACCACGACCGTATCGTTGCGCTGCTCGAAGCCGACTTGCGCTTCCTTCTTGCCTTGCTCCAGCGTAGCGGCGTCTTTGGCCGTGATGGTCTTGGTCACTTCCACCACTACTTTATTGCCCGAATAGCCTTGCACGGTCACGTTGCCGAAGATGTTGTATAGCACCAAGGTGCTGTGGCCAGCATCAGACGTCAACGCGAACTCTTTGGTAATCTGCTCTTTATAAACGGGTACCTGAGCCCAGGCCTGGCAGCTAGGCAACCACAAAAGCAATAGAATCAGGCAGAGGCTGGTGACGGGTTTCATCGTAGGGTTTGGGGGAGGAATGACCGGAGGGCCGGCCGTTGGACAAAAACTCAATGCTGTGTTCAATTTTGTTTTTCACCGCTTCGTTTAGGTTGTCCTGCTGAAGCAGCTGGCGCAGCGGCTTTACCGAGCGGCGCACTTGCAGCTGCACCATCACGTCGGCCATGGCCGACTGCACCAGCGGCGATTCCTGCTTAGGAAGCGAGCGTACCAAGCCCTGCCGCACGGCTGGGTCGGTGCCCATCCCCGCCAGTGCCTCCAGAGTGGCGAGGCGCACGTTCACGTTGGGGTCGTTGTTGAGCGTGCTTAGCAAGGCTTCTACCACGCGGTCGTTGTTGGCCTGCGGAATGTCTTTGGTGTAGCTCACGGCCCGCAGCCGCTCGGTGGCCGAGGGATTTTCGAGTAGCGAGAGCATCAGGGCCTGCCGCATTTCGGCGACCTGCGACGAAAGCGCGGCCACTTGCTGCTGGTCGGCGGGGGCCGATGTACTGCGGCCAGTTAGGCTTATTCCGTACCCTACGGCCAAGCCTAGCGCTACCAATACTACGCTATACGCTAACCGCAGACCCAGAGCAGCACCCTGTAACTCTTTGAACCACTGAATGATACCACTCCATACGCCTTGTTGCTTAGCCTGCTCGGCAGCTTGGTATTCGGCCAAAGCTGCGTAGAAGCGGGGCCGCAGGTGTTCGCTGGACTCGGGCACGGATACCTTGCCCAAAGTCTGCCAAAGCTGCCGGGTGGCGGCCAACTCCTGCTGGCACGCCGGACACTGGGCCAGGTGCATTTCTACCGCCGACCGTTCGGCCGCAGGCAGCTCATCGCTGAGCAGGTCCAGTAATCGATCTTTTGCGCCTTCACAGTCCATGTACTTTGTTTCCGTTTTCCATTTTTAAAAAAATCTCCTTCAGTTGGCTAAGCGCCCGGTGCACGCGCACCTTTATGGCTCCTTCCGTGGTCTGGAGTACTTGTGCAATCTGTTCGTACTTCAACTCCTGAAAGCGGCTCAGCACCAGCACCTCGCGGCTTTCGGCACTCAGCTTGTTCAGGGCCCGATGGAGTTGGGCTACCTCCTGCGCCTTCTGCAAGTCTTCGTCGGCAGCAACGCCGCCCCCGATTTTCTCCGACCAGTCTGCCACGTCGTAGTGGTGCGCCGAAGCCTTATTTTTCTTCGCCGCATCGGCCAGCACGTTGCGGGCCACGTGGTACATCCAGGTCCGAAATTCGCCCTCACCGGTGAAGGTGTGGCGGTACTTGAGCAGGCGCAGAAACACGTTCTGCACCAAGTCTTCGCAGGTCGCCGGATGGCCTTGCAGGCGATAGAAAAACCCGTAGAGCGGCCGGTGGTACCGTTCGAACAGCAGACCCATCTTGTCTACCTGACCAGCCTTTACCTGGAGCATGAGCGCATTGTCCGTCAGGGAGTTCAAGCAGCTAGAGTGAGGTTGGATGGTGATTGTGAGCGTGGAAACTGCGCGAGTTGGGCGAGGTTACAGCCGGCCCGAAATATTTTTTCGCTCGCGCTCTGAATACGTGCGGAGCAGCCAGCGAATAAGGCGCACCCCGCCGCCAAATGGCCCCTAATTCCGCCAGGGGCGAGAAAACAGGGAGACAAGCTCGCTTCGTCTCTTAACTTCGCCTTGATTACCCTAATATCCTAACCAGCCTACTACCTACGCTATGCGCCTCTCCCGATGCTTTGCTGCGCTGTTGCTGCTGGCCGCTACGCTGCCGGCCACTGCACAGTCACGGAAAGAATACCTGCTGCAAACCGACTGGAAATTCACGAAAGGCGACGTACCGGAAGCTGCGCGCCCCGACTTCAAAGACGCCAAATGGCAGACCGTGCGGATTCCGCACGACTGGGCCATTTACGGGCCTTTCAGCGGCAACAATGATTTGCAGGAAGTAAAAATCGAGCAGAACAACGAGCAGAAAGCCACCCTCAAGGCGGGTCGCACCGGCGGCTTGCCGTTTGTCGGGACGGGCTGGTACCGGCGGCGGTTGGTGGTGCCGCAGTTTGGGCCGGGCAAGCGCGCCGTGCTGCTCTTCGACGGGGCCATGAGCAACGCCCGCGTGTATGTCAACGGCAAGGAAGCCGCGTTCTGGCCCTATGGCTACAACTCGTTTTCAGTGGACGTAACGCCTTTCCTGCAAGCCAACGGGGAAAATACCTTGGCCGTGCGGCTGCAAAACTTTCCGGAGTCGTCGCGCTGGTATCCGGGCGCGGGGCTTTACCGCAACGTCCACCTCATCGTCACCGACGACGTGCACATCCCGGTGTGGGGCACTTACCTCACCACCCCCGAGATCACGCCGGAACTGGCCAAGGTCAAGCTCCGGACCAAAGTCGAGACGGCCGGTGGGGCTTTTCAGCCGCTACGCCTGCAAACCGAAATCCGCGACGCGGCGGGCCAGGTCGTGAGTACTTCTACCGCTACTTTAGAAGCAACTGACAATCAAGAATTTACTCAAAACCTGATTGTAAAAGCACCGCGCTTGTGGTCGCCGGAAAGCCCGACGCTCTATACCGCCGTTTCCAAGCTCTACGCCGGCGACGTCCTGAAAGACGAGTACAGCACGCGGTTTGGCATTCGCTCTTTCACGTTTGAAGCCGACAAAGGCTTCTCGCTCAACGGCAAGGTTCGCAAGTTCAAGGGCGTGTGCAACCACCACGACTTGGGGCCATTGGGCACGGCCGTTAACACAGCGGCTCTGCGTCGGCAGCTGACGTTGCTCAAAGAGATGGGCTGCGACGCAATCCGGACTTCGCACAACATGCCCACACCCGAGTTGGTGAGCCTCTGCGATGAAATGGGCTTTATGCTGATGGTGGAGGCCTTCGACGAATGGAAATCGCCGAAAGTGAAGAACGGCTACAGCCAGTATTTCGACGAATGGTCGGAAAAAGACATCGTCAATATGGTGCGTCGCGACCGCAACAATCCTTCCGTGATCATGTGGAGCATCGGCAACGAGGTACCTGACCAGAGTACGCCCGGTGGCAACAAGATTGCCAAGCGCCTCCAGGACATCTGCCACCGCGAAGACCCTACCCGCCCCGTCGCATCGGGCATGGACCGCTTCGACGCCGACATCCAGAACAACTTTGCCTCGATACTCGACATTCCGGGGTTCAACTACAAGCCTCACCGCTATGCGGAAGCCTACGGCAGGCTGCCGCAGGGCTTTTTGCTGGGCTCCGAAACCGCCTCTACGGTCAGTTCGCGCGGCGTGTACAAGTTTCCGGTGGTAATGGCCAAAGACCAGAAGTACCCCGACAACCAGTCGTCGTCTTATGATCTGGAAGTGTGCAACTGGTCGCAGACGCCCGACGAAGAGTTTGCGAAGCAGGACGACCTGCCTTACGTGATCGGCGAGTTTGTCTGGACGGGTTTTGACTACCTCGGCGAGCCCACGCCCTACGACGAAAAGTGGCCTTCGCACAGCTCCATGTTCGGTATTCTGGACTTGGCGGGCATCCCGAAAGACCGCTTTTACCTCTACCGCGCCCGCTGGAACCCATCGCAGCCCACCTTGCATTTGCTGCCGCACTGGACTTGGCCCGGCCGTGAAGGCCAGACGACGCCCGTGTTCTGCTACACCAATTACCCGTCGGCGGAGCTGTTTGTGAACGGCAAGAGCCAAGGCCGCCAGACCAAAAGCAACGCCAGCAACCAGTCGCGCTACCGTCTGATGTGGAACGACGTGAAGTACGAGCCGGGCAGCATCAAGGTCGTGGCCTACGATCAGCAAGGCAAAGCCGTTGCGGAAGAAGAAGTAAAAACCGCCGGCAAACCCCACCACATCGCACTGACCGCTGATCGCACCCACCTCGCCGCCGACGGCAACGACTTAGCCTTCGTAACGGCCCGCGTTGAAGACGCCCAAGGTAACCTTTGCCCTGAGGCCACCAATGAACTCCATTTCGCCGTGAGCGGACAGGGCCGGTTCCGCGCTGTCGGCAACGGTGACCCTACCAGCCTAGAGATGTTTCACTTGCCTCAGATGAAGGCGTTTAGCGGCAAGTTGGTAGCCATCGTGCAAGCTTCCGACAAGGCGGGCACCATACAATTGAAAGCCACAGGTAAAGGCTTAAAGGGTGCAACGGCACAGCTACGAACGACCGCGACACAATAAAGTGGTTGCACCACTAAAGGCAAAACAAAAAGGCCGGTTTCCATAATGGAAACCGGCCTTTTTTTAGGTAGCGGGGACAGGAATACAACCTGCATTTTTAGAACGGCCTTACATTGATGCAAATATAGCTTCCAATAGCCAAGGAACGGCTTTTTGTAATTTTGCAGTCGGTCTGTGTATGGGACAAATACGATACGAATCGGCTTTTTTGTCCTAGATACTGTCCTACGTAGGACAAACCCTGCTATCTTTAAAACGGCAACTACAATCCGTTTTAACGTGGCAAAAATCTCATTTCTGCTATCGGCCCCGGCCGCCGATAAGCCTACCCCTATCTTCGCGTTTCTGAGCTTCGCTGGCAAGCGGGTGAAAGTCTACGCCGGCCGTTCCATTCACCCCCGCCAATGGGACAAAGGTGAACAAAAAGCCCTGACACGGGGCTACCCCCGAAACGGGCCAATCAATGACTGGCTGGAACTGCTGTCCAAACGGCTGGCAACATGCTATGATGCACACGCCGCCGCCGGCACCGTGCCCACGGCTGCGGAGTTGCGGGCGCTGGCTGAATTTGAAATACCCGACGAACCGGAACAAGTTTTATCCGCCCCCGGCGGGCTGTTCTGGACACGGTATGAGGAATGGGTAAACTACACCCGTGCCGCCGGCACTGTGCGCACGGCGCAAGCCCACGCCACCGCCGGCCGGCACCTACGGGAGTTCAGCGAAGCTCAGGGCTATGCCATTGATTTTGACACCCTTACTACCACCGTAGGCGACCGTTGGGCCGCGTATCTGCTGAACGTAGTTGGCCTGACGGATAACACCATCAACAAACACTTAGGCCGCCTCAAATCCTTTATGAAGTGGGCGGCAAAACGAGGCTACACCGAAAACACAGCCCTCGACCGGGTAAGCTGGGCGCGGCGGGAACCCGATGTCATGGCCCTGAGCGCCGCCGAACTAACGGCCCTTGAAGCCCTGCCTTTGCCCGTAGGCAGCCGCCTTGACAAAGCCCGCGCTTGGTTTCTGCTGGCCTGCTACACGGGGCTTCGATACTCCGACCTAGTGAGCATCCGGCCGCAACACGTACGGCCAGCTACAGCTACGCTTCCGGCTCACTTGCGCCTGACGGCCAAGAAAACGCGCGCCGTCGTGAATGTGCCTCTCAGCGCTGCCGCCCTAAGTATCGTGAACCGGCTGCTGGCCGGCGAACTGGCCAGCGTGAAAAACCAACCTATCACGAACCCCGTGCTGAACCGCTTCCTGAAAGAACTAGGGAAGATCGCTGGCATTGATGCGCCCGTAGAAGTGATTCGCTACCGGGGCGGAATTGCCGACGTAGCCACAGCCCCGAAGTACGAGCGACTGACGGTACACACAGCCCGCCGCACGTTTGTTACCCTGAACTTAGGCAAGGGTATGAGCGCCGAGTTTGTAATGAAATTAACCGGCCACACATCCTATAAATCCTTTCAGCGATACGTGAACCTGACGCCCCAGCGGGTAGCGGAAGAATTTGCTCGATTTCACGAAATGCCGGAGCAACCGAAGTAATATTGGCTTTATTTATCCAGAGCTGGCAAGCTGATGAGTCGTTTAAAAACCTATGAAGAAAGGCGCAATGCTGCTGTAAGCATTGTTTTGCAAATACTGTGTTCAAACTTATTTTATACTAACCTCAAGGATGATAAAGCTATTCACAAGCTCATTAGCTTAAAACTTACAGAGGCCGGAGGCAGATCTTCCCCTGAGGGAAAACGCTTGCAACAACTAATAGAAAAGACGGAAAAAGAGATAGGGAAGTCTACACCTTATCATACATACTTTTCTGAAGGGTTCTTAGAATCGCTAAGCAGCATTAGTACCCCGGATGTAGCATTGCACCTTGAGAAATCATGCCGGTATTTCCCGTTTTGGGACGATATAGACTTACAGTATTGCATTGACACTATATTAGATGATATAGACAACCCTCTCTGGAGACGCCCGCCTCTTGAAAAGGCATTAAGCTGGATGAAGGGAAAACTTGAAACATCTAACCGCTCATTTATATCTGTTACTTCACAGCCCACCTCGCTAAACAAATCCAGCGCAAAAACTCCGCAGGCTGACATACTCAGGTACTTCCCAGCAGTGGCTGCCATTGTTGGCAACGCCCCTACCGATGATAGCGCACTGACAGACCTGGCGCTATGGCTAGGGCATTGGTATGTTAGGAATGAAAAGTTTGCCCATGCCCCACGCTATACGCTACTAGGAAAAATGCAGGATCAGTACCATGCTGCATCTGACACTAGCAAATTCCTCAAAGCCTGTCAGCGGCTACATGAAGCCCTTACACTATGCCTAACAACAGAGTCAGAAGCTCGGAAGCTGTTAGGCAACTGGTTTAGCCCCGAGAGCTGGCAGGCCATACGCACCGCCATGAAGTGGTGGACAGGTTGGATAAAGGAACAGCGGCAGATTAAGCAGCCGATGCGTACCCCAGCCGACACCTACCTAGAAGCACTAAAGCGGATACCACTGGCCGTTGAATGGGTAAACAATTCACCACGGTATGTAGTGTACCCGGCCCGGCTGGATTCGACAAGTTTTAATGCCGATGTGCGCGCTTTGAGGGAGGGGTTTGAGAATACTATACCAACCCTCTCTGTTGCACATACAAAGCACTTATGGAGCCAGTTTGGCAAGCTATTAGAAATTGATATTGAAGGCTTTAAACGCCGCCGTGAATGGTTTGAACGGCAGGACTATGGTTTGGATTTTTTACCGGAGGATTATCCGGCGTTGCGTTTTGAAGTAGCAGATAACCCTGATGGACTGCAAGCAGGGCAATGGGTTGGGCCGAGCTTCTGGACTGATATAATTGTGTTGCTGCAATTCAAGCAAACTGCTGCCCAGTCAGCATTTGAGATGCTCAACGCCATTTTGCCCATAAAGGATGTTCAGCCTGTGCCAAGGCCCCCTAAGTTTAGCCCTGCCCTTGATATTTCGGCGCCTATAGATCCTGAAGAAGAATGGTCGCACTTACTACACAAAAACGTAGTTTTTACACTTGTTCAACTTGATAAGCTGCTAGCAAGCGCGGGCCTGCTCAAAGATAGCATTAGCCGCACCCCCATGGATGAACTGAAAGGTTCAGTATGGGTTGGTGTAATAGAAGCCTTGAAGGAGCGTCGATACCTAGAACGCGGGAGTAACAATGCTGTATTATACCGGGTGCTTGCTGATCGCTACGGAAGCGACATTATAAAATACAGCACAATAACCCGCCCTTATAACAAAGAAAACAAGAATTCCGCACCCTACTATAGCCGTATTTTAGCTTTGCTGCCTGCCCCGTAGTTTCTGCAATTCTGCAAATTTTCTGCAATCTGCAAATCTGCTGTTTGCAGCCTTCCCTGCGCTGTCTCTTTGTGCTACTTGACCGGTTCACACCCCCGGCAGGTAGTGCAAATGCCAACATTGATAACGGCGGGAATCGACTACCCGCAATTTTTTGATGATTTACGCGCCGTTATCCGGCACGAACTCCAAGCCTATACCCCGGCAGGCCCCGCCAGCCAGCCCACGTCCCCACCTGATGAGCTGCTGAGTATCCGCGAAGCAGCCGAGATGTTGGGCGTAACGGTGCAAACTGTCCATCAGCACAAACGCTTGGGCCGGCTTCGATATCATAAGCTTGGCAGCCGTAGCTATTTGAAGCGGTCTGAAGTGTTAGCCGCCCTTACTCCCCAGCAGCGCACAGTAAAAGCAGGAAAGGGGGCCGCCCGTGCTTAAGCTGCCCAACCAAAACCTAGTAACCGGCCGGGCACTGCTAATCACCCGCCGGGGGCTGTCCGTCTTTCTGGACACCCTTCCAAGCCTTGACTTTTCCGAAAAAGGCCGGAGCAACGTAGCCCGCCGCTTCGGCTTATCGGATGACGAATTATCCGCTGTGCTGGCGGCTTATCGGAAAGGCCGCAACCGATGAGCGCCGACGTACTGCCCACCCCCGCCCGCCCCTTCGGAGCCGACACGCTGGCCTGTGCCCTTACGCTGACTGGCAAGGCTACGCCCACCCCGTCGGCGCTGGCCGAAGCGCTGGCTGAGCTATACCCCAACAGTACCGGCCCTACCGTGTCTGACCTGCTGGCCGCCGGCTGGCTCGTGCCCACCATTGACGGGCGCGGCCTACGCCAGCCACCCCTTACCCCAGCCGAACAAGATGCCCGTCTGGCCGCCAACCCACCGGACAAAACAGGACACATTAACGCGCCCGCGTTGGCCGATAGCAGGCGCAAAGCAGGCGTAGAACCGGAGAAATCTGAGGCTCTACAAAAGACTGATAACAGAAATAAAGCAGTAATAGAACCCGAATTTTCCGAGAGCCTAGCAACGGGCGAAAGCAGGGAAATTGCAGGGAAAACCGCGCCGCTATTCAGCTACTACCGGGGCGGCATTGCGGCCACAGTACCCTACGCGTCCATTACCCCGGCTCAGCTATTTACCGTGCTGACTTCGCCCCGGCACCGCGCCCAAACCGAAGCCTTACGCGCGGCCCCCGTGGGCAGCCCTGAGCGGGCCGAACTAAAAAAGCGGCTCGACTACGTAACGCCCGCCGGCACTTTCACCCGCCGTGCCAACGATGCGCTGGCCGCACCGTCGGGGCTGCTCGTGCTGGACTTTGACCACCTGCCCAACGTGGGCACGGCCCGCGCCGCCCTGCTGGCCGATGAGCTGCTGGCTCCGGAGCTAGTGCTGCTGTTCACCAGCCCCAGCGGCGACGGGTTAAAAGCCGTGGTGCGCACCGACCCCACGGCCGCCCACCTCGACAACTTCCGCGCCTACGCAGCTTACTTGGCTGCCCACTATGCCCCGTTGGGGTTGCGCGCCGATGAAGCCGGCAAAGACCTGGCCCGCGCCTGCTTTGTGCCCTACGCCCCCGATGCCTGGCTGGCCCCGGCGTACGCGGCCTGACCCCTACAGAACCATACAAAACCGTACTTTTTTCCAGCTGGCAACGCAATGGATATTCACAAGCTACGGGCTGCTACTCCGCCCACCAACCCGACAAAACCCGATACATCAACGCGAGGGCCTCAGGGTTTCGCCCCCAGTACGCGCGCGTACGCGCCCGCGCGTACTTCTCCGGTAAGGTCAGGTCCGAACGCGGCGGACTGGTGCTTTGCCCAACATACAAAGCGCCACGGCCTACCCCCCGCGCCTGGTGAAGGGCACAACATTTGGCTGGCTGCTCTCACGAAATTCTGTAACGAAAGTGGAGCCGAACAGAACGACGTGCTGGCCTTGGCCCTGAGTACGGCCCCGGCCGGCCACGATGAAGCCAAGATTACGGCCACCGTTGCGGGCATCTACCGCCGCGACAGCGCCGCCCACGGCAGCCGGCCCTACACCGCCCCCGAACCGACGGGGAATAAAACCTATTTTCCGGCCTCTTTCAGACAAAAGGAAAACCCACCGCCGCCCACCTTTGCGGCGGCGGTGTACGATGCGCTGCCCAACTTCCTGCAACGTGCTTGTTATCCTTTTGAAGGGCACGAAAAAGCCGTGATGCTGCTGGGCACGCTGGCCGTATTATCGGGCTGCTTTCCGGCCGTGGGCGGCACTTACAACAAGCGCCGGTTTGGCCTGAATCTGTTTACGTTTATCATTGCCCCGGCGGCCAGTGGCAAGGGCACCTTGGCTTGGGCGCGGCGGCTGGCTTGGCCGCATCACAAGGCCCTGACCGATGCCAGCCGCGCCGCCCGCCTCGACTACGAGGCCGAACTGGCCGCCTACAAAACCGCCGGCAAAGCCAAAGCCAGTCTTACCCCGCCCCCGGCCGCCCCGCCGCCCTACAAGCTGCTCTATCTGCCTGGCAACACCACGGCCGCCGCTCTGCAAACGGCGCTGGCTGAAAACGACGGGCGCGGCATCATGTGCGAAACCGAAGCCGACACCCTGACCGGGGCGCTGGGGGCGGACTTCGGCAATTTCAGCGACGTGCTGCGCAAAGCGTTTCAGCATGAGCCCATTTCGCTGCTGCGCAAAACGGATCGACAACACCTCGACCTAGCCCGCCCTGCCCTGAGCATTGCTCTGACCGGTACCCCTGGCCAGCTCCCGCGCCTGATGCCTTCTGCCGAAGATGGCTTGGTAAGCCGGTTCCTATTTTATGTCTTTGAGCAAACGCCCACCTGGCAGGACGTAAGCCCCAGTGCCGGCCCGCCGCTTGACCCCTATTTTGACAGGCTGGCCGAGGAGCTAACCCGCATGATAGCCGCCGTACCTGAAGCCGATGAGGCTGGCACCTACCCCGTAGAAATAACGCTGGCTGCCCCCGACTGGCAACGCCTGAACACCGCTGGCGCAGCTGGCCTCGATGAAGCGCTGGCTCTTGCTGGCGGTGCGGGCGGTAGTTCGGCCTACCGCCTGGGGCTTGTAGCTTGGCGAATAGCCGGGCTGCTGACGCTGCTCCGCTGCTTTGAAAACGGGCAGGCTCCCACTGGCCGCCTCGAAGCCGACCCGGCCGACGTAGGTACCGCCCTGGCAATTATGGATACTGCCCGCGCACACGCGCTGGCCGTGCTGGCCATGCTGCCCACGCCCGGCGGCACTCCTAGCCGCTACGCTGCCAAAGCCGAGCAGGAAACACGGGCCCAAGAGCTACACGCGCAAGGGCTGGGCGTTCGGGAAATTGCCCGGCAGGTGGGCGTACACTTTACCACCGTAGCACGCTGGTTGCGCTCTGAAGATGGGTAGCCGTGTAGCGCGTAGCGTTTTTGCTACGCTACACCTTGCCTGACTTTTCACCGCTAAATCCTTACCTGTATGCGTTTCACCATTTTAGAAAAAATCAAGGCCGAAACCCCGCTGGCCCAACTGTTCAACGCCTATATGGGCGGCCTTTCAACGCTGGAAATATTTAGCACCCCCCGCGAATCCATGCGCGCTTGTCGGGTAGCGTTTGCGGCCGAAGCACGGGGCCAAATTCCTACCCTATCCATTGTCGGGCAGGCCCAACGCTACTACGAGCTAACGGTACTGAGCAATGCCCTGGGCAGCCTGTATGGGCATATAGAGCAAGCAACTGAGCTACTGGCCAGCTTCTACACCGAACACGGCGACCTGACCGCCTACGCTATAGCCAACCGGCGCTATATGCTGACGGAATACGGCGACGGAGAAGATGCCGACTGGCAGTGGAACGGCATCGGCGACCCCGACGCGGGCGAAGGCTGGGAAGTAACCGACACCACCGACCCCGCCCGCCTGGCTCAGTATAGCCTACACCGGGAACTGGCCCGGTTCTTTCCCGACCCCGAAAGCCACGGGGAGTATATCGGCACCAGCGGCCCGATTGACTTTCACCGCTTCACAGTAGCCGTGGAACACCAAACCGACTTTGCCCCACGCAAGATGTTTGCGGCCGTGGGCGGCGTTGAAATACCCATGTACCGGCAAGACGAAAGCGGCCAGTTGGTGCTTATCCCGGTTATTGACCAAATAGAGCAAGAATTAAATGAGGACGTAGCCAACGAACGGCTGACCGCCTACTTCAACGCCGTGCTGAACGCTTGCCAGCACTTGGCTAATCTACATGCCACCATGCCGCCCGACGAACTGACTAGCTACCGGGTGTTGCATGAGTGCCTGAACAACATGCTGGCCGTGAAGCTGGCAGCCTACCCACCGTTTTAACCCCGTCGTTTGTGTCACGCCCTCTGTAAACAACAATAAGAAACAATCCCATGCCTTACGAAACAGGAATCAGCGGCAACCCCACTGGCCGCCCCAAAGGAGCCGCTAACAAAGCCACAGCCGCCGCCCGTGAAACCATTGCTGCCGTACTAGCCGGGGCTGATGCAACGAGACTGGCAACCGAACTCAACACCTTGACTGGGAAGGACTTTATTGATGCCTATGTGAAGCTGGCCGAGTTCGTGACTCCGAAGCTGCAACGTACCGCCATGGCTACGGAGGAGAATAAAGGCCCGATAAAGGTCACCCTCAACATCGGGGGGCATATGCCTGACGAAAAAGAGGCCAACCGGGAACATAATAGCCAAACTGCCAACATATTGCTGAAAAGCGCTAACTAGACTGTCTATTTACTTTTGTCGGCATAATAAAAAGCCCCAAGCTTTCAACTGAAAAATGGGTGGCTTCGCCCATGGCAGAGCTAGCACCTATGAACTTTGTATAGTATTGCAAATCAACAAAGCATGGCCCTTAAAATCTATTGTGCTAATGCTAGTTGTATTTACTTTAACAAACCAATCGTCAAAAACAGCCCTTTAACTAAGTTTATTCACAGTCTACATATTGAGAATTATGAGGAAAGTAATAGCAGTGTTAGCCCTATTGCCCTTCACAATAGGTGCCTTTGCCCAAGACACCAAGCCATCCATTCAAAAGTTAGACGAAAAGAACGGCTTCCGAGATATGAAATTTGGGGCTGATTCTTCCACCTTGGAAGGCAGAAAGTTTTTTATGACGTCAGACGGTGTACGTTATTATATACGGCCGACTGATGACCCTAAAATCGGCGGTAGCACAGTACAGATTTACTATGGATTTTATAAAGGTCGTTTACTTACTGTAGGTATGACAGCTCCGGACAAAGCAAACGGACAAGCATTATTTGATGCCCTCGTTGCTACCTATGGAGTTCCTATAAAACCTAATCAATACGTGAACATTTACTATTGGTATGGGGGCCTAGTCAATATGAGTTATGATGCTTCAAAGATGCTAAGGCCACAGGTCTTTATTGTGAGCAGGCCGCTTACCACTCAAGCGCAAGCCGATAAGGCTGCAGCTGCCAAGAGGGCTAGCTCGGATTTGTGATTTGGTTTCAGCCTCTACGCCTTAATACAGTATTTAAAAATTTTATCTGTTAAAGTTCACATAACCCTAGAATGGAAATGACACTTAAATTAGGCAGCAAATTTTATTCGCTATTTTTTTGTGTGATACTTATTGCGAGTATTAATGCCCCAAGCTCAGGACAAACTATGCCTAATAGTACTATGCCTGAGTTATTAGATGAAGCAATAGTGGTAACTGGGTTGAATTTTAGAGGCGTTGAAGGTATCAAAGAAATACGCACAACGAACTCCGCACAACCAATGTTCGCAATCACCATTCAGAACAACACTTATCTAATCATAGATAAAGCAAATTGTCATATTGTAATGCAAGCCAATGATGATCCATTATCTGAACGTTTATATGATTTGAATTTTGAATTGCCTTATGCCTTACAGCCTAACCAAACTATTAAAATGTATTTATCAGAATCTAATGATGATGATATAATAAAAAATCTGGAAAATCTGGCGAGTAAGTGGGACGGCCATACTATTTTCTTTAGAATACCGGATTTGACTTTTGCTAACGGCATCAGATATATAGATGGGGCAAAAGTCAAACAAAAATCCTTAAGCCCCCACGAGGGGAAAAATAAAAGATGATGGTACTTTGACTAACCATAATGCTCGAATAGTCATGTATAGAATTTAAAGTATTGCTGGTTGCTAAGTGGCTAACAGCGTGCGTCCCTGCGAGAAAGAACAACCAGATTACCAAAAAGCCCCGCGCCCTCGACTGAGGAACGCGGGGCTTTGCCGTAGGCAGAGCTGGCAACTACACACCTTGCGGGCTGCAACAAAGATATAGGATTAGAGATTCCTCTACATTACTACGGTATTTATTCATTGTAACAGCAGCAAAACAGAACATCAACCAATGTCAAGGCTAATTTTAGAGGTCGACATTCGTGCTGGCAAAATTGTATCGGTTACAGCAAGGAATAGTCAGTAAAGCCTATATCTTGTTCAAGCATTACTGACTATTCTATGGGAACTTTTGGTATTATTATCCTAGCTTTTTTTGCCCTCGTTCTATACTTCCTTCCTGCTCTGTTAGCCAGCAAGAAGCGAAATTCGACTGCTATCTTTTGGCTCAATCTGCTTGCCGGCTGGACGTTCCTAGGCTGGGTGGGTGCCCTAATCTGGTCACTGATGAAGGATGATCCCAAACCAAGTACTTTACACTATCCCCCCGCTGTTACTAGCGCAGACAATGTAGAAAGATATGCGAACCTAAAGCGATTACGCGATGGTGGCTTGCTTACACATGAGGAATTCTTACAGGAGGTAGGCAAGTTGTAATAAACAACTTTCGGCTGTTAGAAAAGCGCATATACGATACCCCAAACGGGTAAGGTCGTCTAATTTTGTCCTATAAACTGTCCTACAGGCAAAAGAAAAGGGCGTTTCCATCATGGAAACGCCCTTTTAG
This sequence comes from Hymenobacter sp. BT491, assembly GCF_014349165.1. Taxonomy (NCBI): domain Bacteria; kingdom Pseudomonadati; phylum Bacteroidota; class Cytophagia; order Cytophagales; family Hymenobacteraceae; genus Hymenobacter; species Hymenobacter sp. BT491. Next base: position 706,668 of record NZ_JACSJJ010000004.1, on the reverse strand, counting down.
GTAGCGGGGACAGGACTCGAACCTGTGACCTTTGGGTTATGAGCCCAACGAGCTACCAACTGCTCCACCCCGCACTGTTTGGTGATGCAAATGTAAGAGGCTTTTTCGGATATCAGTACTAAAAGGTTGCAAAAACGCGAGTCGATCAGCTTTCGGCCTGAGTATCAGACCAGTTTTTTCTATTCAACCTTCAAAATCTTTTAAAAGATATCGCATTTCGCCGCCTGAAGACTCTGCTCAGGGCATCTTAATGCAAGAAAGGGTCGTATCCTGTCTGTTCTTATCCGCTCCAAAACCAACCTAAATGAACCTAAAAAATCCTTTCCGCACTGTTTTTACTCGGGCTATCTGGCTTATTGCTCCAGCACTCACGACCAGCTTGTTGTTGTCTTCTTGTGGCGAAAACAAAACCACAACGGAGCAAACCGCTACTTCTACTCAAGATTCGACTGCTACCGCTGCTACCGATACAAGCGCCGCCTCTACCGGCAGCAAGCCCGTGAAGCCAGCAGGCGCTGCGCCGGCTTGGGCCCCAAACATGGCCCCGGAAATGCAAACTGTGATCGAAAAGCTAGCCAGTTTGAGCGGCCCCACGCCACCTGAAAAGCTGACGCCCGCGCAGGTTCGGAAAGCTCCTTCCGCAACCGATGCTACGATGGCCGTGATGAAGGACTTTGGTATTCCCACGCCTGCTTCGCCGCTCGACACGATGAGCAAAGAAGTAGCACCGGGGGTAAAAGCGCGCATTTATACGCCGCGTGGTGCCCAAGGCCCTTTGCCCGTAGTTGTGTATTACCACGGCGGGGGCTGGGTCATTGCCAATCTCGACACGTACGATCCGTCGGTACGGGCACTGGCCGAGAAAACTAATGCCATATTCGTTTCCGTTGCCTATCGGCAGGCTCCGGAGCATAAGTTTCCGACGGCCCATAATGACTCGTTTGCGGCGTATCAATGGGTGCTCAAAAACGCCGCTTCCATCAAAGGCGACCCTAAGCGCGTGGCCGTGGCCGGAGAAAGCGCGGGCGGCAACTTGGCGGCGGCCGTGTGCATGATGGCCCGCGACAAAGGCATAATGCAACCCGTGCATCAGGTGCTGGTGTATCCCATTGCAGGCTACGACCTGAACACACCTTCCTACCAGAAAAATGCCCAAGCCAAGCCTCTGAGCAAGCCATTTATGGCGTGGTTCTTCCAGCATTACCTCCGCACGCCTGCCGATGGCAAAAACCCGCTGATTGACTTAGTACATGCGCCTAATCTGAAAGGCTTGGCCCCCGCTACGGTAATTGGTGCCGGTATTGACCCGCTCATGAGCGAAGGCAAAACTTACGCCGACAAGTTGCAAGCCGCCGGGGTCTCTGTCAACTACAAGCTCTACGACAACGTTACCCACGAATTCTTCGGGATGGGGGCAGTGGTGCCGCAAGCCCGCGAGGCCGAAGATTTGGCTGCCAGTGACCTAAAATCAGCCTTGAACAAGTAATTGATTATTAATTACTTATAAAAGCCCGCTTCCTAAATGGAAGCGGGCTTTTTGTTTAGAAGCGACTGGTAATGCCGAAGTGGATTTTGGAGGAATTGAAGCTAAACTTCTGATTGTTAGAGCGACCGATGGAATACACGAACTGAAACATGCCAGCGGGCGTGCGAAAGCTGAGGCCAGCGCCGAGTCCGGTAGGCGCATCCCAGGCTTTGTCGTTGACCAAACCGCGCTGCAGAATTCCTTGGTCGGCGAACAGAAATACGTACGCATCCGCCCCCGTAAACTGCCGAAACTCGACGGTACTCACGGCATACTGGCTGGCGTAGAAGGCAAATTCGTTGAAGCCGCGCAGCGTAGCTAGCCCGCCCAAACGGAATAAGTCGTTCAGAAACAGCCGCTTATTAATCAGCGCCTCACCTCGTAAGCGCGTCAGCAGCACTCCGTTACGCCCGACATTATAATAATACTCAACCCGCACGCCCAGTGCTTCCTGCGTCGAGCGCAAGGGCACGCTGTTGTAAAGTGCGGCGTTCAGATCGGCGTTTTTGAAGATACGCTTATTGCCCACCGACGCCTGAAGCGAAGCCAGCAGGCCACGCCGCGGGAAATACACGTCGTCTAGGGCATTCCAGCTATACTCGAGGCCGTAGGAATTAAACTCGGAGTCGATGGTATCGGGCAGGGTAGTGCGCGTCTTGAAAGTCAGGTCGGTGAGCAGGCGGGAGCTGCGCCGCTCGGTGAAAAACGTAATGCGCCCGGCCCGGGCCGTGGGGTAAGTCACCTGCAACCGCGGCCGCAGCGTGACGAACGCGCTGGACTGCTTGTAGAGATTGAATGTGCCCGCCACCTCCAGCGGGGTGCCGAAGAAACTGGGGTGCACGTACTGCGCGTCGAGTTGCTGCGAGGCCACGTCTACCTTGCGCCACTGCAACCCGATCTGCTTGCCGCCACCGCGCAGGTTGCGCAGGTTAAGCGTCACGTCGCCAGTAAGTTGCACTCGCTTCTGCCCGATGCCGGGATTGGGATTGGGCAACACGCCCACGATGGCATCGAACTGGTTGGCCGAGCGGTCGTCGAGGAGCAGATACACCCGCGCCCGCCCTTTTGAAAAGCGTACTTCCGGCTCGGCCTTGAGTTGCAAGTAAGGAAGCTGCCGCAGCAGACGAGCCGCTGCCTCCACCCGTTGCTGGCTGTAAGGCTGGTTAGGAAGTATTTGTAAGTATTTGGTTAAGAACTGCTTACGAGTTTTAGTATTGCCTACAATTTGCAAGGAATCGAACACGATGGCAGGGCCACGGTCTAGCACTACCCGCCCTTCGATAGCCGCCCCGCGCAGCTGCACCGAATCCATGCGGACCGAGGCAAATGGGAAGCCTTGGTTTTCGGCTTCGGCAATGATGCGCTGCTGTAGGCGCGTCCAGTCGGCGGGTAAAAAGGGTTTGTTGGCGTAAAATTTCTCACGGTACCCCGCCCGAATCAGCAAGGCGTCGCCGAGGTTGCCGTTGCGCAGATGCGCCCACCGAAACTGTTCGCCTACGTACAGGCGCACGTGCAGCGAATCGCGGCTCCAGCTCATGGCATCGGCTGAAGCCGTGAGGTAAGCATCTGTCTGTAAGGATAATACCAAATCGCGCACTTCACGCAGAGCTGCCAGCGAATCGGGCAGTAGGGTCCGGTACCGATAGCGCCGCACTACCGCCTGATCGGCGTCTTCCAGTTCTAGCTGCAACACTTTGGGTCGGCTTAGGCGCTTCACCGCCCGTGCCGTCGAGTCGGGGCGCGACGCGGTCGGCGGCATCGGCGGCGACTGCAACGACGGCTGGTTGGGCAGCGGTGGCGGGATCTGCGCCCATGCGCTCGCGGACCAAGCGCTCAGCACCAGTAGCATCACCAGAAGAAAGAAGGCGCGAGCGTACATTTGGGAACAGAAACGCGAAACGGTGCTTTTAATTTCCCGAAAGTACGGAGGGGCGCGTTGCCTGGGCCCGGCGCTGAACGATTACGGCCCAATAGCCTGTTACTAACCATCCTACGCTTACTTTTCTACGTCGGGCGCGTCCGGCGCGCCCTTGTTTTATGCCCGGTCTTTACCTCCACATTCCCTTCTGCAAGCAAGCCTGCCACTACTGCGATTTTCACTTCAGCACGTCCATGGCCTTGAAAAGTCGTTTTGTGGAAGCTTTGGTGCGCGAACTGGAGTTGCGGGCCCGCTACCTAGGTGACGATACCACGCTGCAAACCATTTATTTCGGCGGCGGCACCCCTTCGTTACTTACTGATAATGAGATAGATATAATCTTTGAAGCTATTCACCGGCACTTTACGGTTTCGCCACAGGCCGAAATCACGCTCGAGGCCAACCCCGACGACCTAACGGCGGCCAAACTGCGTTCGCTGGCGGCCTCGCCCGTCAACCGGCTGAGCATCGGCCTGCAAAGCTTTCACGAACCGCACCTGCGCCTGATGAACCGGGCCCACTCGGCGCAGGAGTCGCGGCAGTGCGTGCACATGGCACAAGCCGCTGGTTTTGAGAACATTTCCGTGGATTTAATCTATGGCGTGCCAGCTCCTGACCACCGCATCTGGGAACGCGACATGGAGGAAGCTTTTGCCTTGCAGGTGCCGCACCTATCCTGCTATGCCCTTACTATTGAGCCGGATACCGTGTTCGGGCGTCAATTGAAAAAAGGCACCTTCAAAGCCCCGCCCGATGATTTTGTTGCGGCGCAGTTTGAAATGTTGCTCTCCCAAATGCGGGCGCACGGCTACGAGCAATACGAGATATCGAATTTCTGCCGGCCCGGCCGCGAGTCACGCCACAACTCCAATTACTGGCGCGGTGTGCCGTATCTCGGCCTTGGCCCCAGCGCGCACTCCTACGACGGTGCCAGCCGCCAATATACCGTCGCTAACAACCCGCAGTATGTAACGGCCATACTTGAGCACAACGAAGTGCCAGCAACCTACGAACAGCTCACGCCCACCGACCGTGCCAACGAATACCTGATGACCAGCCTGCGCACTGCACGCGGTTGCGACCTCGCCTACCTGCATCAAGGCCTCGGGGTGGACTTGCGCACCCAACGCGCTGAGTATTTGCAGCATCTGCAAAACAACGGTTGGGCTACCGTGCAGCACGAAACCCTCACCCTCACCGATCGCGGCAAACTCTTGGCCGATCACATTACGCTGGAACTGTTTTTGGAGCAATAAAGGCTGGCGTGAATCTGCCTTTGGCGTGGCGCTTTTGCGTATGTTCAGGCAATGAAACGCTTAATTGATGCCCTTGCGGACGATGCCGATTTTTTCGTTGAGCACGTCCAGATCACCGCTATTGTGTTCGACAACACGAACGACGTAACGGTATGGGCCACGACCTATTTCGACGAAGAACTGCATTTTTTTCACCTCGGCTTGCAGTTCCAGTACCTCGACCTGTTGCTGCGCCTAGCCGGCTCGCGGGCAGAGGCGCTGCAAGAGGAGGTCGCCGAGGCGCTGGCTACCGTGACCGAATGGCCCTGCCTGCTCGAATACACCAGTGAAGAAGAGCCCCCGGTGCCGCTCGATGGCGTATCGCTAAAGCTCTCCTGCACCTATCCGGCTGATACAGATGAAGATGACGAAGATGCGGTGCCGCATAACATCTTCTATCTCGAAGGAGTGTACTTGCGTATCGAGCCTTAACCTTTGTTCGCCACCGTGCCTACCCCTGTTTTCTACCTCATCCCAGGCTTGGGCGCCGATGAGCGCGTCTTCCAGAACCTGCAACCACGTCTTTCAGGCCAAACCATTGTTTTACAGTGGCTTACACCTGAGCGCAACGAATCAATTGACCACTACGCACAGCGCATGGCGGCGCGCATTCCGCTAGAGCAGGAATGTTGGGTAGTGGGCGTTTCGTTTGGCGGCACCGTTGCCTTGGAAATCTGTCGGACGCGCCCGCAAGCGCGAGCCATACTAATTTCGAGCATCCCCGACGCCGACTCATTGCCGCCGCTTTTGCGCCTTATTCGCACTACCAAGATCTATAAGCTCGTGCCGCCACCTTTGCTCAAGCTGTTTCCGCGAGCCGGGCAGTGGTATTTCGGAGTGAAAAACGGCAGAGAATATCAGGTGTTTAAAGAAATCCTTCGGGATATGGAGCCGGTGTACACCCGCTGGGCTATTGATCGGCTGTTGCACTGGGACAGCGAAGGCCTAGGGCGATGCCTCCAGATTTTGGGCACCGAAGACCGCGTCTTTCCACCCGGGCCGGCTCCAGTCGATTACCTCATTCAAGGCGGCGGGCACTTCATGGTTTTAAGTCATGCTGAAGAAATCAGCCAGATTATCAATGAATTAGCTCGCGATCCGAAGGCTGCGCCCAATGTGCATTGGGAGTAAAAGGCTTCGATCCAGTTTGCTTATCCGACTCAGCATGCTCGCAACTTACCCGTACCACGGCCACACATTCTCTTTCGACCCAGCCGCGCCGCTGGACATTTCGCTGCCACTGGGCCCCGGCAAAAACCAGGTGAACTGCTTCTGGGCAGAGCCCGTGGAGTTTGACGTAATCAGGGTCGGCAACTTCGTGGGCAGCGTAGCCGAGGGGGGCAGCACCAACTACAAGCGAGTGCATGTCACCCCCCACGGCAACGGCACCCACACCGAATGCTACGGCCATATTTCCCCGGATCCCGAAGCCACCCTCAACCGATGTCTGCGTCGCTTTTTGTTTGTGGCTAAGCTCATCTCCGTCGAGCCTCGTCAACAGACTAACGGAGATCAAGTAGTGATGCTAGCGGATATGGAGCGGGAGCTAAGGCCACTTTGGCCCGACTCAGGGGTGCTACCGGAAGCTATTGTTCTGCGCACTTTGCCCAACCACAAAGCCAAGCGGACCCGCCAATACTCGGGTACTAATCCGACGTATCTAGAGCCTGAACTAGCTAAGTATCTGGCGGATAATCACATAGAACATTTACTTCTCGACCTTCCCAGCGTTGATAGAGAGGAAGATGCCGGTGCTTTGTTGGCTCATCACGCCTTTTGGCAGTACCCCGAGCACATACGCCAGACGGCTACCATCACCGAACTGATCTTCGTACCCGATGAGATCGAGGACGGAATATATTTGCTCAACCTCCAGGTAACTAGTCTGGAACTCGATGCTAGTCCAAGCAAGCCGGTGTTGTATAAGCTGGTCTGACTGGTCTGAAACATATACCCCTGCTCATAATGCAACAAGGGACAGCCCTTGCGAGCTGTCCCTCTATACTTGCGCAACGGCCCGTGAGAGCCGAAACTTAACTTACTCGGCGGTAGCCGGAGCGCTTACTTCGCTGGCTTCTACGCCCACCGGAACAACCGATACAAACGAACGGTCTTTACGGCCTTTACGGAATTGCACAGTGCCGTCGATCATTGCGAACAGGGTGTGGTCTTTGCCAATACCTACGTTCTGACCGGGGTGGTGCTTGGTGCCGCGCTGACGCACGATGATGTTGCCAGCGATGATGCCTTGACCACCGAAGATTTTCACGCCCAGACGCTTAGAATGCGACTCGCGGCCGTTGTTGGAAGAGCCTACGCCTTTCTTGTGTGCCATGTTATTTAGAAATTTTGGAGGTTAAATGTCAAGGGTCGAATGTGGGAGCCTCGCTCCCGTTCAACGCCTAAACACTTCTATCCAATGCTGTTGATCATTACTTTGGTAAACTGCTGACGGTGGCCGTTGAGCTTCTTGTAGCCCTTCCGACGCTTCTTCTTGAACACCAATACCTTGTCACCTTTTACGTGAGCCAAGATGGTGCCGGTTACCTTCACGTCCAACGCCGGCGAGCCGATGTTAATCGTGCCGTTGTCGTCGGTCAGCAATGCGTTGCCCAGTTCTACTGAGTCGCCGACATTGCCAGCCAGTTTGTGAGCGTAGACGAATTTATTGGCTTCGACCTTGGTCTGCTTGCCAGCTATGTTGACGATTGCGTACATCGGGCTTCTCGCGGTTTCTGAAAAATGGAAGGCAAAAGTACGAGTACCATTCGACAAAACCAAACCTAACTTACTAATCATCATCTAGTCGGGTGGTAAAGGCGTGAGTTATAGATGACTTCGAGCCCAGCTGTATTTCACTCTAAAGCACGTACGCAGAGCACGCGAATAGCAAATTTTGTGGATAACTACAATTATCCACACTAACAATGTGGATAAACTTGCAGAAAACGGGCTTTTTACAAGATTTTATTGCATTATCATAGCCCGTTGCTGCTGCCTGTGGATGGGGGTCATACGCAAAAATTAACACACAAAAAATGGTTTTCGACCCTGCTGTTCCCAGAGGTCGGGGTTATATTTGGTGCACCTACCCGCTGAAATCTGCTGTCGGATAGCCCAAACATTCGGTGCTACTCTAGGGTTGGGAAACCACACTTTCGTGTGTTCAGTTTGTAGTCAGTCCTTCAAATTTGCCCTGCTATGGAACCTCTGCTTGTCGAGAACCCCAATCGCTTTGTCCTTTTCCCCATCCAGAACAACGATGTCTGGCAGATGTACAAGAAGGCGGAAGCTTCCTTCTGGACTGCCGAGGAAATCGATCTGTCGCAAGACCAGAAAGACTGGGAAAACCTCAACGACAACGAGAAGCATTTCATTTCGCACGTGCTGGCCTTCTTTGCGGCCTCCGATGGCATCGTGAACGAAAACCTGGCCGTCAACTTTATGCAGGAAGTACAGATGCCTGAGGCTCGGTGCTTCTATGGTTTCCAGATCATGATGGAGAACATCCACTCGGAAACGTACTCCCTGCTGATCGACACCTACATCAAAAACCCGCAGGAAAAAGACCGGCTCTTCAACGCCTTGGAAACGGTACCATGCGTGAAGAAGAAAGGTGAGTGGGCTTTGAAGTGGATTAACTCCGAAGACTTTGCCGAGCGCATTATTGCTTTTGCGGCTGTGGAAGGCATTTTCTTCTCGGGTTCGTTCTGCTCGATCTTCTGGCTGAAGAAGCGCGGCTTGATGCCCGGCCTGACTTTCTCTAATGAGCTGATATCTAGAGATGAAGGCTTGCATTGCGACTTCGCTTGCCTGCTCTACAGCTACCTCCAAAATAAGCTCACCGAGGAGCGCGTGCACAGCATCATCCGCGACGCGGTGACCATCGAACAGGAATTTGTGACCGACGCCTTGCCCGTGAACCTAATCGGGATGAACGCCAAGTCGATGTCGGAGTACATCGAGTTTGTGGCCGACCGCCTGCTGGTGTCGCTGGGCTACAACAAGATCTACAACGCCTCCAACCCTTTTGACTTCATGGAAATGATCTCGCTTCAAGGCAAAACCAACTTCTTCGAGAAGCGCGTGGCTGAATACCAGAAAGCAGGCGTCATGAGTGAGCGCACCGAAAATGCATTCTCACTCGACGAGGATTTTTAATTTATTGACAATCAATATTTTATACAAAAATCCCGGAATATATTCCGGGATTTTTGTTTTCTTAGGCTTACGATTTGCAACCGATTTCCCGCATCAACTAAGGCAGGAAACCAGCCTGTAGCTGTACCGTCTCTCCGCTCCCGATTTTAGCTAACCTGTGTAGCAAGTAAAGCAGCCTACAACTGCCTTCGACGCTTCTTGAATACCAATTTTTGGCCATCGGCGCAACCTTATTTCGGTCGCGAAAATTACAGGATCCCTATACCCCGCCACCATATAAAAGCGGCTCATACACTGCGCTTTTGCAGGATGTGGAAAACTTCCTGCCTTATCTTTTGTCGTACCCGACAGATAGGAATATCTTCCGGTATCAATGAGTGGCTTCGCTAGCAACTCACCTAAATCCCTGCTAATACCATCGGCTCCGTGTGTGGGGCAGGTGAACCCATATCATAACTACACAACCGCAACGCTTATGTTGGTAATTAAACGCGACGGCCGGCGCGAATCCGTGAAATTTGATAAAGTCACGGCGCGCATCGAAAAGCTCTGTTACGGGCTCAACATGATTTATGTCTCGCCCATTGAGGTGGCCAAGAAGGTCATTGATGGGATTTACGACGGCGTGACGACCATTGAGCTCGACAACCTGGCGGCCGAAACCGCCGCGTCGCTCACCACTAAGCACCCCGACTACGCCATCCTGGCGGCCCGGATTGCGGTGAGCAACCTGCACAAGGTGACTTCCAAGTCGTTCTCATCGACGATGAAGCGGTTGTATACCTACGAGGACCCGAAGACAGGCGAAAACGCGTCGCTCCTTGCCAAGGACGTATGGGAAGTGATTCATAATCACGCTAATACGCTGGACTCGGCCATCATCTACGACCGCGACTACTCCTACGACTACTTTGGCTTCAAGACGCTGGAGCGCTCGTACTTGCTGCGCTTGGATGGCAAAGTGGTGGAGCGGCCCCAGCACATGATCATGCGCGTGGCGGTGGGCATTCATAAGCACGACATCGAGGCGGCCATCGAGACTTATAACCTGATGTCGGAGCGGTGGTTTACGCACGCAACGCCTACCCTCTTCAACGCGGGCTCGCCGAAGCCGCAGCTTTCGTCGTGCTTCCTGCTCACGATGAAGGATGACTCCATCACGGGCATCTACGACACGCTCCGCAGCTGCGCCCAGATTTCGCAGTCGGCCGGCGGTATTGGTTTGAGCATTCACAACGTGCGCGCTACGGGCTCTTACATCAAGGGCACCAACGGCACCAGCAACGGCATCATCCCGATGCTGAAGGTATTCAACGACACGGCTCGCTACGTCGACCAGGGCGGCGGCAAGCGCAAAGGTGCCTTCGCGATTTACATCGAGCCCTGGCACGCCGATATCTTCGACTTCCTGGATCTGAAGAAGAACCACGGCAAGGAAGAGAACCGCGCCCGCGACTTGTTCTACGCCCTCTGGACGCCCGACTTGTTCATGAAGCGCGTGGAAGCCAACGGCGACTGGACGCTGATGTGCCCCAACGAATGCCCCGGCCTAGGCGAAACTTGGGGCGAGGAGTTTGAGCGCCTCTACATGAAGTACGAGCGCGAAGGTCGCGGCCGCAAAACCATCAAGGCGCAGGAGCTGTGGTTTGCCATTCTGGAAAGCCAGACCGAGACCGGCACGCCCTACATGCTGTTCAAAGACGCGGCCAACCGCAAGAGCAACCAGCAAAACCTCGGTACCATCAAGTCTTCGAACTTGTGCACCGAGATCATGGAATATACTGACCGTGACGAAGTTGCGGTGTGCAACCTGGCTTCGCTTGCGCTGCCGCGCTTCGTGAAGGAAGGATCAAACGGCCTGATCTTCGACCACCAGAAGCTGTACGAGGTAACCTACCACGCCACCTTGAACTTGAACAAGGTGATCGACATCAACTACTACCCAGTACCGGAAGCCGAGAAGTCGAACCGCCGTCACCGCCCCATCGGGTTGGGCGTGCAGGGTTTGGCCGATACGTTCATTGCGCTGCGCATGCCGTTTGAGAGCGACGAAGCAACGGGCCTGAACAAGGACATCTTCGAGACCATCTATTTCGCGGCCATGACGGCCTCTAAGGACCTCGCCATCAAGGACGGCGCCTACGAGACCTTCCCCGGCTCGCCGCTGAGCAAGGGCCGGTTCCAGTTCGATCTGTGGGGCGTAACGCCAGAGTCGGGCCGCTGGGATTGGGAAACGCTGCGCGCGGAAGTAGTGGAGCACGGCGTGCGCAACTCGCTGCTGGTAGCACCCATGCCGACGGCCAGCACCGCCCAGATCTTGGGTAACAACGAGTCGTTTGAGCCTTACACCTCCAACATCTACGTGCGGCGCGTACTGAGCGGCGAGTTTATGGTGGTAAACAAGCACCTGCTCAAAGACTTGGTGAAGCTAGGCCTGTGGAACGAGCAGATGAAAAACGAAATCATCGCCGCCAACGGCTCGGTGCAGGGCATTGCCGCTATCCCGCAGCATATCAAGGACTTGTATAAGACGGTGTGGGAGATCTCGCAGCGCCGCATCATCGACATGTCGGCCGACCGGGGCGCGTACATCTGCCAGAGCCAGAGCCTGAACCTGCACGTGCTGAACGTGAACTTCGGCAAGCTCACCAGCATGCACTTCCACTCGTGGAAAAAGGGCCTGAAAACCGGCATGTACTACCTGCGCACCAAAGCCGCCGCCGATGCCATCAAGTTCACGGTGCAGAAGCAAGCCGCCGAGACGCTGGAGCCGCTGAATGTAGCGTCGCAGAATCAGTCGGACATGGCGTGTTCGCTGGATAACCCGGACGCTTGCGAGGCTTGCGGCTCGTAAGAAGTAACAAAAATATACTGGTGTATTTTGAAAAGCCATTCACTGAATTGGTGAATGGCTTTTCTATGTCAAATAAATACCATTTCTTAGCTAACATAAGATGCACTCTATTAACACTTTAGACACTTTAAAGGCCAACTGCAACAAGAGTCACAACGTATAGCCTCCTAGCTCATATAAATAACAAGTCAGGAGATATAAAGGATTTGAGCGACATCTTTATTCCTTTAGTAAAAAACTCTTTGGCAAAAATAAATAAGGAGTTTGTCACTAAAGGAGAATCTCTTTTGGAGATAAAAAAGTTCGTAGACGATTTGTATAAATTAGACATTCCGGTTCCATTACTAAGAAAATTATTGAAAAAAATAGCTGACGAAGTAAATATCGACGGAAAAGAATATATAAAGCTCTTTGATGACGGAGCATTCATAATCAAGAATTTCGTCTTTGCCGATTTTGAGGATACGGTTTCAAGACAAGAAACAGAAGTAGAAGTATTACACCAAGCTTTTATAAATTTTCTTAACCTAAGAGGGGAGAATGAAAATAATCACGTTTCCATTTTTGATTTTTTAGATCAAAACAGAGCGTCATTATCAAGCTATTTTGCTAATAAAAGTATTAAGACCACAGAAATAAATGATTCTATTCACGCTGAATTCATTGAAAGCATTAAAGAAAATACACCACTCTATGATACATTAAAAAAAATATATTTAGGCTCAATCATTTCAGGTTACCTCGAGATAAATATTGGACAAGTTAAACATGACGTTGAATTTTTACTAGACACAAAATTTTTAATTAGCCTTCTCGACTTAACATCAACTGAATCGTGTTATACATGTCAAAAAATTATAGATATATGCAAAAGGCTAGGGTATAGATTAACAGTTCTTGATGATACCATTACTGAAACCAGTAATTTATTAAAAATTGTTGCATCGAAAATTGAAGATGCCATCCTTATAAAGAAGTTAGACAAAGAGACTATTGAATCTGCATGCGAAAGAAGAAAGCTATCTAAAACAGATTTACAAAGGTTTGCCGCAAATCTTTCACATGAAATTATTAATCTAGGTATAAATATAATTCCACATACTATAGCTTATAAGAACGAAGCGAAGAATACCAAAGACTATGAAAAGCTAAAGGCAGTTCGCAATTCACCTAATGCAGCTTTACACGATGCAACGGCCCTAGTCTATGTTAAAAAGAAACGAGGCCGCCCCATTACAGACTTTTACGAAGCAAAATGCTGGTTTGTAACGCATACACATCGTACAGTTGAAGACTTTAATGAAAACAGAAATGGCGCAATGCCAGAAATAATTAGAGCAGAAGACCTGATAAATATACTTTGGTTGACAAGTCCTAATGTTTCGAACACAGAGATGGTCGATGTAGGGCTGACACGGCTAATTACCTCTGCTTATAGTAATACACTACCAAGTAACAGACTATTAAGAAATTTAGACGAAAAAATAAGTCGTTAAGCAAAAGGCAGGGTTCAACCAAGGGATATAGTATTACTTGCTAACTCAGTGGCTGACCAGACAATAAAAAACTTAAACCGGCTGGAAAAAGCTATTGGGGACGATTTTATTGCCGAAATACAAATTGCTGCTCGACAAGAAGAAGCCAGACAAAAACGCAGAGATGAATTAACTTCTGCATTAATTGTTGACAAAAGCGAGGAAGCTGAAAACAGAATAGAACAGATCAAACATGACTTATTACGAAGGAATCAAAATGCTCTAGAGGATGCCACCATACGTTTAACTTCCGAGCATGGCTTGGATTTATTAAATCATAGACTTAAGAGTACACAGTCTAGATTGAATGATCTGACAAGGGAAAGAACTAGACTCTTAAGTTTAGCAGAGAAAATTAAGAGAAAGGCTACTAGGTCAGCCAACACTAAAGTCGGTATATTATCAATAATCTTTCCATTGATATTTGGTTATTTTCTTTGGAAATATGGCTGGAACAAACTTGAACCTATTACATTCATGGGCACACTCATAGTTGCAGCAATTGGGTTCTTTTGTTTTATTTTTTTAAAAGTAGAGTTTAGCTATACAGGCATAAGAGACGCAATAGAAAAAAAGGAAACAGAAAGGTTACAAAAAGAATTTTCTCTCGATCCCGTCTCCATCAAAGAATCTAATGAGATGATAAGCTCGGCAGAGCTAGAAATTCAGGAGCTTAAAAGGCTGCTAGCTATTGAGAATGAGGCAGCTTCATATTATTGATCTTCTCTTCGATGGCGCGGAATTATTAAGCTTCACTAATCCCCGTCATCGACGAAGCCTAGCCGCCACCGGGGTACCCCAAACCGGCGCGAGCTTATAGCTCGCGCCTTTTTTTGGATGGGGTTGCACCTCATCTACCTCGTTAGCGACAAGTGATGTTTCACAACGCGAGGCTGACATTTTCCACTGCTGGCGCGGGGCAGGTACCGAATACAAAAAGCTTCTACAAACTGTGGAAGCCTTCTTTGCTTTAAACAACCGGTACTTAGTGAAGCCCTTTGTCTCTGCTTTGGCCGTGCTTGTGCCATGCTAGGCCACTTCCCGCCGGATTTGGCACAATTATCTATATAGATTTTTTACACTATTCTATCCGTTATGAGACAGAACACTACTCTCTCGCTATTACTGGGCCTGACGCTGGCCTTTACCGCTGGCTGTGATAAAGATGACCGGGAAACGCCCGAGCCACTGCCGGAGCCCGCCGTTACCTATAGCCGCACCATTGTGTACCAAGACAACGGCCAGCACCGGGATACTACCTTTCAGGCGCCGCAACTAAAGGGGTTTGTCACGCAGACTGCCGAGAGCTTAGCCGTAGGGGTAGAGCCGACCACCAACACCGAGGGCATCGGCTTCGAGCTGGACCGCACGAAACTTTCTGCCACGCTCACCGGCACCTACACCCTCAAAACCCTCCGCGACCGCACCCTTGATGCGGACGTGAGCTACTACTACGACCTGCCCGAAAGCCTGGGCGGCGGCACCGTCATCTACCCCAGCAGCATGCAGCACGTAACGGGCAGCTTCGCCATCAGTAGCTACGATGCCAAGCGGCAGCTGCTGAGCGGCACCTACACCGCCACCCTAACCGGCGCCAGTGACCCCCACGTGGCCTACAGCACCTTCCCCAAGCGCCGCTGCGACATTACGGTTACGGGCACCTTCACCAATGTACCTGTGAGGCCGGTACAATAGCCGGCCCGCCAGGCCACTCGCAACCACAAAAAAAGGCTTCCACAACCTGTGGAAGCCTTTTTTGTGGTTGAAACAGCTGCTACTTAGTGGCGCCCTTTTCCTTTACCGTGGCCATGTCCATGTCCGTAGGGAGCATAGTACACGGGGCGGGCCGGCACGAGCATCACCGGGCCAGCGGGGCGGTAGTACACATGCTTAGGCGCCTTGTATTTGTATTTCTTCACGGGGTGGGCTTCGCGCACTACCACGTACTGTGGCGCGGGCCGGCCAATGTTAATGGTAACCTGAGCGTGCGCCGAGGTGGGGCTCAGCGCTAAAGCAGCCACCGTGAGGCTAGCCGCCGCGAAAAAAGATTTAAGCATCATATGGGAGAGTTGAGAAGAAAATGCAGGCATCAAAACCAGCGAACCGATTTCAGTGCAATGTCAGAGGCAAATATGGCGCCAAAATAGAGGAAATATCCTAGTTGCAGAAGCTGCTGTGGCTCTGCCCTTCCGTTCTTCCTAAAATCTGGGGGCCGAGCTACGCCCTACAGTCATATAGGTACTCGGTGCAGATATCGCGCTGCCAACCTCACCCAATCTCTTCCTATGAAACCCCGAGTAATCTGCCATATGATGAGCTCCCTAGACGGGCGCATCATCACCAAACGCTGGGGCGACGCGCCCAACACCAAGGAATACGAAACCACGGCCGCAACCTTCAAAGCCGAAGCCTGGATGTGCGGACGCGTGACCATGGAACAGGACTTCACCAAAGGCCTAGAGCCTGACCTAAAGCCCGTCGGCACGCCCCTCGACCGAGCCGATTTTGTGGCCGAGCACCACGCCAAGTCGTTTGCCGTGGCCGTGGATGCCCACGGCAAGCTGGGCTGGGAGTCGGCCTTTATTGATGAGGACCACATCATTGCCGTGCTTACCGAGCAGGTGAGCGACGAGTACCTGGCTTACCTGCGGGAGAAAGGCGTGTCTTACGTATTCGGCGGAGCTGCAGCGCTGGATTTTGCCTTGGTGCTGGACAAGCTGGGCGACTTATTCCCCATTCGGACGCTGCTGCTGGAAGGCGGCGGACACCTGAATGGCTCCCTGCTCCGGGCCGGATTAGTCGAAGAACTGAGCCTGCTTCATTACCCCGTAGTAGACGGCGCCGCAACTTCCCCTACCCTCTTCGAGCAAGGCTCGTCGCCAAGACCCGCTCAGCCGTTTGCGCTACTCAGCGTCGAGCAGCGCTCTGAGGGGATTCTATGGCTGCGCTACGAAGCGAAAGCCCGCTAAGAAGCCAGAAGCACATCCCTTCATATCTATTTAACTATCAAACAGATACAAAAATCTTATTCGCCTCGCGGAGAAGTGGGCTGTTGGAGAAGCCACTCCGTTGCTTCGGCTTCGGTTTCGAAGGAGCGATACACCAGCGCCCGGTTCTGGATTTGCGTCGTGACGAAGGCCGTGGCGAGGCGCGTCATAACGTCGGCGGACACGACCACGGCCCCGGCGCGATACCCGCCTTCCCGCACGGCCCGCGGCAGCCATTCCTGCGCGATCCAGGTTTGTTCTTCGCTTGAGAAAGGCGGCATTACCCTCTGATCAATCAGAATGCGGCTCCAGCCGCGCTGGAGCAAGGCCCGGAGCATATGCGTGAACAGCGCCCGCGTATCGGCGAGTTGGCGCGGCCGCTCCGACCACGTGGCGCGCAAAAACCCCGCAGGATGCTCCAAGAGCTGCCCCGCAGAGTTTTCAAAATAAAGGGTAAGCGCTGTTGTTTGCTTCATGCAGCACCTAAATGCTGTTTCTATTCGGCCCTATTCAGGAGGAAGGCACTGCAACGCCACCCTCTGCTGCTTTGCTATACTTGGTTGTAGCAGGGGTAGCGACGCTGCCGGAAAATCTTGCCGTCCTTGAACTCAAAAACCAGGCACAGCTCCGAAGACATGATCTGCCCCCGAACCCACCCGTGAATGTCGGTGGTAACGGTCCCCTGCCAACGCCCCTCCACGATGATCGTACCATCGGCGACGACGTGTGTGCTGTGCACAATGAATTCGGGATCGCGCAACAGCTCCCGCCCGGCCCGGAGGTTGTCGAGGATGTCATCGAACGAGCGGTGCTGAATGGTTTTGTGAATCAGGTTAGGGTATTCGATCTGCTCGACCTCCGGATGCAACACCTCCCGATAGGCAGTGGGGTCACTGTTAAAGGCTTCAACAAGACGGTAATAGGTATTCAGAACGTCGAGGTGTTTGTCCATAGCTGCAAGAGGGTAATCAGGTCGGTTCAGATCCGCAAGATACAGCAAGGGGCCGGTGATTTGCTACTGCTGCTGTCTGGAAATGCGCGGCTATAACCCGGAATTGTGCTACTCTGTTCAGATTCGCACCTCTGATTATTACCCCTATGCATAACCACCTCACAATCAAGCATATATAAAAACACACAGTAAGTAAACCTCCCGCAAGCCCTTGGCTTTGTGTATTTTAGAGAAAGAGGTTTGTTGCAGGCCTCTCTTCCCTTGCCGATGACATCAACCGGAAATCGACCTGCCGCTCCCTCCCCGGCTTTGCTGGCCTGGTACAATGCCGTGCCCACTGTCATCTGGTCGGCCCTGAGCCTGACGCCTCTTAGCATCTTCTGCTACCAACACATGGAGCGCCGGTGGCTGTACGGACTGCTTTTCGTCAGCTTGTTGTGGTATGTGCTTCCTGCTTCGCGGTTTAAGCACTTCCAGATCAGTCGCAACCCCAGGATTTACCGCAGGTTAGGCGTAGCGGCCATCAACCGCTTTACCCAGCACGGCGGCCTAGTCAACTGGTTGGTTCGGCGCACCTACCCGCAGTACCGGCGCCTGCGGGCACGTGCAGCGGTGGCTGCGCTGGTGCGCACGACCTACCACCAGGAGCGGTTTCACTTGGTGCTGTTTGTGTTTTTCTTGCTGACCAGCTTTTATGCCGTCGCGCAGGGCTATTGGCGGTGGGCGCTGTTGCTGACCCTCCTGAATGTAGGCTACAACCTGTACCCGATGTGGCTGCAGCAGTACATCCGGGTGCGCCTAGAACCGAAAGCGCCCGCCTCCTGACGCCTTGTTTGGGCTGCCGTAAGCGCCTACAAGATCAACCGACCGGTACGGTAACGCTGCTCAGCCACGTGTAGGCCGAAGCCACATCCCCAAAAATGGCCACCAGCGGCTTCTGCTCGACGGAGCGGGCCATGCGGTCGATGTTGCTGCGGCTGGCCAGCAAAGGACTTTGCACCCACGCCACGTACTCGATGCCGGCGCGGCCTACCTGCGGCAAATACTCCTTGGAAACCCATTCGACCAGCTCCCAGCTAGTGTGCGTGATGTGGGTGTTGTCGTTGAGCACTTTGCGGGCACCGGTTTGCTCAATAACAGCCAATATCCGCAGGCCTACGGCCTGCACCTGCGCCAAATCCTGACGGCCTCGCCAATCCAAGTACAGCCACGCAGTGTCTTCGTCGTAATGCGCCTCAAGGACCGCGGAAGTAAACAATAGCTTAAGTAGCATTGGCTGGAGCCAGTAACTGGCATAGTATCAGGCAAATATATTCACATCGGATCAAACACTGCTGGCAACGAGCCGCTGGCACGTAAGCGCCACTGCACCTTCTCCGTTTGCCAGCACAGAAATCAAAACCGGATCGGGCACAGAAAACAGCTCTTTGTATAGAGCACTTTCCAAGCCTGACCCGGTTTTGGTGAATGGTGGCGCTACTTTTTCACAATGTTGCCGCGGATCTC
This sequence comes from Hymenobacter sp. BT491, assembly GCF_014349165.1. Classification (NCBI taxonomy): domain Bacteria; kingdom Pseudomonadati; phylum Bacteroidota; class Cytophagia; order Cytophagales; family Hymenobacteraceae; genus Hymenobacter; species Hymenobacter sp. BT491. The sequence continues at coordinate 687,935 of NZ_JACSJJ010000004.1, read as the reverse complement.
GCCGCCGGGGTACTGCGTCGAGTGGAAGTTCGCGTAGAACGCGCCGCCCAACAACAAATCTTCGTCAGCCTGCGTGAAGGTCGCCGTGCCTGTAACGGGCGAAGTCAGGCTGGGGAAAGGATACACTACCGGCCCGTTGGTGCCCGGAGCGCCCCGGTGCAAGTGGCCCGCCACGGGTGTAAGCCCTTGGTACGTAACGGTATACGTCAGGACGTGGGTAGCTTTGTCGTACACACCATCAAAGGTACCCGTGGCGGTGGAAGCCGTTGGGGGTACTTCTTGGGAGGCGTTGAGGGTGGCCGTCAGCACTACTTTGGTGCTGGGCGCCGGCGTCGTTGGCTTGATGTGCAGTTGCTCCAGCAGATCGTTGCAGGCAGTAAAGGCCAGCGCCGTAGTGGTCAGCAGGATTGCAACAGTTAGTTTTTTAAACATAAATGGTTTATTTACAATATTTTATGAAATAACTAGCGACCCAATAAGGTCTATCCTGGCTGAGCCATGCTTTGCAACGGGCATAGCAGGGCAGCAAGCGTTCGCGTCAGGGCGAGCGCGAATGATAGCTGTGGCAACGAGCGATCGCTTGTAAAAAGCCAACCATCTGGTAAGCAACGTGTAACCCGTATCAACTACTTTTCTTGCTTCACCACCATCCCCAGAAGCACTGTAATCTTCTGTTCCCTAGTCTCTTACTACCTAATATGGCAGGAATCTGCTGCCTACCTATAATGCCGCGGCACCCGCGTTCTAGACTCTGCTCACGGAGCCCTACTTACGTTTGGAGTAGTGCTGTCGGATGGATTAAGCTGCAAAAAATATTCAAAAAATTCCAGTGATACCCCGAATAGTTATAAAGATCACTGTAAATGCTATTAGCCACCTGACTTATCAAGACGCATCTTTAGTTTCAACTTATTGAATATCAATGAATTAAATTACACAGACCCTTCTTTAAAATGGTGCTGCTTGTTTGAAGTGAAGCAGCAGAAACCACGGACGAATTTTAACATGCACTCACCACGGTCGGAGGCGAAGGCGCGGCTGTTGCAGCTCATTGACCGTCAACGCGTAGCCACTTGACGGAGAGCCCCGTAGAAGGGAGGCGAAACTGGTTTTACCTCTCACTTCATTTTCTGCGCCATGCATCGCTTTTTGTTTCTTATATTGTTTTTGGTGTCGGCCGGCTTAGGTGCGCCGACCGCAGGAGCGCAGGGCTCCGCCGAAGGGCTGCCGCCGCGTCCCTCGCCTTTCCGCTTTGTGAACGACCAAGCTTCTCTGCTGAGCCCGGCGGATGCCAAGAAGCTGGAAAGCGGTCTGCGCCGCTACGCCGACAACACCGGCACGCAGATTGTAGTCGTGACGGTGCCCACGCTGGGCGGCCGCGACGTAGCCGACTACGGCCGGGCCTTGGGCGAGTCGTGGGGCATTGGGCAGCGCGACAAAAACAACGGCATTGTGCTGTTGCTAGCAGGACAAGAGCACAAAGTCACGATTCAGGCCGGCTCGGGGCTGCGGGCGCAGATCACGCCCGAACTCACGGCGCGCGTCATCAACCAAGACATGACGCCGAGCTTCAAGCAAGGCCGTTATTTTGCTGGCCTGCGCACGGGGCTGAACTCCCTGATGCTGGCCGCTAACCCCGACTCGGACCCGCGCAAAAATCAGCCGCAGCCTACAACTTCTCCGGCCACAGCCACGAGCCCCGCAGCTGGATCAGCGGCTTCCGACCTGAATACCAACGACTTAAACACTTCGGCCGCGGCTACGGAGCCGGCGTCGGCACCGTTTTCGCCTTCCGCTGCGACTACGCCCGAGCCCGCACCTTCCGGGCCCGGCATGGGCACGCTTTTGATCGGGGCGCTTGCGGTGGGTGGCGTAATCTGGTTTTTGGTGCGGATGTTCCGCCGCCGGACGCCCGCTGCTGGAGCGCCGGGCAACGCCCCCGACTTTTACTCAAACCGGCCCAACGGCCCAGCGGGCGGCAATCCTGGCAATGGGAATTACAACCGCGGTCCGGTAGGCCCGCAAGGGCAAGCGCCTGATTTCTACTCCAATCGCTCGGGCATGGGCGGAGGCGGTGGCAGCGGCATCGGCGGGATGTTGGCCACCGGTGCCGCCGCGGCGGCTGGTGCTTACCTCGGCAACCGCATGGCCTCGGGCCACGACACCTCAGGCAGCGGCCTAGCAGGCGCAGGGCTCGGCAACGACACCCCGCACTCGCTCGATCCTAATTCGGCCAACGTCGGCGGTACTTCGTCGGGCGGCTTTCCGGCCCTCGAAGGCAACGACGCAGTCGACAACACGCCGCCCGATTACTTCTCCTCGGATGACGCCGGCACCGACGGCAATGCGGATTATTTCTCCTCAGACGACAACTCTTCCTACGATGATCTGTCTTCGGATGACACAGGCGGCGGTGGCTTCGACGACAATAGCGACAACAGCGGCTCTTGGTAATACATTGCTAATCAAGATGTTATAAAACACCAAAAAGTCCGAGCATAGGGTGCTCGGCCTTTTTGTTTTGGTAATAATGAGCTGACTACATGCCCGCTACCCGGATTTTGAAGACTACCTTTTTCACCACATCGTAGCCCTCAACCTTGATGGAGGGCCGGTGCCCATCTTGCGGGAAGAACAGGTAGATGGTGCTGGGGTCGGCGTCGTAGTATTTGCCACCGTCGCCGCTGTAGTGTGCTACGTCTTTGGCCTCGTTGTAGGGTTCGGTTACGGTGAGGTTAGACAACGGCTGCACGCCCATTTTCTCCTTACCGCGCACAATGTATTGGAGGTCAATGTACTTGCGGTGCGACTCCCACTGGGTTTTGTCGAACTCTTTCGAGGTGGGCTCGGTCACGGAGAGCGTCAGCAGGTCGCCGTCAAGTTTCGACGAGCCGTTGGGCAGGGCGGCCAAGTCGTTGTCGCGCATGTAGGCAAAGGCCTTGTCCCAGATGGCTTGGTTGGCGTGGTATTGTTTGGCGAACTCCACCGCGTCAACGTCGGGGTACACGTCCAGCTTGAGGCCTTTTTTCCAGGTGCCGCCTTTCACCCATTTTTGGGCGCTTTGCGGAGTCCAGTCGGTAGTTGCGGTAGTTGGCGTCATGGTTTTCGAACAGGAAAAAAGTAGTAAAGCCCCTAGCAGTAAAACCAGCGGCGTCAGCACGTGATGCTTCATAAGGAATGTCGGTGGAAGTGGTCGTGAAGGTAGAGAGCTGTAAGGTATTGCGCCAAACGAACTTGGGTCTCCTGCAGCGCCCTGCCCTCAAAGGCAAATGTTCTTCTACCGCTGGCCCTCCAGGGTTTCGTAAGGGGCGGCTACTTCTACGTTGGTCGTGCGTGGGAACGAAAGAAAATGCGTTACCCGCGGTGGCTCCGGCCCCATGTGAAACTGCTGTACGCGGGTTTCCACGGCCAAGTCTTCCTTGGTAAACCGGTGGTGCTGGCGCTCGTGCTCGCCCCAGGTAGCCACGTAAAAGAACTCAGTGATTTTCTGCGGATTGGCCACGTCCGAAAACACGCCGGCCCGCAACGCGCCGTCGCGCAGCCGCAGCCGGGTGAGTTGCGAAGCGGCTTGACGGAAAGCCGCCCAGTCCGCAGGATCTACTTGATACTCAATCATTACCACTACCGGGCCGTCGTCGGGGTCGATGTCGCCGCCTTCCACGATGGGGTCGGGCCAATGCTCGGCGGGTTCCAGGTTCAGCCCTTCGGCCTGGCGCATCGGAAATGGCAAGGCCAAGGCCATGCCCACCAGCATCCAACCGGCGGCCGCTATCAAGGCCAGCTCCAGGCTTACGCGGTCGGCCAGCTCACCCCACGCCACGCTGCCCAGCGACAAGCCCGCCTGAAACACCAGCATATACATGCTCACGACGCGCGCCTGCACCCATTTGGGTACGTGCAGCTGCACGGTAGTACTAAAGCTGGTCATGGTCATGAGCCAGGCGATGCCCGACAAAAACATCACGGGGTATAGCCAATATACCGACGGCACCAGCGCCAAGCACAGGTTGGTGCCGACAAAAACCAGCGTTCCCAGCAGCACGCGCTGGTTGTAGTTGAGCCGTTGGCCCGCGCGGCCCATCAGGAAAGCACCCGTGACGGCACCCGCCCCTAGCCACGAAAGCAACACGCCGTAACTGCCCGAATTTAGGTGCAGGCGCCGCGCCACCACCACTGACAACAAGGCCCACATTGCGCTGGCCCCAAACGAAAACGCGAACGTGCGCACCAGCACTGCATAAATGGCCGGCGAATATTGCACGTAGCGCATACCCGCCCGCAACGCGCCCATAAAGTTCTCGGCAGGGCCGGTAGCAGCTTCGACGGTACGCTTCCAATTGTACACCACAAACCAAGTGCCCACGAAAGAAACCCCGTTTAGCAGAAACACCCAGCCCGGCGAGTAATACGCAATGATGACGCCTCCAATGGCTGGCCCCACTGCCCGCGCAATGTTGTTGCTAACGCCGTTGAGGGTAATGGCAAACGGCAATACCGACCGCGGCACCAGCTCGACGGTAACGGTTTGCCAGATTGGCGCGTTAAGGGCGGCGCCAATGCCCAGCAGGAAAGTAAATCCCAGCACGCCCAGCGCCGAAACTTCCCCCAGCAGCGTCAGGGTGCCCAGCAGCACCGCCACCACGGCCATGAAGCCCTGCGTGAGCAGCAGCAGCTTCCGCCGATCAATTAGGTCGCCCATGGCGCCGGCCGGCATGCTCAGCAGGAAGGCGGGGAGGCTGGTGGCCGTTTGCATCAAGGCCACCAGCAACGCACTGGTAGTGAGGGTAGTAACCAGCCACACACCCGCCACATTCTGCATCCAGGTGCCGATATTGGACACGACGGAAGCAATCCAGATGGCCCGAAAAACGGAGAAGGTAAATGGAGTCCACAGCGTAGGCTTCGCGTCCGGGCTGAGGGTACTGGAAGGGATCATGAGAAAAGGCCGAAAATCTTACGCTCTGTTAACAGCCGAAACGAAAAACAGGCAGACCCTTCGTACGCGAATTCGGCAAAAACTGATGGCCCGAAAATGAATCAGCCGCATTCTCCGGGCGGAAAATGCGGCTGATTCACCTGCTTAAACCTTGGGGCGCTTAGGGCCGGGGCGGCATGGTACCCGTTGGAGCGTCTACCTTAATTACGCCTTTCGGAGCCTTGGCCTTGCGCTGAGCCTTGCGGCGGGCGCGCCAGCGGCGAAACAGCCCCAGGTGGCGGTGTTTGCTACGGCTGTTGCCGCGATATCTTTTGTAGTTGGGGCGCGGGACGCGCGGCCGGAGCAGGCTTTCTGCCTCAATGCTGGCTCCTTCGCTTGCTGCCGCTTGCGCTGGTTGGGCCTCCAGCAACAGCAGGAAGACACAGAAGAACAACAGTAGTAATTTGTACATAAGAAGTTTAAAGAAAGTATGCTCGGTCAAATATTCAGACAAGGTTCGTGCCCGCCTCTTGCTACACCCGGCTAAACTACGCTATTATCTCAGAAATATTCAATAATTATTAGAAATATCATATTATAACCTTTTGATGGACAAAACTTTGCTACGTATGTGGACTTTGCTTACCTCAGCTTGGCGTCGTTTCGGGTGCTGACAAGCGGATCATACAACAACAAGCTTCTCCGTGCGTAAAACGCTTGTTCTCATCGATTTGCGAATTACTCCCTGATAATGAAAAAGATAGCTCTCGTTCTGTCCTGCGCCGCTTTGCTGGCTTCGTGCTCCGAAAACAAATCGTCGATGGAAAAGGCAAACGAGCTGCCCGCTGGCACCACCGTGAAAGGCGCTGACGGCAGCAAGATCAAGAAGCAAGCCGATGGCGACATCAAAGTCAAAGATGCACAGGGCAACGTCACGAAGCAGGATGCCGACGACGGCACGGTGAAGGTCAAAAAAGAGTAGCGGTTCCCGCAACTGCGGGCAACCTCAACCGCACCCCAAGCGCCAGCCAATTCGTTAGACTACGCAGTTTATCCGCTGTGATGCGTTACCGTATACCCGTCCTATTGCTATGAAAAACCTGTTGATTTTGCTCCTCCTGGCTTTTTCAGCCTGCGCACCCGTGCGCATTGCCTCCACCTCTCAGAAGCCGGGCGTAGACTTTACGGCTTATAAAACCTACAATTTCATGGACGTATCGGCGCGCAACGAGGCCAGCTCCGAGGCCCTGGGTATGGGCATTGGGGTGCAGGAACTGAAGCGCGCTATTGCCGCCGAACTGGCGCGGCGCGGTTACCAGCCTGCCGACCGGCCCGATCTGTGGGTCAACATTGGCGTAGTGGTCGAAGACCAGGTTCAGACCCGTGAAACCAACATCCGTGACGCGCCTCGCTACATTGGGCAGCGTAACTACCACTGGCAGAGCGAGGAAGTAGTAGTGAATACCTACAAACAAGGTACCGCTACCGTCGAGCTGGTGGACGCGGCCCGCAACGAGCGCGTCTGGACCGGGGCGGCCGTCGGCATCCTGACCAAGGATCAGGAGCGGATGGGAAAAAGAATTGACGAGGCCATGCAGGCCCTCTTCGCAAAGTATCCTGTCAAGCCTCGTTAACAGAAAACGCAATTAACCATAAGTATTTAAAAATTAGATACTTATATCCAAGTATCACACCGTCTCGAAGTTGTGAAAGCTGCGCTGGCGGTAAATCTTGCCGTCCTTGAATTCGAAGACCATGCAGAGCTGGGCAACCAAAAGCTGCCCGCGCACTACCGGGCCCAGATCGATGATGGCTTGGGCACGCCAGTGGCCTTCTGCAACCACACTGCCATCGGTGCAGCTATGGAGGCGATCCATCTCAAACCGTGAATCAACCAGCACTTCCCGCCCGTTGCGGAGGGTAGACAAAATTTCCTCGTAAGAACGACGGACGAGGTTTCGGGAAAGCAGATTGGGATATTCCGTTTGCTCTACCTCCGGGTGCAACACCGCGGCGAAAGCTGATGCGTCGTTGTCGAGGTCTTGGATTAGTTTGAAGTAAGAAGAAACAACGGCGATTGGGTCGCTCATAAACGAGTCATTTAGGATTCTCTGCCGAAAGATAGGCGAAGTGCGCGATCTTAAAAGGAGCACTTTTCCGGAGCTCATCTGTAGTGAAAAGCACCCCATACTCTTGTAAGCGGCTTTGCCAGACCACACGGTGGAGGCAAGGTTGCTTTTCCCACCACATTTTCGCCCGATCACTGTTTGTAAAAAGACAAGCCTGTGGGCATTCGAAAATAAGATCGTATATTTGTAACCACATAAGTTACATTAATTCAACATGAACACTCGGTTTGCTGTTGCCACCCACATTTTGGCGTATCTGGCCCATGCCGATGGGCAGCCAGTGTCGTCGGAGGTGATTGCGGGCAGCGTCGGAACGCACCCGGTGGTGGTGCGGCGCTTGATTGGGGCGTTGCGAGCGGCCGGCTTGGTGCGTACGCAGCTAGGCGCGGGCGGCGGTGCACTGCTAGCCCGTCCGGTGGCGGACGTGTCGCTGCTGGATGTGTTTGAAGCCATGCAGGAACCCGAGCCCGATTTGTTTTCTGTCAACAATACCAAACCCAACGAACGCTGCAGCTTGGGCCGCGTGATGCAGCAAACCCTCGAAGATCTGTTTGGCGGCGCCGAGCAAGCCATGCGCAACGCACTGGCCGCCGTATCGCTTCAGCAGGTCATTGGCCAACTCCGGGAGCGCCTGCCCAAAGATTGTGGCGACTCCGATGCGGTGCGTTAACCGCTTTTTATTTGCCTTTAAATGTAACTGTTTCAGTTACCTTATTTTCCATGAAAAAACTTATTACCCTGCTCCTGCCCTCGCTTTTCGCGGTAAGTAGCGGAGCGCTGCTCGTCGGCTGTACCGGCAAGCCCACAGAAAACGCAGCTGCTCCGGTGGCTTCGTCCATACCGACACTAGTCTCAACCTCAAAAGCTCCTAAAACACCCTTTCTGGCGGCCGACGAAGCCGTGCGCTCGAAAGTTGCGGGTCGGGTGTGGGAAGTATTCTTTGCCAGCGGCGACCACGTTCAGAAAGATCAGGTACTGCTGAAGCTGGCCGTGCCCTTGCCCAACCCCGCCCGCCAACATCTACAGGCCCTTTATCAGCAACGCCAACAGCAATACAACAGCCTAAGCGCCAGCCATTTGCAGCACCCAAGCTCCGCCTCGAGAGCCCGTCTTGATTCCGTTCAGCTTCGCCTGCAAGAGGTGAAGCAGCGCCTCCAGCAACTTACGCCGCAGTTGGGCTTTGTGTATGTAGCCGCCCCCAAGGAGGGCTTCATCACCGACAAAACGGTCGTGGCCGGCGATTATCTGGTTATCGGCTCCGCGGTGGCTACGCTTGCTTCGGCGCCTGCCACGGTTCCTAACGTGCTGTTTTCCAGTGCCGATTAGCCGGTAATCGTACTCCTTACTTCCGCGAAGGCGAAAGGGCCGTGCTCCAAAATTAGGGGCACGGGCCTTTCGCCTTCCTTGTTTTATTTATATTTACGTTTGCGGTTCTATTCACTAGTGCTGAATTATTGATGCCTAATTATTATCAGGTACTTGGCGTGCCGACATCAGCAAGCGCGGAGCAGATAAAGCAAGCTTATCGTCTCTATGCCAAGCACTTACATCCAGATCGCCATCATAATACACCTTTCTTCACCGAGCGGTTTCGGGAAGTGCAGGAGGCCTATGAGGTGCTCACCGACCCGATACGGCGCCGTAGCCACGACATTTCCCTGCGCCCCGGTGCCATTCCGTCGGCGCTTATTGACCGGAATGCCGAACAGGCCCTACGCGCCCGCCTCAGCGAATTGGAAAAGCAACTGCGGCATACCACGCACAAGCTTCAGCACGCGAACAAGCAATTGGCCAAAAGCCACAAGATTCAGATAATCAGTTATATAGCCCTTGGCATTGTGTTGCTGGTGGCAGGCTTCCTGCTCCTGCGTACGCCCCTTACCGAGCAGCTGATGCAGGAACCGTACGAGGCCATCTCGTACCAACTAGAGCCGGCTCTGCCCGCCGATACTACCCTGCCCAACAATACCTACACCGCGGCCGAGGTGATGCCCCGTTTTCCGGGGGGTACGCGGGGCTTGCTCAAGTACATCAACGCCCAGATTCAGTACCCACCCCAGGCGCTGCACCAGGGCGTACAGGGCAAAGTATTTGTGTCGTTTGTGGTTGATAAGGCGGGCTGGGTGCGCGACATCCGCATTGTGAAAGGCCTGGGCAGCGGCACCGACGAAGAAACCGAGCGCGTGCTGCATCTGTTGCCGCGCTTTATTCCGGGCTACCAAAACCACGTTCCCGTAAACGTGGCCTTTACCATGCCCATTACGTTTCGGCTAGAATAGCTGTTTTTATAATATATTGATTATCAAACACATATGAAGGTAATCGATAAAATAGCGTGGTTGCATCTGCACGACGGCAAGCTCCTGAGCACCCGCAGCCGCGGCAAGGATCGATATTACATTCCGGGGGGCAAGCGCGAAGCCGGCGAATCGGATGAGCAGACGTTGCGACGGGAAATTCGGGAGGAGCTAACGGTCGAGCTCACCACGGGCAGCCTTTGCTACGAGGGCACTTTTCGGGCCCAGGCCCACGGCCACGCCGAGGGCACCTTGGTGATGATGACCTGCTACAGTGCCCGCTACGAGGGCATTTTGCAGCCCGCCGCCGAAATCGAGGAGGTAGTATGGCTAACCTACCGCGACCGGCCTGCCGTGTCGGCCGTCGATCAGGTGATTTTTGACTGGCTTCATGAGCGGCAGTTGCTGCTGGCCTGATGCGGCGCTGGTTCTGCCTGCACTTTCAGCCGAGTAAAAGCGCCAACTCGTCGGCGTTTGTGGGCAATTGGGAGAATGCGGGGAAGGCAGGGGGCGTTTGGGCACTGGGTTTGAATAAAGTCCGGCAGAACACAACGTTCTGAGACCCACTGATTTCTTACTCAACTTCACACGCTATCATGAAAAAGCAACTTTTTGGCCTCGCCCTGCTCCTGAGCCTTTCTACTTCGTTTGCTGGCAACTCATTCGCCGCTGAGCTGCGTCCTCTTGCTGGCCAAGAGCAGCACCGGGACCACGACAAAAACCAAGACCGGAGCAAAGAGCGCTCCGACAAACTCGCCAAGGAACTCGACCTCAGCAACAAGCAAAAGAGCAAGCTGGAGAAGATCTTCCAGGACCAACACCAGCAGATGCAGGCCTTGCACAGCCGCTCGGGCCGCGACCGCAGCCAGACGATGGCCGAAGCCAAGCGCATCCACGAAAGCACCGACAAAAAGCTCAAGGATGTGCTCTCGAAAAAGCAATACGCTCAGTTTGAGGCCAAACGCCAAGATCGCATGCGCCAAATGAGCCGCCCAGGCCAGGGCTCGCGCCGCACCGATAACCACCGCGACTTTGGCAGTCGCGACCGCAGCTAGCCTCGGCTGACCCGCGCCCATAAAAAGTCATCGGCAACCGAACGCGCCGCTCGTGCTTTACGAGCGGCGCGTTTTGCTTTTCTATTTAATAGAAGACAGAAGCGCTCAACCGGCAGCGCGAGGGCCAACCAATGCCTCCTTTGCTTGTTAGCAGCGGACACGCTCGCCGCCGCCGGAAAAATGCAGGTCCGCCGCGACTTGTCGGGGCGGCAAGCGTATTTACCCGAGTTGCCCCAACTCGTTACATCCAAGTGTATGCGCACCATCAAACAACAACACCGCGCCGTGAGCGCCCCCATCGCCGATCTGGTTACCTATCGTGCTTTGCCCACACAGTCGCTGGAGCACCTCGATCCGTTTCTGTTTCTGAATCACCACGGCCCCCAAACATACCGCCCTAATAATCAAGGACTTCCATTTGGACCGCATCCGCACCGTGGTTTCGAGACCGTGACCTTCATCTTGGAAGGCGACATCATGCATCAGGATACGGGCGGGCACGAAAGCATTATCCGGGCGGGCGGCATTCAGTGGATGACGGCAGGCAGCGGCCTGATTCATGCGGAAATATCGTCGCCGGCGTTTAAGCAGACGGGCGGCCCGCTGGAGATTTTGCAGCTCTGGGTAAACCTGCCCGCCAAAGACAAGCTGGTGGCACCGCGCTACATCGGGCTGCAGGAGCCAGAGATTCCGAGTACCACGCTCGACGACGGCCGCGTAACCATTCATGCCGTATCGGGCAATTGGGAAGGCACCGCGGGTGCCGTACAGCCGCTCACCGATATGAGCTTGGCAACCATCAACTTCCGGGCAAGCGGCAAACTCGACCTGACCATTCCGGCCGACCATACGATCTTCTTTTACACCATTCGGGGCAAGCTGCGCGTCAACGGCCAGGAAACCGAAGCGCGTCGCCTGACCGAGTTCAACTACGACGGCGACGACCTGCACATCGAGGCGCTAGAAGATGCCGTGCTGCTACTTGGCCACGCCCAACCTTTCCGGGAGCCCATCGTGGCCTACGGTCCTTTTGTAATGAACACGGAAGCTGAAATCGAGCAGGCTTACCAGGAATACCGAGCCGGGAAATTTGGCCAGTGGCAGGGCTAGCGGCCTTGGCGGCAGCGTGCTTTCATCCGAAAAAGAGCGGGATTCAGGCCACAGCGCGGCCCGGATTCCGCTCTTTTTTTGTTGTTCAACACCTTAGCTGCCTGCTACGCACTAATCTATAATAATCTCATTACCAATTCATTATCTCCAATATCTTTTGAAAACAGCACAAGTATCTTACCGATATGCCTCCGTAACCCAGCGCGGTGTAGGTCCGAAACAGATTGTGCATTTTTTCGGCAACAGTTGAGCTTTATCTACATTACCCTGTACACTTGCACTGTAAGCAAGGACTTACCTTTTAGACGAAAGTCCTCAAACCGAGACGAGCATGATTGCTTTTGCTGAAGATGTGGAGCAGGCGCTACAGGAAGCGGGTTGGTATCAGGGCCGAAGCACCGACATTTCTCAGTATCAGGAAGTAATTGAAAAAGAAGGACTTCCGTGGAATCAGGCCGTACACAGTTTCTTGAGTGAGTTTGGCGGCCTGCTGCTTCATTTTGTGCGTCACGACGGCAGCCTGACCTCGGCTCATTTCCATGTCCTGCGGGCTCTGGGTTCCGACGACGCATTTTGGGTGCCCGAAAAGTATGCGCCCCGGCTTCCTCAGCACCAGCTTTGCGTGGTGGGGCAGGCCTATAACAACCAGCTCCTGTTGTTTATGGACGAAACCGGCGCTATATACGGAGGTTTCGAGGACTTCCTATACCTGATTGCAGCCACCGGCGCAGAAGCCATCCAAGTGATTTGCTTAGACCTGAAATTCAAAGAGTTATAGCAGCCCTCGCTTAGTATAACATAACCATAACCGCTTCTTGCTACCGTGACGGCAGTGAGTAAACGCGTATGCCCCAAAGGCAGCATTGTATCAGATAAATCATATTTAATATAAAGCCGTCCTCTTTTTAGCAGTAGTTCTTCGGCTACGTTTTCCAGCCAAAATATCCACATCTAATCTTCAAGCAGTCACTATGTTGAAGATAGTTAGCGAAGCGTCTTTTAGACAGAGAAAAATTCATCAATAATTCATATTTATTGTTGCAATTTCATCACCAAATTATAAAAATAATATAATAAACTTGCTGAACCGCCGGTAGCTGTTCGGGGGCAGAAAGCATTGTGTTAGAACTCTTTGCCAGGTAAGCATTGTGAAGAAGATATTGGCCTTATTCCTGGGCCTGCTAACTGTCAAGGCAGTTGCGCAAACAGGGATACCCGTCCCGCAATTAGCCAATTGTGATGCTACCGTTCAAGCCTTCATGCAACGCTGGAAAATTCCGGGTGCATCGGTTGCCATTGCCCGGCAAGGCAAGCTGGTGTATGCCCGATCTTTCGGTTATGCCGACCTCCAGCGCACCGTACCGATGCAGCCCTACAACCTGTTGCGGGTAGCCAGCATCTCGAAGCCCGTCACAGCGGTAGCGATTATGAAGCTGGTGGAAAGTGGCCAGATCAGCCTCGATCACAAAGCGTTCGGGCCCAACGGCTACCTCAACAGCCCATATTACAGCGGCGTTATCACCGACAAGCGCATTTATAATATTACGGTGCGGAATCTGTTGGAGCACTCCGCCGGCTGGAACCGTGAAGTGGCCTGCGACGGCTACGGCAGCTCCGACCCCATCGATTTTCCGTTGCACGTAGCCAAAGTGCTGCACGTCCCGAACCCCGTAGGCGACTCGACGCTCGTGCGCTTTCTGCTGGCCAAGGGCCTCAACTTCACACCGGGGGCGCGGTTTGCTTACTCCAACATTGGCTACCTCGTGCTGGGCAAGATTATAGAGTCCGTGACGGGCCAGCATTACGAAGCCTGGGTACGCAGCAACTTACTGACGCCCAGCGGCGTGCAGGAAGCCCACCTGGGCCATAACTTACTGGCGGACAAGCTAGAGCGCGAAAGCGAATACTTCAGCGAAACGCGCAGCCGCTCTTGCTACGGTACCCGCAAAGACGTGCAGACGCCCTACGGCGGCTGCAACCTGGAGGCCATGAATGCGCACGGCGGCTGGGTATTTTCGGCCCGCGATCTGGTGCGGTTTGTACTGGCCGTCGATGGCTCGCCTACGCGCCCCGATTTGCTGGGCCCGGGCACCATCGACACCATGACGCAAGCCTCCGCCGCCCAACGACATTATGCGAAGGGCTGGATGGTCAACAGAAACAATACGTGGTGGCACACCGGCAGCCTCGACGGCACAGCTAGTTGCGTGGTGCGCACGTCGGCGGGCTATACCTGGGCCATTCTGCTGAACGGCCGCGGTCCTTCCAACCGCTTCTGGAACGACCTCGAAGACCTTGGCTGGGATTGCATCAACGGCTCCAACGCCTGGCCGACGCACGATTTATTTGCTCCCGAGCTAAACGCCACGCGCCTTGCCGCAGTGCCCGCAGGGCCACAGGCAGTAACGCTCAACTGGGCCAGCGGCAACGGCACCCGCCGCTTGGTTGTGATGAAAGAAGGCAGCCCCGTAGATGCTTTCCCGCTCGACGGCGTGGCATACACAGCTAAATCCGGCTTTAGTAGTGGCGACACTCTCGGCCGGGGCAATTTTGTCGTGGCCGATGCTGCTGGCGCTTCGGCTACCGTTACCCATCTTACCCCGGGCAAGACGTACTACGCCCGCGTAATCGAGTATTACCAGAACGAATCAACTGATAATCAGCCTGTTTACAGCCTCGACGGCAACCCGACGCTTTCGTTGCGCCTCGCCGTGCCGAAGGTAGTAGCCGCCAAACCAGCCCGCACCGGCATTCGGAAAACCGTTGCTACCCGATTCTCCTCCAAAGCCCCGGTGCACAAGCCCGCACCAGCAGCCCCGCGCCCGGCTGAGCCTGTGCTCGAAACCAGCGTTGCCCCACCCCCTACGCACTACCTGACTCGCTTACGCGAAATTCTGCGGAAATTTACTGGCGTATAAGTATTTAATAATCAATTACTTATTTTACCAACAGCTCTTGCTGCTGACACTGACGCAGCCAGCCGATGGCTTCGCCTTCGTCGATGAAGCGCTCGCCCATGTAGGGTTTATCGGCGAAAAAGACAGCGGGCGGAAAGGCGCCGTCCGCTTCCGCATCGCGCAACGACACGGGGGCCAGTAGGTAGCAGATGTAGAGGCGACCATGGAGTTGGGCCGTGCTGGCCGGCAGAAACTCCTCTAGCATCCAGCGCTGCGCCACTTGGTCGGTGTTGCGGCGACGGCGCGCATCCAGCAGCCAATACCGACAGCCGACCGCAGTAGCAGCCTCCAAGATGGCCAGGTAGCCTTGGCGTAGCTCCGGCACTTCGGCCTGCCGCAGCCAGCGCACCACCAACATGTCCAAATCGTTGCGATAGGTTATTTGCAGAAATCCGGGCAGCGATTTGTTCATAGGAAAAGTGGTCAAGCCCGAAAGGTACGATGCCTACCTCCTATCTGTTATGACGCCGCTCAACGTTTTCCAGAAGGAAATAAACCACTCACAGAAGCACCCCAACTCATGTAAGTATAATAGCTTATTGATGAGCTATTTAGCAAGCTGTTTTTCGTAGCAGAAAAACCGTAAACCAGGCCGGAAGCCCAGGGAAATTTCACCCGCAAAACGATAGCCTAACTTCGGGAATAAACGCTGGGTAGCCTGGTTTTCGGAATTGGTATCGACGCGCAGCAAGTGCAAGTCCCACTCCACGGCCAGCTTTTCGGCCTGTGCAAGCAAGGCAGCCGCTACGCCGCGCCCATGAGCATCGGGTGCAACGGCCAGCCGGTGCGTGACGACCGCGGGCGCCGTGGCATCCCAATCGGCTTGCGCGTATTCTGCGTCTTGGTCGGTGGTAAGGGCCGCGACGCCCACGACTTTTTCATCTAGCTCGGCTACCCAAAGCTGTTGCCGCTCAATATCTTGCCGAAAGACCGTTTCGTTAGGATAGCTGCTTTCCCACTGAAAATTACCCGCGGCCTGCATCAGCGGCACTACCCTTCGAATGATGTCGAGGATAGCCGGCAGATCGGAGGTGGAAGCGCGACGAACAAGAAGCATGGGAATGAACAGCTAAAAAGTGGGGTTGGCTGGTTAAGCAAAGGCAAAAAACAAGGCTTTGCCTGCGAGCCAATGGCTCAAGCGAAAATAAGCTTCACATTGCAGCTCTGCCCCGATACTTCGCAAAGCAATTTGTAATTTTTACGCTTTGTAAATAATACTATTTCTATGGTTCAGCCGCAAGCCAATACTTTACAAGGCAACAGCGCAATAAAATGCCCAATAAAGACGATATTGCCTTAAACTATTGAGGGGTGTTATCAATAAATTACCTTTGTAGCCGAAAACACCTACCTGGCCAAGGGCCACTTGAGCATTAGCCTTGTTTTTGGTTTTCGCAGTTGAGCTATGCACTACTTTGCCTAACAACAGAACAAGCCCTCTGGCCAATTAACTTTTACCTCGTTTACCTTACCGACTTCCCGTATGGCTAATCCACAGAAGCGTGTATCCATAGTTGACATTGCCCGGCAGTTGGGCTTATCCGTGTCTACGGTTTCGCGGGCATTGGCTGGCCACAAAGACATCAGCGAAGCCACCAAAGTGCGCGTTCGGCAATTGGCGCAGGAACTCAATTATTTGCCTAATCACATGGCTGCGGCGCTGCGCAAAGGCCATAGCAAGACCTTGGGCGTAATCGTACCGCACATCAAAGGCTATTTTTTCCCGGCTGTGATGAACGGCATCGAGAAAGTAGCTAGCCAAGCGGGCTTCAACGTGGTGTTGTGCCAGTCTAACGAAGACCTGCAACGCGAACAGCGCAACATCGAGACACTGCTGGCCGCGCAGGTCGAAGGTATTTTGGTGTCGCTTTCGGCCACCACCGAGGGCCAGCTTCAACACTTCGAGCAGGCACGTCACTCCGGTACGCCCCTCGTGTTCTTCGACCGCGTACCCGATTGGCCTAACAGCACAGCCGTCATCCTGGATGACTTTCAGGGGGCGTACCGCGCCGTTACACATTTGATCGAGCAAGGCTGCACGCGCATTGCCCATTTAGCTGGCCCTCAACACCTTAACACTAGCCGTAACCGATATCGAGGCTACGCTGAGGCGTTGCAGGCGCACGGAATTCCCGTGGAAGAAGAACTTGTGTATGCACTGCCGGCCCTGAACAACGAATCGGGACGCGCAGGCATGGAGCAGCTGCTGCGCCTGCCCACGCGGCCCGACGGCGTGTTTGCGGCCTACGCCATCCCGACCATTGGGGCTTTGGAAGTACTGGAAGAAAAGTCGCTTCGGGTGCCGCAGGATGTGGCAATAGCGTGCTTCAGCAACGACCCTTTCACCAACATGACCCGCCCCCGCCTTACCGCCGTCGATCAGCGGGCCGAGCAGATGGGCGAAACGGCCGTGCGCTTGTTGCTCCAGTTGCTCAAGCGTGGCCCGGAGTACACGCCGCCGCATATCATTCTGAAGCCCGAACTGCTGATCCGCGAATCGTCGTTGCACTTGCCGCGGCAGGCGCAGCCAGTGCAGCCAGCGCCGGAGGGCATCGGCACCATAGAGTAGCAAATGAGCATCGAATCAAAACAGAAAGACCTAAATAATTGATGATCAATTATTTAGGTCTTTCTGTTTTGGCTTTGGGATACTGCGGATTCATTTCCAGCAGGGCATGGCGTAGCGTGCTGGCTACCACGTAGGCTTTGTACCAGTTTTGGTCGGAAGGAACCAGAATCCAAGGGCAAGTGGGCGGGTTGCAGTGCGCAAACACATCTTCATACATGGCGCGGTACTGCGGCCATTGCGAAGCTTTGCCCTGGTCGCTGGCATCGTATTTCCACTGCTTGGACGGATCGTTGATGCGTTCGTCGAGACGTTCGCGCTGCTCCTTTTCCGATACGTGCAGGTAGAACTTCAGAATGGTCGTGCCGGCTTGCTGCAACAGGGTTTCGAAAGCGTTGATGGCCTCAAAACGACGCTGAGCTTCCTCGTCATCGATGATATTATCAACCCGGGTCACGAGCACGTCTTCGTAATGCGAGCGGTTGAACACCTGAATCATGCCGTGGCCGGGCGTTTTGCGGTGAATGCGCCACAGAAAATCGTGGGACAGCTCTTCGTCCGTGGGTTCTTTGAAGGCATCTACGCGCACACCCTGCGGGTTGATGCCGCTGAACACGCGCCTAATCAGACCGTCTTTGCCACTGGCATCCATGCCTTGCAGCACCACGAGCACACTACGGCGGTTTTCGGCGTATAACCGCTCCTGCAATTCCACTAAGTCTTGGCGAATGCGCCGGAGCTCCCGCTCAACTTCTTCTTTGTGAACATTATGCGGGGCACGGGACGAAACCTTGAGCAGGTTGTAGGCAGCGGGAGTTTTCATATGGCGGAGCAGTTTTCTGGTGAGGTACGCGCAATAGGCAAGCTCCGTTTTGGGTTTTAGCAATAGCATCCCAGTTCACAATCATAGCACAGCTCAAATCCTTAGTTTGGTCTGAAGAAAACATTTTATATTCTATATAAGCTATTAACAATCAGCATTTTATAATCAAGAAGAAAATTATACTTATTCTTTAGATATCGAAATAATCCGTTGTGGAGTATTAAGGGGCGACACCCCCTTTTTTCGCCTCATGCCTACTTCTCTGACCCGCTACGCACGCGTGCTGGCTTGGTTGGATCAACACCTGCTGCGCCGGCTCTACACCGACCGCGTGCGCCGGTTGATTCTGCAAAGCTTTCCCTTTTGGTTTGCCTCCGTTGTAACAGGGATAGTGGCCGTCGGCTATGAGAAGCTATTCGTGTGGGCTGAGCAAACGAGCTTCGCTTGGCTACGCCACGAACCTTTATTGGCTTTTATTTTGACGCCAGTCGCCTTTCTCGTGTCGTGGGCGGTAGTGCAACGGTGGGCTCCGGGGGCCCGGGGCAGTGGCATTCCGCAGGTTATGGCAGGCATAGAACTGTCAACGCCGGCCTACCACACCCGCATAGGGTACCTGCTAAGCTTGCGCGTGGCCTTCGTTAAAATACTGAGCAGCGTGGCGCTGCTGCTGGGCGGCGGCGTTATCGGACGTGAAGGCCCCACTATTCAGATAGCCGCCGCGATTTTCCGGGCCATCAACCGCCTACAACCCGCGGGCTGGCCCCAACTTTCCCGGCAGATTGCGCTCGTAACAGGCGGGGCAGCGGGACTGGCGGCGGCATTCAACACGCCGTTAGGAGGCATTGTGTTTGTAGTAGAAGAACTCACCCAGATGCACATGGCCCGCTTCCGCATGGCCGTATTTTCGGCAGTGATCGTGGCTGGCCTCACGGCACAAGCCCTGCAGGGCCCTTATCTGTACTTGGGTTTTCCAAAAGTCACAGCGCATGCCGGTTGGTTTTTGATTACGGTAACCTTGGTAGCCGTGCTCTGCGGGCTGGCGGGCGCACTGTTTGCCAAAACCCTGCTATGGCTCGGCAATTACCGCCGTCGCTTCGCAACCACTGCTCAGCAGGTAGGGTGGGTAGTAGGCTGCGGCCTGTTGCTAGCGGTGCTGGCGTACTTGGTAGGCGCAGAAGGGGTGGGTACGGGCAAGCCCATCATCAACCGGCTCTTGTTTGAAAACGATGGCCACACCCCCTGGTATCTGTTTCTGGTGCGCTTTACCGGCATGGCCCTAAGTTATTGCGGGGGCGGAGCGGGCGGCATCTTTGCCACCTCTCTGAGTGCCGGGGCGGTGCTGGGCGACTTATTGAGTCGGGTAGGTGGAGTGCCGCTAGAAGACCGCAACCTGCTGATCTTGGTGAGCATGGTGAGTTTTTTGACGGGAGTGGTGCGCTCTCCGTTTACGGCGGCCATTTTGGTATTGGAAATGACAGACCGCCACTCGGCCATTTTTCAGTTGTTGCTCAGCGGCATGATGGCGCAGGCCGTAGCCTCTCTCGTCGATCCGCACTCCCTGTATGAACACTTGAAAACCGGTTTTCTGCGCGAAACATTGGCGCAGCCGGCGCCGCCCCCGGCCCTGCGCCCCTCTGCCCAGCCAGCAGAGAAGTAAACCGCGACCGCATCAAGAAGCATTGTCGCCTAGCCAGCACAACAGTACGGATACCTTGTAAATGCTTCACTAAAAGCTACTTAGCAACACCGGTTTTTATCAATACCTCCACGGTGTACTTGCCACCCGCACGCAAAGTCAGCCACTGGCGCAGGCGCTGTTGCTCGGCAGTCGGCAGCGGGCGCTTTACCCCTACGGCTACCACGACAGTCGTATCGGCATGGAGCGAATCGGTGGCGGGCTGCACAAGGCGGCTCAGGCCAAGTTGGCGTACGGCAGGATGCTCGACCTGTACTTCGCGTAGCAACGCCGGCGCCGCAGGAAGCCCCGTTACCGCAGAGGCATCGGTTTGGGTGAGCACTTGCTGCAGCTGCGCCAGACGGGCTTCATAGCCGGCCAAGGTTTGTTCGTTACGGCTGCGCAGATCTTCGAGCAAGCTATTGCGCATGGTCTGCGCATCGGCCGAATCAAGCTTCGCCAAGCCTTGGCGCACGGTGAGCTGGGCACTCGGGAGGCGGTAGCGGCGCAACGCCAGCCGGGCCGTTTGCAGTTGGTCCGATGAAAGGCGCTTGCCAGCCAACAGTACGTTGATGGAGCGCGTATCCGCCGCAATGCGACGCGTGACCACGTACGTACCTGGCAGGTTAAGCTGTTCGTCCACGAATCGCTGCGCGTTGTGCGAAAAAACCGTTCGTTGCACAATTCCCGAGGCCAAGTACACACTCGGCACCCCTGTAAGCAATGCCGCGGCCCATATGCCGAACTGAACCCGCCGGGCCCGCTGACGGCTGACGAAGGCATGACGTGGCAAAGGCAGTAGCCGGGTTACCAGAAAGGTAGCCAAGCTGATAAACACACAATTGATGGAGAAAAGATACAGCGCGCCCAGCAAAAACGCCCAGTGTGCCGTAGCCAGCCCATAGCCCGCCGTGCACAGCGGCGGCATGAGAGCCGTAGCAATGGCCACCCCCGGCACGACGTTGCCTCGCTCGCGGCGGGTGAGCCCCACTGCTCCTGCCGCCCCGCCAAACAGGGCAATGAGGACGTCCCAAGTGGTAGGTGTGGTGCGGGCTAGTAGCTCGGAGCCAGCGTCGGTGAGGGGCGTGAGGCGAAAGTACAGCGCCGATACCAACAGACTCAGGCCAGCCGCAATAAACAGGTTCTTAAGTCCGCGCTGAATTAAACCGAGTTCCAGGGTAGCCGCCCCAAAGCCAATGCCCACAATCGGGCCCATAAGCGGCGAGATGAGCATGGCGCCAATAATGACCGCCGTAGAATTGACGTTGAGCCCAACCGACGCAACTAGGATAGCAAAGATTAGTACCCAGAGGTTGGTACCCCGGAAACGCATGCCCTCGTCCACATCCGCAACAATGTCGGCCGGCTCGGCCATGTCGTGGGCCAGGTCGAAGCGCTGACGCAGCCAAGGCAAGAGCGTGAAGTTCATGCGCGGCTTTTCATAATTAGGCGGTCTGGAGCCAGAGAACGGCTTGATCAGGATTCTCGAAGAGGGCAACGGAAAGGCGACGACGCAAATCGTGCACCACCGGATCCGTGTGCAGCCGATGGGCCGGCTCGAGGGCCGGCAACACAGCGTAGTGAGTATAGCAGGTGCGCGACACCGTTTCGGGCACCCATTGGGTCAGCAGCCATTCTTGGTCTGCAGAGTCCGGGGCAGCTAGCATGGCCCGATGGTCCGCCAGCAGGCAGCATAGATGCTGGTGCTCCATCAGGTTGCGAGTGTGAATGTAAAGGGCACGAAGTTCGGAACTGTTCAAGGGTTGCCCATACCAGCGCAGGCATACGTAAGCATCAGGCACATAAGCAATTGCCCCTAAAGCGTTAGAAAAATAATGACGGGGAATGGAAGTAAAAGTCAATGGAATGAATGATAGTGAAAGGCAAGTATACCTCTGAAATAAGCCATCAGGGCCGGAAGACGTAGCCGCCTCCCGACCCTGATTGCCTGTCCGCGCCACAGCCTGCGTGCAATGCCAGCCGTGATGCAGTTGATGTTCTTTATTGCTCCAGCTTAAAGCTAGCCTCCTGCACATCGCGGGAGTTGCCACCTACAAATACCTGAAAATCACCGGGTTCGGCGACAAACTTCAGATCGTTGTTGTAAAACTTCAGGTCTTCGGCCGTTAGGCGAAAGGTGAGGGTTTTGCTCTCGCCCTTTTTCAGGAAAACCTTCTGAAAGCCTTTCAGCTCTTTCACGGGGCGGCTGCTGGAGCCTACCATGTCGCGGATGTAGAGCTGGGCCACTTCCTCGCCGTCGTAGTTGCCGGTGTTCTTCAGGTTGACTTTGACTTCCAGGGCTTCCGAAGGCTTTATCGTGGCTTTGCTAAGCTCCGGCTTGGAGTAAGTGAACGTAGTGTAGCTCAGGCCATAGCCAAAGGGATACAAGGGATCGTTCGTAACGTCCAGATAACGAGACTTATACTTATCCAGCGCCATGCCGGCAAAGGGGCGGCCCGTGTTTTTGTGGTTGTAGTACAACGGAATCTGCCCGACCGTCTGCGGGAAGGTAGCCGTGATTTTGCCCGAGGGGTTGTAGCTGCCAAACAGCACGTCGGCAATGGCGTTGCCGGCCTGGGTACCTGCAAACCACGTTTCGAGGATGGCGTCGGCATTCTTATCTTCCCAGGGCAACGTGAGCGGGCGGCCACTCATCAGCACAATTACCAGCGGCTTACCGGTTTTCTTTAGCGCTTTTAGCAACTCTAGCTGTTGGCCCGGCAAGCCGATGTCAGCACGGCTGGCGGCTTCGCCGGTCATGCCTTGCGACTCGCCTACCACGGCCACGACCACATCGGCTCCCTGCGCCAATTGCACGGCCTCCTGAATCATGGCTTCGGGGGCGCGCTTGTCGATGTTGAGCTCACCGCCGTGGGCATTCAGGCGGTCGATCATCTGCTGGTCGTCGGCGATGTTGGCGCCTTGGGCATACACGACTTTTACGGCGTTGCCGGCTACGTTTTTGATGCCTTGCTCCACCGAAACCGCCTGCTTCCAGTCGCCGGCGCCGCTCCAGTTGCCAATCATGTCGCGCTGCCGGTTGGCCAACGGGCCAATCAAGGCAATGGTGCCCGACTTCTTCAGCGGCAAGGCGTTCTTGTCGTTTTTGAGCAGCACCATGCACTTGCGCGCAATGTCGCGCGATGCCTCAACGAACTCTTTGCTCATCAGGGTTTTAGCGGCGCGCTTGTCGTTGGCGTAGCGGTACGGATCCTGAAACAGGCCGAGCTTGTACTTGGCTTCCAGAATGCGCTGACAGGCCACGTCGATCTGCTCCTGCTTGACGGTGCCTTCCTTTAGGTTTTGGGCCAGATTCTTCAGAAACACCTCCCCTACCATGTCCTGGTCTACGCCCGCATTCAGGGCCAGTGCCGATACTTGCTTTTCGTCGCCCATGCCGTGCGCCATCATTTCGTTGATGGCCGTGTAGTCGGTGGCCACGAAGCCTTTGAAGCCCCACTCATCGCGTAACAAGGTGTTTAGCAGCCACTTATTGCCCGTAGCCGGAATGCCATTGACGTCGTTAAACGAACTCATCACCGAGCCTACGCCCGCATCGATGGCGGCTTTGTAGGGCGGCAGGTACTCGTTGTACATACGCTGCAAGCTCATGTCGGTGGTGTTGTAGTCGCGGCCGGCTTCGGCGGCCCCGTAGAGGGCAAAGTGCTTGAGACAGGCCATCACGGTGTTGTTCTTGCTCAAGTCGTCGCCCTGGTAGCCGTGCACCATGGCGCGCGCGATCAGGGAGCCCAGGTACGGGTCTTCGCCGCCGCCCTCGGCAATGCGGCCCCAACGCGGGTCGCGGGCAATATCCACCATGGGCGAATACACCCAGTTCAGGCCGTCGGCCGAGGCTTCCTCTGCCGCAATGCGGGCGCTGCGCTCGATGGCTTGCAGGTCCCAGCTAGCCGAAAGCCCCAAGGGAATCGGGAAAATGGTACGGTGCCCGTGAATGACGTCGTAGCCAAAGATCAGCGGAATGTGCAGGCGCGACTCCTTCACGGCCATTTGCTGGAGCTTGCGCGCCGCTACGGGCGTGTAGGTGTTGAGCACAGCCCCGACCAAGCCCTTGCGAATGTTTGCGTCTACATCCTTGCTGACGACGGGCCCGGTGACGTCGAACCCAACGGACACGAGGTTGAGCTGACCGATCTTCTCTTCCAGCGTCATCTTCTTCATCAGATCAGCAACGAACTGATTCATTTTCTGATCGCTGGCCGTGGCGCTTGCACCTGGTTTCTGCGCCTGCACCTGCGGGCTCACCAGCCCCAGCGACAGCAGCAGGGCAGTACGGAAAATTCGTTTCATGGGGTAAAGTGGGAATTATAAAAAGTAGGGCTAGGGGCACTTGTAAGGCCGTGCAGAGCACGGCGTAGGCTACCGACAGAACGGGGTTCCGTTGGGACCGGTCATTTCGATTCCATCACGGGCGTGCGTTGCGACACCCCATTTTCGTTGACGGCTTCTATGGAAAAATAATAGGGCAAGTCTTTGTCCATGCCTTTGAAGTAGTAGTCGTTCTGACCGTGTACCATAATGCAAGTATAAAGCTTGTCGGGCGCGATACCGGTGTAGATGTTGTAGGCGTAGGCCTTGTCGGAGGGCGTCCATTTCAGCCATGCGCTGCGTTTGTCTTTTTCGGTGCGCAACACTACCAGGCCTTTTACCATATCGGGCTTAGTACCAGCACCTTGTCCAAATACGCGCAACCCGCTGATGGCAAACTTGCCGGTGGGCATGTGCAGGTTTTCCAATTTTAAATAGCGCGTCCGGACGGGCTTGGGCAACTCGATGTAGTCGTGTGGCACGTCGGTTTTGTTCTGGCTTTTATCAACCAGCACCGTCCACTTTTTGCCATCCTGAGAGTGGTAGAGCTTGTATTGGTGATACGTACCTTGCTGTTTGCCAAGGAATTCGGCATCCTGATCGGCATAATTGATTTGGATGGCGTGCACCGTGCTGACGCTGCCGAGGTCGGTTTGGAGGTACTCGCCTTTGTTGCCGGTGGCCGCGCTCCAGTACGTTTTGATGCTCTCGTCGACGGCGTAATTGGGCAGGTAGCCGCCGAGCGTCGACGAGACCTGCACCGGCTTGTTATAGTTGAGCAGCATCCAGCCGGTAAAGCGGCTCTTCAAGTGGTCTTCGGGGCCAGTGGGCAGGTAGTGCGGATAGTCGCCGAAGGTCGTGTTGCTGTAGAGCGTGCCGTCTTTATCAAAGCCGGCGGGCCAGAGGCCGAGGCGGCGCTCGAAGTTGTTCTTCACCGCAATCACCATCGTGGACAGGTGCCACCAATTGCCCCACACATCCTGAAACGTATTGCCGTGGCCTGCCCCGCGGGCAAAACCACCCGGCTTGTACGCAAAGGGGTTGTGAGGCTGCGGCCGGAACGGCCCCAGCGGTTTGTCGCTGACTTGCACGCCGTCGGCGTAGCCGCTAAATTCGGTGCCGGGCGCGCCGTATTGGAGGTAATACTTGCCGTTGTACTTGGTCATCCAAGCCCCTTCCATAAACGGGTCGAGAAAGGTATTGTCGAGGTATTCGCCGAAGCGCTGCCAGCCAAACTGCGCGTCGTTGAGCTTAAACATCTCGCGGCGCTCGCCGATGGGCGCGAAGGTTTTGCGGCTAATCTGCTGACCGTAAAGCGGATACACATTGGAGCTTCCCCAGTAGAGGTAGAGCTTACCGTCGGTATCAAGGAAAAAGTCCGGGTCCCAGGCACCAATCTGAAACGGGTCGACGGCTTTCTTCCACTCGTTGGCCTTCGGGTTGGTGCTCATCCAAATCGGAAAGTTCTTCTCCTGCGTCGAACCGTAGACCAGCAGCGTATCGCCAAGCACAAACACCGCGGGCGCGCACAAGTCGTCGTATACTTTGTGCTGCGGCTCCAAAAACGACTTCGACACGAACTTCCAGTTGTACAGATCGTGGCTCCACCAGTAGCCCCATTGATTGGTCGAGAATAGGTAGTAATCGCCTTTGTATAAGGTAATTACCGGGTCGGCGGTGGCGCGGTGCTTACCGGCTTCGGCGAAGTTGGGGATGGGCGTGTAGCCGTAGTCCAGGTTGAGCGGGTTGCAATACGTCAACTGCTTCTTATTCAACATACCCTGCGCAAATAATTGATTATCAATTATTTGCAAACAGATGATAAGCAGCAGAAAACAACAAAGTCGTTTCATAGACAAGCGTTACCACATCGCCTGTCATCCTGAGCTTGCGAAGGACCTTATCACGCTAAAACAAAGCGGGTTTGCAAACGTGATAAGGTCCTTCGCAAGCTCAGGATGACAGATTTGTAAGTGAGAGGTGAAGTTTAGCAGCCATATGTGAACCTACTTACTGATCTGTGGGCTTTCAAAACCCAGGGTTTTCAGGCCGCGCTGCACATCCGGCGAGCTCATAAACAGCTTCCACAGCAGGCCTGTCCGGTAGTTCTCGATCATGCCCACAATCGGGCCTTGGTCGATGGCCAGATGCGATTTGGCGTACCAGTTGTGCTGCTCGCTAAAGCCGTCCACGAAGCCGTATTCACTCCAGATCTTGTCGCCCAAGTCGTTGTAGAAGTGCTTGAGGGCCAGCATCGACTGCTCCGGCGCATAAGGCATGGCCGAAAGTGCTGCCGTGGGCGAAATCACGCCTAAGTCCTCTTTGGGATTGTGGGCGGCGTAGCCCTGGTAGCTGTCGGAGGCGGTCAGGCCCCAGCTGTTTTTGCCGTAGCCCTTGTATTTCTTGGGGTTCTCGACGCAGTAGGTGTAGTTGATGAGCGTGTGGTTCTGGTTCTGCTGCCAGTAGTCGGCATACTGGTCTTTCAGGCCGTGCGGGTTCAGGCCCAAAAACGAGTAGTGCGTAAAAAACAGCGGCCCGCCAAAGTCCGGCCCGAGCGGCAGCTTGATGTTGTAGTACTCTTTGCCGTTGCGAAACTCGTTGCCGGTGGCCCAGCCCTGGTCATACACTTTCTTATCGATGGCGTATTTGGGCGACGAGGCCGCCAGCACGTAGGTGATGAGGCACTCGTTCCACCCGTGAATCTGGTGGTTCATGCTCCAGCCGTTGTTGGGGCTCCAGTGCCAATACAGCACGTTCTGTCCGCCTTGCGTGTGCCAGTTCCACTCGACGTTTTCCCACATCCACAGAATGTGGTTGCGCAAGTCTTTTTCGAGTGTGCTTTCGCCCGTAAAGTACTGACGGGCACAGATCAGCCCTTCAAACAGAAAGGACGTTTCCACGATGTCGGCGCCGTCGTCTTTCTGCCCAAAGCGGATTACTTTGCCCGTGGCGCCATTATACCAGTGCGGAAACACCCCGTGAAACGAATCGGCTTTTTCTAAGAACCTGACAATCTTGTAGATACGCTGCGCGGCCTGTTCGCGGGTGATCCATTTGCGGTCAGCCGCCACGATAATGGCCATGATGCCGAAGCCCGTGCCACCTGTGGTAACTACTTCATTACCATAATCATAGGCAACGTTGCTGCGCTCGCGGGCCATGCCGCTGACCGGGTGGCCAAAGTCCCAGAAATACCGAAACGTCTGGCGCTGCACGAGGTCCAGCAACTGCTCGTCGGTGAGGTTACGGGGCCGCTTGGTGGCATCAAACTTAGCGGCGACAGGCGCTTTTGAAGAAGCGGGCTTTTGCTGGCTATGCCCAAACCCCGGCAGCAGCAGACACAAAAGGACTAAGATTTTTGCTTTCATACACGAGTGCAGGCAACTGCATGAGCAGGACTAAAAACTAAGGCTAGAGCTAGCAATTCCCCTCCTTTTTTTCAAGGAGGGGTGCCCGAAGGGCGGGGTGGTAAAGTCTTTGAACGAAGACTAATTCTAGCTTTCTAACTTTAGCTAACCACCCCGGCCTCCGGCCACCCCTCCTTGAAAAAAGGAGGGGAACTTTCTAACTCTAGTTTTGGCTATTTGCTATCTTCTTAATAACCAGGGTTTTGCGTCAGCTGACCGCCGCTGAGGTCAATTTGCGCTTGCGGGATTGGGAAGAGCTCGTTCTTACCCTTTGTGAACGTTTTGCCCTGGGCCGCGAAAATCGGGACGATGCGGCCGGGCTGCACGCTTTCTTGGCGCACCAAGTCAAAGAAGCGATCGTGCTCAAGCGCCAATTCTACGCGGCGCTCCTGCCAGATTTGCTGGAGCGTGGGGGCCGCAATGGGCGCCAAGCCGGCGCGGGCACGCACCAGATTCAGGTTGGTAGCGGCCGTGCTGGCGTTGCCGATTTGCAGCGCGGCCTCGGCGTTGATGAGCAGCACCTCGGCGTAGCGCAACACCCGGATGTTCTTGGGCAGGAAGTCATTATTGCCGCAGTTGGGCTCTTTGGTGCGGCTGTGGTAGGCTTTGTAGCTGTACCGCGAGCCTTGCACGGAATCTTGGCTTGGCACGCGGAAGCCGTCCCAAAGCACCGTGCCCGTCGAGCGCTGCCCGGCCGGGGCCGTTGGGTTGATGAAAATGATGGAGCCGGCTTTGCGCAGGTCGTTGGGCTCGTAGGCATTCACCAGAGCCGTAGTCGGCGTGTTGAAGCCAAACCCTAAGTCGGCCCAACCACCTTTGCCACCCGAGCGCGGTCCTTGGCAGACCACGTATAGCTCCACAGCCGAGTTGTTGCAAGAAGCATTGACGCCCGTTTGGACTTCAAACACCGACTCGGAGCTGTTGGCCCCCGGTGTCCGCCAGATGTCGGCGTAGTTTGGGTACAAAGCATACGCCCCCGACTTACCCGTAATGATTTCGTTGGTCAGCTCGTAGGCTTTCTGGTAGTTCTTCTGATAGAGATACACCTTGGCCAGCATTCCCTGCGCAGCCGCTTTCGTAGCCCGGCCGGTTTGAGTGGCCCCTTTCAGCGGCAGGTTGTCAACAGCAAATTGCAAGTCGCTGACAATGAACTGATAGATATCAGCGGCGGTAGCGCGCTTCTGGAATTCGGGGCTGTTGATTTCCGAGGTAGCCGGTACCCGGTCGAGCTTCGGAACGCCGCCGAACAAGCGCACCAAATTGAAGTAGAAGTAACCCCGCAAGAAGCGCACTTCCCCGAGCAGCCGGTTTTTGGTTGCCTCCGGGGCCGGGCTCAGCGGGATTTTGTCGAGGGCCTGGTTGGCACGCGATATGGCTTGGAAGTAGCCGTTCCAGCTGTTGTTGATGGTGCCGTTGGTCGAGGTCAGCGTGAAGTTGTCCACGCCAATGGCGTCGGCGTAGTCGGTAGGCGTGCTGCCTTTGTCGGCGTCGTCGGAAGCAATGTCCGTCAGGATAATATACTGAAGACCATGCACATCGGGGCCAAACCCACCTAGGTACATGACGTTGTACACGCCATCGACGAGCTTTTGGGCGGCCGTGGGGTCGGTGCGAATGGCGTCTTCGCTAAGCTGGGCCTGCGGCGCGACTTCCAGAAAATCTTTGCAACCGCTGGTCAGGGCCAGGGTCAGGGCAAGAGCGGCCGTGCCGGTGCGGCGCAGTAAGGTAGAGGGGATGATAGGAGACATCGGCGTAGCTTATTTAAAGTTGACGTTCAGCCCCAGCGTGAGGGTGCGGCTAATGGGATAAGTGCTGGCTTCGATGCCCGAATCCAGCGGGCCACCCGACAGCTCGGGCGTAAAGCCGCTATACTTCGTAATCGTGAACACGTTCTGGGCCGCCGCAAACACGCGCACGGAAGCCAGATGCAAGCGCTCCAGCGACGTACCCGGGACTGTGTAGCCGAGCACCACGTTGGTCAGCCGCAGGAAATCGCCTTTCTCCAGGAAGTACGTCGAGTTGGGCATGCTGCTCATCAGGGCGCGCGGCTGAGAGTTTGAGGGGTTGCTAGGCGTCCAGCGGTCGCTGGCGAAGCTGGCTTCTACGTTGTCGGTGTTGGTGGTGCGAAGCTGCTTTTTGGCGTTGTACACCTTGTTTTTCAGGTTGCCCGAAAACACGAAGGAGAAGTCCACGTTCCGCACGTTCAGCCCGCCGTTGATTCCGTAGTAGATCGGCGGCTGGTACGAGCCAAAGTACGAGCGGTCCTTCAGGTCGATGGTGCCGTCGCCGTTGGTGTCGGCGTACTTCAGATCACCGATTTGGGGCGTGCCGAAAGTAGATTTGGGGGAGCTGGCAATTTCGTCGGCCGTCTGGTACACCCCAATGGCCTTGAGCAGGTAGAAGCTGCCGGCCGCAACGCCGTTGTCGGAACGCGTCACGAGGTTGGTGCCCCCAAACAGCGCCTGCCCACCGTTGAGGTTGGCGATGCGGTTTTTGTTGAAGGTGGCGTTCACCCCAAAGTTGTAGCTGAAGTCGTTGCCGTCGCCGATGTTGGCGCGCCAGTTCAGGCCCGCCTCTACGCCTTTGTTGGTGATATCAGCAGCATTTGTAATCAACTGATTATCAGGATCTCCCAAAATACCCGGAATATTAATCGGAATCAGGGCGTCGGTGGTGCGCTTGCTGTAGTAGGTCACTTCACCGGTCAGGCGGTTGTCCATCAGGCCAAATTCCACGGCGGCGTCGTACTCGGTGGTAGTTTCCCAGCGCACACTGTTGTCTTTGAGCTGGGTAATGGTGGCACCCAGCGTAGGCGTGCCATTAAAGACGTACGGAATGTTGGAATTGGCCGTCAGAATGTAGGAGTTGGCCGGAATCTGGTCGTTGCCGAGCTGGCCGTAGCTGGCGCGCAGCTTCAGGAAGTTGACCATGCTGTTGTCCTTCAGGAAGTCCTCATCCGACACTACCCAGCCCAGGCCCAGCGAAGGGAAGAAGCCGTTGCGGCGGTTGCTGGCAAACTTCGAGGTGGCGTCGTGGCGCAGGTTGGTCGTGAACAGGTAACGATCTTTGAAGGCGTAGTTGATACGACCCAAAAACGAAATGCGCCGGTCTTTGGAAGGCAAATACGGATCGGGGTTGGTCGCATCGACGAAGTTGTTTACCGACGTGTTCGGGTCGCCCGTGTTCAGGTACCACTGGTTGGGGTCGGCGGGCACGCTCTTGCGGGAAGCCGAAAACGGCGTCGTTTGCCCTTCCTCCGTCACCGTACCAAACAGCACCGTCAGGTTGTGCTGGTCGTTGAAGGTCTTCTGGAAGGTGGCCGTGTTTTCCCAGAGGTAGCGGTACGAATCGGTCTTGGTAATGGCCAGGTTGCTGAGCGGGTTGCGTTGGTTGCCGCCGGCGGTCAGGAACGTCGCTTCATCGTTGATATACTGATAATCGTAAACGCGGCGGTTGCTCGCGATCAGGTCCACGTTAATGGCCGAGCGCAGCGTGAGCCAAGTTACCGGCTTTACGTCGATGCCGACGTTGCCCTGTAAACGATTCTCCAGCAGCTTGTTATTGTTTTTTTCGATATCCAGAATCGGGTTGCCCACGTTGCCGAAAGCCGAGGTGTTGCCATAGCGTCCGTCCACCTTCGAGGGGATGATGGGCGCCGCCCGATAAGCATTGCCATAAGCCGACCCGATGTTTACCTCGCGGGCGTCGGCGTGGCTAAAGGATGCCTGCGAGTTGATGGTAACCTTGTCGGACAGCGTAAAGGCCGTGTTGGAACGCACCGTCAGCCGCGAGAACTTATTGTTGATGACAATGCCATCGTCTTGGAGCAAATTACCTGAGAAATAATACTTTACGTTCTCACTTGCCCCCGACACTGCCAAGTTGTGGTTCTGATAGGTGCTGCGGCGCAGGATCTCTTTGTACCAGTTGGTCGTGCCCTTATATGTTGGGAGCACGGTCGAAGGCGAGGTGTCTTTGATGTAGCTGGCATACTGGTCGGCGCTGGCCATGTCTACGAGGTGGGCCGCCTGCTTGAAGCCGCCGGTTCCGCTGTAGCTCAGCACCGGCTTGCCCAGCTTGCCTTGCTTCGTGGTGATAATGATTACGCCGTTGGCGCCGCGCACCCCGTAAATGGCTGCTGCTGAGGCATCTTTGAGCACGTCAATGGAGGCAATGTCGGCGTTGCTCAGGTTGCGGATGTCGGTAGTTTGCACCCCATCTACCACGTACAGCGGGTTAGCGCCGGCCAGCAGCGTACCCGTACCCCGAATCCGCACCACGGGCTGCGAGTTGGGCGTGCCATTGTTGGTGATCTGCACGCCCGCGATTTTGCCTTGCAGGGCTTGGGTGGGCGTCTGCACGGGCTGGTTCACTATTTCGGAGCCTTCTACCCGTGCCACGGCGCCGGTCAGGTCGCGCTTGGCCTGCGTACCGTAGCCAACGACCACCACTTCGTTAAGGGTCTTAGTATCAGGGGCTAGCGCGACATCTATGGTAGTGCGACCGCCCACGGGCACCTCCTGGGTAGTATACCCAATGAAGGAAAATACCAGGGTGGCGCCTTCGGGCACCGTGAGCGTGTATTTGCCATCAGGGTCGGTTTGAGCGCCGTTGGAAGTGCCTTTCACCACCACGTTTACGCCGGGCAGGCCCGCGCCTTTTTCATCAACCACGCGGCCGGTCACCGTTGCGTCGGCAGTTGCATCGGCTGGCTTAAGGATGATGCCGTCGTTGAACAGCTCGTAGTTGATTTGCAGCGGCGTGAGCATGTCGCGCAGCACCACGGCCAGCGGTTGAGCCACGGCATTTACCGAAACCCGGCGGCTAGCGCTAAGTAGCTGGGGGCTGTATTGAAAATGGATATTGGCCTGGCTCTCAATTCTTTCGAGAACGGCTTTCACTTTCTCTTCCTTGGCTTGCAGCGTAATAGGCAGCTTCAGCACGCGCTGGTCGGGAAGGGAGGGATGCGCGGCGGCCACGCCCGTAAAAAGGGCAAGGCACAGCACCTGCAACAACGCTAGTCGTCTGAGGCACAGCAAGAAACGTGGGTGTTGTAGAAACGAGGTCATACGGATTAGGGGATTTTTAGTGAGCATTCACTACAGCGGTAAGATTCCGTTTGCGTGCCAACTGCACCGGAAGAGAGGCATTATGCCGAGCGACAAGCATGAATTGGGGTTGGGCCGGAAACGTTTGCAGGTTCATCTATTCATAGGCAAAAGGAATGTAGGACAGGTGCGCAGGCTGACAAGCAAAATCCTTATTGCGTCTGCTAGCCTGCGCACCTGCACAAGTATTTGATTATCAGTTCCGTTGCTAACAGCCCCCAGCACTTTGCAGAGCACGGCCGGCTTCTCGTACAACACGTCATGGTTGAGTACGGGGTTTACGGTGCAGTTGGCAAACGCGGCTTCATCGTACACATTAGCCCCGCCATAAGCGCATTCAAGCGCCTGTAGCACCTTTGCCCAAGTCGCGTACAGCTTGCGGGGCGTAAAGCTTGCTTCGGATGTCAACGACATTAGCGGCGGGTAGTATTCTATAACAAATGACAGATTTTTTGGAAGTATTTCCACCTTCCTGTGGCGTTTGTTATATACGTGCCGAACCGATTTTGGAGCAGTTTTGACTTAAAAAGTTGCAATTGCCCTGCACGGCTGCGCGGGCTTTGCTACTTATCGTCCTTTTCGGGCGTGCTGCGCACGAAAGCGCTGTGGCGCGGCACTGGCATGGGGCTGTCCTCGCCGCGCACGGCGTGCCAGATGTTTTCGTTGAAGGGCACATCCGGGACAGCGTCTTCCCGGGAGAAGTCGTATTTCTGTGCCTCGCGCGAGCTTTTGTTGAAGGCAGTGTTGCGGGAGTCGAGATCGATGCGGGCGGGCTTGAGCACGTAAGGGCGGGCGTCGGGAGTGGTTGTAAAGCATTCCCAGAGGGGCGTGGCGGCTGCATCATACTGACTCATGGGCGGCAGCCCCAAAATCAGCTCTAGCGTGCGCAACATCCCCGAGGTCGAGAACATAGTGTGAATCACGGCGTTGCGCTTCACAAAAGGCCCGGCCAGATAAGCAGTCGAGCGGTGGGCATCGACGTGGTCGGGGCCATTTTGGGCGTCGTCTTCCAGCACCATCACCACCGATTCTTTCCAGATCGGACTCTTCGCCAAGTGCTCGATGATACGACCTAAGGCCAAATCATTGTCGGCGGCGTAAGCAAGGGGTGTCCAGGCGCCCGGCTTGGCCCCGGCGGTATGGTCGCTGGGCAGACGCAGAATCTGGAGGCGCGGCACCGTACCGGCCGCCACAAACTGGTCGAACTCCCGCTCCCACACCTTCTCCCGATCCACATCCCGGATTTTCATATCAAACCCCGGATACTCAGGTGCATAGCGCCCGCGCAGTGACTTGCTGGCTTTGCCGCCAAACACAAACTCGCCGTAGCTACGGAAGCTCACGCCGGCCCGCTCGCAGTAATTCCACAAAAACCCGTCTTTGGGTTCGGCTACCGCCCCACGGCCACCCTCGTAATCGTAGTTGCCGCCGCGGTCGCTGTAGTTGCTGGGCCAGGTTTTTTCCACGTAGTCGGTGGCATAGGCGGCCATGCTCCAGTTGTGGCCGTCGGCGCTCACTTCGGCGTCGGCGTAGAAGTTATCGAGCAGCACAAACTCGCGGGCCAACGCGTGGTGGTTGGGCGTCACATCTTCGCCAAACAGGCACAGCCGCTTGTCGCCGTTGCCCTCGGGCATATCGCCGAGCACTTGGTCGTAGGTGCGGTTTTCCTTGATGATGTAGAACACATATTTGATGGGCGAAGGCTCTCCCACCCGGCGCGGCACCGGGTTGCCGGCGGGTACATCGGGCTGCTGTTCGCGGGCTTTGGTGTAGGGCGTGTTGGCGTACACCTGCGCCGAATAGCGCGTCAGAGCTGCTTCATCAGGAATGGGTATTACTGATAATGAGCCTTTTAGCAATCCGCCAATGTATTGCGGGGCCTTGCCTTCGCCAATCTGGTGCATGGGATCAGGGCCGTCTTGATTATTGGGCAGGGAAGCCGTGCCTTTGCCGTTGGTGACGAGCAGCGTTTTGCCGACGGTTCGCACGGCCGTCGGGTACCAGCCTGTCGGGATGAAGCCCAGAGACCGGCTCGCGCCGAGCATTTCCACGTCAAATACGGCCACGCAGTTGTTATCCGCGTTGGCAATGAACAGCCGCTCTTCGTCGGCCGAAAGCGCCACGCTGTTGGTGGTGCTGCCGGTGGGGGCATTGGGGAAAAGTGCCGCCGAAAGGGTTTCGGTTACGCGCTGGGTACGGGTATCGATTACCGACACGGAATTGCTGTTGGCATTGGCCACAAACAGCCGCCGCCCATCACGGCTCAGCACCATATCATTGGGGTGACTTTCCACCGGGATAGTAGCTGTAATGCGCTTTTGTTCAGCACTATACACTGTAACGCTGCTGCCGCCCCATTGCGAGATGTACAGTTCTTCGCCGCGCGGCGCGAGCACTACCGTGTAGGCCTCGCTGCCCAGCTTGGTGCGTCCGGCCACAGCGCGGGTGCGCAAGTCGATGGTGTAGAGGGCACTATCCTCGCGGGTGACGGCGTAGAGCAATTGCCGGCGCGCATCGACGGCGAGGCCCGTAATGCCGATGTTGGGCTTGCCGGGCTGCGGCCGGTCTCGCCACGGAGGCCCGAGTACGATGGCGCTGTCGGGCAGCAACCTGTTGTTTTCAATCCGAAAGCAGTGAATCAGGTTCTGCTCGCCACCCGAGGCGTATAAGGTCTTTTCCTGCGGCCCAAAGGCCAAGCCCAACCAGGCGGCGGACACGACCTTCTGATCGAGCACTTTCCCCGACGGCGTTTCCAGCAGCTGAATAGAGTTGGGACCGTAGCCGTTGTTGGTGACGGCCGCCAGCTTGCCACTGGGCGCCACAACCAAGTTGAGCGGCAAGTCGCCGAGCGGCGTTTGGGTGCCGGCCGGCGAAAGCTTCCAGCCGTTGGGCAGCAGCGTTTGCGCAGTGCCGGCCACCGGGCCCGGTAGCACAGCTTTTCCGACGTGAGTAGCAGGCGTACCAAGGCGCGACGCTGATAAGCACCCAGCCAAAGCTAACGTACTTACCACCAATGTTTTATGCAAACGCATACGCAGAAGGCTTAAGTCTTTGGCAAGATACGTCGCTAAAGCATCTGTGCCACAGCCTGTTAGCTGCGCCCTTTCGTTACTTTCAGTAATTTCTGGCCGCGCAGTAAAATCTTGATACTGCGGCGCTTAACAGAAATATCGGCCTGCGCCAACTCGTCTTCGTCGAGGCGGTATTTGTAGGAGGCAATGATGTCTTTGTAGGACAGCACGCCCGCTACCTTTTTCCGGTTTTCGGCCACTACCACCGGCAGCACATCCACGTTGGCGCGGGCCATGGTGGCCACGGCCGTCCGCAGCGAATCGGTATCGAGCACCGAAGTCGGCTTGTGGCTAATCAGCGTGTGGATGGGTGCTTGCCGGTCCTGCACTTTCCCGTAGAGATCGGCGAAACTGACAATGCCTTTGAACTCGCCTTCGTTGTCGACGATCACAAAGTAATTGTCGGCGCGGGTTGGCTCTTGCTCGAGCCACTGGCACACTTCCTCTATTGTATTGTCGGCGCTAATTGTCAGGCTGCCTTCGCGCAACACTTGCCCTACCCGGATTTTTTCGAGCATGTCGGGCTCATACGAATCGGGCGTTTTGACGCCGCGGCGAGCAATTTTTTCAGTCATGATGGTGTTGTCCATCAGGAAGAATGACACGAAATATGAGCCCGTGCAAGCGCCCAGCAGCGGCAGCAGCGCGTGCGACTGGCCAGTAGCTTCCACGGCAAACACGATCGACGTAAGCAAAGCCCGCGAGGCCCCCGCAAACATGGCGGCCATGCCCACCAGCGCGGCCATCGGCACCACAATTTCGGAGCCGGGGAAAAAGCGTAGAATCACGCCGCCCAGCAAGGCACCGGTAGCACCGCCAATGGTCAGCAGCGGCGCCAGCGTGCCACCCGACGTGCCGCTGCCCAAGGAAATGGCCCACGACACAAACTTCAGGAAACACAACGACAGCACCACTTGCAGCGTGAGGTTGCCGGAGAGCAGGTCGGTGATGTTTTCGTAGCCCACGCCCAAGGTGCGGGGGGCAAAATAGCCGACCACTCCCACGGCCAGGCCGCCCAGTGCCGGCCACCACATCCAATGGATAGGCAGGTGTTCGAACTGATCCTCAATGAAATACACCAACTTGGTAACCGCTACCGAAGCCAAGCCGACGACTAAGCCAATAAAGCTGTAAGTAGCCAAAGCAATATTACTCGGGGTGTCGAGCAAGGGCATCCCGAATGCCGGGCCGGACTCAAACAGCAGGTGATGGCCCGCCGCGCCGGTTATACAGGCCAGCGCCACCGGCAAAATAGACCGGGGCGAAAACTCAAACAGCAGCAGCTCAATGGCTAGGAAAATCGCGGCGATGGGCGTCCCGAAAATGGCCGACATGCCCGCCGTAGCGCCCGCCGCCAGCAGAATTTTGCGTTCGGTGTGCGTAATTTTTAGGGCTTGCCCAATGGAGGAGCCAAAGGCGCCGCCCGTGGCAATAATGGGTCCTTCGGCACCAAACGGGCCACCCGTGCCGATAGAAATGGCCGCTGATAACGGCTTCAGAAACATCACGATAGGCTTGATGCGGCTCTTGTTGGTCAGGACTTGCTCCATTGCTTCCGGGATGCCGTGCCCCCGAATCGCCTTGGACCCGTACAGCGCCATCAGGCCCACAATGATGCCCCCGATAGCGGGCAACACAATCACGAAAGCGCCCAAATGATTGCCGGCCGGGCTATGGTATTGCACCGACGACTCGCCGTAAAACGCCAGATTCGAGACCCAGTTGATTAAATACACCAATCCCTTGGCGACAAAGCTGATCACGAAGGCAATCGCGACGGCCAACGCCGATATTCGAAGCAAGCGCTGCTTGTCACGAACGCGTTTGGGATGGATGTTTTCGGCTTCCAAAGCAGGCACTAAGGAAGTAGCAATGGGGATTCTGGAATCAGGTACAATCATTTTTGCCGAACGACTTATTTAAATTATAAATGTTCATTATCAAACACATAGCTCAGGGCTATGGCATTTGCTGCGTATTGCTGGCTACCTACTTAAACGCCGTTGACGAAAAGTGGACGCGCCGGAAGAAAGAATAACGCGGCTGGCCCCCGTAAGGTGCTGTAAGACAGCCATATTCATGGACCGCCACAAATTGCCACGGAGACCTGTGCTGTGCATGAAGCACCGATCGGAGATGAGCGCAAATATGTACAACATATTGATAGTCAATTTTTTATGCAACAATAAAATTGCTTCGCTGTTGCTTGGCTTCTTTTCAGAGGGGCGGCTTAACCCTCTTGGCTGGGCGTCGTATTAAGGAGCAACATTCTTACCTGTTGCCTACTGCTCCCGTTATGTTTGACGTCGTCGATTACCCCAACCGCAACCTACTGGCCCTGACCATTTCGGGCACACTCAGCAAAGCAGACTACGATAGTTTTGTGCCCCTGATTGATCAGAAAATAGAACAGTGGGGCAAGCTCAATCTGTACCTGGACGTGCGAAGCTTCGATTATATCACTGCCAGCGCCCTTTGGGAAGACATCAAACAGGACGTCAAGCACTGGAACGACTTTCATCGCGTAGCCATCACCAGCGACGACAGTAACCTGCTCAAAGCCGCTGCCGCGCTCGGTACGTTGGTCAGCTCGGCCGAGATCCGGCATTTTCCGCTGGAGCACAAGGAGGAAGCAATTGACTGGGCCTTGGGCGCCGAAAAAGCCCCAGACGTGCATACCGAAGAGATTCACAGTTCGTAAGCCGTCGGTCGGCGCAAAACCGTTTACTTCAGGCTCCCAACTTTTGCCCGGCCGTCGGCCGGGCTTCTTTGCATGTCCTTGGCTTTGCCTGCGCGCCCTGTAACTTCCACTGCTACTCACCGGCCCGAACTCGATACGTTTCGGGCGGCGGCAGTATTGCTGGTCATCTGGGAGCATTGGCTGCCAAGCAGTTGGGTGCCCTTCGATACGGGTGGGCTGGGGGTTACGGGCTTTTTCGTGCTGAGCGGCCTACTCATTACCGGAATTCTGCGCCGGGCGCGGTCCGCTGCGGGCGCGGGGCGCTGGCAAGTGCTAAGTCCCTTCTATGTGCGCCGGGCGTTGCGCATTTTGCCAGCTTATTACTTAGTCGTCGGGATTTCGTGGGTATTGCGGCTGAGCTTCGTACGCGAGCATCTGCCGTGGTTTGCGCTGCACGGCGCTAACTTTCTGTTTTTCATGCAGTTGTCTTGGGGTGAAGGTACGGGCCATTTGTGGTCGCTGGCCGTAGAGGAACAGTTCTACCTTGTCTGGCCCTTGCTGGTATTGCTGGTACCGGTGCCGCATTTTCGTACGTTGTTGGGGCTGTTGGCCGTGCTGGGGCCGCTGGTACGCTGGGCGTTGCTGTACGCTACAGGCACCTCTTTCGCCCTGATTCTGCCTCCGGCCTGCCTCGATTTGTTTGCTATAGGCGGGCTGCTGGGCCTTGTGCTTGAGCACGTTAGCTGGCCGGCGGTGCGGTGGACGGGCGTGGGCGTGGCGTTGCTGGTGGCCTATCTTTTTCTGGAAAAATTGGGTGGCGCGGGACGGCTTATCTTGGGGCCAACACTGCAAGCCGGGGCAGCGGCGGGGCTACTGGCGGCCGCACTCAGCACCACGGCCCCGCGGGCACGCCGGCTGCTTACATGGCCGGCTTTTGTGTTTTTGGGGCGTATCAGCTACGGGGTGTATCTCTATCATCTTATGTTGCCTGTGCTGCTGTACCGGGTGTTGCACCGCGGGGGCATGAGCCTCGCCGGTGGTGCTTATTATCAAGCCCTCATGGACTGGGGCAAGTCGGGGTGGCAGGTGCTCCCGATGCTGGCAATTTTGGTGGCAGTAGCTGCCTTTTCGTGGCGCTTTGTGGAGCGGCCAATTCGGGAGCTGGGCCGTAGGTGGCAATACCCTGCTAAGAACCAAAAACCAGCCTCAACACGATAAAAACAGCGAAAATTTTCTGCCATTTGGTGAAACCTAGCCGAAATTAGCCTACGTAAAATACGCGTCGTCAAGACTAGTAATTCACTCTTTAAAGACTTACTACCATGGCTATTCAGAAGTATCAAGACTCATTTTCGGACATGATGCCGACGAACTTTTCGTCCATGCTCGACCGCTTCTTCAACGACTCGATGGCCTCGCGCGGACGTGTTTCCAACTTCTCGCCGCAGGTAGACGCTTTTGAAACCGAGAAGGGCTACGAAATCGAAGCTTCGCTGCCCGGCCTGAAGCGCGAAGACATTAAAGTCGACTTTCATCAGGGCCGGCTCACGATCTCGGGCGAGCGGCAGTTTAAGAACGAGCAGAACGACCGCCGCTACCACATTGTGGAAAGCTCTTACGGGTCGTTCCAACGTTCCTTCCAACTCCCTGATACCGTGAACCCTGGCCAGATAGAAGCCTCGTTTGAAGACGGCGTGCTGCGGGTGCACGTGCCCAAAGACGAACAGAAAACCATGCGCCATCAGATCCAAGTCAAGGGCGGCCAGAGCGCTTCGGGCAGCGGCCAGATGTCGGAGCGCATGGGCCAGCAAGCCACCGATATTCCGGTGCAAAGCAGTGAGTCGGGCGACCAGTCCAAAGGCCGTTCCTCTAAAGACAAGAGCAGTCCCTCAAGCAGCAAACAAGGCCAAGAAGTCGGTAACGGCCAAGGGGCCAACAACGACCTGGACCGCCGGGGCGTAGGCTCTTGATAATCAGACAGTACTAACACAAACCAAAAAGGCGCCTCGCAGGAGGCGCCTTTTTCATTCGGTGGGATTGGGATCGGGAGTCGGTTCTACCACGGTTTCGCCGCCCGCGCCCAGCGCAGCCAACGTCAGGGGGCCTTCATCAACGATGAGGAGCTGCGCGCTGAGGCCCGCTTCCAACAAATCCTGCACCAGCCCCTCGCCTGCCGCTTCGGGCGTATACGCATCGGCTGTAGTGGCTACCACCGTCACCGGGCGTTCGGGCAGGCCAACGAGCGTCGCACGCCGATCAATTTCGGGCGGAAACACGGCTGCGTACAGAATCAGGCGCTCGTAGGTGAGGCGATTGCCGGCCAGCCAGCGGCAGGCGGCGGCGGCCCCGTGCCCATAGCCAAGCACCGTTACGGGCGTATCGGGCGGACACGTAGCCAGCACTTCGTCGGCCAAGGCATCGAGGTACGTGGTGAGGTCGGTGAAGTCGGGGAGCAGATCGCCGGCTGCAAACCACGCAGCCCCCACGCGGCGCTGGCCGTCTTCGTCGGGTGGCAGGGCGTAGCGCGACAGGGCCTCGGGCAAAATCAGCAGGCGTTCGGGCGTATCGAGTTTCTCCAGCTGCGCGGCTAGTTCGGCAACGGGCTGGCCTTCGCCGTGCAGGCAAAACCAAATGTGGCGCACATCGGGGCCGGCCGGGCCGAGGCTATAATAGCGGGCGGTGCGCGTGGTGGCAAAAGTAGTAGGCTGCATAGGCAAGGGGCTGAGTATCGTAAGAACGTTTTACCGCTGTATACGCAAGATGGGCCCAGAGGCGAGAAGAGCCCCTACCCTTGGCTTTTTGCAAGAAAATCGGTGTCACTTATCCTGCCATTATGACCACAAACAGCTAACAGCGAGCCTTTTCAGCCCGCCAAGATGACGCAGAAAGCGTAACAAAAACCATTCTTCTTGGCTGGTACAAGATTTGATTTAAGGAGCCCGTACTAAGAGAGGAAAACCAAACCATGAACCTGATCAGCAAAGAATTTATCCGCAACATCGCTCCGCAACTGGACCTGCTCAATACGTTGGGCGGCGGCACTGCGCAAGCCGTGATGCGCGTAGATAAGCGCGACAAAGGCGTGGTGATTCGGGTGGCGGCCCCTACGGTAAGCCCCGAAAACTTCCACGTATTACTCAACAACAACAAGCTTACGGTGTACTGCGAATACCGCCACCAGCCCGACGATAAGCTTGCCGCTCCGCTGTTTGCCCAAACCCTGGACCTGCCCGCCAACCTCGACCTGAGCCGCATTGATGCGGTGCACGAAGAGAACGAGTTGCGCGTTCGCATTCCGTTCCAGGACCCGGCAGCCCGCCAGCGCGAAATCGAAATCAAGCAGCGCTAAGATCTGCTCTTGCTGCTCCTTTTATAACGTCGGGACCGACCGGCATTTGTTCCATTGTTGAGCCACTGCTTCCGCAGTGGCTTTTTTATTTTGTGATTATTTCACAAAGATTTGATTATCAATAGTTTAAACAATAACACGCACAACAGTCTGGTATTTTAGAGGACTAAATAAAATAATATTCATTATTTATAATATCATAGTTTTTTTGCGTTCCGAGCAAAACCAGCTTCATCAGTCTGAAAACAGCTTTTTTAGCCTCACTAGCCGTTGCAGCACGAGTTTAGCGAAGCAGATAGCAGCTCAAGCACTTGTTAATGAGCGCCTAAGAGCTTAATATACATTTGGCTTCTGCACATGGCGATAGGTACCCGCGCTGCCTAAGCACGGCGCTAAGCGGCCCGCTGAAGCCTTTTTTGTTCCACCCTTCACTTGCCAACAGCATGCAGAAACAACAACTAAATATCCGGTTTACACCTTGGTTATTGGGAGCTTCATTACTTGTGGCAACGGCCACGTTTGTGGGGTGTTCGGACGGGGGCGTGGAGCCTACCGACCCAACTGCGGCCGCCACCAGCAACGATGCGCAAGGGAATAACGGCCAGAATGCAGGCGACCTCATTCCCGGGCAGTACATCGTCGTGTTCAAAGACGGTTCTGTCGACGTAAGCCCTTCGGCCCCTTATGAGGAGAAAGTGGCGAAGGTAAAAGCCTCAGCGCAAGGACTTTTGAAAGGCAAAGGTCTGCGGGCAGAAGCAGTTGGTCATGCGTATGGCCACGTGCTCAAGGGGTTCTCAGCCAGCCTGACGCCCGGCGAGGTGGCGCAACTCCGACAAGACGACCGCGTGGCTTACATTGAGCAAGACAGGGTGATCACGTTGGGCAAGCCTACCTCCGGCGGCGGTACCACCCAACCGGCTCAAACGATACCCTACGGCATTGCACGTGTGGGCCATACCACCGTAACCGGCAAAACGGCTTGGATCATCGATACCGGCATCGACCTCGATCACCCCGATTTGCATGTTGACGTCGCACGCAGCAAGTCGTTTCTGACCAGCGGCGCCAACTACGCTTCGCCCGACGATGGCAACGGCCACGGCACCCACGTATCGGGCACCATCGCAGCTATCGACAACTCCATTGGCGTGGTGGGAGTAGCGTCGGGGGCGACGGTGGTAGCAGTCCGGGTACTCGACGCCCGCGGCAGCGGCTCTACCTCCGGCGTTATAGCAGGAGTCGATTATGTGGGCTCGAAGGGCAAAGCCGGTGATGTGGCCAACATGAGCCTAGGCGGCAGCGTATCCACGACCCTCGACAATGCGGTGCTGAACGCCTCTGCGGGCGGCGTGCTGTTTGCACTGGCCGCCGGCAACGAATCCGACAGCGCAACCAACCACTCGCCGGCCCGCGTCAATGGCCCGAACATCTACACGGTTTCGGCCATGGACAACACCGACACGTGGGCGTATTTCTCCAACTTCGGCAACCCACCCGTGGACTATTGCATGCCCGGCGTGAGCATCAAATCGACGTGGCTGAACGGCGGCTACAACACAATCAGCGGTACTTCCATGGCCACGCCGCACATGGCGGGCGTGCTGCTTGTGAAGGGCAAGTCATTCACGATCAGCGGCTACGTGAAAGGAGATCCCGACGGCAAAGCCGACCCAATTGGGCATTTGTAAGCAATTCTATATCGCATACTTAAGCAAACAGGGCCGCCAAAGTTGGCGGCCCTGTTTGGCTTTATCTCGCGGGCCGGCTGAGCCCTATTTTTAACCCTGAAGATGCCGGCGAAGCAGTTATTCTTTTACGCAAACAACGGAATCAGCAGCAGGAAGCCGGTGAACAGCGACAGGTAAAACCAGCCCATCACCTGCCCGCGGTAGCGGCGCGGCAGCCGGTTGCTGAGCAGCAGCACGGCCACTACCACCAAGGCCAGGTGCAGCAGCAGAAACACCACCGTTTTCACCCAATTGCTCACGATCGTGTTTTCGGGCTGCATCTGGTTGCTCATGCCCAGACCGGAGGTGGCAAAGCGCAAGGCATAATACGCGAGCGCTTCAAACCCGACAAAGCACACGAAGCCTCCCAGCAGCGCCAGCGGACCAGATTTTTGGGAAACATCGGCCATGAGGGAATGTTGAATTTCAGATACTGAATATCGAATATTAATATAAATTATTGACAATCAATAACTTATACAAATAAGTTCGGCTTTTATCCTTTAGACTTCAGAATTTCTTCTGAGCGGGTTCGGATGTAGAGCTCCTCGACCTTAGCCCGGGCCCAAGGCGTACGGCGCAAAAACGTAAGGCTGGACTTGATGCTCGGATTGACGGCAAAGCAATTGATGCGAATGCGGCGGTCGAGCTCGGGCCAACCGTAACGCGCCACCAGATACTCCAGAATCTGGGCCAGCGTCACGCCGTGCAACTCCCGGATGAGGTGACCGGCTTCGTCGCGGGCGTCGGAGAAATCGGAAGTGGCCATTGCGTTGTTCTTCTGCTAGCGAAAGTAGGCGATAGGGGTCCAGCACCGCTGGCTTGTGTGCAAATCTACGGCGGTATCGGCATTTTTGCGCGGGCCGGGTACCAGCCCTATATCCTGATACGTTACCTTTGAGATGGCAACGCTAATGAATCGACCCCGACGACCTGCTTCTTCCCGCGCCGCTGCGTCGCGCCGGTACTTGGGCTGGGCCGCTCTGGCACTGCTGGTCGGGCTGCTGGCTTTTTACGTGCATTACCGGCGACCAATCAATCGCTACGCCCGCCGCACCTACGCTACGTTTATCAGTAAAAATCTAACGGGGCTGGAGCGA
Source organism: Hymenobacter sp. BT491 (assembly GCF_014349165.1). Lineage (NCBI taxonomy): Bacteria > Pseudomonadati > Bacteroidota > Cytophagia > Cytophagales > Hymenobacteraceae > Hymenobacter > Hymenobacter sp. BT491. The sequence continues at coordinate 643,640 of NZ_JACSJJ010000004.1, read as the reverse complement.
ACCCCCTTACTATCAGGCTATTCGGTGCATGGCATCGACGTTTCGGCGTATCAGGGCCGCATCGATTGGAAGCTGGTCGCGAGCCACGATGTGCGGTTTGCGTTCATCAAAGCCACGGAGGGCGTGACGCTGCGCGACCCGCGTTTTGCGGGTAACTGGCGGGGCGCCCGGGCGGCCGGCATCTATCGCGGAGCCTACCATTTTTTCCAGCCCAACTACGACGGCGCCCGGCAGGCCAATCTCTTCGTGCGCACTGTGCCGCTCGCGCCCGGCGACCTACCGCCGGTGCTGGACGTGGAAGCCCCCGAGTTTCACGATGTTTCCATAATGCGCAGAAACATAGATACTTGGTTGCGTTTGGTAGAGCGCCATTACGGCGTTCGTCCCATTCTGTATTCCAACTACAGCTTCTACAAACGCCACCTTGCCGGCCACTTCGACAAGTACCCGCTGTGGCTGGCGCACTACGAAGTCGATAGCCCGTCGCTGCCCCGCGAAAAGTGGATTATCTGGCAACATTCCGACGAAGCGTACGTGCCCGGCATCCGGGGCACCGTCGATTTCAACGTTTACCAAGGCAGCTTCAACAGCCTGCTTTCGCTGCGTATTCCGACGCCATCTAAAGAAGCCAACGATTCATTATCAAAGTCGACCGATTGATAATCAACATACTATATTCATATTCAACACAAGCATCGCCTGTTTCGTAACGCTTACTTGCCGGCTTCACTTTCTGTTTTTGCCAATGCCTGACTTTCGCCTTCGTTTTGCTTCGCTGCTGCTTTTAGTGCTGCCCTGGTTCTTGGGTGCCTGCGCGAGCAGCAGTACCTTCACCCAAAGCGGCCAGGCGTCGTACTACGCCGATAAGTTCAACGGCCGCGAAACGGCCAGCGGCACCGTGTACCGCCCCGGCCGCCTGACGGCCGCACACAACACCTTGCCCTTCGGCACGGTCGTGCGGGTGACCAACCCGCGCAACAATCGCTCGGTGAAAGTGACCGTCACGGACCGCGGGCCGCACGCCAAAGGCCGCATCATCGACTTGTCGCGGAAGGCGGCCCGCAAAATCGGCATCATGGGCCAGGGCGTCGCGCCGGTGAAGCTCAAAGTGGTGCACGCCGCCCGCTAGATCTATCTGCTTATCAAGCAAATACTTACACCATTTTTTGAATGAATATTCGCAAGAAAGTCAAATGGGACATCGCCGGCCGGGCCGATCGGTTTGTGGCACTAGGAGCTTTCGTGAAGGCGGCAGAAGCCCAAGGCTGGACCGAGGCGGAAATTCAGTACGTGATGGACGAGATCGTGAGCGCGAAAGACGAAGCCGAAGCAGCCCTTATTTTTCAGGACTACACCCAAGCATAGTTCGGGCGAATGCGACTCGCCTTTACCCAGACAGAAGCGGGCCGACTGGAAGTACTTCCAGTCGGCCCGCTTCGCTTTTAATTGCAAGATAAAAACCTGACTATAAGCTACTTATTTTTGCGCTTCATTTTGGTTTTGTCCTTGCCCCCGTCTTTGGCCGCCATCATGAGGCTGTCTTGTTGGGCTTTCATCGACGCGGACGTGACACGGCCGGTCAGCGAAACGTAGTCGCCTTCCTTGAGCATGGTTGTGGTGCCATCCGGCGCCGTGACAGTCCCGTTGACCGCAATTTTGGTACCGTTGACCAGGGTTACGTCTTGGCTCAGCGGGTCGGTGTGGCCGTTCTGCGTCATCATGACTTTGCCTTCTTTCATCATGGCGCCGTCCTTTAGTGTAATGCCCGTCGGCGCGACACGGCCGCGGGGTGCTACGGGCTTGCGGGGTGGTAACTTGGTTTGGGCTTGCGCTGCTAAAGCACTCAGGCTCACCAGCAAAGCAATGGGCAGGAAAACACGAATCTTCATGGGTGGGATGAGAAGTAAGTGAAAGATGTAGAAGTAAAGAGAACTCCTAAAATACAAATTACCGGCCAAAATCTTAGCGTCGAGCAGGCAACCCGCGCCGGAGCCGGTGCGTTTGGAAAAGGCGGCCACGCCCCCTAACCGAACGCTTTTGTTTCACCCCAACCACCCATTCACCATGCCCGATTCGAAGGATTCCGAAGACATCTACACCGATTTTAAACAGCAGGTCAATATGACGGCCGGCGAAATTGAGAAATGGCTAAAAACCGACGAGTCGAAATCGGTGGGCCAAGACAGCGGCGACGGCGAAAGCATTGGGCATAAGTCCGGCGAGCACATCATCGAGATTTTGCGCAAAAAGAAAGCGGAGCTTACCGCCGCCGACAAAGCGCACATGCACAAAGTACATTCGTACATCAGCCGCCACCTCAAGCAAGGCCCTCACCATCAAGAAGATATCGAGAATTCGCGGTGGCGCTACTCGCTCATGAACTGGGGCCACGATCCCCTGAAAAATAAGAAGGAATAAAAGACGAGGAATGAAGAAAGAAGCAGGACCTGCTTTTCTCGTGCTTTATTTCTCATTTTTCGTTCCCAATCCTTCATTCCTGACTAGCCGTGGACTACAAAGATTATTATAAGATTCTGGGCGTTGAGAAAAACGCGACTACCGACCAGATAAAGAAGGCATACCGCAAGCTGGCGCGGCAGCACCACCCCGACGTAAACCCAAACGACCCCGAAGCCGAGCGCAAGTTCAAGGAGCTGAACGAGGCCAACGAAGTGCTAAGCGACGAAGAAAAACGCCGCAAGTACGACCAGCTTGGTGCCGATTGGCAGCGCTATCAGCAGGCGGGGGCGGGCCGTGGCAGCGGTGGCGGTGGCTTCGATTGGTCGCAGTATACCCAAGGGCAAGGCGGTGGTTTTGGCGGATTTGGAGGCGGCAGTGGACCCGAAGACCCGTTTGGCGGCGCCGATTTCTCCGACTTTTTCAGCTCTATTTTTGGCGGCATGGGCGGCCGGCAAGGGGGCAGCCCGCGGCCCGGCGCGGGCCACGACTACCAAGCCGAGATGGAGCTTTCGCTGGAAGACGCCTACCGCGGCGGGCCGCGCACAATCAACGTCAACGGCAAGAGTCTGCGCATCACCATTCAGCCCGGCGTAGAAGACGGGCAGGTCATTCGGCTGCGCGACCAGGGTGCCCCGGGCCGCAACGGCGGCCCTAATGGGTCGCTGTACCTTACGTTTCGGGTGCTGCCCGATCCGCGCTACACCCGCACCGGCAACGACCTGACTATGGAAGTGCCCATCAGCATTTACAAAGCCCTTTTGGGCGGCGAACAGGTGGTGGAAACGCTGTCGGGGTCGGTCAAAATCAAGATCAAGCCCGAAACCCAAAACGGCACCCGGCTGCGGCTGCGCGGCAAAGGGTTTCCGCTGTATCGGCAGGCGGGGCAGTTCGGCGATCTATACCTGCGCCTGGTTCCGACGCTGCCGCAACACCTCACCGACCAGGAGAAAGAGCTGTTTCGGCAACTAGCCAAGCTTCGTGGCGAAACACTTGATTCTTAAATAGTTATATAAAACTGACTGCTTTTGTGTCTGCTGTTATTTTTCTACCGCTATGGAAACGCACATCCTCACCATTTCCTTCCGCGATTGTGCCGCCACCTACGGCCTGAGTGAGCACGACTTGCGCGAGTTTGTAGAGCTCGGATTGCTACACCAAGCCGAAGCGCCTGATACACTGCAAGTTGAGCCCGAACACCTAGCCCGGCTGGTACGCTTGCATCAGGACCTAAGCATCAATAAAGAAGGCATTGACGTGATTCTGTCGATGCGCCAGCGCCTACTGGACTTGCAGGAAGAATTGATGCGGCAACGCGCCCGCGCGCTGCAACTAGAGCGTGTGCTTCGAGGCATGGGGCCAATCTTCGATGCCGACGAGTGGCTTTAGCAACTAGTTGATTTATTGAACATTACACCCAATCTACAGCCAGGGCCAGCAGGGCACCGATGAGAGTGGCCACTAGCTTGCGCACGTTGAGGTGATGGTCGGGGCTGGTTTCGAAGAGAATGGTGGTGGAAACGTGCAGGAAGTTGCCGGCTACCAAACCCAGCAACGCCGCGTACCAACCGTTGCTGAGCAGCTCGTCCAGCACTACGTAGTTGCTCACTATAATGCCAGCGGGCGCCGCCAGCGCAAACAGCACCAAATACGGCAAGGCCCGCCAGAAGCTGTTGAGCCGCATCAGCAACGCGGCCATAAGCGCAAAAGCAGCCGGGATGTGGTGCAGCGCTATACCGGCCGTGATGGCGTAGAAATTCTGCCCAACGCCTTCCGTTTCGGGGTTGCGCACCAAGATGCTGCCCTCAAAAAAAGAGTGAATCACGAGCGCCGACAGCAGCAGGTAGGGCACGCGGCCAGCGTGGTGGGTTTGGTGGTGAATGTGGCCGTGCTCAACTCCTTGGGAGAACACCTCCAGCAGCAGCTGCCCGAAGAAGCCCGCCAACACAAAATAGCCCACCCGGTGCGTGTTGTGTGGCGTAAGGGTAAGGGCCTCGGGCAGCAAATGCGTGATGGTTAGCGTGAAAAGATACGCTCCGCTAAACGCCAGCAGCGGCTTCATCCAAGTAGTGCGCGCTGTGGGCACAAGCCGGGTCAGCCAGCCCGCACCCAGCACCGTGGAAAACAGCATCAGCACAGAAAGCCACATAGGAATTGTATATATTAAGCAGGCAGATACCCCACTTGTAAATAATTGATTATAAGCCACATACCTCTACAACAGCAAAGGGCGCTGTGAGCGCCCTTTGCTGTTAAACCTTGATAGTCAAAGCGTTACCTGCGACTTTATGGTTACCTTCTCGCCACCTTCAGAGCGAGTCGGGGGAGGTACTTGGCTTGTAAGCAGGGTTGCGTACGAGTTCCATCTCACAGACAGGGCACTTGCCGGGCTTGTTGCTTTCGCTGCCCTCGCACCCCATGGGGCACACATAAGCCAACACGGGCTTCGCGACGGGCTGGCTCGCCTCCTGCTTGGCAGCAGACGAAACGCTGGTCTTCTCGGCAAGCGGTTGGTTGTTGCACCCCGCCAAAGCAGTAGCCGCCGCCAGCAATACGCCCGCGACGGCCGGTTTACAATTTGCCAACATCACGGCTGCGCGAGGTGCTTAACGCTGAACTTCGTGGCCGCTGGCGGTGGTGTCCTCCTGGCTTGGCTTAGCGTTCTTGCTGGCCTCCTGCTCGTTAGCAGTACGGGCCTGATCGGCTGTGGGTAAGGCCTGCTTTTCGAGGGTTGCGTGGGAGCTGATGGGCTCGGCAATGGCACCGCCCTTGGCTTGATTGGGGGCGGCTTCGGTGTGCTGGTCGAAGTTGTCGCTCGAACGCGTACCCGGCGCTACCAGATCTACGGATACTTTGTTTTCCGGACGCCAATCCGAAGGTTCAGCGCTGCATGCATTCAGCGCAAGGGCGGCTACCGCCAGCGCAGAGAACAAAAGATTTTTATTCATATAAAGCGAAGAAAAAAGAAGCAGGAGTAAATGAATACCGGTTCGGCCGACCAAGGGTTACGCCGAAGCGGGGCCGTTACCGAGCCCAGTTGCGGCGGGCAGCAGGTTTTTGCGCCGCAGCATGGAGTCGAACAGCTTGATGTCGTTGGGCGAATTGAAGATCTTGAGGGGCAGCTGCAAAAACATCGGCGTCTCAAAGGTACGCGCCACCCACAAACGCCAGCCCTTGAGCTCAGCCGGCATTTCGGGGGCTTGCAGCCACAGCAGGTAGCCTTCGGCGTCGCGCTTGGCTTTCCCGATCATGTTCCAGGGCAGGGCACGGCCTTCGCGCTCGTTGAGGCGCATCACAATTTGCTTAGCATCAATCTCATAGCTAAAGCGCTCAAACAGCGCCTTGCTTTGCTCCATCTGCGTCACGCCCGTGATCTGGGCCGAGCGCAACAGCACGTAAAGCAGCGTCAGCAGGGCCGCTAAGGCCAGCCACCACCACGAATGCCAAATTACGGCGGGCAACAGCCCGATGGCAAACGGAATCAGAGCGTACCACCATTCCTTGCGCCACACCTGGGCCATAGCCAACTTGGTGTAGGTGTTGGTGTCGAGCTGGCTTTTTTTGGTCCGGATGGCAAGTGGCGAAGCCCCTTGCGCCTGACGGAAACCACGTTGGTTGGGTTGGTTCATATTGCGGTAGTGTCAAATGCTCAAATGACGAAGTAGCTAATATCTCAGAATATTTTTCAAATACTTGATAATCAATCGATTACATTCGCATTCAACGAGTTAATATGCTTTAAGGCTGATGTCCAGAATAGTGGCGGAGTGCGTGAGGGCGCCTACGGAAATGAAGTCTACGCCGGTAGCGGCTACTTCGGCGATGGTCTGCTCCGTAATTCCGCCGGAAGCCTCGGTTTGGTAGCGGCCACCGATGAGCCTGACTGCTTCCCGCATTTGAGCGGGCCGCATGTTGTCGAGCATGATGCGGTACACGCCGCCGGTTTCCAGCACTTGCTGCACTTCGGCCAGCGAGCGGGTTTCTACCTCAATGGGCAGATCGCGGCCGGTGCGCTTCAGGTACGCATGCGTGGCTTCAATGGCCTGCCGAATGCCGCCGGCATAATCCACATGGTTGTCTTTGAGCATGATCATGTCGAAGAGCCCGTAGCGATGGTTGACGCCGCCGCCGATCACCACGGCCCACTTTTCGCACAATCGAAAATTGGGCGTCGTTTTGCGGGTGTCGAGCAGTTTGGCTTTGGTACCGGCCAGCAAAGTTGTCAGATAGGCAGTATAAGTGGCAATGCCGCTCATCCGTTGCATGCAGTTGAGTACCAAGCGCTCGGCGGTCAGAATGCTGCGGGCAGGTCCTTCCACAGTGAAAGCTACGTCGCCGTGTTTGACGGGAGCACCATCGGTCAGCAGCAGCTCCATACGCAACGCCGGATCCACTTCCCGAAAGATGAGGCGAGCCAACTGCACACCGGCCAGAATACCCTCGCCTTTGACCAATAATTTGGCGCGATTTCGGGCGTTGGCCGGGATGGCAGCCAGCGAAGAATGGTCGCCGTCGCCCACATCTTCGGTCAGCGCCGTGCGGATAAACGTTGAAAGAGCTTCCGGAGTGAGGTAAGGGGCGTTTTGCACGGTACAAAAATAGAAAAAGGCCCCGACATGCGCCGGGGCCTTTTTAGTATTCGCTAACGAAGTGGCGGGTCACTCCTTGGTAAACTCGATGTTGTCGATCTTGAAGGTGCCGCTTTCCGATTTCATCTTGACGAACACGCGGTAAGAACCGCTCTTGCCGTTATACTTTCCGATGGCGTAGGGGATGCCCCCGTTGCTGGCCCCTTGGTGGATGTATTCAAACCCGTTGGGAGCGTTCTTGGCGAAGAAATCCTTCATCACGAACTCGGCCTGCGTAGGACTATAGCTTTGCTTGTCACCATCAAAGCCCAGCTCCACGGTGGCGCTGAAGAATTGGGCCAGCTCATGCGAAGAGCCGGTGCGAATAGCGTCGCGAACGGGTCCGAAGGCCTCACCCTGCGCGTAGCCAGCGATGGAGAGCAGCGCCAGACAGGTAATGACCAAGGCCCGATATAAGTTGCGTTTCATACTAGAGTAAAGAATGCATCATGCAATACGCTAAAACTATGCCAACAGGGCACTACGTATAAAATATCTCCTGCGTTGGCCCTGATCAGACCAAGATAAGAAAATAGACACGTTACGCGCCCTGCCCTTATCTTTGTGGTATGAATAAACAGGTATTGTTAGTGATTCTGGACGGATGGGGCTTGGCGCAGAACAAAGAGGTCTCCGCCATTGACAAAGCCCAAACCCCCTTCGTTAACTCGCTGTTTCAGCGCTTCCCGCACAGCAAGTTGCAAGCCTCGGGCGAAGCCGTGGGGTTGCCGGAAGGCCAGATGGGCAATTCTGAGGTTGGCCACATGAACATTGGGGCCGGCCGCGTGGTGTACCAGGATTTGGTGCGCATCAACAAAGCCATTCGCGAGCGCAAACTAGGCGGCATTCCCGCCTTGGCCAATGCCTTCGAATACGCCCGCACAAACGCTAAAAACCTGCATTTCATAGGGCTACTGTCGGATGGCGGCGTGCATTCGCACATCGAACACCTGAAAGCCCTGTGCACCTTGGCGCACGATGCCGACGTGCACAAGGTGTTTATTCATGCCTTCACCGACGGTCGCGATACCGATCCCAAGGCCGGTGTCAACTACGTCAACGACCTGGAGCAGCACCTGGAGCGCGCTGGGGGCAAAATCGCTTCCATTGTGGGCCGTTATTACGCCATGGACCGCGACAACCGCTGGGAACGGGTGAAAATCGCCTACGACCTACTGGTGAATGGCAAAGGCACGCCCTCGCAAAACCTGATTCAGTCGATGCTCGACTCGTACAAGGAGGGCGTAACGGACGAATTCCTGAAGCCCATCGTGAAAGTGGGTGCCGACGGACAGCCTTTGGCGACTATTCAGGAGGGCGACGTGGTGATCTGCTTCAATTTCCGCACTGACCGCGGCCGCGAAATTACGCAGGCCCTCACGCAGCAGGATTTTCACGCCTTCAACATGCACCGGCTGAACCTGCACTACCTCACCATGACGAATTACGACGCCACCTTTACGGGCGTCACCCCGATTTTCGACAAGGATAACCTCGACAACACGCTGGGGCAGATACTGGAGGCCAACCACAAAAAACAGATCCGCATCGCCGAAACCGAGAAGTACCCACACGTTACGTTCTTCTTCTCCGGTGGCCGTGAAGTGGAGTTTGACGGTGAAACCCGCATCATGCGACCTTCGCCTAAGGTGGCGACTTACGATTTGCAGCCCGAAATGAGCGCGAAAGACCTCCGCGACGCGCTCGTGCCGGAGTTGCAAGCCAAGTCGGCCGACTTCGTCGTGCTCAACTTTGCCAACCCGGATATGGTAGGCCATACCGGTGTATTCGAGGCCGTTGTGAAGGCTGTGGAAACCGTGGACGCTTGCGCCAAAGATGTAGTAGAGGCCGCCCTAGCCAGCGATTATGCCTGCATCGTCATCGCCGACCACGGCAACGCCGACATGATGATCAACCCGGATGGCACGCCCAACACAGCACACACTACTAACTTGGTTCCCTGCATTTTAGCTGACAACAACTACCACGGCACGTTGTCGGATGGAAAGCTGGGCGACATTGCCCCGACCGTGTTGGCGCTCATGGGCATTCCGCAACCGGCCGATATGACGGGAAATTCGCTGTTGCAGCCCAGCGAGCAAGCTGTTCCGAGTCCCGTTGCGAATGCGTAGCTTTTGGCTGGTAGCAGGCTGGGGGCTGCTAATCACCGCGTGCGGTTCCGATGAGCAAGCGCAACCTCAGCAAACCGCGGCGCACAGCGCGCAATATTTCGACGTCAAAGGCTTTCTTGATGCCCAAGCGCAGCTGCTGAACCGGCAAAATCCGGCTGTGGAGAAGAAGGTAACTCTACGCGATGGGAAGCTGGAAACCACTCGCGTGCCCCACGTAGACTGGACTAAGGAGTTGCAAATCTTCTACCAGGCCGACATCAACAAGCCGGCTCTGCGCGGTGCGTACGCCATCGAATCAACCCCCACGACTGGCCAACGCGCTTACGTCCGCAAGCCGGGGATTGAGAATACCGTTGAAAATCTGACAGTTACCGCCGATGGCGATCAAGTACGCGTGCTCACAGCGCGGCTTGTTCAAAACAACCCACTGTTCTATTCGGAGAAGAAGCTGTATTTGCACACCATCAACGGCGTCCTCAGCGACTACCGCGTCGAAGGCTTACAAAAGCTGGTAATGTTCGATACGCTCCGCTACTCAGCTGCGATGCACATCATCAAGTAACTATTTTATTGTCAAATAGTTACTTGATGATCTTATATTTCTGATAGACCAGTACCTTTTAGAGCCTAGTCTACGTAAGGCTCCACCTTTACCGTGCTGATTTTGCTGCCACTGTAGGTCACGGAGATGTAGTTGGTGCGTTCGGTATCGCCGATGCGCAGGTTTTGGCAACTCGTTGACTTTCTGCGCGATACTACTGTAATCCCGCTCTGCAAGTGCCGGCCGTAGGTCGGCTGAAAGTTGGTAATGAAGGCGTGGCGTAACAGATCCTTGTCGGGGGCCCGGTAATACTCAAACCGGTTGCCTTGGTGCCGCAGCACAATAATGGTGTCGACCTGGCCCCGCTCGTGCACGTTGGCAAACGGCTTGCGCACCACAATGATAGCGCCCGCTTGCAGCAACTCGTCAATCGTCGGCTCGGCGCCGAAAGGCTGTCCGGCCAACGAGTCGTCGGTAATCACACAGATGCTTCGGTTGGCCAGCGGCACCGTCACGGCGGGTGCCAAGTGATGCTGGATTGACCTCGGGCTTGGTTTTGTACTGTGAGCCGGCTTTTCGTCGGAACTCACCGCGGCCATCAACCCTGCACACAATGCAGCCGCCGTGGTCAACTTGGAAGACGAAAAGAGAACAAAGGCTAACATAGGGAGACTCTCAACGAGAGTATTTTCTGCCTCTTACGGTAAATTTTTCATTTCGCCACCTCCGCAAGTATAATTTTTTCAATGTCCGGAGGTAGTTAAGCAGTGATTCACGATTGGCCCATCAGCGTGGCCATCACCCAGCGGCGCGAGGCATGATTGCGGTGCTCTCCCAAATAAATTCCCTGCCAAGTCCCCAGTGCCAACTGCCCATTGCTCACCGGAATGGTGACGGAAGTCCCCAGCAATGCCGCTTTCAGATGTGCGGGCATGTCATCGGGGCCTTCTTGGGTATGACGAAAGTACGGAGCGTTTTCGGGAGCTACGCGGTTAAAGTATTCTTCAAAGTCGTGACGTACAGTAGGATCGGCGTTTTCGTTGATGCTCAAGCTGGCCGACGTATGCTGAATGAAAAAGTGGACAGTACCCACTTTTACTTGTTCCAGTTCGGGCATCTCAGCCGTTAACAGATCAGTAACCAAGTGAAAGCCGCGGCGCACAGCCGGTAAGCGCAAACGTCGTTGAACCCAGATCATGGTTCGCAATTAAGGGTTCAGCCGCTCGTAAGCGCCGAGGTCGGGAGAAGAAGGATCGCGCGCTACATTGAGCAGGTCGCGCGACACAAAGGGAGTAGCGTATCTCTTATTGCTGGCAGGTGAAAGAGTATCTAACTGATAATCAAATTTATCTGAGTAACCTACACCGGCCGGGCGTTTAAATTTAGGATAGTTGCTTTCGTTATTGGACTGATTGGGCAGTTGATATTCTTTATAAAGATCCGTCCTAATTAGATTATTAACAAGATTTCGTTGAATATTTCCTGGTTTGAATTTAAATAAAAGTTCGTCCTTCAGGAGCAAGCCGTTCGCAAACGTATTGCCCCAGATAATAGAGTTGCGAATGTCCACGACAGTGGGCTGCCTAGCCGCTTGCGGCGTGGCAAAATCATCGGTGAAGGCCATGGAAGGCGAGTCGCGCTTAAACGAGGGCGTGAAATTGGCTACGGTGCAGAAATTCATGCCAAACAAACCACTGCCAATACTGAGTACCGCGTACTCACCACAATTCGTTATCAGACAATTAGTTAAGCTAAAGTCACCGGAAAAGCTCAGGATGCCGCCGCCCGTGAAGTTCTGGCCGCCGCTGGCAAACGTAAGCGCTGCCCCTGAGATGTTTTTAATGACCGTATTTTCGACCGTCACGCGTGGCCGCGGTTGCAGGTTTTGGGGGTTGTATACCAAGAGTCCGAAAGACGCATTTTTGATCTCGGCATACCGCACCACGTTGTCGTGGCTGCTGGCGTCGAACTGGATTCCGCGCCATTGACCCGGAATCTCGTTGTAAAATGGCTCCAGACGGTCGGCTGCGAAGCGCACGATGTTCCGGTCGGTCGCCTTCACCGTAGCTGTACCGGGGTTGAAATTGGCATTTACCAGCAACCGTCCCTGCACCACAATCGCGGAGTTGGCGTGCGAATAAACGCGGGTGCCCGGCTCGATGGTCAGCGTACAATTGGGGCCGACCAGCACACTGTTGTAAATGACGTGGGGCTTGTCGTTGCGCCACACAGCGTCGCAAGGCAAGGTCTCACCGTCGTGAAAATATGCGTTCTGCCCGTACGCTATCAACCTGACATTCTGATCGTTACCGTTAGTGCGAAACCGTACCTGATCTTCGATCAGAAAAGGCTTGCCGTCGCCGGCAGTAGGATCAATGGCAGCCCGCACCAATACCAATACGCTGTCCTTGCCCCGGATCTCAACGTTACTGGCTCCAACTCCGGCTTCACCGTTGAGGGTCAAAGTGTAGGGCGAATTGGCCGGCATGCCCAGCGAAATCTGCTCTACCTTCACGGCGCGGGCATTGCGGTTATACACCCACAACCGTTTCGTGACCGTGCCCTTTTGCACAAACACCGTATCGAACTTCACGGTGTCGGAGGAAAACTCCAGCTTGGCCGATGCGCTCGTCGTGATGACATCTTCCTTCGGCTCGCAGCCCACTAACAACGAGCTGATGCACAGAAAAATAGACAGAACGGGCAGCAGCAAGCGCATAGGATTCATAAAAAACGTCTGTCATCCTAATGAAGGAAGGATGACAGACGTATGAGACAGGTTTCTATAACCTATTAACTTTCAAATACTTACACAACGCCTTCTTTCAGCTTTTCGGCGCTTTCGGCGATGCGGAGCTGCTCAACAAACTCGTCGATGTTGCCGTCCATTACGCTGGATAAGTTGTAGACGGTCAGGCCGATGCGGTGGTCCGTTACGCGGCCTTGGGGGTAGTTGTACGTACGGATCTTATCAGAACGGTCGCCGCCGCCGATCATGCTCTTGCGAGCAGCGCCTTCGGCTTCGTTTTTCTTGGCCAACTCAATCTCGTAAATGCGCGAGCGCAATACCTGCAGGGCCTTGTCGAAGTTTTTGAGCTGCGATTTCTGGTCTTGGCACTGAGCCACGAGGCCGGTTGGGATGTGGGTAAGGCGCACGGCCGAATACGTCGTGTTAACGGACTGACCACCGGGGCCCGATGACATGAATAGGTCCTTGCGGATGTCGTTCATATCCAGCTCGATGTCGAGTTCTTCTGCCTCTGGCATTACCACAATAGAAGCTACCGAAGTGTGAATGCGGCCCTGCGTTTCGGTAGCCGGTACGCGCTGCACACGGTGCACACCCGATTCGAATTTGAGCTTGCCGTACACGTCTTCGCCTTTCAGCGAGAGCACGATTTCTTTGTAGCCACCCGAGGTGCCTTCCGTGGCGTCAATCAGGTCCATGCGCAGGCCCTGCTTTTCGGCGTAGCGCATGTACATACGCTGCAAGTCGCCGGCAAAAATCGCCGCCTCGTCGCCGCCGGCGCCCGCCCGGATTTCCATGATCACGTCCTTCGAGTCATTCGGATCTTTCGGGATGAGCAAGTCTTTGATCACGCTTTCCAAGCGATCTTGCTCGGGCAGAAGCTCATCGAGCTCCGCCTTCGCCATTTCGCGGAAATCTTCGTCTTTCTCCGTTGAGATGACTTCCCGAGCGTTCTCAATGTTGGAGAGCACCTGCTGATAGTTGCGGTACTCCGTCACGATTTTGCCGAGGTCCTTATATTCTTTGTTGAGGGCCTTGTAGCGTTTCATATCGCTCATAGCTTCGGGCTGCATGAGTTGTTGACTCACGTCCTCGTAGCGCTGGCTAATGGCCTCCAGTTTGTCTAGCATCTTGCCTGTGGGAAATTGTATTTGCTGGTGCAAAGGTACTGAAAACAAACACGTCCGAGAAGGCTCTGCGTTCCCGATTGCCTCGTTTGCAGGGCAGCATATTTGCCGTGGCTGCTAGGATGCCTCGAAAGTTTTACTACTTTGCAGCATCTAGCCCGCGCGTATATGCCTCAGCAGCTTGCTATTCGCTATTTCACCCGCGCTCTGACTGTCATTACAACAGTCACATGGATGGTCATTACCCGGTAACAGGGCTGCCCACTCCACCTTCTCCTTTTTCAACCCCAGAGTTTGCAGCCCCTCACCGGTAAAATCCGATACTGGATTTTTACTGAGCGAGCGGGCCTTTATGTGTTCTACTCACTTCACTTGTATGCAGGTTTTGAAATTCGGCGGCACCTCGGTAGCCAACGCAGAGAACATCAACAAAGCAATCGACATCATCGCAACCGCTGCCCAGCGCGGGCCGACCATTGTAATCGTCTCGGCGCTAGGCGGCGTCACCGATGCTCTGATTGAGGCCAGCCAACGGGCCGCGGCCGGCGACGAAACCTACCGAGAACACCTGCAAGCCATTGAGCAACGCCACCTCGACACGGTGAAGGCCCTCGTTCCGGTGGCCAACCAAAGCGCGGTGCTGAGTGCCATAAAACGGCGCTGCAACGAGCTGGACGCTATCTGCGACAGCGTATTTGCCTTGGGCGAACTCTCACCACGTACCCAAGACCGCGTGATGAGTTTTGGCGAGTTGATGTCGTCGCAGATGGTGGCGGCCCGCGTGCAGGCGGCTTCGTTGCGCTGCCAATGGCTCGATTCCCGCGAACTGATCCGCACCAATTCAAGGTTCGGGGCGGCGGAAGTCAACTTTGCCGTTACCAACCAGCAAATCAAGAACTTACTTACGGAGTCAGAGCAGCAGGTGTACTTGGTGCCGGGCTTTATTGCGGCCGACGCGCAAGGTGCCACTACTACCCTAGGCCGCGGCGGCTCCGACTACAGTGCCGCCATTTTCGCCGGGGCCGTGCATGCCGACGTGCTGGAAATCTGGACGGATGTGAGCGGAATGATGACGGCCGACCCGCGCCTAGTGACCAGCGCCAAAGCCATCCCGCACATCTCTTACAAAGAAGCGATGGAGCTGTCGCACTTTGGGGCAAAGGTCTTATATCCGCCTACTATTCAACCGGTTATGCAGCTGGGCATTCCATTGTGGATCAAGAATACCTTCGCCCCCGCTGACCACGGCACCCTGATCGAGGTAGACTCACCGCCCAACCATACCATTGTGCGCGGCATTTCGAGCATTGGCAGCATCGCCCTACTCAACCTCGAGGGCAGCGGCATGGTGGGCATTCCGGGTTTTTCGAAGCGGCTGTTTGGCGCGCTGGCGCAGGAGCGCATCAACGTGATTCTGATCACCCAAAGCTCGTCGGAACATTCCATTTCGGTGGCCGTCAGCAGCACCGACGCACCACGTGCCAAAACCGCTGTGGATGAGGAGTTTGCCTATGAGATTACGAGCAATAAAGTCGAGCCGCTTCGACTGGAAACCGGTCTAGCCATTGTCGCACTGGTAGGCGAGAACATGAAGGATCACCCCGGCGTCAGCGGGCGGATGTTTGGCGCGCTCGGTCATAACGGCGTGAACATCAGAGCAATAGCCCAGGGATCATCGGAGAAGAACATTTCCACGGTTATCCAGTCGCATGACGTTCGCAAAGCCATCAATGTACTGCACGAGGCCTTCTTCCAAACCGAGTACAAGCAGGTCAACCTCTTTATCGTGGGCGCGGGCAACGTGGGCAGCAAGCTGTTAGGCCAACTAGCTCAGCAGCAAGACTATCTCTTGGAAAAACTGCGCTTGCAGCTGCGGGTGATTGCCGTTGCCAACAGCAAAAAGTACGTTATCAACGACGAAGGCCTCGACCTGAATACCTGGCAGGAAGACTTGCAGGAAGGTGAGCCCATGGAGCTGACGCAGCTTGTGGCCAACATCCAGGCCCGCAACCTTCGCAATGCTGTGTTTGTGGACATTACGGCCAGCGCCCAAGTGGCCGAGTGCTATGCGGCTTTGCTGGAAAAGAGTATTTCGGTAGTGGCATGCAACAAGGTGGCCTGTTCGTCGGCGTACGCCAACTATGCGAATCTCAAGTCGTTAGCGCGCGAATTCAACGCTAATTTCCTCTTCGAGACCAACGTGGGCGCGGGTTTGCCCATCATCGGAACGCTCAACGACTTGCTACGCAGCGGCGACGTGGTGAACCGCATTCAGGCGGTGCTGTCGGGGACGCTCAACTACGTATTCAACCATTACGACGGCACCAGCTCCTTTGCTTCCGTGGTGCAACGGGCTCAGGATGAAGGCTATACCGAACCCGATCCGCGCCTCGACCTGAGCGGCACCGATGTGATGCGCAAAATCCTGATTCTGGCCCGTGAAGCCGGCGTCGTGATGGAAATGGACGACATCACGAACGATTCTTTTCTGCCCGCGACGTGCATGGAAGGCGACGTAGCGGCCTTTTACGAGCAGCTGGCCGTGCACGAAGCACACTTCCGCCGACTCTACGAGCAAGCGGCGGCGGCGGGCAAAAAGCTCAAGTTTGTGGCTCACTACGAAAACGGCAAAGCGGCTGTGGGCTTGCAGCAGGTGGGGCCGGAGCACGACTTTTTCACCTTGCAGGGCAAAGACAACGTGGTGCTTTTCTACACCAACCGCTACGTCGAGCAGCCGCTGGTAGTGAAAGGGGCCGGCGCCGGCGCCGACGTTACGGCGTCGGGGGTATTCGCCGATATGATTCGGGCGGCGCGGGTATAGTTACCTAGTCCGCCTGCAATCCATAACCGATTCTACATCAAGCATATATGAATTCAGTAACCGTTCTTGCGCCTGCTACCGTTGCCAACGTAGTGTGCGGCTTCGATGTGCTGGGCTTCGCGCTAGGCGCGCCCTACGACACCATGACCCTGCGCCTTACCTCGCAACCGGGCGTCGTCATCATCAACAAAGACGACTACAACCTGCCCACCGAGCCCCGGCGCAACGTGGCCGGGGCGGCGCTGTTGGCGCTGTTGCGGGCGGTGTCCGAGCCCATTGGGTTTGAGGTTGAAATCGCGAAAGCCATCAAACCCGGCAGCGGCATCGGGTCGAGCGCGGCGAGTGCGGCCGGCGCCGTAGTAGGCGCTAACGCCTTGCTGGACAATCGGTTCACCAAAGCCGAGCTGGTAGAGTTTGCCACGTATGGCGAAGAGGTAGCCTCGGGCGTGCGGCACGCCGACAACATTGCGCCTTGCATCTACGGCGGCGTTACCCTGATTCGCTCCACCGAACCGCTCGACATTATTCCCATTCCCGCCCCGCCGTTGTACGTGACCGTGGTGCACCCCCAAATCGAAGTAAAAACGTCCGATGCCCGTGAAATTCTGAAAAAGCAAGTGCCGCTCAAGGACGCCATCCGGCAATGGGGCAACGTAGGAGGCTTGATTGCGGGCCTGATGAAGGGCGATTACGCGCTTATCGGGCGGTCGTTGGAAGACGTGATCATCGAGCCGGTGCGCAGCATTCTCATCCCGGGCTTTGCCGAAGTAAAACGGGCTAGTCAGGAAGCCGGCGCGCTTGGCGGCGGCATTTCGGGTTCGGGTCCTTCCATTTTCATGCTCAGCCAGCACGAAACCACCGCTCGCCAGGTAGAAGCCGTCATGCAAAGCGTTTACCACGGGCTCGGCATTGATTTTCATACGTACGTGAGCACCATCAACCTCGAAGGGGTGCGCGTAATGCCCGTGGAAACCGAAATTAATATTCCTACATAATTATTTGACAATCAATGTATTATAAATCACAACTATCTTAATTTCACTTTCCTTCTTTTGCCTTTCCATGCTTTATTACAGTCTTAATCACCAAGCGCCGGCCGTCGATTTTCGGGAAGCCACGATTGCCGGGCAGGCGCCCGATGGTGGTCTGTATTTCCCGGAAGCCATTCCGAAATTCTCGGCTTCGTTTCTTAACACCCTGAAAGAGAAGGACAAAGCTACCCTAGCTTTTGACATGATCCGGCCTTACGTTGGGGCCGCCATTCCGGAAGAAGCCTTGCACGCCATCTGTACGGAGGCGGTAAACTTCGACTTTCCGTTGGTGCCCGTCGGTGAGCGCAGTACGGTGCTGGAGCTGTTTCACGGCCCGACGCTGGCGTTTAAGGACGTGGGCGCCCGCTTTATGAGCCGCTGCCTGGGCTACTTTTCGCGGCACGGCAGCCGCCACGTTACGGTGCTGGTAGCCACTTCCGGCGACACCGGCGGAGCGGTCGCCAACGGGTTTTTGGGAGTCGAAGGCGTGGATGTTGTGATCCTGTATCCGTCGGGCAAAGTCAGCTCAGTGCAGGAGCTGCAACTAACAACGCTGGGCCAGAACATCACGGCGCTGGAAGTGCAGGGCACCTTCGACGACTGCCAACGCATGGTTAAGCAAGCCTTTGCTGATCAAGAACTTACCAGCCGGCTATTTCTTACCTCAGCCAACTCCATCAACGTGGCGCGGTGGCTGCCGCAGCAGTTTTATTACGGCTACGCCTTGCAGCAATGGTCGCACGCCGAGCCGCCGGTAGTGGCGGTACCAAGCGGCAACTTCGGCAACCTCTGCGCGGGGCTGCTGGCGTACGTGTCGGGCTTGCCGATCCGCCATTTTGTGGCGGCCTGCAATGCCAACGACGCGGTGCCCGCTTATCTGTTGAGCGGCACGTTTGCCCCCAAAGCCGCAATCGCCACCATTTCCAATGCCATGGACGTGGGCAATCCTAGTAATTTCACGCGCATTCTGGAGTTGTTCCAACGTGACTATGAGCACGTTAAGAGTAGCATCACGGGCTATACCATCAGCGACGACACCACTGCCGATACCATCCGGCAGGTACACGCCGAGCACGGTTACCTGCTTGACCCGCACGGGGCGGTGGCCTATCAGGCCTTGCAGCAGTACCTAGCGCAACACCCCGACGAGCGGGGGATTTTCCTGGAAACGGCTCATCCGGTGAAGTTTTACGACGTGGTAGAGCCCCTTATCCAAGGCAAAATCTCGTTGCCTCCGGCCGTGGCTGAGCTCCTGCCCAAGCCCAAGCAAAGCCATGTAATGCAAGCCGACTATACTACGTTAAAAGACTATCTAGTAAGCAGATAGCCAGAGGCACAAAGTACTCGCAGCGCGTCCCGCCGTAACCGTATACCTTCGAGCGTTGTTAGGCAACCGGATTCGGTCGTAACCCTTCAGTTTGTATGCGTCGTCTTGTTTGTGCCGCCGGGGTCGCGGCCTTTTTCTTAGCCGCGTTGCCGGCCTGTCGTCCTGATCAGATTCAGCATCTGAAAGACAGCAAACGCATTGGCATTGAGGCCGAAAACTGGGTGGTCAAACGCATTATGCCCGCCGATTTGCTGCATGCTACCCGCTGGGCCGGCGACTCCCTGACCCTTTCGGCCGACCGCGAACTGCACCGACTGCTTGCCGAGCGGCTTGCGCAAGGCGGCGTAGCGGCTGCTCTACCCTACTGCCGCCCCGAAACGTACGCGTCCACCGATTCGCTGGCGCATGTTCTGAAGGCTACTGCCCAGCGCGTCAGCAACAAACCGCGCAATCCGCAACACCAGCCGGCAACGCAACTTGTTGCTAGTCAAAATGATACCATGCGCAATATTGCCCGCCCATCGGCTGAGGTATTCACCTACCAGCGGCCCATTGTGCTGGACGATGCGCTTTGCCTGCGCTGCCACGGTGAGGTTGGCAAAGACATTGCCGCCGCCGATTACGCGCTCATCAAGAAAGCCTATCCGACCGACCAAGCCATTGGCTATCAGCGTGGTGCGGTGGTGGGTGCGTGGCAAGTGCGCTTTGCCCGCAACGGTGTGGCGGAGTTTTACACCATGAAAACGCGCAAAGTACCCAAGCCGCATAAGCTGTTTTGAGGGTAAGCGCGGAAGACAGTATGAAGGACGAGCAGCCTCGCATAAGCACCTTATTATAAGAACTTTACAACCAAGAGCCATTAACCCGTAACCTTGGAGCGGCATTATCGGTTTGGCATCACATGAGTGAATCTCTCGTTTCTTCTGCTCCCGTTGTGATCATCGGTGCTGGTTTGGCGGGCTTGGCCTGCGCCAACTACCTACACCGCGCCGGCCGGCCGGTGCTCGTTTTGGATGCAGCCGACGCAGTGGGCGGACGCGTTCGCACCGACGTTACACCGGAGGGCTTTCGCCTCGACCACGGCTTTCAGGTGCTGCTGACGCGCTACCCGGAGGTGCAGCGCCTGCTCGATTATGGCGCCGCCGACCTGCGGGCTTTTCGCTCCGGGGCGGTCATTCAATTGGCCGATGGGCAGCAAACCACCCTGCAAAACCCACTGCAACGGCCCACGGCCGCGTTTACGGCGCTCGCCTCGCGCATTGGTACGCTCGCTGATAAGTTGCGGATTCTCAGCCTAGTACAGCACGTAAGCAAGTACAAGCCCGAACAATTGCTCAACCGCGAGGCGACCGACACGCTTACTTTTTTGCGGCGCTACGGCTGGAGCGAGCAGATCATTGATTCGTTCTTCCGGCCCTTTTTTGGCGGGGTATTTCTAGATCGGTCGTTGGGTACGGCTAGCAATTTCTTCGAGTTTGTCTTTCAGCAATTTCTGGAAGGCGAAGCTGTGATTCCGGCACTAGGCATGCAGCAGATTCCGGAGCAATTGGCCCAGCGCTTACCTGCCGGCTCGGTGCGGCTGAATACGGCAGCCGAGGCCATTGAAGCCAACACAGTGCAGCTAGCAACTGGCGAAACCCTGGAAGCCTCCGCCGTGGTGGTTGCTGTGGACGGGGAAGCTGCCCGGCAGCTTTTGCCGCCCACGGCTCACGCCGAAGCGCTGGCGTGGCGGCGCACCACCTGCACGTATTTTGCCGCCGAAAGCTCGCCAGGTCAGGGCGATCGGTTGCTGCGCCTGAATGCGAAGCCCAATGCGCTGGCGCACAACGTGAGCTTTCCCAGCGATGTGGCACCGGCCTACGCGCCTGCGGGCCGCACGCTTGTTTCCGTTAGCACCCACGGCGAGCACGGCCTCGACGAGCGAACCCTAACGACACATTTGCAGCAAGAGCTTACGGACTGGTTTGGGCCGCAAGCGGCTCAGTGGCAACATCTTCGCACGTACCATCTTCCTTATGCCCTGCCGGTATATTCGGCAGGACAGCCCGTGCGTCAGCCGCTTCGCCTCACCGATACACTCTACCGCTGTGGCGATCACACGGCTTATCCTTCGCAAAACGCAGCCTTAGCCACCGGGCGCGAAGTGGCGGAAATGCTCCTTGCTGGTTAGGTGGCCAAACCTGCTATTGATACACTTCGCCCCCGTGCCCATGCTGAGTGGGGCTGGGAAATGCAAGGCGACTGCGCTGCTTAATTTCTGCATGATCGTCGTGTTTAGTGAGGGCAACATACGCCACTGCGTTAGCTGCAACAGATCTTAAACATAAAAGCCAGCCCTCGATACGAAGGCTGGCTTTTTTACTATTCGGCTGAGCGCGATTATTTCGCGTCGCTGCCTTCTTTGTGCTTGATTTTCATTTTTTTGCCATCCTCGTCTTTGGCCTTGCGCTTCATCTTTTTGTCGCCCAACTCGGCAGCATCCGCAGCGGCGGCAGCGGGAGCGGCCGGAGTAGCAGCGGCCGCTGGGGCTGGAGCAGCCACCCGATTTCCATCGGCATCCATTTCGACTACCTCATAGCCCAGCTCGCCGAGGCCGGGGAAAGCTTTCGCCCGGTCGCCGACCACGACGATGTACATGCTGTTGGCGGGCAAGTACTTCTGCGCCGTCGCCTGAATGTCCTCCTTCTTGATGTTTTGCAGGATGGTTTGCTGCTGCTGCACAAAATCCCGAGGCAGGTTGTACTCTACGATGCGGCCTAGGAAGTTAGCCTTCTGTTGGCCGGTCTCGTATTTCAAGGCATCGCTCTGACCCACAGCGGTTTTCAGGAAAGCAACCTCTTCGTCCGTAACCCCATTCGGGTAGTTCTGAATTTCGGTCATGAACTCCTTTACCGCGGGCGCTGTGGCATCGGCGCGCACGCCGGCCTGCGCCGTGAAGGGCCCCACGTAGCGCGTACCACCGAAGTATGAGTAGGCGCCGTACGAATAGCCTTTTTGCTCGCGCAGGTTGAGGTTGATGTGGCTGTTAAAGTCGCCGCCCAGCATGTAGTTCGCCAAATACGCACGGTAGTATTCGCCGGTCGCGTCATAAGGCAAGGCCAGGTAGCCGACGCGGATTTCCGACTGTGCTGCTCCGTCCTTGTTCACGAAGTAGATTCGCGTTTTGTCTGGCTGAACGGCCGGATTCACTGTGGGCAGTGCCACCGATTTTTTCTCCCAGCTTTTCAGGAAGGCCAGCTTGGGCATTACGTCCTTCTGCTCGACGTCGCCCACTACCACCAGATACGACACGTTGGGCGCGTAATTCTGCTGGTAAAATTGCTTTACGTCGTCAAGCGTGATGCTTTGCACCGACGCTGCGGTACCACTCGTGGGCACGCTCATGATGTCGTTGGCGCCGTAGAGCAAGCGGGCGTAGGTTTTGTTGGCAACCGTCACTGGCTGAGTGTTTTGCGCCGCAATGCCTTCCAGCGTTTGCTTTTTGAGGCGAGCAAAATCAGCCTCGTCGAAGCGCGGATGCAACAGGCGCTCCTGCAGCAGCGCCATGGTCTTGTCGAGATTTTTGGTCAATGACTGCACATACACCGTCGTGTTGTCGTTGCCTAAGCTCACCTGAATGGTGCTGCCCAGCTTGTTAAGCGCGGCCGTAAACTCCTCGCCCGTGTATTTCTGTGAGCTCTCGTTGAGCATAGAAGCCGTTAGGGCCGCGACGCCGACTTTTGCAGGGTTTTGCTGCTCCAACCGATGCCCGCCGCCCATGCTCAGCAACAAGGTTACGGATGGAATTTCGCTGTTGCGGGCCCCGATAACCTTCAGACCGTTAGGCAGTTCCTCTTGCCAGTAAGCTGGCACTTTCACCACCGGGTTAGCACCCGACTTAGGCCGCTGGGTACGGTCGAAGTTGTCCTTGGCCTTCACATAGGTTAGGCCTTTGTACTCGTCGGCAGGCGCTTTAAAGCCTGCTTTCGATACCTCAAATTTGTTGGGATGCGCCGCGGCAACAGGCGTACCGGCCTTAGGCACCACGCTTACGATTACCGCATGCTTGCCTTTAATATATTGATTATAAACGCGTTGCACATCGGCCTTGGTCAGGGCTTGTAACTTGCGCATCTCTTCCGGCAGACGGTTGGGGTTGCCCGTAAACGCTTGAAATTCTGCCAGTTGCGAAGCTTTACCGCTTACACTGGCCAGCCGGTTAATCATACTGGCCTCGCGGCTGGCTTTGAAGCGCTGTACATCGTCGTCGGTGATGCCGCGTTTTTCCAGCTCTACGAACGTCTTCCGAATTACGGCTTCGGTGCTATCAAGCTGCTGACCGGGTACGTTGAAAGTCGAAATTGTGAATTCGCCGCCCAGCTCCGAGGTCGGGTGGCTGGCCGAAGCCTGCACGGCTTTCTGGTTCTTAATCAGGTTCTTATACAACAACGACGTTTTGCCGCGCCCAATGATGTCAGCCAGCGCATCCAGAGCGACTTCATCGGGGTGGTACTGCGGCACGGTCGGGAACACCAGTTGCAGCATCGGGAAGCGGATGTTGTCTTGGTAGCTCACGTAGCGGTCCGAGGCCAGCTTGGGCTCCGCTACTTTCATGTCCGCTACAGCCGGCCCGCGCTTGATGGAGCCGAAGTACTTCTCCACCAGTTTCACTACCTCGGCCGGCTTCACGTCGCCGCCGACGGTCAGGGTGGCGTTGTTGGGGCCGTACCAGCGCAGGAAGAAGTTCTTCAGATCGTCCACGTTCGAGCGATCCAAGTCTTCCAACGAGCCAATCACCGACCACGAGTACGGATGCGCATACGGATACAGCGCCCGATCCTTGAGTTCATCGGCCAAGCCATACGGGCGGTTGTCCACGCTCTGGCCGCGTTCGTTCTTTACCGTAGCGCGTTGAATCTCAAACTTTTGCTGGGTAACGGCATCCAGCAAAAAGCCCATGCGATCAGCTTCCAGCCATAACGCTGTTTCAACCTGGTTGCTGGGCAGGGTTTCAAAATAATTGGTGCGGTCGCGGTTGGTCGACCCGTTCATGCTACCACCTGCGGCGCTGATAATCTTGGGATGCTCGCCGCTTTTCACGTGATCCGAGCCCTGAAACATCATATGCTCGAAGAAGTGGGCAAAACCGGATTTGCCAATTGTTTCGCGCGCCGAGCCCACGTGGTAGGTTACGTCGACGTGCACCAACGGGTCGCTGTGGTCTTCGGCCACGAGCAGCGTCAGGCCGTTGGGCAGCACGTACTTCTCGTACGGGATCACCAGCTCCGAACCCTTGCGGGTTACTTTTTCTACTAAGCGAGTGCCGCCGGTAGATTTGGTGGTAGCCATAGCCGGTTTGGCCGGGGCTTTTTGCTGGGCTTGGGCGGCTGGCGACAAAGCCAAAGCCGAGCCAAGTCCGAGCAAAATAAAGGGCTTACAGATCATAAAAAGGGTAGTTGTGTCTAATTCCAACGTTAAGGTACAGGATACAAACACACGTGCTTAGTGCGAGTAGTATATTATTTAGATACTATTTACTTCAGAGGGCAAAAGACAATTTATACCCACCAACTCAAGCCACACAAATAACTCATATACAAGTAGTTACAAACAAAAAGGCCCGCCTCCAACTGGAGACGGGCCTTTGCAATGAGGAAGTAGCAGACCTCTATTTGGCTTCGCCAGCCTTTTCCTTCACCTTGATTTTCTTACCGTCTTCTGTCTTGGCTTTGCGCTTCGACTTTTTGGTTTCGACGGGCGCAGGCGCAGGTTCGGCAGCGGCGGCCGGAGCAGCAGCTACGGCAGGCGTCAAGCGGTTGCCGTCAGCATCCAACTCAACTACTTCGTAGCCAAGCTGTTGCACTTCAGGCAAATACTTTTTGTCGCCAACCACTACGATGTACATATGGTCGGCGGGCAAGTATTTCTGCGCCGACGTTTTGACATCTTCCTTCGTCAGGTTTTTCAAGATGGTGCTCTGCTGTTGCACGTAGTTCTTGTCGAGGTCGTACTCGAGCAGGCGCGCCAGGAAGGCAGCTTTCTGCTGGCCCGTTTCGTAACGCAACGCATCACTCTGACCCACAGAGGCTTGCAGGAATTGTAGCTCTTCGTCAGTGATGCCGTTGCGGTAGTTCTCGATCTCCTTCATGAACTCCTTTACCGAAGCCGCCGTAGCATCGGCGCGCACGCCGGCCGAGGCCGTGAAAGGCCCCACGAAACGCGAGCCCGAATAGCCCGAGCGAGCGCCGTAGGTATAGCCTTTATCTTCGCGCAGGTTGAGGTTGATGCGCGAGTTGAAAGCACCGCCCAGGATATAGTTGGCCAAATACGCGCGGTAATAATCGCCAGTCGCGTCATAAGGCAGGGCTAGGTAACCGACGCGGATTTCCGACTGCGCCGCCCCGTCCTTGTTCACGAAGTAGATTCGCGTTTTGTCCGGCTGCTGGGTTTTGGGGCTGGCGGGCAGGTTTACGCCTTGTTGCAGCCAGCCTTTCAGAAAGCCCATCTGTGCCTCCGCCGTCTTCTGATCGACGTCACCGACCACCGTCAGGTAGCTCACATTGGGGGCGTAGTTCTGCTGATAAAACTTCTTCACGTCGTCGAGCGTGATGCTGCGCACGCTGGCGCTGGTGCCGCTCACCGGCGTGCTCATGATGTCGAGGCCGCCGTAGAGCAACCGCGAATACGTATTGTCGGCAATGACTACCGGCTGCGTCACCTGGTTGGCAATGCCTTCCAGGGTTTGCTTCTTAAGGCGGTCAAAATCAGCCTGGTCGAAGCGTGGGTGTAGCAAGCGCTCCTGCAACAACGCCATCGTAGCCGGCAGGTTTTTGGTCAGCGTTTGCACGTACACCGTTGTGTTTTCGTTGCCGGCGCTCACCTGAATGGCACTGCCCAGCTTGTCGAGGGCGGCGCTGAATTGTTCGCTGGTGTATTTCTGCGAGCCTTCGTTGAGCATGGCCGCCGTGAGTGCAGCGATGCCCGCCTTGTCACGGTCGTTTTGCTCGAGGCGGTGACCACCACGAATGGTCAGCAGCATGGTAACCGTCGGGATTTCCGCGTTGCGCGTGCCTATGACGCGCAGCTTGTTCTCAAACTGGTCCTGCCACACAGCAGGCACCTGCACCACCGGATTGGTACCGGCTTTGGGCTGCGTGCCGCGGTCGAACGTGTCCTTGGCCTTCACATAAGTAAGGCCGGCGTACTCGTCTTTTGGTGCCTGGTAGCCATCCTTCGACACTTGGTAGTTGTCGGCGTGGGCAACCAGCGTGGGAGCATTTTTGGGTACCACGCTCAGGATCACGGCGTGCTTACCTTTAATATATTGATTGTAAACGCGTTGCACATCGGCTTTGGTCAGCGAACGCAACTGCTGCACGTCGATAGGCAAGCGATTAGGATTACCAGTAAACGTCTGGTTAGCAGCTAATTGCGAAACCTTGCCACTCACGCTCGACAGGCTGTTGACCAAGTCGGCTTCGCGGCTGGCTTTGAAGCGCGCCAAGGCATCGTCGGAAACGCCGGTACGCTCAAACTCCGCCAGCGATTTGCGCACGAGCACTTCGGTGCTGTCGAGGCCTTTGCCGGGGAAGCTGCGGGCTGTGATAGTAAACTGGCCAGCCAACTCGGTAGTCTGGTTGTAGGCCTGCGCCAGAACGGCTTTCTGGTTCTTTACTAAGTTCTTATATAGCAATGAGTTACGACCCGAGCCAATAATTTCAGCCAACGCGTCGAGTGCGACTTCATCTGGGTGGTTTTGCGGCACCGACGGGAACACCAGTTGCAGCATCGGGAAGCGGATGTTGTCTTGGTAGCTCACGTAGCGGTCCGAGGCCAGCTTGGGCGCGGGCAGCTTCATGTTCTGCACGGCAGGGCCCCGATTGATCGGGCCAAAATACTTCTCCACCAATTTCACTACCTCGGCCGGTTTCACGTCGCCGCCGACGGTCAGGGTGGCGTTGTTGGGGCCGTACCAGCGCAGGAAGAAGTTCTTCAGATCGTCCACGTTCGAGCGATCCAGGTCTTCCAGATAGCCGATGGTCATCCACGAATACGGGTGGCCGTACGGATACAACGCTTTCGATACGTTCTCGCCGGCCAGGCCGTAGGGACGGTTGTCGTAGTTCTGGCCGCGCTCGTTTTTGACAGTAGAGCGCTGAACTTCAAACTTTTGCTGGGTAACGGCGTCGAGCAAAAAGCCCATGCGGTCGGCTTCCAGCCACAAAGCCGTTTCGAGCTGGTTGGCCGGTACGGTTTCGTAGTAGTTGGTGCGGTCGCGGTTCGTCGAGCCGTTCAAAGTGCCGCCGGCGGCCGTAACCAGCTTGAAATGCTGCTCATCGGCTACGTGGTCGGAGCCCTGGAACATCATGTGCTCAAAGAAGTGGGCAAAACCCGACTTACCGATTTGCTCCCGCGCCGAGCCCACGTGGTAGGTCACGTCGACGTGCACCAGCGGGTCGCTGTGGTCTTCGGTTACAACGACCGTCAGGCCGTTGGGCAACACGTATTTTTCGTACGGAATAACCAGCTCCGAACCCTTGCGGGTTACTTTTTCCACTAAGCGCGCACCGCCGGCGGTAGCTTTGGCGGGTACGATTACGGTTTTGGGTTTGGTCTTGGCAGCAGTGGTTTTTTGCTGCGCCAGCATCGGGTGCAGCGAGAGCGAGAGGCCCAGGCCCAACAGCCAGAGTCGTTTTTGCGTCATAAATACACGAAAAGCAAAAGATGAAGATGTGATTCGGTCGTAACGTACCGCACAACATCGCCAATAGACGGATGCATTCCCCTACGGACGCACGCCGCCCGTTATTTTTTTGCTTTCTGCAATTTACTTCTGGAGATAGGGGAAAATAAAAAAGTGCAACCACCTAATAATAAGGCAGTTGCACTTTTAAAAATTTAGCAACCGGTTGGTTATGGAATTACTTCAAACGCCAGGAATTGCGTAATCTGGGAGCTGCCGAAATTGTCGTCGGAAACCAGCACCAGCGAGTAGTGGCCGTTGCCCAATTTCGGGCCGAAAGTCATGCCTTCGAGGTTGTCGACGCGCTTGATGCCGGTGGAGGCCACGTCCAGCACGAGGCGCTTGCTTACTGGCGTGTAAATAGCTGTTTTTAAGCTGTTTTCACGCGATATATCGGTGGCCCCGTCCAGATCAACTTCGTAGATTTTAACCACGTAATCAGGCGTCGCTCCCACGGCGAAAGAACGCTCCATGACCAGCATTTTCGTTTCCGACATGGCTACCATTTCTACCACTCCGTTCAGCCGGAACTGATCGGCGGGAATGGGGGCCGCGTGCACGGCATCCAGCTTGTAGGCATACTGCGCTACCGGCTGATGCGTCACTTTGTCGTACTTGATCAGGCGGATAGGCGAACCGGCCACGCCGAAATCGGCGCGCGGCCCGTCCTCATACACAGGCTCTTCATTGGCCGTAAAGACATAGCGGCTATTGGGCACGACTGAGACACCTTCAAACGAGCCGTTGGAACGCGTGCCGTTTTCGGTAGACTGTATTTTAAACAGAGAAGGCAGCGCAAAGGAGGCGACAAAGGTGCCGTCGAGGTTGGCCTCATACAGAAAAGGATCGGTGAGCACTGCCGGCGTAACCGTCACATTACGAATGCCTTCGCTCGACCAGATGAGGTGCGACGTAGCGGGGTCGTAGGCAAGGCCCTCGGGGTCGATAGCGCTGTAGCGATCAGCGGCTGTGTTGGGGTAAAGGCTGCCGTCGGGCCGCTTGAAGGTGGTGACGCCCGTAAAATTCACGTTCGTAAACTGCGTCTGGTCAAAATCTATGTCAGCAGTGTAGTAACGCACTGGTTGGAAAGCACTTGCATCATCGCACATGATGTAGTATTTGTCCTTATCAGGGCGGTAGTCGATGCTCGAAAGCCCACCTATCGTGGTGTTGTTGTAGTCCTGCTTGAAAGGCACAATCTTTTCGCCGATGAACCGCAACGACGAAACGTGCGTGGGCATCTTGTCGGGGCCATGCATAACCGGGCCATCCTTTTTGCAGCCGGCCAGCAAGGCTGCGGTAGCGAACAGGCAACTTGCGACTGCCGTTGGGGAGAATTTGATCATAACGGAAGAGTTATATAGGTGAGAGTTTGGGATGGAACGGCAAAATTCGGTAATAGTTGAGGCGACTATGGTTACGGCAACGTTATATTTTTTCTCCTGAAGATACTATATCTGTTCGCGGCCCCTAAGATATTCATTTACCGGAATTTTCAGTGTGCCGCATTTTCCACACCTTGAGCTGTTGATCAGCTTTTTGCTCGCTCACTGCCTTTCTCTTTCTCACTCTCGTTCTGCCGCCCATGAGACTACCCTATTCTTTGCTATTTGGTAACGCTTTGCTGTTGAGCCTATTAGCGGGATGCCAAAGCAAATCGTCCTCTACCGCGACCACCACCGACGACACTGACGCGGCCACCGATTCGATCGCGATTGCTGCGCCCCCGGATGGCATTACCGCCGCCAGCATTGCCGAGCACATCAAAATATTGTCGTCCAATGAGTTTCAGGGCCGCAAACCCTTTACGCCGGGCGAAGCGAAAACCACGGCGTATCTGGCTGATGAATTCAAAAAGCTTGGCCTGAAGCCCGGCCCCAATGGCAGCTACTTTCAGGATGTACCGCTGGTAGAGATCACGGGTATGCCCGCCCCGACCATGACCATCGCTGGCCAGGGCAAAAACCTGACGCTGAACTACAAAACGGATTACGTGGCCTTCACCGAGCAAGAAAAGCCGGTGGTGGCGGTGCAAAATTCGCCCCTGGTGTTTGCCGGCTACGGGGTGGTGGCGCCCGAGTACGGCTGGGACGACTACGCCGGGCTGGACGTGCGGGGCAAAACCGTGGTCGTGCTGGTCAACGACCCGGGCAACGCGGGCGCGGACTCGACCTTGTTCAAAGGCAAGGCCATGACCTACTACGGCCGCTGGACCTACAAGTACGAGGAGGCCGCCCGCCACGGCGCCGCCGGCCTGCTCATCGTCCATGACACCAAGCCCGCGGCCTATCCCTGGTCGGTGGTGCAAAGCAGCTGGTCGGGCGCGAAGCTCTACCCCCAAACGCCGGACAAAGGCGCCAGCAAGTGTGCCCTGGAAGGCTGGGTGACCCTGGACGCGGCCAAGCGCCTGTTCGCCGCCGCCGGCCAGAACTACGACGAAGCCTACGCCGCCGCCAATAAGAAGGGCTTTAAGCCGCGGCCTTTAAACCTAACGGTCAGTACGTCAATACGTAACAAAATCCGGCGTACGGCTTCTAAAAACGTGGTGGCCGTGTTGCCGGGTACTACCCGCGCCGACGAATACATTGTGTATACCGCACACTGGGACCACTTGGGCATCGGGCCAGCCGTAAACGGCGACTCTATTTATAACGGCGCCGTTGATAACGCCAGCGGCTGCGCGGCCCTGCTCGACATCGCCAAAGCCTTCACGCAGGCCAAGACGAAACCCGGCCGCACCATCGTGTTTCTGGCCGTGACCGGCGAAGAGCAGGGTTTGCTGGGCTCAGCTTATTACGCAGCGCATCCGCTCTACCCGCTGGCCAAAACCGTGGCCGACCTTAACATGGATGCGCTTTCGGTAAACGGCCCCATGAAAGACCTGACGGTGATCGGCTACGGCCAGTCGGAGCTGGACGACTACGCCCGCGCCGCGGCCAAAGAGCAAGGCCGCTACATTCTGCCCGATCAAACGCCGGAGAAAGGCAGCTTCTTCCGCTCCGACCACTTCAGCTTTGCCCACGTAGGCGTGCCCGCCCTGGACGCCAACGGGCGGTTTGAGAGCCGCGCCAACGGCCGCGCCTTCACCAAAGAGCGCAGCGAAGACTACGAAGCACACCGCTATCACCAGCCCGCCGACGAATACGATCCGAAATGGGATTTGGGCGGCGTGGAACAAGATGTCCGCCTGCTGTTTCGGGTGGGGCAGCGCCTGGCCGGCGAAACTACCTTTCCGAAGTGGAAAACCGGATCGGAGTTTAAAGCCATTCGGGAGAAAAGCCTGGGCGGCGTCTGAGCAGTCGCTAGTCTTGCGATGAGCTAAAACCGCGCTTGCTAGCTGCAAGCGCGGTTTTTATTTGTTTTTGGCTCCCACAACTTTCATCTACCTAAGATATCTCGCAGTATATGAATGCGTTAGCTTGAAGCTAGCCGAGGCGATTCAACAAGATTACAGTCGTGTTTAAACTTAAATAACCGGTCAGCCGTTGCCTACCTCTGTACGTTGTTCGCCTCTATGCATTCGATTGACCTTACTTACGTCCGCCTCAATTACCGTTCCGATTTGGAGGTATTATTTGTGCGCTGGACGCAGCCGGTTGGTTCCGAAGAGCACCGGGCAGGCTACCACGCAGCCCTGGAACTGGCCAAAACCACCGGGGCCATGCGCTGGCAAATTGATTTGCGCAGCCGGGGCCTGGCCTCGGCCGAAGATTTTGAGTGGGTGCTCACCACGTTTCGGGCTGCCCTGTTGGCGAGTTTGGGCGGCCGACCTGCCCGCATCGCCTATCTGGTGGCTCCGTACCACTTGGAGCTGCTCAACGAACGGCTGCAAAAAGCGGAAGCCGCTCCGGGGCAACCCCAATTGCAACAGGTTCATTTTAAGACCTTTACGGGCGAGCAGAGTGCTCAGCAGTGGTTGAGCGATCCGGTCTTGCAGAACGTTTCTGCCGGCGCGCTTACCCCTCCGCCCACCGATAGCGGCGCTCTTTCCACTGAATAGGGCCCGGCACCACGGTATACACCAGCACCGCCCCCGACATCAGGCACAGGTAAAGCTCATAGCCTAGCAGCACCGCCCACGATTCGCGGCGCCCGGCCTGCCGCAGCGTGATTTTCAGAAATACCATCTGACACAGCACTTTAGCACCGAATAGCACGGCGATGCTGCCAATCGATAAGAAGCCCGGCCAGAATACAGCCACGTAAAACAGCGCGTACAGGCCAAACAGTGCCGACAGTTGCCACGGCAGCCGCACGGCCCCCTTCATCCAGCGCTTGCGCTGCTGCAACAGGCACCGCACTGTAGGCTGCGGCACCGATACCCCCAGCACCCGCGGATCGAGGAGGTTGCGGTAGTCCCACCCCTGCGCCACAATCAGCGAAAACAGCTGCAAATCTTCCGTGACGGTGAAGGCCATGGCCTCGTAGCCGCCGATGGATTCGTAAGCGGCCCGCGTTACGAGCATGTTGTTGCCGACGGCCGTTACGGGCAGGCCGTGGTCGGTGAGCAGGCGAATCACGCTCAGGCCAAACAGCCAGTCCAGCCCCTGCAAGCGGCCAAACAACGTAGTGTTGCAGGTCGTGACGCCGGTTACTACGCCTACGCCTTCGGGAGCCGCGCCCAGCATGGTCTGAATCCAGTCGGGCGGCAGGGCCATATCAGCGTCGGTGATGAAGAAATAATCGGCGGTGGCGGCGCGGCACAGGTGGGCCAAGGCGTTGCTTTTGCCGCGAGCCGTGCCCAGCCGGTGCCTGACCGTGAGCAACCGAAACTGCGGCTTATCGGCAATGAAGCGCCGCACGACGCCGGCGGTGTTATCGGTAGAGGCATCGTCGGCGATGAGTATCTCCAGTTTATCAGTGGGATAGCGCAGCTGCGTCAACGATGCCAGGCACCGCTCGATTACGGCTTCTTCGTTGCGGGCCGCCACCAGAATGCTCACCCGCGGGCAATCTGACGATGCGACAATGACCGGCTTCGCGCGGACCAACCACCACAGCATCAGCGCGCAAACGCTAAAAAAGAACCCGAAAAAGATAAAAGCTACTAGCATAGGCCCCCGTGGATAACTAGGCGCCGCGTTGCTGTAACGGAGGCGCCAATGTTCCCAAGGCATACGCAGGAAAGACCGCTCGAGCTACCGGGTTAAATGCTGATTTACAAGCAATTGCGCCTGCGTATAAATGCGAAATATCAGTAAGGATACGTAGAGCGGCCAGGCGCCAAAAACACTAACTACCATAAGTACTTAACTATCAATTAATTACAAACGAACACAAAAAAGCCCAACCGCAGAGCGCAGTTGGGCTTTTTGACAGTAAGCCAAGACGATTTACAGACGTGGGTCCGTTTGCAGAGGTGCATCGTAGCCGGGTTCGGGCAAGGGCGGCGGACCGATGGGCAGGCGCGCATCGCCTTCGTCGGAAACGCGCAGAGTGAGCAGCCCCGATAAGATCATGGAGCAGCCCCCAAAC
Organism: Hymenobacter sp. BT491; assembly: GCF_014349165.1. Taxonomy (NCBI): domain Bacteria; kingdom Pseudomonadati; phylum Bacteroidota; class Cytophagia; order Cytophagales; family Hymenobacteraceae; genus Hymenobacter; species Hymenobacter sp. BT491. The sequence continues at coordinate 610,630 of NZ_JACSJJ010000004.1, read as the reverse complement.
ACGAGCGTGTACACCGATTGATCGTGGAATAGGTGCTTGGTAACCCAGCCCAAAATCAGACCGGCGACCACCTGCGGAATTACGATGAAGAAGTTGAACACCCCCATGTAATAGCCCATCTTGTTGGCGGGCAGCGACCCAGCCAGCATAGCATAAGGCACCGAAAGAATGCTGGCCCAAGCAATGCCCACTCCCACCATCGACAGCAACAGGAAATTGGGGTTCTGGATGAAATAGATGGAAATCAGGCCCAACCCACCGGCTATCAGGCAAAGCATGTGCGTGAACCGGCGGCTGGTGGCCCGAGCAATGAAGGGCAGCAACAGCGCAAACACCGCCGACACGCCATTATATACAGCGAAGCAAACGCCCACCCAGTCGGCGCCTTCGTTGTAAAGCTTGGAAGTCGTGTCGGAAGTATGGTACACGTGCGCCGTAACGGCCTGCGTAGTGTATATCCAGAGCGAGAACAGCGCCAGCCACGAAAAGAACTGCACCACAGCCAGTTGGCGCATCGTTTGGGGCATCTGGAAGATTCCCATAAACGACTCGCGCAGCCCGTTGACAAAGCCGGCAGTCCGGCGTTTTTCCTCTTCAAAAGCGGCTAGGTCTTCGGGCGGGTATTCTCGGGTGCGCAGTACCGTCCAGAGCACAGCCCCGAAAAAAGCCGCACCGCCCATGTAAAACGCGTAGCGCACCGACGGAGGAATTTCGCCCGGCCCGGCCGTGTTGGGCACGTTCATATAATTGGTAAAAATGTAGGGCAGCATGGAGGCCACCACGGCACCGACGCCAATGAAAAACGTCTGGGCAGCGAAGCCCATCGTGCGCTGCTCATCGGGCAAAAGATCACCGACCAAGGCCCGAAAAGGCTCCATCGAAATGTTGATGCTGGAATCCATGAGCCACAGCGTACCCACGGCCATCCAGAGGGCGGAGGCGTTGGGCATCAACAGCAGCGCCAGCGAAGCCAGAATAGCACCAACCGTAAAGAAGGGACGTCGCCGTCCGAACCGCGGGCTCCAGGTGCGGTCGGAGAGGTAGCCAATGATGGGTTGTACCAGCAGGCCCGTGAGCGGAGCCGCGAGCCAAAAGAACGCTAGCTCATCGGGCTTGGCGCCCAACGTTTCGAAGATGCGGCTCACGTTGGCATTTTGCAGGGCAAAGCCGAACTGGATGCCCAGGAAGCCGAAGCTCATGTTCCAGATTTGCCAGAAACTCAGGCGGGGTTTGGGGCGGGTATCAGTAGGAGCCGCTACACTGGTTGCCATCGGGGGAATTTTGGGGTAAAGAACAGGACGAAAGAGCCACCGAACACGGACAAATTTTCAATACAACTAATTGTTCATCAAATAGTTATGATCAATAATTATCAGTAGCCGGAAGACACTTAAAGATAAGAAAAGTTACTGCTTCAGATTGATCTCGAAGACGTAGGCGCTCTGCGGGGCCAAGGTCATGGTGAGGCCCTGGGTAGCGGGGGCGTTGTTGAGCAGATCGGTGTAAGTGTACACTTTATCGGGGTTGAGCCCGGCGGCCTGCATCGCTTCCTTGGAAATGACCAAGGTGGGTTTTGACGTTTTGTCGCGGCTGAAATTGGCCACGATCAGCAGTTTCTGCTTGTCGGTGAAGCGCAGGTAGCTGTATACGTGCCGTTGGTCGTACTGCTGGCCGAGGTTATTGGCATCCTGAAGCTCGTAGAAACGGCCGCGCCGGATGGCGTCGCTGGTGGCCGTGAGGTTGAGCAGGCGGCTGTAGAAATCGCGCAGCTGCTTTTGCTCGGCGCTCAGGCGACCGCCGTCGAATTTGCCGCCGTTCATCCATTTCTGGTGTTCGGGCACCCCCCAATAATCGAAAATGGTGGTGCGGCCGTCTTCGCTGCTGAAGCCTTCGCTGCCGTGAGCCGGCTCCCCGACTTCCTGCCCAAAGTACAGCATCACCGGCCCCGAGCCCAAGGTAGCCGACACCGTCATGGCCGGAATGGCCGCCCGCGGGTCACCCGCAAAGTCCTTAGAGGCAATGCGTTGCTCGTCGTGGTTTTCCAGGAAGCGCAGCATCCGCGAGCCAAATCCGCGGCTTTCCTGGCTCCAGACTTTCGTGATGTCGTCGGTGTTGCCTTCGCCGTGCATGAGGCGACGCAGGCCGTCGTAGAGGCCGACTTTGTCGTAGAGAAAATCAAATTTGCCCTCGGTGAGGTAGCGCTTGTACTCCTTGGGGTTGTAGGCTTCGCCCAGGAAAATGAGGTCGGGCTTCACCTTTTTCACCTCCGGAATTACCCAGGTCCAAAACTCGACGGGCACCATCTCGGCCATGTCGCAACGAAACCCATCGACGTTTTTGTTGGCCCAAAACACCAGAATGTCGCGCATCTTCTTCCATGTATCGGGCACGGGCGTGATGTGCAACTGCCGGTTATTCTGATAGTCGACGCCGTAGTTGAGCTTGATGGTCTCGAACCAGTCGTTGACCGAAGGAGTCGCCGAAAACACGTCGTTGCCGGTTGCCTTGGCGGGCATCTCCTGGAACTTATGGTCTTCCCGTGGCCCTGTGCCCGGCCCGAGGGGGTTGTACTCCTTGGGCACCACAAAGGCTTGGCCGGGCAGGTAGTAGAAGTTGTTGTTGGGCGCGAAGGCCTTGGTTTTGTCGTCTTTCTCGCCCAGGTCTACCACGCCGGCGGGCTTGGCATCCGATTTATAGGTGCGGGCTACGTGGTTGGGAATGAAGTCGATAATGACCTTCAGGCCGTGGCTGTGGGTGCGCTTCACCAAAGCTTCAAACTCGGCCATGCGGTTGGGCACGTTCACGGCCAAGTCGGGGGCCACGTCGTAATAATCCTTGATGGCGTACGGCGACCCGGCGCGGCCTTTCACCACATCGGCGTCGTCGAGGGCAATGCCGTGCTTGGTATAGTCGGTCATGGTGGCGTGCTCGATGACGCCCGTAAACCACACATGCGACGCGCCCAGCTTCTTGATCGCGAGCAAGGCCGTATCGGTGATGTCGTTAAACTTGCCTACACCGTTTTCGGCGAGGGTGCCGTAGTGCTTGTTGGTAGTGGCTTTGTTGCCAAACAGGCGCGTCATTAACTGATAGATAATCAGCTTATTATCTTGAGGCACTTCCTCGGTCGTGTTGGGGTCCGCAAGGGAAATTGGCTCGGCCACAGGCGCGGAATTGGGGGAAGAAAAAGGAATTCTAAATGCAGCCAAAGCAAGCGCCAAGGCAGCCAACGGCAGTAGGACTTTCTTCATATCGACCGGTAAGATAACAGGTTACCGCTTGCAAGGGGCCTATTTGCGATGATTGGCGCAGTTCGTCCGAAACTAGGCAGCGGCGTTTTTTCCCGTTTCGGGCCTCAATAGTCCTGCGTCAGCGGGTGAATCATCAGCTCGTCGATCACTACGTGCGGGGGTGCTTCGAGCACGTAGCGGACGGCCTGGGCAATGTCGGAGGGTTTGAGATGGGTTTTTTCGGCCTCGGGGCTACCGGGCTGAGCATCATTGAAATGTGTATCGACCAGGCCCGGATAGATGCTGCTGACTTTCACGCCGAACGACCGCACTTCTTTGCGCAGGGCGCTCAGCAGGGCGTCCTGCGCATATTTGCTCGAACCATACACCGAGCCATGAGCGAAAGTACGCCGGGCCACATCCGACGTGATGCCTATAATATGGCCGCTGCCTTGCAACTTCAGGTGCGGCACTACGGCTTTGCACATCAGAAAAGTGCCCTTCACGTTCACGTCGAAAATACGGTCCCATTCGGTGGCCGGCACGTTTTCCAGCGTGTCGAAGCTGCCCACCCCCGCGTTGCACACCAGAATATCGAGGCGACCGAAGTGAAGTAGCGCTTCGTCCACCACGTTTTGGGCATCGACTTCGTCGGCTACGTCGGCGGGCACGGCCAAGCCGTGGGTTTTGTGGGCTACTTCTTCCAGCTCGTCGGCGGAGCGGGCTACGCACACCACTTTGGCGCCTTGCATGGCCAGCAACAATGCCGTAGCCCGCCCAATGCCGCGGCTCGCCCCGGTAACGATGGCAACTTGATCGGTGATGTCTGTCATGGCAAGGAGTCGTTTCCCTAAAATACGCAACTGACGGGTTTTAAGAACTCAATTTCCCGTATTTATCCGCAGCATTTTCTCAGCTTCGACAACGGCCCAGAACAGACCTTGTGCCAAAACGGCCGTTGCTAAGCTTGAATACTTAGCAACGGCCGTTTTGGCACAAGTATCTTACGGATAGCTACTTACGCAGTTCCAATACCCAAGCCGTCTGACCCGGAATCTTAAAGGACTTTAGGCTGGAAACCGTTGCGCCGGTCACGACCTCTTGCGCCGAAGCAAACCCGTTGGTGCGCTCGGCAAACCGGGCACCGTCGATGGTCTTTTCCTGCTTGTTGGAGTTCATCATTACCATCACGGTTTGGCCCTGGTCGTTGTAGCGGAAATAAGTGTACACCCCGTCGTTAGGGATGAACTGCATGAGTTTGCCGGTTTGCAGCACCGGGTGCGACTTACGGTAGGTACCGAGCTTGCTGACGTAGGTAAATGCCTCGTTTTCTTGGGCGTTGCGGCCGGCAGCCGTGAACTTGTTGCTCTTGTCGCCGGAGAAGCCGCCGGGGAAGTCGGCGCGCACCAGGCCGTCGGGGTTTGAGAAATTTTTCATCAGAATCTCGGTGCCGTAGTAAAGCTGCGGGATGCCGCGAGTGGTCAGCAGCCAGGCAAAGCCCATCTTCAGGCGGTCCAGGTCTTCGCCAATCACCGAATAAATGCGGCTCATGTCGTGGTTATCCATAAATACCACGTTGCGCGTGGCGTCCTCGTACATCCAGTCGCCCTGCAAGGCGTCGTAGAGGCCGCTAATGTTGGGGTTATCCTTGCGCAGGGCTGCCTGAATTGCCCATGTCGATTGGAAGTCCAGTACACCTGGCAGGTTGGACTTAAAGCCATTGACGGGCGCAAAGATGTTGCGGGCGAAGAAGGCCTGCTGAGACGTGCTGTTGACCATCGCTTCGCCAAACATGTGCAACTGCGGATACTCATTGAGCAGCGCCGTGTTCCAGTCCATCAGAAACTTCGTGTCGGAGTACGGGTACGTATCGATGCGGTAGCCGTCGAGGCCCGTGTATTCTATCCACCAGATGAAGTTCTGGATGATGTAGTTGGCCACCAGCGGATTCGACTGGTTAAGGTCGGGCATGGTGGTGTCAAACCAGCCGTCATTGTAGAGCTTGCTGTCGTACTGCGCGCGGTAAGGATCGTTGAGGGCCTGCGAGTTGTAGTTGCTGCGCGTGAAGGTGGGCCACTGGTGCACCCAGTCTTTGGTTGGCGGGTCGAGTTGCAGGTAGTTGTAGCTGCCCATGTGGTTGAGCACCACATCATGGATTACTTTAAGCCCTTGCTGGTGAGCATGTTGCACAAACTGCACATACTCTTCGTTGGAGCCGTAGCGTGGGTCAACGGCGTAGTAGTCGGTGAGGGCGTAGCCGTGGTAGCTAGCCTTGGGCATATCGTTCTCGACCACCGGCGTGGGCCAGATGGCCGTTACCCCCATCGATTTTAGGTAATCGAAGTGATTCTCAATGCCCTTCAGGTCGCCGCCGTGGCGGGCAGACATCGAGTCGCGGGCGATGTGGTTGACGCGGGTGCCTTTTACTACGTCGTTCTTCGGGTCGCCATTGGAGAAGCGGTCCGGCATCAGGAAGTAGATGAAGTCGCTGCTATTGATGCCCTGCACCCGGTTTTTGTCAGTACTGCGGGCACGCAATTCGTATTGGTAAGTCGTCTTCTTGGGCCCGCTGAAGGTCAGCGCGAGCTTGCCGGGCTTAGTGGCGGCGCTAACATTTAAGTTGACAACCAGATAGTTAGGATTGTCTAGCTTCTGGGTGCCTTCTAAGGTTACGCCGGCATAGTTGAGGCTTACCTGACTGGCGCCAATGCTGGGGCCGTGTACCAAGAGTTGTAGCTTGGGGTTTTTCATGCCGACCCACCAAAATGTCGGGTCGATGCGGCTGATGCCGGCGGCTTTGTTGGCGGCAGCCACGCGGGCAGCGTTGGCCGCGAGGCCGGCCACTTGGGTTATTTGGGCGGCAACCGGTTCGGCGTGAGCCACCGCCAGCAACGACGACAGCCCCAAGGCGAAGGCGGGGAAGAACTTCATGATTAGAAATCAGAGCGTGAAAACAAGGAGGAAAGGTAGGGCTGTTGGCAAGGACATGCAAAAAGGGCTGGTGAAGCCCAAGAGCTAAAAACTAGCTCCCCTCCTTTTTTAAGGAGGGGTTGGGGGTGGTAAAGACTAGAAGTAAAAAACTAGAGCTAGTTGCCGTTCAACGGCTTTTACCACCCCCAACCCGTCCTTAAAAAAGGAGGGGAGCTTAGCACTAACCTTAACCTAAGAAAAACTAAAAAGCCCGCTTCCAATCTTGGAAGCGGGCTTTTTATAATTTTATTATAAATACTTGATCTACTGCAACTTAGCCAACCACAACGAGGCATTCATGTGGAGCTTAGCGTGGCTAGCGATTTCCGTCCAGCCGGGGTAAACGGTGTTGCCGGGGCTGCCGGTGCCGTCGTCGGCGGGGGAGCTATCGCCGACCACCACCACGCGGCCGGTACCGAAGGTGCTGCTGGCGCATAGCACGTTGGCATTGCCCTGCGTGGAAGTCGAGCGCCAGATCAGCGGCGTGGCCACCGTGGAATTGACGGTGATGGTAGCGCCGTTGCTGTATTTGATCTGCGTCACGGTGCCTTGCGAACCATTCAGGATGGCGTTGGTGCCGGTGCGCACGTTGCTGGACGTCTCGACGATGTTGTTCTTATCAATGCTGAAACCGAAAGGATTGGCTTGTACCGAGTTGGAGTTCATTAGGTCGTTCCAGATGGCGGGCGAATCGTAGCCGTCGTTGTTGCGGTCCGAAACGTCGTGGTCCGAGATCATAAACAAGCCGCCGCCGTTGCGCACAAAATTTAGGATGGCTGTTTTTTCAGCCGACGTAAACAAGGTATTGGGCTCGTCGATTACGAATACATTGTAGTTGGCCAAATCCTGCGGATTGGACGTGTTGCCATACGTAATGGCCGTGCCAACCGGCAGATTTTCAACCTGATGCCCTTGCTTTACCAACGCCACGCCCCACGAGGACAGCGCGCCCGTCCAGTAGGTTTCGGGGGTGGTGCTGGTGATGCCCGAGGCGGCCGGCGTGGGGTAGCGTGGCACCACGCCGTTGTCTACGTCGAGGACCCAATCGGCATTGCCGGCGGTTTCGGCGTGGGTGGCGTCAAACAAAAATTTCTTGCCCGTGCCGGTAGGTGGCGGCGTGGTACTGCCGTACTGCTCGACGGTGATGTTGTCGAGGTTGATGCGGTTGGTGCCGCCCGACGTTTTGCGAATTTGCAGCCGCACGCTGCCGGCCAGGTTCACGGTAAAGGAAGCCGTCTGGAGCGTGGTGCTGGAACTGGTAATGGTGGAGCCAACTTTGGCGTAAGAGCTGCCGCTGTTGGTAGATGCCCACAGTTCCCATTGGCTGCTCCCGTCGGTGCCGTACACGGCGTGTTGTACCGTCACGACGCCCACGCCGGCCGTGGTGTTGAAGTTCATGGTCAGCGTGCCGAGGTTGCGGACGCGGGCCGATTGCGTACCCGTTTTGTGGTCGGCGGTGGTGTTGCCGAGCAGGGCGTCGTCGAGGTTCCAAGAGCCGGAGCCGAGCGTCACGCTGCCCGCGGTGTACGCCGTTTTGGTGCCCGACTCGAACGTTTCAGGAAAGCCGGCAGCGCTTACATCGGCGGAGGCCGACACGGCCGTCGGGGTGGGCGAAACCATTTCCTGCTTGGCGCAGGACAACACGGAAAGGCTTAGCAACGAGGCCGCTAGCCAGCGAAAAGAAGTACGCATAAATTGGTTTGGTTGGTGAGGAAGGAATGGAGTTCAGTGTACGCAGGCAAAAGTAACGGGTGACTACGGCGCCTTTGCACAGTCCAATTTTATCATTTTATTACCAAATCAGCCGCATTTAGTACGCTACAAGATTTTGGCTATTTATCTGTAAATCTGGCTCTTATGTTTTAGCCTAACCCTTTGCCCACGTGGGCCGTTTGTCAGGAATATTATTTCTGTATTCACTTCACTTTCTGCCTGTTATGGCTACTGATTCCAAAACTGCGGCCACGCTCAACGAGCTTACCCTTTTCGTAAACGACCGCATCGAAGGCTACAAGCACGCGACTACCGAAAGCACTGACCCGCAACACAAAGCCTATTACCAAGAGCTAGCCAACCAAAGCCAGCAATTTGCCAACGAGCTAAACGGCTTTGCCCGCAGTGCCGGCAGCGACGGCCAGACCGGCACCACGACCAAAGGCAAGCTGTACCGGGGCTGGATGGATGCCAAGGCCCTCGTGACGGGCCGCGACGAAGCAGCCGTGCTCGAATCCAATATCTACGGCGAGGAATGGGCCCTGAAAGCTTATCAAGAAGCGCTCGCCGACTCGGATCTGACGGGCCCGGCCCGCCAGGCTGTAGAGCGCCAATACCAGATTTCGCAGCAGACCTACAGCAAGTTAAAAGCAATGAAGAGCGGCGCGTAACAAAAAAGGCCCGTTCTCGTCCTTGAAGCGGAGGCTGAACCTTAGGTTTGACCTCCGCTTTTTTTTCGCTCAGAATGTGCGGACATTGACGAGCCGTAGCGGACTCTGCTACAGCCTGATTTTTCAACTTCGACTTTTATCCCCTACATGGCATTTGACCTGAACATGTACCCTGTTGCCGAGAAATTCAAGACCTCGGCGGCTTATTTTTCAATGGAATTTGCGCTGGATCAGGCGCTTAAGACCTACTCCGGGGGCCTGGGCTTTCTGGCCGGCTCGCACATGCGGTCGGCTTACGAGCTAAAGCAGAACCTGGTAGGCATCGGCATTCTGTGGTCGTATGGCTATTACGACCAGGGCCGCAACGAAGACCAGACGATGCGGGCCGATTTTCGCCTCAAATCGTACTCCTTCCTGCAGGATACCGGCCTGACGTTCCCCATCATTATTCATGATGCGCCGGTGCTGGTGAAGGCGATGTACCTGGCCCCCGACACGTTCGGTACGGCCCCGATGTTTTTCCTGACCACCGACATTCCGGAAAACGACTACATCTCCCGCACCATTTCCCACCACCTCTACGACCCGGATACCGCAGCGCGTGTGGCACAGTCCATTCTGCTGGGCGTAGGCGGCGGCAAGCTGCTCGATCTGCTGGAGCGCAAGGTGGATGCCTACCACCTCAACGAAGGCCACGGCCTGCCGCTGGCGTTCTTCCTCTACGACAAGCACGGCCGGAACTTGGAGGAAGTAAAGAAGCGGTTGGTGTTCACTACCCACACCCCCGAACTTGCTGGTAATGAGGAGCATCCGATGAAGCTCCTGACGGATATGTCGTTTTTCGGCCCTGTTCCGGAAGAAGAAATCCGTCGCGTGGCCCAGGTCGAGAACAACACGCTCAACTACACGCTTACGGCGCTGCGCTTCTCGCACATCTCCAACGGCGTGTCGAAAGTGCACGGCGAAGTGGCCAACGAAATGTGGGGCCACTACAACGGCATTTGCCCCATCATCGCCATCACCAACTCGCAAAACGGCACTTACTGGCGCGACCGAAAGCTGCACGAAGCCCTGGCCGCCAACGATGATACCGCCCTGAAAGCCTGCAAGCGCGAGCTGAAGCAGGAGCTGTTCAAGATCGTGGCCGACCAGACCGGCAACTTGTTCGATCCGGACGTGCTGACCGTAGTCTGGGCGCGGCGCTTTGCCGGCTACAAGCGCGCCGATCTGATTCTGAGGCACTTCCAGCGCTTTCAGGAACTCATCAACAACGCTGACCGGCCGGTGCAGGTCATTTGGGCCGGCAAACCGTACCCCAAGGATTACGGCGCCATTGCTCTCTTCAACGACATCATCCGCAAAACCAAGCCGTTTAAGAACTGCGCCGTGCTCACGGGCTACGAGTTGGGGTTGTCGGCGGCCATGAAGAAGGGCGCGGACATCTGGCTGAATACGCCGCGCTTCCCGCGCGAAGCGTCCGGCACCAGCGGTATGACGGCCGCCATGAACGGCTGCGTCAGCCTGAGCATCGCCGATGGCTGGGTTCCGGAGTTTGTGCGCCACGGTGAAAACGGCTTTCTGATCCCATTGGCCAACGTGAACGAGCCCGAACCAGTGAAAGATGACATCGAAGCCACCGGTGTACTCGACGTGCTGGAGCAGGAGATTCTACCACTTTACTACAGCCAGCCCCAGGATTTCCTAGAAATCGCCAAGACCGGCATGCTCGAAGTCGAGCCCGAGTTCGAGTCCTGCCGCATGGCGACCGAGTACTACGAGAGAATGTACAACGCTTAAATAAAGAACGCTCGGTTTTATTGTATAAATAATTGATTATCAAATATATATGTAATCAAGCCGAGCCCAAACGCACACAAGCCGGAAACCCGCTGTACAGCTAGTTTCCGGCTTGTGTGCGTTTGGGCAAAGCGAACTAAAAGCGACTCCTTGTTGCGTTCAGCTACAATAAGGCATCGTTCGCACAGAATTCTACCGCGTTCAGCCAGAATACCGAGAGCGCATGGCAGCGGACTAGCTATTTTACGTTTCTGCTTGCCTTTATTTTATGTCCGCATCCCTCTCTCTCTCGGCCTCTAAGGAGGAACTTCTTGCCGCTTTAACTCAGGCCGAGAACCGCATTCTGCAGCTGGAATCGGCGCTGGCACAAGCCACGGCAGTCCAGGTAATCACACCGGCTGGCACCGATGCCCAGCTGGCGGAGCAGCGCAGCTTCTACGAAACCATTCTGGCCGAACTGCCCATCGAGGTAGTCGTTCTCGACGAGGCGCAGCGCTACCTCTACGCCAATCCGCACGCCGTAGCCGATCCGGTAGCCCGGCACTGGTTGCTCGGCCATACCCTCACCGACTACTGCACACAGTACGGGCACCCACTTGCATATGCCGAGCAGCGACAGGCAAAATTTAAGCAGGCCCTAAGCAATCAGCACTCTATTTCTTGGATTGAAGAAAGCCCTTCCGAGGATGGCGCCCGCTACTACCAGCGCAACTTCAAGGTGATCCTTCACCCCGACGGCTCGCTCCGGATGATGCTGGGCTACGGCCTCGACGTAACAGAGCGCTATTTAGCCGAAGAAAAGCTCCGCCAGAGTGAGCTACAACTACTTGAACAGCAAGAGTTTGCAAACCAGGTACTGGATACCAATCCCAGCATGATCTATGTGCGGGACGCCACGGGCCGCTTCACCTTCCAGAACCGCGGCATGAAGCAGCTGCGCGCACTGGGCGAGCGGCTGGAGGATTACGACCAGAGCTACCCGCAAGCATCGATACAGGCGCAGGAACGACAGATTTACGCCGCGGCCGAGTCGTACGTACGCGACACGCGCGAAGAAATTGTATCGGAAGATCCGTTTACGCTGCCCTCGGGCGAAGTGCTTTATTTTCAAACCGTTAGGCGTCCCATCGAGCGCCCGGACGGGTCGGTGGAAGTGTTGGCGGTGAGCACCAACATCACTGACCTGAAGCGGATTCAGGAAACCCTGCAACGCAGCGAAAAGCAGTACCGCGACCTGATGCACTACGCGCAGGCCCTGATCTGTACGCACGATCTCAACGGCAACGTGCTCTCCGTCAATCCGGCGCTGGCTACGCTGCTCAAGCGGCCGGCCGAGGCAATTGTCGGGCGCAGCTTGGCAGCCACCATGCCCGCAGAAGACCAAGAGGGGTTCGCAGAATACCTACAGCAAATCATTACTAACCAGGAAGTTACTGGACTCCAGCGCATCCTGCCCGATGGCAGCACTGAGCTTCGGTACGTGCACTATCGCAACTACCTCGTTCAGGAAACCAATCACGCGCCGTACGTCCTTTCCCACGCCCACGACATCACGGAGCGCATTTTGGCCGAGAAAGAAATGAAGCGCGCCCGCTACGAAGCCGAAGCCACCGCCCGCGCCCGCGAAAACTTTCTGGCCAACATGAGCCACGAAATCCGGACGCCCATGAACGGCATTTTGGGCTATGCCAACTTGCTAGCCAAGAGTCAGTTAAGCCCAATACAGCAACAGCAGCTAAACGTTATTCGCTCGTCGGGGCAGCACCTGCTGGCCGTGCTCAACGACGTGCTCGACATGGCCAAGATCACTTCGGGCAAGCTGGAATTGGACCAAACGGCCTTCAACCTCTGCGACTCGATGGGTCAGGCCGTGCAGCCGCTGGCGCTGCAAGCTGCCGAAAAAGGCTTGGCCTTCTACGCGACACCTCTGCGCCTAAGCTGCCCGCTGCCGTGGGTAGTCGGCGACCAATACCGTATCAATCAGATACTTATAAACTTGGTCGCGAACGCGGTCAAGTTCACGAAACAGGGCAGCATCACCGTGAAAGGACTGTTGCTGGCCGAAACTGATTCGCAGCTGACCGTGCAATTCAGCGTGGCCGATACCGGCATCGGCATCCCGGAAGACAAAAAAGCTCACATTTTCGAAGATTTCACCCAAGCCTACACCGATACCACCCGCAACTATGGTGGCACGGGCTTGGGGCTGAGCATCAGCCGGGCGCTGGTGGCCCAAATGGGCGGCACGCTGCATCTGGAAAGCGAACTAGGCAAGGGCAGCACGTTTGCGTTTACACTGAGCCTGCCGCGGGCACCGCTGTCGGTGCCCGTAGAACGCCCGAAAAACACCGATACCACTCGGTTGGCGGGCAAGCGCGTGCTGCTGGTGGAAGACAACGAAATCAACCGCGACGTGGCCCGCTTATTTCTGGAAGACTGGGGCGTTCAGGTAGACGAGGCGGCCGATGGCAACTTGGCCGTGGCGTTGTTCAAGCATTACACCTACGACGTGGTGCTCATGGACATTCAGATGCCCGGCATGAATGGGTTGGAAACCACGGCCCACCTGCGCCGCCACCCCGACCCGCGCCGGGCCGCCACGCCCATTCTGGCTCTTACCGCCAATGCCTTTCGGTCTGATAATGAGCAATATCTGGCGGCCGGCATGAACGATTGCCTGGCCAAACCTTTCGAGGAAGAAGACCTGTTCCAAAAGTTAGAAGCCCTACTAAATACCCCGCCGCCCGCCCCGCTTTACGACCTGACGCATTTGCGCGACTTGTCGCGCGGGCGGGAGGCGTTTGTGGCCAAGATTATCCGCTCGTTTCTCACCAATATTCCGGTGAGCCTCGAAGAATTGCGCGTGGCGGCAGAAGCCGGCTTGTGGCCCAAAGCGGCGGAGCTGTTGCATCACATCAAGCCCAATCTGCTGTCGTTGGGAATAGCCGGCGCGGAAGAGCCGCTTCAGCAGCTAGAGCGCTTGCGGCAGGCCAGTAACCCTAGCCCGGCCGAAGCCGAACAGTTGCGCGCTATCGTGCTGAGCCTCATTGCGCACATCGAGCAAGTGTTACAGGCCTTGCCGCACGAGGTAACCGAGCAGGATTCACAACCTATTCATTAACAAGCATATAGCGCCAAGTATCAGGAAAGCGCCTGGGGCTATGTACTCGCGGCACCTTCGGTTTTGCTACCCAGAAAACGAGCTACTGGCTTGTAAGAGAGGTCCCAGCACTGCCCACACGTTGTTGGCCACGATCTTGTAGCCTTCGGCGTTGGGATGCACGCCGTCGGGCAGGTTCAGATCGCGGCGGCCGAGTACGCTTTGCAGCAGAAAAGGCACAAACGCCACTTGATTCTTTTCGGCGAGCGTGCGAAAAAGCGCTTTGAATTCGGCAGCGTACCGGCCGTATTGATGGCTGCCGAAAGCGCTGAGGTCGAACGGGAACTCCAACCCAACCAGCACAATCTGCGCGGCCGGATATTTTAACTGCACCTGATCGAGGATGGCCTGCAGATTTTGGATGGTTTCGCGGACTGGGATGCCCCGCAAGCCGTCGTTGGCACCCAGCTCCAGTACAAACACATCGACGGGCTGGCGCTGCAACACACTGGCAATGCGCTGCCGACCGCCGGCTGTGGTTTCGCCACTCACGCCGTAGTTGATGGCTTTGTACGGAAGCTTCAGAGAGTCGATGCGCTGCTGGAGCAACGTGGGGAAAGCCGCGCTGGCAGGCAAGCCATATCCGGCCGTAAGGCTGTCGCCAAAAAAGATAATATTCTGCATATGTGCAATTTATAAAGCCAGTCAACCCAGGCACACAGCTTATTTACAGCACTGACGGCGAGGTCGCAACGCCCTCATCTGCCCTGTAGAAAAGCCGCCCGGAACCGGTAGTTGCTACAAACGTGAGGCCGCAGGGGAAGTTGGATGCACAGCTTACTTGGTATTTTTCACAACCTTTTTCACCCGAAAAGGCTTTAGCTTTGTCGCCAGGTAAGAACTATTCTCATCTGCCTGCCCTTTTACCAGCTTCTTCACGTTTTCAAAGTTTTATGCCTGTTACAAAAGCAACCGACGCAGACTTCCGCCAGCTTCTCGCCGACAACGAGAAAGTAGTTGTGAAATACTACGCCGATTGGTGCGGCAACTGCCGCCTATTCTCGCCCAAATTCAAGCGTCTCTCCGAAACCGAGCAGTTTCAGAACATCGCCTTCCTCGACGTGAACGCCGAAACGAGCCCCGAGGCCCGCAAGCTGGCCAGCGTCACGACGCTGCCTTTCTTTGCCATCTTCAAACAAGGAGAGCTGGTAGAAACCGTTTCGGCCAGCAAGGAAGAGGCCGTTGTAAGCCTTATTTCTAACCTCAACTAAATCAAGAGGTTATGAAAATGCCCGCCATCAAGCGCCTCGTCGAGACGCAACCGCTGCCCGCGCTGGTAGCCGCCGAAGAAGCGCTGCTCGAGGAGCGTGAACCCTCTTTTGAAGTAGAAGGCGAAGACGAGGGCGAAAAGCTCACGCACGTGTTTGCCGCCATCTTCATCCTGAACCACATGCAGGACAACGGCTCGGAGTTTAAGGATGCCATGCGCGAGTTCACCAAAAAGGTGCGTGTTTCGCTCAACTAAACCGGCCTTGCCCAAAAGCCAAACGGCCGCTGCAACCTGGGTTGCAGCGGCCGTTTTTGGTAATAAGGTCAAGTAATTACGCCTTGGAGAAGTGCGCAGCCACGAGCTTAAAGCCTTCTTCGGTGCAGATGCCGCGAATGTAGTAGAGGTAGATGCTGCGAAATACCTCCGATAAATTGTAGCGCGAGGGCGGAAATATATCGGCGTTGAGCAGCAGATTTACTTGCTCCAGAATGATTTTGGTGACCAGCTCGATGTTGATGTCGCTGCGAAATTGCTTCTGCAAGATCCCGTCATTCAACAGGTTATGAATCTGCGGATAGGAATACGTAGCCAAATGGTCCAGCATCATCGCCCACGTCTGGGGGTGATCCTGCTGAATTTCGGAATACAAGGTGCCGGGAATGTTCCGTAGCTCCTTGATGCCGTGTTGCAGCAGCAGCAAAATGCGCTCAACCGGACTGCCCGCCTTGGCAAACATGGCCGCATGCTCTCGCTTCTGCCGCTCCAGATCGTGCCGGGCCGCTTGGTCTACGAGGTCGTTTTTGTCCTGAAACATCTCGTAGAACGTGGCCGGCGAGATGCTCAACGAAGTGATGATCTGGTCTTCGGAGAGCGCACGCACACCATGCCGATGAAATAGCTGCTGAACCTCGTCCAGTAGCGTTGACTTTAAATTTGGTTGCATAGAGGGGTGGAAAGCGGCACTCAAAAAGCAAAAAAAAAGCAGGCTCTCCTACAAAAATTGCAATTCCCTTAGCCTATCAATCCCAACCCGAAAAAGAACAGGAGCTGCAACAAGTAGACGAAGGGCACCAGCGCGTTGCGCTTGACGAAATTGTTGCGGTTGAAATACACCTGCAAGATAAGCGCTACGCAAAACCACGCCTTAAAATTCTGAAGCGGGATCACGTTGAAATCCCAGGTCCAGAAGCCGTAGCGCACGGCCACTGGCTCGATGCACACGTCCATACCCACCATAAGCAGAGTAGCTACCACAGCCCGCACGAAGCCGGGGCCCGGCAGGTAACGCGCCAGCACGCCCGTCATGTAGGTTAGCATCAGCCAGTTAAGCCCAATGAGCAGCGGCACGTTCAGCCATTTCAAACCCAGCACGTCGCCGTATTGGTAATGGCCAAAAATGATTCCGGTGCGGATGCCGGCCACTTCCACAAAAAAGCCCACCGCCATTACGGTGAAGCAAAACCAGGCAAACGTGGCGCTCCGGTCGGGCTGAAAAGCCAGCAGCAACACCGCCGTCAGCAGCAGGTTGAGCGGCACGAATTGCAGGTAGAAGCTCGGATCTTTGGAAAAGCCCAGGCCCAGAAAGCCCGTTACGTGAAAAAGAAGAAGTACCCCCTGCGCCATGCGCAGGCGGCGCTGACGCGCTTCGAGAGCTACGGCAGTAGCGGCAGGCGGCTGTTGAGTTGGGTCCGTAAAGGGCACGCTTGGTTGAAATTTTGAATGTTGAATTCTGAATATTGAACGCATTTCCATAAATAATTGATAATCAATCATTTGCAAAATACGTTGTTATGTCGCGTTTTTCACTCCACCTTTATCGGGTAGAGATTAGGCCCGCGACAATTTTGGCGGAGAGCAGGCACAGCGGAATGCCGCCGCCCGGATGCACGGAGCCGCCGCAAAAGTAGAGACCTTCTAGTTTACGCGAAAAATTGGGATGGCGGAGAAATGCCGCCAGCATATTATTGGAACTGCTGCCGTACAGGGCGCCGCCAAACGACGAGGTATCCGCGGCAATGCCCGGCGGCGTCCAGACGCGCTCGCTTCGGATGAGTGGTTCGATGTCGCGGCCCAGTGCCTGACTTACCCGTTTCAACACGGCTTGGCGCGTATGCGCGGTAAGCGCTTCCCAGTCCTGGCCTTCGTCGTGGGGCACGTTCACCATCACAAACCAGTTTTCGTGGCCGGAGGGCGCATCGGCAGGCGAGCATTTGGACGTGATGTTGACGTACACCGTGGGGTCGGCGGCTACTGTTTTGTCCTGAAAAATGGCGTCGAATTCGCGCTTGTAATCTTGCGAAAAGAAGATATTGTGCAGCCCCAGTTCCGGAAACTCGTGCTCGATGCCCCAATAAAAAATCAGGGCCGACGACGACCGCGGCTGCCGGAGCGTGCGCTCGGGCGCCGGGGCATGCGGCAGCAAGCGGCGGTAGGTAGGCACCACGTCCATGTTGCTGATTACCAGCCCAAAATCATAGACGTCTTGCGGCGTGCGCACGCCGGTCACGAGGCCATCGGCCGTCAGAATTTCTTCCACCGGCTCGTTGTAACGGAACGTAGCGCCCAATTCCTCGGCCAATGATACCAAGCTCTGAGCAATGCTGTAAATGCCGCCTTCGGGGTAAAACGCGCCGATGCCGTGCTCCAAGTGCGGAATCATGCTGAGCGTGGCCGGCGCCTGGTACGGATCGGAACCGTTGTAAGTGGCGAAGCGGTCGAAGAGCTGCACAAGGCGCGGGTCAGCGAAAGTCTTGGCGTGGCGCTGGTGCATGGTGGCCGTCAGGCCCAGTTGGGGCAGCACCGCGACTGCTTGCAGCACGTCGGGCGTAAGGTAGGTTTTGGCTTTGTGTAACGACTTGTGTAAGAAAGTATTAGCTGTAGCCCCGTATGCTTTGGCACTGCGCCGCAAGAAACGCTGCACCGTTACGGCGGGTACTTGCAGCTTCGCTTCGATTTCGGCCGCAAACTTTTCTTCATCGGCCCAGGCGGTGAGGCGCGTGCCGTCGGCAAAGAAATACTGCGTAATCGGGTCGAGGCGCTGGTAGCGAAAATACTCCTGCGGATCGCGGCCGCACAGCCGAAACAGCTCGTCCACCAGTTCCGGCAGCGTAAACAACGACGGACCAGCATCAAACCGATAGCCGCCGGGCAGCTCAAACTGGTGCATCTTGCCTCCAAACGAAGCGGCCGCCTCAAATACCGTCACGGCGTGCCCGCGCGCGGCCAGCCGCACGGCAGCAGCAATGCCGGCAATGCCGGCTCCGATGATGGCAACGGGAGGCTTGGAGGAAGATCTGGAGCGGACAGCCATAACTACGGAAGGGCAGAAACGCGCTACCGGGTATTCCTCGTTCGCGCCAAGTATGGGGTTTGCGTTGGTTTTCAACTGCGTGCCGTATCACAACCAACTTGCGCGGCAGCACATTGCTACACAACCAACCGATGGCAATTGTTTACTCCACGGCCAGCACTAAGCCCTTCAAATACTCGCCTTCGGGGTGAAACAAGCTTACCGGATGGTCGGCGGGCTGCGTGAGGCGGTGCAGAATGCGGGCGGGCCGACCGGCTTCGATGGCGGCCGCCATGATAGCGCCTTCAAACAGCTCCATGCTGACGACCTGTGAGCAGCTGAACGTGAACAAGATGCCGCCGGGCGCAATCTGCTTTATGCCGGCTACATTCAGGCGCTTGTAGCCCATGAGCGCGTTGTGGCGCGCCGACAAATGCTTGGCAAACGCCGGCGGATCGAGCACGATGAGGTCGTATTGGTTGTGGCGCTCTTTCAGGAAGCTAAACACATCCTGAGCGTAGGCTTCGTGGCGGTCGGCGTGGGCGGTGAGGGCCGCATTGCGCTCAGTAAGCTCGATGGCACGCTTGGAGCTGTCGACAGAATGCACCAGCTCGGCTCCCGCTTCCAACGCATACACCGAAAAGCCACCGGTGTAGCAAAAGGTATTCAGGACGCGGCGACCGGGCGCGTAGCGAGCCAGCAACGCCCGGTTGTCGCGCTGGTCGATGAAGAAGCCGGTTTTCTGACCCGTTTCCCAATCAACGGCAAACCGATGCCCGTTTTCTTCAACAAGGTGCTCGTTACCAGTGCTTTCGCCTAGCAGATAATCATTCTTCGCCCCGGGGGCCGCTTTGGCCGGCACGGTCTCGGCGCTCTTGTCGTAGATGGCACTAAGGTTTGCACCAAGCACCTCCTGCAACGCCGCCGCAATCTGTGGGCGCGCGCGGTACATACCCGCGCTATGTGCTTGTATCACAGCTACATCGCCGTACACATCAATGATGAGGCCGGGCAGGCCGTCGCCTTCGGCGTGCACGAGGCGAAACACGTTGGTGTTCCCTGTGCCCGTCAGGCCCAAGCGCTGCCGAAGCTCGTAGGCATTGCGCAGCCGATCTTCCCAAAAAGCTGCATCGGGCTGCGGCGCGTCGGCCCCAAACGCCAGCATGCGTACGGCAATAGAGCCGGGGGCGTAATGACCCATGCCCAGCAATTCACCGTTGGAAGCCTGCACTGTAACTACTTCACCCTCAATGGCTTCGCCCTGCATGCGGGCAATAGCGCCCGAAAATACCCACGGGTGAAAGCGACGAAGCGAATGGTCTTTACCGGGTTTGAGGGTGATGGTAGCGGGCATGGCAGCGAAGTGAGGCAATGAAAAGCAAAAGAGAAACACAAAAGTACGCCAAAGCCCGCAGGCGCAACTACCGCAGCCAAGCGGTAATTTTGCGACTACCGCGCAGCGACGCCGCTTGCGCCCTTGTACGCCTATTTCCCTGATCTTATGGCTGAGTCTTTGCCCGAAATTATCCTTTATCGCCCTGAGCATCAGCCTGCTTTCCGGGCGCTCAACCACGAGTGGATAACCCATTATTTTCAACTTGAAGAACCCGACAACCGGATGCTCGACGATCCGCAAGGCTATATTCTAGACCAAGGCGGCCATATTTTTATGGCTTCGTACCAAGGGCAGCTCGTCGGGACGTGCGCACTGCTGCGCGAAACCGATGCGGTATTTGAGCTGGCCAAAATGGCCGTTACGCCCAGTGCACAGGGTCTTGGCATCGGGCGGCTGTTAGGAGAAGCAGCCATTGCGAAAGCGCGGGCCTTGGGCATCCGGCAGCTAGAGTTGTTGTCGAACCGCCGCCTGAGCCCGGCGCTGGCCCTGTATCGGAAGCTAGGGTTTGTAGAAGCGCCATTGCCGGCCTCCGAGTACCAGCGCGCCGACATCCGAATGGTGTTGGACTTATAAACGCGCGAAAGTGCGGCGGTAAATGGGCTTGCGATACGCAAACTGTGCCCACATCAACGGGTAGATCAGCAGGTCGAGCAGCCGCGAGGAAGTGCGATAGGTAATGTCGTCGACGATGATGCTGCCGCTCCTAACGGGGTTATGCTCAATAAGATGCCGGTGCCGCCAATACCGCAACGGACGCGGCAGCTCCTGCCCTTCGTCGATAAAATACATAGAGCCATCGGGCAGCTGCCCGGCTTCGGTAATCAGGCTAGTCCAGCGGAAGCGCGCGGGGCCAACCAGAAGCTCAATTTCCACGCGGTCGCCGGGCGTGCAGCCATCAAAGCGCAACAGCCGCATCGTCGGGAAAGGCGGGGCGAGGCGCAGAAATAAATCGCGCGTAAACCCCATGAAAACTTGCAAAGGCTGTTGGTAGACGGGCGTGCGGAGCTGAAGGTGCATTAGTGCACAAACGCCTTCCCAGCAGATTTTGTTTGTGGGCGGCGCCACTGAGCAGCTCAAGGTTCTATCTTTCCGGCGCTCTCCATCCTGTTTTCGTACTGCCTGTGTTACAGATAGATCAGCTCCCGGGCCGCACCATCCTTGCTGATGGCCGGGAATACCTCTTTTGCAGCGGCACCAGCTATTTGGGCATGGCACGCAACGCGCATTTTCAGGCGCTGCTGCTCGAAGGAATGCAGCACTACGGGACCAATTATTCGAGCTCGCGCATCTCCAATTTGCAGTTGCGCATCTACGACGAAGCCGAGCACTACCTCGCCCGCTATACCGGCGCCGAAGCTGCGCTCACCGTTTCTTCGGGCTACCTGGCCGGGCAGATGGCCGTGAAGGCACTAGCCCACGCCGGCCGCTTCGAGTACGCGCCCGGTACGCACCCAGCCGCGTGGCTAACGACCGATCTGCCCGCGGCGCCTGCCTTATCCTACCCTGACTGGGCCTCGGCGCTTCTCACACGGCTTGCCCACGAACCGGCTGAGCCAGTGGTAATTATCAGCAACTCCCTCGATCCGTTGCGGGTGCAGCGCTACGATTTCAGTTGGGTCAGCCAGTTGCCCCGCGATCGACCCATTACCTTACTCATCGACGATTCGCACGGCTTTGGCGTCACGGGGGTTGCGGGCGCTGGTATTATTTCGGAACTGCGCGTCCCCGAAGGGATAAACGTGTTGGTGATCAGCTCATTAGGAAAGGCCTGCGGCATTCCGGGCGGCGTAGTGCTAGGCTCACAAGCGTTTATCGGGCAGTTGCGGCAAAGTGCGTTTTTTGCCGCCAGCTCGCCGGTCGTTCCCGCTTATTTACACGCTTTTGTGCGCGCTGGCGAAATCTACCGCGAAGCTCGCGCGCAACTGGCGGCCAACGTGCAGCAACTAGCCGAAGCCGTGCAGCCGACCGGCATGCTCCAATCTTTCAACAGGTTTCCTGTTTCGTATATATCTGATAATCAGATATATGAATTTATGTTAAAGCGCGGCGTTTGGATTTCCAGCTTTCCGTATCCTTCACCTACCGATCCCTGCATCACGCGCATAGTGCTCAGCGCCTTGCATACGTCGGCCGATGTGGCGCGAGTCGCAGAACTCGTGACGGAGTTTGCGTCAACCACTTCTTGACTAAACGAAAACGGGGCGCGAAGCCTAGCTCCGAACCCCGTTTTCGTTGAGAATTACCGAAGGCTTACCCTAGCAATTCCTCAATATCCTCCTTGGTCAAGGACTTGATAATGGCCTCGTCCGTCGTAATCAGGTCGGTTACCAGCTGGATTTTCTTGTTCTGCAACGCCAGAATCTTCTCTTCCACCGTGTTCTTGGTGATGAACTTATAGGTAAACACAGTCTTGAGCTGGCCGATGCGGTGGGCGCGGTCCACGGCTTGCGCTTCTACGGCCGGGTTCCACCACGGGTCGAGGATGAACACGTAGTCGGCGGCGGTGAGGTTGAGCCCTACGCCACCGGCCTTCAGCGAGATCAGGAACACGCGCAACTCCTCGGTTTCCTGGAAGCGATTCACCTCTTTGTGTCGTTCGCGGGTGTTGCCGTCGAGGTAAGCATATTCGATCTGCCGCTCGTCGAGCGACGCCCGCACAATGTCCAAGTGCTTTACAAACTGACTGAACACCAACACCTTATGCCCTTCTGAAACGATGCTCTTGATCATCCGGATCACCTCACGCAGCTTGCCCGATTCGTCTTCGTAGCCTTCGTCGGCCATGCGCGGGTGGTTGGCAATCTGGCGCAGCTTCGTCAGGCCTTGCAGCAGCATAAACTGCGTGCTGGCCGTGCCGTGCTCTTCGATGTTTTTGAGGATCTTGTTGCGGTAGTAGCTCTTGGTTTCCTCGTAGCAGTGCGCCTGCTCCTCAGTCATGGGGCAATAGCTCAGATGCTCAATTTTATCGGGTAACTCAGTGGCTACCTGGGCTTTATGACGACGCAGGATAAACGGCTTGATAAGCGCGTGTAACCGGCGCGTCTGCACTTCGTCTTTGCCTTTCTCGATGGGCTTCAGGAATTCCTTGCGGAAAAACGCCTGTGAACCCAGCAACCCCGGATTGATAAACGACATCTGCGACCACAGGTCCATCGTGCTGTTTTCCACCGGCGTACCCGTTAGGATGAGGCGGTGGCGCGAGCGCAACCCGCGCACGGCCTGCGAAGTGGTCGAGCTCGGGTTTTTGATGGCCTGCGACTCGTCTAAGATCACGTAATCGAAGGCGTAGCTTTTCAGCAGTTCCGTATCAAGGCGCACGATGCCGTAGCTGGTCAGCACCACGTCGTAGTCCTGAAACTGCTCCACGTTTTTGTCGCGGTAAGTGCCCGTGTAGGTCAGGATGCGCAGACCCGGCGTGAACTTTTGCGCCTCGCTTAACCAGTTGTATACCAACGAAGTAGGCATAACCAGCAGCGATGCCGCCCCATCTGATTCGCCGCTTTCCTTGCGATCCAACAGCAGCGCTAACGTTTGCACCGTCTTACCCAAACCCATGTCATCGGCCAGGCAACCGCCAAAGCGATAGTCTTTTACGAAATGTAGCCAGTTGTAACCCGCCTTTTGGTACGGCCGGAGCGTTCCCTTAAAGCCAGCGGGCAATGCTTTGTCTTCCACGGCTTCGAACTCGCGCAGCTTTTCCAGCTTGCGGCTCATTACCACGTTGGCGAGGTTACCGTTCTGTAAATCAGCCACTAAGGCCAAGTGGTGTTTGCGCAGCGTGAGGCTGTGGTGGTGCTCTTCAGAAAACGCAAACAGCTCCAAGTACTGCGTAAACCATTCCTCGGGGATGATGGCGATCTGGCCGTTGGGCAGCCGGTATTCGTGGCGCTTGTTGAGAATGTAGGGCCGCAGCTTAACAAACGGAATTTCAAACTCTCCGAAGCGCACGGTGCCGTGCACATCAAACCAGTCGTTGGTTTCGGTGATGCCCACCTGCACCGTCACGGCCCCGATAAAGTAGTCTTTGCCCGACGTGGCGGCCTGCTGCACCGTAAAGCCTAGCCGTGCTAGCTCTTCGGCGTTGCTGTGCAGCCACCGGAAGGCCGTGGCTTTTTCGAGCACCGCCCGCCCGTTGCGCACCTCTAAAGCGCGGTCTTTCAACTCGCGAATGATTTCGTGCTCGCGGTCGAGGTTGCGGATGAGGCGGTGGAATATATATGAGCCCTCGTTCTTCTCCAGCTTCACGCACACCCGCTTGTCGTAGCCATTGTGCACGGTATGATCGCCGTAGCGGAACGAGAGGTCGAAATGGATCTGATCGGAAGTATCTGCTACAGAACTAGTTACCACTTCCGCCGTGCGGCGGCCGCTGGTGCGGCTGCGTTCGTCCTGCACCACCGTTGCGCTGGGCGAATCGGTGAAGGTAAGCTGGGGCCGGGCCACGTAGCGCTCCGAGCGAATATCGAATCCACGGGCGTGCACGTCGAACGACTCAACCAGCGGCGCCACAAACCGGTGGAAATAACTATCCTCGACCTGGCGCGGAATAACGATGAATTTCTTGTTCAGAAACGGCTGCAGCTTCTTGCCGTCGACGTCGTTCTGGAAGTTGTGCAGCGTGTCGTCCACAAGCATCCAGGCGGGCTGAGCGGCCACGATAACAGCACCTTTAAACTGAAAATCAAGCTTTTGGCCTTTGTACTGAATGGTTGGGAAGTAGTGCGTGCTGTCGTCGTTGCGGCGGAAATGAAACAGCACCGATGCCGGTTCGGGCGCTACCTGAATTTCGCGCCAGGTTGGCTCACCGTCCTTGCCCATGATGAAGACGCACTTCCCCTTCAAACGTTCTAGTATCTGCCCCATGCGCTCCTGCACGTAGCGGCAGATGGCGTCCTGCAAACCTTTGTCGCCTTTCTCCGGATCGTAAATTTTGAGGAAGAAATCGGCCGGAGTGGTCTTTTTCGACCAGAATTCTTTGATGACGGCATCCTGCTGAATCTGGTCGGTCAGGGCTACGAGCTCGAAATCCGTAGCATCTAGTCCATCAGCAAATTCGGAGGCGTTCTTGGCCGAAACCGTTTGATGTTGAAGCGTGAGTTGCCCTCTCGAATTGCGTTGTACTACATATGACTCGAACAAGTACCCTAAGTACTCGTGTTCAAGCAAAGAATAAACAATTTGAAACGGCTGTGAAGTTGAAACCTTCATAATCAACGACAGATATGCAACATCGAAAGTAGTAACAAATGCTAAATAGCGTAATTTCTATTAAAAAGTAAAATTAAATCTATAAATAGTTACATTGACAAGGCAGAAAATGGTTTTCTTACCACTGAAGCGTACTCCTCAGTAGACGAATTGCCCTTTTGTACAGGAATTTGCTAAAGGTTCTCTCGCACGTCAAGGCGCGAAGCGGCCAGAGCCGGGCGGATTGATACCGTAATGGTGATCACCACAATCGCCAAGCCGGTGAGCACGATATCGACCAACTGCATCTTCACCGGGTAGGCATCTACCACGCTGGTAGCCATGCCCATCGATACGATCTTAAAGGTTTGCTGTGCCCAGCAAATCGTGACGCCCAGGATGAGTCCCGTTAGGGCTCCGACCATGGCCACAATGGCGCCTTCGAGCAGGAAGATGTTGCGCACAATGTGCGAAGTCGCGCCCATAGCCATTAGGATGGCGACGTCCTTGCGTTTGTCGATCACAAGCATCGACAGCGAAAAGAAGATGTTGAGCGAAGCAATCAGCAGGATGAAGGCGAACGTGATGAATACAAACATCTTCTCCACCTTAATGGCTTTCAGCAGACTTACGTGCTGCTCATCGGAGTCCAGCACTTTAAACTGTTTGCCGAGCACCTTCCGCAGCCGCGCCTTCACGTCGTCGACGGGTTCGTCGTTTTTTACCTTTACTTCCAGCGCCGTGCGCTTGTTGCCGTACTGCAATAGGCTTTGGGCAAAATCGAGCGGCACAAAAATGTAGCTGTCGTCGATGTGCTGCTCGATCAGGAATACGCCCCCGGCCAAGATGTTCTGCTGGGTAAAAGCGTTGTCGAGGTCAGTTATGGAAAAGGATTTCTTGCCGCTGTTACGCGGGTAGAGCAAGCGCAAGGGCGAAAAACGGTTGTCGAGGGCAATGCTGAGTTCGTGCTGTACGCCGGCACCGAGCAGCGCGTAGTGTTCGCCGTTGCGATTGAGGCGGTGATCACCTTCTACAATGGCCGAATCTATGTTGCTCTGGGCGAAGTAGTTATTACTGACGCCCTTCATCTTGACCACCATCTGGCGGTCGTGGTATTGCAGCAGGGCGTTGTCTTCGATTACTTCCGTAACGAGGCCCACGCCGGGCGTGGCGCTAAGCCGAGTCAGCAGCGCCGGCGACACGGGAAACGCTTTGCCCTGGACAGCCGAAATAAGCAGGTCTGGGTCCGACTTGCCGTAGAGCGAGCGCACCAGATCTTCCAGCCCGTTGAAGACCGACAGCACGATAATCAAGGACATCGTGCCCACCGCCACCCCGATCATGGAGATGTTGGAGATGATGCTGATGATGTTGCGCTTCTTCTTCGACGAAAAGTAACGCCGGGCAATGAGCAGAGGGACGTTCAACGCGCGAGGATAAAGAGCAACTTATTAGGTAAATATCTGACAATCATATACCTATGCCAGATTACGCGTAAATAGGGAAGCTGGTCAGGCGCGCTTCCTGCGCAACCGGAATGAGCACCTTTCGCCCTCGAACTTCTATTTTAAGTGTTGAATCAACCATAGTAAAAACTGTGGGAATGCACCAATGAAGCACAAGAGCAAGATACGCCGCTAAGCGTAAAAGGTCTATTTCCAGGCTTTTACAATCAGGCCCGTACCGGAATCGTGCTTCATGCGCGCATCCAATGTGTTCAGAATCAAGCAGAACGGAAACGTCACGAGGTAATAAAACGGCAGCAGCACGAAAAACCACTTCGAGGCTCCCAGCATCAGAATCGGGTATTTCATGCTTAGGCGCCACGAAATCTGGCCGGGCTCGCCATAGCTGTAGCGGGCTTCGATGCGCTCGAAACCGGCCGTGCGCAGCTTCTGCTGAATTTCGTGGATGTTGTAGCCGTCGCGCACATGCTCTTCGATAAACGAGGTTTCGCCGTCGGCGTGCACATCGGAGCCACCTTGGTCGGAAGGGGTGGAAATCAGCAACATACCGCCGTCTTTCAGCGAAGCATGGATGTTGCGGAACACCTCTACGTCTTCCAGAATGTGCTCCATCACGTCCACCGACAGGGCAAGGTCGAAGGAGTTGGGCTCTTGGTACAGCACCAAGTCCTGCACGGCAAACTGCACGTTGGTGCGGCCAATCTGGCGGAAGAAGCGGTTGGAGTCGGCAATCTGCTCGTCCTTCACGTCCACGGCCAGGATGTTCCATTTCTTGCTCAGCCCCGACAGCCAGTACGTGTACTGGCCGTAGCCAGAACCGGCATCCAGGATGTTGAGCGCCTCGTTGGTACGCCCCGCGGCCCACTGCCGCAGCTCACGGTGTACGTGCCAGGTACGCAACAGCAACAAATCGAGCAACACGTAAAACGTGCGGCGCAGCCACGGCGTGCGGTTAAATACCTCACCCAGCGACTTTTTAATCGGATCGTAATACAAAGGGAAACGTTGAGTTATGAAGGACGAATCGCGAATTGAACCTGTGTACAAAACATTGATAATCAATTATTTGCACACATAAGGCAATTCACTTATTCCTCATCTTCGTCGGCAAAAAGTTTGGGGCGCTTCGAGTCAGGCTGGTCCTTGTCGGGGTCTTCCGGCTGCGACGGTGGGATGTTCAAGCCGCTGAATACCTGATCCATGCGGGCAGCATAAGCTGCACTGTCGTCGAGGTAGAAGGCCAGATCCGGCACAATGCGCAGCTGCTGCCTCACCCGCTTGGCCAAGGCGAGTCGAATGGTTTTGGCGTTGTCGCGCACCTCGGCCAGCATGCCTTCGGCATTGCCGGCAATGAGCAGGCTCAGGTACACGCGGGCCACGCCCAAATCCGGCGACACCCGTACCGTGCTGATGCCGGGCGCCAGCCCCGGAAACAGGTGGGGCAAGTCGCGTTGAAAGACGGCGGCCAGTTCCTGCTGCAGGAGGCTGGCAACTTTTTGCTGTCGTTTGCTTTCCATATGAATTGGCAAAGATAGCAGTTGGGGGCTTAGGGACTTGGGAACTTACCGACTTCGTGCAGCTTGGGCGCAAGACTGACGGTTTCCGACCCAACGCCGCAGGGATGCGAGTGGTACTGAGGCGCCAGCAGAAGGTCATTGAGCCGCAATGCTACCCTTCCCCTACACTGCTGCAACAATACCAGCCGAACGGCCTGCGTCATCAGGTAGAGACGTATTGGCTCCAGTAACAGGCTGCTACCTTTGCTGCTCGCGCGACCTCATCCGCCGAAGCCAGTCTCTGACTTGTTACGTTCCTAAGCCTTCCCGCTTTGCTTCGTTTTTTCAAAAGCCCGCTTCCTTCCCGCCTTATTTTGCTGGTATTGCTGCTGCTGGCCCTGCGGTTGCCGCTGCTGTGGTTGGGCGTGCCCCTGATGCCCGCCGAGCTACACGCATTGCTCGTGGGCGAGCGGCTGCACGAAGGCGCCCTACCCTACCGCGACCTCTATGACAGTACCGCCCCGCTGGCCTCGGTGCTGTTTGGTGCCCTCGATGTGATAGCCAGCCGACCGCTACTGCTGTATCGCCTGCTGGCGCTGGGCATTCTGGCTCTGCAAGCCCTGCGCCTAAACGTGGTACTCAACCGTGCCGATGTGCATCCTGAGCGCGGCTTTGTGGGTGCGCTGACTTACTTGCTGCTGGCCAGCAGCACCTTCGACCTCGACATTCTGTCGCCGCTCCTGATTGGCCATACATTTATCATTCTGTCGCTCAGTGCGTTACTGCCTACTACCCGCGAGGGCTACGACAACCGGCGGCTATTTCGGGCAGGCTTCCTGATTGGGGTAGCGGCGCTGTGCTATTTGCCGTTGGCGCTGTTTCTGCTGGTGGGGTTGTTTGCCGTTATCATCTTCGCAGCCAATTCTTTCCGGAGCTTTCTGCTGCTGGTGTGCGGCTTCTTGTTTCCGTACGCTGTGGCGGCTACGCTATTTCTTTATGCCGAGGCCTTGCCCAGCTTTGTTCAGTTTCACTTGCAGCCGGTGCTGCGCGGCGTGGTGGCGGGGGCCGACGGCTTGCCGCTGGCCTTGCAACTGCGGCTCCTGATTGTGCCGGGCGTGGTGCTCTTGCTCGCCTTAGGACGCACATTTACTACGTCGCTGGGCTTGGTTTTTCAGGTTAAGTTCTTGCAGCTCATGCTGGTATGGCTGCTAGTAGCCTTTGCGATGGCGGCGGCAGGCCGCGGGGCAGCACCCGGCACCCTCGTGCTGTTTCTACCTTCGCTAACGTACTTCAGCCTGTTTCTCTGGCAAAAAGCCCGGCGGGCATGGGCACCCGAAGTACTGCTGCTGCTATTGGTGGGCACGGTCGTCGTGATCCGGTACCGAGACGTCCTGCACCTCGACGGGGTGTTGCAGCTTCCTTCCGAGCGCAACTATGCCGTTCAGCCCAACCCCATTTATGCTACCCTGCAAGGGCAACGGCTGCTTGTGCTGGGCCCTGACCGGCGGCCCTACGTGCAGAACCGGCTGGCGTCGCCGTACCTCGATTGGCAACTAGCCCAGAAGGACTTTGGTCACCTGAACGAGTATGCCGCGGTGTTCCGGCTAGCCGATAATTTTGCCCCCAATCCGCCCGACTACCTCATCGACGAAGCGGGCTTGCTGCCGGAGCTTCAGTATAAAGTACCCAGTATCTTCGGCCGCTACAAGCCTACAGCCAACGAAAAAGTATATCGGCTAGTCAAATAGATAACTTCTTAATAATTAAGAAGTTATCTATTTGACTAGCCGTCAATCTTGCTGACTCTGGTCTGGTGACGACCGCCTTCAAAGGGCGTATTTAGGAACTGGCTAACGATGGCGCGAGCGGCTTCTTCGCTCACAAAGCGTTCGGGGATGCACACGATGTTGGCGTCGTTGTGCTGGCGGGCCAGCGTGGCCAACTCGGGCGCCCACGCGATAGCCGCCCGAATGCCCTTGTGCTTGTTGGCGGTGATGCACACGCCATTGGCCGAACCGCACACCAAAATACCGCGCTCAAACTGCCCGCCAGTAATGGAGTTGGCCAGCGGATGCACAAAATCTGGATAGTCCACAGAATCAGCGGAATACGTGCCAAAGTCTTGCACTTCGTAGCCGTTGTCGCGTAGCCACTGGGCTAGCATTTCCTTGTATTTGAAACCGGCGTGGTCGGAACCGATAGCGAGGGAGTTGCTCATCATGGTCAGGTTTAGGCTCAAAAATAAGCGGCCCTCCCGTATCAATCACCGGAGGGCCGCTTGGTTTATGCGTTTGCTATCGGATTGAGTGCCCTACGCACGCCCTTTATTGGCTGCCAACTCGGCGTTGAGGCGTTGCAGATTGTTGCGCGTTACGATGCGGGCAATGTTGATACTCAGCTCGTAAAGCAGCAGAATCGGGATGGTCACGATGATCTGGGCCGAAACGTCAGGCGGCGTAATGATGGCGGCTAGCACCAGAATCACCACGATGGCGTGCTTGCGGTAGAGGCGCATGATTTCGGGCGTAATCAACCCGGCTTTGGCCAGGAAGAACACGATCATGGGCAGCTCAAACACGAACGCGCACGAAAGCGACATGGTGGTGAGCGTGCTGATGTAGCTTTGCATGTCGATCTGGTTCTCGATTGTCGGATCGACGGTGTAAGAGGCTAAGAAGTTGATACTCAGCGGTGCCGCGATGTAATACCCAAACAGCAAACCCAGGATGAACAGCACCGACACGAAGAACACGGCCCCTTGCGAGTTTTGCCGCTCGTGCGGGTACAGGCCCGGTTTCACGAAGCGCCAGAGTTCCCAGAACGTGTACGGAAACGCCAGCACGATGCCCACCATAAACGATGTGCTGATGTGCATGGTCAGCTGGCCGCTCATCTCGCGGTTCTGAATCACGAACCCGATCTTATCCATGCACAGGTCGGGCGCGCCGATCCAGTTGCCGAACTTGCAGAACATGCGATAAGTCCAGAAATCGGGCCGCGACGGCCCCAGAATGAGGTCGTGAAAAAGAAAGTCCTTGGCAAAAAATGCCCCGGTTGTGAACACGACAATCGAGACGGCCGCGCGGATGATGTGCCACCGCAAGGCCTCCAGATGGTCGATGAACGTCATTTCATGCGCTTCACCGAGCGCCTGCTCGGGTTCTATATGAGCCTGATCCACAGAGGTTTACTTGAGTAATAGGTAACGAGCCAGATAGCCGCGTCGAAGGGAGTTAGAGAACAAACGTAAACCAGCGATCCCCGGATGTTGCCGGCGTGTGCGCTAGGGTGCGTTGTGGCCCTGCCCCGTGCCTGACTATTCGGCTCCTTTAAACAACGGATACTGCTGCATCCATTCGTTCACTTGCCGGCGTACCTGCCCGATATGAGTTTCGTCGTCGTGGTGCATCAGTACGTCGTCGATGAAGGTGACGATGCGCTCCATGTCGGCTTCGCGCAGGCCGCGGGTCGTAACGGCCGCCGACCCGATGCGCATGCCCGAAGTCACAAACGGCGACTTATCGTCGAAGGGCACCATGTTTTTGTTGATGGTGATGTCGGCTTTGATCAGCGTGTTCTCAGCCAATTTGCCCGTCAGGCCCTTGCTGCGTAAGTCAATGAGCATCAAATGGTTGTCGGTGCCGCCCGAAATAATCTGGTAGCCGCGGTCGGTGAAGCCTTTGGCCAGCGCCTGCGCATTGCGGATGATTTGCTGCGTGTACTCGGCGTACGTGTCGCTGAGGGCTTCGCCAAACGCAACCGCTTTTGCCGCAATCACGTGCTCCAGGGGGCCGCCCTGCGTACCCGGAAACACGCCCGAGTCGAGCAGGGCCGACATGGGGCGTAGCTCGCCTTTCGGAGTTTTGAGGCCGAAGGGATTGTCGAAGTCTTTGCCCAGCATGATCAAGCCGCCGCGCGGTCCGCGCAGGGTCTTGTGGGTAGTGGTAGTCACGATGTGGCAGTGCGCAAACGGATCGTTCAGCAACCCTTTGGCAATCAGGCCTGCGGGGTGCGAAATATCGGCCAGGAGCAAGGCCCCTACTTCGTCGGCGGCTTCGCGCAGGGCTTTGTAATCCCAGTCGCGGGAGTAGGCCGAGGCCCCGCAGATGATGAGCTTGGGCTGCTCACGACGAGCGGCTTCTTTTACTTTTTGCCAGTCGATCAGGCCGGTTTCGGGCTCCACGCCATAAAACGAAGGCTTGTAGAGCTTGCCCGAAAAGTTGACCGGCGAGCCGTGCGTCAGGTGGCCGCCATGCGAGAGGTCAAAGCCCAAAATCTTGTCGCCGGGCTGCAAAATGGCCAGCATCACGGCCGCGTTGGCCTGGGCACCGGAGTGCGGCTGCACATTCACCCATTCCACCCCGAAGAGTTCTTTGGCACGGTTGATGGCGAGTTGTTCGACTTGGTCTACAATCTCGCAGCCCCCGTAATAGCGCTTGCCCGGAAGCCCCTCGGCGTATTTGTTGGTGAGCACCGAACCCTGGGCACGCATGACTTGCTCCGAGACGTAGTTCTCGGAAGCAATCAGCTCGATGCCGTGGGTCTGACGCTCGTTTTCCTGGCGAATAAGATCGAACAGGACGGTGTCCTGCGTGAGAGTTGCGGTGCTCGTTTCCATATCCCAAAGGTAGTTCAATTAACATTTATGAACTTAAGAAGCTGCATCCCCTTCCTGCCTTTTGCTCGTAGGTTGCCTGGGCCTTTGCCATTTACTTTGTGCTTCTTAATACATTGCTCTTTATTCCGGTCCGCATCCTCGCCAGCCACAGCTTATTGCTAATTGCTAAGTAATTATGAATCAGCCACTTGCCGAGAGCCTTACCCAGTTACGAGTGGGCGATCAATCGCTGCTCCTGACCTTTTACCAGCAGCACCGCAACCACTTTGCGCGGTGGGCCCGTCAGCACCACAACCTGCAGTCGCCGGCCGCCCACGAGTTGCTTCGCGAAGTGCTGCTCGACTTCTACGATCAGGTAGTGGATGGCCGGATCACGCGGTTGCCGCTGGATTTGCGCGCCTACATCTACGGCATGGCCCGCCAGCAGGTCTCGACGACGTTTGTGATCCAGCAGGCGCAAGTGTTGCCCAAGGCCGAAGCGCAACGGCGGCAGAAACTGCTGCAAGCCTTTATGCAGCTCAGCGCCGACTCGCAGCAGGTGCTTCTGTTTTTTTATTACCGAGGCTACAATTTTGTAACCATGGCGGGAAAAATGGGTTATGCCAATGCCAACGTGGCGCGAATCCAGAAAAACAACTGTCTGCGCAAGCTCTACGAACTGCTGTCGCGCTCCGATGCAGTGGCTTCGGTGTGAGCGACCCGTGGTTTCTGCGTAATTTGCCACCCTCCTCACCGCCGAACGAGTAACCAGGTAAGTTTTTACCCCGTGCTTAGGCCTTCGCGTATGATACCGCCTGCTGATTTGCGCCCTTATATAGAAGAACTAGAGCGCTTTGCCGACGGTCAGATGTCGAACGATGAGCAGGCGGCTTTCGAAGAACGCCTGAGTCACGATGCTGACCTGCGCCACGCCTACGAAATCTACGAGCAACTCACCGCCGATCTGCGTTGGGTAGCAGGCCACGCCACACTCCGGCAGCGCTTACTGGCCCTCGACCAACGCCTCGACCAGCGCCAAAGCGCCGTAACCCGAATGCGTCGCCGAAAACGCAGCACCCAGAAGCGTTGGGGCATCCTTGCCGCCGGAGCCTTACTGCTGATTGCGGGCGTGTGGCTGATGACGCGCTCCGGCATCCGCAGCAACGACCCCTGGACGCGCTACTACGTGCCCGACCCCGGCCTACCCGAGGTAACTGTGCAGGGCGACCGGCGGCCGCTGCTGGCCGAAGCCATGCGCCAATACCGCGAAGGGCATTTTTCTACGGCGCTGGGCACGCTGCGCCGCGTCCCCACCGACAACATTGGCCAGGACACGCTGCTGTATTACAACGGTATTTTTCTGTTGCGCGAAAACCAGGCGGCAGCAGCCCGGCCATTTTTACGGCGCGTCAGCCAACAGTCCGAGTCGCCGTTGGCGGGGCGGGCTCGCTACCACTTGGGCATGGCCTCTTGGAAGGAAGAACGGGTAGAAGAAGCCTCGCGCATGCTCCGCGACGTGGCCGCCGACTCCGTCAATCCGTATCGGCGGGCGGCGCAGCACCTGCTGAAAGACCCGATCTTCCACGCTGATTAATAATTACAACTCCTTATTAATCATCGCCTTGCGATTTCGTAAGGCGGCTCGATGTTGGGCTGCAATGTCAACGCAAATTCATCCAGTTCGAGAATCGCCAGGTGCGATAGCTCGGGGTTGTGGCGGTATACGCAGCCCGTATCGAGGCTGATGACGCCTTGCTTCGTGCGCACGCTGCGCTGCACCTCGGCGGTGGGCGTCGGTACGTGTCCGTGCAGAAGCCGCTTGCCTTGCAGACGCGAAGCATCAAACACGAACTCCTTGATGTTGAGCATGGTATGATAATCGGTGCGCATCTTATCGGGTGGCAGCCGAAAGTTGAAGCCGGCGTGCACCAGCACAAAATCCGGTAAGTCAAGCTGGTAGGGCAGCGCATCGAGCCAGTGCAGGTAGTGCTCCGGAATTTGAGTGGCGTCCTCCACCCCGAAGCTCTGCAATGTCAGCCTTCGATCGGCTGCCGAAGCCCAAGTAAGCTTGTCTCGTCCGCGAGCCGCGTCCAGCAGCTCCTGATCGTGGTTGCCCCGCAGGCACTGCACCCGAAAGCCCCGGCCGGGCAGCTGCATTAGGTAGTCGAGCACGCCGCGGCTGTCGGGCCCTTTGTTGACGTAGTCGCCGAGCACATATAGCTCATCGGCGGGCTTTAGCGCAAGTACTTCTTCCAGCACGCACTGAAAGGAAAGCAAGCACCCATGCAAATCGGTAGTGACGTAGCGGGCCATGGCAAGGAAGGTGTGGAGAAGCGGCGGGCGGGCAGCGTACTGCGTCGTGCAGTACCCAAATTCAGGGCGGAGCGAAAAAGCAGGCAGCAAGCAAAATCGTTATAAACCAAAAAGCACCTGCATTTGAAGGCAGGTGCTTTTTGACGATCAGCGCCAGCTACTCACGAGTAGGTAGGCTTGTCGATATCGGGCTTGTCGAGGTTGCGATTGGGGTGCCGCTGCGGTGCGTCGGCGGCTTCCTGTTCGAGCCGGTCTTCGGTTTGTTCGTCCAAATCGTTGACGGGCAGGTTGCCGGCGCCTTTCGGTTGCTCCGACTGCGAGGGGCTGCCGTGATTTTCCTTTGATTGCTGGTTGGTGTTATTGCTCTTGTAGGGCATGGCTGTGGCAATTAAAGTTAAATACAAATAATTGACAATCAATCGTTTACAGCTCAATACCGGATTC
Source organism: Hymenobacter sp. BT491 (assembly GCF_014349165.1). Classification (NCBI taxonomy): domain Bacteria; kingdom Pseudomonadati; phylum Bacteroidota; class Cytophagia; order Cytophagales; family Hymenobacteraceae; genus Hymenobacter; species Hymenobacter sp. BT491. The sequence goes on along the minus strand of NZ_JACSJJ010000004.1, from coordinate 575,691 downwards.
CTGCGCGTTGCGGTCCAGCAGGTCGGCGTTGGTTTCGGGGGTGGCACCCACGTCGGTCGCATTGGGCTGCGGCTGTTCCATCTGCCCCATGCCTACCCGCGAATCGGGGTCCGACATTTCGTCGGTTGGCCGCAAGTCATCGGCTTCCAGTTCGTCGATAATAGGCGCGACGCGGCGGGCGTCGATGTCATCGTCGGCGGGCAAGTCCTGATTGGGGCGCTGGTCGGCGCCTTCGTCGGCGGTGCGCATGTTGTCGGCCGGGTGTTCGGATTTGTCGGCGTCTTCGTTCACCGATACGGCCGAGATGCCGTCGCTGCTGTCGGTGCCGTAGCCTTGCTTGCCGTCGCGGTTGCCGAAGCCACCGCGGGCGTCTTCGTTAGTGGGCGGACTAGCGCCGGGAATGATGTGCCCGGCTTGAAATTCTTCGCTCGTCGTATCGTCGTTGATGACGCGAACAGGGCGGTTATTAGGATCGATAGCCATTAGAAAGACTCGTTTAGAAGGAGTTAGGTGGGTCGTATAGAAGTGTACTGTGGTTTGGGGATTTGGGTTGTTCTACCGCAGCAACCTCGCCCTAGACTCCTCACTAAGAGCGCCGCGAGGCGATCTCAACGTCTGCATTTTATTCTAACTTTCATAACAATTTGATGCTCAATCTCCCATGTGGACCGAACAAGACAATGCGCTCACCCGCAGCTTCCGCTTTCCGGATTTCAAAACGGCTTTTGCCTTCATGACCGACGTGGCCGCAGAGGCCGAGCGCCTCGATCATCATCCGTAGTGGGCCAACGAATACGGCTTTGTCGAGTTCCGCCTGCGCACCCATGATGCCGGCAATACCGTAACCAAGCGCGATCATCGCCTCGCCGAAGCCATCGACCGCGTAGCGGCCCTACACCACGCTGGATAGCGGCTGTAAGTCCGGGCGGCGCCCGCTACCTTTGCTCTATGCCTGATACTGTACTGTACCTCGTGCCTACGCCCATCGGCAACCTGGAGGATATCACCTTACGGGCCATTCGCATTCTGGGCGAGGTCGATACGGTGCTGGCCGAGGACACCCGCACCAGCGGCCGGCTGATGCAACACCTCGGCCTCAAGAAGCCGATGCTGAGCTATCACCTTCACAATGAGCACCAAACCGTAGCCCGCGTCCTCGACCGCCTCGAAAAAGGCGAACGCATGGCGCTGGTATCGGATGCGGGCACGCCGGGCATTTCCGATCCGGGCTTTTTGCTGGTGCGCGAATGCCTCGGCCGCGGCTTGGGCGTAGAATGTCTGCCGGGCGCGACGGCTTTTGTGCCGGCCTTGCTGAAGTCGGGGTTCGGGGCCGAACGGTTTGTGTTTGAGGGTTTTCTGCCCGTAAAAAAAGGCCGCCAAACCCGCTTGCGCGAACTTGCAACCGAAACCCGCACGTTAATCTTTTACGAATCCCCGCACCGCATCGTCAAGACGCTGGAGCAGTTGGCCGAGGCCCTGGGCCCCGACCGGTTGGCATCGGTGAGCCGGGAGCTAACTAAATTATTCGAAGAAACCGTGAACGGCACGCTGGCCGAGTTGGCGGCGCAGTTTGCGGCCCGTACGTCTATTAAAGGAGAAATCGTTGTCGTCGTTCAAGGAAACCAGGAGTAGCGCCGTCGTTGTCGACGCGCCCCCCATCGCCCCCGCTTCCCGCCTCGCCTACTGGACGCCCAGCCTGCTCGCGCTCCTGAGCGCGGGGTTGCTCTGGCTGGGCTGGCCCGTACACCCGGCCTTATTTGCCTTACTCCTGCTGGTTGCTTTCGTACCGTATCTGCGTATGGAACAGCTACTTGTCAGTCGCGGCGCTAGTGGCTGGAAGGTGTTTCGCTACACCTACCTCATGCTCGTGCTCTGGAATGCCTTCACGACGTGGTGGGTAAGCTACAGCACGGTAGGCGGCGGCATCGCCGCCGTGGTGCTCAACGCCCTGCTGATGTGCCTGCCCACAATGGCCTTCTACCACACCAAACGCTTGGCCGGGCCCACGATCGGCTACCTGTCGTTGCCGGTGTACTGGATCGCATTTGAGCAGCTTCACCTGCACTGGGACCTTACCTGGCCCTGGCTCACGCTCGGCAACGGTTTTGCCCAAGCCAACCAATGGGTGCAGTGGTACGAATACACCGGCTTTCTGGGCGGCTCGCTCTGGATCTGGATAGTTAATTTGCTGGTTTTCAATTCTTTGACAAAATACCTGGCCGCCAAGCAGCCTTCCGCGCCAGAGCTAAGCCGGGTGCAGATAATGCGCCTGAGGTGGCTGCCCTTCTTAGCGATTCTGTTGCCGGTTATGCTTTCCAAAAGCATCGGGGCAAACTATCAGGAGAAGGGTAAAACGGCTGAAGTGCTTGTCATTCAGCCGAATATTGACCCGTACCAAGAGAAGTTTGAGGGCAAAGCCAACTTCATTCCCTACGACGAGCAGCTTTCGCGTCTGATTCAGATCACTGAGAAAAACCTCACGCCCCAGACCAAGCTCGTCATGTGGCCCGAAACGGCTCTCGACGAACCTTATTGGGAGAACATCTTCGACAGCAACTCCAAGGTGCAGCGCGTTCGCAATTTCTTGCAGCAACACGCTGGCTTAGAGCTTATTACTGGGGTTACGAGTTTGCAAAGCTATCCTAGCAAAGAAACCGCGTCGCCCACGGCTCGCTTCCGCGACGACTTGGGATATTATGACGTGTTCAATACGGCGGCCTTCCTGCCGGGCCCGGTAGGACCGCCGGTTTTCTACCACAAATCGCGGCTGGTGCCGGGCGTCGAAAAGGTACCCGTCGCCCTGACCAAGCTCATTGCCAACATCGACTTGGGCGGCACAGTTGGCAGCTATGGCAGCCAGGCGGAGCGTACGGTGTTCAATACCAAGACTCCGGACTTGCGCGTGGCTCCCGTAATCTGCTACGAGTCAGTGTATTCTGATTTTGTGGCCGAATACGTGCGCAACGGTGCCACGCTTATCGGCATCATCACCAACGACGGCTGGTGGAGCGATTCGCCGGGGCATTTGCAGCACTTGCAATACGCCACCTTGCGCGCCATCGAAACCCGCCGCGACATTGCCCGCTCGGCCAACACCGGCATTTCGGGCTTCATCGATCAAACCGGCCACATCATCACCCAGACCGGCTGGTGGATTCAGACGGCCCGCCGCTACCCGGTACACCTCAACACCGAACTCACCTTTTACGCCCGCCACGGCGAGCTGATCGGCCCCGCAATGCAAGTGCTGGCCGTGTTGCTGCTGGCGTTTACGCTCGTGCGCCGGTTTGTTAAGGTTGCCTAAAACACACAAACTTAATTCAAGCCTGTGCTGCTAAGCGCAGCCGAAGGACGCGCACTCTAACATAACTTCATGGATTTCAACCAACTCAGTTTTCAGGTAGCCGATATCGCCCGCCAGGCGGGTCAGTTTATTCGCCAGGAGGCGGCCAATTTTGACCTCAGCCGCGTGCAGTCGAAAGGCTTGCACGACATGGTTTCGTACGTCGACAAGCAAAGCGAGAAAATGCTGGTTGATGCGCTGCGGCAGTTGCTGCCCGAAGCAGGCTTCATCACCGAAGAAGGCACCGAAGGCGCCGTGCGCGCCGAAGACCTCAACTGGATCATCGACCCGCTCGACGGCACCACCAATTTCATCCACGGCCAGCCGGCGTACTGCGTGAGCGTGGCGCTGATGCAGCAGCAGGCGCTGGTGATCGGGGTGGTGTACGAAATCAACCAAGACGAATGCTTCCGGGCGGCACGCGGCGCGGGTGCGTTCTGCAACGAGAAGCCCATCCGGGTTTCGGCCACCGACGATTTGCATGACTCGCTGATTGCCACGGGTTTCCCGTACTACAAATTCGATAAGCTCGACGGCTACCTACAGATTCTGAGTTCTTTCATGCAGAACACGCAAGGCATTCGCCGGGTGGGTTCGGCCGCGCTCGACCTGGCCTATGTGGCTGCGGGCCGCTTCGACGCCTATTTCGAGTTCAACATCAACTCCTATGACGTAGCCGCCGGCGTGCTGCTGGTGCTGGAAGCCGGGGGCCGCGTTACGCAGTTTACCGAGGACGGCGACCCGATTTTCGGCCGCGAAGTAGTGGCTAGTAACACCCTGCTACACAACCAGTTGCAGGACACGATTCGGAAGTACTGGTAGGCTTAAACTTTTCCCGGCTCGCCGTAGTTTTGCTCTTGTTATGCTACTGACCCTCACCTCCGCCGAAATTCAGTATTTCATTATCGCTGTGCTATTTACGGCCGCGGCGTTTTACGTCGGTCGCATCTTCTGGCGGTCGTTTTTTGGCAAGAGCGAGGGCGCCTGTCCAAAAGGCTGTGGCGGCGCCTGCGGGGCCATCGACGTCGATCGGCTGCAACGCACCATTGAAAAGGCGGCTGTTCAGGCCAACGCAAAATAACCGGCCGCGTCGCGGCTTTTGAATTCAGACAACCTACCCCCGTCCCGGCTGCGTATAGCTGGGCGGGGGCTTGTTTTTTTGCGCCCTTCCGCCCCTTCTCACCAACCGACAAAACCCTACTACGATGCAAGACAAAGAAGAAGAACGCTCCCTCGTGAACGTCGAAAATAAGCTCACGAAAGACGGCTTTACCGCAGATTTCAACGTCGTAGACGGTCGTTTGCACACCATTGGCGACGACGCCAACACCACAACCTACGGCCCCGAAGACGTGACCATTGTCGATTTTTACCGCTTCGAAGGCGAAAGCGATCCCGATGACATGTCTATTCTGTACGCCATTGAAGCATCGGACGGCGTAAAAGGCACTATATCAACCGCTTACGGCGTATATGCTGATACAGAAACCGACGAGTTTCTGAAGAAAGTAGAAGACCTCGGCAAAAATCTGGTAAAAGGCCACAAATAGGCTTTACCACCTTGATTAGAAGTGCGTTGCGACCTAGTTGCAACGCACTTCTCTGTTTGGGCACCACCCTAACTCAACCGTGACCATGCTGCTTCCTACCCATCCGCTGCGCACGGCCGCCGACCTCGATCCGGTACTGGCTGCCATCGGCGACGCCCGGGTGGTGCTGCTGGGCGAGGCTTCGCACGGCACTTCCGAGTACTACACTTGGCGCACGGCCTTGTCCCGGCGCTTGATTCAGGAAAAGGGCTTCCAGTTTATCGCTGTGGAAGGAGACTGGCCCGATTGCTTTGAGGTAAATGCCGCCATCAAGCAGGACCACAAAAACTACGACTCCCCTTCGCGTCTGCTCCAGACGTTCAACCGCTGGCCCACCTGGATGTGGGGCAACTGGGAAATTGCGGCCCTAATAGAATGGCTGCATCTGCACAACCGCCAGCAGGCGCCCGAGCACCGCGCTGGCTTTTACGGGCTGGACGTGTACAGCCTCTGGGAGTCGTTGCAAGAGATCTTGCACTATGTAGAAAAGCAGGGCGATGGCGCCGTGAAGGCCGCGCACCGTGCCTTTCGCTGTTTCGAGCCGTACAGCAACGACCCGCAGGAATACGCCGAAGCAGTAGCCTTTGTATCAAAGGATTGCGAGGACGAAGTAACCGATATGCTGCGCGCCTTACGGCAACAAGTAGCAAGCAGCCACGCCGACGGCCTGCTGAGCCGCGAAGCCGAGTTCGCGGCGGAGCAAAACGCCTTGGTAGCCGTGAACGCCGAGCGCTATTACCGCGCCATGATCCGGGGTGGCTCGGCCTCCTGGAACGTGCGCGACCGCCACATGATGGAAACCCTCACGCGCCTTCTTGATTTGCACGGCCCTGATAGTAAGGCCCTTGTGTGGGAGCACAACACCCACATCGGCGACGCGCGCTACACCGATATGGCCCGCGAAGGCATGATAAATGTCGGGCAGCTGGCCCGCGAGGCGTATGGCCCCGACAACGTGTTCGCCGTCGGCTTTGGCTCGTACGAGGGCTCCGTGATTGCCGGAAAGAAATGGGGCGCTCCTTACGAGGTAATGCCCGTGCCGCAGGCACCGCGCGGCACTTGGGAAGAGATGCTGCATAGCCAGCTTCAGGGCGAAAATGGTCTGCTGTTTTCCAACGAGTTGCGCCAACACCCCGATTTGCAGCAACCAGTAGGTCATCGGGCCATTGGGGTAGTATATCGGCCTGAATTTGAGCGCTTTGGCAATTACGTGCCGTCTGTCATGCCCGAGCGTTACGATGCGTTTATGTTCATCGACAAAACTCGCGCGCTTCATCCCTTGCCTACTCACGCCGACGAACACATGCCCCCGGACTTGTACCCATGGACGGAATAGCTTTTTGGTATAACTAATTAATTATCAATTATTTACCTAAAACACTATTAGGAGCACTAGCAGAAAAGCAGATGTGCACAAGCTGAGATAGCGAAAGAGAAAGCCCAAATTATTACTGGGCAATATCGGGCCGAAACGGAATGCGGGCGTACATTATGCCCAGCAAACCCTTTCCTGCATGAGAAACCCTTACCTCTACTTTGCGCTTGGCTTCGTGTTGTCGGGTCAGTTCGCGGCCCATGCGCAGGCCCCTGCGACCGCCAAAACCAGCAAGCCAGCACCTGCCACGGAGAGCGCCAAAACCATCGCGGCCCGCACTAAAGGCTATCAAAAATTTGATGGGTTCTTTCCGTTTTATTGGGACGAAAAAACCGGCACCGTCTTGCTGGAGGTTTCGAGGCTCGATCAGGAAGTGCTGTATGTCAGCTCGTTGCCAAACGGCGTGGGCTCCAACGACCTGGGCTTCGACCGCGGCCAGATTGGGCAAACCCGCATTGTAAAATTTATCCGGAGCGGCCCGAAAGTGCTGTTGCTCCAGCCCAACTACGACTTCCGCGCCGTCAGCGACAACGCCGACGAACGCAAGTCGGTGGAGCAGGCGTTTGCGCAGTCCGTGATCTGGGGCTTCAAGGTAGAAGCCCAAGAAGGTAGCCGCGTGCTGCTCGACCTCACGCCTTTTCTGCTGCGCGATAGCCACCAGCTGGCCAAGCGGCTGGCGGCCATGAACCAAGGCGCGTACAAGGCCGACGAAAGCCGCTCGGCGATGTTTCTGCCTAACACGCGCAATTTTCCTAAGAACTCGGAGTTTGAGGCCATCATTACGCTCACCGGCGATGCCAAAGGCCAGGAAATCAGATCGGTAACGCCCGACCCGGACGCGCTGACGGTGCACATGCACCACTCGTTCATCGAGCTGCCCGATGCCAATTACCAGCCCCGTCGGTTCGATCCGCGGGCGGGTTTCTTCGGCACCGATTACATGGATTACGCCACGCCCATCGATCAGCCGATTGTCAAGCGCCTGATCAATCGGCACCGGCTGCAAAAGAAAGACCCTACGGCGGCAGTGAGCGAGGCCGTTGAGCCCATCGTGTATTATCTCGATCGCGGGGCGCCCGAACCGGTTCGCTCGGCCTTGCTCGAGGGCGCTTCGTGGTGGAACCAGGCGTTTGAGGCAGCGGGTTACAAGAACGCTTTTCAGGTGCAGTTGCTGCCGGAAGGGGCTGACCCCATGGACGTTCGCTACAACCTCATTCAGTGGATACACCGTTCTACGCGCGGTTGGTCCTACGGTGCTTCCATCACCGATCCGCGCACCGGCGAGATCATCAAAGGGCAGGTGTCGCTGGGTTCGTTGCGCGTGCGCCAAGACTATTTGATTGCGGAGGGCTTGTTGCAGCCGCATGAAACCGGTAAACCGACCAACCCGGAAATGATGAAAATGGCCGTGTCGCGGCTCCGACAGTTGGCCGCACACGAAGTGGGGCACACCCTGGGGCTGTACCACAACTACGCGGCTAGCACCCTCGACCGCTCCTCGGTGATGGACTACCCGATGCCGCGCATTCTGCTCCGCCCCGATGGCACCGTCGACCTTAGCCAAGCCTACGCCGTCGGCATTGGCGGCTGGGACAAGCGGGCTATTCTATATGGCTACCAAGATTTTCCGAAAGGCAAACAGGAAGAACAAGAGCTACAAAGTATTATCAATCAGACCCTTAAAGATGGGTACGTTTTCATAGCCGATGAAGACTCGCGGCCAGTCGGCAGCGCGCACCCTTATGCGCATCTCTGGGACGACGGCCAAAACGCCGCCGATGAGCTCAACCGCCTCATGGACGTCCGGCAGAAAATCTTGGCCAATTTTTCGGAAAAAGCCATTGCCGACGGACGGCCCATGGCCACGATAGAAGAAGCCTTGGTCCCGATTTATCTGTTGCAGCGCTACCAGGTAGAGGCGGCTTCTAAGGCCATTGGCGGGCTGTACTACACGTACGCCGTAAAAGGCGACGGCCAGACCACCACGAAATTTGTGGCCCCCGAAGACCAATGGAAGGCCTTTGCGGCGTTGATTCGCACCATTTCGCCCGCCGAGCTGGCGTTATCGGAGCAGTTGTTGCAGAAAATTCCGCCGCGCCCGGTCGGCTATCCGTCTAGCCGCGAAACGTTTACCTCGCGCACCGGCCTTACCTTCGACCCTACCGGCGCGGCCGAATCGGCGGCGGCTACCACCCTCGATTTTCTGCTCAATCCGCAGCGGGCCGCCCGCTTGGTTGAGTACCATGCCCGCGACAACCAACAGCCCGGCTTGGGGCAAATAGTCGATAAGCTGCTCGATCAAACCTGGAAAAGCAAGCCAGAAGATGGCTACCGCGGCGAAATCCAGAATCGGGTCAAGACCTTGACCCTGAATAGCTTGCTTGGCTTAGCTGCCTCTTCGCAATCTCCGGCCAACGTGAAAGCCCTTGCTACCCTGAAGATCGAGGAACTGAAAGACTGGATGAGCAAACAGGCAAAATCGGCCAAGCGCGACGAGCAGAAAGGCACCTTGCTGGCTGGCCTAAACACGATCAAGCAGTTCGAGGCCAACCCCGACAAGTTTCAGCCCGCGCCGGCCCTGCCCATGCCCGCCGGCCCACCCATCGGCAGCGAAGAGTTTTAAGGAACGGGAGCTATTGCCCCAACTCCCCTCCTCAGCCGAGGAGGGGATGTTGCGCCTGCGGCGCAACGGGGGTGGTTGACTCGTTGTTTAATTGTTAGCCCAGAACCACCTTAAAAGGCGGTCATACTTAGCGCAGCGAAGCATCTCGTGTGCTCCAGTAACTTCTTTTGATTACCGAAGCCCGCGAGATCCTTCCTGCACCGGGATGACGCCCTACTTAACATCACGGCTTACTCAACAACCAAACAACATCAGCAACGAGCCAACCACCCCAGCGGCAGCTTCGCTGCCGCGTCCCCTTCTCAGCTGAGGAGGGGAGTTGGTCGTTCTTACTGCGCCAGCAGCTAGCCGGGGAAATAGCGGCTTTGCTTACCCCCAGACTTTGGTGCCTTCGGTGCAGTTGCGACACATTTCGATCTGGTCGCGACCTTTCAACAAGGATTCTCTAAACTTCTGGTATTTAACCCCTTGCCACAACGCACGAAAGCTCTGTTGCTGCAAGTCGCCGAGGCGATATTCGGCGTCTTTGTCGAAACAGCAGGGCACCACGAGGCCGTCCCAGGTGATGACGCAAGAGTGCCACATCTTCCAACAGTGGTTGAGCAATCGGTTTTTGATGCTCCACGTGCCGTTGTTGTTCTCGTAGCGCGAGTAATAGTCGATGGTCGGGATGAGGGGTGAGCCGTGCTGGTAATCGTAGATCTGGGCGGTTTTGAACCACACATCGTCCACGCCCATTTCCTTGGCCATACGCTTGGCGTCTTCGATCTGGTGCTCGTTGGGCCGCACCACCAAAAACTGAAACACCACCCGCGGCGTGCTGGATTTCAATTCTTTACGCCACCGAATGACGTTGCGCGTGCCTTCCAGCACCTTGTCGAGCTTGCCACCCACACGGTACTGCTGATACACCTCCTGCGTAGTGCCGTCGAGGGAAATGATAAGCCGATCGAGGCCGGATTCGACGGTCCGCCGGGCGTTTTTGTCGTTGAGGTAATGGGCGTTGGTGCTGGTGGCGGTATAAATGCCTTTGTCGGCGGCATACTTCACCAAGTCCAGAAAATTGGGGTGCAGGTAAGGCTCCCCCTGGAAGTAGAAGATCAAGTACCACAGCCGTTTATGCACTTCGTCGATGGTCTTTTTGAACAGATCATCGGGCAGCATTCCCGTCGGGCGCGTGAAGGAGCGCAGGCCGCTGGGGCACTCTGGGCACCGCAGATTGCAGCTCGTAGTCGGCTCAAACGACAAGGCCAGCGGCAAGCCCCAATGCCGCGCTTTGCCGGTGGCTTTGCTCAGGGCGTAGCTCCCGACTACCTGCGCCGCATTCAGCGCCCGGCGCGGCGTGAGCTTGGAAATGAAGTTTAAGCCGTCGGTGAGAAGTGATGCCATGTAAGGGTAAAGGTCGGGAATACGCGTTGAAGCGCACCTACAAACCAACCAGCCCCGAGAAGTTTTGAAAAAATCAAGGCGAGAACTTAGAGCTAAACAGCTAGCTCCCCTCCTTTTTTTAAGGAGGGGCTGGGGGTGGTTCAGCTAGAGTTAGAAATTAGAGCTAGTTGTTATTAAACGTGGTTTACCACCCCAACCCCTCCTTAAAAAAGGAGGGGAGCTAGTTTTTAGCTCTAGCAACGCCCCTATAATTTCTTAATATACAAGCATTTACAGCCCATTCCACCACGCGATGGGTGGTGCTGCTTCTTGCAGCTTTACTGCTTCGCCAATCAGCGGGTGCAGCACGGGGAGGTGGAGGCGGGTGGCTTCGGCGGTCACGCGCTGGATAGGCTCGTCCCAGGCGTGTAGGGCGAGCGTAAACTTGGCCCAGTGCACCGGCAGCAGGACGCGCGCCCGGAGGTCGAAGGCGGCCTGCACCACTTCTTCGGGCATCATATGGATGTATTTCCAACTCTGGTTGTATTGCCCGCACTCCAGAATGGCCAGATCGAACGGGCCGTATGCGTCGCCAATAGCCTTAAAATGAGTATCATAGCCAGAGTCGCCACCCAAGTAGATTCGCTGGCTTGGGGTTTGCAGCACAAAAGAAATCCAGAGCGCCCGGTTGCGACTCAGGCTACGGCCGGAAAAGTGGCGGGCCGGGGTGGCGCGCACCACAAAGCCGGCGGTGAGCACATGGGTTTCGTACCAGTCCAACTCCACTACCTGCTTCGGATTGTAGCCCCAGCGCTCTAGGTGCGCGCCCGTGCCTAGACCCGTAACCACATGTTCGACAGACGGTTGCAACTGCTTGCCGGTCGTGTAATCCAGGTGATCCCAATGGTCGTGGGAGATAAAGAGGTAGTCGATTGGGGGCAGGTCGGCGACGGTGTACACATCGCTGCCCGCGAAGCTGCGGGTGCCAAAGGGCAGCGGGGAAGCACTGCCGCTCAGCACCGGATCGACCAGGATGCGCTTGCCGTCGAGCTGTAGGAAATAGGAAGAATGCCCCAGCCACACAATCACGTTTTCCGCGGAGGAAAGCTGACGCAAATCGGTTTTGCGCGAAGGCAACAAGGCGGCGGGGGCGCTGCGAGCGCTTTTTTCGAAGAAAAACTGCCGCATCACCCTCGCGTAACTCACCCCTTCGGCTAGGTCGGGAGTGGGGGAGAGATTCTGAAACTTACCATTTCGGTAGTTGGGCGACTGGGCAATGCGCGCCAGCCGTGCGCCGCTCGGAGCTGCCCCGAAAGGCGGCTGCCGCAGAAAGAAAAGCACGCTGCCTACTAAAAGGATCAGTACAACAAGAAGCCAAAACATACAAAGCACTGGAAAAGGTGATTCAACTTTCCGATAACAAACAACTTATCTCAACAAATGATAAATATTTACTAATCAATGTGTTATATCATTTCTTAGCCCACACTTCAAAAGTGGCACAAGGCCCTTCCTCCTCAAGCTTGGTCACTTGGTAGCGATCGGCGAGGACTTGCTGCTCCTCAGGCGTACAGACGATTACATGCGCGCCCGTTACCAAGTTCAGCTGTTCCCGACTCGAATGAGGCTGCACTTTTACACTTTCGCGGGCCAAGGCCTGCCGGTAAAACCAGAAGCTGCTTCCGTAAAGCGTGCCGGGATGGTATACGTCAATGGTCTTATCTTCCGGATGTTGGCGCACATAGCGGCCCAGATAATAGCCGTAGCGCACTTCCGGGCCCCAGGTTATGTCGTTTTGGCGATTGGTGATAATCAGATCAATAATCTGTTTGTAGGGCAGCCACACCAGCGCCAGCAACGCGAGCGTGCCCGTTATCACTTGCCAACGTGGGCTCATTGCCGAGCTTTGCTGCCACCGCTGAAATAGCGTTGTCAGGGCCAAAGCGATCAGCAGGGCCAGGATTGGGTAGAGCGGCGCTTCGTACCACTCCAGCTTGGTGGCGGCAGTGCTGATGACCAGCAGCCAACAGCCAACAAACAAGGCCAGCAGCCAAATCAGGCGGCGCGTAGCCGCGTCGCGCTCGAAGGCCAGAATCAGCAGCGACGGGGGCAGTAGCGGCAGCCAGCTCACGAAAAAGCGCGTTGCCGCGTTGCGAAAGTAGTAATACCAGGGCCCATCGTGGCTTTCGAGTGCATTTTGGAAGCGGCCGCCCAGCTCATTGAGTTGCACCGCGTGCCAATAGCCTGGCAGCGCCCGTTCGCGTGCCAGATAATACAGCGCCGGCACGGCAAAGGCGCTAATCAGTGCCAGCCATACAGCCGGCTGACGTAACAAAGGCAGAAGTTTACGCTGGTTCAGGGCGTACAGAACCAATGCCGGGCTGCCCAACAGTCCCGCCACGCCTTTCGTTAGTATGCTCGCACTCAAGGCGATAGCCCAAAGCACCAGATACCGACGGCGGTTGGTTTCGAGATAGAGGTAAAAGGCCAGTAACTCCAGCGTAATCCACAGGATGAGCAGCGCATCGTAGTCGCCGGTCCGGCTGACGTGCTCGCGCACGTAGCCAGGGCTCGTTACCAGGATGAAACCCGCCAACAGGCCTGCACCCGTGTTGCGTAGTGTGCGAGACGCAAAGCGGTAGAGCGCCAGCACCGTCGCTACGCAGGCCAGCACCGTAGGCAGCCGCATGGCAACCTCCCCGCGCAACCCCAAATCCAACAGGAGTACCTGTAGCCAAATCAAGAGCGGCGGCTTGGTATTCCACAGATCGGGCTGGTGCTGATAAGTGGTTACCAGCCAGTTGTGCGACCAATACATCTCGATGGCGTTCGCGGCCAGCCGCGACTCGTCCCACGTCTGAATGGGGGCCCGGAAGACGTCGAACACCAGGGGAAAGAGGATCGCAGCCAGCAACAAGAGTAACCCAGCCCGGTGGAGCCAGCGCGGAAGGGCTGCGGAGGAGGATAGCATTAGAAACGGGCCAACGATAGATTGCCCACCGGGCGCACAAAGATTGTTTTCGCCGCCAAGTTAAAGCTCCCCGCGCAAATGGTGCTTGCCGAACTCAAAAACAAAAGGCCGCCTGTTACTCACAGACGGCCTTTTACACAACCAATTGATGTGCAATCAGTTACTTAGGAGTAATAGGCAAGGCACTGGTATAGGTTGAGGCTTTACCAAATGCTTCCTTGATCTCGTCGACGGCGGCGCGGCTACTCAGGCGCTTGGGCTTGGTATTGAGAAAGGTACCGTCTTCGGCCAGCAGGAAGTAAGCGGGCACGTCTTGCAACGCATAGGCGCGGGCCACTCCCGAACGCATGCCGCCCGCAGCACGGAGCTGTACGCCCGGAAGCTTCTTGCTGGTTACCAGCTGTTTCCAGGCCGGCTCGTTTTCATCGAGGGCAATGTTGACGAACACGATGTTTTTGCCTTCAAACTTGCGCGCTAAGTCCTGTGCGTAAGGCAAATCGCGCAGCGCCAGGCCGCTGGTCGTGCGCCAAAAGTTGAGGTATACTACCTTGCCGGCAAAGCTGCTCAGCGATACCGTGTCGCCCTTCACCGAAATCAACCGGAAATTAGGGGCCGGCGAGCCAATAGCAAACGCTTTGTGCGTTTCGAAGTCGCTCTGCAACAGCGGGTAATACATGTTCTTGGGGTCGGAGCTCCGGAAATCGGCGAGCATCGTTTCCGATTGCTTTACGTGGCCAAACCGAAACGACTCCTGCAACACCCGCCCCATGATGATGGGCCGCACGTCGCCCGACAATTGGCTCTTGGCCAGCTCGTAGCACACCTGGTAAAAATCGGGGTCGGAGCGCAGGTGCTTGTCGTTGGTGGCGAGGTAGTGGATGTAGTTGAGCAGGAACTCTTGGTACATCTCGCTCTGCACGGCCGTGGCGTTGCTGAACAGGCTCTTGTCGTTGAGGAAGTCGTAGTACGTGGGCGTCATCTTCAGACGGCCTTCGGTGGCTACTACCTGCTCGCGCAAATCCTGGAACGTAAGGCGGTCGTTGGCGTAGCTATAGTCGATTTCGGCCTGCGCGTACTGCTTGAAAGCAGGCGAAAGCTGATTGTCCTGGGCGTAGTTTTCGAAAAACTTGCGTTCCTCCTTGCGGCGGTAATCCAGAAACGACAAAAAGCCCGGTTCGTAGAGCATGATGTTTTCCGGAAGTACCTGAAAGCCATCGTTTTCCACAAAATGCTCGTCTACCTCAGCCAAGTAGGTATTGGCCTCGGCGCCCTTGCCCTTGTAGCGCACCGATGTCGACAAGCTATTGCCTTTGAAGCGGACTTCCAGGGCGTTGCCTGGCTCTAAAAAGAGGTCCGTGACGTCGTCGGCATATACCAGATCGGCACGCGACGGGCCGGAGATCTTGATCGCCATGCGAAACTCGCCTTTGTCGTCGAGGCGAGCGTAGGTAATCTGCTCTTTCGGATCCAGCGGATTTTCACGCACCGATACGGCTACCGTGTCCGCTGTTTTACCATTGACCTTACCCGTTATGACCACCGTTCCTTGGGCGTGCACCGAGGTAATAGAAGCGGTGCAAAGCGAAGCGAACAAGAGCCCAGCGAAAAGTCGGATAGAAAATGCCATCAGAAAAATGTTCGGTCTCTAAGCTTGAAAATATCTATTGTCCATAACACTCAGAATAACTACACAAACAGTATTTTCACGGTAAAAGACAATTTATTACCCGAAGATAGTGCATTACAATTAACAAAGTCCAATCCCTAACGTTACTTTTTTCGTAACGTTCGCCTAACGCCAAAGTTTTGTTGGTTTTAGCCAAATAAGCCACTCAAGACTTCGTCCAATCGGCCCACTGGGTGCACCCGAATGCCGTACCGGCCCAAGTCCAATCCTTTGGCGTTGAACTGGGAAATGTACATCTCTTGAAACCCCAGTTTTTCGGCTTCCGACAACCGCTGGTCCAGGCGGCTCACCGCCCGAATTTCTCCGCTCAACCCCACTTCCGAAGCCAGACAGACTTCGCCCGGAATTGGGATATCATTAAGCGACGACACCACCGCAGCGCACACGGCTACGTCGAGCGCCGGGTCGTCGAGGCGCAGGCCGCCGGCAATGTTCAGGAACACGTCGTGCTGGCCCAAGCGTAATCCGGAACGCTTTTCGAGCACCGCCAGCAGCATGTTCAGACGTTTGGCGTCGAAGCCCGTGCTGCTGCGCTGGGGCGTGCCATAGGTGGCAGGCGTCACGAGGGCCTGTACCTCCACGAGCAGCGGGCGGTTGCCTTCGAGCGTAGCGCCGATCGCCATACCACTCAGATTGTCAGTGCGTTGCGAAAGCAGAATTTCCGATGGGTTGGATACTTGCCGCAGGCCCGTGCCTTGCATTTCGTAGATGCCCAGCTCGGAGGTCGAGCCAAAGCGGTTTTTGGTGGTGCGCAGGATGCGGTAACTCAAGTGGCGGTCGCCCTCGAACTGCAACACCGTATCAACCATGTGCTCCAGGATTTTGGGGCCAGCAATGGAGCCATCCTTCGTGATGTGGCCGATGATGAGCACTGGCACGCCCGTTTCCTTGGCATACTTAAGCAGCTCAGCGGTGCATTCGCGCACTTGCGACACCGAGCCCGCCCCCGACTCTACCAACCCCGAATGCAGCGTCTGGATCGAGTCGATCACGACTACGTTGGGCTGAAGCTGATCGATCTGCTTGAAGATGTTCTGGGTGTTGGTTTCGGTAAGTATATAACAATCAGGGTGTTGCGGACCCAGGCGTTCGGCGCGCATCTTGATCTGCTGCTCGCTTTCCTCACCCGATACATATAGCACCTTCAGTTGGCGCAGGTTCATGGCAATCTGGAGCATGAGCGTGCTTTTGCCTATGCCGGGTTCGCCGCCGATAAGCACCAGAGAGCCAAGCACTAAGCCTCCGCCCAACACGCGGTTGAGCTCGGCATCCTGGGTATTGATGCGGGCTTCTTCTTCAAAATGGATTTCGCCGATGGCCCGGGGCTTGGCCACTGTTTTGGTGCCGGGCGAAGAGGTAGGCGGCTTCCAAGAGCCCGTGGCCTGCGTATTTTCCTTCTGTACTACTTCCTCCACGTAGGTATTCCACTCGCCGCAGGAAGGGCAGCGGCCGATCCATTTGGCCGATTGTGCCCCGCAGTTTTGACAGAAATAGAGAGTCTTAAGTTTGGCCATTTGATGGTCGTAGGGAAAAAAGATATAATGCTTACCAGCCCGAAAAAGTTTGGCAAGAACGGCTTTTCCGGCTGGTTTGGCCCTGCTTAGAGCTGAGTTTTGGGCTGGGTCAAACTCGGGCCTACTCTAGCAGGTTTTATATTAGGTATATTCACTCTCCCTAATTTTGTCGCCAATGCCTACTGCCCTGACTCCGGCTGAGTTGACTGTTGTGCCGACCTTCGCCGACTTACCACCCGAAACGCTTACGTGGCTGGTGGAGCACGGCGAACGCCGCGAATACGCCAGCGGCGATACCATAGTACAGCCCGGTGAAGCGGCCGAATTCATGACCGCGATTCTTTCCGGCGGCCTGCAATTCTTCGCGGTCAACAACGGCAACCGGGAGCCAATCTTCCGCATTGAGGCTGGCCAGGTAAGCGGGGTATTGCCGTATTCGCGACTGCGGACTTTTAAAGGCTTGGCCCTAGCGGTCGGGCCGACCGTCATTTATGCGCTGCACCGCGACAAGTTTCCGGAGCTGGAGCAAGCCAGCCCGGAGCTGGTGCAGCGGCTTGTGGCCCTGATGAGCGACCGCGCCCGCGAAGAAGCGCGCGGACAAGAGCGCGACGAGAAGCTGCGGGCCTTAGGCAAACTATCGGCGGGCCTGGCGCACGAGCTCAACAACCCAGCCGCGGCCATCGCCCGCGCCGCAGAAGCCCTGACGCAGCTCGTGGCGGCCAAACCCGCTCAACTGCGGGCGCTGGTGGCCTCCTGCCCCACCCCCGAAGCGCTTGCGGCCCTCACGGCTCTAGCCACCAAAGACGTGACGCAGGCGCCGAAATTCACGGCTCTCGAATGCGCTGACCGCGAGGATGAAGTCTCCGACTGGCTGGAAGAGCAAGGCGTGTCCGATGGCTATCGGCTGGCGTCGGGGTTGTTGGAAGCAGGCATTGGCGTAGAGGAGCTGGCTCCGGTTTCGGAAAAATTGCCGGAAACAGCGCGGGCAGCGGCGTTTACGTGGCTGGAAGGCCAGTTGACGACCCTCCGCCTGATCCGGGACTTGCAGGAGGCCAGCGCGCGCATCAGCACCTTGGTGAACAACGTGAAAACGTATTCGCACATGGATCGCTCGGCCGACTACGCGCCCCTTGATGTGCAGGCCGGCCTCGAAAGCACCCTAAATATTCTGGGCTACCCGCTGCGGCAGAAAAACATCCGCGTCATTCGCGACTACGCCGACGGCTTGCCTGCTGTGCGCGGTCAGGTCAGCAGCCTCAACCAAGTCTGGACCAACCTGCTCGACAACGCAATCGATGCCTTGCCGCCGGGGGGCCAAATCACCTTGCGCACCACCTTTGGCGGCGACTTCGTTCGCGTGTTCATCCTCGATAACGGCCCCGGTATTGCGCCGGACGTGCTGCCGCACATCTTCGAGCCCTTTTACACCACCAAACAGGCGGGCGAGGGCACAGGCCTGGGCCTTGATATCGCCCAGCGCATCATTCGCAACCACGGCGGACGGCTGGAGGTGCAATCAAAGCCCGGCCACACTGAGTTTTGCGCGTGGCTGCCGGTGGAGTAAGGTATTTCGCTGGCACATGCCCGTTACTTCTTTGTCCTTCGCTGGCGCTCAGGCTGACAGGATTTATGTAAATATTTGACAATCAATATATTACTAAACAACGCCTTGTCATGAAAAAACCGATCGTATTGGCCGTGGACGATGATCCGCAGGTGTTGAATGCCATAGACCGGGACTTGCGCAGCGAATTCCGCAAAGACTACCGAATTCTGCGCGCTGCCTCCGGCGAGGAGGCCCTCACTACGTTGCAGGAGCTCAAAGCCCGCGCCGAGCCGCTGGCCCTCGTGCTGGCCGACCAGCGCATGCCCCAGATGGAAGGTGTGGAATTGCTGGAGAAAACCCGCGTGCTGTTTCCCGATGCCAAGCGTGTGCTGCTCACGGCCTACGCCGACACGGAAGCCGCCATCCGGGCCATCAACAACGCCCACCTCGACTACTATTTGATGAAGCCCTGGAATCCGCCCCAGGAGCTCCTCTACCCCACCCTGCACGATCTGCTTACGGCGTGGCAGGCCAAGTACAAGCCTCGTTTTCAGGGACTTCGCTTGATCGGGTTTCAGTGGTCGCCGCTCTCGCACGAACTCAAGGATTTTCTGGCCGGCTACATGGTAGCCTTCCAATGGCTGGATTTTGAAACCAATCCGGAGGCCAAGGAACTGCTCGACACCACTGGCCTCACCGCCGCCGATTTGCCCGTCGTCGTATTCGAAGACGGTACCGCCGAGTCGCGCCCCGACCGCACAGCCATTGCCAGCAAAATCGGGTTGGCGCTGAAAGCATCGTCGCAGCTATACGATGTGGTCGTGATCGGGGCCGGGCCATCGGGCTTAGCAGCAGCCGTTTACGGGGCATCGGAAGGCTTGAAGACGCTGATCGTGGAGCGCCAGTCGCCAGGCGGGCAGGCGGGCACCAGCTCCCGCATCGAAAATTACCTGGGCTTCCCGACCGGCCTGAGCGGCGCCGAGCTGGCGCACCGGGCATGGTCGCAGGCGGTACGGCTAGGAGCCGAGTTTCTAGCCCAGGAAGTCACGGGGTTATGCGTGCAGGATGGCTACAAAGTCTTGACCCTGAGCGACGGCAGCGAGATCAGTACGCGGGCCGTCGTCCTGACTACCGGCGTCAGCTATCGCACCCTGGAAGTACCTGGCATTGACAAACTTACCGGCGCCGGTGTGTATTACGGTGCGGCCCGCACCGAAGCCCGCTCCTGCGACCAACGCGACGTGTACATCGTAGGCGGCGGCAACTCGGCGGGGCAAGCGGCCATGTACTTGGCCACGTACGCCCGCAAAGTGCACATCGTAATTCGGGGCGAATCGCTGGCGGCGTCCATGTCGGCATACCTGATCGAGCAGATCGGCCGCACGCCCAACATTCAGATTTTGCCTTTTGCGCAGGTCGTGGAAGTGCGCGGCGACGATCACCTCGAACAAGTCGTGCTCAACAATAACGGCCAGTTGGAAGAGCGGCCCGCCCAAGCGTTATTCGTGTTCATCGGGGCCAAACCCAGCACCGAATGGGTCTGTGAGACAGTAGCTTGCGACAGCAAAGGCTTTCTGCTCACCGGCCGTGATCTCGTCACCGATTCGCGCTACGGCACCCTGTGGAAACGCGAGCGTGAGCCCTACCTACTCGAAACCTGCGTGCCCGGCATTTTCGCCGCCGGCGATAGCCGTGCGGGTGCGATGGCGCGCGTTGCTTCTGCCGTGGGCGAAGGCTCTATGGCCATTAAGTTCGTGCACCAATATCTTGATGAGTAACTACTTAATTAACAAGGCATTGAATATATAAGCTTTAGCCAGCGCGAGTTACGCCGCGCTAAACTCGCGTCAGTTCAGGGGATAGCTTAGGTCAACCAATCAGGCCTTGCATACGTTAGATTAGCCACACCATTTCCCTTGTCAATCATGAGCATATTTGGTTCTGACCGCCATAGCGGTACAATGGGAGGCCTGCTTTCGGGCCTGTTTGGGGGTAGGTCTGCTGGCAACGTTGCCTCTGGCAGCGTAGATAGCGCCACTAGAAATTCAAGTGGCATAGGCCGCAAACTGGTAAGCGGAGCCTTGCTGGCTGCCGGCGCTGCTTACCTGTACAACCGCTCCAAAAACAGAAACGCTAGCGCCCCCACCTTCGATCCTAACCGCTAGGCTACCCGCCCGGCGCGCAAAAGCCCCACCTCTAGCCTTTTACTTACGGCTCGGGGTGGGGCTTTTTTGTGGCTGATTGCTGGGTTGGGATACGTAACGAATTTTTATATAAGTATTTGATAATTAATGTATTGACTCTGACCGGAGGCCGGCGAAAAATAGACGCAGGGCGGAGTTCCATATTATTATTGTAGAACACTACAATTTTAAAAAGGACTTAACAGCGTTTTCAAATTCAATAAACTTTTGAAACGAGAAAATATTATTTCTGTGCTGCGCAAAATCCCTGTCCTTCAGTAGCAGAAATGTTTTCCTTAATTGCATGTACGACACTATTAATAATGAATTAAGCTTGACATTAAAACATATATTTTCTTCGAGTTCTTTTATTTCTCTTCCAAACTGTTCTCTAAAACTTTGAATATTTACTATTACTATATTTTGATCAGATTTAAGCTTCGTTATTTCGATCTTTTCTCCGCCCGGTTCATTATACCAAAAGAAAGTCGTGCTTTGCTGGCCATTTATCAAACTCATAAGCGAGTGCATAAAGTCGTAATAAGGATCACCAAAAATATGAGTGATAACAAGTTTATAACATTTATTTCTTACATGAATAAAACAATCACTCCATCCATCAGAATCGAGCTTTAACAATAAATCAATATCATCTGCTACGTCCAGCGTTGTTGAGCCTTTAGTATCCATAGTAGTTGTACAGCTTTCCAGAGTATACCCGAAGATAAATTACTTATAATCTGACCATTCACGGCCGCGCTGCCATCACAAACGTCAGCTCTCCCCCATTTATAATATCCTGATGCGCCAGAAACGGCCGCGTCAGCTTTTGGCCATTTAGCCGCGCTTCTTTTACGTACACGTTCTTATCGCTCTGGTTTTTCACGTTGATAGTGAAGGTTTTACCATTTTCTAGGTGCAGCGTGGCGCCATTTACGGCGGGACTGCCGAGGGCATATTCATTCGAGCCGGGCGCGACGGGATAGAAGCCTAAGGCGCTGAAGATGTACCAGGCGCTCATCTGGCCGCAGTCGTCGTTGCCGCCGAGGCCGTCGGGTGTGGGGTGGTACATGCGCTTCAAAATCATGCGCACGCGCTCCTGGGTTTTGTAGGGTTGGTTGGTCCAGTTGTAGAGGTAAGCGGCGTGGTGGGCGGGCTCGTTGCCGTGCACATAGTTGCCGATGATGCCGTCGCGGGTGATGTCCTCGGTTTCGGCGAAGAACTTGTCGGGCAAGTTCATCGTGAACAGCGAATCGAGGTGCGGCACGAAACGCTGGTTGCCGCCCATCAGCTTGATGAGCGCGGCAGGGTCTTGGGGCACATAGAGACTGTAGTTCCAGGCATTTCCTTCAATAAAACCTTGGTTATTGGTGCTTAACACATCAAACTCTTTGCGAAACGTGCCGTCGCTGAGCTTGGGCCGCATGAAGCCGATGCGGGCATCGTACACGTTCTGCCAGTTGCCGGCGCGCTTGCTGAACTCTTGGTAAATATCCTGGCGGCCCAGCTTTTGGGCGGCCTGCGCGATGCACCAGTCGTCGTAGGCGTATTCGAGCGTTTTGGACACCGACGAGCCACTTTTGTCTTCTGGCACGTAGCCCAGTTGCAGGTACAGCCCGATGCCGTCGTACCACTGCTGGCGGGCCGTGGTCACGCAGGCATCCAGGGCTTTGTTGGCGTCGAAGGTCACGTTACCTTTTACAATAGCGTCGGCAATGACGGGCACGCTGTGGTAGCCGATCATGCACCAGTTCTCATTGGCGTAGTGCGACCACACCGGCAACATGTGCTCCACGCTCTGGCTGTAGTGCGCCAGCATCGACTGCACCATGTCGGCGTTGCGCTTGGGCTGGAGCAGGTTAAAGAGCGGATGCAGGGCGCGATAAGTATCCCATAATGAGAACGTTGTGTAATTGGTAAACCCATCGGCGCGGTGCACATTTTGGTCGAGGCCCTTGTACTGTCCATCGGCGTCCATATAGGTAGTCGGGCTGAGGAAGGCGTGGTACATGGCCGTGTAGAAGTTATCCTTGTCCTCACGCTTAGCCGCCTGAATTACCACTTTGCTCAGTTCCTGCTGCCACTGCTGCTGGCCTTGGCGCTTGATCTGGTCGAAATCCCAGCCCGGCGCTTCGGTCCGCAGATTCTGGAGTGCCCCCGCTGTGCTCACCGGCGAGAGCGCAAACTTGAGCTTAATCTTCTCGTTGGCGGCAGTCTTGAAGTCGAAGTACAAGCGCAACTGCTGGCCAGCTAAGTCGGGGAAGTTCTTCGTTTGATTGAAGCGACCCCAGAAGCCGCGGTACACCTCCTTTTTGGAGTAATTGCGGCTGCCGTATTCCCGGAACGGCTTCGAAAACTGCATGGCAAAGTACACCGTGCGAGTACGCCCCCAGCCGTTAGTCTGCCGGTAACCGGTTACCAGTGAGTCGTTTTCGACCCGCACAAACGTCCAGACGTTCTTATCAGGATAGTTGTAAATGCCCGCCATCAAATCCAGAATGATGTGGGCATCGTCGGCTTTCGGGAACGTGTACTGGTGAAACCCGACGCGGTTGGTGGCGGTCAGCTCGGCCAGGATGTTGTGGTCGTCGAGCTTTACCCGGTAGTAAGCGGGCTCGGCTACTTCATTTTGGTGGGAATACGCCGAGCGGTAACCGCTCTGGGGTTTGTCGGCGGTGCCGGGGTTGAGCTGCAACGGCCCGGTGGTGGGCATCACCAGGAAATCACCCAGATCGGAATGACCGGTGCCGCTAAAGTGCGTGTGGCTGAAGCCCACGATGGTTTTGTCATCGTATTGATAGCCAGCACAATACTTGTACACGTCGGGGTTGTACTTCCCGTTCTGCTCGTAGCTAAGCGTGTCGGTATCGGGCGAGAGCTGCACCATCCCGAAAGGCACCGTCGCACCCGGAAACGTGTGCCCCATCTTCTGTGTGCCCACGATGGGATGGGCATACTGGACGAGGTTTTCGGTGGGCTTGGGCTTCCGGGCGAAGGCCGGCAGTGCCGCAAGGAGCACCGCAGCAAGGGGCAGGAGTTTCATCAGCTTCGGGAGGAGGTTGAAGCTGGCAAGGTAGGATACTAAGAACGTGTTTTTGCATTGCCTTGCTTATGCATTGCCTTGCTTATCACAGAGGTCGCCTAGATAAAGCGTTGCAATACTTCTAGGTTATGGTATCGCTCACTTTTTCGCCTTCGAAAACGAGTACGGCGCATCTTCTACCTTCGTACCGCGGCTCGTATTGGGCGTGGCAGCCATATCAAAATCTACCGTTGCACCTTTTTGCAATTCATTGTTACTAAGCCAATTATGAGCGTACGGCTGGCCGTTGACCGCCACGTCACGGATATAGCGATTGGCGTCGCTATTAGCCGGGGCGTTGAATACGATCTCTTTGCCGTTTTCCAGCCGCAACGTGGCTTTCTTAAATAGCGGCGCTCCCAGTACATACTGGTCGGTGGCGGGGCAGACGGGGTAAAAGCCCAGGGCCGAAAACACGTACCACGCCGACGTCTGGCCGTTGTCTTCGTCGCCGCAGTAGCCGTCGGGGGTGGGCAGGTAGAGGCGGTTCATCGTTTCGCGCACCCAATACTGCGTTTTCCAGGGCTGGCCGGCGTAGTTGTAGAGGTAAATCATGTGCTGAATGGGTTGGTTGCCGTGGGCATAGTTGCCCATGTGGGCAATCTGCATCTCCCGGATCTCGTGGATCACGGAACCGTAGTACGAGGCGTCGAACACCGGCGCGAGGGTAAACACCGTGTCCAGCGCCGCCACAAACGGCTTGGGACCGCCCATCAGGTTCATCAGGCCCTGCACGTCGTGAAACACCGACCACGTGTAGTGCCAACTGTTGCCCTCGGTGAAGGCATCGCCCCACTTAAAGGGGTTGAAAGGCGCCTGAAACTTGCCATCCTGGTTTTTGCCGCGCATCAGGCCGGTTTGTTTGTCGAAGAGGTTGCGGTAGTTCTGGCTGCGCTTGGCGTAGAGATTCACTTCCTTGGCGGGCTTATGTAACGCTTTGGCTAACTGATAGATAGCAAAGTCGTCGTAGGCGTATTCGAGGGTGCGGGCGGCGTTCTCGTTGAGCTTTACGTCGTAGGGCACGTAGCCCAGTTTGTTGTAATACTGCACGCCCGCGCGGCCCACGGCTTCCAGCGGGCCAGCGTTGTTGGCCCCGTGCACTAGTGCTTCGTAAAGGGTATTGATGTCGTAGCCGCGTCCGCCCTTCAGGTAAGCATCGGCCACCACGGAGGCCGAGTTGTTGCCCACCATCACGTTGCGGTAGCCGGGGCTGGCCCATTCCGGTAGCCAACCGCCTTCCTTATAAGCATTTACCAACCCCGCCTGCATTTGGGCGTTAACGCTCGGATACATCAAATTCAGGAAGGGAAACAACGAGCGAAACGTGTCCCAGAACCCCGTGTCGGTGTAGAGGTAGCCGGGCAGCACTTGGCCGTTGTAGGGGCTGTAATGCACCACGTTGCCGGCGGCATCCAGCTCATAAAACTTGCGCGGAAATAGCAGCGAGCGGTACAGACACGAGTAAAACGTCCGCTGCTGATCGGGGGTGCCGCCCTCAATTTGAATACGGCTGAGTTCTTTGTTCCAGGCCGTTTTGGCCTTTTGCTTCACCGCCTCGAAGTCGTCGGTGCCGATCTCTTTCAGGTTCAATTCAGCCTGCTCCGGGCTGATGAACGACGAGGCCACCCGCACGTTTACCTGCTCGCCCTTGCGCGTCTTGAAGCCCACGACCGCACCCGCGTGATTTCCCTGAAATTCTAATACGTTAGTAACTAGTTCTTTATCCTTATATATGTTCGTGCTGGCAAACGGCTTATCGAATTGCAGCACGAAGTAATTCCTGAAGTTCTCAGGCACGCCGCCGCTGTTGCGGGTGGTGTAGCCCACAATCTTGTTTTCCTGCGGCAGCAGCTTCACGTACGAGCCTTTATCGAGGGCATCGAGCACGACGTAGGCGCTGTCGGTGCGGGGAAAGGTGAACCGAAAACGCGCCGCACGCTCAGTGGGCGCAATTTCCGTAACCACATCATGGTCAGCCAGATACACTTGGTAATAATACGGCTTGGCGACTTCGGCTTTGTGCGAAAACCAGCTGGCGCGGTCGTCTTCCTCGAAGCGCAGTTTGCCCGTGATGGGCATCAGGGCAAACTGCCCGTAGTCGTTCATCCAGGGCGAAGGCTGGTGCGTTTGTTTGAACCCGCGGATCTTGTCGGCGCTGTATTGGTAGGCCCAGCCGCTGCCCATTTTGCCGGTTTGCGGCATCCAGAAGTTCATGCCCCACGGCAACGCGATGGCCGGATAGGTATTTCCGTTCGAAAGACTAGGCTTCGAGTCGGTACCCATCAGTGGGTTTACCAACTCTACGGGCTCAGAAATTTGCCCCTTGACAGCACCCGCGCACAGTAGAAAAACTAGGGCCGCAAACGTGGTAAAGACTTTATTCATAAGCATATAACAAGGACGCTAGTGTTGCCTGAAAGCCAGCATTTTCCCAAGAAAACCAACTTCTTCTGACAAGCCGTTAATATAGAAGTAAAAAGCCCTAACAGCGCCCGCAACCCATAGAAGTGCGCCTTCGGACCGCTCCCTCATTTCGACAATTCGGCAATAACTCAAAGGCCTGCTTATGTGTTGTTCCAGCCTGTAGCGGGCTATAAGCGCCGCCAGCAGCTGAAGCCAACATTTTGTTTTTGATGCTTACAGCAACCATCTAGTTATCAGCCTGTTACTACACCATTAAGGAGAACTATTCTCCGGTTTATGCCAGTGTTTTTATGCGTCTTTTCTCTACACGCCTATTTTTGCTTTCTATGGCAGTGGTGCTAGCGGCGAGTGGCTGTAATCTATTGGAATACAGCCCCAATCAGGCTTACGTACCCGCCGCCGAACGCCACCTTACGGCTCAGAATCTGCGCCGGCTCCAACAACAGCCGCTTTCGCCTACCGACACGCTGCGCTTCGTGTTTATCGGCGACTCGCAGCGATTTTACGACGAGGCCGACGACTTTGTGGCTAGCGTCAATGAGCAGCAAGACATTGATTTCGTGATGCTTGCGGGCGACATTTCCGACTTTGGCCTGGTGCGGGAAATGCGCTGGATGCACCGCCGCCTGCAACGTCTGCGCGTGCCTTACCTCACCGTCATCGGCAACCACGACCAAGTGGGCAACGGCCGCAACGCCTACCAAACGGTGTTCGGGCCTCTGAATTACTCGTTTGTGCGCGGCGGCACGAAGTTTATCTGTGTCGATACCAACGGCCGTGAATACGGCTTTCAGGGCCGGGTGCCCGATGTGAGCTGGCTCACGCAGCAGCTCGCCGACACGGCCGGCGCGCAACGCTCCGTTGTGGTGTGCCACGTGCCGCCCACCGACGCCGACTTCGATCCGCAACTGGTGCAGCCGTATGCCCGCACCGTGCGCAGCAGTCCGCAGCTGGTGTTGCACTTGGCCGGGCACACCCACCGCTACACGGCCGGCCAGCCCTTCCGCGACGGCATCACCTACCTAACCACGTACAACTTCGAGAAGGGCCGCTACCATATTGTGTCGGTATGGGGCCGGCGCCAGTTTCGCCTTGAGACCGTTCAGTATGCGTCGCAGAACTGAAATACAACCACTTGCTACACTGATACTTAGCTTTATCCCCTGCTTCGCGCACGCGCAAGCCGAGGCCGATATACGCCGGTCGGGGCCGTTCTTCCTGACGGTGCAGGTAGCGGGCGGGCAGGGCGTGGTGGCGGTGGGCGGTGGCTACTGGCTGGCCGACCGGCGGCTGGAGCCGGAGGTGCTCGTGGGCTACGTGCCGCGCTCCATTGGCGGCAGCCGCATGGCCGTTTTCACTTTCAAAACGACGTACACGCCTTTCGAGCCCAAGCTCGGCGGGCGCGGCGACTGGCGCCTCAACCCCGTATCGGTGGGCGGCTTCCTGAACTACACCACCGGCAAACAATTCTTCCTGACCAACAACTCGGCCGGTCGCTACCCCGAAGGCTATTATTGGTGGTCGTCGGCGGTGCGCCTTGGGGCTTTTGCCGGGCTGCGCCTCACGCATCATTCCACCGAGCCCAACCTGCACGGTTGGCCCCGCCGCACTTCTTTTTACTCCGAACTGAGTACCAACGACTTGCACCTGGTAAGCGCCCTGACCAACAAAACGCTCCGCATTCCCGAAATCCTGACCTTAGGGTTGGGGGTGAAAAACGGTTGGTAAGGCCTAAACGAGAAGCGTAGCCATAAAAAAAGGGGAACATTGCTGCTCCCCTTTTTCCTTATCGAATGCGTTGCCTACAACTTAACAATAGCAGGCAGTTGCGCTTCAAATAGCTTGGTAAACTCCTGAGCAGTCAGGATATGGCCTTGCTTTTGGGCATCGTTTGCCGTATTGTAGCCAAATTCGGCAGCGGCAATGCGTTGGGTGGGCGTACCGTGGTGGCCCGTGCTAGAGAATTGGCAGTCGCCGATGTTGAAAAACACTTGCAAGAACTGTCTTACGCGTTTCCACTGCATTGAAGCGCCGCGGGCGTGCGAGAGGTAGTAAGCCGAATAGGCATCCGCCATGAGTTCCGTGCGGCGAGTAGCTTCTGGCGTATTCTCATTCGTGAACAAGCCCAGTTGGAACTGTACTTGGTGGCCAAACTCGTGAGCCAGAATGGCTTGCGGCGCTACATCATCGTAGCCAAGGGCAGTGTACGCTTCCATGATGCCGTCGCCCATAATGATCTTAGAGGGGATGGTGCCATACGGAGGCAAGTCGAAGCCTTCCTGAGCAAACGCGTTGAACGTGAAGATGGGGTGGGTACCATTTCTCATCTCCGGCGAGGTCTTCAAAAAGGTTAATACCCGGTCAGCATAGAATGCGGCGCTGGCATCGGACAAGCCGAAGGCGGCTTTGTAGGTCCGGATCAGTTTGGTGCGGTCTTGCAGCATGTTGCCGTGCATGGCGGCCAGCACAATGTCCTGCGACTGAATGTTCCAGAAACGCTGCAAGTCCTTGAAAGTCTTGGTCAGCCGTTGCGTGTACTCGCCTTTCTGTCCGAAATACTGGTTTGCTGAGCTGTTCTCAAAAAGCAGGGCATCGTAGGTAGGCAAATCCAGCATGGCCGTGTTGTTCACCTTCGCAAAAGACAAAGATGTCCAGTCTGCCAACTGCTGATCCAGCCACAGGTTCAGGGGAGTATTGCTATCGCAGGGCGTCGGCTGAATGGCCGTCGCGCGGCGTACCATATCCCGGTACTGCGGGTCGGCTTTGGCCAGTAGCCCCGAGTTTGCTTTAAGATCCCCGTCCGTGCCGGCTGGCAACGTAGCAGACTGAGTTGAGTTGGCAGTGGAGGGAGCATTTACCAAGGCATCATTCTCCTTTTGACAGCTGGTCAGCAAGGAAAATGAAAGAACCGCAGACGCTGTTAGTAATTTGAGGTGTTTCATGGGTGGAATTGATTGAGATACTTTCGATGAAAAGATGTGATAATTATACCATAAAATATTTTTAAAATCTAACATTGTGTTTTTTGAGGATCGTTGTAGAGTAGCCAGAATAAACGCAGAAAATCTTCATTGCTGCTATATACTGCCTATAAACAGGCCCCGCATCCGAGCAGTGCAGCAACTTTTGCACGACTTCCTATGCATGAGTTAAAAAAGAAAATCCTATATAACTACTTAGTAAACAGACCCTTAACAATAGCATATTAAAAACCACGACCCGCCTGGGCGGGTCGTGGTGCACGTAGCGCATCGGCGCTGAAATGCTTAGCGGATTCGGGCCCCCGCCAAGTAGGCATCTCGCGCTTCGCTGAGCAGGCGCAAAATGCCGGCCCGTTGCCGCAACAATCCTTCAATGACCGGGCGGTGCTCCCGAAACAGCCGCACTGCCCGCAAACGGCGCAGGCGGGCCGCCAGGCTATTCCAATAGCTCAGGGCATAAAAACCCGTCAGCGGCAGGCTCAGGGCATAGGCAGTCGTGAGGCGCCAATCCTGTACAAAGTGCTCTACCAGAGCAATTTGCGAAATATAACAGAGCGTAAACGTGATCATGCCCACAACCAGCATTATGGGGGCCACAAACTCTACGTCTTTGGTTGCCCGGCGTGCCACCACCGAGGGCAGAATGTAGGGCACGTAGTTGTTGACAACTCCGTATAGGTACACCGGAAACCCCAGCAGCAGTTTCACGCCGGCCACGGCCCCGCGGCTCCAGCGCTTGCCTTGCCCCCGCGACGATTCCAGCGACTCGTCGGTGAGGTGCACCCGACGCAGGTCTTGCAGGTACGTTTTCAGGCGTTCACGCACTTCGTTGAGGCGCACCGGATCGTGCCGTTCGAAATAAGCAATGCCTTCTAACAGGTTGCGACTCAGGAGGTAGTTGTCGTAGAGGGTTTCTTTGTCGTCGATAAAATGATCGGTAAACGTGCGTTCCACCTGCATCACCAACTCGTCGTCGGCGGCGTCGCGGGTAATCACGAGGCGGCCCTCCAGTCGCACCCTAATTTCTTCGGTGAGCGCATCGGCAGCGCCTTCGGGGTCTTGGCGGTAGCGGTCGGCGTAGTCGGCTACCCGGATGGGCTGGCCAACGTTGACAAACACATCCGACAGAAACCGCGTGGGATCGAAGTAGTTGATACCCAAGGGCAACACCCGCAGCCCCAGTTGGAAGTTGTGGCGCGCTTCGGCTCCCAGCGCAATGCGGGCCGCGCCCGTTTTGAGGGGCCGCAGGCGGCGCTCCGAAATGCTGGTGCCCTCCGGAAAGATCATGATGGTGCCGCGCCGATCGAGGTAGTCGTAGCAGCGGCTGAAGGCGGCTTCGTTGCGGGCCGCCAGTTCTTCGGGCGAAGCCCCCCCAACGCCGGTTTCAGCATCCTGCCGCCGATAAATCGGAATAGAATTACCCGACTCCATGATCCGGCGCAGAATGGGGTTTTGAAAGAAGGTGCTCTTGGCCAGAAACGCAATCGGGTCGCGGCGGTTGACGGCTATCACCAACGGATCCATGAGCGTATTGGGGTGATTACCAACGATTAACAACGGACCGGGCTCCTGTAGTCGCTCGGGGTGCCGGATTTCGAGCCGGCGAAAAAATACCCGCAGCGCCACCTGCACCAAGGGCTTCATAACGGTATAAAAGAGCATGCCACCAAGTACGCTCGAACTTTGCAAACGGCCAAAGCAGCACGCCGCACCGGCCGTGGGTTTGCTGCCAACTACCGCCGAACCAGTATCTTTCGGCTAGTTCAGCCTGGCCTGAGATCCTTTGCCCCGAAGCGCCACAGCGAAAAGGCTGAAGCTGAGAATCTTTGGCTTCCTGGCTTTGCTTATCTTAAGTACCTGCCGGAAGCGGCGTACGCTGGCCGCTGCGTCGTCGTTCTTAGGCCGCGCGAGTGGCTGTATGTTTGACCCGCGACCCATAAAAAGTCCGTCGCACCTATTTTTTAGTGCCCAACAAGTATGCGTTGTTTTGTAAGTCTAAGTGCGGGTTTGTTGTTGATGGCCAACACGGTATGGGGCCAAACCAACATGGCAGTTCTGCGGAAAGCCGATGACCTGGTGGCGGAGAAAAAGTACGAGTCGGCCTTTAAGCTCCTCAACGACTACGACCCCAAAAATGCACAGCCCGCCGTGGCCCTCAAAAAAGAGGAGATCGTGCTGAACTACAGCATCGCCAGCAGCAACTACAGAAGCTTCACTTTCAAGGACTTAAGTACGCTGGAGTCGTTGGAGGAAAACCAAGAGCACGAAGCCCCGGGTACGCGCTACCGCTTCCGGGTGCGGGCCGTGCTGGACTCCCTCAAGCAAAAGTACCCCGACAACTACAAGCTCGACCGCGGCCTCGGCGACTATTACTACGCCGTGCAGCAGTGCGACTGCGCCGAGAAGAAAAAGACTGAGGATGAGCTGTTTCCGCTCATGATCAAGCATTATGAGGAAGCCCACAAACACGCTTACGGCGACTACAAATCGTATTTTGTGGTAGGCTACGCCAAGCAGCGCCTCGGCCAGTTTAAGCAGAGCGTGCCGTACTTTCTGCACTCCATCGAACTGAAAAAGGACTTCCCCACGGCCCACCTCAACCTCGCTTTTGTGTACCTGGAGCTGAAGCAATACGAGAAAGCCCGCACCGAAGCGCAACTGGCTGTAGATCAGTTTCCTGACGAGGCCCACAAGTCCGACGCCAGCTTCCTGCTTAGCAAGATCGAGGAGCGAATCAAAACCCAAAAGGAGCTGCTGGCCGCAAAAAAGACTGGCAAGAAGACCTCCAAAACAAAAAAGCCCGCAACCGCTAAAGCGACGCCCGCCAAGAACACCGCGACGCCGGAGCCGAAACCCGCAGAAACGAAGGCGGCTGAGGCAAAATCTGCCGAAGCAACGCCCGCCGATGCCAAGCCAGCCGAAGCTAAGCCGAATTAACTCTCTACACAACTTATTAATTATCAATAAGTTGTACGCCATTGGCCAACAAAAACCCCGCCTGTCATCCTTTGCTTAGGATGACAGGCGGGGTTTAGCATTAGGAGAAATGAAAATGCTTCGCTCCTACTTATTCATCACGTTGTTCTGGCGGTTGATAGACTCGATGTGGATGGCATCCAGGTACTTATGGATGAAGTCCTCCGTCAGGCCTAGCTTGGCGCCTTTCTTTACGCCGCGCTCCAAAATTTCGCCCCAGCGGCTGGGCTGCAGAATGGTGATGTTGTTCTCCTTTTTGTACACCCCGATTTGCTCGGCAATGGCCATGCGGTTGCTGATGAGCTGCATGATCTCGTCGTCGATGTGATTAATCTGCTGGCGCAGGCGCTCCAACGCGGTCAGAAACTCTTGTTTATCGGTGGTTTCGGCGCGCCAGATGAGGCTATCAATCAGCTCGCCCAGGCGCTCCGGCGTCACTTGCTGCTTGGCGTCGCTCCAGGCATTGTCGGGGTCGATGTGCGATTCGATCATCAGGCCGTCGTAGTCGAGGTCGATGGCCTTTTGGGCGATGCTTTGCAGCACATCGCGGCGACCACCAATGTGGCTTGGGTCGCAGATAAGCGGCAATTCGGGCAGGCGCAGCTTCATCTCGATGGGCAGGTGCCACATCGGGGCATTGCGAAAATCGGTGTTGCCGTAGCTAGAGAATCCTCTGTGAATCAGCCCGATATCTTTGATACCGGCTTTCGCAATGCGCTCCACGGCGCCCGTCCACAACTCGATGTCGGGGTTGATTGGGTTTTTGATTAGCACCGGAATGTTCACGCCGCGCAGGGCATCGGCCACTTCCTGCACCGAGAAGGGGTTTACGGTCGTGCGGGCACCGATCCAGAGCACGTCCACATCGAAGGCGAGGCAGTCCTCCACGTGCTTGGCCGTGGCTACTTCCACCGTAATCGGCAGGCCCGTAAGGTCTTTGGCCTTTTTCATCCAAGGCAGGCCTTTCGTGCCGATGCCTTCGAACAGGCCGGGCTTAGTGCGCGGCTTCCAGATGCCGGCGCGCAGCATATCAACTTTGCCAGTGGCCGCGAGGCGCGTGCAGGTTTCGATGGTCTGCTGCTCGGTTTCGGCGCTGCACGGGCCCGAGATGATGAGCGGCTTTTTGTGAATAGAAGGCTTGCCGAGGGCGGCCAGGGGAGATGACTGATCCATTATTTCAAGATTTTACGAATGACGTTGGCTTGTTCAATCAGGTTGGTAAACGCCTGATAGTCTTCTTGTTGCAAAATATCGCGCATGTGCTGAAGCTGGCGCAGGTGCTCGTCGAGCACGTCGAGCACATTTAGGCGGTTTTGGCGGAAAATGGGCACCCACATCGCCGAGGAGCTTTTGGCCAAGCGCACCGTCGATTCGAAGCCGCCGCTGGCCAGCTCAAAGATGCGCTGTTCTTCTTTCTCTTTCTCTAACACCGTGAGCGCCAGCGCGAAAGAAGTAATGTGGGAAATGTGCGACACGTAGGCCGTGTGCACGTCGTGAGAGGCTGCATCGAGGTACACGAGGCGCATTTGCAGCTGCTGAAACACCTTTTCTACCAGTGCCACGGCAGCCGGATGACTATGCTCGGCATCGCAGATTACGAGCGTTTTGTCTTCAAACAGGTGAGGCACCGCCGCTTCCGGCCCTGAATATTCGGTACCGGCCATGGGGTGCACCGCCACAAAACGGTCGCGGTGCGGGTGGTCGGCAACGGCGGTCAGCAGCTTTTCTTTCGTCGAGCCGACGTCAATAACTACTTGCTGATCAACCACATCCAATACCTGCGGCAGCACCGTCAGCATGGCGTCCATGGGCACGGCCACCACCACCAAGCTCGAGCGGCGTACGGCCGCGGCCAAGTCGGTGGTGCCTTCATCAATGAGGTTCAACTCCAATGCTTTGCGCAGGTTTTCGGCACTCTGATCGACCCCGATCACGCTGCCGGCCACGCCGTGCGCTTTCAGGCTTAAGGCCAGCGAGCCGCCAATCAACCCCACTCCTATTATCGTGACAACCATGTTCTTAGGCGTTGGCCGGGCTAGTGTGCAGGGCACTTACAATTCGATCCAATGAGGCGCGTAGCACGGCTTCGGGCTGGCACAGGCTCACCCGGATGAACTGGTCGCCGTTGGTGCCAAAAATGCCGCCCGGCGTGATAAACACCCGTGCCGCATCCAATATTCTGTCGCTCAGCGCGTAACCGTCGGCGAAGCCAGCCGGAATGGCGGCCCACATAAACAGGCCGGTCTGCTGCGCATCGAAAGTACAACCAATGGCGCGCAACAAATCGAACACCAGCTCGCGGCGGGCGCGGTAATGGGCGTTGAGCTCGGCGTACCATTCCTCGCCCAGCCCCAGCGCCACTACGGCGGCGCGCTGCACGGGCAGAAACATGCCCGAATCCATGTTGCTCTTGAAGCGCAGCACTTCCTGCAACAGATCGGCTCGGCCAACCAGCATGCCCACGCGCCAACCCGCCATGTTGTGCGACTTGCTCAGCGAGTTTAGCTCCAAGGCTACTTCCCGCGCGCCCGGCGTGGCTAACAAGCTGGCAGGCTGATCGTTGAGGATAAAGCTATACGGATTGTCGTGCACCAGCAGAATGTTGTGTGCCTGGGCAAATGCCACCAGCTCCGCGAAAAAAGCCGCGTCGGCGCGGGCGCCGGTGGGCATGTGCGGGTAATTGACAAACATCAGCTTCGCCCGGCTCAAATCCTGTTGGGCGAGCGCCTTCAGGTCGGGCAGCCAGTGGTTGTCGGCCGTGAGGTCGTAGTCGACGGGCGTGGCGCCGCTGAGCTGCACGGCGGCGCGGTAAGTCGGGTACCCGGGGTTCGGGATCAGGGCTTCGTCACCTTCTTGCAAAAAGGTCATGCAGATGTGCATAATGCCTTCCTTCGAGCCCAGCAGCGGCATCACTTCCCCTTCTGAGTCGAGGGAAACGCCGTAGAAGCGGGCGTACCAGTCGGCCATGGCGCTGCGGAGCGCCGGAATGCCTTTGTAATTCTGGTAGGCGTGGGTGTTGGGCAGTTGGGCCTGTTGGTTTAGCTCGGCAATCACCGAGGGATGCGGCGGCATATCGGGGCTGCCAATGCCTAAGTTGATGACGTTGGCGCCGGCTTTGTTCAGGGCGTCGATTTCGCGGAGCTTCCGGGAGAAGTAGTACTCCCCGGTGTGGGCCAGGCGCTGGGCGGTGCTTATGTGAAGAGGCATGAGAGGCAAGAAGTGAAGTACGTGATCAGAAATAATTATTTGACAATCAATTAATTATATAAAATCAATACGTTATCCCTTTTTGATACACGCCCAGTACCCGCAGGCCTTCGGCGACTTGTTCCACGGCATGCAGGGCGTCCTGAAACTGCTCGGGGCGATCAAATTCCAGATCGGCCAGAATGAAGTACTCCCAGATGCGGCCCGGATGCGGAATGGATTGCAGCTTGGAGAGGTTGATATTGTGGTCGGCAATGCAGCTCAGCACTTTCACGAGGCTGCCGGGCGTGTTGACGGTGTGGAAATACAGCGACGCTTTATTGGGTCTCGCAACCGATTGGGCGTCTTCCGGCCGCTCGACTACCAGAAAGCGCGTGTAGTTTTCCTTGGCCGACTGAATGTCGGCAGCCAGGATGTCCATCTCGAACAAGTCGGCGGCCAGCCGGCCTGCTACGGCCGCCACGCCTGCCAGCTGGTTGTCGCGGATGCGCTTGGCACTCAGGGCAGTATCTTCGGTTTCGACCAGCCGCAGGTGCGGATACTGGCTCAGAAAATCGGCGCATTGCAGGAGAGCCATCGGGTGCGAATGCACCTCCCGAATATCGTCTAAGGACTGGCCCGGCAACGCCATCAGGTGTTGTCCGATGGTGAGGTACACTTCGCCACTTATTTGCAACTCGTTCTGTTGCAATAAGTTATAATTCGGCAAGATACTGCCTGCAATGGAGTTTTCGATGGCCATTACGCCCCGATGCGCTTCGCCGCACGTTACCTGCCGCACTACTTCCGTGAACGTGGCGCACGGCGCCAGCGTGAGGGCAGGGCCGAAATAGTGCTGGGCGGCAATCTGGTGGAAGCTGCCTTCGAAGCCTTGAATGGCGATGGTAGGGTTCATAAAGCGTATGCTGCTGACGAAATAAAAAAGGGCCTCCGCTGTGCGGGGCCCTTTGGTTTTCCTTGGTTAGGATGTGCAAACGAGGCCCCGCTTCTTCCAGAAGAAGAAGTAATAATAGCCGTAAAAAAAAGGAGCCGTGGGGTTCATATGTTGAAAAGGCGGGTCATTAAAAAAGCCCCCTGGGGTGCAGGAGGCTTTTAAGTTTTTGTATGGGTTAGCTACAAAAAGGCCTCGCTGCTACGCCTGAGCGTAGTAGAAGTAATAGCTAAAAAAGAAGCGGGCCTGTTGGGGTAGCATGAGTTTGCAGTGCTGACGGGCTAAAAGTCAGAAAAGGATTTTACAAAAGCAAAATCTTTTCGCACGCTTACGCCGCCTGCCGATGTACGATTAGCTGCTGATACTTACCTACTTGCTCAGAGTCAGGGGTGTTGTATCCATTCCTTCCTCCCGGCCTCCATCCTACAAGGCAATCTTCCGCCGGCGGTGCGCTTCATAAATTGAGGCCCTCACAAGCGCAACTCTAACAATCTGCTCGGAGGTCGATATATACAGATTAATTTATATATATTAATAGTATATTTATACCGATAAGCAAATCCGGTAGCGCGCTTCCCGGTAGGGAGCCGTTGGTTCGTGGGCACCGTCTTGGCGACGGTTCTGGTGTAAGCATTACGCTTTTTCGACCCGTCAAGGAGTCTTTCTGCTGCCATCCGAGGCATCCCAATCCTTTTTCTGCTGTGTTGGTTTTGGCCGGCTGACGGCCTTTTGCTGCTTTTTCAGTTTGGATCGGGCCGCTGCGCCTTAGTAAAAGCTTGTCCAACGGGCTGCACCCGTTCCCTCGTTCTCGATTCTTTCACCAATCCCTTCTTTTACTATGAAGCACCTATCTCTGCCCACGCGTCGGAAAGCGGTTCCTATGCTCTTGTTATTCCTTTCCGGTTTGCTCTTCTACAGCTGCGACGACTTAGTTGAGCAATTGTTTCACCAACCGTCGACCCAGCCTCAGCCCCAGCAGGAAAGTGCCGCGGTCGTGTACGACTGGTATAAGCTCATTGCAAAAACGCAACTGCGCGTCGCTCCGCAACCGGTGGTTCTCTTCAACAACCGCAACTTTGGGTTCATCGGCGTCGGGCTGTATGAGGCCGTGCGGCCCGGCGTGAAAGGGGCCGTGAGTTTAGCTTCCCAGTTGTACCAGATGCCTCCTATGCCTGTCCCGGAACGGAACCAGGAGTATGTGTGGGGCGCGAGCGCCAACGCGGCTTTGGCCAGTATGTACAAGCAGTTTTTAGGTGGGCTGACTGAGGCAGACAAGGTCCGCATTGATTCGCTGGAAAACGCCTACAACCTCCGGTTCAAACTACGGGCTTCCGATGCTACGATTGCCCGTTCGCAAGCCTATGGGCGTGCCGTCGCTACGGCCATCTACAACTGGTCGACGACGGATAACTTTAACCTAGGCAGCCAAGGGTATGTGCTCCCGGTATTCCCAGGATCTTGGGTGCCCACGCCACCTGCTTTTCCTGCGCCGCAAGGGCCATTTCTAAAAGATTCGAGGCCTTTTCTGGTATCAAGCCTGACGACGCTAATATCCCCGTTGCCAATTGCTTATTCGGAAGATCCGACCTCCCCGTTCTACAAAGAGGCAAAAGCAGTGTACGACATCGGGAAATCCTTAACCCCAGAGCAAAAAGCCATTGCAGACTGGTGGGCCGATGCGGGCGGCGCGGGCGTAGGGGTTCCGGCCCCCTATCATATTCTCTCTATTATAACCGGGGTACTGGAGAAAAAGCAAGCCAAACTGGGTGAGGCAGCTCAGGTGTACGCCAAAGCCGGTATTGCCATGAAGGACGGCCCGATCAACACATTCAGAGGCAAATACCAGTATAATCTTCTGCGCCCGGTTACTTACATCCAACGGCATATTGACCCAACCTGGCAGGCGTATTTGCCCACGCCTCCCTACCCTGAATATCCGTCCGGCCTTGTCGGAATAGTTGGGCCCGTGCTGCAAGTATTAATAAGAGAATACGGCGACATTGCGGTAACCGACAACGCATATTCCTGGAGAGGCTTAGCGCCCCGTCAGTATGCTTCGATTACGGCAATGAGAGAGCAGGCCGCTACCTCCAGGGTGTACGGAGGCATCCACTACCCGACTACGCAGACCATTTCGATAGAATTTGGCAAAGAGCTCGGTAACAAGATCGCTGACCTAACCTTACTTCCTAAATAAGAAAGTAGGGTTAGGCGGGAGGATGTGCACCCCGCCTCAGGTTCTTACGGCGTTTTCAAATTGGCTTGCTTTCTGGGAAACAGAGATTACTTCAATCTCTGTTTCCCAGAAAGCAAGCGGCCTGACAAAAGGTATTTTGCAGAAGCACTTCATAGTTAGCAGTTTGTGAAACTTAGCATTCAGCAGGAATCTAGCAGATGTGAGGATAAATCAGCTACAGGTGCCTAGTTTTAGCCTTTGCACTTTACTACCCGTCCTCCCCAAACCTACTCCATGCGTTATTGCTGGCTTCGCATGCTATGCCTACTAGGGGTGTGCAGTTATCCCGTCGGGAGTTACGCCCAAGAAACGGCTTCCTACAGCCGGCCTCAGGTAGCCATTCCGGATCCAGTATACGTGCTCAATTCTACCGTTATCATCAATGGGGTCTTATCAGACTTTGATCCCCAAGAGATTAAGAAAGTCACGGTGTACAAAGGCTCAGATGCTCCTGCTGCTCAGGAGGCAGCGCCTCAGTTGCAAAACCTGGGCATCGGGGTAATCGATATTACCTCCTCGAAGCATGTTCGTAGCAAGTCGTTCCGTCAATTGGGTCGCCAGCTCGGCTTGCATGGGCCACTCGCCTTTGCGCTTAACGGACATGTGCTCGACCAACAAACAGCAGCAGTTCTTCGAATTGCTCCAGCAGCCGTAGGGCAAGTTCATATTGTGCGTTCCTCCCCTGAAATGCCCAAAACGAGAGTGGATATCTGGCTGGTTCTACCCCCGAAGACGGACTACCGAAAATACCCTCCGGGAACTATTTTTCTTCGATAAACCGTGAATGCAGCTCGGCACTAAAGCAAGATTATTCAGAGTTTTTCTGCGATTGAAGAAATAGAATAGTCGGAGAGTTATTGTTATAATTTATTGATTATGAATTAGTTACCATACTACTCGCTTGGCTTAATCAAGGTTTGGCACGGTTTTTTGATATACCCTTCCGACGCTAGGTCACAGCCGCAAACGCGCAATGCGGCGACCCGCGAAGTCTGTCTTTCCCGACCTCCCTTACTAATAGCCATGAACACGATTTCAAAATTCGGCCGCTTGGCCGCCGCTACCCTATTGTCTTTTGTTTCGGTTACCGCCGCGCAGGCTCAGGTTCAGAAGCACCGCGTACCTGCTTACAACGGCCCGCAGTACGAATCGCGGGCTACGTACCAACGGCCTGTTAGTCAGTCTTCTATAGGCACTGCTAACGGCGTGCAGTTTGGCATTCGGGCCGGCGTAAACGTGGCCGACTGGTCGGGCAACGCCGTGCAAAGCGTGATGAACGTAACCGAATACACCAACGGCGCCGTCACGAAGCAGACCAAACCCGGTTTTCATGCCGGCGTGTACGCTACGTTGCCTCTGGGGCCGCATTTTGCCATCGAGCCCGGCGTGTTGTACTCGGAGAAAGGCACCGAGCTTTCGGGCCGTATTCCGCTCCAACAGTTTGATTTCCTGAATGCTAAGGTTACGGCAACCTCGCGCATGACCTACATCGACGTGCCGTTGGTAGCAAAAGCATACCTCACGCCCGGCCTGTACATCTACGCCGGTCCGCAGGCTTCGTTTTTGGTCAGCAACAAGGTGCGCGTAAACGCCAGCGCCCTCGGCTTTTCGGCCTTCAAGCAGGATTTCGACGTGAAAAATCAGTTCCGCCCCGTCGACTTTTCCGCGACCGGCGGCATTGGCTATCAGTTCGAAAGCGGCTTCGGCCTGAGCGCCGGTTACGATTACGGCCTTACCTCGCTCGACAAAAACAACAACTTCGACGCCAAAAACCGCGTGGTCAAAGCCTCGTTGAACTTCTCGTTCTAGAGGCCGGCGGCCGCAACGAAAAAAGTTTTGACGCCGCTCACATGCTCATGCTCAGTAGGGCACTCTTTTTGCTTACTGTCTACGTCCTAAGCCCTTTCTCTCCACCGTTCACCCAAGAAGGTCCTGCAGCTTTACGTTGCAGGACCTTTCTGTTTTAGCGGACGCCGTAGCTCTCGGGGTCTTCCGTGGGCCGCCGGGCGGCTTCGGCTGTTTTTACCAAGCGCCCAAACTCGGCCCGATAGCCTTCGGCGTCTTTGCCGCGGGCACCTTCGGCAAGCTTAGCGGTGGTTTCGAAAGTTGCCGACCCGCGGTAGTCGGACTGACGGAGCAGCATACCGAATTGGGCAACAGCCGCCGCAAACCTCAGATTTTCAGACGCTTGCACAATGGGCGTTGCTGTACCCCGCAGCGCCCGTTCCAGCAAGCGACTTGTGCTGCCCTGGGGCTCCTTGTAACGCAGCTTCACAGTCATTACGTCGGTCGTGGCGGACGCGGGCGCTACCGCCGGGTTGGCCTGGTACTTAAGCGGATCGACGACGGGCGGCGCCCCAACGGGCACAATTTCGTAGAGCGCCGTGACGGTGTGGCCCGCTCCAAGCTCGCCGGCGTCCTTGCGGTCGTTGTTGAAATCTTCGTCGGCCAAGGCGCGGTTTTCGTAGCCGATGAGGCGGTATT
Source organism: Hymenobacter sp. BT491 (assembly GCF_014349165.1). Taxonomy (NCBI): domain Bacteria; kingdom Pseudomonadati; phylum Bacteroidota; class Cytophagia; order Cytophagales; family Hymenobacteraceae; genus Hymenobacter; species Hymenobacter sp. BT491. The sequence goes on along the minus strand of NZ_JACSJJ010000004.1, from coordinate 535,171 downwards.
GCTGCACGCGGGCCGGGTTGAATTCGAGTTGCAGCTTCACGTCCTTGGCGATGGTAAACAGCGTACCGCCAAACTGCCGCACCAGTACCCGACGGGCTTCGTCGAGGTTGTCGAGGTAGGCGTAGTTGCCGTTGCCTTTGTCGGCCAGCAACTCCATTTTTTTGTCCTGCAGATTGCCCTCGCCTACGCCCAGCACCGTCAGGAAGACGCCCGATTCGCGCTCCTCGGTGATGAGGCGCTCCATGGCGGCGTCGCTTTGCTCGCCCACGTTGAAATCGCCGTCGGTGGCCAGAATCACGCGGTTGTTGCCTTCTTTATTGAAGTGCTTGCGGGCTATACTGTAGGCCAGGCGCAAGCCCTCGCCGCCCGCCGTGGAGCCACCGGCTTGCAGGCGGTCGATGGCGTCGAGAATGTCGGCGCGACGGTTGCCGGGCGTGGGCTCCAGCACCACCCCGGCCGCCCCGGCATACACCACCAGCGACACCCGATCTTGGGGCCGCAACTCTTTCACCAGCAGCCGCAACGCCGATTGCACCAGCGGCAGCCGGTCAGGCCCGCTCATCGAGCCCGACACATCGACCAGAAACACCAAGTTGGCTGCTGGCAAGTTGCTGGTTTCTACCTTTTTGCCTTGCAAGCCTACTTGCAACAGCTGGTGCTTGGGGTTCCAAGGGCAGGTAGCCAGTTCGGTTGTCACCGAAAAGGGCTCATTAGCAGCCGGTTGTGGGTAGTCGTAGGTGAAGTAGTTGATCATTTCCTCGATGCGCACCGCGTCGCGGGGCGGGCGCTGGCCGTCGTTGAGGAAGCGGCGCACATTCGAGTAGCTGGCCGCATCTACGTCGATGGAAAAGGTGCTAAGCGGCTCTTTCCGAGCTGTATGGAAGCTGTTTTCCTGAATGGTGGCGTAGCTCTCGCTGCGGCCATACCACGGCGCACGCGGCATCGAGCTTATGCCCTGAATTTGAACCGAAACACCCCCGCGCTTCTGCTTGCGGTCGTGGCCCGATTGGCTCTGTACTCCGCTCACACTGCCCATCAACGCTTGCGAGGGAGAAACGCCCGTTACTACCACTTCCTGTAGCGTCTTGGTGTCTGGGTGCAAAGCCACATTGACAACACGCGCACCGGTCGCTTTTGCATCCAGTTTTCGTTCGACCGTAACGTAGCCCACTGAGTTGAACGTCAAAACGGCCCGAATACTTGGCACCACTAACTTATAGAAGCCATTAGTATCAGTGGAAACACCAAGAGCAGTGCCCTTTACTAGCACCGTTACGCCCGGAAGCCCTTGTTTAGTTTGAGCATCGGTAACTCGGCCCCGTACCGTAACGGTGTCAGCGGTGGCCGCTGAGGACTTGTTTATAACTATCTGTGCGACAGATGGTTGCATTATGATACTACCGAGGCAAATAGCCAGCAGAAAGAGTAGGATTTTCATGGCATCAGGCATTAGAGGTGAAGGTTCAGTAACCTGATGCACCACCGCACCGAATTCCATACAGCAAGCACAGAAATTTTCCGCCCCCCTCCTCAGCCGAGGAGGGGACGCGGCAGCAAAGCTGCCGCTGGGGTGGTTGGCCCGCGTGCGGAGGTTGTTTAGTTGCCCCTGTAAACAACGCCGTTACCACCCCGCTCTGTGGGCGCCCTCGACGCTTGATGCGCGGAATCTGAAAAAGGGAGTGGAACTGGATTACTGGCTGCATAATGTCGTTTTGAGAAAATCTGCATAATCTGCGGCTGCATGTTTTTTAAGCGTCGCCCACAGCCGCCCACCGAGCTCTCCGACGAGGAGTTGCTTTCGCGCTACCGCCGCACGGGCGAGGTAGCCGACTTGGGAGTGCTGTATGAGCGGCACATGCCGACGGTGTTTGCCATTTGCAGACGCTACCTGCGGCCCGACGAAGACGCGCAAGACGCTGTCATGCAGCTATTTGAAAAACTCGTCGTCAGCTTACGGCAGCACGAGGTCAGCAATTTTCCGGCGTGGCTGCATACCACAGCCCGCAACCATTGCTTGATGCAGTTGCGCGCACGCCAGCGCGCCGGCCCGGAAAGCGGACCGGTAGTGATTCATTTTCCGGATGCCGCCGATGTGGAATCTGCGGGGGTCGCGCATCTGTTAGGAGATAACTCCGACGACGAAGTGGCCAACGAGGAGCGCCTGCAAGCCTTGGAGCTTGCCCTGGCCAGCCTGCCGGAGCCGCAACGCCGCTGCCTCGAATTGTTTTACCTCGAAAAGAAATGCTACCGCGAGATCGCCGACGCCACCGGCTATGATCTTGGGCTGGTAAAAAGCCATCTGCAAAACGGCAAACGCAACCTCAAACGCTCTCTCGATCCTTCTCCCGATGCGGCCCGCTAATCAGCAACCCCCTTCCTCCTTCCCGGCTGAGCCCGGCGGCCACCTGCCGCTGGCGCTGCTGCGGCAGTATGTGGCGGGCACGCTGCCTCCTGCCGAGCAACACCGCGTAGAAGCACACACCCTCGACTGTGAGCGCTGCGCCGACATACTGGAAGGACTTTCGGTAAGTGACGCCGAAACCACGGAACACGCAATCAGTCAGCTGCATACGCGCCTGCAAGCTCGTTTGGCGCAGGAAGCGCCCCAACGCACCGCAGGGGCTTGGCAACGCCTGGCAGCAGTGGTAGCGTTACTGGTAGTAGCGGGCGCGTTGCTGTGGCTGGGCCTTCGTCAGCCGATGAATTCCCGTTCTGCGGAAACGGCGGCGGTCGTACGGCCCCGGGCGGTGCCGAAGGCTAGCGCACCGTTGGCAACCAAAAAAGCAGCGCCGGAATATGCCGCAGCACAGCCAACGCAAGAAGCTGATCTTGAAGCACTAAGCTCTGCTCAGTCCTCGCCCATACGCGCACCGCGGCCTTTGAGCCGGCGCAAAAACGCGGCCGATGCAGCTACTCCAACCGGAGAAGCCACGGGGTTAGCCGATGCCGTGGCCAGCGCCTCTATGGAGGCCAAAGAGGCACCTGTTGCGGTCGCTGCCCCCGACTCAGCTGCCATCGGGGGCCTTGCGGCGGCGCCTATGAAAGCAAAATCCAGCGCGGCTTTCCGGACTCAGATGAGTAGTCCAACTGCTAATTCTCAGGGCTTTACGGGTGATACGCGTCGCATCAGCGGTCGCATTATCGACAAGCAAAACGGAGCGGGCTTGCCCGGTGCCACAATACAGGTGAAAGGCACTTCCATTGGGGCCAGTACGGCGGCCGACGGTTCCTTTTCCATTGCTGTGCCAAAAGGTGAGGACAAACTCACGGTTAGCTCCATCGGCTACGAAACTCAAGAGCACAAGCTCAACCGCGACAGCACTTTCGCATTGGCGTTATCTGCTGACAATAAGGCGCTTAACGAAGTAGTAGTAACAGCGGTACCCAATAGCCGGATGCCCGCGCCGCCACCTGTTGCGCCCGCGCCGGTAGGCGGCTTCACGGCCTACCACGAGTACCTGAAGCGCGAGCTAAAATATCCCGACAAAGCCTTGGAGCAGCATCTGGAAGGCAGCGTCAAGCTGAAGTTTACGGTTACGGCTGCCGGCACCATCGAAGACGTGAAAGTGCTCGACAGCCTCAGCCCCGAATGCGACCAAGAAGCCATTCGACTGGTGCAGGAAGGCCCTACCTGGCTCCCCGGCACCGCCAACGGCCGCCGGGCCTCCCGCACGGTGAAAGTAACTGTGCCGTTCAGGATCGACTAACACTTTGGTCTGTAAGTAGCTATAAAAAATCTGTCATCCTGAGCAACGCGAAGGACCTTGTCACGCCAGAACTACAGGCGTCTGCAAACGTGATAAGGTCCTTCGCATTGCTCAGGATGACAGATGGGAGTGACAGAAAAACGATGTATTTACAATGCATTGACTGTCAATAACTTATGTTCAACCAACGAACTTCTAGCCGCTGTAACCGCCGCCGCTTTCGGGTTCGGTGGCGCTGCCGCCGGGCTGTACTTCGCGGGGCAGATCAGGTTCGGTTTTGACTTCGACGTGGCTGTAATCGGGCGTGCCGCCACCGTCGATGCTTCCGGCGGGGGCGTCGTCGGCGGTGGGCTGCTGTAGCTCTTCGGGAGCGGTGTTGATGCCGCTGGGGTCCCATTTGTGCATCACCTCGAAGCTGATTTTGGCCGTGATCCGGTACTCCACAATTTTGTTGTCGCGCACGCGGCAACTTTGGTCTTTGATGTAAATTGACTTAATGCCCTTTACGGTCGTACTGGCCTCGGTAAGAGCCCGTTGCAAGGCATCTTCAAAGCTTTTATCGGAGGAGGCTAACACCTCGATTACTTTTTTGATCGTACTCATAACGTAGAAAGGGGTTTGGAAGTGGAAAAGAGGCGGAATCACGACTTGTTGGGCCGGGCAAGTTTGTACGCAGCCCGGCCGTGAATGGCTGCCAGCCCACGACTTTTGCCAACTTTGCCCCCCGCCACGGGTTCCGTACTTTTACCGCTACCAACACCGGATTCATCACCCTAGCTCAATCAGCTACATGCCATTCCGCACCGAGAAAGACACCATGGGCCCCGTACAGGTGCCCGCCGACGCCTACTGGGGCGCCCAAACCCAACGCTCGATCGAAAACTTTCAGATCGCGCAGGATATCAACAAGATGCCTAAGGAGATCATCCGGGCATTCGCCTATCTGAAGAAGGCGGCGGCCCTCACCAACCGCGATGCGGGCGTGTTGCCGGCCGAAAAAGCCGAGCTCATCGGTCGGGTATGCGACGAGATTCTGGAAGGCAAGCTCGACCAAGCGTTTCCGCTGGTGGTGTGGCAAACGGGCTCGGGCACGCAGTCGAACATGAACGTGAACGAGGTGGTAGCTTACCGCGGTCACGTGCTGCAAGGCGGCCAGCTCACCGACGAAAAGAAAGTGTTGGCCCCCAACGACGACGTGAACAAATCGCAGTCGTCGAACGACACCTTCCCGACGGCCATGCACATTGCCGCCTACAAGATTCTGGTGGAAGTGACCATCCCCGGCATCGAGAAGCTGCGCGATACGCTGAAGCGTAAGTCGCAGGAATTCATGCACATCGTTAAGATCGGCCGCACGCACTTCATGGACGCTACGCCGCTCACGCTGGGCCAGGAGTTCTCGGGCTATGTGTCGCAGCTTGACCATGGCCTGCGGGCGATCAAGAATACCTTGGCCCACCTTTCGGAGCTGGCGCTGGGCGGAACGGCCGTCGGCACGGGCATCAACACGCCGCCGAACTACTCGGAAAACGTAGCCAAGCACATCGCGGACCTGACGGGTTTGCCTTTCGTAACTGCCGAAAACAAGTTTGAAGCACTAGCTGCGCACGACGCCATTGTGGAAGCCCACGGCGCTTTGAAAACGGTAGCGGTCAGCCTGATGAAAATCGGCAACGACATTCGGATGCTGTCGTCGGGTCCGCGGGCGGGCATCGGCGAAATCCACATCCCCGACAACGAGCCCGGCTCTTCGATCATGCCCGGCAAAGTGAACCCCACGCAGAGCGAAGCCATGACGATGGTGGCCGCGCAAGTACTTGGTAATGACGTAGCTATCAACATTGGCGGCGCTACGGGTCACTTCGAGCTGAACGTGTTCAAGCCCCTGATGATCTATAACTTTTTGCACTCGGCTCGCCTGATAGGCGACGTGTGCGTGTCGTTCAACGACCGCTGTGCGGAAGGAATCGAGCCCATCAAAGCCAACATCGACAAGCACGTCAACTCGTCGCTGATGCTGGTCACGGCCCTGAACCCGCACATCGGCTACTACAAAGCCGCCGAAATTGCCCAAACGGCTCACCGTGAGGGCAGTACGCTGAAAGAAACCGCACTGAAACTCGGCTACCTGACCGAGGAGCAGTTCAACGAATGGCTGAAGCCGGAGGACATGGTCGGCGAGATCAAGTAGCTTTTCGGTATAACCTTCTCGTTGTGCTTTACGAACAAAAGGGCAGTTGGCGCTTAGGCCGGCTGCCCTTTTGTGTATGGCTCCAGCCTTCCCGCAGTTCGTCGCGCCTTTTCGTCAGTTTCTCAACCAGATTCCGGCCCGTGGGCGCGTGGTGGTGTACTGCCATTTCGATGCCGATGGCTTGGGCGCCGGAGCCGTATTTGGGCGCGGACTGCAAAAGATCGGGTCCGATTGGGAAGTCGTAGTAGTGCCATCGGGCAAAGGGGAGAATGCGTTTCTCACGCCTGGTGTGCGGGAGAAACTGCTCGCGTTTCAGCCTGATGCACTGATCGTTACCGACTTAGGCGTCCACAAAAGCGGCACGCTCGAAGCCGATGGCATTCCCGTGCTCTACGTCGATCACCACATTCCGGAAGGCTATCCGCCGGCGGGCAGCACGGTGCTCACCGGCTACGGCCTCGACCCAGTGCCTTGTTCGGCGTGGCTGGCGTACGAGCTAATAGCCGCCGAAACAGATACAACTGATTTACAATGGGTTGCGGCCATTGGCGTTATTTCCGACTTGGGCGATCACGCGCGTTGGGCGTTGCTTCCCGAAGTCAAAAAGCAGTACACAGCCAAGTGGTTGAAAGAAGCCGTGGCCATGTGCAACGCCGCCCGCCGCGCCGGTGAGTTTGACTTGGCACTGCCCCTTCACTACCTGCTCCACGACGACAATCCGCGGGGCCTTGCCCAAGACCCAAAGCTTGCCGGCTACCGCGCCGAAGTGAGCGCTGCCCTCAACGTCGCCCGGAAGCTACCGCCCAAATTTCCACCAAAAGGCCCCGATGCTTCGCCCGTGGCGGTGATCACCATCAACTCGCCCTGCCAAATTCACCCCCTCATTGCCCAGCAGTGGATTCAGCGCCTGCCCGACCGGGTGGTGCTCTGTGCCAACCTGGGCTACCTGCCCGACGGGGCAGTGGCCGTGGCGGGCCGAGCCGCTAGCAGTAACCTACACATTCCCAATATTTTACGCGAGGCCTTCGCCCGCATTGGCGCTACGCCACCCGCCAATTTTGCGCACGGCCATCCGCAGGCCAGCGGGGGACATTTGCCCGCCGCCGACTACCAACTGCTGTTGCGCGGCTTGGGCTTTGATGCGTGATGGTTAAGGTGGCAGCTTTTATTTTTTCGGGGCATCTTTGCCTGCCCAACCCCCGCCCCCATGGATTGCTCCCGCTGTATCACCCTTGAAAATTCCCGCGTCCGCCTTCGACCACTCGAAGTGGGTGATTTTGAAGCGCTTAAGCACATCATTTTCGACGACGAAATCTGGCGCTATACCACCACGCCAAACCCCAAGGATGCGGTAGGATTGGTGACGTATTTGTCGCAGGCCCTGCGCGACCGAGCCCGAAACATTCGGTATCCCTTCGCCATCATTGATTTAGAGACGGGCCGGTTGGCGGGTAGCACCAGCTACGGGAGTTTCGCGATCCCAGAAAAGCGTCTTGAAATCGGCTGGACGTGGGTGGGCAAGGAGTTTCAGCGCACGGGTATCAACCGGGCAGCCAAGCACTTACTGCTCAAATACGCCTTTGGCGAACTCGGCTGCGAGCGTGTCGAACTCAAAACGGATGCCCGCAACTGGCAATCGCGGGAGGCCATGCGCCGGATGGGCGCAACGGAAGAAGGCACGTTGCGCAGCCATATGTTTACGCAGGGCGGCGTACGCCGCGACTCGGTGTATTTCAGCATCTTACGCCCCGAATGGGAAAACCTGCGGCAAACGGTATTTCGTGAATTTGACGCCCGTGGATAACCCAACTCCCAACCCGGCCCGGCAAGGCCTACTTCGGCGCCGCGCCGCTAGCTTTGGCCACGCGTTTCGCGGGGTGACGGCCGCGCTGCGCTCGGAAGTGCATTTGCAGTTTCATGCCGCCGCCACCGTGGTGGTAATCGGGCTGGGATTTTATTTTACGATCAGCAGCACCGAGTGGGCCTTGGTCGCGCTGGCCGTGGGCACCGTCTGGAGTGCCGAGCTGGCCAATACGGCTATCGAAGCCCTAACTGACTTGGTATCACCGGAGTATCACCCGTTGGCCGGCAAGGCCAAAGACGTGGCAGCCGGCGCCGTGCTGGTAGCGGCATTGGGGGCTGTAGTAGTGGGCGCGCTCATATTTGGCCCGCGCCTAGCCCATCTGTTCTGAAAGATAAACTATTACGGAAGCTCGGCGTAAGAAATCGCTGATCCTCTGGAGTTGCTTTTTGTAAGCTGCCCACCTGCACCACTGGCCACAGTGTGTACCTTCGCGCCCCTTCAAGCCCTTTTGTTATGCGCCTGTCTTTACTTTTTGCCTCTGTGTTGCTGACCGCCGCCTGCCAGCGCAACGTCAACGTCACGACGCCTACCGACGCCCCCACTTCGGGTAACGTGAACGGCAACACCACGCCGGCGCCTACCAGCACCAACACCGTCGATCTGAACCGAGGCCCCGAAGCGGCCTTCGACACCACAGCCCGGCCCGCATGGCTCAATGCTCGCATTCAGAAGCTGATGGCCCAGAAAAAGCAAAACCCGCCCACACAGATATTTCGGTATCGCTATGACAACCAAGTAGTTTACTACGAAAGCGCCGCCTGCTGCGACCAGTTTTCTACGCTTTACAACGCCAAAGGCCAAGTGATGTGCCAGCCCGATGGCGGCATCACGGGCAAGGGCGATGGCAACTGCCCCAATTTCAACAAGAACAAAACCGAAGAAAAGCTGGTTTGGCAAGATCCAAGGCAGTAGTCTCTTCTCTTTTTCTTTTCCCATGATCAATACCATTGAAAAATTGGCGGCCTACAACGTGTGGGCCAACAATACGCTGCTCGGCCGCCTCGACGAAATAGCCCGTTCGGGCCAGGAAATTCCGGCGGTGTGCTTGCGCCTGTTCAGCCACGTGCTCAACGCCCAGCACATCTGGATTGCCCGCCTTACCGGTACCCAAAGCCCCGTGAAAGTGTGGCAGGAACATACCCTGGACGTACTGCACCAGCTGCACGAGCAAACCTCTGAGCGCCTGCATCAGATGGCACAGGCCGCCGACGACGCCGAACTGCACCGCACCATTTCGTACAGCAATTCGGTTGGCGATTCGTATGTAAGCCAAGTGTCTGATATTCTGACGCATGTGCACGTGCACGCCAACTACCACCGCGGCCAAGTGGCTACGCGCCTGCGTGAACACGACCTGGAACCCATCAACACAGACTTTATCACGTATTGCCGCGAGCTGACGGCCGCCGGCAAGGAAACGGTGAGCCTGTAAACTCGGCGCTTGATTTCGAAAAAAGCCCTTCTGCTTCTAAAACAGAAGGGCTTTTGTTTGTTATAAGGATCTGTCTAACTGATTCATTCTCACATGAATATTTCTCTGGCTCCCGTCCTGACTCCCGAACGCTTGGCTGCGGGCTATCCCTACACTTCCTACCGCCAGCTCATCGACGAGTTGCTGGAGCAACAGCGCACTACCGGCCCTAACCAGTCGGAAGCGCTGACGAACTACACCCAGCTTAACGTGCAGCGCATGAGCCGCATCGACAAAACGCTCGTGCTGTTGCCGGAGCTGCGCGAAGCGGTGGCCAACTTGGCCGGTCGTTACGTCTGGCTAGTAATCACAGAAGGCTGGTGCGGCGATGCGGCCCAAATTGTACCTGTGTTGGAGGCCGTGGTGCAGGCTTCGGCAGGCAAGCTGACGTCCCGCTACTTGCTGCGCGACGAAAACCTGGACCTCATGGACCAGTATCTGACTAACGGCAGTCGCTCCATCCCCAAACTCGTTGTTTTACAAGCTGATACCCTTGCAGAAATTACCCATTGGGGCCCTCGACCGGCGGTAGCACAGGCACTGTTTCTAAGCCTGAAAGCCGAAGGCGCTACCCATGAAGAATACGCCGAAAAAATCCACGGCTGGTACGGCAAAGACAAAACCCGCTCGACCCAGCAGGAGCTGTTGCAGCTTGTACAGAAGTTAACCTAAGCATAGCCAACCTAAGTCGGGGGCTATGAAAATAGCAGGCTAGTTCTACTTTTTATAAACAAGCCCCGCTGCACATTGCAGCGGGGCTTGTTTATAAGATACTGATTGTCAAATATTTATTTTAATTCAACAGTTCCCAGATCCGCGATTTGGTCGTTTGTGACCGTGGCTTGCTTCGTGGAGTTGGAATAAAGAGCATTGTTGTTCCAGAACTCTACCCGGTACGAACCGGCTGCCAAACCCCGCACCAGGAAGCCGCCTTCCGCGTTGGGCGACGTGCTGAACGTATCGATGGGCGCCGCGTTGCGAATCACCAGAATCTGAGGCTGTGACACGGGCGAAACTTTGCCCTTGATGCCCCCCGCAATGGCCGTGGTAATGGTCCGGATTACGGGTTTCAGGTTGTATTCGCCGTTGCCGCGCGCCACAATGGACTTGGCCACGTCGAAGTCGAGCACCAGCTGGTAAGTCACGTCGCGCGTGATGTCGGCGTCGATTTTCAGCTTCAAGCCCGAGGTTTGGCCGCTGGGCGTAGTCAGGGGTTTTACTTGGCCATTTTTGAGCGTAACGGTGTTATTCGGCCCTAATACCAAGCGAATCTGGGAGATACGGCCAGCCGGAAAATCAGCGCTGGCCAGCAGGGCGGAGTTGCCGTTTACGTACTCCATCACGTTGTAAGAACGCGGATTAATCAGGGCGAAGTTTTCCCAGCCTTTCTCGTCGTCGCCATCTTTTACGTGCACCTGCACGCTCTGCACATCGAGGTTAACGGCCTTGTAATCGCCGGGACCATCGATGAGGCGCACCTCCATTTTCGACATGCTACCGGACGATTCGTTGTCTTTGCTGCATCCAACGAGCGCCAACAAACCAACTGCGACCATTGAACTGATAAAGCGTACTGATTTCATAAGAAATGAACGGTGGGAAGGGATGAAAAAAAACGGAGCAGATCGTCCGCTAATACGGCACGACCTGCTCCGTTGCCTGCAACAAGTTAGCCAACTGCTGCCCGAACGAACAAAAAATAATTCTATTATCTAGTTTTCGTACTATCTGCTGTTGGCGTTTCCTCAACCGGTGCCGTTTGGGCCGGAGCTTTCTTAGGTTTGCCAAACAGAATGTTGTTTAGGCCCTGCGTTGCCTTCTGCTTCAGCTTGGCTTCGGTTTCCAGGCGCCGCTTCTCAATTTCCTGCTGGGCTTTCGAGGCTAGTTCCTGCTGCTTGCGCTGCAAATCGTTCTGCAAACTGTCTTGGGCTACTTTGGCGCGGGCCTGAAGCTGCGACTTAGCATCATTGACTTTCGATTGCACAATATTGGTAACCAAGTCCTTAGCCTGCGACTTTACGCTGCCGGTCGTGAGCTTCACTTGCGGGTTCGAAACGGTTCCGCCGATGTTCAGACCCAGCGTCACGCGGTCGGTGCCTTGCAGGTTTTGCACGCCTGTCAGGCGCGTGAGTTGGTTGTTGAGTTGGTTGCCAAGCTTGCCGGTGGGCACATTCAGGGCCGTCACATATTCGAGGTTGCCGTTCACGTTGTTCGAGCCGCCCACCGTCATTTTTATTTGACCAATGTTTACGTCAAACGGCTTCACGATGAAGTTGCCGTTGAGGATCTCAGCGGCCACGTCCTTGTTTTCCACCGCAAATTTCTTCAGCTCGTCAAACTGCGTCAGCGAGCTTATGTTGTTCATTACGGGCGAGTTAAGCACTGCGGCCCGCACAATATCAAAGACGCCTTTGCCTGTAAGCGTGCTGTAGTTGGGCATCATGTCGGGCCCCATTTCGCCGCTCACGTTGAAGTTAGTCGAGAAGATACCTTCCACCTGCGAAGCCAGCGGCACCAACGTTTTGATGGAATTGAACGCATTAAAAGCATTCTGGAAGTTCAAGTTCTTGACGTTCAGGCCAAAGTCGAACTTGGGGTGTTGCAGATCCTTGCTGCTGTAGCTACCTGTTGTAGCAAACGACCCACCCAACGTGTTAAATGTCAGCCCGTTAAGCTTAACTGTTTCGTCGCGTACTACTACTGTGCCTTTCACGTCGGAGAGCTTGAGGTTGTCGTACACTACTTGGTCTGCGTTGCTGTTCAGCGTCAGGTCGAAGTATTTCGGGATCTGCAATACGCCATCGGCTTTAGTAGCGGTGGCGGGCGCTTTGGTGGCAGCTTTGGCCCCAGCGGTAGGCGTTGAGCTCACCTCGTCCACCATCCACTCGTTCACGTTGAAGCGGTTGCTGTTCACGGTCAGATTGCCACGCAGCGGCTGACCCGGCGTAAACAGATAGCCCATGTAATTGGAAATCACACCGTTGGCGGCAATATCCGACGAGCCCACAAAACCAGTCATGTCTTTGAGCACAATCTGGTCATTATTGAACGTGGCCGTGGCCCGCGTCACGCGCATACCCTGCGGCAGATCGGTGCTTTTGTAGGTGATGTTTTGCGCATTTACGGTGCCTGAAGCCACCACGCTCTGGTATCTACCGGCCTCAATATCAGCCATTTTGCCTTTGGCAGCCACGTTGCCATTGAGGCGGCCCGTTACGGTCATGCCTTCCAGCGGGAAGATTTTGGTAAGCTTGGTCAGGTCGACTACGCCTTTCACGTCGGCATCGAAAATGGGCTTGTCGATGTTTTGCGCCGCCACGCGGCCTTCCAGTGGTTCGCCGTCGAGCAGCATCCGAAACTGCGGAATGTTGATGCGCGTGTCGTTGGGCTGCCCCGTAGTGTTGACGACAGTACCGTTAAACGCCAGATTCTCGATTGGCGCCGGAAACTGCTTCGATTTCACGTAGCCGTTGGTCATACGCATAACGGCTTGTACCACTGGCATTTGCGTTTTAGAGTAAACGCCCTTCGCCGTGCCATCCACGAAAAGCTGTCCGCGCAAAATCAGGTCCTGCACCGGGTACACCTTCATCATTTCGGCCAGATCGACGTTGGCTTTCACGCGCCCGTCGACTTTCATCGGCTCCAGTCCGTCCACGATTACGTTGCCATCGACGGGGTTCTTGCCAAGATCCAGGTGAAATTGCTTCACGTTAACTTTCACGTTGTTGGTGAAGCCCGACGGGTTATCCACGGCCATATCCACGTTGATGTTGCGGGCGGCTTGCGGCAGATCGGGGTACTTAAACATGCCGTTTTTCACTTGCAGGTTCACGCCATAGCCGGGCATTTTCAGATCGTTGTAAGTGCCTTTCAGGTAGCCATCGAATGCCATGCGGCCCTCGGTCTGGATGTTTTTGAACTGCTCCGTAAACATGCCCGGTACCACGCTCAGGATGTTTTTAAAGTCGGTTTCCAGCGCCTTAAACTTCAGATCGAAGTCAATGTCCTTGGCTGGCATGGCAATAGTCCCGGCAAAGCTCGCCGGGAAGTTGTTGACCTTGACGTTGTTATCCTTAAACATAAACAGCATCTTGCCCAAGTCCATGGCCATCGTCACGTCGGCATCGAGCTTGGCTTTCGACAGGTAATCGACGCCGGCGTAGTTCATGGTGAAGCTGTCGGCTGTCGTTTTTGATACCATATCGAACACGTTGCGCTCGAAGTCGCCGGAGCCGGTGTGGTTCACGTTGGTGGCGCTCATCGCGAACGGAATGCTGCGGTCTTCGTAGCGCAGCTTGCCGTTGTTGATCTCCCACCCTTTAATGGCTACGTTTACCTGCGTCGTATCCTGTCCGGCTTTGGCCGCGGCCGAGTCGGAAATAAACACGTCCCAGTTGGCGCGCCCGCTCTTCAATACTTTCAGGTTGATATTGGGCTGATCAAGCTCGATGGTTTTGATCTTGATTTGATCGCCACGCACTACGCTCATCAAATCCAGGCCGGCCCGGAACGTGGGCAGGTAAGCCAGCGTATCGCGGGCAAACGAATCCTGGCCGATCACGCGCAAGCCGTCGATGCTCAGAGCCAGATCCGGAAACGTGCGGAACAAGCTTAAGCTGACTTTGTCGGGGTCGTACTCAACTTTGGCCCGTACACGCTGGGCCAATTGCTTGTCGAGGGCCTGTTTGAGCTTGTCTTTAAACAGGACAGGGGCCAAGGCGACAGCAGCCACCAACACCACTAGAAAAATCAATATTCCTAAAAACAACTTGCGCATATGCAGGAAAACTTAGGGAAGATCAGCGAGATAAGAACAGCAGGAGTGAAGGCCGCCAAAAAGTGTACTACACACTCTGAGTTGGCAAAAGTAAGGCCGCGTTGTAGCTACTTTTGCACTTACATTAGGGACATAGCAAATTTCGAACGCCACTAATTGCCTCGGCACTACTGGTAAAGATGAAGGAAATTGGCATTTTAGTTCCCACGTTTGTGCTACGGCGCGTCAAAGTAGGAGCCGACAAACGCTAGAGGGGTTGCATATGCGCATATCAGGATTGGTCCGATTGGTTTCGTCTACTTTCAGGTCACAGAAACGTCAAAAGCTGTTTGGTATTGGGTTTGCCGTTGCTGTGGCGGGTTTTCAACCGGGAGCTGTGCACGCCCAAGACCTTTATTATGCGCAGCCTTACGCTACGCGGCTGCACACCAACCCGGCGTTTGCGGGCTTGCTTGATGATTACAGCATCACCTTTAGCTACCGCAACCAGTTCCCAACGTTGGCGGGCACATTCCAGACGAGCCAGCTGGCCGCCGATTACCGGTTTCGCGACCAGCGCAGCGCGGTAGGCCTGCTGATGAACCTCGACCGCACGGGCTCCATTGGCTACACGCGCTACGAAATCGGTGGCGTCTACGCTTACCACACCCGCCTGACGGAAGACCTAAGCCTAAGCGGCGGCGTGAAAGCCAGCTACGGACACCAACGCATCAGCTACGGCAATCTTGTGTTCGGCGACCAGCTTTCCGACGACGGAACAATCACCGGACCTTCTGCAGAACCACTTGATTATAAGCCGGTTAACTATTTCAGCATTGGTACAGGCGTTATCCTGTATACCAAGCAGGCGTGGTTGGGGGTGGCCGCGCATCATCTCAACCAACCTGACTTGGGCTTCATGACACAGAGCAAACTACCTCTGCGTCTGAATATTAATGCGGGCTACAAATACTATTTCGCGCAGACCACCGTTAACAAAGAGCTTCGCGAAATCAGCCTTACACCTACCCTCAATTATACTTATCAGGGCGGTTCGCAGCGGGCAGAAGTTGGATTATACGGTACTGTGACCCCCATTACCTTGGGGGCCGTGTACCGGGGAGTACCCCTACCAGGTTCGCTGCATCCGCAGCAAATTCTGACGGCAATTGCCGGGGTCAACGTAGGGGCTTTTCGCTTGGGATACAGTTATGATGTGAGTCTGAGTCAATTCAGTGCAGATTTGGGAGGAGCGCATGAACTTTCACTATCCATCCGGCAGTTCGATGCACTCGAAGCAGCATGGCGCCGATTAAAACGTCGGAATTACCCGGCGATTCCTTGTCCGGCCTTCTAACTTTTTGTATTATTGCATCCAAATTGCCTTCTCTAAAACCTTTAATCACAGGTAGTTTCAACTCAATCATGAATTTCTCCAAGTACCTGCGTTACACCATTGTTGGAGCCTGTGCACTGGCTTCTTGTAAGGGTGGTCCGCCTACCGCTACGAAACCCGGTAAGTACAGCTCGACAACGGGCATCGAGTACAACACCGAAGAGGGCATGAAGGTGGCCGATTATAAGGGCATCCCTGAAGGACCCGGATTGGTATTTATTGAAGGCGGTCGTACCGTGCTGGGTTCAGCCGAGGAAGATGTGGCCATGACGCGCGACAACGTGGAGCGCACTGTGACCATCGCCTCGTTCTATATGGACGAAGCTGAGGTGGCCAACATTCACTGGCTCGAATACCTGCACTTCGTACGCAAAGACTCGTCGGAGGAATTCTATCAGTCGGCGCTGCCCGACACGGCAGTGTGGGCGCGCGAGTTGTCGTTCAACGACCCTTACGTGGATTACTACCTGCGTTACCCAGGCTTCCGCTACTTCCCAGTGGTGGGCGTAAGCTGGTTGCAGGCCAACGACTACTGCACGTGGCGCACGGCCAAAGTCAACGAGCACCTTGCTGGTGTTGACGAAGGTAGCGGCTCAAGCGGCGGTGGCGGCGGCTTGTTTAAGCGCAAAAAGAAGGCAACTGCTGATGCAGCCGAAGGCGCTGACACCGGCGACGGCAAACCCAAAATTTCGATTGAGAACGGCAACACGCTGCCTAACTACCGTCTGCCTACTGAGGCTGAATGGGAATACGCCGCGCAAGCTTTGATCGGAACGCAGGAAACCGGCAACGAAAACCAAGAAAACAAGCGCATCTATCCTTGGGATGGTCGTCAGGTTCGTAACCCATACGGCAAGAACATGGGTAGCTTCCTGGCCAACTTCAAGCGTGGCCGTGGTGACTACGCCGGTATCGCCGGTAGCCTGAACGACGGCGCCATGATCACGGAGTACATCTACAACTACCCTCCGAACGATTACGGCCTCTACAACATGGCTGGCAACGTAAACGAATGGGTACAGGACATTTACCGTCCGCTGTCGTTCGAAGACGTGGAAGACCTGAACCCCTTCCGTCGGAACGGCTTCCTCGACCCTGCTGAGAAGTACGACAAGAAAGGCTACCAGTCGCTCATCGACGACCACGTGCGCGTGTACAAAGGCGGTTCGTGGCGCGACGTAGCTTACTGGCTCTCGCCTGGCACACGTCGCTTCATGGCTGAAGATTCGGCTACCGCTACCATCGGTTTCCGTTGCGCTATGATCAACGCTGGCTCGAACAAGTAAGCTTACTTTTTAACCTATCAAACAAAAAGCCCTTGCAGTTTGCAAGGGCTTTTTGTTTACTTATATCAATCTACAAATTGTTGATAATCAATAATTTGTAGATTATTCTTATTTACTAAAGTCAAGCTAGTTCTGCGCTGGCAATGGTCGCAATGCTCACCTCCTGCGCACCGGCTGCCAACAGCACAGCAGCACAAGCTTCTAGGGTGGCACCGGTGGTAAGCACGTCGTCCACTACCAGAATGCGCTTTCCTGCAATGGCTGAGGATTCAGTTACTTCAAAAACGTTCGCTACGTTTTGCCAGCGCTCTACTCTGTTTTTCTGGGTCTGCGACTTAGTGTGAGCTGTACGGCGCAATGCATGCGCACTCCAGGGCGCCGACAGGGCAGAGGCCAATCCTTCGGCAAAGCTGTCGGCTTGGTTGTAGCCGCGCTGGGCTAGCTTGCGGGGGTGCAGAGGCACGGGTACAATAAGGTCAAATTCGGCGGCGAAGCCCTGAGCAGCTAGCTCGGCCCCGTACCACTGACCCAATACTTGGCCAACTTCCTGTTGCCCCTTATACTTCAGTTGGTGCAACAGATGCTGCACCCGGCCGCGACGCAGAAACTTCAGGTAGCTCAGCGTATAGCGCAACGGTACTTTGCCCCAGAACCGACGTGCCAAGGGGTTCTGAGCCGGCGCAAGCGTATGATAACCGGTGTAGGGCAGCTCGACGCGGCAGTTGGTGCAAATATGCTGCTCGCCACGGCGCAAGGCTTCTTCACACGCTAGGCATACCCGCGGAAAAATGAGCGATACAAAATCGGCAAAAGCGGTTTGTATGTTCACAAAACGGTTGGGTTGGGCGTAGGCATCAGGAAGCGAAAAAACCGCAGCTTGAAGGTAGCGCCGGCCAGCGGTTTGCCCAAACCGCTGGATCATTTGTGCCTACTTTCGTGTTCTAAATTTCCATCTCCGTTGTGGGCCATCGCTTCGCAAGCGCAAGAACGTTTCAGCGCTAGCCACCAGCTTATCATTCTTACTTCCCATTTATGAGCCTCGTCACCGAATTCAACGACTATCGCCAGCGCATGAACGAAAAGATCATGGCGGCTGATAACAAGGTCATTAAGCGCTTTTTCAACCTCGACACCAACACCTATCAGGAAGGCGCGTTGGATGTAAAAACCAAGGAAATGCTGGGGCTGGCCTGTTCCATGGTGCTACGCTGCGACGATTGCATCAAGTACCACGTTGGCAAATGCTACGAGGAAGGCGTCACGCAAGAGCAACTGTATGAGGTATTTGCGATTGCCAACATTATCGGCGGCAGCATCGTGATTCCGCATTTCCGCCGCGCCGTGGAGTACTGGGAAGTCCTGAAAGAGGAGGGGGCCGTGCCGGCTCCGCCGCACGCCGAACACAGCGCCTAGTCATGCTGAATCCGGAAGAAACCGAAGCGCAGTTTGAGCAGCGCTGGTGGGAGCTGATGAACCAAATGCGCGAGCGCTTCGGCAAAAAACCCGACCTCAATGCGCTGCTGCTGCTTATCGGCGTGCAGGAGCTTGGGCAGGGCGCAGGTCCGTTTACCAAAGAACAAAAACAGGACCTGATGCACATTGCTACGTGTAAGCTCTTCAGCATCAGCGGGTACTACGAGCTAGAGCGCATCGATGAAGATGGCTGGCCGCATTACAAACTGTTGCGGCCAGTGCCTTTTGCCAGCCTCAAAGAGCAAGAGCGTATGCTCAAATGGCATATGCTCGAGTATTTTCAGCAACAGGAAGACGAGGAATAACCAAAGCTTTCCAACTGTTTCTGGTTGGCGTTTTGCCACTTGCCTGTCCTCCCGAGCGAAAGCAAAGGACCTCTGCACAAATAGTAAAAACTAGTGCGGAAGAGTTTGCTCGCTTTCGCTCGGGAGGACGGCTGGTTTGGGTTTTTAACTGTTTATCACCGAAGTTTTCCTTTTGAAAATCATCACATATAACGTCAACGGGCTACGCTCGGCATTGAGCAAAGGCCTGCTGAGCTGGGTGGAAAACGCGGCGCCAGACGTCCTGTGCTTGCAGGAAATTAAAGCAGGCCGTGAGGCACTGGATATCTCTGGTTTTGAGGCCCTTGGGTATCACGCTTGTTTGCATCCGGCAGAAAAGCCCGGTTACAGCGGCGTAGCTACCTTTTCGAAGCAAAAACCCAACAATATCGTAATCGGTTGTGGTACTGATTGTTATGACAGCGAGGGCCGCGTGCTGCGCCTGGACTTCGATGGATTTTCGGTGATCAATACCTACATGCCTTCGGGCACGAGCGGACCGGAGCGGCAGGCGTTCAAAGTTGAGTGGCTGCATTTTTTCCGCAAGTACGTGCACGAACTGCGGGCTACGGTGCCGCCGCTCGTCATTGTCGGCGACTTCAATTGCTGCCAGCGCGACATCGATCTGCACAACCCCAAGGCCAACCAAAACAGCCCTGGTTTCACGCCGGAGGAGCGGGCGTGGTTCGCCGACTTCCTCGCCGACGGCTTCACCGACTCGTTTCGTCACCACCACGGCGATGCGGTGGGCCACTACTCCTGGTGGACGTACCGAGCCGGCGCCCGGGCCCGCAACGTGGGCTGGCGCCTAGACCATGTGCTGGTCGATGAGCAGTTGCAACCGCGCATCCAAAACGCTGGTCTTTTGCCCGATGTGGTGCACTCGGATCACTGCCCGGCGTTTGTGGAGTTATAAGGGCGAGGCTTGCTTGCGCGGCACTTTTCTGGTCGGGGCTGCCGTTTAAGCTGTATCTTGTCTGAGCCCGATTTGGTCTGTGTTTATGTCCGTGGAAAAAGCTACGCTCCCTTCAACTGCCCACTTGCCGGCTCTGCAACAGGTGCTCACGCAACTGGATGCTTTTAAGCGCAAGTTTTACCTAAGCCTGCTGGTGCGCGGTGCGCTGGTGGCCGGCGGCCTGTTGCTGACGCTGTTTGTCGTTTTCAACCTGCTCGAATACTTCCTCTACCTGCCCACGTGGGTACGGGGCGGGCTGCTGTTTGGCTTTTTGGGGTTGGTAGTGTACGCGTTTGTGCACTGGATCTGGCAGCCGCTGGCAGCCCTTACCAATTTGCGCCGCCTGCTTACCGACGAGCAAGCCGCTCAACGCGTCGGCGACCTGTTTCCGCAGGTTCAGGATAAGCTATTGAATGCCTTGCAGTTACAAGGCAAAGCCCAGGAAAACGCCCTTATCGCGGCGAGCCTAGAGCAGCGGGCGGCGCAGTTTACAGGTCTGGAATTTGCCGATGGCATCAACATCCAAACGCAGACGCGGCCGCTGTGGAAATACGTGGCCATTCCGGCGGGCATCATTGTGCTGGTGCTGCTGGTGTACCCAAGCCTGTTTGTGCAGGGTACGGAGCGCATTTTACACTACCGTCAAGCGTATTCGCCACCCGCACCGTTTCAGTTTGTTCTGGAGAACAAGGACTTACGGGCCTTTCGCAACGAAGATTATAAGCTGAACGTGCGCATAGAAGGCGAAGTACTGCCCAACGAAATCAACATCGTGTACGGCGGCCGCGAACGGCGTCTGACCAAAGAGCAAGGCAACCACTACAGCTTCGAATTCAAGCAGTTGCAAAAAGACGTGGCGTTTCAGCTAGCCGCCGCGGGCTTCACTTCCGACGACTACAACCTGCTGGTGCGTGAGCGGCCCAACCTCCGCGACTTCTCCATGCAGGTAACCTACCCGGCATACATCGGCAAGCTGGCCGAAACCATCCGCAACAGCGGCAACCTGACCGTGCCCGAAGGCAGCACCGTGCGCTGGGAATTTGCTACCGCCGCCACCGATAAGCTGCAATTGCAATTCAAAAATCCGGACGAAACGGTAATTGCAGAAGAAGCTGATAATCAATTTGTTGTTACGCATCGGGTGATGCGCTCGCAGGAGTACGCGGTGCGCTTGCAAAATGCCATCAGCCTCAACCGCGACCCTATTCAGTACCAGATTACGGCCATTCAGGATCAAGTGCCGGAGGTGACGGAAGAGAGCTTTGCCGACACGACATCACTGCGCTACTTGGCCCTAGGGGGCTCAGTGCGAGACGATTATGGCCTGACGCGTTTGCAACTGCATTACCGCATTACGTCGGCCCAGAACCCAAATGCGGGCTACAAAGCGCGGGCGCTGCCGTTGCAAAGCGGTTCGGCTCAGACGTATGCTTACCAATGGGATTTGCAGCCGCTCAACATGAAGCCCGGCGACCGCCTCGAATACTTCGTGCAGGTATGGGACAACGACGGCGTGCACGGCCCCAAAAGCGCCCGGACGCGCCAGGCTGAGTTCAAGCTGCCGGCCCGCACCGAGTTGCAAAAACAGCTGAACGAGCAGGCCCAGTCCATGCAGAACCAACTAAGCCAGAGCGCGCAGCAGTCGAAAAAGCTGGAGCGCGAACTGGCCAAGGCCGGTGACAAGCTCAAGACCAAGCGCGACCTCAACTTCCAGGATCGCAAGCAGTTGGAAGAGATGCTGAACCAGAAGCAGCAGATGGACCAGCAGATGGCCGAGGTCAAGAAGATGTTTGAGGAGATGAACCAGAAGCAGGACCAGTTTGACCCCAAAAGCGAGCAGCTAAAAGAGAAGGCCGAAGAACTGAAGAAGCTCATGGAAACCCTGCTCGACCCCGAAACCAAGAAGCTTTACGAGCAGCTGCAAAAGCTTTTGGAACAGCAGCAGGATATGGTACAGCCCGAAATGCAGAAGCTTTTGCAACAGCTTGAAAACAAGGAGAATACGTTGCAGAAAGAGTTGGAGCGGGCTCTGGAGATGTTTAAGCAGCTGCAATACGAGCAGAAGATGGAATCGGCGACCAACAAGCTCGATGAGCTAGCCAAAGAGCAGCAGAAGCTGGCCGACGAAACCCAGAAAAACGACAAAGCTAACCAGCAAGGCGACAAGCAACAGCAGCAACAAAAGCAGCAGGAGCTAAAGCAGCAGCAAGCCCAGATGCAGCAGCAGTTTGAAGACGTCAAGAAAGACCTGCAGGACCTGAAGAAAATCGACGAGCAGCTCGAAAATGAGAACGGCGCCGACGAGATGAAACAGGAGCAGCAGCAGGTGGAGCAGGAAATGGAAGAAAGCCAGCAGGAGCTAGGCAAAAACCAGAACCAGAAAGCCAGCCAGAGCCAAAAAGACGCCGCGCAGAAAATGCAGCAGATGGCTCAGAAAATGAAGGACCAGCAGAGCGAGGAAGAAAGCGATCAGCAGCAGGAAAACATCGACGACCTGCGCGACATCCTGGAAAACCTGCTCAAGCTCTCGTTTGACCAGGAAGGCGTGATGAAGGAGTTTCGGCAAGTCGACCAGACCGACCCGCGCTTTGTGCAGCTGAGCCAGCAGCAGCGCAAGCTCAAAGACGACGCAGCCGTGATTCAGGATTCGCTGTACGCACTGGCCAAAAAGGCGGCTCAGATTCAGTCATTTGTAACCCGCGAAGTAGGGGAGATGAACGGCCGCATGGACGAATCGCTCGACCAGATTCGGCAGCGTAACGTAAGCCGCGCTACCAGCAGCCAGCAATTGGCCATGACGTCGATGAACAACCTGGCGCTTATGCTGGACGCGGCTTTGCAGCAAATGCAGGAAGAACAGCGCCAAGGCCAGCAGCAACAGCAGCAAGGCGGCGGCAAATCGGGCCGCAAAAAAAAGAAGGGTAGTGCCGCCGGCGAAGGCCAGATGGGACGCATGCAGCAACAACTCAACCAACAGATTCAGCAGCTTCAGCAAAGCGGCAAATCGGGTCGGGCCATGTCGGAAGAATTAGCCAAGCTCGCAGCCCAACAGCAAATGCTGCGGCAAGCCATGGGTGACCTGGAAAAAATGCAGCAGCAAAGCAAGCCCGGCGGCCCAAATGCGAAAGATGGCAAAGGCCAGGAGGGCGCGGGCGGAACCGGCGACATCAAAAAAATGATGGAACAAACCGAGACCGACCTCGTAAATAAGCGGCTGACGGAGCAGACCATTATGCGCCAGCGCCAAATCCTGACTCGTTTGCTGGAAGCCGAGAAATCGGCCCGCGAGCGGGACCAGGATGACAAGCGCGAAGCGCAGACGGCCCAAAATCGACCACCTGTTTTTCCGCCTGCTTTTGACAAATACAAACGCCAGAAAGACCGGCAAACCGAGTTGCTCCGCACCGTGCCACCAGCCCTCACGCCGTACTACCAGCGCGAGGTGAGTGAATATTTTCAGAAAATGAAGTAGCACCTCGCTATTTTTACCGCCGCTGCCCCCTTACCCTCCCTTATGAAGCAGGTCAAAATTCAGATTCCTTCGCTCGTTGAGAACATCCGCGTGGTAGAAAGTTTCATCGATA
This sequence comes from Hymenobacter sp. BT491, assembly GCF_014349165.1. Classification (NCBI taxonomy): domain Bacteria; kingdom Pseudomonadati; phylum Bacteroidota; class Cytophagia; order Cytophagales; family Hymenobacteraceae; genus Hymenobacter; species Hymenobacter sp. BT491. The sequence goes on along the minus strand of NZ_JACSJJ010000004.1, from coordinate 512,162 downwards.
ACTCGAAAGATACCTTCCACATTGAAGACGATATTTACGGCAATATCATGGTGGCCGTCACGGAGGCGGTAAACAACGCAATTCGCCACGGCAACAAGTTCGACAAGGACAAAAACGTCTATTTGTCGCTGTACGTCGATAAAGACCGGGTGAAGTTTGAAGTGGAAGACGAAGGCAACGGGTTTGATTACACCAACCTGATCGACCCTACGGCTCCCGAAAATCTCGAAAACCCCGGCGGTCGCGGCATCTTCCTGATTCGCCATTTGGCCGACGAAGTGGAGTTTAACAAAGACGGCCGCAACGTGCAGCTCACTTTTATGCTCAGCCCCGACACGGCCGACGAATCGGCTGCTACTACTTCTTCCGACCAGACTGCGGCATGACCTCGTTGCCCCCCGACCACGACGAAGAGCCGATGGATGAACCGTATGAGGTTCATGGCATTGAGTTCTTGGTAGAAGATGTTGATTTCGAACTAACTGATGCTGAGGAACTTACCTCTTGGATAGAACGCGTAGCCGAAGTACACGAACACGAAATCGTGCACCTGACCTACATTTTCTGCTCCGATGAGTACCTGCACCAAGTCAACGTCGAGTACCTCGACCACGATACCTACACGGACGTGATCACCTTCGACAACGCCGACGACGCCGACATTATCGAAGGCGACGTGTTCATCAGCGTAGAACGGGTGCGGGATAATGCCCAGCAACTCGGCGTCGCGTTCCGCGATGAGCTGCACCGCGTCATGATTCACGGAGTGTTGCACCTGCTTGGCTACGCCGACAAAGACTTGCTGAGCCAGACGGCGATGCGCAAAAAAGAAGACGACTGCCTATCTTTGCGCACGTTCTGAGCGCGTTGCGTTAGGTACTTTCTGGTAACCACCTCAAAACCGCCAACCGTTTCGACCGAAACGGGGGGCGGTTTTTGGTTTTCTAGGGCACGCTACCGGACAACTGACTCTTCCTGAACCAGAAACAGGAACTAGTTTTTAGATCTGGCACAAAACTTACTTCTCCGCTGTTCTCCCCAGCAGTTCCCAAATAACACCCCCGATTATGTTCACTGAGCAGGAATACGATGTCATTGTAGTAGGAGCGGGCCATGCCGGCTGCGAAGCGGCGGCCGCGGCAGCCAACCTCGGCTCGAAGGTGCTGCTCGTGACCATGAACATGAACACAATTGCGCAGATGTCGTGCAACCCCGCGATGGGCGGCGTGGCCAAAGGCCAGATCGTGCGGGAAATTGACGCGCTGGGCGGGCAATCGGGCATTGTGACCGACAAAACCATGATCCAGTTCCGGATGCTAAACCGCTCGAAAGGCCCCGCCATGTGGAGCCCGCGCGCGCAAAGCGACCGCATGCGTTTTGCCGAAGAATGGCGCATGACCCTAGAGCAAACGCCCAACGTGGACTTCTGGCAGGAAGCCGTTATGGGCTTGGTGGTCGAAAACGACACAGTCGTCGGCGTGCGCACCCAGCTTGGCATCGAGTTTCGGGCAAAAAGCGTGGTGCTGACCAACGGTACGTTTCTCAATGGCCTGATCCACATTGGGGAGAAAAATTTTGGCGGCGGACGCGCCGCCGAACGCGGTAGCACGGGCATTACGGAGCAGCTGAAAGAGCTGGGCTTTGAAGCCGGCCGCATGAAAACCGGCACGCCACCCCGCGTCGATGGCCGCTCGCTGGATTACAGCAAAATGGAAGTGCAGCCCGGCGACGAGGAGCCGAGCAAATTCTCCTACCTCGACACGCCGCGCCTGACCACCCAGCGCCCGTGCTACATCACCTACACCAACTCTGAGGTGCACAACATCCTGCGCGAGGGCTTCGAGAAGTCGCCCATGTTTCAGGGCCGCATCAAGGGCTTGGGACCGCGCTATTGCCCGTCGGTGGAGGACAAAATCAACCGCTTCGCCGACAAGGACCGCCACCAGATTTTTGTGGAGCCCGAAGGCTGGAGCACGGTGGAAGTGTACGTGAATGGCTTTAGCTCGTCGTTGCCGGAAGACGTGCAATACCGCGCCTTGCGCAAGATTGTGGGCTTCGAGAACGCCAAGATGTTCCGGCCGGGTTATGCTATCGAGTACGATTTCTTCCCGCCGACCCAGCTCAACCTGACACTGGAAACCAAGCGCATCAAAAACCTCTACTTCGCCGGCCAGATCAACGGTACTACGGGCTACGAAGAGGCTGCTTGCCAAGGCCTTATGGCCGGTATCAACGCCCATAATCGCGTGCACGGCAAAGAGCCTTTCATCCTGAAAAGGAGCGAAGCCTACATCGGCGTTCTCATCGACGACTTGGTAAACAAAGGCACCGACGAGCCCTACCGCATGTTTACGTCGCGGGCCGAACACCGCATCTTGCTCCGCCAAGACAATGCCGATATCCGCCTCACGCCGCTTGGCCACAAGCTTGGCTTAGCATCGGAAGAACGCATGCGGCGCGTAGAAGAAAAGCTTCGCCAGACCACGGAAGTGCTTGAGCTGCTGAAGAATATGCCCGTGGAAGCTGCCGAAGTCAATGGGTTGCTGGAATCGATTGGCTCGGCGCCCATCACGGAAAAAACGCGCGCGATCAACTTGCTGCGTCGGCCGAACGTGGAGCTGGCTCACTTGACCAGCGTGCTTCCGGCGCTTGCTTTACAACTATCTGTATATCAAGAAGATAGCCTAGAGCAAGCTATTATCAATATCAAGTACGAAACGTACATCGAGAAGGAATACCAGCAGGCTGCACGCTTCTTGGAGCTGGAAAACTTCGTGATTCAGGGCCGCTTGGATTACAAGCAAATGCCCGCCCTTTCGCACGAAGCCCGCGAAAAGCTCCTGCGCGTACAACCCGAAACCATTGGTCAAGCCTCGCGCATCAGCGGAGTATCGCCGGCCGATATTTCGGTCCTGATGGTGTACTTGGGTAAGTAATGTTGAATTTTGAGTGCGGAGGCAAATTGGGGTACCGTATTGGTTCTCCTGATGGGCTTCCGCACTCAAAGTTTTGCCTCCATAATTTCAATCCGTGTCCTACGAACGTTTGGATAAATGCCCGGTGTGCGGGAAAAGTGACTTTCGCAACAAGCTGGTAGTCGAAGACAAGTCGGTGAGTAAGGAAAGCTTCGCCATTGTGCAGTGCGAGGCGTGCAGTTTTCAGTTTACCAATCCGCGGCCCAATGCGGACCAGATCGGGCGCTATTACGAGTCCGACGACTACGTGTCGCACAACAGTGCCGCGGCGGGCGTCATCAACCAAGCCTACCGCATCGCACGCTTTTTCACGATGCGCCGCAAGGTGAGCTTACTGAACAAGCACGCGCCGCGCAAAGGCAAAATATTGGATTACGGATGCGGCACGGGCCATTTTTTGGCCGCCTGCAAAGCAAGCCATTGGCAAATAGCGGGTATTGAGCCCAATGCGCGTGCCCGCGAAGAAGCGGCACGACGCGTGGGCCAGCCCATCGGCTCCGGCAGTCTCGATTCGTTGGAGGCCGGCACTTTCGATGCCGTTACGCTCTGGCACGTGCTCGAACACGTACACACGCTCAACGAAACTCTGCGCCAGCTCATCGGCCTGCTCAAGCCCGATGGCGTGCTGATCATAGCCGTGCCCAACGTCGATAGCCTTGATGCTCAGCACTATCGCCAGGATTGGGCGGCGTACGATGTGCCCCGGCACTTGTACCATTTCGCGCCCAAAACGATGACGCAACTGCTCAAAAAGCACAAGATGATCGTGCGCGAAACGCTGCCGATGGAGCTGGATGCTTACTATGTGAGCATGCTCAGTGAAAAGCACCGTGCCGAGCGCGGCGGTGGTTTGCTTACGGTGCTAAAGACTGGTTTTCAGTCCAATAAATACGCCGCGCAGCACAACGGGCAATATTCCAGCCTGATTTACGTAGCTAGCAAACGCTGATTTTCTACTTTTCCACTGCCTTCGCCCGCCGATGTTCGTTCGCGCTGATCTGCTGCTTCTTCTGTCTGTTAGTTCTTTGCTCGGTGGCTGCGCGGCCGTCAGTTCTCCTGAAGGCGGCCCCCGCGACACGGTGGCGCCCAAGCTGGTGAGTACGACGCCCGCCAACGGGGCGCGCAACGTGAAGGAACAAACGGTGCGGCTGGTGTTTTCGGAGTCGGTGCAGGTAAAGGACTTGCAGAAGAAGTTGATTGTAGCGCCCGTCATTCCGGACGCCAACCACTACAAAGTGCGGGAGGAGCGCAACGCCATTAGCCTCACGTTTGAGAAGCCTTTTGACGCGAATACCACGTACTCCTTCAACTTTGGCGATGCCGTTTCGGATATCACCGAAAGCACGCCGGCCAAAGATGTACTATTCAGCTTCAGCACCGGCCCTCAGCTGGATTCGGGCTCGGTGCGAGGCGTTGTACACGACCTGCTTACGGGCCAACCGGCCAACGAAGCCTCAGTAATTCTGTATCCGGAAGCCGATACCCTGGGTGTGCGCCGCGGCAAGCCGTATTACTTGGCGCGTACTGATAAGACCGGAAATTTTGCCTTGCGCAACCTTAAAGAAGGCAAGTACCGCATGTATGCTTTGGCCGACAAAAACCAGAGTGGTCGCTACGAAGAAGGGGAGAAGATTGCTTACCTACCCGATTTGCTCACAGTTCGGCCTGGCGTCGATAGCCTGCGCTTCGAGCTGGTGCGCCCGGATGCTCGCAAAGCGCTGATTACTTCCCAGCAGCCTGGGTTCAACAACTACAAAATCGGCCTGAACGAAGGTATCCAGCAAGCCTCGCTCACACCGCTGAACGCTTCGGCCACGACGCCCGAGCTCACCGAAGCGGTGCAAATGGCAGAAAAAGGCCGGTCGGTCATTCTCTACAAAACGCCTGCCCTCCCCGAAGGCCGCTACATTCTGGCCACTACCGACAGCGTGGGCAACACCGGCCGCGATACCCTCAACGTGCGCTTTCAGGGTACTGCTCCCGCCCGTCGCGGCCCGGCCTATTCCCTTGAGGGCGGCGGCCGGGAAGTATATCGGCAGGGCCAGCTGCGCATTCAGTTCAACGAACCGGTTCGCCTGGCAGCGAACAAGCCTTTTGGTACGCTGGTCGAAGACTCTACCTCGCGTCGGCCGCTACGCGCCCCGCAGGATGGCTCGCTCAATTCCGAGCGCAACCAGTTGATTATCAATCTGAATACCAAAGCTAAAAACAAGATCTCCTTGGTGCTCGACAGCACCGCGATCACTTCGGTGACGGGGTCACGGCTGGGTTTTCGCCCGATTCCGTTGCGCCTCACCGAGCAATCTCCGTTCGGAACGCTCAGCGGCACCATCCAAACCAAGTACAAGCGCTACACGCTGCAACTGCTCGACAACACGTATCAACTGGTGCAGTCGCTGGATAGCCCGCGCAATACGTTTCGGTTCGACTTCCTGACACCGGGCACTTACCGCATTCGGGTGCTCATCGATGCCGACGCCAACGGCTCCTGGCGCGGCGGCGATCCCAAACTGCTGCTGCCCGCTGAGCCCGTTTATATCTATCCTCAGACCAAGCAAGTACGCGCTGGCTGGGAGGAAGAGGCCATCAAGCTAAGCTTCTAGGCTGTTCGCCGCCGCCACGCCGGTAGTTATGGGCCGGTTTTCGCCTCTTTTCGTGCGTTAGTTACTGTTTTTTAGCGGCGCGCTGCGGGGCCGGAAGAACGGTATTTGACCTGTTTTTTGGCTCCCAAGCTGAAGTATCCACACCCCTGACCTGCGAATTCAAGTTACTGAGGGGCTTTTTCGCCCTTTTTCCACACGCATTCCACAGGTTTATCCACGTAGCGCCATCACAATGGGGAAATCTGTGGATAACACTGGGGAAACATGGGGATAAGCGGTGGACAAAAAGCGGATAACGTTTTTTGCGCATCTCACTCCCGTTACAGGCCAATTGAGGCGTGGATAAGGGTGGATAACTTTGCACCGAAAACTCCACAATTCACAATGGGGAAAAGGTGTGAATTGTGGATTCGTGGATAACGCTGTGGATTGTGAATAATTGATGCAAGTATCTTATAATCAATCATTTATAATCAACATACCCTGTTGATAGCCGGTGCATAAACGAGGACTTGTACACAAGTTATCAGCCCTGTTAATAACCTTTTTCGCTTATCCACTTATGCACAGCCCTAACGACTGGGAACAAAGAGATATTTTTTAAAAAATTTATTTCAAAAGTTATTAACCATGTGGAAAAGCTCGTGGGCCGGCTCGGTTTGAAAAGTTGAGTCCGGGCCAGTTGGCCGGGAGCACAGGGAAAAGCAGTGCGGCCCGGAAACAAAAACCGCCGGGCGCGAAAAATCGGCGACTATCCACTTTTCCACGGTACGCCGTGTGGAAAAGTGGATAGTTCGGCTACTGGGCGCTGGTTTTGCGTATACCCGCACCAAAACCGCTTGCACCTGCCGTATGCCCTTCGACTACACCCTCGATTTTCACCAAACCGATTTTCGGCGGCACCCAGAGCTTTACCGCGTCGGCAAAGGCGAGCAGGGGGTGTTGTTGGTGGAGCCTTACAAGGGCGAAATCCTGCCGCATTGGCGCTTTCGCACCCCGGAAATCGCCCGCGAATCGTCGGAGCAGATTTACGCCTTGTTTCTCGACTACCTCAAAGCCCAGGATTTTGTGGGTGCCGACATGGCCCGCAAGTTTTTGCAGATGGGCTACACCCGCGCCCGCCGCTACGCCAACCACCGCGGCGGCAAGAAATACGCCGGTCCGGTGCCCGCCGACAAAAAGGGGCAGAGCGGAGCGCACGGCCGTGCTGAGCTACCCCGCTCACCCGAAGACGCCGACAAGGCCGTGGCGGCCTCTATTTTCAAAGAAAAATGGGATCAGGCGCGGCAGCACCACGACTACATACACCAGCGCCTCGACTTTGAGCAGCGCTACGGCAAATAAGAACTTCTACCTTTAACCCCAATTTTCACCAGAGGCCACCGCTATGAACACTCCCCAATCACCACAATCCTCCAGCACAGAAGAACACGAAATCATCCTCGGCACGGGCATGGGGCCGCTGAAATTCGGCGCTTCCATGGACGAAGTGCGCACCCTGATGGGAGAGCCCGAAGAAATCGAAGAAGCCGAAGACGACGACGAGTTTGAACACCAGGCTTGGAACTACCTCGAAGAAGGCTATTCGCTTTACTTCGATCGCGAAGACGATTACCGCCTCAGCTGCATCGAAACCGACCATCCGGGCATGCGCCTTTTCGGCGAGTCTGTGCATGGCAAAAGCGTGCAGGAAGTACAGGAGCTGATGAGCCGCAACGGTCTCGAAACGCCCGAGGTCGAGAAGATGGATACTGGCGAAACCCGTCTCTCCTACGAGAAGGAAATGATTGACCTTTACTTTGATGAAGATCAGCTTCAGTTCGTCAACTTCGGGGTGTTTATAAACGACGATCTCGAAGTGCAATGGCCCTCTTAGGCAGGTAGTTATCCACAAAAACACCAATTTTCGGTGTGGAAAAGTGGATAAGTGCCTAATAGCTTAGGTAGTTAGGTGCTTTTTGATTCCGGTTCGTCTGACTAGCCTGTGGAAAACTTAATGTTCATCGGCTATCAACTCAACAAAAAAGCCGCTTCTGATTGGAGCGGCTTTTTGTGTGTTTCAAAGAATAGCAGTTTCGCTATAAAACAGCGCGGAAGAGCAAGAATAAACCGCCCGCCAAAAACATCGTGACAGGCAGCGTGAGTACCCAGGCCAGGGCAATGTTGCGCACCATCTGGGGGTTCAGGTTCTTGACGCCGCGGTTGGCTACCATCGAGCCGGCAATGGCCGACGACAGAACGTGCGTGGTGCTGGTAGGCAAGCCATAGTTGGTACTGACACCAATCATGAGGGCCGCTACTAATTCTGATGAAGCACCTTGGGCATACGTAAGGTGCTCTTTGCCAATACGTTCGCCGATGGTCTTTACGATGCGCTGCCAGCCAATCATGGTGCCTAGCCCCAACGACAGCGACACGATCAGCAGCACCCACGAAGGCGCGTAATCAGTGAAGGATTTCATTTCCTTGATGGCTCCTTCGTACATCGTGCGATCGGCGGTGCTGATGCTGATGCGCTTGCTGCCCATGAGCTTGGCTGCGCGGTTATTCAGCAGCAAAATGTCGCGGCGAATCTCGAAACGTGTGTTGCGCGGCAACTGATCAACAGACGTCTTGCTGGCAAAAATCCGGTCCAGATCGTTAGTTTGGGTTTGCGCTTCGGCGAGCAGCTGCCGGTCGTCGGCGTCCAGATCTTGTGGGTTTACTTTCTGCAATACTTGCTCAATCTTCACCAGCGAATCGCGCATGTCCAGCGGGTTCAGATCCTGGTTCAGCGCGAAGAAGGTCGGGACTATGCCAATGAGTATCAGCATGATAAGTCCTACGCCTTTCTGGCCGTCGTTGGAGCCGTGGAAGAAGCTCACCAGCGTGCAGGTCGTGATCAGGATCAGGCGAATCCAGAGGGGCGGTGGCTTGCGCTTGTGGGGCTCCTTAAAGATGGCCTTGCTCCTGACAAAGCGCTTGAGCAGAAACATCATGATGATGGTCAGCGAAAAGCCGAAGATCGGGCTGATGATCAGGGCCAGCATGGTTTCGCCGGCTTTGGCCCAGTTGACGGCCGCGCTGGCCGTGTCGGGCAGGAAGGTGAAGGCAATACCGACGCCCAGAATCGAGCCGATCAGCGCGTGAGAGCTCGACGAAGGCAGGCCATAATACCACGTTCCGACGTTCCAGATGATGGCCGAAAGAATGAGTGCGCCCACCATGGCAATGCCATGATAAACGTTCTGATCGACCAGGCTTTCGACGGGCAGCAGGTACACAATACCCATGGCCACGCCAATGCCACCGGCAAACACGCCGATGAAATTCCAGAAGGCCGACCACACCACGGCTACCCAGGGGCGTAGCGTATTGGTGTAGATGACCGTGGCAACGGCGTTGGCCGTGTCGTGAAAACCGTTAACAAATTCGAAGGCGCAGGCTGCAACAAGGCACGCAAGCAGCAGCAGCAACACATGAGGCTCTAAGCCAAACATAGGGGGGGAATTGGTGAAAAAACGATACGGGCAACCAAAGGTAGGAGGGCCTTTGGGCGGGGCAAGATTATGAAATTGTTACGGCTGCGACGAAATTCCGGAAAATTGAATAGGCATTGTACCGAAAATCGTGGAGAAAGTTCAATAAGTAGGGGTGGGGTAGCGGCCTGCTCCGCGCAGACTGTTTTCTTTACAATCGCTACGACGCCTGCCTTCTACAGCGGAGCCGGCGCCGCCGACTGACCTTCGCGCTACTATCTTTGCCCCATGAGCAACCCGAATCCGAAACCTACTTTAGAAAATACCCAACTCAAGGACATTGTGGCCCACGCCAAGGAATACGGCTTCGTATTCCCGTCGTCCGAAATTTACGACGGCTTGCAGGCAGTGTACGACTACGGCCCCAATGGTGTCGAGCTGAAGAACAACCTCAAGCAACTCTGGTGGCGCGCCATGACGCAGCTCAACCCCAACGTGGTGGGCATCGACGCGGCGATTTTTATGCATCCGCTCACCTGGAAAGCGTCGGGCCACGTCGATGGCTTCTCCGATCCCATGATCGATAACCTCGACAGCAAGAAGCGCTACCGCGCCGACGTGCTGCTCGAAGACAAAGCCGCCGAGTACGAAAACGCCGGCGACAAGCCCCGCGCCGACGCCTTGTTGGCTGAAATGGGTAAGCTATTGACAGATAACGACTTAGCTGGGGTTCGACAACTCATTGTAGATGAGAAGATTAAATGCCCCGTATCGGGCACCGCCAACTGGACCGAAGTGCGCCAGTTCAACCTGATGTTTTCGACGCAGGTGGGCTCGGTAGAAGGCGATTCGACGTTGATTTACCTGCGGCCCGAAACGGCGCAGGGCATTTTCGTCAACTTCCTGAACGTGCAGAAATCGGCGCGCATGAAGGTGCCGTTTGGCATCGCCCAGATCGGCAAGGCCTTCCGCAACGAGATTGTGGCCCGGCAGTTCATCTTCCGAATGCGGGAGTTTGAGCAGATGGAGATGCAATTCTTCATTCGGCCTGGCACCGAGATGGAGTGGTACAACAAGTGGAAGGAAACGCGCCGCCGCTGGCACGAAGCCCTCGGCTTGCCCGCCGATAAGCTGCGCTTTCACGACCACGACAAGCTGGCCCACTACGCCAACGCGGCCGTGGACATCGAGTACGAATTCCCGTTTGGCTTCAAGGAAATCGAAGGCATTCACTCGCGCACCGACTTCGACCTGTCGCAGCATCAGGCCCTGAGCCGCAAAAAGCAGCAGTACTTCGACAACGACCTCGACGAAGCTACCGGCAAACCCTACGGCAATTACGTGCCCTACGTGGTGGAAACGTCGGTAGGCGCCGACCGCCTGTTCCTGGCAGCGTTGTGTCAGGCTTATACCGAAGAAACCATCACGGAAGGCGAAGGGGAGAAGGAGCAAACCAAAACCCGCACATTCCTGAAGCTGCATCCGGCATTGGCCCCAATCAAGGCGGCTATTTTCCCGCTGGTGCGCAAAGATGGCTTGCCCGAAAAAGCAGAGGCCATCTTCAACGACCTGCGCCATGATTTCCGCCTCGTGTACGAAGACCGCGACGCCATCGGCAAGCGCTACACCCGCCAGGATCTGATCGGGACGCCCTTCTGCATCGCCGTCGATCACCAGACGCTGGAAGACGATACCGTAACCGTCCGGCACCGCGACTCGCGCGAGCAAACCCGCATGCCGATCTCGGAGCTGGGCCGCTACATCGGTGATGCCGTGAGCTTCAAGCGAATTTTAGAAAACCTATAAGTATTTGATTATAAAATACTTGTGTGTACAAGAAAAAGGCCCCGGAAGATGCTTCCGGGGCCTTTCTGTTTGGGTGGGTGAATAGAATTGGGTGGGGCGTAGTAAACGGTTAATTATCACTGAGCCAAGCGATGGCGTCGCGGCGGGAAGTAAAGTAGTTGAACTCGACCGGACCCAGCGGCACTAGCTGCGCCGAAGCCGGCGAGTAGCTGCCCACCTGCGACTGGTATTGCTGCACGGAAAGCACCGCCGCAATAAAGGTGGGTTGGTCAAACTCGATAGGCAGCTTCCGGACGATGGGATCCAGCACGTTTTGCTCGTCGTCGGAGGGCAGCGAAGCACTATCCTTCAGGTCCAACACCAGCTTGCCCACCTTCTGGCTGCGCATTACTGCTACCGTCTGCTCGAAGGCCAGTTGGAAAGCCGCCGACACGTTCGTGGCGCTATAGCTCAGCCAAAGGGTTTCAGTGCCAGGAAGATAGGTGAGCACCGCTTCCGGCGTTTGATACAAAGTCATTAGTGAAAAACGGAAAATCGATTCGTTGCTAAGTCCAAAAAACCGACAATGCAACTACTTGGTAAGGCTGCCTTTACGGGAATAGCGGCATAGGAAGTTGCCTATATTCCAGACATTATTTTGTTAGCCTAACAAACCGTTTCGTAAGTAGGTTTAATCCAACTCGATATACTTGCCGGCGCTTCACCGGCTAGCTGCGGCGCATTGCGTACCTTTGCTCCATTTTAGCGGTCTATGTGGAGTAAACTCGCTCTTTTCGTTATCAAGAACCGGCGCCTGCTCATCCTGCTGCTGGCTGTCATCACTGTGTTCATGGCCTGGAAAGCCAAGGACGTGGAGATGACCTACGACTTTGCCCAAGTGGTAAGTCCGGACGATCCGGAAATGGTTTATTTCCAGCAGTTTAAGAAGACATTTGGCGAGGACGGCAACGTGCTCGTGCTGGGCCTTCAGGACAGCAGCATCTACCGCATCGGCAACTTTAGCGAGCTGCGTGCCCTCACCGATACGCTCTCGCGCGTCGAAGGCGTCAGTGGTGTGCTATCGGTAACGAAGCTCATTGCGCTTCGCAAAGACACTGCTAATCAGCAGTTTACCGTGAAGCCGATCTTCGAGAAGTTTCCCGAAAACCAGCGTCAGCTCGATAGTTTGATGCGGGTGGTCAACCAGGTGGAGTTTTACAAGGGCCAGCTTATCAGCCCCACCACCGGCGCCACGCTGCTGGCCCTGACCATGGACCCGAAATACCTTAATTCGTCGCGGCGCCAAGCGGTGATGAATGACATTTTGGGCCACGCCGAGCGGTTCACGAAGAAAACCGGCATCCGGCTGCACTACGCGGGCCTGCCGTACGTGCGCTCCACGATGACCAGCAAAGTCGCCGGCGAGATGAAGTTCTTCGTGATGCTGACGGTGCTTGTGATGGCCGTCACGCTGTTCATGTTCTTCCGCACCTGGGCCGCGGTCGTCTTCCCGATACTGGTGGTACTGGTCGTCGTGATCTGGTGCGTAGGCTCAATGGTGCTGCTGGGCTACAAAATTAACCTGCTTACGGGCCTGATTCCCAGTATCTTGATCGTAATCGGGATTCCGAACTGCACCTATCTGCTGTCGCGCTACCACTACGATTACCGCAAATCGGGCAACCAAGTGCTGGCCATGACGCGCGTGATTCGCAAAATCGGCCTCGTGACGCTCATGAACAACACCACCACGGCCATCGGGTTTGTGGTGTTTTGCTTCACCAACATTGCCATTCTCTACCAGTTCGGGTTGGTGGCCACGATCAACATTTTTGTGGCGTTCATCATCTCGTTTATCCTGATTCCGGCCGTATTCACGTACCTGCCGCCGCCTACGCCGAAGCAGCTAGAACACCTTGATGCTAAGCCACTTACCAAGCTACTCGAATTCTTCGAGCATTTGGTACTCGATCGGCGTGGCACGGTGTACGCTTTGGCAGCGGTGATGGTAGCGATCTCCTTGCTGGGTATTTCGCGGGTACGATCGGTGTCGTACATGGTCGATGATTTGCCGAAGGAAAGCTCCGTGAACAGCGATCTGAAGTTCTTTGAGCAGCACTTTAACGGCGTGATGCCGCTGGAAATCGTGATTGACACGGGCAAGAAACGCGGCATTTTCAAGCTCAAAAACCTGGAGCGCATCGACCGTTTCGAGAAGTTTCTGCGCACCCAGCCCGTCCTGACCACGCCAGTCAGCATCGTTACATTCCTAAAAGCTTCAACCCAAGCATTTTATAACGACAGCCCCGAGTACTATCGCCTGCCCGATAATTCGGAGAAGAACTTTGTACTCAGCTACTTAACCAAGGCCCAGTCGAAGGGTAGCGGCAACGACAAGCTGCTGCGCTCCTTCGTCGACTCGACGGGCCAGCGGGCGCGTATCTCATTGAAAATCGCGGACATCGGCTCCCGCAACCTCGATACGTTGCTCTCCCGCCAGATTCAGCCCCAAATCCGGGAGATCTTCAACGGCACAGGCATGGACGTAAAGCTGACCGGCACGACCATCCTGTTTACCAAGGGTAACGAATATCTGATTAACTCCCTAAAAGAGAGCCTGATAATTGCCTTCGCCTTGGTGGGTTTGGTGGTGCTGTTGCTGTTTCGGTCGGTGAAGTCGGTGTTTTTCACGCTGATACCTAATCTGGTTACCCTCATTCTGACGGGCGGCCTGATGGGCTATTTCGGCATCCCGTTGAAGCCCAGCACGGCGCTTATTTTCAGCATTGCGTTGGGCATTGACGGCGACAACTCGATCCATTTGCTGGCCAAATTCCGGCAGGAGCTGGCCGTAAACGGTCGCCGCGTGAAAGCTGCTATTACCACGACGTTGAGCGAGGCGGGAACTAGTATGATTTACACAAGCATTACCTTGTTTTTGGGCTTTAGCGTCTTCGCCTTCAGCGAGTTCGGCGGTACCAAAGCGCTGGGTTTGCTGATGTCGGCTTCGCTGCTGATTACCAACTTTTCCAACCTGATTCTGCTGCCTTCTTTGCTCGTTACGTTTGAACACGGCAAAGACGAAACCATCGACAAATCCATGCTTCAGCATTACGACGACTCGTACCACGAAGAAGACGACGACACCGAACTCAACCTCGACCGCATGACCGTGCAGCGCCGTTTGGAATCATAAGAAGCCCAATATCGTGTCATTCCGAGGCACGAGGAATCTCTACCGTGCGGAATACCCTCCGTGTAGAGACCCTTCGCTGTGCTCAGGATGACGTTCTGATTTTGATATAGTTACGCCCCGAACATGAAATATCCCGAGTACAAACAGCCGCTCAATTACGCCCAGGTAGGCACCGACATCCTGCAATGGTGGAAAGAGAACGGCATTTTTGAGAAGAGCGTCAGCACCCGCGAGGGCCAGCCGACCTATGTGTTTTACGAAGGTCCGCCTTCGGCCAACGGTGCGCCCGGCATCCACCACGTGATGGCCCGCACGGTGAAGGACATTTTCTGCCGTTACCAAACGCTACTGGGCAAGCAAGTTTCGCGCAAAGGCGGCTGGGATACCCACGGCCTGCCCATCGAGTTGCAGGTGGAAAAGGAGCTGGGCATCACCAAAGAGGACATCGGCAAGAAGATCTCGATCGAAGACTATAACCAACGCTGCCGCGAAACGGTGATGCGCTTCAAGGCGCAGTGGGACGACTTGACCGAGAAAATGGGCTATTGGGTTGATCTCAACGACCCGTACATCACCTTCGAGCCGGAGTACATCGAAAGCTGCTGGGCACTACTTAAGAAGCTGTACGACAAGGGGTTGCTGTACAAAGGTTACACTATCCAACCGTATTCGCCAGCGGCCGGTACGGGCCTGTCGTCGCACGAGCTGAACCAGCCCGGCACCTACCGCGACGTGAAGGACACGACGGTGGTAGCGCAGTTTAAGGTCATCCGTAACGAGAAGTCGGAAAAGTTATTCACATCTGTGGATAACTCTGAAAGTGAACAAGATACATTCGTTCTCGCTTGGACTACCACGCCTTGGACTCTTCCCGCCAACACGGGCTTGGCTGTGGGCAAGAACATTCGCTATCAACTCGTTCGCACCTTCAACCCTTACACTTACCAGCCCATCAGGGTAGTGTTGGCGAAGGATTTGGTGAATCGCTATTTTACCGAAAAGGGCGCGCATGCTTCGCTGGAAGATTATAAAGCCGGCGACAAAGTGTTGCCATGGCAAGTAGAAGGTGAATTTTCCGGCAATGATCTAGTTGGTATCCGTTACGAGCGGCTGTTTGATTTTACGCCGTTTGAAGGTGAAGAACGAGCTTTCCGCGTCATCCCCGGCGACTTCGTAACCACCGAAGACGGCACCGGCATTGTGCACATCTCGCCCACGTTCGGTGCCGATGACTTTCGCGTGGCGCAGCAAAATGACATCCCGGCGCTGCTCGTGCCCGATGCAGAAGGCAAGCTCGGCCCCATCGTGGACCGGACGGGCCGTTATGTGCCGCAAATGGGCGAGTTTGGCGGCCGTTGGGTGAAGAACTACGACGGCCACGACGACTCCGGCGCCGACTATAAAACCCTGGACGAGAGCATCGCTATCAAGATGAAAGGCGACGGTACAGCCTTCAAAGTGGAGCGCTATGAACACACCTACCCGCACTGCTGGCGCACCGATAAGCCCGTGCTCTATTATCCTTTGGATTCGTGGTTTATCAAGACGACAGCGGTAAAAGATCGGCTCATCGAGCTTAATAAAACCATCAACTGGAAGCCCGAAAGCACTGGCACCGGCCGCTTCGGTAACTGGCTCGAAAACCTGGTCGACTGGAACCTGTCGCGCTCGCGCTACTGGGGCACGCCGCTGCCCATCTGGCGCACCCAAGATGGCTCGGAGGAAATCTGCATTGGCTCCATTGCGCAGCTGCGGGCGGAGATTGACAAGGCCGTAGCCGCCGAAATCATGACCCACAACCCGCTGGCGGAAGGCGAGAAAATCGACCTGCACCGGCCCTACGTGGACGATATTTTCCTGGTGTCGCCCAGCGGCCAACCCATGTACCGCGAGACGGATCTCATTGACGTGTGGTTCGATTCAGGCGCGATGCCGTATGCGCAGTGGCATTACCCGCTGGAAAACGCCGAGAAATTCCACAAAAATTTCCCCGCTGATTTCATCGCCGAAGGCGTCGATCAAACCCGCGGCTGGTTCTTTACGCTGCATGCCTTGGGTGTGATGCTGGAAGATTCGGTGGCCTTTAAGAATGTGATTGCCAACGGGTTAGTGCTGGACAAGAACGGCAACAAGATGAGCAAGCGCCTCGGCAACGCCGTAGACCCGTTTGCCACCATTGGCCAGTTCGGGCCCGACGCAACGCGCTGGTACATGATCGTGAACGCGCCACCGTGGGACAACCTCAAGTTCGACCCGGCCGGCGTGACAGAAGTGCAGCGCCGCTTCTTCGGTACGCTGTTCAATACGTACTCCTTCTATGCGCTTTACGCGAACTTGGATGAGTTTCAGACCAGCGAATTTGACCGCGTGCCGCTCTCGGAGTTGAGCGAGCTGGATCGTTGGATTCTGTCGAAACTACAGTCGCTGATCCTGGAAGTACGGGGTCATTTAGACAACTACGACCCCACGAAAGCGGCTCGCGCCATCCAGGATTTCGTTACCGATCAGCTCTCCAACTGGTACGTGCGCCTGTCGCGCCGACGTTTCTGGAAAGGCGAGCTGACGACCGATAAACGTGCGGCTTTCGAAACATTGCAGGAGTGCCTCGTGGTCGTTTCGCAGCTGATGGCGCCCATCGCGCCTTTCTTCGCCGAGTGGCTCTACCGCAACATGACCGACGGCATGCGTACCGAAGCCGTGGCCAAAAACACGCCGCTGGCTCCCGAATCGGTGCACCTGACGCTTTTGGTAGAGGCTGATACACAGCGCATTGACAAAGCCCTGGAAGAGCGCATGGAATTGGCCCAGCGCATCAGCTCACTTACGCACTCGCTTCGCAAGAAGTCGGTGCTGAAAGTGCGGCAGCCATTGCAGCGCATTTTGGTACCCGTACTTACCGAAAACACCCGCGAGCAGGTAGGGAAGGTAGAAGACCTGATCTGCGCCGAGGTAAACGTGAAACACGTTGAATTTCTGGACGATACGAGCGGCGTGCTGGTGAAATCAGTGAAGCCCAACTTCAAGCGCCTCGGCCAGCAATACGGCGCGCGCCTAAAAACGGTAGCGGCTCGCATCCAGCAGATGACACCCGAAGAGATCAGCCAACTCGAAAAAGCTGGTTCGCTGGCCGTAGAAGTTGAAGGTCAGCCGGTTACGCTGGCTCTGGACGACGTGGAAATCCGCTCGGAAGACATTCCGGGCTGGCTCGTGGCGTCCGATGGTCCGCTTACGGTGGCCCTCGACGTGACGCTGACCGACGAGCTGCGTCAAGAAGGCGTGGCGCGGGAGCTGGTAAATCGCTTGCAGAACCTACGCAAGGACAGCGGCCTCGAAGTGCAGGACAAAATCCGGGTAACGCTCGGCGCCGATCAGCCGGAGCTGGTGGCCGCCGTGCAGTCGTTCGGCGACTACATCCGCACCGAAACCCAGGCCCTCGCCCTGACGCTTGCCGGCGACCTGAAAGACGGCGCCGTGCTGGAGTTTGACGACTACAGCGTGCCGGTTCGGCTGGAGGTTGTAACTAACTGATTGATACTTGATTAAGAATAGCTCCGAAAAGCCGTAAGCACAACAGCGCACAAACCACTTTTCGGAGCGTTCATAACCGTTCAAAATCCCGCAAATCAGGCTCAAAAGGGCACAAAATGCCTACCAAAGCTTGTACCATTAGCACAAGAATGAAGTACTGGAAATATTATCTGCTGGCGTTGCTGGTCATTGTCATCGATCAGGTGTCCAAGTGGGCTGTGCACACCTACATGCTGCCCGGCATGCCCGGCGAAATTCCGGTTTTCGGCAACTGGTTCAAGCTGCATTACACGCTCAATCCGGGCATGGCTTTCGGCGTGGAACTGCCGCCGCCGTACGGCAAAATCCTGCTGACGGGCTTCCGTTTGCTGGCGATGTTCGGCATCAGCTACTACATCTTCAAGCTGTGGCAACGCAAAGCCTCTAATGGCCTGATCTGGTGCGTTGCACTCATTTTGGGCGGCGCCATCGGCAACCTGATCGACAGCATTTTCTACGGGATCATCTACAACAATGCCCCGTTTGGAGCGCCTACGCCGTGGTTTCACGGCCAAGTGATCGACATGCTGTATGCCGATATCTACGAGGGTTTTTTGCCAGCCAATTGGCCCCTGATCGGCGGTACACACCTGTCGCTCTGGCCCATTTTCAATATTGCTGACTCGGCCATTTTCGTGGGCGTGGTGCTGATTCTGCTCAACCAGAACCGGTTTTTTAACCACGAGCACGCCAACGATGCCCACCTGACGGAGCACAACAACGAGGCGCCTTCCATCGAATCGGTTCAACAAGCATAATTGATTGACTATAAAATAGTTAGATAAAGTAAGTGGTGCGTCTCTACTAGCCATAACATGCGGCAGTGGAGGCGCACCGCTGCTTTTTGTCTGTGTCAGAAAGCCGAAATACGTTGCTTGAAAACTTCACCCATTACCACAGAACGTCATGCAGAGCGTAAGCGAAGCATCTCTACTGTTTCGTTGTTTCTACTAGAGTAAGTACTGCGGGAGAGATGCTTCGCTTACGCTCTGCATGACCGCCTTTTACAATCTTATTGTTCGTGAACAACGTTTCAAGCTGCCAACTTACTCTGGAACATTTGCGGTAAATTTAGATCTTGAATTCTCCTCTGTTTTGCTGAAAATGCCCCAAACCCCGCTGCTGGAAGTCTCCAACTTGACCATCGATTTTAAGTCGCACCGCGGCGATGTGCGAGCGGTGAATGAAGTATCGTTTCAGCTGCACCGCGGCGAAACGGTAGCAATCGTAGGCGAATCGGGATCGGGAAAATCGGTGACTTCGCTGGCCTTGATGGGCTTGATTCCGATGCCGCCCGGCCAGATAGCAGGAGGGAAGACCTGCTTTCAGTCGTCGCAGTTTGGGGAGGTTGATTTGCTTACGCTCCCCGACGAGCAACTACGCCAAGTGCGCGGCAACGAAATCTCGATGATCTTTCAGGAGCCCATGACTTCCCTAAACCCCGTGTATACGTGCGGGAGTCAGGTAGTGGAAGCATTACGGCTGCACACTCGGCTTTCTGAAAAAGAGGCCGAAGCGCGCACAATAGAGTTGTTTGCCATGGCCCAGCTGCCGCGCCCCGAAAAAATTCTGCGTGCCTATCCACACGAGATCAGCGGCGGCCAAAAGCAACGTGTCATGATTGCGATGGCGATGGCCTGCAACCCTGCCATCCTGATTGCCGACGAGCCCACCACGGCCCTCGACGTAACGGTGCAGGCACGCATGCTCCAACTCATCGATGACCTCCGGCGCGAGCACAACACGGCTGTGCTTTTCATCACCCACGACCTAGGCGTGGTGGCCGAAATCGCCGACCGCATTTTGGTGATGTACCGTGGCCGAGTTGTGGAACAGGGTGCAGTATTAGACCTCTTTACCAACCCTCAGCACCCTTATACCAAGGGTTTGCTGGCTTGTCGGCCTAAGTTGTCGGTGGGTAAAACACGCCTGCCAGTAGTAGCTGACTTCATGCGAGAAGAGGCTGATGGACAATTAGTTGCATTGCCAGTTCAAAGCCCAGTAAGTGCTCCGGCAACCGAAGAAGAGGCCGTAGCCCAACAGTTACGGAATTCAGGTGAAACCACCAAAACGTTCCCCGTGGAACATTCTGCGCCGGTTTCAACGGATACTTTCACCGGTTTCGAAACGGCTCCGTTCCTGGAAAGTGGTCAGATCATTCCCGATGCAGGAGTCATTTCGGACGTGGCGGCCGGGGCAGAAACCTGTGCTTTCATTGCTGGTGATGAACCTTCGCCATCGCTAGAAGCTCGTACCGCAGAACCAGCAACCCCGAAGTTAGCCGCGCAGCCGTTGCTGCAGGTTCGCGACCTGAACGTGCATTTTCCCATTCGCAAAGGCTTCTTCAACCGCACCAAGGAAGTAGTGCGCGCCGTGGATGGTGTAAGCTTCGATATTTATCCCGGCGAAACCATTGGGCTCGTGGGGGAGTCGGGCTGCGGCAAAACCACCTTGGGCCGTACGCTGCTGCGCTTGGTAGAACCCACGTCGGGCAGCATCCTGTTTGAAGGCACCGACTTGGCCACGTTGCCTACCGGGGAGCTACGGCGGCGGCGGCGGGAGTTTCAAATGGTCTTTCAGGATCCGTACGCGGCTCTTAACCCCATAATGACCGTGGGCGAAGCCATCCAAGAGCCGATGCAGGTGCACAAAGTGGGAGGCACGCGCCAACAACAGAAGGAGCGGGTGTTGGAGCTGCTGCGTACTGTTGGGTTGCGTGAGGAGCATTATTTGCGCTATCCACACGAGTTTTCGGGCGGGCAGCGGCAGCGCATCTGCATTGCCCGGGCGCTGGCTTTGCAGCCCAAGTGCATCGTGTGCGACGAGTCGGTGTCGGCGCTCGACGTATCGGTGCAGGCGCAAGTGCTCAACCTGCTCAACCAGTTGAAGCGCGACTTTGGCATTACCTACCTGTTCATTACCCACGACCTGTCGGTGGCGCGCTTTATGTCGGATCGGTTGCTGGTCATGAACCAAGGCAAGATTGTGGAAAGCGGACCGGCCGCCGAAGTGTATGCCCATCCGCAGCACGACTACACGCGCACCCTGCTGAATGCCATTCCGAAGGATGAGCCAGCGGATATCCGCGCCGCCGTAGCCCGCCGTCAGGTAATGGCCGGATAGAACGTTCTGCCGCTCGCGCTTGTTGACTGATTTGCTACCACAGCCGGCACAACTCTGCCAATGATAAATTGGCGCCTTCGGCCTCGCAGCAACAGTTTGATAACGCGCTTTGCTGCCGGTAAATCAGTTATTAGTTTAATAATTGCGTAGAAGCTATATTCATTCGCTGCTCAGCTAGAGTAGCCGTCTGCCCTTGTGCGACCAAACTGCTGTCTGAAGCAGTTTTGCTGTTCTTACGTATTACCGAAAGCACCTATCAGAAGCTGCTTTCACCTATAAATTCCTTGGGCCGCCTGAGAAAACGCAATAACTGGCGGCACCCTTTTTCTAATGAAAAGAAAAGACGAATCAGCGGCACCCCGCGCTTCCGCGAAAGCCGCTCGTGCCCCCAAAGACGCACCCCTCGCGGTATCCAAACAACTGGTCTACCGAATTTTTGCTGACAATCCTGGGAAGGTCATCTCTTACCGGCAGATCTCCCGCCGCCTTGGCGTTACGACCAAAGAGGAGCGGGAACAGATTTTTGCGCACCTCAAAGCGTTGCGCACGGCAGGGCAGCTTACCCTGATCCAAAACGACGATTATCGCTTAACCGACCCCGCCGCGCAGCAAGCCGCTACGGAGCCCGCTAGCAGCCGCCGAAACCGCCGCAGCGCCGAGCCGATCGTGCCGGTAGCAAACAGCCAACCGCTGGACGTAGAAACCGAATTTGGCCAAGACCCAGTAGTACACCGTCGCCGCGAAGCCGGCTTCGACTTTCCGGATACCGAGCGCCCCGAACGGCGCCGGCGCCCCGAGCGAGAAGAAACCACGGATACGATTACTGGCACCGTAGCCTTGGCCACCGACAAGTATGCATTTGTCATCAGCGAGGAAAGTGAGTCCGACGTGCGGGTTTTCACCGATCGCTTAAAGTTTGCCATGCACGGCGATACGGTTCGAGTACGGTTGCGCGGCTCCCGCGACGGCCGGCCGGTGGGCGACGTGGTGGAAGTGCTTAAGCGGGTGCGTCCCGAGGTAGTGGGGCGCTTGCAGGTGCAAGGCGGCATCGGGTTTGTGAAGCCCGACAACCGCAAGATGTACTTCGACGTGTTTGTGCCTTTCGAGAATCTGCACGATGCCCGCAACGGCGAAAAAGTGCTGGTGCGCATCACGGAGTTTCCGGAGAATGACTTTGGCCGCTCGCCGATGGGTGAGGTGGTACGGAGCTTCGGACCAGCGGGTCAAAATGAAGCCGAGATCAACGCGATCATGGCGGAGTTTGGGCTGCCGTTTGAGTTTCCTGCCGAGGTAGAAGCCGAATCGGAAGCAATTCCTGACATAATTCCGGTGGCCGAAATCGCGCGGCGCCGCGACTTCCGTGACATCACCACCTTCACCATCGACCCGGCCGATGCCAAGGATTTTGACGATGCCTTGTCGTTGCGCAAACTCGAAAACGGCCATTGGGAAGTAGGTGTGCACATCGCTGATGTAACCCATTATGTGAAAGCCACTTCTGAATTGGAACGCGAAGCCAAGCATCGGGCCACTTCGGTGTACCTCGTCGACCGGGTTATTCCAATGCTACCCGAGCGTTTGTCGAACGGGTTGTGCTCGCTGCGCCCTGAGGAAGATAAGCTGACCTTCTCGGCTGTGTTTGAACTCGACTCGACCGGCAAGCTTTACGATTCGTGGTTTGGCAAAACCATCATTCACTCCGACCGTCGCTTCTCCTACGAAGAGGCGCAGGAGCGTATTGAAAGTAAGGAAGGCGATTACGCGGAGGAAATCAACGTCCTCAACGACATGGCCAAGAAGATCTGTGCGGCACGCTTCAAACAAGGCGCCATCAGCTTCGAAACGCAGGAAGTGAAGTTCCGTCTCGACGAAAACGGCAAGCCGCAGGGCGTGTACGTGAAGGAGCGGAAGGACGCGCACAAAATGATCGAGGAGTTTATGCTGCTCGCCAACCGCAAGGTGGCCGAGTTTGTGTTTAAGCTCAAGAGCCGCAAGCCGCGGATGACGATGGTGTACCGTACGCACGATGCTCCCGATCCGGATCGTCTGCAAAACTTTGCGCTCTTCGCGAAGAAGTTTGGGCACGATCTCGACCTGACGAACCCCAAGAAGCTCAGCAATGAGCTAAACGATTTGTCGAACGAAGTGATGGGCCGCCCCGAGCAAAACGTCATCCAGACGCTGGCTGTCCGTACCATGTCGAAAGCCAAATACACCACTGAGCCACTAGGTCACTTTGGCCTGGCCTTCGACCATTATTCGCACTTCACGTCGCCCATCCGTCGCTACCCCGACATGATGGCTCACCGCCTGCTTCAGCATTACCTGGAAGGCGGCAAAAACGTGGATGTGGAACCCGTAGAGGAAGAGTGCAAACACTCGTCGGAGCGCGAGAAAATTGCGGCCAGCGCCGAGCGCGCCAGCATCAAATACAAGCAGGTGGAATTCATGTCGGAAGTCATCGGCGAGCAGTTCAAAGGCGTCGTATCGGGCCTCACCGAATGGGGGATGTACGTCGAGATTGAAGAGAACAAGTGCGAAGGCATGATTCGGCTCAGCGAGATTCCCGGCGACTTTTTTGAGCTCGACAAAGACAACTACCGCGTCGTGGGCCAGCGCACCAAACGCATCATTCAGTTCGGCGATGAGATGTTGGTGACCGTAAAAGCTGCCAACCTGCTCGATCGAACCATTGATTTCGAACTCGTCGATAATCGGCCGGACTTTGTGAAGCGCCGCGAACAGGACGAGCGGAGTAGCCGGGGCGGCAGTCGCCGTAGCGGCGGCAACAACCGCCCTGAGCGAGAGCGCAGCGGAAAAGGCGGTAGCCGCCGACGGTAGCCCGCAGCTCTTTCACTGCAAGAGGTAACAAGCCCTTTTCACCTGCCCAATAAGTGCGGATGAAAAGGGCTTGCCGCGTTGAAGGGCTGTCCTCATGGTAAGGCAAGCGACTTTAAGCCTCGTCTTCACAAACCGACTGTCCAGCGGTTTAGTCCGTACCTTTCTTCCTGCAACCCTTATTTGCCCCTGTGGACCTCTCTTTTTTCTCGGACAAAATAACCGCTGGCTTGGCCCAGCTGCGCTACGGCAACGAACCCGAAGCGCTTTATGAGCCCATTCGCTACATCATGGCCTTGGGTGGGAAACGCATTCGGCCGTTGCTCACGCTGCTTGGCGCGCACCTCTTCACCGATGACCTCGAGCCGGTGCTGAAGCCGGCGCTGGCTACCGAGGTGTTTCACAACTTTACGTTGCTCCACGACGACATCATGGACCAGGCTCCGCTGCGTCGGGGCAAGCCTACGGTACACGAAAAATGGAATCCGAACGTCGCCATCCTGAGCGGCGATGTGATGCTGGTGCGGGCGTACGAGCTATTCTTGGACGTGAACCCTACTCTGCTGCCGGACGTGCTGCGCAAGTTTAGCCAGACGGCCGCCGCGGTGTGCGAAGGCCAGCAGTGGGACATGAATTTTGAGACGCTCGAACGCGTGTCTTTGGAGCAATACCTCTACATGATTCGGCTCAAGACGGCTGTGTTGTTAGGCTTTAGTCTTGAGCTTGGTGCCCTACTTGGGGGCGCTTCCACCGACGATGCGAATCACCTGCGGCAATTCGGCACCGACATCGGCATCGCCTTTCAGCTCCGCGACGACTTGTTGGATGTGTACGGCGACGCCGCCACTTTCGGCAAACGCGTAGGCGGCGACATCGTTTCTGATAAGAAGACCTTTTTGCTGCTCACCGCGCTTGCTCAAGCCAACGAACCTCAACAAGCCAAACTAGCGCAGTACATCGGCCAACCGGTGCTTGACGCGCCGGAAAAGATTGAGGCTATCACGGCCATTTACGATCAGCTTAATGTGCGTGCCCAAACGGAAGCCCGCATTAACGACTTCTTCCTCGACGCGCTCCAGCACCTCGATCGGGTGCAGGCACCCGGTGAGCGCAAGGAGTTGCTGCGCCACCTAGCACTGCAACTCATGGACCGAGAAAGCTAAGCTGCCGTTTTACGCCTTTTTCTTACTCCTCAGGCGACGCACAGCTTTTGATCTGTGAAAGACTCGATCAAAACATTTTGAGCGATTTGAGGGCAGCATTATCATCTTTTTACTTTTCATCTCATGCTTACGCTGGACGCTTCTATAATCCTGCTGGTTCTGACTGCCGGCATTTCCATGTATGCTTGGTCTAATCCGGGCTTTATGCAGAGCTGGATCTTTTCGCCCTTCATCGTGGCCCGGCAAAACCAGTGGTATCGCCTACTGACCTCGGGTTTTCTGCACGCCGACTGGATGCACCTCATCTTCAACATGCTCGCCTTCTATTCTTTTGGGCAGGTTGTCCAATCAGTGTTTGTGCAGCAATTTGGCCCAGGCGGCGGGGTGCTTCGCTTTCTGCTACTCTACTTAGGGGGTATTATCATCTCTGATATCCCAACCTATTTCAAGCACCGCAACGACCCCGATTACCGGAGCCTAGGTGCCTCGGGTGGGGTGGCCGCCATCATTTTTGCCGGTGTGCTTTTTCAGCCAACGGCGGGCATCATTATGTTTCCGTTGCCCATCCCGATTCCGGGTTTTATTTGGGGCTTGCTGTACTTGGCTTACTCTTACTACCAAGGCCGACGCATGGGCGACCACATCAACCACGACGCCCACTTTTACGGCGCGCTGTACGGCCTGCTTCTCACGCTGGCTCTAATTCCGCAGGTCGGACCGTATTTCGTGGATAAAATTCAACAATACTTTTTATAAGTACTTGACTATCAATTACTTATATATAAATCTGTAGGTTCGTATATATCTTATCTGAAGAGTGTGCGTAGAAACTGCCAAAACCGCTCTCTCCAACTCAATCCTCGGTATCATGAACAGATTTGCTCCTATTGCAACCCGGTTGTCGGTTGCTGCTTCGTTCTTACTTCTCACCCTTGTAGCCACTGGTTGCAGCCGTTTCAGCGACAGCGGTAGCTTGTCTCTGTGGGGAATCATCCTGTTGGTTCTCGATGTGCTGGCACTCATCGATGTCTTTCGTCAACCCTGGACGACAGGCAAAAAAATCCTTTGGCTTGCCATCATATGGTTCATGCCTTTCCTGGGGTTAATTCTCTATTACTTGATCTCAGGCCGGGGCAAATCCAACCTGTAGGTTCTAACACATACCAGCTTCAACAAAAAAGCCCGACACATTTAGTGTCGGGCTTTTTTGTTGGCTTTGATTTCGCAAATCATGTTTGGTCAGCTTTCTATTCTGCTATCACGGCCTGCTTTTCTCGCCGCATAACTTGCTTTAGCAACTGTCCTGTGTTGGTAATCTGCTTGACCTGCCAATGGTCCCCTTGGTCAAGCATCTTAAGCTCCAGTACCATTGTCGTATCAAAGTGAGGCTGTGTAAACTCAATGCCCACCAACGCTTCCCTGCCTTGGCGCTTCACGTATTTCACCCCTTTGAGCTTGCTATCTGCACTCACAATTTTACCCGCAAATCCCAATATGGAGATGTTGCCCAACCCTCCGCGCGGCGCAGTTTGGGTAGCTTTCAGAGAACCGGTTTGTACATATTCTTGGGCCTCCTCACGCGCGGCTGCCACGAGCTGATGCTTCAGCAGTTGCACGGCTTGTTGTAGCCCTAGTCCACTTATTTTGAGCGGACCCAGCACATCTCCTTGTGCGGCCACCTGATCAACAAGATCACTAGTAACGCTCTCGACATCAACATAGCGTTCGAAGGCTATCATATCGTGTTGTTGCGTAGCCTGAAATGCTTGGTACAACGACCGCTCGGGGCCCACTGTCAGCCGGTCGTACAACCAATATCCACCTCCGATTAGCGTCAGCAAAAGAAATATTAACAGCAGTTTTTTCATGTAGTAAGCAAAGGAATGGGCAAATATGCTCCTAACGCGAAGGTTTCTGCTTTTCGTTCATAAGCGCAAGCCGCTTTAGCGTGTTAGAGTACTGTAAGTCTATGATGTGAATGGACGAGGTGCCTGCGCAATAGCTAGCGTTATCGGGTCTACAGCAAGCATCGTATAGAACGTATGCCTATTCAATCCACTTCTGCGCACCATCACAGGCCCCAGATTCACGGCCATAGAGGGTGCAGGGGCCTGCTTCCTGAGAATACTATTCCTGCCTTTTTGCTCGCTTTAGAGATTGGCGTAGATGCTATTGAGCTCGACGTCGTGATCTCTCAGGATGGTCAAGTAGTGGTATCGCACGAACCTTGGATGTCAGCCGCTCTGTGCTTTGATCCCAAAGGCAATCGCATCGATCCATCGCAAGAGAAATCACTCAACTTATTTCAACTTCCCTACAGTATTATTCGAGCGTATAACTGCGGATTATCTCAACCCGAGCGCTTCCCCAATCAGCAGACCTTGGCTGTTTATAAGCCGCTTTTACAGGAAGCAATTCAAGCTATCGAGAGGCATTGTCTTCACTTAGGCAGGAAACCAGTGCTCTACAGTATTGAGATAAAATCCAGCCCTGCAGGTGACGGAATTTTTCATCCTGAGCCTGCTG
This sequence comes from Hymenobacter sp. BT491, assembly GCF_014349165.1. Lineage (NCBI taxonomy): Bacteria > Pseudomonadati > Bacteroidota > Cytophagia > Cytophagales > Hymenobacteraceae > Hymenobacter > Hymenobacter sp. BT491. The sequence continues at coordinate 484,928 of NZ_JACSJJ010000004.1, read as the reverse complement.
CTTTTGCAACGCTCGTATTACAGGTTGTGCGCGCTTGTGGCGTTCTGAATCGTACTACTTTTCTCTCCTTCGATAAGCGAATCCTTCAGCACTTCCACCAGCTTGATAAGAGATTTTCACTGTCTTTGTTAGTGGAGGATGAGCGAGACACAGAGAGCCATTTACTCGAATTAGGTTTCATGCCCACGGTTTATGGCCCTGAGTTCACCCTACTGTCAGAGCAGGATATTGACTACCTGCATGAGTACGCTATCGCTGTTGTTCCCTGGACTGTAAACGATGTTTTCGATATGCTCCACCTCATCACCTTAGAGGTTGATGGCATTACAACTGATTATCCAGATAAGGCTATCCAGTTGTTAAACGAGCGGTACCCATAAAGACTGACTGGTTCTGCTCCTCCATTGTCTTAGTCGGGTTGTAAAGCATAAACCCCTACCTATTGTCCAATAGGTAGGGGTTTATGCTTTTATTACAGTGGTGTAACATGGGTCTGTGTTGCATGTGTATCGCATATTATTTGTAACGTGTAACAAATTTGCTGTTACAGTATACAAATACATGTTTCTGTTACACATGTAACATTTAATGTTTATTACATATTGATTCTTGTGTTTTGATACATATTTGTCATCTTTACACTTTAACTATTCCACCCTACCCAAGCATGCCACACCAAGGCGAAATCCTTCAAGATGCTATCAAAAACAGCGGTATTTCTATTACGCGTATAGTTGATGAACTAGGCATTACACGTCCTACTATATATCGTAAATTTAAAGAAGAGACACTTGATTACGGATTTGTAAAGCGAATTGGTGATATAATCGGACATGACTTCTCTGCTGAGATTACACAACCGCAACAACCCTCGTCGCCATTTGTATCAAATAATGTAACAAGATTCGTTTCTTTGGGTGTTACACCTAAGCCCGACTTGTTACACCCGGTTGATAATGATCCAGTTAAGCAGCTACTTGCTCTACAAACTAAGTATATAACCCTTCTGGAAGCCTATAATGAGCTTCTGTTGAAAGTGTACGGCCCTAAATGACAAAAATGTTCCACGTGAAACATTTTTGTCATTTAGGGCCGTTTCTAGTGTAATGCCATCAAACGGTCAGTTACCTAAACGAATGAAGTAAGAAGCTGCTGTTTGTCGCCTAAGTTTAAAAATTAAGAGTACCGGTGGTCAGGTAAGGAAAAGGAGATCTCGCATCCTAAAGTGCGAGTTATAGTTTTAGCCGAGAGCCCTAGTGGCTTCTTGGGTAGGATCAAAGGAGAAATTGAAGCGGGTAAAGCTTTGCTCCAAAATAGCATGAAAGTGATTGAGGATGCACCGAGTATTTTGGCTGTTGATATTTTTAAAGCTTCGCCAAAGTCCCAAAGCAATAAAGCGAAAATGCTGCTCTGGCAGAGGGGAAGTGTTTGCTATTGTAGCCAGTATTGTGAGTCTTAATTCATGCTTCTTAAGTAAGAGCAAAGTGAGTTATAATGGTATAGGATAAGCGCTCTTTAACAGCAGCAACAGAGCAGTACTAGACGCCGTGATATGAGCTTAGATATTAGAAGTTAAAAGCTCAGCCGGCATCGTGCTGCGATCTTAAGCAAGCATAGCTCGACCGAATGCAAGCAGCATAACGTTAAGCCAACGATATGCTTTCATATATAGAAAGTGGATACGTTAAGCTCGGTCTCAATCACTGGAAAAGGAACGCTAAAGCAACAGGAGTAACGTGCAGCGTATTCACCTATGCTGCGTAACACCTGACGAGCAAAGACAGCAGGTGTTTTAATCCAGCGCCTTAGTAAAAAGATGCAGTTGTGTTAAGAATAAGGGGCCAGGATCAGGTTACCCTATAGAAGAAAATATAGTCCAGTAACAGCAGTGCTGTTCAAGCGCCAAGCCTTAAAGTGGTCTTGCCTTGAGACGAAACAATACGAAAGCCCGTTCGGGAGGTAACCACTTTTCGTCTTACTCAACAGAGTCAACAAAACCTCAGAACTAAGACTAAAGAGAAATTAGCAATGCCTATATAGCATAAATCAGTTTGCTCATGATACTGCTAAAGGAAAACTACCTCTTGAATAACAGGTTCACCAACTTCAGAATTAATCATTTCCATAACCTGAGTTTTGGCCATGACTAATTCGTGCTTCAAAGGCGCAGAAGACAGGCGGACAAACAGCTTGCCATGGCTGATATATATCTCCTGGGTTTTGAGAGCAACTGACCGACCCATTATACGCTCCCAGCTAGAAACAACAAACACTTCGTTAAGCTTCCCTTGAAGGCGGTAAGCTTTCAACAAAGCCTTTATACCATCCTTTAAAGGCAGTGTATCTGCTTGTCTAGAATTTTCGGAAAGCTTATGCTTTTTCACAATTGAGACGTTTATTAACGCGCGCGAAAGCCTTTATAAAAGAGCGAAGGCCATAAGCATAAAGGTACGCCCCATTAAAATTTAAAGGGGAATTACTTTGCCGCTTTCGATTCTAAAGCGCAAGATCTGTTCGGATAAATTGGATAGAATTCGATCCGTGCGGTCGAGGTGAGTGTCTGTTAGAAATACTTGGCCAAAAGTCTGGTTTGCGACAAGCTGCATCAAACGAGTTATGCGCGTTTCGTCGAGCCTATCGAAAATGTCGTCTAGAAGGAGAAGAGGCTTATGTTTCTTCCGGCTTGCAGCAATTTCGAAATGAGCTAACTTCACTGCGATAACAAATGATTTCTGCTGGCCTTGCGATCCATATCCCTTGACGGGTAATTCATTCATCAGAAATAGAAAGTCATCTTTATGAGGGCCAACAGTAGTGCGCTGAAGGGCCAAGTCTTTTCGCTCGTGTGTGCGAAGAAGCTGAGCGAAGTCGGCGTCGGGTAGCTGGCTCTTATAGTCAATATTGACTACTTCCCGGTCATTTGCGAGTTGGTAATAGTGGCGCTGGAAAACAGGAACGAAGTCAGCCAAAAACTCTTGTCTAATCTGAACAATCCGTTTGCCTAGTGGGGCTAATTGTTCGTCTAAGACCAAAAGGTAATCACGATCATAACTCTGCCGGTCAGCTGCTAGCTTAAGCAGCGAATTGCGTTGCCGAAGTAGATAAGCGTAAGAGATGAGCAACTCGAGATATTCGTGATCGAGCTGAGAAATTAGACTATCGAAATACTTGCGGCGTTCTTCGCTACCCTGGCGGATCAAATCGGTATCATAGGGCGATATCAAGACAACAGGGTAACGGCCAATGTGATCAGAAAGCCGTTCATACGGATGCTTGTTGCGTGTGACAAGCTTTTTTTGGCCAAGGCGAAAACTACATTGAACAGTGTCTTCGGCTTCGGGAGTAGAAAACTTTCCCCGAATAGAAAAGAACTCTTCGCCTTGTTTAATGCTTTGAATATCAGAAGTAGTAAATGCGCTTTTGGTCAAAGACAAATAATGAATTGCATCCAATAGATTGGTCTTGCCACTCCCATTGTCACCTATAAAACAATTGATGTGAGGCGATAGCTGCAGCGTAGCCTCATCGTAGTTTTTAAAGAACAAGAGGTGTAATGTTTCAAGAGTCATTCAGTTCGGAATTGCAATCCTTTTACGTACTTTCGCATCCCAAACGCGAATAACTGAAAGCACGATGGCGGAGACGAAAGTAAAGGCTACCCCAAAAGCTTCCAATTCGGCGAAAAAATCGTCGGCGGAAACTAAGAAAGAAACTAACCCGACCGCAGCTGTCGATACAGTTACGCCGCCGGATCAGATGATGCCACCTACAAACGAGAAAGTAAAATCTTCTACGGATGAGCCGCGGGCAACGACACCCAGCGAGCCTGTTTTTCCGAAAGAAACTTATTTGCAGTGGTATGAGCAGATGCAGCTCATGCGTAAGTTCGAGGAGAAAGCAGGCCAGCTATACGGCCAGCAGAAGATCAAAGGTTTCTGTCACCTCTACATTGGCCAAGAAGCCTGTGTAGCGGGCGCAGTCAGCGCGTTGACCAAAGATGATAAATGGATAACGGCCTATCGTGACCATGCTCATCCGCTGGCTCTTGGTACGTCGCCCAACGCCATCATGGCTGAACTGTTTGCGAAAGTAACAGGATGTTCAAAAGGCAAAGGCGGCTCGATGCACATGTTCGATAAGAACGTGAACTTCATCGGGGGGCATGGCATTGTTGGTGGGCAAGTTCCACTCGGTGCCGGGATCGCGTTTGCCGAGAAATACAACAAGACTGGCAACCTGTGCATTTGCTACATGGGTGACGGCGCAGTGCGGCAAGGAGCTTTGCACGAAGCTTTCAACATGGCCATGCTGTGGAAGCTACCCGTGATCTTCGTTGTGGAGAACAATGGTTATGCCATGGGTACCTCTGTTCAACGGACCTCAAATGTTACGGAACTCTACACACTAGGAGAAGCATACGACATGCCCTCCGAGCCAGTGAATGGGATGAATGTAGAGGACATTCACAACGCAGTTGCCAAAGCAGCCGAACGGGCACGTGCTGGTGAAGGCCCTACCTTCCTGGAGTTCAAAACGTATCGCTACAAAGGCCACTCCATGAGTGACCCTGCTAAGTATCGGACGAAGGAAGAGGTAGAAGATTATCGTTCGCGCGATTCCATCGAATCGGTTCGCCACACAATTCTGACTCACAGTATGGCGACCGAAGAGGAACTGGCTGCCATCGACGAAAAGATCAAGGCCCAAGTTGCGGAGTCAGTGGAGTTCGCAGAAACGTCTCCGTACCCCGCCGCCGAAGAGCTGTACCACGATGTGTACGTGCAGCAAGATTATCCTTACATCCGCGACTAACTCAGCGGATTCTGACCCGGCTTCACAGCCGAATTTCTGAATTACGAATGTCAAAGATTCCTTATACGCGCAACAGTCCGCTGGCTCAACAGAAGCAGACTCAAGTGCCGGCCGATCCTAATCAGCCAGTAGGCGCACTGCACCCAGAACATCCATTGCTGGAAGATCCGGATGAACTAGCGGCTCGCTTGGCCCATTCAGAAGATTTTCTGCGTCGTAACAAGACTATTCTACTGAGTGTGCTGGCACTGGTAGTGCTGGCAGTAGTTGGAGCTTTCGGCTGGTATACATGGCGCAATTCTCAGGACGAGAAAGGGCAAGTGGCTATGTATCAGGCAGTTAACTATTGGGAAGCCGATTCATTGAAAAAAGCAATGAAAGGCGACGGTCAATACGACGGTTTGGAATCCGTTGCTTCGGAATACGGAAATACACCGGCTGGCAACTTGGCTAACTTCTACGCTGGCGTAGGTGCCTTGAAGGAAGGCCGTTATCAAGCCGCCATCGATTATCTGGAAGGATTTAGTTCGGATGATTTGCTGGTGCAAGCGCGGGCTTACGCTCTGCTAGGCGATGCTAACTTAGAGCTTGGCAAAAGCAAAGAAGCCGCCGACCTGTACGAAAAAGCAGCTACTCATAATGCCAACGAGTATTTCTCACCTGGCTATCTTATGAAGGAGGCAACAGCAAGAGAACTGGCTAAAGATTATGACGGTGCCATCAAGGCGTACGACAAAATCATCAACGACTACCAGAATGCGCCGGAAGTCAACGAGGCCCGCCAGTATAAGGCACGCGTTGAAGGTTTGGCAGGCAAATAAGAAATCAGTCAGCAACTGACAACTGCGCTTTTCCGAAAGGAGAAGCGCAGTTTTGTTTTTATAACAGCGCTTACTTCAACCCAAAGCAGCATCTAGACCCAAATCCTATGGCTACCTCCTTGAAAAATCTGAGCGAATACACTTCCGATAATTTTGTTGACATCACGAACAAGCGTTTTGGCTTGGTGGTGGCAGAATGGAATCGGGAGATTACAGACGTGTTGAGCACAGGAGCCTACGAAACATTGCTGAAGCACGGGGCTAAAGAAGAAAACATCTTCCGCAATACAGTGCCGGGGAGCTTCGAACTGACACTAGGAGCCCAATTGCTGGCCCAGCACGAAGAAATCGATGCCGTGATCTGTTTGGGAGTAGTAATTCAGGGCGAGACCAAACACGATGATTACATCTGCCATGCCGTGGCCCACGGCATTACGAACGTCGGCCTGAAATTCAATAAGCCCGTGATATTTGGGTTGGTCACGACCAACACACTTGAACAAGCTTGGGATCGGGCAGGAGGCAAGCACGGCAACAAAGGAGTAGAAGCTGCGGTAGCCGCTATCCATATGCTAGGATTCTAGAGATTAAGACTAGAGGAGCTTACTTACTGAGTCTTTGGTTAGTAATGGATAATTGTCAGGCAAAACATTAACTTTGCGGCCAAATAACCGGGTTAGATAGGAAACCGATAGCGGTAAGTATGACTTTGACCAGTTGGTCTGTAATAAACTTATTTGGAAAAGCTGTTGTTAAAGCAACGTACTATCGCAATTTATCTCTAGAAATCACCGGATAACGGTCTCATTTTCAATACATTATTTTTCCTGAACCGACATGAGTGAAGCACCCCTGCGCTATTCAAGGGAAGAACTGGCTGAGTTCGAACAAATCATCCAGGAGAAACTTGTAGCAGCCCGCAAAGAAGTAACGTTCATCAAAGAAACTCTGAGCCGTCGTAACGATTCGGGTACCGACAACACAGCCTCGTCGTCGAAAGTACTGGAAGACGGTGCCGACACAGCTGAAAAGGAAAGCCTGAATCAGCTGGCTTCACGCCAGATGAAGTTTATCCAGCAGCTGGAAAATGCGTACACCCGCATCAAAAACGGTACATACGGTGTCTGCATTGGCACTGGTAAACTGATTCCGAAAGAGCGTTTGCGCGCAGTACCACACACCCAACATTCTATTGAAGCCAAAATGGCGCGTCGCGATTAACCGCGATCGTCGTCTTCAACTACGTGCCCGGGCTTTCGGCTGGCTGCTTTTATGGCGCCGTGCTGCCAGTCCGGGCACTGTTTTCTAAGAGAGTCTGTTCCTGGGGTTCAGTCTCCCAACCTTGTATTTTACCATCCCGTAGCGATACGGTAAGCACCCTACACTCATGGGCAAAAAACACAACGACGACACGCCAGGCCGGCGTGGACGCTCCAACGATCGCTCCACTAGCAATGCTGGTGGGAGCAGCGGCTTCCGCAAATTCTCTGCGCGCCCAAACGAAGGCGGTTCAAGCAACCGTTCGGGCGATGAAGCCGGCAGAGGCCGTGATTTTCCCTCGCGCCCTACTTTTGGTCGCCCAGGCGGCGGCCGTCCATCATCGGGAGGCAGCTTTGGCGGCGACAAGCGTTTTGGTCGCGGCGAAGGCTCCAACAGCTTTGGCTCCCAACGAAACGTTGCTCCGCGGCAGGATGCTGGCGATCGTCGCCCGTTCAATCGCGATAATGCCGATCGTCGGCCGATGAACCGCGACAACGACAACCGCCCTAGCCGTTCATTTGATCGGGATGTCCCTCGGCGCTTCGACAACCGCAACGATGACCGTCGCGCTTCCTCCGGCTACGACAGTGACCGCCGAGACGAGCGACCTGCTCGGCCGTATGAGCCCAAAGCCAACTGGCCCGGCCAGCCTTACCGGCAGGAAGGCAAACCAGCGGTGCCACGCGGTACGGCAGGAGAGCGCAACCGAAAGTTTAAAAAGGTAAGCCCTTTCGAACAAGACACCCCTACGGACCGTACGCCAGCACCGCGAGAAGAAGCTCCACGGCGCGATGAGCGGCGAGAAGAAGCAGGTCCAGACCGGGAAATCCGGCCTGCGCGGCCGTTTGACTACCGTAGTGCGCCCAGCGGCTATGGCCGGGATGAGCAACGCAACGCGCCCGAACGCCCGGAACGTGGTGAGCGCCGCGAGAGTGGTTTCGGGAACCGCAGCTTCGGCGAGCGGCCTAGCTTTGGCAACCGCCCAGCGGCTGGTGAGCGTGGCGCGTCGGGTAACCGCAACAGCGGGCCACGTGATTTTGGTGACAAGCGCGAATCGCGTTTTGGCGATAAGCGGGAGCCGCGCGCCGGAGCCGACAAGCGCCCGACCCGCGATCCGCTTTCGAATCGCGCTGATAAGCCCAAACGTGGTGAAATACCTGGTGAAGCGCCGGCGTATAGTAATCTGCAATTCTACGATCAGGACAAAACCCGGGGCAACAAACGCCGTCGGAACGAGGAAGAAGGCAACGACGAAGTTCGTTTGAACCGCTACATCGCCAACGCCGGCATCTGCTCGCGTCGGGAAGCCGATGCACTGATTGCAGCTGGTGAAATCAAAGTCAACGGCGAAGTGGTAACGGAGATGGGTTACCAAGTGCAGCCAACCGATACCGTGCAGTATGGCAAGACCAACTTGAAGCGGGAAAAGCTGGTGTACGTACTGCTCAACAAGCCCAAAGATTTTATCACTACCACCGAAGACCCAGAGGGTCGCAAAACGGTGATGGACTTGGTGGCTACCGCTTCAAAAGAACGCATCTTCCCAGTAGGTCGTCTCGACCGCAATACTACGGGCTTGCTGCTGTTCACCAACGATGGCGAAGTGGCCCAGAAGCTTTCGCACCCATCGCATAAAAACAAGAAAATCTACCAAGCCGAGCTCAGCCAGCCGCTTTCCGAAGACCACCTGCGCCAGATCAGCGAAGGGCTGGAACTGGAAGATGGCAAGGCCGAGATTGATGACGTGGCTGTAGTAGCTGGCAACCCGCATTTCGTGGGCATTGAGTTGCACATCGGTCGTAACCGCATCGTTCGCCGCATTTTCGAGCATTTGGGCTACGAGGTTGTGGCGCTTGACCGCGTGCAGTACGCCGGCCTGACGAAAAAGGACCTTCCGCGCGGCAAGTGGCGCTTCCTGACTGAGCGCGAGGTGATTCGCTTGAAGTATTTCTTGTAGGAAGCAACCCGCAGCCTCTTCAAAGGCTCCTGTTAGAAAATAAGCTTTACAATTCCACGGAAAAAGTGGCCTTCATTTGGCTGGCTATTTCTTCCGTGGAATTGTAAATATCTTATAATCAATTACTTGTATATGCGTGCTTTGGTTTTCGATGTTGGCAATACAGCAGCCAAGTATGGCTATTTCGAAAACAACGAGCTGCGCGAAGTAGGTAAAGTACTGCTTGACAATGCGTTGCCAGAACTTGTGCAGCGTTTGTTACCGGAGCATGCGGTAGTTTCTTCGGTGGTGGAGCCAACGGCTATCTGGGCGGAAGCTTTGCGCCGGGAGGTTGGCAGAAAGGTATTGGAGTTTGCTTCTGCTACCACACCCTTGCCGATCACCAATGCTTATACTACGCCGACTACGTTGGGCGCCGACCGCTTGGCCGCTGCCGTCGGGGCTGCCTGGCTGCGTCCGGGTCAGGATACGCTAATTGTGGATGCCGGCACTGCCCTTAAATGCGACTGGCTCGAAGGTGGACATACCTTCCGGGGCGGAAGTATAGCACCAGGCCTGCGAATGCGTTTCCAAGCCTTGCACACGTTTACCGGCCGTCTGCCGTTGGTAGAATTACCCGTCGCTGCCACCGTAGATATTCCCCTGACCGGTACCGATACGTCATCGGCGATTCGGAGCGGCGTACTCAACGGCGCTGTGGCGGAGGTTAACGGCCTGATTGACAGCTACCGGCAGCAAAGCCCCAACTTGGGCATACTGTTGGCCGGTGGCGATGCTGGCTTTTTTCAACCACGGCTTAAAGGCCCTATCTTTGTTGTTCCTGAACTCGTTCTGATCGGGCTTTACCGCATACTGGTGCATAATGTTGAAATCTAAATTTGCCAGCCTGTTTGGGTTGACGCTACTTGGCCTGATGGCCGCACCATATAGCCAAGGCCAAGGCCTCGGCAACTCGCCGTATTCGCGCTTGGGGTTAGGCGATTTCAACCCTAATACGGGCGGCGTTCGTCAGCAGGGGATGGGAGGCGTCGGTTTGGCTGCTCCTAACGGCATCAACGTGAATGAGCTCAACCCGGCGTTGGTGTACTATACCTCACGCACGACTTACGAAGTCGGCGTTAATGGCGAGTTCAAGACGATCCGCAATCAGGTCAATTCGCAGCGCGACGGCAACGGCTCATTAAGTTACTTGGCTTTCTCCGTTCCGATCTCGAAGCGTTGGGCTGGTGCCGCTGGTTTGAAGCCGTACAGCTCCGTCAATTACCTCAGCACCGTGCGGGAACCAGTGCCCAACGACCCCAACGGCGGCTTGTCCTATAAAGAGTACAAAGGCGAAGGCGGTTTGTCGGAAGCCTATATAGTGCAGGCGTTCCAGGTTGCCAAAGGCTTGAGCCTGGGGGTTACGGCTTCGTATGTGTTTGGCAATATCGACCTGACAACCGGAACCAGCGTAGCACCGGCCGACGCTATCTCAGCGGCGGGTCTTAGCAAAGTCATCATCCGAGAGCGCGTGCGTTATTCGGATTTCACCTTTCGGACGGGTGCGCACTACCGCGGCAAAGTCAACAGCAAGCTCAACTACAATCTGGCCGGTGTATACAGCTTTCAGTCCAACCTGAACGGCAAGCGCGATACGTCGCTTGAGCGCGAAGATGCGGCGGGCCTGCAAACGGAAAACACCACGTTGCTCACCAACCAGAAAGGCGAAGCAACAGTGCCGGCAATGGAGCAGTTTGGCATTGGCTTCGACAACAACAAAAACTGGAGCATCAACCTCGACTTGTCGCGGCAAGAATGGTCGAAGTTCCGGGCTTTTGGCTTGCAAGGCGGTACCGTTGGCATTCCGCTTAGCAATACGTTTCGGGCAGGCTTGGGCGGCGAATTTGCCCCTGATCCTTCGTCGGTGAGCAGCTACTTCAAGCGGGTTACGTATCGGGCGGGCATTTCGGTAGCTGAGCTACCTTATCGCCCCGCTGGCGAGCGCCTCTACGACCGTTCGGTGAGCTGGGGCTTTGCGTTCCCGCTGCCTACAGCTACGGTCTTAGACAACACGACCATTAACATGGCCTTTACCTACGGGCAGCGTGGCAATACCAAACGTACGGCTGAGAGCCCCAACGGCAACGTCAAAGAGGATTACGTACGTATGCAACTGGGCGTAACGCTGAACAACCGCTGGTTTATCAAGCGCCGAATTGAATAAGCTATCAACGTGAAAGACACGAAACCAACAAGTTGGTCGTGGCTGCTGGCCGCCACTCTCGTAGCAGCCAGCCTCGGGCTGGGTTGTAAAGACAAAGCCACCGAGGTCAAGAAAAAAATCGTGTATACAGGCCCGACCATCGAAACGAGCAACGTAGTGATGCTCGTGAGCGACTCGGCCAAGCTCCAGATTAAGCTGACGGCGCCCGTGCAGCAACAGTTTGAAAGCGGTGACCAGATCTGGCCGAAAAACGTTATGGTTACCTTTTATGGACAAGGCGACAGTGCTTCTGGTAACCGTAAGGTAGTCAATACGTTACGTGGAAACTATGGCAAGTACGACAAGCTCAAGAACCTGTACATCGTGCGGGGCGACGTGCGGGTGCACAACCTAGAGAAAGATCAGAAGATGTTCACGGAAGAAGTCTTTTTTGATCAGCAGAAAGCCATCATCTACACCGATAGCACCACAGCGGTGCGTGTTGAAACGCCGACCGAGACCCTGACGGGCAACGGGTTACGGGCCAATCAGGATTTTTCTAACTACCGAATTTTCCACCCGACGGGCGTGTTTACAGTACAACAGCCAGCTTCAGATTCGGTCCGAGCTGCTAAAAAATAAGTAATTGATTATCAATGCGTTTCGATAGAGCCTTGTGGCGCACTATTTTGTTTTCGCTGGCGGTGGTGGCGCTGGTAATCGGTGTGTACCAAACTGTGTTGCAAGGCGATAAGAACGCGGTAATGGACAACTATTGGCTGTTCATGATCTCGTTCGTCTGCATGATGGTGTTCCGTTACCTCGGCCGCGACGAGGATAAAGCGCCGCTGCCAGTTGCCAAACCCAAACCAGCCGCTTCCGGCAAGCGCACAGCTACTACCAAACCGGGCAAGGCTGTGCTTCGCAACAAACAACGCTAGAGTCCGGAACCGCCCTGCGTGAGTATCGGGCAAACTTGCCCTACCTTCTGCCAATCAGCAATATCCGTCAAAGCCAGTGAATCTGCGGGCAACTTTGAATGTCCGGCGGATTCTGGTTATTTTGCGCCTCTTTCCACTTTTCTTACTGCGCTTTTTTTCAAGTAAATGGCATTAATCAACACGATTCGGGAAAAATCGGGCTGGGCCGTCGGCGCCATCGTAATCGGACTGCTGCTCTTCATGGTAGGCGGCGATCTGATCGGGGGCAAAAACCGCCTGTTCAACCGCAATGATAACTCGGTAGGCGAAGTCGCCGGCGAGAAGGTGGACTACAATGATTTCCAGAATACGCTGGAGCAAACTAAGCAGGCTTTCATCGCCCAGCAAGGCCGTCAGCCCGACGAGGCCACGATGGGGTACCTGCGCGACCAAGCCTGGAACCTGAGCATTTATCGCATCGCCTTCAAAAAGGAATTCGATAAGCTGGGCCTGAAAGTAACCGACGACGAGCTAACGGATATGGTGCAGGGCAAAAACATCAACCCCAGCATCCGCCAGGCGTTTAGCGATCCAAAAACGGGTCAGCTAGACCGCAACAAGCTGCTGAGCTACCTGCAAAACCTCGACAAGCTGCCGCCACAAGCTCGTGACGCGTTCATGAACTTCGAGAACAACCTCGGACCAGAGCGCTTGTCGAACAAGTACAACAACCTCATCAAGCTGTCGACCTACGTGACGACAGCGGAAGCCAAGCGCTACGACGAAGCGCAGACTTCGCAAGCGAGCCTCCGCTACCTGATCGTGCCATACTTCTCCGTTTCGGACTCGGCCGTGAAAGTGACCGACGAGCAGTTGCAAGCCTACCTTGACGCGCACAAAAGCCGTTATAAAGTAGAAGAAGGCCGCAACATAGAATACGTGGTCGTTCCGGTAACGGCATCCAACAGCGATAGCGCTGCGGTTCGCAAAGACATCGATGTACTGACTACCCAATTCAGCACGGCTCCCAACGATTCGCTGTTTGCCAAGCTGAACTCTGATCCGGATTTCCCTTACAACCCGGCTTACCTCTCGCCGGCCGACATGCCGGAGAAGCTCCGCCAGCAATTGCCACTGCAAGTAGGCAAAGTGTATGGCCCTTATGCCGAAAACGGCGTGTATTCCATCTTCAAAGTAACAGGTCAGAAGGCCGGTACGCAGCCTGCTGCTCGGGCCAGCCACATCCTCATCAAGCCGGAAGGCACTACGCCAGAAGCGAAAGCCGCGGCCCTGGCCAAAGCCAAAGATATTCTGGCGAAGATCAAAGGCGGGGCTGATTTTGCTGCTATGGCACGCCAATACGGCACCGATGGTACCACTGCCACCGGCGGCGACTTGGGTTGGTTTACGCAAGGCCGCATGGTGCCGGAGTTTGAGAAGGCGGTATTCGCCGCCACTTCGGCTGGCTTGTTGCCCAACCCCGTTGAGACTTCGTTTGGCTACCACATCATCAAGGTAACGGCTCCTAAAACCACCCAGACGTATCAGATAGCTGCTGTGCAGAAGAAGATTACGCCCACGGATGCTACCCGCGAAGCCGCCTACCAGAAGGCGCAGGAGCTGAAAGGCGAAGCCACAGATCTCGATTCATTCCGCAAGGCCGTTGCGAAGGACAAGTCTTTGCAGAAGCAAGAAGCCAAAGGCCTCGGCCGCGGCGACCGCGCTGTAAACAACCTGCAAAACGCTCGCGAATTGGTGCGTTGGGCTTACGGAGCTGGCCAAGGCGGTAAGAAAACCGAAGTGGGCGACGTATCGGAAGTATTCGAAATTGGCGACCAATACGTAATTGCCGTGCTCACCGGCCAGCGCGAGAAGGGCTTTGCCGATGTAGCCAGCATTAAGCCGGAACTCACAGCATTGGTTCGTAACGAATTGAAAGCCAAGCAGATAATTGATAAGCTGCAGAGCAAGAAGGGCACGCTGGAGCAAATCGCTGCTGCTTACGGTCCTACTGCTCAAGTGAAAACAGCTGAGAACGTGACACTGGGCTCTGGCGTAATTCAGGGATTAGGTGCCGAGCCAGTGGCAGTAGGCAAAGCGTTCGGCCTGAAGCCAGGGCAGAAATCTGCGCCGTTCCAAGGCGAGCAAGGCGTGCTGATCGTCGAGCCGGTAAGCGTGCAGAAGTCTGCTGCCAAAACTGACGTTGCCGCTGTGCGCAAGCAACTCACCACCCAGCGTAGCGCGCGCCTTGATGGTGCCATTTACGAGGCCGTGAAAGACAAAGCCAACATCAAAGACGAGCGCACGAAGTTCTTCTAACCGCTCCGTCCTGATCCTTGCAAAAGGGCCGTACCTTAGGGTGCGGCCCTTTTGCTTTTTACCTGTCTGTGGAAGCAGAAGAGGAGCCAAGGTTTTTCGCGTAAGATGAAATGAAACTGCTCCGCCGCCGGTTTATCGAAAGCTACCCTCACCGGATTCTCTTTGCTATGCGTCCGTTACTCAAGCCCTCCCCGCGCAATCGTTGTGTGTTCTTATTCCTGCTGTTTAGTTTATGGCTAGGTGCGAGCTGTCCGCTTCAGGCCCAAAACGAAGGCGGCGACATTGCGCTGGCCAAGGAATATGCCCGCAAAGGCGAAAACGAAAAAGCCGCTTTCCTCTTCAGTCGCTTACGACCCGACGAACAACTGGCGCCCAATATTTTGCCTGATTACCTGAGTTCGCTGTTGGGCTTGAAGCAATTCAAGGACGCTGAGAAGCTGGTCAAGAAAGGGATGCGGCAGTTTCCGGAAGAAGCCTCGTACGGTGTAGCGCTCGGGGGCGTGTATGCTGCGGCCGGCGACCAAGCGGCCATGACCAAGCAATATGAGCGGGTGATTAGCCAGTTGAAACCGGTGCAAGTGGTGCCAGTGGCCACCGAGTTTATGAAGCGCAACCAGCCTGAGTTGGCGGAAAAAGTGTTTCTGAAAGGCCGCGAGTTGGCCAAGAACGACACCGAATTTTCTCCGCAACTCATTCAGCTCTATACCCGCACGGGCCAGAACGAAAACCTGATGGCCGAAACGCTGCGCCTCGTGCAAACCGACAACCAGCAGCTTCCTTTCGTGCGCAACATGCTCCAAAACAGCCTGCACGAAGAAAAAGACTTCGACGCGCTGGAAAAGCAACTGCTCAGCAACGTGCAGAAGTATCCGGAGCAGGAGGTCTATAGCGAGTTGCTGCTGTGGCTACAGTTGCAACGCCACGATTTCACGGGCGCATTGGTGCAAGCCAAAGCCCTCGACCGCCGTGCGCGCGCCCAAGGCAGCCGGGTAATGGATTTGGCCGCCATCGCGCAGCAGAACAATGATTATGAAAGTGCCATCGCGGGCTACGAGTATGTCATTCGGGAATACCGAACGGGGCCATTTTACGGGTTGGCGCGACAGCGGCTGGTCCAGACTCGCGAAGAACAGGTGCGCAACACATATCCCGTCGACCCGGCCAAAATCCGGGGCCTGATTGGGGAGTACCAGCAGGTACTGACGGAGCTGGGGAAAAAGCCCGAAACGGCGTCAGTATTGCGCAATATGGCCGCGCTTTATGCTTTCCAACTCGATGAGAAAGACAAAGCGATGGCGCTGCTACAAGAAGTAATCGACATGCCCCGGGCCAGCCTCGATGTAGTCGACGATGCCAAGATCAACCTCGCGGATATCTACCTGCTGCGCGGTGAGCCTTGGGAGGCTACGCTGCTGTATTCGCAGGTAGAGAAGTCGCATAAAGACTCGCCGGTAGGATATGAGGCCAAGCTGCGCAACGCGCGCCTCAGCTACTTTGCCGGCGATTTTAAGCTGGCTCAGAGCCACCTCGATATTCTGAAGCAAGCCACCAGCCGCGAAATCGCCAACGATGCCATGCAGCTCAGCTTGCTCATCTCCGACAACACGGCCATGGATACGGCCGGCGTGGCCCTGCGCGACTACGCTGCCGTTGAGCTATTGGTCTTTCAGAACAAGCTGCCGGAGGCGATAAAGGGTTTGGATAATTTGCTGCAAAAGTACCCCGGCCACGCCCTCACCGACGAAGCTTGGTACCTGAAAGGCCAGCTACAGCGCCGCACCGGCGACTACAACGGCGCCATCACCACGTTGGCGCGCATTACCAGCAACCCCAAGTACGACGTACTCAGCGACGACGCCCTGTTTCTCACGGCCAGCATTCTGGAAGAAAACCTACAGGATCGTGAGAAGGCTAAAGAGTTGTATAACAATCTGTTAGTAAAATATCCTGGTAGCATTTACGTAGCCGAAGCCCGCAAGCGCTTCCGCAAGCTGCGCGGCGATGTGCTCAACTAACTCGCTATAGAACGGAATGGTACCGTTCAGCTTTTATTTCTATCCGAAAAAGAGAAACATCAGCGCCAACGCCAGGATAAAAGCCAAATACATAAGTGCATCCGTGAGGATGTATTGCTTGTATTTGTCGTAAAAAGCGCGGAGTTTCTTCATGACACCGAAAGGCTGAAAGAGCCGGTAAAAATACGTTTTTGCGAGCGCTTCGATGGGACCGGAGTGGGTCAGGCGCGGTTTTCTTCTTACTTTTGAAGGTATCGCCCGCTACGGGTACCCGCCGAGTATGGAAAAAAGATGGATTCGCAAGCCCGCGCCTGACGCAGTCAAAGTCCGGCATCTGGCCGACGCCCTGCGCGTCAACGAGACTATTATTTCTTTGCTCTGCCAACGCAACGTGTGCGACTTCGAAGAAGCCCGCGCTTACTTCCGCCCCGTACTCAGCGAGTTACCCGATCCGCTGCGCATGCGTGACATGGATCGCGCCGTAGATCGTCTGCAACATGCCCTGCACGAAGGCGAGCGGGTGCTGGTCTATGGCGACTACGACGTCGACGGTACTACTTCGGTGGCGGTGGTGTATTCGTACCTGTTGCGCTTCTTCGGCCCCGAGCGCATCGACTACTACATTCCGGATCGCTATAAGGAAGGCTACGGCATCTCGGTGGCCGGCATTGACTATGCAGCTGAGCAAGGCTACGCGCTCATCATCGCGCTCGACTGCGGCGTGAAAGCCGTTGAGATGATTGCTTATGCCAACGAGCGGAACGTCGATTTTATCATTTGCGATCACCACTTGCCGGGTTCTGTATTGCCACAAGCCGTGGCTGTGCTCGACCCCAAGCGCGCCGATTGCGAGTATCCGTTCAAGGAGCTTTCGGGGTGCGGCGTGGGTTTCAAGCTGATGCAGGCGTTTAGTCAGCACTTAGGCTTGGATGATGCACCGCTTTATCAACTGCTTGATTTAGTGGTAGTTAGTATTGCCGCGGATATTGTGCCCATTACAGGTGAAAACCGCACGTTGGCCTATCATGGGCTGCGACTGCTCAACGACCCGACTCGTCCGCAGCGCCCTGGCCTCGACGCCCTGCGCGACCTGGCGGGCCTACACAGTGAATTGAATATCAGTAGCTTAGTGTTTGGCTTTTCGCCCCGCATCAACGCAGCCGGCCGCATGGGCGACGCTAAGCGTTCGGTAGCGATGTTGCTGGCTCAAACCAAGGAAGAAGCCTTCGACAAAGCCAGCGTCGTCGACAAAACCAACCAGGAGCGCCGCGGCTTCGATACCAGCATTACCAAGGAAGCGCTGCAAATGATCGAGGACGATCTGCTGCTGCGCAACGCCAGTACCACGGTGCTCTACAAAGAAACCTGGCACAAGGGAGTGGTCGGCATTGTGGCCTCGCGTTGCTTGGATAAGTATTACCGCCCCACCATCATCCTGACCGAAAGCAACGGCAAAGCTACTGGCTCGGCCCGCTCCGTGGTGGGCTTCGACGTACACGAAGCCATCAGTGAATGCGCCGATCTGCTGGACCAGTATGGCGGACACATGTACGCCGCCGGCCTGACGCTGCCCGTAGAAAATGTGCCGGCTTTCCGCGAAAAATTTGAGCGCATTGTGGCCGGCCGGATTCGGCCCGAGCAGCTCATTCCGCCTGTCGAAATCGATAGCTTGCTGCGGCTCAACGAGATCACCGACAGTTTCTACAAGCTACTTCGTCAGATGGAGCCTTTTGGGCCTGGCAACGCTAACCCGGTCTTCGAGTCGGAGTGCGTGTACGCCTCGCCGGATTCGGCCCGAATCGTGGGCAACTCCCACCTGAAGCTCACCCTGACGCAAGACGGCCACCATACCGTCGACGCCATCGGGTTTGGCCTGGCCGAATACCACGAGCGCATTGCCAAAGGCCTGCCCTTCAACGTGTGCTACACCATCGAAATCAACGAATACCGCGGTGTGAAATCACTGCAGCTGCGGGTAAAAGATATTCGTTGGGAAGAATAGCTATATCATAAGCTATTGATAATCAATAGCTTATGATATAGCTATTCTTTATTTAGAGTGACGCTAGGGCGCTATTGCTGGTAGATATTCTTGTAAAAATATTGTTTGACGGGCCGGGTTTCGGTCGCGTTACCTGCTGGAGGCGCCTGCTTGATTACTCGTGAAATATAGTCGCCGCGCACAAAGAGGCTGGTGCGGTAAGGTTTGTTTGGCCTCAGAGCCCATCTGTTGTATTCGTTTAGCTCCAATCGAATCAGTTGGCCGTTGTTGTAGCGCTCGGCCAACACCAAGCGGCCAACGGGGTCGTAATACCGAACGAGGGTTACTTCGCCACCCCGCCGAAAAATCTTGCTGAAGTATTCTTTGGCGCGGACTTTTTGGCTGGCACCGTTGAGCACATAGCTGCGCAACTTATTGGTGCTGCGCTTGCTCAGCTTAGGGCTGGCTGTGAAGGCGGTAGAGAGCGAGTCGATGTGATTACGGACTGCGGCGGCATCGTGCTGAAGGGCGGCGTAGCCTTGCGCAAAGCGCGCCGGATCGCTGGCCAGTTGTGCCTGGGCCGTGAGCGAAGCAGTCAGCAGAAAAGCAGCCGTTGAAATAAACCGAATAAGCATTACTGTTGAGGTTAAAATAGCGGCGAATATAGAGCGCACGCCTATAAAACCAAACAGCCCATTGCCTACACGCGGGTGTACTGCCACGCCCACCAAATCAGGACGCCTTGTACCGGCAAACGTCCCCAAACGGCCCACGCAGGCAGCTGAAACAGCGCCTCATTATGCTGGGCCATGTACAGGTTGGCAGGAAATACGGCAATTAGCAGCGCTACCAACCCCCAGGCGCCCCAACGGCGCGTGTGCTTAGGCAGCAGCAGCAACCCCAGCCCGATTTCGGCAGCGCCACTTGCGTATACCAACAGCAAATGGGCGGGCAGATACGGCGGCATGATGCGCAGGTATGGCTCGGGCATCAGAAAATGCAACAAGCCCGCGCCCACAAACACAACCGCCAATACATACAAACCCAAGGATTTCAAACGCGCCATCGGACCAGTCAGAATATGCAAAGCAACAAGGTAACAGAACCAGCCGGCCCCACCTGCGTGTTAGGGTAAGCTTGCGGGCAATGTGTACCTTGGTCATTCGTTTTAAAGCTCTCTTCCTATCCTTTTTTCATGATGAAAACGCTTTATCTGGCCCTTGGGCTGGGACTAGCCGCCGCTGGTTCTGCACACGCTCAATCACCGGCTGCGGGTTATCAAATTACTCTTGATTTACAGCACGTTACCAACGATCAGGTGCGCGTCACCATCGACACGCCGCCGATTAAGGAAGCACAAGCCATCTACGTGATGCCATCCGTCGTGCCGGGATCGTACTCCAAGAAAGATTACGGCCGCTTCGTGACCAATTTTAAAGCACTGGATAAAAAGGGCAAATCCCTGAAAGTCAAGCAAGACGGCCCGGACCTGTTCGTGATCGACAAAGCCGATAAACTGGCCCGCATCGAATACCTCGTCGACGATACCTGGGATGCCAAGCAAGACGATGAGTTTATTTTCCAACCTGGCGGCACCAACATCGACGCGGGTAAGAGCTTCATGCTCAATCACTACGGTTTCTACGGCTACCTCGAAGGCTACAAAATGCAGCCCTACCAAGTGACCGTGGCCAAACCCGCGGAACTCTACGGCGCTACCTCGTTGGCGACCGAGCGTAAGTCGCCTACGCAGGACGTATTCACCGCGTCGAGCTACGTAACACTGGCTGATGCGCCCATCCTATACAGCCGCCCCGATACGGCGAGCTTCGCGACGGGCGGCGCCCGTATTTCGGTATCGGTGATGTCGGAAAACGGACTGGTGAAGGCCGCGCAGATCAAAGAGGTAATGCGGCCGATGGCGGAAGCGCTGACCAAGTTTTTCGGCAAAATGCCCGTGCCCGAATATCATTTCATCATGTATTTCCCGGGCATCGGTTCGCCGTTGGCAAGCAAAAACGGCGGTTACGGCGCCATGGAACACTCGTATTCGTCGGTGTATTTCCTGCCCGAAATGCCGGATGCCGACCGCTTGCAAAGCATGGTGCAGGAAGTGGCCTCGCACGAGTTTCTGCACATGCTGGCGCCGC
Organism: Hymenobacter sp. BT491; assembly: GCF_014349165.1. Classification (NCBI taxonomy): domain Bacteria; kingdom Pseudomonadati; phylum Bacteroidota; class Cytophagia; order Cytophagales; family Hymenobacteraceae; genus Hymenobacter; species Hymenobacter sp. BT491. The sequence continues at coordinate 464,511 of NZ_JACSJJ010000004.1, read as the reverse complement.
TCAACATCCACAGCCGCGAAATAGGGGAGTTTGACTTCCGCAACCCCAAAATGTCGCAGCATTTGTGGCTCTACGAAGGCGTCACGGAGTACATCGCCCAGTTGGTACAAGTGCGCGGCGGCCTGATTACGCCCGAAGAATTCCGGAAGCGGATGAAGGACAAAATCGACAATTCGGAGAAGTATAAGACCGTGTCTTTCACCGAGATGAGCCGCAACATTCTGGTGCCGCCCTACAAAGACATGTACCAGAACGTGTACGAAAAAGGCGCGCTCATCGGCCTGTTGCTTGATATTCGCATTCAGGAGCTCAGCCAGGGTCGTCAGAGTCTGCGCGACGTGCTCTTGGCTCTGCGCGAAAAGTACGGCCCCAACCGCTCGTTTGAAGACAGCGAACTCATCCCGGAGATTGTAGCCTTGACCAATCCGGCGATTCAGCAATTCTTCGATCAGTATGTAATTGGTAATCAATCACTTCCATACGCCGAGTATTTAAGCAAAATTGGGTGGAACTACGCCGCCGTCGCGCCCGACAAAATACTGGCTTTTGGGCGCTTGGGCTTTGGGTACGACGCTGAAAAGCAGCAGTTTAAAGTGCTGGAAACGACTCCCGAGCAAAATGCTTTCGGCCTGAAAGAAGGCGATGCCGTATTAGCCGTGAACGGCACCAGCCTGAGCATGGCCAACGCCGAAAAGCTGCTCCGGCCGCTAGTCGAGCCCACGACGCGGGCCGCGGTGAAGCTCCGGTTTCAATCCGGTGCCAAAGCCGTGCCCCAAGAGCGGCAGGCCACGCCCCAGGAGTTTGAGGTGGAGCTGAAAAACGTGGTGGAAACCGCGCCCACGCCTACGCCTGCTCAGCAAGCCCTGCGCGATCAGGTGCTGAAGCCGCTTGCCTAACAACTCAAAAATCAAGTTGCGTCATCCCGGCGCCGGAACTGACTCTGCGGTGCGTAAGTAGCGCCCGTAGAGACCGCTTCCGCGCCGGGATGACGCACTTCTTATAACCCATTACCTTTGCCCGCGATGATTCTGAAAGCTGAGCATTTAATCAAAAAATACAAGGCCCGTACCGTCGTCAACGACATGTCGGTGACCGTGGAGCAAGGGGAAATCGTGGGGTTGCTGGGGCCCAACGGCGCGGGCAAAACCACCTGCTTTTACATGATCGTGGGCATGGTAAAGCCTAACGAAGGCCATATTTTTCTCGACAAAGAAGACATTACCGGCTTGCCTATGTTTCAGCGAGCGCAGCGCGGCGTGGGCTATCTGGCGCAGGAAGCATCCGTATTTCGCGACTTGACGGTAGAGGAAAACATTCTTTCGGTGCTGGAAATGACCAACTTACCCCGGCAGGCCCAGCGCGATAAAGTTGAGGAACTGCTACACGAGTTCAGCCTCACCCACGTGCGCAAAAACCTGGGCCGCGTGCTCAGCGGCGGCGAGCGGCGCCGCACCGAAATCGCCCGTGCCCTGGCCGTCGATCCGAAGTTTGTGCTGCTTGATGAGCCCTTTGCCGGCGTCGACCCCATTGCGGTAGAAGAAATTCAGGGCATTGTGGCTAAGCTCAAGCACAAGAACATCGGCATCCTTATCACCGACCACAACGTGAACGAAACGCTCTCGATCGTGGATCGTGCTTACTTGCTTTTTGAAGGTAAACTGTTGAAGGCCGGCACCGCCGAGGAGCTAGCTGCCGACGAAACGGTGCGCCGCGTGTACTTAGGGAAACACTTTGAATATAAGCGTAAAATATAATCAATTGATTTTCAAACACTTATATGTAAGCACGGGGCCAGCAAAATAAAGCGCAAAAACCATACGCGACCGTCGTTTTCCCGTATTTAGCCACAGCAGAGGGGTTACTTGGTACTCGGTACATGATAAATGAAATACTAACCTGGGCCGTTCAGCGGCGCTTAACCAGCATCGAGCACTTCCGCAATCACCCCCACGAGGTGCAGCAGCAAGTGTTACAAGAGCTGCTAAGCACAGCGCGCGGCACAGATTGGGGCATGCGCTACGGGTTTGGCGACGGGTTCAGCGCGCGGGAATTTGCGCAGCGGGTGCCGGTGAGCAGCTACGAAGAGCTGTACCCAGAATTTGAGCGGGTGCTGCGCGGTGAGCAAGACGTGCTGTGGCCCGGCCGCGTGACGTGGTTTGCCAAGTCCAGCGGCACCACCAATGCGCGCAGCAAATTCATTCCGGTTACGCGCGAATCATTGCATGACTGCCACTACCGCGCAGGCCGCGACATGACGGCTCTGGCCACGTCGTTGTATCCGGAAGCGCGCATCCTGTCCGGCAAAACGCTTTCGCTGGGCGGTACGCACGCGCCTAACCCGTTCCGCCTCGACGACGCCGAGTCGCGGGTCGGCGACGTGTCGGCTGTGATTATGCAAAATCTGCCCGCCTGGGCCGAATACCTGCGCACGCCGCCCCTGGAGTTGGCTTTGCTCGACGAGTGGGAAGAGAAAATTGAACGGATCGCCCGCCATGTGCAGCACATAGATGTTGCCGTGCTGGCCGGCGTACCTACCTGGATGATCGTGCTGCTGCGGCGCGTTACAGAACTGGCTGGTGCTGAGAATATTACAGAGGTATGGCCGAATCTGCGCCTGTTTCTGCACGGCGCCGTAGCTTTCGGGCCATACCGCGACCTGTTCCGGCAGCTCGTTCCGAGCGAGCACATGCAGTACCTCGAGATTTACAATGCTTCCGAAGGCTACTTGGCTGTGCAGGACCAGCCCGATAGCGAAGACTTGTTGCTGCTGCTCAACCACGGCATCTACTACGAGTTCATCCCGGCCGACCAGTTCGACGCCGAACAGCCACAGACGTTGCAGCTGGAAGAAGTCGAGCTGGGCAAAAACTACGCGCTGGTGCTGAGTACTAATGCCGGGTTGTGGCGCTATAAAATCGGCGATACAGTGCGGTTTACCAGTTTGGCACCGTACCGCATTCGTATCAGCGGCCGCACCAAGCACTTTTTGAATGCTTTCGGCGAAGAAGTGGTCATCGAAAACGCCGATGCTGCAATTGCAGCCGCTTGTAGCGCCACCGGCACGACCGTCCGCGACTTCACCGCAGCCCCCATCTATTTCGACAATTCCGATGCCTCACGCGGGGGCCATCAATGGATTATCGAGTTCACCAAAGCCCCCACTGACCAAACACGCTTCGCCGAAGTGCTGGACCAAACGCTGCGCCGACTCAACTCCGATTACGATGCCAAGCGCCACCGCGACATTGCCTTGGCTCCGCCCGTAGTCACGGTCGCGGCCCCCGGAACATTTGAGCGCTGGCTGGCTGGCAAAGGCAAATTAGGAGGCCAGCACAAAGTGCCGCGCTTGAGCAACTCACGCGAGATTGTTGAAGAAGTCCTGCAGGAGGTAGAGAAAGCAGTAGTATAACTAAAAACTTAGTTACATCTTAAAAGCCACCCCCAATTCATGTGGGAGCGGCTTTTAAGCTTTTATATGAGTGTTCATGGGTCTAAAAGCAATCTTATTGGCCGTGATGCTAGGGATTCTTACTTGTTGTTCCGCGACGCATGGCAAAATCGGTTTCTGGTCGCGCAACCGGCACGACCGAGCAGGCGAACGCCATGGGCCGTGGTACAGCTATTACGATACTAACAACCAGCTATTAACCTCGAAAGGGCGCTTTAAGCACGGCCGCATGGTAGGCCGCTGGCGCTACTTCACACCCGGCGCGGGGCTGGAGCAAGTGGAGCGTTTCCACAAACTAAGGCCTGGCTTTGTCACGATCACCTACTACCATCCCAGCGGACAAATTGCGCGTCGTGGGCGGGCGCGTTACGTCAACGAGTCTGATGGTCTGCGTTTCTATTGGTTTGGCAACTGGATGGTATATGCCGCCGACGGTAAGCCTGGGAAAGTAGAAACTTACGAAGTAGGACGTTTGCTATACTCGCGGCCTCTGCAACTCAACCTGCTGTTTGAATAATCGGCAGAAATAGTTATTAAACAAGTACTTATAGAAACAATTTAATGGAAAATGAACGGCTTACTACAAGCTTGCAAGATTTTTTAGTTTATATAAAAAAATATATAAATTGGTGCCTGCATTTTTCTCTCCCGCCTGTGCCTACTGCTACTGTTTCCTCTCAACGGCCGTATGTTTCGCGCCGCAAACGCCGCCGCCTGTCCGAGCCCACCCCATTGCTCGGCAAAAGATCTGTACTAGGCCTTTTGGGCCTTTTGGTGATGGCACTAATAATTAGTTTGGGAGTTATCGCTTTTGGCCTCACCGCCAGCTAGTTAGCACATGTGCTAACTAGCTGGCGGTGAGCGATTTATAGAAACTGGCTATTCGTCCAGTATCCCGCCGACTAGTTTGCCCAAAACGCTACCGCTTTCTTTGCTCGCATTGCCGCCCGAAGGGGCCAGCGCCTGAATCAGCTTCTTGACCGGCATTGATTGCAACCATACACGTCCGGTCCCCCGTAGCGTTGCCAGCAGCAAGCCTTCGCCTCCGAAAATCATGGATTTGAGGCCACCGGCACGGGCTATGCTGAAGTCGATGCCCGGCTCGAAGGCTACAACGCAGCCCGTATCGACGCGCAGCAACTCGTTGTTGAGGCGTTTCTCGATGATGGTGCCGCCCGCGTGTATGAACGCTTTGCCATCGCCGGTTAGCTTTTGCAGGATAAAACCTTCGCCGGCGAAAAAGCCAGCGCCCAGGCGCTGGTTGAAGTGGATGCTGATCTTGGTACCGCGTGCTGCCGCCAAAAAGCCGTCTTTTTGCACGATCAACCCGTTGGGCATCTCGCCTAGGTTGACGGGGATAATCGTGCCCGGATACGGCGCTGAAAAGGCCACTCGGCTTTTGCCGTAGCCGCCTCGGTGCGTGAAATGCGTCATGAACAACGACTCACCCGTTATCAGTCGCGTACCGGCGGAAAACAACTTGCCCATTAGCCCCTGATCGGGCTCCGAACCATCGCCCATTTTGGTTTCGAAAGCGATGCTTTCCTCCATGTACACCATCGCCCCGGCCTCGGCAATGACGGTTTCGTTGGGGTCAAGCTCAACTTCCAGCACTTGGATATCATTGCCTAAAATGCGGTAATCGACGTCGTGCGAGTTCATAGCGAAGAAAAATAGAATTAGAGAAAAACGATATTCAAGTATAGCAAAACGCCTGCTATCACCCGCATGTCCTTCCCTCACCGGTGCCCTGGTGGCAACGTTAAAGTCTCTAATTCAACAATTTTTCTACGCTGCTAACACAGCTGTTATGGCACAAGCCAAACACATGACCGCGGCTGGGGTGCTCATCCGCACAATCGATCAAAAGCGTTCGCTACTCGTCGGCGGGTAATTCAGCGCGTGTTTCATCGGCTTCAGAAGCCGCGTTGGGTTCGCCTTTGCGGCCGGTTTTTTTAGCTTCCTTGCTGGTGCGGCGCATAAATTCCTCATCCGACTCTTCTGGTTCCTGCGCCCCTTCTTCAATCGGGAAATCCTCGTCGTCCTCGAGTTTCTCGCCGAACTGCCCATCGCGGTTCACCAGTTTCTTGTCGCGCACGTGGCGGCCCAAAAACTTATTAATCTCTTCGATGGAATAATTGGAAGTGATTTCACCCAACGGATTCACTTTTATCTCGAAGCCTTCCAGCTCCTTGTGCACGCGGGCTTTCTTCTCTGGATCGTTCTTTTTCTTCTTATTAACAGGTTTCTTGGCCATGACGTCGTCCGTTTTGCGGTTAGGGCCGGCCGCGACCCGCCCCAAACGCAAAGGCCGCTCCGTGCCTAGCAGTACGGAGCGGCCCCAGCGATGGATGCCTAAAATAACGAAAGCCGAAGGGCTTATTGAGCGTACTGTGCCAAGCGCTCAACAGCTACTTGAATCCGCTGAGCGGTTTCTTGCGTGCCAATAATGCTCATAATCGCCATTAAGTCAGGGCCGGCCGCGACACCCGTCACCACCATGCGCAAGGCTTGCAAAACCTGGCCGATCTTGATTCCCTGGCGCTCCAGCACGGCGGTAAGCAAGGCCCGGATGCCGTCCGGCGACGAGTCAGTGTGGGCCGGCAATTCCTGCGCAAACGCGGCCAGCGCGGCAGCAGTGCTCGCATTCCACTTCTTCGTCGCTACCTGCTCATCATACGATTCAGGGGCTTGGAAGAAATACTGTGCCTCACGCCAGAAATCGTTCGGGAACGTTACGCGCTCTTTCATCACGCTGGCAATCTGCACGGCTTTTTCCTCGGAGCATTCGATGTTGTGCTCTTTCAAGGCATCTAACAGATACTGAGCCAGTTCCGAATCGGGTTTGGCACGCAGGTATTGCTCGTTGTACCACCGAACCTTGTTCTGGTCGAAGCGGGCCGGCGACTTACTTACGCGATCGATGCTAAAGGCTTCGATCAGCTCATCCATAGAGAAAATCTCTTGCTGCGTGCCGGGGTTCCAGCCCAAAAAGGCCAAGAAGTTGATGAACGCCTCGGGCAAATAGCCGCTTTCGCGGTAGCCGCTGCTGACGGTTGGTTGACCGGTTTCAGCGTCGGTGCCGTGCCATTCGAGTGGAAACACCGGGAAGCCAAGGCGGTCGCCGTCGCGCTTCGAGAGCTTACCAGTGCCGTCGGGCTTGAGCAACAAAGGCAAATGCGCAAACTGCGGCATAGTGCTTTCCCAGCCAAAATAGCGGTACAGCAACACGTGCAGCGGCGCCGAAGGCAACCACTCTTCGCCCCGAATGACGTGCGTGATCTCCATCAGGTGGTCGTCTACGATGTTGGCCAAATGGTAGGTCGGCATGCCATCAGACTTCATCAGCACCTTGTCGTCGATAGACGAGGAATGCACCACCACCCAGCCACGAATCAGGTCGTTGAACCTAACTTCCTCTTTGCGAGGTACTTTCAGACGGATCACGTAAGGTGCGCCGCTGTCGAGCATCTGCTTTACCTCGTCTTCGGGCAGCGTGATGGAGTTGCGCATCTGGCTGCGCGTGATGGAGTTGTACTGCGGATTAGGCACTTTGGCCGCCGTAAGGCGCGCGCGCATCGCGTCGAGTTCCTCGGGTGTGTCGAAGGCATAATAGGCGTGGCCGCTCTCGATGAGCTGCATCGCGTACTGCATGTACATGGGCTTGCGCTCGCTCTGGCGATAGGGGGCGTGCGGGCCGCCATGCCAAGGGCTTTCGTCGAGTTCGATGCCGCACCACGCCAACGACTCCCGAATGTAGTCTTCGGCGCCGGGCACAAAGCGGTTCTGGTCGGTATCTTCAATGCGCAACAGCATTTTGCCGCCCAGCTTGCGGGCCAGCAGGTAGTTATACAGCGCAGTGCGCACGCCGCCGATGTGCAGCGGACCGGTAGGGCTGGGGGCAAAACGCACCCGTACTTCTCTCTCCATACAATCAAAAAATTCGCGGCGTTATCTGAAAAAACGCGGCGCGAAGGTACGACAAAACCGCCCGGCCTGCGGCTGCCCCGGTGGTTTTCCCCACAGGCTTTGACCAGCCGAACTCAATACGGCGCTAATCGCGGTTGCGATAGGCCAAATACAGGATCAGCCCCAGCAAGGTGATGCCTCCGCGGATGACCCACGAAACGGCCACTCCCCATTGCTCAATCCAAGTCAGGAACATAAACTTCATGCCTAGAAAAGGCAATGCCAACGACACTAATCCAACCAGAAATAATCCGAGGCCTAACTCTTTCATGTGGAAGGTGATATAGTTTGATAGAATTAATTTGCAGCGTAAAACACTGTTTAAGAATAAGTTATACAGGTTTGTCTTTCTCGATTGGCTGGTTTAAGCAGGTTTTACGGCGATGCACGATATCTCGACCTGCACATCTTTCGGCAACCGGCTCACTTCCACGGTTTCGCGGGCTGGCGCATAATCGGCATCGAAGTAGCTGCCGTAGATCTCGTTGATAATTCCAAAGTTACCCAGGTCTTTCACGAAGATGCTGCACTTGACAACTTCACGCAGCGTGAGGCCGGCCGCTTGCAGCACCGCTTGCAGATTGCGCATCACTTGGTGGGTTTCGGCCGTTACGTCGCCATCGCCTACAAGCTGCCCACTTGTGGCATCCAAGGCAATCTGGCCCGATACGTAAACGGTGTCGCCAGCCTGAATAGCTTGGCTATAAGGCCCAATGGGCGCGGGCGCGTCGGCGGAGTAAACGATTGTGTGGGGCATAATGGACGAATGGAATGCAAATGGGAAACCTATCTTTGAGCCAAAAGTAAGCGGAAAAGCATGCACCTGTTCATTGTCGAAGGCCAACACCTCGAAACCGAGTTCCGTCACAAATTCGGGCCCCAGCACACCTACGATTTTTGTCCGGCTGCCGCTGCCGATCTTACCGGGCGTCTTGCCGCTGCCGATGCCGCCTTCGATCTGCGTCCGTGGCCGGAGTTGCACTATGAGCAGCCACGCCAGCCGCTATTCTATGACACTACCTGCCAGTCGTTGGCGCAGATCTTTCACAACGAAAAGCCGCCGTTCGGGCCGGTATTTGGGTTGTGCCTACTGCCTACACTGCTTGATCGCAAGTATCTGGAAGTAAGTATTTTACGTGAAGAGCATGTTGCGGATCTAACCGACACATGCCAGAAACTGAATACAGAATATCGGCTTGTAACTGATCGAGTTGGCCTGGTAACGCCGCGCGTCGTGTGCATGATCATCAACGAAGCTTGCTATACGCTGCAGGAAGGCACCGCCAGCGTCCGCGACATCGATTTGGGCATGAAACTGGGTACTAATTACCCGCGTGGTCCTTTCGATTGGGCGAATGCCATCGGGGTCAGTCGGGTATACGAAACGTTGGAAGCTCTGTACCATGACACGCACGAAGAGCGCTACAAAGCTTGCCCCCTGTTGAAGGCAATGCACTTGAGAGGCGAATCTTTCGCCCTGTAACCCTACGCCAAGCTTTAATGCCAAGTGAATAAAAAAGGCACTTCGGTTACGAAGTGCCTTTTCAACTGATTGATAGTCAGATGCTTACTCTACGGTTACGGATTTAGCCAAGTTACGCGGCTGATCGACGTTGCAACCCCGCAATACGGCAATGTGGTAGGAAAGTAACTGCAACGGCACCACCGACACCAGCGGCATCAGTATTTCGCTGGTTGCAGGCACTTCGATTACAAATTCGGCCATCGGCGGAATGACAGTATCGCCTTCTGTTACGACTGCGATAATGCGTCCTTTGCGGGCTTTCACTTCCTGAATGTTCGATACCACTTTCTCGTAGGAGCTGTCCTTGGTCGCAATAACGACCACTGGCATATTCTCGTCGATGAGCGCAATCGGACCGTGCTTCATCTCCGCAGCCGGATAACCCTCGGCGTGGATGTAGCTGATTTCCTTGAGCTTAAGCGCACCTTCCAACGCAACCGGGAAGTTGTACCCACGGCCTAGATAGAGGAAATTGGTAGCGTCTTTGAAGATTTCCGAAATCTGGAGGATCTCCGTGTTGAGCAGCAGTGCCTTTTCAACTTTGGATGGAATGTTCTCTAGCTCCACCATCAGCTCGCGCAATTTGGTATCCGAAAGGGTACCGCGCTTATGGCCTACTACCATCGCCAAGATGGTGAGGACTGTGACTTGAGCCGTGAATGCTTTCGTAGAGGCTACCCCAATCTCAGGGCCTGCGTGGGTGTAAGCACCGGCATCGGTAGCGCGGGCAATGCTGCTGCCTACTACGTTGCAAATACCAAAGATGGTAGCGCCTTTGCTCTTGGCTAGCTCTAGGGCCGCCAAGGTATCGGCAGTTTCGCCCGATTGAGAGATCGCAATGACAATATCGCGCTCGGTCAGAACAGGGTTGCGGTACCGAAATTCCGACGCATATTCAACTTCGACCGGAATACGTGCCAAGTCTTCGATCAGATATTCTGCCACGAGGCCGGCATGCCACGAGGTGCCACATGCTACAATGATGATGCGGTCGGCATTGACAAATTTCCGCTCGTAAGCACGCACGCCACCCATATTCAAGTGGCCGGCCTCCAACTCCAAACGGCCACGCATCGAATCCAAAATGGAGCGGGGCTGTTCGAATATCTCCTTCAGCATAAAGTGCTCATAGCCACCTTTTTCGATGCTGTCAAGCTCCAGCTCCAACTTCTGAATATAAGGAGTCTGTTGTACGTCCTCACGGCTGCGAATCTCCAACTTGCCATTCCGAATAACCGCAATCTCGTAGTCGTTTACATAAACAACTTCATTGGTATATTCAATGATTGGGGTGGCATCGGAAGCCAAGAAAAACTCATCTTTTCCAATGCCGATTACCAGCGGCGAGCCTTTACGAGCCGCAATCAACTGATTTGGCTCATCCTTGCTCAATACTACGATGGCGTAGGCACCTACCACTTCGTGCAAAGCCAAACGCACTGCTTCTTCTAGCGTGCAGTGATTCTTTTGCTGAATCTCTTCAATCAGATTAACGAAGACCTCCGTATCCGTATCAGAGTGAAATTCGTGCCCTTGCTGCTGTAAATGAGTTTTCAGCGCGGCATAGTTCTCGATAATGCCGTTATGAATAATGGCAATCCGCTCCGATGTAGAGTAGTGCGGGTGTGCATTTACGTCATTTGGTTCGCCGTGGGTAGCCCAGCGCGTATGGCCCATACCCACTTGAGCATGGATGTTCTTATCGGCGATAAATGCCTCAAGATCATTTACTTTGCCTTTTTTCTTATAGACGTTTAATTCGCCGTTTAGCAAAGCAATGCCCGCTGAATCGTAGCCACGATACTCGAGGCGGCGCAGGCCTTTTAGGATGATAGGACAGGCCTCACGGTGCCCAATGTAAGCGACAATTCCGCACATAATCTTCGTGTGTCAGAGTGGGGTGGTAAAAGCAGTAAATGAACGAAAACGGCCTTTTTACAAAGGCCGTGCCGTAAAGCCATGGGGGAAAACAGCCAGATTATGCTCTAGCGTAAATTGGAATAATAGATGCGCAATTTAATATTATTGCCATCCAGTACCGCCCGGTTTAGGTTCAAGGACAAGGAAGCCTCAATTGAGGTAGGCAAATCTAGGCTTGGAGATAGCAGTAACCCAGCCGGAAGCTCACCCCCCAATTGATTATATAAGTAGGCTTGGATGTAGCTTGTTATTACTACGCTGTAGTACTTGTTGTTAGCGCCAAGATCGTAGTAGGTAACTGTAGCCTCCGAATTTGGCGCGTTAGAGCTGTGCGCCCGCTGGCTCTGTTGGTTCTCGCCATCGGCCTGCACAAGGCGTTTGATGGGCGTAATACCAACCGTGCGTTGCAACACTCGGTTATGACTATTGATTTCGTATAGATAGGCCTGTAAAGGGCTGGTAAAGAGTAAGTTACTGTAGCCTTTTACCGGAATGATCAATTCGGCCCGGTTAATGGCCAACCCCGATTCTTTGCGCAAATCTTCGAGACCCGGAATTACGAGCTTGGTGCCCAAGCCCACGCCATTCTGCATATACGTAACTCCGTTAGCCTCAGCAGCGCTTACTTCTTTGCTATCGTCGGTCAGGCGGGCAAAGGCACCGGCACCCGACAGGTCAGGCGTTATCTGCGTGAAATAACGGGCGGCTCCTGCATTGCCAGCAGAAAGAGAAGTGCCCAGAAAGATGGAATAGCTGCGCCATTTCTTCTTAGTTGGCGTCTCCGGATCGCTTGGCACCCGATAGTAAACCAAAACTTGGCTGGTAACTGCTGATGGATTGTAGCCCAGCCCCACCATCGTCCCGGTAAAGCCAGCGGAAGGCACCACTGCTAAACCTTTCCAAAAAGCATCTAATGCAGCTTGGTTGAAATTGCTGTTTTTCAACTGCTCAAACAAAGCAGTAGCAAAGCTGGAGGATTGTGCCGGCTTGTGTAAGACTAGCCGCAGACTTGGATCAGCAACTTGAGTCACCACCGTACTGGTATCAGTTGCTCCGCCACTGGCTACTTTGACCCGTGTTTTTCGAGTACGGGTAAGCGACGAAACTAAATTAGTGCCTATCGCCTCGCCTAAAGGCAACGTAGTGCTGGACGTATAAACCTCCCGATCGCCAATTCGCTGCTGCAGGTTATACAGATCAAAGTGGGCCAACTGGGTTGTGTTGCCATAAAGCTGGTTGTAACTCAGGTAAGTCACTACCGAGTCAAGCTGCGGATTAGTGAACTTGGCGGGCAAAGAATCGCTAAGTGCAAAAGGCAAATTGGGCAACGTTATAGCAAGATTAAAATAGCCTCTTGCTATAGTATTGATACCTAAGTTGTTATCGCGAATGTTGCCTACGAGTATGCTATTGGCCTTTAGCGTCTGCAAAGAGTCTTGCAGCAGCGTGGAGGCAGTGACGGGCAAATCGCGGTATTGTGTGTTTGCTGGTGCCGTTCCCGGAAGTTCTACACCAATGGCATTTGGATCTTCGCACCCTGACGTGAGCAGCAGACCCGCAGAAAAAAGAGAAACCGTCGTGAGGCGGTAGGCCTTAACTAGCCAATTCATTATAGAGCGCGTAGTATGAAGTAAGCAGATTTTCGTCGGCGCCTACTTGGCCGATTTGTTTTTTCTGCGAGTACTCGGTGAACAAGGCATTGAGGTTGTCGCTGAAGTCTTCGTCCGACTTCACTACCGAATCGGCATACTCCATCCCAACTTTGATAAAGCCGCCGAAGTCCGCCGACTTTAGGGCCGCCAGCATTTCATCATCAATGTCCAGCATTTTAGCCTTTTCGATGATGTCGCCTTCGAATTTGTAATCAAACTCGTTGTTGTAAATCGTGAACACCGACTTGGCATCCTTGAAAATCGGATCCTTTTTGTAGGTCGTTTTCAGGTACATCGGGATCAGGCCAGTCATCCAGTCGTTGCAGTGCACGATATCAGGCGCCCAGCCAAGTTTCTTAACAGTTTCCAGCACACCTTTGCAGAAAAAGATGGCCCGCTCGTCGTTGTCGGAGTGAAACTTGTCGTTTTTGTCAACCAATACCGATTTGCGGTGGAAATAATCCTCATTGTCAATGAAGTACACCTGCAATTTGGCATTCGGAATAGAAGCCACCTTAATGATCAGAGGCTTTTCGTCTTCCCCTACCGCAATGTTGATGCCCGACAGGCGCACCACCTCGTGCAGGCGGTTTTTACGCTCGTTGATAATGCCAAAACGAGGTACGAAAATGCGGATTTCCATCCCCATTTCCTGCATCCCCTGCGGCAACATCCGCAGAAACTCGGCTACCTTGGTTGTTTGTAAAAACGGGTTGATCTCCGTGGCAGCGTAGAGTATTCTCAACTTGGACATATCGGCTCAGTTGGGGTGATTGGGGTAAGGCAACACTTTGGGATGCACAAAATTAAACAATTTTGAGCGAAATTTCAACAAAACCTGCCTGCGACCCTGTTCGTAAGGCTGCTACACACATGGAGATACTGCAAACGGCCGCCGAGTTGCAAGCACTAACTGAAACTTGGCGCCGGAACGGACAACGTATTGGGCTAGTTCCCACAATGGGGGCTTTGCACGAAGGACACCTGCAACTGGTACGCGCTGCCGCCGCGCAAAACGACGTGGTGATAACCAGCGTTTTTGTCAACCCTACTCAGTTTAATAATCCTGAAGACTTCCGGCTCTATCCGCGTCTGCCCGAAGCGGATGCGGCACTGCTAGCACCGGCTGGTTGCACGGCGCTATTCCTGCCTTCTGTTGAGCAGATGTATCCGCAGCCTACGGTGCTCCGTTTCGACTTCGGTCCTTTGGAGCGGGTAATGGAAGGTGCCCACCGCCCGGGGCACTTCAATGGGGTGGCCACGGTCGTGAGCAAGCTTTTTCACCTCGCACGTCCGCACCGTGCTTATTTTGGGCAGAAAGACTTGCAGCAGGTTACCATTATTCGGCAGCTCGTTGCGGACTTATCCTTTGACTTAGAGCTAGTTGCGTATTCCACTATTCGTGAATCCGATGGCTTGGCTATGTCGTCGCGCAATCGGCGCTTGTCGACCGCAGATCGGGCCGTGGCCCCGCGGTTGTACGAAGCTTTGCAACTGGGCGCAGAAATGGTGAAGCAAGGACAATCTCCATCATCCATCCGACAGGCAGTGCAAGCACAGTTGGCTAGTGCAGAAGCAATTAAGCTCGAGTATTTTGAAGTTGCCGATGCCCAAACCCTACAGTCGGTAGAAAAGGCGTGGACTCCTGGCCGGGCAATAGCGCTTTGTCTAGCAGCGCATTTGGGGGATGTCAGGCTTATTGATAACGTCATTGTTGACGTTGCTTAATCCATTCTATTATATGCATAATACGTTTATAATCAATGCCTCATGTATATAATAGAATGGATTACAAGCGTCGAATAGAATATGGTATCATAAATATAAGATATGATAAGATATGCAAAACATCGATGTGGCCGCCAGCAAGTCCTTCGTGCCCAAAGAAGGGGTGCAATTTGTTGGGACGGGTTTTAGCCACGGTACGCACACGGCCGGCACCATTGCCGCCGTCGACAACAAGATTGGCGTAGTAGGGGTAGCACCGGAAGCAACGTTGATCTTGGTGAAAGTGCTCGCCGATGGTGGTTCGGGTAGCTTTTCGTGGATGATCAACGGCATTTACTACGCCGTAACGCAGCAAGCCGACGTTATCAATATGAGTTTGGGTGGAACGTTCTTGCGCAACGGCAAATATTTAGATGACAACGGCACTCCTGACAACCCCGCCGATGATTTCGTTGGTCACGGATGCCAAAGGCACACAGGAGCTGATTGTGGCCATTGATAAAGTAACGGCTTATGCCAAGCAGCACGGCGTAACGGTAATTGCCTCGGCAGGCAACGATTCCAACGACGGCAACAAAGATCAGTCGTTGATCAACTTGCCACCTGGCGCACCAAGCGTGATTTCCATTTCGGCTACCGGTCCTCGTGGGTGGCTCTAGAATCCGGCTACAAATCTGGATGGGTTTGCTTCCTATTCCAACTATGGCACGCCCGACATCTCTTTCGCGGCCCCTGGTGGCGACTTCACGCTGTATCCGAATCCGGGCTTACGCCTACAACATGGTGCTAAGCACGGTGCCTGGCGGGAATTCCTTCTCTGCCGGTACGAGCATGGCCGCCCCGCACGCAGCAGGGGTAGCGGCGCTTGTCATCGGTAAAAATGGCGGCGATATGGCCCCCGCCCGCGTAGAGGCCGTTCTGCGTGCTTCAGCCGATGACCTCGGCAAGCCCGGTCGCGATCCGTACTACGGCTACGGACGTATAAATGCGTATCGCGCAGTAACTGAGCCTAACTAAAAGAACGTCCCAACGAGGCAGGAAAATGTGCCTGCTTTGTTGGGACGTTTTGCGTGCAGGTTAGTTTCGAATTCGAGTCGGAGCGTAATGTTTTGGTGCTGCAACTCCGGTCAGGGCAGCTACCTGAACGCCCTGCCAGTGTTCGGGGTGAAAAGCATAACTTTGCCAGTCTTATTCAACTGGTTTTTGCCCCATGCATATCGAGGTTCTCAAGTCCAAAATTCACCGCGCCAAGGTTACCCAAGCCGAACTGCATTACGTCGGCAGCATCACCATCGACGAAGATTTGCTCGATGCGGCCAACATGGTGGAGAACGAGAAAGTGACGGTCGTAAACGTCAACAACGGCGAGCGGTTCGAGACCTATACCATTCGGGGCGAACGCGGTTCGGGTATGGTATGCCTCAACGGGCCGGCGGCGCGTAAAGTAGCAGTCGGCGATATTATTATTGTTTTTTCCTACGCTCTTATCGATTTTGCGGAAGCGCGCACACACAAGCCGACCCTAGTATTCCCCGACCAGCATAATCGGTTGGTGTAATTTGCGCACGGTACGACTTTGGTCTTGCCCGATAAGTGTCTATAAACTAACGTTATACGCGTGAAGAAGCTGCTCAATATTCTAAAGTATGCCTTGCTGCTTGCCTTCTCCGGGGCCCTCATGGTATACGCTGTTCGTGGCCAAGACCTTAGTCGAATCGGGCAACATATGATGGAGGCTAATTACTTCTGGATGGGCCTCACCGTCATTATTTCGGCGATGGGCTATTTCAGCCGGGCCTACCGCTGGAAAATGCAAATTGATGCTACTGGCAACAAGCCCTCCTACTGGGACGTGTATCACGCCATGATGGTTGGCTACTTGGCCAACCTCGTGCTGCCGCGCCTGGGCGAAGTGCTCCGGTGCTCCGTACTCCGCCGCACCAGCGGCGTGCCGGTGCAAGTAGGAGTCGGAACTATGATTACTGAGCGCATCATTGATGTACTCGTGTTGCTGCTGGTGTTGAGCGCCACCTTACTGCTGCAATTTGACAAATTCTGGAGTTTTGTAACAAGTTTATTTTCAGATAAATACCAGTCCATCGCGCAGAACGAAACCACGCTGCTCATCGCTGCTCTAATCATTGTAGTGCTGCTTGTCCTGACGGGCTATCTGCTGTTTCGCAACTTGGAGCGGCTACGGCAACATGCGCTGTTCAACCGTCTGATAAGCTTTGTACGGGGTCTGTTGGCGGGCATATTCAGCATTCGCAAGCTAGAGCACAAAGGATTGTTCCTGCTGCACACCGTCTTTACGTGGTCGGTGTATTATTTCATGGGCTACTTGGCCTTTTTTGCTTTTCCCGCTACGCATAACCTGGGCGCGATGGCGGCTCTCGCCGTGCTTACATTCGGTACGTTTGGCATGGCGGCTCCTGTGCAAGGCGGCATCGGCGTGTATCACTTGCTGGTACAGAGCACGTTGCTGGTATACGGTGTATCGAAAGAAGCCGGCATTGCATACGCGTTGGTAGTGCACGGAACCCAAACGCTGCTGGTGGTGCTCATGGGCGGTATCAGCTTTGTCATGAGCATGATAAAATCGGGACGGGCAGCCCGGCAATTAGCCGTCGAGCCCATACCCGCAACGGTAGCGCTCGATGTGGAGTAAAGACAAAATATTCAGCCGTGAGGCCGTTGGACCAGTCTTGGAAGAGTGGCGTGCGCAAGGACGAAAGATCGTCTTTACCAACGGCTGCTTCGATCTGCTCCATCTCGGCCACGTTGACTATATGGAGAAAGCGCGCCATCTGGGAGGGGCTTTGGTAATCGGCTTAAACACAGATAGTTCGGTGAGCCGTCTGAAGCCCGGTCGGCCGCTGCAAGACGAAGTGTCACGTGCTCGGATTCTGGCGTCTCTTTTGTTTGTAGATGCCGTGGTTCTGTTCGACGAACCGACGCCGTTGCAGCTGATTGAAGTAGTTCGACCTGACATTCTGGTGAAGGGCGATGACTACGATATCAGTGGAATTGTCGGGCACGAGTTGGTGTTGAATAGCGGTGGGCAGGTGCTTACCGTACCACTCGTCGCTGGCTACAGCACGACGCGCATCGTCGAACGCATCCGCACGCAACTTCACTCTTAAAAAAGACACACCACTCATGTACTACAACGCAAGTCCCATTTACTTCCTCGTCATTCTGGCGATGATTGTGAGCTGGCTGATTCAGTGGCGACTGCGCAGCAAGTTTTCCCAATATGCCAAAGTCGGCTTGCATTCGGGCCTGTCGGGCCGCCAGATTGCGGAGTTGATGCTGGCCGACCACGGCATTACCGACGTTCGCGTGATCTCGTCCGAGGGCAAGCTTACCGACCACTATAACCCAGCCGACAAGACGGTTAATCTCAGCGAAGCCGTATACGAAGAACGGAGCGCCGCAGCGGCCGCCGTCGCGGCCCACGAATGCGGCCACGCCGTACAGCATGCCACGGCTTACAGCATGTTGCAGTTCCGCTCGGCTATGGTACCCGCTCTAAGCGCGGTTTCCAAGTTTATGCCCTTTATTCTGCTGGCCGGTATCTTCATGATTCGTACCACGCTCATTCCCTTGGGGTTAGGTATTGCCTTGTTCTCGCTCACGACGCTGTTCTCGTTCGTCACACTGCCCGTCGAGTTCGACGCCAGCCGCCGAGCACTGGCTTGGATTGATAAGCGCGGCATCGTAACTCCGCAAGAACATGCCATGGCCAAAGATGCGCTGTGGTGGGCCGCCATGACGTATGTAGTAGCGGCACTGGCCTCACTGGCTACGCTACTTTATTACGTGAGTATTTTTATGGGTAGCCGCGGTCGTCGCTAAGCCGTCGCTCTCCACATTATTAGAAACACCTCGTTGGTTTTTCAGCGAGGTGTTTTTTTATGCAATTGCCCTCAGAACTAAATAATTCAGAGGGCCAACTTATGTCCTAATGGGATTGTTGCAAAGCTGTACAGGATATGGCTAATTTTGAAGTCATTTCCCCACCCAACCGCACAAGCGGTACAATTTTCCACCCAAGGTTTTTACAATGGATTTTCAGTTCACCGAAGAACAACTTGCCGTGCAAGCGGCTGCCCGCGATTTTGCCCAAAGCGAACTCTGGGCCGGCGTCATCGAACGCGACGAGCATCAGAAGTTTCCTGCCGAGCAGGTCAAGAAGATGGGCGAGCTCGGCTTTTTGGGCATGATGGTGAGCCCCGAGTACGGCGGCGGCGGCATGGATACGGTATCGTACGTGCTGGCTATGGAAGAAATATCCAAAGTAGACGCCTCTTGCTCGGTAATTATGTCGGTTAATAACTCTCTGGTTTGCTGGGGGTTAGAGAAATACGGCACCGAAGAGCAAAAACAGAAGTACTTGACTAAGCTGACCACCGGCGAGCAAATCGGGGCGTTCTGCCTTTCCGAGCCCGAAGCTGGCTCGGATGCAACCATGCAACGCACCACTGCCGAAGACAAAGGCGACTACTACTTGCTCAACGGCACCAAAAACTGGATCACCAACGGTAGCTCGGCCTCTGTCTATCTGGTTATTGCCCAAACTAACCCTGAGCTTAAGCACCGGGGCATCAACGCCTTCATCGTGGAGAAAGGTGCACCGGGCTTTGTGATTGGGCCGAAAGAAAACAAGCTGGGCATCAGGGGGTCGGATACACACTCGTTGATGTTTACGGATGTGAAGGTGCCCAAAGAGAACCGCATCGGCGAAGACGGCTTCGGCTTTAAATTCGCGATGTCGGTCTTGGCCGGAGGCCGCATCGGTATTGCCGCGCAGGCGCTTGGCATTGCCTCGGGTTCCTTGGAGCTATCGTTGAAATACGCCAAAGAACGGAAAGCATTTGGTGTAGAAATCGCTAAGCATCAGGCAATTCAGTTCAAGCTGGCGGACATGGCTACCAACATCGATGCCGCTCGCTTATTGTGTTTACAAGCTGCCCACGACAAGGACCAACACCTCGACTATGCCAAGTCGGGCGCGATGGCGAAGCTGTTTGCTTCAAAAGTTGCTATGGATAGCGCCGTAGAAGCCGTGCAAATACATGGTGGTTACGGTTTTGTGAAAGAATTCCATGTAGAACGCTTCATGCGCGATGCCAAAATCACTCAGATTTACGAAGGCACCTCTGAAATCCAGAAAATTGTAATCTCACGGGAAATTCTGAAATAATTGAAGAATTGCCTGAAAAGCAGAAACGTTGCACAAAACCCAGCTAAAATTTGGCTGGGTTTTTCGTTTTTGTGAATTTTTATATGTTATTTTGCATTGTCTAAATCCAGACGACCTATCGGCTGGATTTTCCCGGCAATCCAACCAGCCCTGAAAGATGGAAGATTACAATAAAGTGATTGAGTCGCTTGGAGTCCGCTACATTAAAGCGAAAAACTTGGTGCTCCAGCAGCCTTTCACCGTGCGCAATTATTATGATGTTGGCAACAATCTCATACTGTTGCACAAAGGCCGTATTGCCTTCGGTGATGAGGAACAAGTGGTAGAGGAGGGTGAAATGTTGTTCATCCCAGGGGGCCGTGCTACGAAAGTAAGCTACGGCGAAGGCGGCGGTAAAGTAATTACCAACGACGATCTGATTAGTAATAAAGATAAGTTCTTTCATTCCAACACCGATCTGGACCTGATCGGCGACGCGGAAGAAAGCCACAGCCACGTAAGCTTCGAAGCGAAGGTATTTGACTCCGTCAACTTCTTTGCTTCGCTGGACGTGCCAGCTTTCCTGATCACAGGTAATTCGAAGCTAGCAAACCTCGTCATTAAGATTGTTGAGGAAAGCTTGCAGGATTTGCCTGGTCGGGAACGTCTGATCACGATTTATACCGAAAACCTCGTTGTAGAGATTGTGCGCTATATTCTGCGCAACAAGATGTTTGTGGAGCAACTGGCCACCAACAGCACCTACTTCAAGGATCCGCGTCTGATCGATCTGTTCAACTACATCAAGGAGAACATCGGCGGCGATTTGTCCAACAAAGTGCTGTCGAGCGTAGCCAACGTTTCGGAGGACTATGTAGGTCAGTACTTTAAGATGCTGACGGGTATCAACCCGCAGGACTACATCGAATACCAGCGCATGGAACGTGCTGTATTCCTGCTTCGTACGACCAAGAAAAGCATCCGCGACATCGGCAAAGAAGTTGGGTACAAAGACACGGCTTACTTCTGCCGTCGTTTCAAGATGATGTTTGGCATTCCAGCTGGCAAAATGCGCCGTCGGGAATCTGCAATGAATATCTAGTCACTTACTTATTAGCTGGTTGCAAACAAGAGGGCCCGGACTTTACAGTCTGGGCCCTCTTGTTTATATATATAGTATATAGAAAAGCTTTGCGCAGCCCAGCTACCTCTTACATGCTCAGATCGAGCACCGAGTTGAACGTGCGAACAATTCTGGAAACTTCCGGGAGAAAATCGGGATTTTTCTCAATGTGGTTACCTACTACGAGTACATCAGCACCCGCAGCGAGGGCGGTTTGGGCTTTCTCAGCGGTATTGATGCCGCCGCCAACGATCAACGGCACGTCTACGGCGTGCCGAACTGCGCGGATCATGGTAGGTGCTACAGGATACATAGCACCACTGCCGCCGTCGAGGTACATGAGGCGCAAGCCAAGCTGTTCGCCAGCCATGGCGGTGCAGGCGGCGATATTGGGCTTGTCGTAGGGCAGGGGAGTAGTACCACTGATGTAGCTCGCTGTCGTCTGGCGGCCAGTATCCACGAGCATGTAGCCGGTGGGAAGAATTTGCAACTCACTAGCTCGCAGCAGTGGAGCCGCGATAACGTGCTGACCAATAAGAAATTCCGGATTGCGACCCGAAATCAGAGACAAAAGCAAAATCCCATCGGCCTGCGAGTCGAGGTGTAGGCTGTGGCTCGGAAACAGCAACACGGGCACTGCACTGCGGCTTTTTATAAGCCGAATGAGCGACGCTTGGTGAGAATTCATCACCAAGCTGCCGCCCACAAAGAAGTAATCAATCGGATGAGACTCGCTCAGTTCCAGTAAATGCCGGCAACCCGCCTCGTTCAGGTGGTCGGGATCAAGCAACACGGCCAGAGACTTCTGGCCGCGTGCCCGGCGTTTACAAAGAGCTTCATAGAGGCTGCTGAGGCGCATCCGCGTCGGTATGGTAAGTAAAATTGATGTCGTGCGTTTCGGGTTCTTGTGCCGAAGCCGTCGTTGTGCCTGCAAGGTCGGGATTTTTGTCCAGAGGCAAATACTCGCCTACCTTTTTAGCCACGTAAGCCATGAGCACCGCAGTTACTTGGGCAATTAGCATTTTGCCCGTATCGGACGCCATAAACGACTGAAAAGCCGAGGCCACAATGGAAGAAGCTTCAGGCTGCGAGTAAGCAGAAGAAGCGAATGATTTCTGCGGGAAACGACGAGCATCGTCGGAAGCCAACGGCGGAAACGGGTCGGCATCGGTGTGATACACGTCGGGCGCAATGTGCGCCCGGTTGTGTGCTACATTACCCCGGTCGAAGCTGTGGCTACCGGCACCAAAGCCTAAATCATCGGAAGTAGCCCCATGGGTATTGGCCACCGGCACAGGTGCTTTCGCGCGTGTTTTTTTGGCTTGCTTGAGTTGGCGCTTCGAGCGCGGTGCGTCAAGGTCGTCGTGCGATGATTTTTTGCTGCGGAAAGCTTTGGATATGAGCCAGATGCTGCCGACCAAGCCAGCGCCAATCAGCGCTATTTTGCCGACCTGCTGGGTCTTCTCCTTAATGTTATCAACATCGCCCAGAAGAGCGCGTTCGTACTCAAGCTTCTGACGCTCCAAAAACTCTTTCTCGTCTTCGAACAGCGGATTGTTCAGCTCTGCCATGCGTGTAGTTATTCTTGACGTTTGTCAGATTTATAAATCGTATTGTCCAGCAGTTTGTCGGCCAAACCCTGGAAGAGTTTTTTGTCGACACCCACCACAAAGATGATGAGCAACAGCAGGTAAAAGCCGGCCACAATGCCAAAGCCCCAAAAGGTGCTGTCGAGCGCGTCGTTGAGCGCCAAGCCGGCGAATATGCTCAGAAAAATTAGAAACATGAGCCCGATCAGGCCCATCGTAACGCCGTGTGCCGTGCCGATAAAAGCATTCTTGACCTTCTGTTGTACTTCGAGGCGCACCAAGTCGATGCGGGTGTCGAGGTAGCCCATCAGATTCCCGATGAGGCTGTCATTGCGGGGCGTTTTGGTAGCGTCGTCGTCGGTAGCCATACGGCGAAAGGATAGAGGTGCGAAAAACGATGTATAGAAAGCAAAGCGCAGAAAAACAGCTCCCAAGCTGCAATTTCTGGCTGCCCCTTCCATACGGCAAATGGAGCTTTTTGTCTGAAAATTGCGTTACTTTTACCTTATACTGCCGTGCTTTGAGTCAGAATTATTATCATGTGCTGGGGGTTTCGGCCTCGGCCACAGACCGAGAAATCAAGGCTGCGTACAAGCAGTTGGCTATCCAGTACCACCCCGATAAGCACGGCGGTAGCACGAAATTCGAGGAGCAATTTAAGGCGGTGAACGCGGCTTATCGGGTGCTGTCGGACCCCGCCCGTCGTGCTGCCTACGACCATCAGCTGCGCCAGGAAGTGCTGCGCGCCGAGGCCATACTCCGGCAGCAACAGTTCCGGTCGCAGTCGCAGCGTGTGTACGGAGTGCCGATGCCGCCGCCTGCGCCGCTGCGCACCCGCCGGCCATCAACTTCATCGGAGCGTCATTACCGGCCCATCCCCAAGCGGCAGGCCAAGTTTACGCGCCGCGATTACCAATTGACAGCGGCAGTTGTCGGAGTGCTCATACTGTTTTTGGTTTCGGTTAAGGTAACCATGGACCATTTTGCGGCCGTTAGCAACTACAAGGATGGCCTGCGGGCCTACACCGAGCGCAGGTGGAGTACGGCGGACAGCTATCTGTCAGAAGCACTGCGCTTTAAGCCCGATTATGCGGCAGCTCTTCAACGGCGGGCCGAAATCAGGCAACTGGTATACCGCGACTACAAAGGGGCCCACTCCGACTATTATGCTGCTTTGCGCGAGGCCCATTCGGCAGGGGAAGTGGCGCCGCTGCTCTTTCGGATGGGCCAATGTGAAGCCAGCTTAAATCGGCCCGATTCGGCGGAGCTCAACCTTACCCGCGCGTTGGCCCTCGATTCGACGATGAGTGGCGCTTGGCTCACGCGTGGCGAAGTTCGGCTCTTCGACAAACGGCGTTTTGAGGCCGCCGTCCAGGATTTCAGCACCGGCTTGCGCCAGCGCGCCGAACTAGGGCGGCCTATTGATTATAAATATTTAACCTACCGTGGGTTAGCCAGCTTCAAGATTCAGAATTTTGGGGCGGCGCGCGAAGATTATCGGCAGGTTTTGATCGCTAATCCGGGCAATGGGCAGGTTCATTTTCTGCTTGGGCGCTTGGCACAACAGGAAGGAAACGAAGAAGCCGCCTGCGAATTTTTCAGGCGCGCCGTCGCGTTGGGCTACGCTTACGCCGACGAAGCCCGCCGACAAAACTGCCCCTGACCCGGGCGAGGTGCACACACGCTCCGGATTTATGAAATCATGGAAAATATAAATAATTGATTATTAAGTAGTTATATTTTCCATCTTACAAAGGCTTCAATGGCCTCATATTCGGGTAGGCCGAGTTGGTCGTAGATTTTGGCGGTGGTGCGGTTGCGCTCCTCGGCGCGTTGCCAAAATTCGCGTTGGTCGGCACCCGGAAACAGCGGTCGGTCTTTCTGCGACTGGTGCTTGAAAATGGCGCGACGCTTGCGCGTTAGCTCTTGGGGCGAGATGGGTACGGCCATTTCGATGCGGTCGATGTCCCACTCCTGCCACGCACCCCGGTATAGCCACACCCAACAGTCTTTTAGCCACTCGCAGCCTTCGGCTTTCAGCTGCTGCAACGCCTGGAAAACCGCCGACAAACAGACGCGGTGCGTACCGTGCGGGTCGGAGAGGTCGCCGGCGGCATAGATTTGCTGAGGTTGTATTTGGTTCAGCAGGTCCACCGTGAGTCGAATGTCTTCCTCGCCCAACGGTTTTTTGCGCACCCGGCCGGTTTCGTAGAAGGGCAGGTCCATGAAGTGCGCATTTTCGTCGGGGATGCCGGCATAGCGACAAGCCGATTTGGCCTCGCCCCGGCGAATCAACCCTTTGATTTGCTGCACTTCCGCCGAGTCAACCTGGCCAGGAGCTTTGTTTTTGAGCGAATCTACTACCCGCTCGTACAGCGTTTCGGCCTGTTGCTCATCCAGCCGGAAAGCCGCGTCGTAGTCGGCTACAAACTCGGCGAAGCGAATGGCTTCGTCATCAAAAACCGCAATGTTGCCGCTGGTTTGGTAGGCTACGTGCACGTCGTGGCCTTGGTCAACGAGCCGCAACAGCGTGCCGCCCATCGAAATAACATCATCGTCGGGGTGGGGGCTGAAAATAAGCGCGCGCTTCGGAAACGGAGCCTGCCGCTCGGGCCGGTACGTGTCATCTGCATTGGGCTTGCCACCCGGCCACCCCGTAATGGTGTGTTGTAACTCATTGAATACCCGAATGTTGCTGTTGTAGGCCAGCCCCGATTCGTTCAGGAGTTCCGAAAGGCCATTTTCATTGTAGTCTTCGTCGGTTAGCTTTAGAATGGGCTTTTGCAGTGTGCGCGCCAGCCACGTGAGGGCTTTGCGCACCAAGGCTTCGTCCTGCCAGTTGCATGGCAAACCGGCCAGCCAGGGCGTTTTGCGCTGGGTGAGTTCGGCCGCGGCGGCATCGTCGAGAATGACGCTTACTTCCGGGTGTTTTTGCAGGTAAGTGGCAGGCACCGAATCGGTCATTTCGCCTTCTACCATGCGCTTTACCACTGCCGCCTTGCCTTCGCCCCAAGCCAGCAGCACAATGCTGTGCGCCTCCAATATGGTCCCTACGCCCATCGTAATGGCGCGGCGCGGCACATTTTCCTCCCCATAAAAATCACTGGCCGCATCGGTGCGGGTGATGTGATCGAGCGTGATGAGGCGCGTGCGCGATGCGGCCCCCGACCCAGGCTCGTTGAACCCGATGTGGCCCGTGCGCCCAATGCCCAAAATCTGAATGTCGATGCCGCCCGCGGCCCGGATCTGCTCTTCGTAATGCCGGCAAAAATTAGCTACCTCTTCTTGGCGTACCGTGCCGTCGGGAATGTGCACGTTCTCGGGCCGAATGTCGATATGATCGAACAAGTATTCGTGCATGAAGCGCACATAGCTCTGCAAAGAGTTGGGCTGCATGGGATAATACTCGTCCAGGTTGAAGCTGATGACGTTCTGAAAGCTAAGGCCTTCCTCTTGATGTAAGCGCACGAGCTCTTCGTACATGCGCGTGGGCGTGGAGCCGGTTGCCAACCCCAACACGCACATGCGCCCTTCGGCCGCACGGTTGCGAATCAGCGTTGCGATGTCGCGGGCAACGGCGACGGACGCCTCTTCCGAATCGGGATAAATGGTGGTAGGAATACGTTCGGCGGGATGGTTTTCGAAAGAGTGCATGGCGAAAAATGAATAACGCTGCGAATGAAGAACCAGGAAGGAAAGGCCCGGCGTGATCTCTTCAAGGGAGATGCCGGAGTTGTGAGTGCTAGTTTATAAAAATATACTTGGCCCGCCGTATTTTATTGGGCTGTTCTGCCCTTTGGCACGTCACGGGAGAAAGTGCGCCTGAAAAGAATCAGATTCTTGTTATCTTTCCCAACTATTGCTTCCTCTGCTACTTGCCCAACTGGCTGGTATTGGAAAGGCAATCCGCCCCCTCGAATCGGCTGACACCCTTTTTCAGCAATTCGCCCGACCAACTTACACCTATTGCACTTTCCGTCCCAAACCACCGGATTGTGCTCATGTTCTTTTGCTTGCTGCGTTCACAGAGCAGATTTTTTTTCCTGATAGTAGCTTGGCTGCTGGCTTTTCCCCTGGCAGCGCAGGTTCGGCCCGCTTTGGTAACGGGCACGGTCCGTACAGCAACTGAGCTGCCGATCGAATATGCTACCGTTACGCTGCTGCGGGCCACTGATTCGGTAGTTGTTAAGGCTGATTTTACCGACGTCGAAGGTCATTTTCGACTAGAGCCAGTTCCTGCCGGCCGCTACTTAGTGTCCGTCGCTCAGATTGGGTTCACGCGCGTATGGGCGGGGCCGCTGGAAGTCGCGGATGGCGCGGTACCGCCGTTGGCTTTCATCTTGCAAGCTAGTGCGGCTACCCAACTGCAGGGCGTAACCGTGACGGAGCGCAAACCGCTGTTTGAGAAGCGCCCGGATCGGACGGTGGTAAATGTGGAAGGAAGCTCGCTGGCCGCGGGCAACACCACGCTGGATGTACTTGGCCGCTCGCCCGGCATGTCGGTCGATGGAAACGATAACCTCTCGTTGCGGGGTCGGCAGGGGTTGTTGGTCCAGATAAATGGCAAACGCATCCCCCTGACGGGCGCCGAGCTGGCGGACTACTTGCGGGCGTTGCCAGCGGAGCAAGTGTCTACTATTGAGTTGATTACAAATCCTTCGGCCAAATACGACGCGCAGGGCGGGGCCGGCATCATTGCCATTAATCTCAAAAAAGACCAACGTATGGGCGCTAACGGCAGCGCCAACATCAGTTACGGCCGCGGACGCTATGGCAAATTTAACACGGGCCTGTCGCTGAATTACCGGCAGAAAAACCTCAACGTCTACGGAAGCTACGCCTATCTCGACCGTCAGAATTACCAGCTGCTCACGTTCGACCGTAAGTATTTCGACAACGACGCGCTCCTGATCCGGACTCATCAGCGCAATGACGTGCGCAGCAACTTGCAGTCGCACACCTGGAAAGCTGGCCTGGATTATACAGTAAATCAGCACCTTACACTAGGGGCAATGCTCAGCGGTCTGGCCAACCGGTATCCCTCGACCACCCAAAACGTGTCGGAGTTTTTCAATTCGCAGAGCCAGTCCGACAGTCTTTACTCTGTTCTCAACAAGCGGGCCTGGCATACGCCCAACGGCGCGGCCAACTTCACGCTCCGCTACCTCTTCACGGCCGACTCGTTGGGCGCGGCCGAACTCACGGCCGATGCCGACATGGCCCGCTATACCACCGATCGTCAACAACGGCTGACGACTACTTATAATGTGCCGAGTCGCGCTCCGCGGCTGCTTACGGGGCAGCAAGACGGTACGCTCACCATCCAGTCGGCGAAGGTCGATTATACGCGCCCGATGCGCCACCATTGGCGTCTAGAAGTCGGCGGGAAAGCGAGTAAAGTACAGTCTGTCAATGATTTAGCGTTTGTAAAAACAGTCAATGGCAACAGCATTCTCGACCCTGATAAATCAAACCACTTTCAGTACGACGAAAATATCAACGCCGCGTATCTGAATTTTGGGCACACGCTCCCCGGTTTCACGCTCAACGCCGGCTTGCGCGCCGAGCAGACCAATGCCACAGGCCGGCAGGAAACGGACAAGCCCAATGCCGATTTCGATCGGCATTATTTGCAACTCTTCCCCAACCTGAATGTGAGCCGCAAGCTCAACAAGAACCACGAACTGGGGCTGTCGCTTAGCCGTCGCCTCGACCGCCCGACATACAACCAGCTCAACCCGTTTCGCTTTTACATTGATGCGACTTCGTATCGGGCGGGTAATCCGTTGTTAAAACCGCAGGCCAGCTACCGGGCTGAGGTAACGCACACCTTTCGCCAAAAGATCGTTACCAGCCTCAGCTACGCCTATACCGATCAGCCGTTCGTGAGTGTGTATGTGCTGGACAGTGATCGACTGGTTCGGTCTACGGATGTGAATTTGAAGGCGTTACATAACTATTCTCTTTCCTTGACTGCCCCACTAGAGCCCACCAAGTGGTGGAAGTTCTATGGCAATGCCGAGCTGTTTTTCGCCAACTACAACGGCAGTCTGCTGGGCTCGGTCCCGCCGACAGGGAAGTTTGCTGTTCTGTTGAGCGCCAACAATTCCTTGCAGTTGGGCAAGACCTGGACCGCCGACGTGAACGCGAGCTACGAATCTCGACAGCGCTACGCATTCCTTACCCAGCGCAGTTTTGGCCAACTGGCCGTGGGCGTACAGAAAAGCGTCTATGATGGTCGAGGCACCCTGCGCCTGAACGCAACGGATGTGCTGCACACCAACATTCTGCACGCGACCTCGCGCTACACGGTGTTTGAAGAGATTTTTAATTCCTCGCAGGATACTCGCGTCGTGACGCTCTCGTTCAGCTATCGCTTCGGCAACGACAAAGTAGCGCCCACTCGCAAGCGCACCACCGGTGCCGAAGACGAAAAGCGGCGGGCGGCTGGGCAGTAAACCCTATACTATTGCAAGTATTTGATTATTAGTCACTTGTAATAGTATAGAATGTTGTGAGCATAACGAACCCCTTAAAAAGGAAAAGCCCCTCATACGCAATGTACAAGGGGCTTTTCTGTGGTGACGAATGGAATCGAACCATCGACACAAGGATTTTCAGTCCTTTGCTCTACCAACTGAGCTACGTCACCATTTCCCGTCGCTTTCGCATTGGGAGTCGCAAAAGTAGTAAACCAAAACAATAGCGCAAGCCCCAGAGTAAAAAAGTTTTCAGCGAAAAGCCTACATATGTTAGGCATAACGAGTATTTTTCGGAACCCAACCCAAACCTAGCCCTTTCCTGTGACCATTCAGAATATCATTTTCCTGTTGGTAGCCATTGCCGGCTTCGGCCTATTTGCGTGGCAAGTGCGGAAAATCCGCGCCAACATCCTTGCCGGCCGCGACCGCGATATGTCTGGCAACGTGAGCGAGCGCCTTAACAAAACGCTGCTCGTCGCCTTTGGGCAGCAAAAGATGTTTAAGCGCATCACCCCGGCCTTGCTTCACTTGGTGGTTTACGTGGGGTTTCTGGTGATTAATATTGAAGTAGTTGAAATCCTGATCGACGGGATTTTTGGCACCCATCGGGTCTTGGGCTTCATGGGGCCAGTATATGCCGCCCTGACGGGTACCAACGAAATCCTGGGCGCACTCGTGGTTCTGGCCGTAGTCGCGTTTTGGTGGCGCCGCAACCGCTCGCAGCCAGTACGCCGCTTCACGGGTCCTGAGCTACGTGCCTGGCCTAAGCTCGACGCCAACATCATTCTGTACGTGGAAGTGATCCTGATGCTGGCCCTGTTTACCATGAACACCGCCGATCTGAAGCTGCATCAATTGGAAGGCCGCGACTTGGCGGGCGCCTTCCCCATTAGCTCCCTGCTGACGGGCTTATTCCCTAGCAACGCCACGGCGCTGGAAGTGCTGGAGCGCGTAGGCTGGTGGGCGCACATTGTAGGTATCTTGTTATTCCTGAACTACTTACCTTCTTCGAAGCATTTTCACATCATCATGGCTTTTCCAAACGTGTATTACTCGCGTTTGGTACCGCAGGGGCAGTTTTCGAACGTGGACAGCATCACCCACGAAGTAAAGGCCATGATGGACCCTAGCTACCAGGTGCCCGCGCCGGCCACCAATCCCGATGGTTCGGCGGCCGCACCCACGCCGTTTGGGGCCAAAGACGTGAACGACCTGGCTTGGACGAACCTGCTGAACGCCTATTCCTGCACCGAATGTGGTCGTTGTACCTCCGTTTGCCCGGCCAACTTAACCGGTAAGCTGCTCTCGCCGCGCAAAGTCATCATGGACACCCGCGACCGGATGGAGGAGAAATACAACTCCCCGTTGATATTTCAGCCCAACCTATACGGCGCCGAGGCCAAGCATGCGGAAGCAGAAGTAGTTGATAAAGAAAACCATACGCTACTTCGGGGCTACGTTACTCCTGAGGAGCTATGGGCCTGCACCACGTGCAATGCGTGCGTAGAAGCGTGCCCCGTAAACATCAATCCGCTGGAGAGCATCGTGGAGATGCGTCGCTTTTTGGTGCTGGAAGAATCGGCGGCGCCTAACTCATTGAACGTGATGTTCTCGAATATTGAGAACAACGGCGCGCCGTGGGCTTTCTCGCCTTCGGACCGTTTTAACTGGGCCGATGATTTGTATGTGGCTGACAAACAAAGTATTGCCACGGCTTAATTAGAACCGTTCGCCCTTTGGTGAATGGCAAGAATCACAATTTACTGACAACCGTCAACTGTATATATGGCTGAGCAAACTGCCAAGCGTCCCGTAACTGTTCCTGTCATGGCCGACCTGGCCGCTCGTGGCGAAGAGCCCGAGATTTTGTTCTGGGTAGGATGCGCGGGCGCTTTCGACGACCGCTACAAGCGCGTGACGCGTGCTTTTGTGCGCATTTTGGAGCACGTAGGCGTGAAATATGCCGTGCTGGGCATGGAAGAAACATGCACTGGTGACCCCGCCAAGCGTGCCGGCAACGAGTTTTTGTTTCAAATGCAGGCCATGCAGAACATCACCACGTTCGAGGGGTACGGCATCAAAAAAATCGTGACGGCTTGCCCACACTGCTTCAACACCATCAAAAACGAATACCCGGCGCTGGGCGGCAACTACGAGGTAATTCACCACAGCACATTTCTGCAACAGCTTATCAACGAGGGGCGTGTGAAAGTAGAAGGGGGCGAATCCTATAAAGGCCGTCGCATTACCTTTCACGATTCGTGCTACCTGGGGCGGGCCAACAACATCTACGAAGCGCCCCGCGCTGTGCTCGAAGCGCTTGACGCTGACTTAGTTGAGATGAAGCGCAGCAAGGCCAACGGCCTGTGCTGCGGTGCCGGCGGCGCGCAGATGTGGAAAGAGCCCGAGCCCGGCAAGAAAGACATCAACATCGAGCGCACTGAGGAGGCATTGGCTACGCTCGACGGCAATGCGGCTGCGCTCGACAACCTGTATGGCGTTGAAAGTGGCAACGCGGGCGCTACCCCGGCTCCGAAAGGCAACAGCCAAAATAGCATCATCGCCGTGGGGTGCCCGTTTTGCATGACCATGATGAGCGACGGCGTGAAAGGCAAGGAGCGCGAAAACAACGTGCAAGTGTTTGACCTAGCCGAACTTGTTGCCTCGGCCGAAGGGCTGAACGTGTAAGCAAAAAGGCGCTCAGCAACTGCGTTATCGCTACATTTCCTGCCCCGCCGGAACTTCCCGGCGGGGCAGTTTATTTTGTAGAAAATGAATTTGCCTTTGCGCCGTTATAAGCATGGAAACACTGCAGAGGTACTCAAATGCTTGTCTGTATAAGTGTTTGATTAATAGATAGTTGTAAAAACAATATGTTTGTTTCATTCGATCAGCTTCCGGCGCATGCGCGCATCTGGATTTATCAGGCCAACCGGCGCCTCACCGACGCGGAAATAGCGACCGTGCAGCCCGCACTTGCGCAGTTTTCCGCTGACTGGACCAGCCACGGCCGCGCTTTGCAGGCATCTGCGGCCATTTTGCACCATCAGTTTCTGGTCATTGGCCTAGACGAAGCCGTTGCCGACGCCAGCGGCTGCTCCATTGATGCTTCGGTGCGGTTTGTTAGGGAACTAGAGGCATATCTGGGAGTGACGCTGCTCGAAAAGTCCCAGCTGGCCTTTCTGATCAACGACCAGGTGAAGCTGATGGATCGGCGCGAATTACGGGCCGCTGTCGCCGAGGGCCGTCTGCAATCCGATACCCTGTACTTCGATAACACCATAGCTCAACGCGGACAGCTTGCTGCTGCGTGGCCTGCTCCGGCTGCCCAAACGTGGCTGGCGCGCTATTTTCAACCGTCGGTAGCCCGTTAAACCTTCTGGGTTGCTGGCGCAGCGGACCATACTATTCCTGCGTAAATTAGTATTATTGCCAGTCGTAGCGAACCAACGCCAGTCCCACCCGACGACCTCTTTATTCCTGTATCTCCCCATGAGAAAACTACTGTTACTATATGTTGTGGCGGGCTCGTCGGCGCTGCTGAGCGGGTGCGCTGCCTCAAGCGGTGGCCCCATGAGTAAGGCCGATAAGC
This sequence comes from Hymenobacter sp. BT491, assembly GCF_014349165.1. Taxonomy (NCBI): domain Bacteria; kingdom Pseudomonadati; phylum Bacteroidota; class Cytophagia; order Cytophagales; family Hymenobacteraceae; genus Hymenobacter; species Hymenobacter sp. BT491. Next base: position 432,298 of record NZ_JACSJJ010000004.1, on the reverse strand, counting down.
GCTTTGCCCGCGGTGAATTTGAGACGGCTATCAAAATGTATAAGGCGGACGTGGCCAAAGGACGCAACATTGCGCAAGCCAATTACCGCGTCGCCGAATCGTATCGCTTATCGAACCGCATTGAGCAGGCCGAGGGGTACTATAAGGCTGCCATCGACGGCGGGGTGAAAAACGGCGATGCCCCTTTTTACTACGCGTTGGCTTTGAAGGCCAACGGAAAACTCGACGAGGCCGCGGCTTTGTTTGATAACTACGTCGAAAACGGCAAGAATCGGCAGCTGGCTGCTCGGGCCGAAGTAGAAGCCAAGAACGCGCGCCTCAGCAAAGACGTGGTGGCTATGCGCAACCGCGACCAAATAACTCCGCTGGATCAGGTCAACTCCGAATCGTCGGATTTCAGTGCGACCATCATGCCCGATACCAAAGAACTGGTGTTTGCCTCAGGCCGCGACGGCAAAAAGTATTTGGGTAACGGCCAGGGATTCAATGACTTGTACGCCGTTAAATTTGACGATGCCGAGAAGATGACCGGCGGTACGGTGCGCAAGCTGGAGCCCATTTTCAATACCGAAGACATGCACGAAGCCAGCGCCACGTACTCGCCCGATGGCAAAACGGTGGTGTTTGCGCGCTCCAACAGCGGCAAAAAGAAAGGCTACCTCAGCGTCGATTTGTGGGCGTCGTACTTCCGCAGCGGTGCCTGGACGGAGCCCGCGTTGATCAACATCAACAATCGCACGGCCGACGATTTCTCGCCTGTGTTCTCCCCCGACGGACAGACGCTGTATTTCGCTTCGGGCCGCAACGGCGGGCAGGGTGGTACCGATCTGTATAAAGCCACGCTGGGAGCCAACGGCCGTTTTTCGCCCCCGGAAAACCTGGGTGATCAGATCAATACGCCCGGTAACGAAAGCTTTCCAGCCATTGCGCCCGATGGCACTTTTTACTTCTCTTCCGACGGGCATCCGGGCCTGGGCAAGCTCGACATCTTTATGGTGGACAAGGGAAAAGTGAAGAACCTTGGCGCCCCCATCAACAGCAGCGGCGACGACTTCGCCCCGTATTTTGTCAGCAAGAATACCGGCGTGTTTTCCTCCGATCGGGCGGGGGGCAAGGGCAGCGACGACCTGTATCGCTTTAAGCGTCAGACCTATAAGTTCGTGACCTTCTACGCCGATGGCAATGTCGTAGAGCGCGATGATAAAACCGGAAAGGTAGCGCCGCTGGCCGGCGAAACCGTGACGGTATTTGGTCCCAATGGCCAGAAGCTTCAGGACATCACCGCGGGCCCCGACGGCAAATTCAGCTTTAAGCTTGACACCGCCGCTACGTACTCGCTGGTGGCCGATCGGCCGGGGTACTTCACGGCGCGCAACTCACTGACCACCGTGGGCCGCACGCCGCCGCAAGACCAGCTAACCGAAGACATGACCGACATCCGCATTCCGATTACGCTGACCTTGACCAAAATCGTTAAGAATAAGGCGATTGTGGTGGAGAACATCTTCTACGACTACAACAAAGCCGATATTCGTCCGGATGCGGCCGTGGAACTGGACAAGCTGGTACAAACTCTCAACGACAACCCCAAAATCACGATTGAGCTAAGCTCACATACTGACTCGCGGGGTAAGGATGCATACAACTTGGCTCTGTCGCAGCGCCGGGCTCAGTCGGCCGTCGATTACATCATTTCGAAGGGCATCGACAAAGCGCGCATCACGGCCAAAGGCTACGGCGAAACGCGTCCTGTGATCAAAGCGGCCAAAACCGAAGACGAACACCAGCGCAACCGCCGCACCGAATTCAAGGTGACGCGAATTGATGAGTAACTGATTGGTAATAAGGTGTTTATAAAAATAGCCGTTTCGGACGAAGCGGCTATTTTGTTTTAGTAGGATATGGCTGCCCATCCAAGTAGCGGTAAATTCAACAACGCCTATACTTTGGCATTTCTCTGGCACAATACTTGGCTTTAATGGTATTACCGGGGTGAATGGTCGCCTTGGGTAAGCTGCCACTGCCATGAAAAAGGCATTACTTCTTTGCTTCGGTCTGTTCCTGCTCCTGTCTTCAGCACTTCGGGCTGCGCCGGCCAACGCGAATTTCGCTTCCGAGCGCGGCGTGCTTTTCCAGCTGGTGTTCGACGGGCGTCCGTTGACGCGCGGAGCCATTAGCCAGGTGCACATCGACCGGTTGGCGCCGGGCTATCATATGGCCGAGTTTGTGGTGCCAGCAGGCCGGGGACGGGCGGTAAACTTTCGGACGCGCGTATTCCTCGATTCCGGTCTGGAATCCAGCTTCGTGCTGGTAGCCCGCCCGGGTTACCCCCTGACGCTGCGCATGGTAGCAGCCGTGCCCATCCGCGGCGGGTACGGGCGCTCATACCCAGGTGGCGCGTATCCGGTTCCGGCACCCGATCCGCGTTATCCTAATGGCACTTACGACGGAGGCGGCTACAATCAGCCCAACCCCGGCGGGGCCTATCCTGCTCCCGGCAATCAGCCTAACCCTGGCGGATCGTATCCGGCGCCGAACCCTAATAACTATCCCAACTCCGGTAGCTATCCTAACTCCGGCAGTGGCAATTACCCGCCGCGGGACGGTGGCTACTACAACGGCACCGACGACTTGCCGCTGCTGGCGCCGCAGGAAGTAGACCAGTTGCTGCGTGCGGTGCACAGTGCTTCTTTCGACGACAACAAAATGGCCATCGCCCGGCAGGCGCTCAGCGAATCGGTTGTGCGGGCTGATGATTTGAGAATGCTGCTGAAAGAATTTTCCTTCGACAAATCACGGCTGGAGCTGGCCAAGTTTGCCTATCCGCAAGTGGCTGACCGTCAAAACTTTTATCGCGTCTACGACAGCTTCGATTTTAGCTCCAACGCGCAAGAATTGCAACGTTACGTCGAGCAAAGCCGCGGCGGTCGATAGACCAACTATGCCCTTACACAAAAAAGGCTCTCGCGATATTCCGCGAGAGCCTTTTTTGTTGTTTGGAGAGCTTGTTGTGCCTAGCGCAAACGGTCCATCGATCGTACTAGTTGTTCGTCGCGCCGAATAAAACGGCTGGCCAACAGATTGAGTACTAAGGCCAACGTGGGCAAATAGAAGCCGGCTTCAAAAGTGCCGGGAATTTTTACGTTGAGCATTTGTTCTGCCACCCCGGAGTAGTAATAGCTGGCCCCGATGGTAGCCACAATCAGAAGCAGGTTGAAAAAGCCCAGCTTCAGTTGTAGAAAGCGGTTGCGGTACTGGAAAATCTCGAACAAGGCTACGGCCGCCGAGGCCAGCGCCAATGCCACAATGGCGTACGTGCTGGTTGTGACCGACATGCCCGGATCGGCGTGGGCGTAGGCTATCTTTGTGGAAGTTAAGACAAGTTCCTGCTTACTGAGAGGGTCGGTTTTGCTCCAGATCGGCAGGAACACCACGCTGAGCATGGCTACGGCCAGCAACAGCAGGAATACGCTTTGGATTCTTTGTATCATCTTTGTGTTTTGTCAGTTCCGGCTAGCCTTGCTTTGGGCGGTCGGGCCGGCAAAAGTAGCCAACAACGAGCGGAATAACCGCATTACCAGCCAATGTCAACTGCTTATATCGTGGACGCCGTCCGCACGCCCATCGGCAAATTTGGGGGTGCTCTCAGCAGCGTACGTCCCGACGACCTAGCCGCGCACGTTCTGCGCGAGCTTTTACGCCGCAATCCTTCGCTGGACAAAGCGGCGGTAGAAGATGTAATTATCGGCGCAGCCAACCAAGCCGGCGAAGACAACCGCAACGTAGCCCGTATGGCGGCGCTGCTAGCGGGTTTGCCCATCACAGTGCCTGGCGTGACTGTCAACCGTCTTTGCGGTTCCGGGCTGCAAACCATCATGGATGCGTCGCGCGCCATTTGGTCGGGCGAGGGTGATGTATACTTGGCTGGCGGTGCCGAAAGCATGACCCGCGCGCCCTTCGTGATGGCCAAGTCGACGACCGCTTTTGCGCGTGACTTCACTGCGCACGATACCACGCTGGGCTGGCGCTTCGTCAATCCGCGCTTAGCCAAAATGCACCACCCGTATGCCATGGGCGAAACGGCTGAGAACGTGGCCCGTAAGTACGGCATCACACGGGAAGAGCAAGACGAGTTCGCCTTTAACTCCCAACGCAAATACCACCGCGCCCAGGAGAAAGGGCGCTTCCGTCGCGAAATCGTGCCGGTGTTCGTAGGGCAGCCCAAAGGCGACACGGCCTTATTCGACACCGACGAGCCGCCGCGCTTGTCGACGATGGAAAAGCTGGCTAGCATCAAGCCGGCTTTCCAACCCGTGGACGGTACTGTTACGGCGGGCAACTCCGCGGGCATCAACGATGGCGCGGCAGCAGTAATGGTAGTAGGAGAAGAAGCCCTGAAGCGCTTCAGCCTCAAGCCGATGGTGCGCGTGGTGGCTACGGCCGTGGCAGGCGTCGATCCGGCGTATATGGGCCTGGGTCCGGTGCCGGCTACGCAAAAAGTATTGCAGCGCGCCGGTCTGACCCTCGACGACATGGACCTGATTGAGCTCAACGAAGCCTTTGCTGCCCAAAGCATTGCCTGCATTCGGGAGCTGAATCTGAACCCGGAAAAGATCAACGTCAACGGCGGATCCATTGCCATCGGTCACCCCCTGGGCGCTAGCGGCTCGCGTATTACGGCCACGTTGGTACACGAAATGCAGCGCCGCGAAGGTGTGCGCTATGGCCTTGCTACCATGTGCATCGGCGTGGGTCAGGGTATTGCCATTATCTACGAAAAGGTTTGATAAACAAGTTGTTAGCCGCGCATTATGGCCGAAAACCTGCTCCGTCCGACGTTGGATTTGCCCGTCCCTGGAGCTCGGTTGCGTCCGTGGTGCGCGGCTGATGCTACGGTGCTGGCCGAGCAGGCCAACGACCGCGGAGTGTGGCAAAACCTGCGCGACGTCTTCCCGCATCCTTATTCGTTGGGCGATGCCGAGTGGTACATCAACTTTGTGTCGGATGTGCACTCCCGCGATGTGCACTTGGCCTTTGAGGTAGACGGCGAGGCGGCCGGCAGCATCAGCATCATGTTCAAGAGCGACGTGCATTACCGCAGCGCCGAGATCGGTTATTGGCTGGGGCGTCGCTACTGGGGAAGGGGCATCGGTACGGCGGCCGTACAAGTATTGTCCGACTACGTGTTCCGCCATTTCGACATCTGCCGGCTGTACGCCACGGTGTTCGCGCACAATGCGGCTTCGGCGCGGGTGCTCGAAAAAGCCGGCTACGAACTAGAAGGATGCCTGCGCAAAAGTATGACCAAAGACGGCGAAACCTTCGACGGACTTTTGTATGCGCTTGTTGTGTAATTAATTGATAATTAGATAGTTGTGTGAGAGTGCGGGCGAGTCTTTTGGCGCTCGTTCTACTTGCATACTTCAGCAATACTTGCAGTGCGCTACTTTCTTCACTTGGCTTACGATGGCACGGATTACCACGGTTGGCAAACCCAGCCCAACGCCGTTACGGTGCAGGAAGAACTGAATCGGCGGCTGTCGCAGGTGCTACGCCAGCCGGTTTTCACGCTGGGCAGCGGCCGCACCGATACGGGGGTGCATGCCAGCCACCAGGTGGCGCATTTTGAAGCCGAAATGCCAGCCAACCTCGATGAGGACACTACACTGTACCGCCTAAACCGCGCCTTGCCCCGCGACATTGCCGCCTACGCGTTGCACCCGGTGCCGCCCAAAGCCAATGCCCGCTTTGATGCCGAAGCCCGCACCTACGAATACCATGTGCGCCTCGTGCCCGACCCCTTCAGCAGCCGGCACGCCCTCTACCTCGATCGGGCTCCCGACTTGGCGGCTATGAATACGGCCGCCACTTTGCTGCTGGGCTCGCGCGACTTTACTAGTTTTTCCAAGGTGAAGGGTGCCGAAAAGCACTACGTATGCGTAGTGTATGAGGCGGCCTGGCACCCGGTGCCCGGGGGTTTGGTGTTTCGCATTCGGGCCAATCGGTTTGTGCGGGGCATGGTGCGGTTGGTGGTTGGTACGCTGCTGAGCGTAGGCCGTGGCCGGTTGACGCCGGTGGCGTTTGGCGAAATACTAGCCGCGCAAAGTAGGGTAGAAGCGAGCGGGGCAGCGCCCGCCCAAGGCTTGTTCCTGACCCGCGTGGAGTACCCGGCCGAGCTAGTGGCCGCAGCCGTCTTGCCGTCGGGAATGCCGTACTTTGCCAACCGCTGATTCTGTCGCCGCGGCAAGTAGTGCAACCTTGCGGGTCCCGCGTTGGTTACTGATTTTCGTAAGCGTTCTACAAATCCCACCCACTTGGAGCAGGCAACCACCGCCACCAAAACTGGCAACATCTTCGACTGGCAGGTGCTCAGCCGGCTCATGAACTATGTGCGGCCCTACCGAAAAGTCTTTTATTCCCTGATTTTTCTCACCATTGCCACCGCGGCCCTTGGTACGTTGCGCCCCTTTCTGATTCAGAAAATGGTCGATGTAAGCATCGAACAGGGTGACGTACAGGGTGTTAACAAAATGTTTGGGCTGCTGGTCGTGTTGCTGATCGCGCACACCATCGTCAGCTATCTGCAAACATATTATGGCGGCTGGCTGGGTCAATACATCGTGCGCGACATCCGCGTGGATCTCTACCGTCACATCCTCGACCTGCGCCTTAAGTTCTTCGACCGTACGCCCATCGGCGTACTCGTGACCCGCAACATTTCCGACGTGGAAACGCTGTCGGATGTGTTTAGCGAGGGCTTGGCGGCTATGGTCGGCGACATTTTGCAATTGGTGTTCATCGTCGGCTTCATGTTCTGGATCGACTGGCGCCTGACGTTGGTAAGCTTGGCCGTGGTGCCGCCGCTGCTCATCAGCACTTACGTGTTTAAGGAGAAGGTCAAGAAGTCGTTTCAAGAGGTACGGACGGCCGTCGCCAGCCTCAATTCCTTTGTCCAAGAGCACCTTACGGGCATGAACGTGGTGCAGATCTTCAACAACGAAGAACGCGAGTTCAAAAAGTTTCGGGCCATCAATCAGGAGCATACCCGCGCCAACATTCGCTCGGTACTCTATTATTCGATCTATTTTCCGGTGGCCGAAGTGCTGGCGGCTATGGGTGTGGGTCTGCTGGTGTGGTACGCTGCGCAGGGCCAAATCGAAGGGACTATTTCCAAAGGCGCATTGATTGCCTTTATTATGTATAATGGTCTGTTTTTCAGGCCAATACGCCAAATTGCCGACCGGTTCAATACGTTGCAACTGGGGCTGGTTAGTACCGAACGGTTGTTGAAACTCCTTGATAGCAAAGAGCTTATCGCCGACAACGGCACATATGCCCCCGATCACCTGCGCGGCGATGTGCAGTTCGAGCACGTGTGGTTTGCTTATAACGACGAGGAGTACGTGCTCAAAGACATCAGCTTTGAGGTGCAGGCCGGGCAAACCGTCGCTTTTGTAGGCGCAACCGGCGCGGGCAAAACGTCCATCATCAACCTGCTCAGCCGGTTCTACGAAATCAACAAGGGCACCATTCGCGTGGATGGGCATGATCTGCGGGAGTTCGACCTGAAGCACTTGCGCCGGCATATCGGGGTGGTGTTGCAGGACGTGTTTCTGTTTGCGGGCACCATCGCCGACAACATCACGCTGGGCAACAAAGACATCACCGAAGCCCAAATCTGGGAAGCCGCCGAACTGGTAGGCGCCCGCCGATTCATTGAGCGTTTGCCTAATGGGTTGAACTACAAGGTAATGGAGCGCGGCGCGACGCTTTCCGTCGGGCAGCGGCAATTGATTTCGTTTGTGCGGGCGATGGTATATCAGCCGCGCATCATCATCCTGGATGAAGCCACCTCGTCGGTCGACAGCGAAACGGAAGAGCTGATCCAAGAAGCCATCGAAAAGCTGATGCAGGGCCGCACGTCGCTCGTGATTGCGCACCGGCTGAGCACCATCCAGAAAGCCGACCGCATCATCGTGCTTGACCGGGGCGAAATCAAGGAATCCGGCAATCACGAGGAACTGTTGCGCCACGGCGGCTTCTACGCCCAGCTTTATCAAATGCAGTACAAAGACGCGCTGAACACCCCCGCTGAATAATGAATCGTTGGTTATTGATCTTGTTTTTGGTCGTCTTCGTTGGCGGCGCCTCTGTTTACGCGTACCTGGGGGGCTTCAAACAACCCGAAGTGGCGTTGACTACTGTACCGCAGCCCATCTATCTGGCTGGTCAGCACTTCAAAGGCCGGGCCGATAGCCCCGAGTTTGGTCCGATGTTTCGGCAGGCGCAACAAGTCAAATCTAGCGGCCAGCTGCACGGTGATCTTGGCAACATTTACTACAATGACCCCGACGCCGCCAGCGACTCCCTGAAAGCCTTTATTGGCCTCGTGGTAGCAGACACAACTTCGCAGAAGCTGCCTGTGGGTTTTCATTACACGGCTTTCTTCACCCAGCAGCAAGTCGTTCGGGCGCGCATCGAGGCCAGCTACATGGTGGCGCCGGGCAAACTTTACGAAGGCGTGAAAGAGTACGCCAAACGCCACAACCTGAAGCTGTTGCAAGTGTACCTCGAACGCTTTCCCGATACGGGTGCCAACGAAGTGATAGCTGTTGTTGGTAGATAACTATTTGATAATGTGATATTTATGTAAAAGCCGATCCGAATTATTCCGGATCGGCTTTTCTGTAGAATAGGCTTGCTTACCTAAGATTAGCGGCCGAGGTAGAAGAAAGCACCCAACCGCAGATCACGCAGGCCGAAGCCAAAATCCAGGCCATTGTTGACGTATTTATCGTCGCTTTTGTCATCGAGCTTTTGCTCCAGGTGGTTGTAGGAAAAGCCTCGCATGGTCAATTCCAAACCAAACTTATCGGTAGGGAAGAACACAAAGCCCGGCAGTAATTGGCTGTAGTAGCCTTGAGAACGAGCAATATTGTCGCCCGCATAATTGGTAGAGGATTTCTGTACCGAGTAATTGTTGATGTAGCCCGCGCCGAGCTGACCGTAGAAAGCCGCTTTTTCGCTCACAAACTTATAATACCGAAGCAGCGGCCCCACAGACAAGTACCGCATTTTCGTTTCGTTGGTGTAGGAGAGATTACCGTTGTAGTTTTTTTGCTTCTGTTGAGTGCCGGCCAGCCCAAAGCTGACTCCCACAGCGAGGTTATCGGCAATGAAATAGCCAACCGTCGGTGCCAACTCATACTGATGGTACTTGTTATCGGGATCACTGGACGGGCTGTTGGCGAATTCGCTCTTTTGGGTTTGGCTCGAATACCCCGCGTTGCCGCCGAGTAGGGTAGTGCCGGCCGCAATTTGGGCCTGCGCCCCCAGCGCCGAGAAGCTAAGTACCAACGCACTCAGAATAAGTTTTTTCATAAAACGGGTAGAAAAGAATAATGGAAAGCGCGAATGTAGCTCCTGCCTACCCCTCTGGCAGCACGCATTTTCGAATTCAAAAGCAGCTAAGCGCCTAACTATTTCGCTGTCAGCACCAAGCCAGTATTGCTGAAAAGCAGAAAAGCCCACGGAACTTCTGTTCCGTGGGCTTTTGAGAAGGAAGTAAATGCTTTCAGTCGGGGTGGCAGGATTCGAACCTACGGCCTCGTCGTCCCGAACGACGCGCGCTACCGGGCTGCGCTACACCCCGAGGAGTGGTGCTGCCGAAGCACCACGAAAATTAATTTTTTCTGCCGAAAAAAGCCTCCGAACCGAAGTCCAGAGGCTTTTCGAGCAAAAACTCTTCAGTCGGAGTGGCAGGATTCGAACCTACGACCTCCAGCACCCCATGCTGGCGCGATACCAGGCTACGCTACACCCCGAGAGAATTGAGTTGCAAATGTAGTAGATAGTACGGCATCGGTGCAAGGTCAAGGGAGATAAAAATTGAATCTGTGATAGGGAATCCTGTTTTTTTATCATCTGAGCGGCGCTGTAGCAGTGCTGCTGGCGTAGCAGTTTGCGCTGGCTAAAGCTTGGCAATGAGTTTGCTAAAGCAGAAAATCCAAACTCTTTGCAAAAGAGTGGCGTCAAATTTTTACTTTTACCAGATACCGGAATATTCACTTTTTCGTTAGGGCCGCGTATGAAAACAGTTACTCTTCTACTTTGCCTGTTTGCCGCGACCTGCTGGGTGCGGCCAGCGCAGGCCCAGACGCAGCCCGTAGCTGCTAATACTACCTCAGCCAAGGCTGCCCCGCCCGCACTGATCACGGACAAAATGGAGCAGGCCGCGCCTTCTTCGGATGCCTTGAAGGTGCGGCTGGAAACCAACCCCGTCACGAAGCGCCTCACGGTGCACACCGACGCTACCGGCCCAACCCGCGTGGAAGTCAACGACGCTGAAGGGCACCCAGTGCTTACCCGCGATCTCATTGTGGGCGATCAGGTTGCCGTGCTTGACGTAAGTGCTTTGCCAGCAGGTTCTTACATTGTGCATTGCTCTTCCGGTGAGCGCCGGGGTATGCGCCGCATTCTGCTAGGACAGTAAGCCGCTTGTTTTACCCAAAAGCAAAGCCCGTTTTTCCAGCGCTGGAAAAACGGGCTTTGCTTTTGGGTAAATAATTGATTAGTAGGTATTTGTAAAAGATCTGCGGCTATGCTTCCTCGCTCTGGAGCTGCCGCTCGTAGAGTGCGCGGTAGAGGCCGTCTTCCTGTTCCATCAGCTCCTCGTGGGTGCCGTGCTGCACGATGGTGCCATCGTCGAGCACCAGAATGTGGTCGGCAAGCTTTACGGAACTAACCCGGTGCGAGATAATCAGGCTGGTGCGATTGGTCATGATGCGCTGCAGGCTGTTGAGGATGGCGTTTTCGGTGTTGGTGTCCACGGCCGAAAGGGAGTCGTCCAAAATAAGGATCTTGGGCTCTTTGACCAGCGCCCGCGCGATGCTCACGCGCTGCTTCTGCCCGCCCGACAGCGTAATGCCACGCTCGCCGAGCTTGGTATCGAAGCCTTCCGGGAAGCGAATGATGTTCTCGTACACATTGGCGTCTTTGGCAGCCTGAAGCATGCGCTCTTCGGTTGGGTTATCCAGTCCGAAATTGATGTTGTTGCGGATGCTGTCGGAGAACAGAAAAACATCTTGCGGCACGTAGCCAATCTGCTCGCGCAACGACTCCAGCGCATAGTCGCGCACGTCCACGCCATCGACCCGAATATCACCCGCCGTGACGTCGTAGAGGCGGCACAACAGAGCCGCGACGGTGCTCTTGCCCGAACCCGTGTTGCCAATGATAGCCAGCGTGTTGCCCGGCCGAATGCGGAACGATACGTCCTTCAGGGCCTGAATGCCGGTGTCGGGGTAGGTAAACGAAACGCGATCGAAGACGATGTCGCCCTGGATTTCGCGCTCGACGTTCTTCTGCGAAATGATGTTCGTTTTTTGGTTGAGGAATTCGTTGATGCGAGCCTGCGACGCTTCGGCTCGTTGCACCAAGCTGCTGGTCCAGCCTAAGGCCGTAACGGGCCACGTAAGCAGGTTGACGTAAATCAGGAACTCGGCAATGCTGCCCGTGGTGATGGTGCCGCGGATAACTTCTTGACCACCAATCCAAACTGTGATGATGGTGCTCAAGCCCACCAAGAACAGGATCAAGGGGAAAAACAGCGAATTGACGAAGTTCAGGCTCAGCGACTTCTCCCGGTAGTTGTCCGATGCCACAGTGAATTGCTGGTGCGAATCCTGTTCGCGCACAAACGACTTGAGCACCCGAATGCCCGAAAACGCTTCCTGCACAAACGTCGTCATGTCGGAGAGCGAGCGCTGGATTTCGTCGGATTTGCGCTCGATCAGGTTGTTGACGTAGTAGATGCTCACCGACAGAATCGGGAGCGGCAGCAACGTATAAATGCTCAGTTTTACGTTGACCATCAGCATCAACGGCACGATCAGCACGAACAGCACCACCAACTGCAGGAAATACATGATGGCCGGCCCGAAATACATGCGCACGCGCCCTACGTCCTCGGAGATGCGCGACATCAGATCGCCGGTGCTGTGGCGGCGGTAGAAGCTCAGCGGCAGCGATTGATAATGCTGGAAAATCTCGTTTTTCTGATCGTTCTCAATGTGCCTCGACATCACGATGAGCGTCTGACGCATGAAGAACAGGAAAATGCCCCGCAGCAAAGCCATCGACACAATCAGCAGGCCATACAGCAAGATGTTGCGGCCAAATAGCTCATACACAAAGCTTTGTGCCTGGGTGCCGGCGTAGAGGTGGTACAGGTCAATGCCTTCGCTTACCAGGTCGAAGGCATAGCGTACGATCTGGGCCGGAAAGATGGCCAGCAGAGTGCTCAGGGCCACGAATAACACCCCGCCAAGGAAGTGCCATTTGTAGCGGTAGATGTATTTATTGGTAGAAGCTAAAGCGCGCACAGAAAGACGGATTGGGCAGTTGTGGGATGGGCAAACGCCGGGCGATTCGGGTGGCTCAGCAGTAGGCAAAAGCTACGGGATGCCGTAGGCGTAAGGAAAAAACAGGTACTTTTGCACCCGGATTGGAGGAGCTACGCACTCCCTTCCACAAAGATACAACAACCCACCCCCACCCACCCTTTTTCTCCCACCCGAATGATTGAAATCCAAGAGTTGACCGACACGTCGGTCTTCGGTCAGATTGCCGAGCATCAGCACGAACAAGTGGTTTTTTGCCACGATCACGAAACCGGTTTGCGGGCCATCATTGGCATCCACAACACGGTATTAGGCCCCGCTTTGGGCGGTACGCGCATGTGGCAGTACGCCTCCGACGCCGAAGCCCTGAATGATGTGTTGCGCCTCTCGCGTGGCATGTCGTATAAGGCTGCTATTTCGGGTTTGAACCTGGGCGGTGGCAAAGCCGTCATCATCGGTGACGCCAAAACGCAGAAAAACGAAGCCCTACTCCGCAAGTTTGGTCGCTTCGTACAAAACCTCAACGGCAAGTACATCACGGCCGAAGACGTAGGGATGACGACCAAGGATATGGAGTATATCCATATGGAAACCAAGCACGTAGCCGGCCTGCCCGAATCCATGGGCGGCTCGGGTGACCCGTCGCCCGTAACGGCTTACGGCACTTACATGGGCATGAAAGCCGCCGCCAAAAAAGCGTTTGGCTCGGATAGCCTCGCCGGCAAGCGCATTGCCGTGCAGGGCGTAGGCCATGTGGGCGGTTATCTGCTGGAGCACCTCGCGAAGGAAGGCGCTAAAATTATCCTGACCGACTATTACGAAGATCGGAAACTGGAAATGGCCGCCAAATACAAGGCCATCGCCGTGGACATCGACGAGATCTACGATCAGGACATGGACATCTACTCGCCGTGCGCGCTGGGAGCTACCATCAACGACGATACCCTCAGCCGTTTGAAATGCCGCGTGATTGCCGGCTCGGCCAACAACCAGCTCAAAAACGAAGACATCCACGGCCCGGCCTTGGTCGACCGCGGCATCGTATATGCTCCTGATTTCCTGATCAATGCGGGCGGTCTGATCAACGTGTATTCGGAAGTCGTAGGCACCAGCCGGCAGGCCGCACTGAACCAAACTGAAAAAATCTACGATTTCACTCTGCAAGTGCTCAACAAAGCCGAGCAGGAGGGAAGTCATCCGCAAAAAGCTGCCATCCGGCAGGCCGAGGAGCGCATTGCGGCCATCGGTAAAGTCAAATCAACCTATTAAACTTTAGGGGCTTAGGGCCTCGGAACCTTAGAAATCTGAACTAGCCATTTCTTCACTGGCTGACCAAGGCCTAAGCTTCTGAGCCTCCGAGTCTCTAAGCCCTTAATCCAACCCATGTTAAACCGTCGCACGCTTCGCATCAAGGTCATGCAGGCCCTTTACGCCTATCATCAGGCAGTAGGTTCTGATTTTATGTTGGCCAATGACCGCATTGCGGAGGCTTTTGCGCCTGACCTCACCTCGCCCGAACCGCAGGATCGGCGCACGTTGCAGGGGCAGCGCAAAATGGCCGAGGTAATCTTTAAAGAGTGGCATAAGACCGGCGCCGAGTCGGAAAAAACCGACGACTCCGACGTGAACGACGCCGTGGAAGATGCCATCAAGTACTACCAGAAGCAGAAGGCCAAAGACGCCACTTTCTTCGCGGGGCAGATGGTGCACGGCGCCGAAAGCATTCACGATCAGTACATTCATCTGCTCAACTTGCCCGAAGCCTTGTTGCGGGTGATCGAGGAGGAGAAAGATCGGTTGGCTCGTCGTTTCACGCCCGCGACCGAAGCACCCCTCGACACGACGCGCTTCGAACAGAATGCTGCCTTGCAGAAGTTGCTCAGCAACAAGCAGTTGCAGGATCTCACCATTCGTCGTTCGTTGAAATGGAACGGTGAAGAGGAGATGGAGGCCCTGCGCAAAGCCTGGCGTTCGGAGATCAAGGCCGATGCCGAGTTTCAGAGTTACCTCGCGGCCCCGGCCGGCAACTACGCCGAGGACCAAGAGATTCTGAAGCACCTGTTTAAGGAGTTTGTGTTCAAAGGCGAAAGCCTGCCCGACCGCATCGAAGAAGACGACCTGAACTGGGAAGAAAACCGCTCGGTGGTTAAAAACTTGGTTGTCAAGACGTTGAAAATGCTTGACGAGCAGGCCGACGAAAACATGGAGCTGATGTCGTTGTCAGCTAACTGGCAGGACGACAAGGAGTTTGCCGAAACTCTCTACAAAGAAACTTTGCAGGCCGACGAGCAATACGAGAAGCTCATCGAAGGCTCGGTGCAGAACTGGGACGTGGAGCGCGTGGCCCTCATCGACAAGATTATCTTGAAGATGGCGTTGTGCGAAATGCACCTATTCCGCAGCATTCCCGTCAAAGTGACCATCAACGAGTACATCGAAATCAGCAAGTTGTACAGCACACCGAAGAGCAAGCAATTTGTGAACGGTATTCTGGATAAATTGGCCCAAGACTTGACCGCCAGCGGTGCCATCCGCAAGTCGGGCCGCGGGCTGCTGGACAACCAGTAAGCCCCCGACAACCCGCCGGGGCTTCACTTCGTCTACAGCTTAGATTCTTTCCTTTCCTATTTTCCCACCACGCCACGTTTTCCGATTTATGGGTAGCAAAACCACTACCGGCATTCTGTGCTTCGCGGGCGGCGCCCTCACCGGAGCTGCCGTCGCGCTTCTTTACGCCCCCGAAAAAGGTCGCGAAACCCGGAGCTGGCTCAGCTACAAGCTTGAGCGCTACCGCGAAATCCTCGCTGACTTAACTGAAAACCTCGTCACCAGCCGCACCGATTCGGGCCCTTCGTCGGCCAAGTCGGAAGGCCAACGGGTAATTCAGGACGCCAAAAGCAAAGCCGAACAGCTGCTTGGCGACGTTGATCAGCTCATCAACCAAATCAACTCGCGCAAAACGGCGCTGTAATCCTTCGTCTGTCATCCTGAGCCTAAGTGCAGGATCTTTATTGGTAGTGTTTAGCACTCGTGTAAAGTTCCTGCGCTTAAGCTCAGGATGACAGACGTTTAGTGGCTTAGATAAGTAGCTTAAAATCAGTACATTACATACCATGCATCTCATTACCCTGATCCCTGGCGACGGCATCGGCCCCGAAATCACGAAGGCTGTCACGGATATTTTCGCCGCGGCCCAAGTGCCCGTACAGTGGGAAGAACAGAACGCCGGCCAGACCACCTTCGACCAATCGGGTGAACTGATTCCGCAGGCACTGTTGGACTCGCTGGAAAAGAACCGGGTGGCCCTGAAAGGTCCTATCACGACGCCAGTGGGCAAGGGTTTTCGCTCGATCAACGTCACGCTGCGTCAGAAATACGACCTCTACCAAAACGTGCGGCCTTCCAAAACTACCGAAGGCATCAAAACGCGCTACGAGGGCATTGATCTGGTGCTGTTCCGCGAAAACACCGAAGGCTTGTACTCGGGGCTGGAAGTATGGGATGAGCGCCTGGGTATTGCCGATGCAATCGCGCGCGTGACGGTAGCCGGCTCTCGCAAAATCTGCCGCGCAGCCTTTGCTTACGCCGCCAAGCACGGCCGCAAAAAAGTGACGTTGGCCCACAAAGCCAACATCATCAAAATGGCTGGTACTGTGATGCTTAACGCCTGCCGGGAAGCTGCCAACGAGTTTCCCCAGATCGTGTTCGAAGACAAAATCATCGACAACATGTGCATGCAGCTCGTGGGCAAACCTGAGCAGTTTGATGTGATCGTGACCACCAACCTGTTTGGGGACTTGCTCTCCGATCTTTGCGCCGGTTTGGTAGGGGGCTTGGGTGTGGTAGCCGGGGCCAACATTGGCGACAACATGGCTATTTTTGAGGCCGTACACGGCTCTGCGCCAGACATTGCGGGTCAGGGCAAAGCCAATCCGACCGCATTGCTCCGCTCGGCTCTGATGATGCTGCACCACATCGGGGAGCACCAGTACGCCGACCGCATTGAGAAAGCACTGGAAGCCACGCTGAAGAACAAAGAGAAGTGCACCGGCGATTTGGGCGGCTCGGCTTCGACCAGCGAGTTTGCACAAGCCATCATCGATAACCTAGCGAAAAACTAAAGAAGAAAGCCAGTGCCCCGCCTACTTTTAAGGCGGGGCACTGGCTTTTTAATTTTAACTTTATATTCAGATAGCCGCCGTTCGGCTTTCGACATAACTACATGAAACGCACTCTTTTCTCTGCTCTTTTCCTGTCCAGCGCCTTGCTGTTTGGCGCTTGCAACAACAACAAAACCGCTGAAGTAGGAGCCGAAGGCATGAACGCTGCGGCCACCAACGCCGCCGACGCCGCCAACCCCACCGTGGACAACCCCAATGTGGCCAGCGAAACCGAGGCGCCCAACCCCAACGCCCCGGTCATGAGCTTTGCCGAGACGGAGTACAACTTCGGCGACATCAAGCCCGGCGACGTGGTCAAGCACACGTTCAACTTCACCAACACCGGCAAGCAGCCGCTGCTCATCGAAAATGCGACGGCTTCGTGCGGCTGCACCACACCTAACTGGACCAAAGAACCCATCGCGCCCGGCAACAAAGGCACCATCGAGGTGCAGTTTGATAGCCACGGCAAGAGCGGCCTGCAAAACAAGCAGGTAGCTATCCGGGCCAATACTCAGCCTAGCATCACCCAGATTGCCATTCGCGCCAACATCCTGCCCGAGACGGGTGCTGCCGCTGCTACCAAATAAGCTTACCGAAGGGCCCTAGTTGCAACTGATTGATTGTCAAGTGGTTGTAACTAGGGCCTTTTTAGGCTTACCCTCACTCTAACTTTCCTATAGAATGCTTCTTTCACTCCTGCTGCAAGCGCCGGCCGGCGAAGGATATACTTCGCTGTTGTTTCCTATTGCCATTGGCCTAGTGGTGTATTTCTTCATGATTCGGCCCCAGCAGAAACGGGCTTCCGAAGCCAAAAAATTCCGCGAGGCACTTACCAAAGGGGCTACCGTAGTAACGATTGGCGGCTTACACGGCAAAGTGGTGGAAGTCAACGAAGAAACAGTGATAGTGGAAGTTGATCGGGGCACTCGCCTCAAGTTCGACCGTACGGCCATTGCCCGCGAAGTCGCCTCAAAATCGTCTGCCCCAGCGCCTAACGCCTAACTTTTAAAACCGTTGCCTTGCCGCTTACTCGTGCTGTTCGTCTGGTTCGCTGGTTTTCCAGCCCGTTCTACGGGCAGGAGGGCAGCTATTGGCGAGCGGTAACGGCCTGTTTTCTAGCGGCTTCTACGTTCTGGCTGCTCAACGCCCTGAACAAGACCTACACCACGCGCATCACCTATCCGTTGGCGTGGCGTTACGACGAATCCCGCTACATTCCGGTGCAGTCGCTGCCGGGAGAAGTGGCGGTCAATGTCACGGGCCGGGGCTGGAAGCTCTTGCGCAAAAACCTGTCGCTGGATGTGCGCCCAGCCGAAGTGCGCTTGGCGCGGTTGCCCGCCACCCGTTACATCACGGGGCAGTCGCTGCGGCCGGCCCTGCAAACGGCCATGGAAGGGCTGCAATTCAACTACGTCGTGACCGATACGCTGTGGGTGCAGTTTGATCGCTTGGTATCGCGCCGGTTGCCGCTTACGCTCAGTCCGGCCTCGGATGGCTCCGCCCTGCCCTATGCAGCACGTTTTGTGCCAGCCACCATTATTTTTCGGGGGCCTGAGGCTACGGTAAGCAAGCTGGCCAATCCGTATCCGGTGCATTTGCCGCAGGCGCCAGCAGGCAGCAGCAGCGGCGAAATTAGGGTCCCCATTGGCGGCCCCAAGCTGGTTCAGACCAACGTGCAGGATGTACGCATTCGCCTACAGCCGCGCCCCCTGATCACGCGCTCGGTGCAGGTAACGCCCGAGTTACATGACTTTCCCAAAGATCAGGCTTTCCGCTTGCGGCCGGCACTGGTGCGGGTGCAAATCCAGAGTTTCCCCGAGGATACGGCCCGCATCGAACTCAGCCAACTGCATGTGATTCTGCATTTTGGCCAGCTCGTCGGCCCCGATTCGGTGTTGCAACCCGTGTTGTCGGAGGCACCTACCTTGGCCCGGGGCGTGCGAGTGCTTACGCCCCGCGTGCGGGTTTTTAGAAGCCATTGAGTATGCTGCGCGTTGGAATAACCGGAGGAATCGGCTCGGGCAAAAGTGTAGTGTGCCGACTGTTTAAGTTATTGGGCGTGCCTGTATACGATTCCGATTATCAGGCCAAGTGGCTGATGGCGAATGATTTATCGCTGCGCGCTGAATTGCATACGGCCTTCGGTTCCGAAACGTTCGACGCCCACGGCCAGCTCAACCGCACGTATCTGGCCCGTACGGTCTTCACCGATCCGGCGCAACTAGCAGTGCTGAATGCGTTGGTGCATCCGCATGTTGGCCGCGATTTTGAGCAGTGGGCCACCGCGCAACAACAAGCCGGCCACGCGTACGCCCTGAAAGAAGCCGCGCTGCTCTACGAGTCGGGCGCTTATCGGCAGCTCGACAAAATCATTACAGTATTTGCGCCGCTGGCGGTGCGGCAAACCCGCGTACTGCACCGCGATCCGCACCGCACCCCCGACGATGTTCTCAACATTGTGGGCAAGCAGATGAGCGAGGAGGAGAAGATGCAACGTGCTGATTACGTGCTGTATAACGACGATCAGCACTTGCTGATTCCGCAGGTGTTAAAGCTCCACCACGAACTGCTGAGCCACCAGACGCTGCCTACCGGATAATAGGGCAGCGCTCGAACGGCCGGTTTTCGTCGAATAGCTTACGATACGTGATGTGCGTTTTGTAAATACGCGCGCCGATCGAGCGTGTCACGGCCATCATGCGCGGGTTGAAATCGCCGATCCAGTTCATTTCGATGTCGGTGTAGCCGATATCCATAAACGCCTGCTGGGCATGCACCAACATGGCCGATTCTACGCCTTTGCCCTGATGCTCAGGCACAACGCCGAAGATCACGCCAAACATTTTGCGCGGCTGACGACGCTCAAACCGCCGCTTTTCCCACAGAAATCGCAGCTTGCCCCACAAGTTCAGCCGGCGCCCAACGTGCTTGAAAATCTGGTTTAGCTCGGGCAGGCTCACGAAAAACGCCACCGGCTCATCGTTATGATAAGCAAACCAGAGCAGGCGTGGGTCCATGACCGGGCGCATCTGCTCTACCAGCTTGCGGGCTTTGTCCAGCGTCATGGGGTTCACGCCGGAGTGGTTGGCCCAAGCCAAGTTATAAACGTGGAGAAAATCGCGGGCCAGCTGTTCGGGGTCGCGGAGGGTGGCGTGCGCGAAACGGTAAGCCGGCAACTCTCGGGCAAAGCGTTCGGCCGTACGATGAAAGCTGGGGTGAAGCGGCTCGGCCACGCGGCGATGGTAAGTGTACTGCTTGAAATATACCTTAAAGCCGTAGTTTTCAAAGAGTTGCTGGTAATAAGCGGGGTGGTAGAACATACCGTAGTTAGGCTCGGTAAAGCCCGAAACCAGCAACCCCCAAAAACGGTCGCGCTCCCCAAAGTTGATCGGCCCGTCCATGGCGGCCATGCCCCGCGCCGCTAGCCATTGTTTGCAAGCATCAAATAGTTGATTAGCAACTTCCTGATTATCAATGCATTCAAAAAAGCCCATGCCGCCCGTTGGCAGCGTACTATCGGCTTGGGGCGTGGCATGGTTGATAAACGCCGCGACCCGACCCAGTACTACGCCGTTCTCATCGGTCAGAATCCAGCGGATGGCTTCGCCGTGGTCGAAGTTGGGATTGCGCTTCGGATCAAACACCGCTTCAATTTCATCGTCGAGCGGCGCGATGTAATACGAGTAATCTTGGTAGAGGCGAGCGGCTACGTCGCGGAACTGACGCGCCCGCTGGGCATCCGTAACTTCGAGCAAGGGCATTGGGGTCGGCTAAAGGGAAATAAAAGGAGAAACGTACGACGCTTTGCAACAAAGGATGAGCCCGAATGGATTTCTTTCGGTCATGGGCGCTTGGGCTGCGGCTGAAAAACCGACAAGATTTTGAGGCCTTCCGGTGCCACCGAATACACTTCCCGCCCCACGCTGTCGGGGTACGGGCCGGGGTGCATCCGGTAGTCGGCCAAGAAATACCGGTTGGGCGCCGAGTCGGTAAACTGAAAGCGCTCGCGATCTATTGGGTTCAGCAGTAACGTGTTATTGGTGAGTAGCAGCGGATGCGGACTATCCACGGGAATCCGGCCGGTGGGATGGCGCTTCAGCAAATACTCCACTCCTTGCCGGTACGAAAGGCCCCAGTAATCGCGCTCAAAAAGTCGGCCAGCCTGCCCGGCCGACAGGAAGCTAAAATAAACCTGCTGATTAGGGTGCATCCGGATCATGCGCACTGCCGTGTGGGCAACTTCAAGGCTGGCAATCAGGCCCAGAAACAACACCACCTGCCGGCTGCGGGCGCGTAAGCGTGTGATCTGCCACAAGGCTTGCCCACCGCGCACCGCAATTAGCAGCAACGCTGGGTAGACAAAATACAGATGCCGCCAGCCATCATATAATACTGATTTCAAGAGAATTACCATAAGCAGTGGAAGCCCGAACCAAGCTGCGAACAGCAGGTCGAGGCGGCCCTCCAGAGTGGCTAGCACTGCCAGCCGACTACGCACAATGGTATATAGCCAAACAAGCATCCCGAGGCAGAAGGCCAGCACGTACGGAACCGGCGTGGTCACTACAATCCAAACGAGCGCGTAGTGCCAAGGCAGGTTGAGCGCATACACCGGCCGCCCGAGGTACCACACTTCACCCAGCCACGGGTAATGACTCAGATGCTGATAAGCCAGCAAAAAATGGGCAACGGGTGCCTCCCAAAGATACGGCCAACCTATGATCGCAACGACCGCTGTAACAGACAGGTAGGCTACAACATAGCCTGCCATCCGTAAGCCCGCACGCTTGGGGGAAGAAGCAAAAAGAACCTCCAGCGTCAGCATGCCCAACGTCAGGCCAACGACCAAAATGCCCAGCACCCGCATGTCAAGGGCCATCGCCGTGGCTACGCCGTGCAGCAAGGCGCGCCACAGGCTGGGGCGCTGCATCAGCAGTGCCAAGGAGTACATAGCCACGGTAAAAACCGACAGAAATACAAGGTCCTTGGCGTTGTAAAACGATTCGGCGAACATCCGCGGCGAGAGCACCAGCAAACCCGCCGTCAGCAAGCCCAGCCGCCAATCATGAAACCGGATGCGCGCCAGGCGAAAGAGCGCCCAGGTGCCGGCCAGGCACGTCAGGAAAATGCACAGATGGCGCAGCTGGTAAAAGGCGCGTAAGTCGGAAGAAGGCCGTAGCTGATCCCAGAATGCCAACGGCAGCTCAAACAGCACGCCGTGGTCGTTGTCGTGATAATTTTCGAAATCCGGTGCCCGCTCCAGCACTGCTTGGCGTTCGGCCCACTTAGGTGCAAGGCGGTGAGCCACATAGCGGGCGCTCACCAACCCGTTCAGGTGGTCGACGGGCTCGTCCCAGGAAACGCCGTAGTCGCGGTAGAGCGACAAGCCCAGCAGCAACAGCAGTCCAAAAAACAGACTAACGAAGCGCTGGGGCGGCAGGGAAAAAACAAAGCGTCGGCGCATCAACGGGGTATACTAGTTAGAGAGTCACCTAATAGAATGGGTATTGTGTAATGTATTGTAAATCAATTAGTTAATTCTTTTTGAATACGGATAATATTTTAACGCCGCCTACCCTGATGGCGTGTACTTCGTGCCCCACACTATCGCCGTAGCTTTGCGGGTGCCAGCGATACGCCGTGATGAAATAGCGGAAATGCGCCGAATCGCGGTGCGAATAGAGCAGGCGTGCCCGCTGTTCGGGCTTTAGTATCAGGGAGTTATTGTAATATGTGATGTACCACGGTACGCTGATTTGCACTTGCGGTGCGGGGTCGTTGGCGAGCACCCATTCCAGCCCTTGCCTATACGACAAGCCCCAGTAATCGCGTTCGAAAAGGCGTTCAGCAACAGAGCCCGGCAAAAAGCTGAAGTAGGCGTTTTCGTGCGGATGCATCTGCACCATGCACACCGCCGTGTGCACTACTTCCGAGCCGGCCAGGACGAGCGTGCCAAGCGCCAAGCGGCGCCACTGGCCGTAGCGCTTGGCAACTCTCCCAATACTCAGCAAGCCTCGAACAGCCAGCAGCAACAAGGCCGGATAGACAAAATAGAGGTGGCGCCACCCGTCATAAAGTGCTGATTTGAAGACGATTGTAAACGTAATGGGTGCCAATAGCCAAAGCACTATCAAGAAATCGAGGCGGCCACTGAATGTATGTAGGGTGCTGAGTCGTGTACGTACAGCCTCCTTCAGCCAAGAGCCAAGTCCTATTGCGGCGGCGAAGCTGTATGGCAGCGGTGTGGTAATGAAAATCCAGACGAGCGTGTAATGCCAAGGCACACGACTGGCCGGAATCAAGTGCCCGAAGTACAGATTGGTCATCGGCCACGGGTACACTCCCATTTTAGGAATGGCCGTGAGCAGGTTGGGAATAGAAGTAGCCCACAAATAGGGCCATCCCATCACCACAAAAACCACCGTAGCCACTAGGTAAATCAACACGCAGCCAGAGAGCTTGACGGGTTGCTTGGTGAAGCGAGCCTCCAACGCCAGCATCGCGAACGTGATGATAAGCAACTGTAACCCTTGTACGCGGGTGTCAATGGCTGCGGCAGTAGCCACGCCGTGAACCAGCGCTCGCATCAAGGTTGGACGTTGCAGCAGGCGGGCAAGGGTATAGATCGCCAGCAGGAACAACGACATGTACACGATGTCTTTGCCATTGTAAAAAGCTTCGGCAAACATCCGCGGCGATACTACCAGCAGGCTCGCTTCAAGCAGACCCAATCGCCAATCCTGAAAGCGTAGTTTCCCCAGTTGGTAGAGCGCCCAGACGCCCATCACAAACATCAGAAACACAGACAGATGGCGCAGGAGATAAAATGATCGGGAATCGCCGTCGGTAAATAAGTAACCTAATACCGAAACGGCCATTTCGAAAGCCGCGCCGTGGTCGCTGTCCGGAAACTGCCGGATATCCGGAATCCAAGGGCGATTGAGCGCTTCGCGCGCAGCCAGCTTGGGCACCAAAACCTGCGCCACATATTTCAGGCCGACTAGCCCATTGAGATGGTTGTTGGCCTCATCCCAGGAAACCCCATAGTCGCGGTACACCCATACTCCCAATAGCAACAGCAAGCCAAAAAAGAGCGGTACTCCCACACGGCGCAAAGGTTGGGCAGAAGTGGAAGCCGTTGGCATCAAGCAACAAAAAGGCTTAATAAATGAAAAGAATGGTCCGCGAAAGGTAGGGCAAGATCACGGTAATGCCGAGCCTTTGCCACCATGCCAAATCCATAGGCGGGTTTCCATATTCTGAGTGCAAGCCGCAGTACTGAACGGTTAAAACGAAAAAAGGACAGCCGTTTCCGACTGTCCTTTTGGTGGGAGATGTAGGGTTCGAACCTACGACCCTCTGCTTGTAAGGCTTGGATTTGGCCAATTTTTAGGTTTATCGGTAGTCGCTAAAGAACAGCAAAAGAAATTGATAAACAGGCAGTTAGGTTATTATGAGTGGTTGCTATTGTCATACTGTTCCTTAAATTTGTTTAAACCAGCGTTTAAACTACCGCCGGTTTTACAGTATGCCCAAGACGACAGAACACAAAGAAGGAGGAGCCACAGTAAAGGTGGTGTATTACGTCCAAAAAACGCTCGCGGACGGGTCACATCCGTTTATGGTGCGCATCATCAAGGACCGCAAAATAAAATATATCGCCACGGGTTTGAGCTTGCTCCCCAAGTATTGGAATACTGATAAGAAAGAAATACGACGTAGTTATCCAGGCAATGCGAAAGCCCTTTGGAAAAAGTTAATTGATTGGCAAAATAAGTACGAAGCTGCTGCCACAACCTTGGTGGAAGCCGACGAGCAACACGATGTACTGTCAGTTGCTGCCAAAGCCATTGAGGGCCGGCAGGCGACGCGTCGGATAAAATTGCTGGCCTACTGTGATGAGCTAAGCCAAACGATGAAAGCCAATGGGCAATTAGGCAATGCCTCAGTGTACCGCGACTTGCGCAACCAACTCGCCAAATTTATAGCCGAGGAATACCCCCAAGTAGGAGGCGATATTTCTTTTGATAAGGTATCGGTGCGCTTCTGCAACGAATGGGAGAATGCATTACGCGTTACAGGGGCGGAAGAGACAACGCTCTCCAACCGGTTCCGGACGCTGCGAGCCGTGCTGAACAAAGCTATTGCTGTCGGGCTAGCCAAAGCGGAACATTATCCTTTCGCCCGTACTGTAGCGGAGAAACATAAGTTTCAGGTGGGAAAATTTAACGTAACCACAACCAAGCGTGCTATTTCCCGCGAAGAGTTACGCAAGGTGGAAGTCTTAAAGCCCGTTACCGACCGGCAACAGCTGGCGAAGGATGTCTTCCTGTTTTCATTCTACTGTGGCGGTATGAATTTTGGGGACTTAGCTCAACTGCGTTGGCGCGACCTGAGCGGTGAAGCGTCTGACACCGGCTACCCCGATCGCCTTCATTACGAACGCCAAAAGACGGGCGGTAAGTTTTCATTGCGCATAATGGAACCTGCTGGCGCCATCGTAGCTGCGTACCGACCCTTCACCCATTCCATGCCCGATAGTTACGTGTTCCCAGTGCTTGACCACGCCAAGCACATTACACAGGCCCAAATAAAGAACCGGGTGCACAAGGTGTTAGGACAAGTGAACAAGGACCTCAAGACGCTGGGCCAGCTAGCCGGCGTTGCGACGCCACTCACGACCTATGTGGCCCGACACACCTTCGCCACTGCATTACGCAGGAGCGGCACCGGCACGGCAGTTATTTCGCAAGCTATGGGACACAAATCCGAGGCTGTCACGAACGTGTATCTGGATTCTTTCGCCTCGGAGCTGGTAGATACGGCCTTCGAGGGGCTGCTGTATAAAAGCGTTTGATCCGGGAAACCCTCTTGTTTGATTACTATGCGCAGCCGATGAGTATGCAGATTGATTTAGCTGAAAAAGAGAAAGAGCATTACCGCACAATCGCAGATTACGAAACTGAAGTGATGCCTATCTGGCAACTGCTTCTTAATCTGGACATGGATGCATTTGCAAAAAAATTCTCAGACCGTTGGCACAAACCATATAAACCTTGGATTAAGGTAGCTACCTGGGACAAGCGCAACCGCCACCGTTACGTGAGATGCTTACACGCCTCTAAAACAGTACGGTCGGGATATGAGGAACTGAAGTGGCATCGAAAATATTGGTATAAGGCTTTGATGCATATCGTAGAAAACGATATTCTACTAGTTACTGATAAGAAGCATTTCTGGGCAAACCAATTGCGTTCTATTAGCATGCATTTAAAGCACGACGTCGGCTTAGATGCTGCCCAAAGAGGAACTAATTACCTATCCCTTGAGGGGCTATATTCAAAATCTGGGGTTCCTGAATGGCGAAAGAGCAACGTCATTGCGCGTATCAAAGAATTTAAAGGAGGACAATTCTTGAGGAACAGTCATGAGCGGTGGGACCACATGGGGCAACTGTGGGCCTATATTGATCTCTTCCGATTGGCTTGGGAAAAATTTCATGAATTTGAACGAGCCACCACTATAAGCGGAGCTGAAATCGTAGTCGAAACTGCTCATCAAAACAGTACGCCGGCTGCGGTTCCACTTACCTTGAGGCAAGTAGCGTTGCTGCACATTTTCGCTAAAAAGCCAGCGATAAAGAGAGATTCACGGGCAGATGCTATTGCCAGAGCAGAAGGACATACAAGCGGCCCCAAGCTGTACGACCATTACCGCAAGCTTAGTAAGAAGACCGGCATAACAGGGATGGAAGGAGACGAATTGCCTAGCATGATTAATGATATTGAAGTCGTGCTACTACGCCTTGATGCAGCCCACCAGCAAGGAGCCAAAGATGCCCTGGAGGTACTAAGAGCGAAGGAAGGGAAAATTTAGGTACCGGTGTACACCGGTGCACTGCCCTAGGTATAACCGTGCTTTGCCTCGTCTTAATTAAATGACGAGTGTAATGAACAATCCCTTCGAAATTATCAATGCCCGGTTAAGCAACTTGGAAGCATTGACGTTACAGGCCTTAGACTGCCTTCGTAACACGGCCACCGCGCCTGCGCCAGAGATAGGCGGTATCGAGTTAGCTCAACAGGTAACCCGCCTGAGCAAGCCCCGCCTTTACGCGCTGGTATCGGCGCGGGGCATTCCCCATGCCAAGCGGGGCAACAAGCTGTACTTCAACCGGGCCGACCTGCTGGCCTGGGTGAACGCCGGCAAGCGGGGTACAAACGAAACGGCCGCCAACGCATGAGCACCGGCGACCGCAACGCTTTGAACGTGCTTGGAGAGCACGGCAAAGATACCACAATCGGCGCCAGTGACTGCGCTCGCCTCACCGGTTTGCGAGACTATTTGCGTGGCTTGCCTAGCCTGAACTTTTCAGAAAAGGGGCGTGCTAACATCTGCAAACGGTTCGGCGTGAGTGCAGCGGAACTGGCTGCAACGCTCGCCACCCTGTGTCCCCGTACGGGAATGCCCACACTCGAATTGTTGCACACCATCGGCCGGGCCGTGAGCCACGCACGGCCCCGCTATGGCAAAGGAGGGGCCGCTAAATGCTGAACGTCGAACCCCCTCCCGTTAGCTATAAAGAGCGTTTATTTGCCGACGCCAACCGCTTAGCTAATGAGCCGGTAGATCCCGCCCCCGGCTGGCCCATCCCCGCAAAACTGACCTCGCGCCTCCGCCCGGTACCGCCCTTCAAAGAGACGCTATTTCCTCCCGCGCTGCGGCCGGCCTTGAGCGACGTTGCCTACCGTATGCAGTGCCCGCCCGACTGGCCGGCCGTGGCTTGGCTTGTTATGTTGGGCGCTGTAGTCGGCAACCGATGCGGCATTCGCCCTAAGCAGCGGGACACGGGGTGGGTGGAAGTGCCAAATCTATGGGGCGCCATCGTCGCGGAACCTTCTAGCCTGAAAACGCCGGTACTTGCCGCCGCTTTGGCTCCGCTGAAAGAAATGGAGCGCGTTGCTCGCGAAGTCTACCGCCACGATGCCGACATGTACGAAGCGGAAGCCGACGTACTGAAAGCCCGAAAGGAAGCAATCAGAAAGAAGCTGCAAAAGGCAGCTGACAAGGGCAATGAACAGGAGTTGCAGAGCCTAAAAATTGAGTTAATGAATCTTGATTTAGCAGCCCCACCCATCGCCCGCCGCTATATCGTGAACGACAGCACGGTGGAAAAGCTGATTGAGGTACTGGGCGCCAACCCGCATGGGGTATTGGTGTTCCGCGATGAGCTGACGGGCCTGCTGCTGAGCTGGGACAAGACGGGTCGGGAAGGCGACCGGCAATTTTATCTAGAAGGCTGGAATGGCACTGGTGACTACAGCAGCGATCGAATCGGCCGGGGTTCGTTGTACGTGGCAAGCTGCTGCCTGTCGCTGCTAGGCAGCATTCAACCCGACAAGCTGGCGGGCTACCTGCAGCAAACGCTCCACGGTGAAAATGACGGGATGACGCAACGCTTCTCGCTGCTGACCTGGCCCGACCCGCGCCCCTTTGTGTACGTGGATGAAGCGCCCAACCAAGCGGCCCAAGCTGAGGCCGTGAAGCTGCTGCACCTCCTTGACGAACTAGACCCCATCAAAGCCGGGGCCAGCTTGCTCGCCGGCGACGCCTTCCCCACTTTTCATTTTGACGAGGCGGCGCAAGAGGTATTCGTGGCTTGGTTAACCAATTGGCAACGCGAGTTAGAAGCGAGCGACGAGGCGCCCGCCTTGTTACAGCATCTATCCAAATACCGCAAGCTGTACCCGGCCCTGGCGTTGCTGTTTCACTTGCTTGATGTGGCGAGCGGCGCCGCGCCGCCGGGGCCCGTCAGCCGGGCGGCAGCCGAACTGGCGGACCAATGGTGCACCTACTTTGCCCACCATGCCCGCCGCGTGTATGCCTACGGCACCACGGGCGCCGCCGAGATGCTGGGCAAACAGCTACAAGCTCAAAACCTGCCCAATCCTTTCACGCTGCGCGACGTGCAGCGCAAGGGCTGGCAAGGCTTGGGCGACCGGTCCGCAATTCAGTGTGCTTTAGAAGACTTAGTAGATGCGGGTTGGATACGGGAAGCTCCCGCACTGCCCCCCGCTGAAACTGGTCGCCCCCGCGCCACAGCTTACGAATCGAACCCCCGAATTTTCTCTGACCACGCCTAAAGACCGGCCGACAAAACCGACAAAACCCTTTTGTCGGTTTTGTCAGCGCCTGCTTTGAGCTTCTACAACCCTTTCCTTTATGTTCACGCCCACTACTTCCTACCGCTACACGCTGCAACCTTACGATGGTCCAAGGTCGCGTACCACGTGTCCGAGCTGTGACAAGCCCCGCTGCTTCTCGCGCTACCTAGACAGCAACACTGGCGAGGTGTTGCCTCCTGAGTTTGGCCGCTGCGACCATGTGCTGAGTTGCGGCTACCATCGGAATCCTTACCACGGTGGAGCCGACGGCCAGAGTTACGCCCAGCAAGTGCACCATGCCACAAAGCAGGGCTATCCCGTTGGTCCGCATCGTGCACCGTCTCCGTCCCGGCCCCTGACTAAACCAAGCCCTATTGTGAGCATTCCGGAAGAGGTGTTCACCGCCACGCTGGGACACTACGAGCACAATGTTCTAGCCTGTGTACTATGTCGGCATTTCGGGCAGGGTGTGGCCGACGAGCTGCTGAGCCGGTTCCGACTCGGAACGTCTACCCACTGGCCGGGGGCCTGTGTATTCTGGCTATTGGATGAGCAGGGCCGGATACGGGGCGGGCAAGTGGTGCTGTATGACGAAACTGGCCACACCGTAAAGGAACCGCGTCGCTGTACTACCTGGGCGCACACGGCCTTGTCCCTTCGCTGCAAGTCCCAAGGTCGCCCCAAGCCAGCTTGGTTAGCTGACTACGAGAAGCACAGTCGGAAAAGTCCCTGCCTATTTGGGTTGCCGCAGTTGGTCACCACACCTGCTGAGCAGCCCGTGGCCCTAGTGGAAAGCGCCAAAACAGCTATGGTGGCCACGTCCTACTTACCGGAGTTTGTCTGGTTAGCAACGATGGGGCTGAATTTCCTAACGCCCGACCGCCTAGAACCCTTACGAGGCCGCCGCATTGTACTGTTTCCCGACGCAGGAGCCCTCGCCAAATGGCAAGCTAAAGCCAAGGAGCTGCGTCGTTCGGGCTTCGACGTGCGCATATCCGACGCATTGGAAAAGCTGGTGACCGACGAAGAACGCCGTAGCGGCTTGGACCTAGCCGACGTGCTTCTGAGAGAATCGCTTGGTTACCCACCTAGTTGGGATGAGTAACCCACCGGGTAGAAGGTGTCAATCCATTGTAAACAACAATAAAAAACAAAGCTATGCCTTACCCAAAAGGAATCAGCGGCAACCCATGGGGTCGGCCAAAGGGGGCGGCCAACAAGGCCACCAAACGTGTGCGAAAAGTGATCGGCCAAGTGTTGGCGGGCGTCACAGCTGAAAGCCTAGCGCAGAAATTAGAGGCCCTGCAGGGCAAGGAATACTTGGACGCCTACATCAAACTAGCTGAGTTTGTCACGCCCAAGCTGCAACGTATGGCACCGGCTGAAGAGAATATGGGGCCCATCGATGTTGATGTTTTCCTTGGTGGTCACGATCAAGCCTACTCGCTCATTGACCAGGAAAAGACAGGTGATATCGCGCCCAATGCAGTGGTGGATGATCAATAACGAATTGATCTATTCATTGAAATCATCAAAAAATTATAGTTTTGACAGCGAATATCAACTCAACCACTACTATGCCTTACGGAAAAGACGCACTAGATGCGCAGCTAGATTCAGAAGCAGGATATGACGCAATAGCCCGCGCCATTCAGAAGCTTCAACATGAACTTGACAATAATTCAAATCTAAACCCTCAACAACGGGCGGAAGTTGAGGGAGAAAAAAAGCGACTTCAGAATGCTTTGGAGGGTATAAGTATAGCCAAGCACAACATCGTACGCGGGCATAATAATATGCCTTTGCAGCCCTAACACAGTTGTTGTTCATAAGAAGTCCCTAGACAGGCTAGGGGCTTCTTTATTTGTGTCAAATTCCTAAAATCCGAAACTCTTCACAAAGCTAAGTATACCCCTGAGCAAGGTAGGCTTATGAATAATTGCTTTGTGAACGGTAGTAACTAACGTCTTCAATAACTAGTGAGTCATTGGGAAGCGCGACTCGCATGAAGTATGTAGCAAAGGCTTGGGAGAGGTGCTCTCTGTAGGGAGATAGCAGCCGGCCTGAACGTAAGTCCTTTTCTACAAGAGCATCGATTACAGTGCGCTTCACAGAAAAAGATGCACCTAATTCTACAACTTGGTAGTCGTTGAAACCAATAGATTCATCTTTGTTAAGTAAGTGGAAAGCTACATAGCTCCCTTTTCGAAGCTTGTCAAATTCACTCTTGACTATTTTGTCAGTGTTGCCACCAGCTTTTACAGCTGCTTGAAAGTCTTTAACCCTTGCTAGCCAATCTTTAAAAGAAAAGTAAGGGCAAAGCAACACTTTATCTGCTCCCTTTGAAGAAAGGTCACAGGATTGAGTTATTACTACCGCATTATAATATACAACGTCGATTTCGAAGTCACCCGTTCCGATTTCATCTAAATCTTCTGGTAAGGTCAATGTTGGGCACCCTGTAATAAAGTCACCTTGGAGCAGCCCTTGTTCTGCACCTATTCGTTCGTACCAAGCTCCATCCATGCTACTATTCGAACAGATTGTCGTGTTCGTAAGTCTGGTATGTTCCTAGGTCCTTAAAAGAAGGCTCTGCTTGTTTGATTGCCCTAACTCGAACTCTAGCTTTTCGTGTTTCAACAACAGGTGGGTCCATGCTAGGAGAATCACTGAAAGCAAACATTAATTTGTCTTCCTCCGTGTGTGGATAAGGTCCGTCAATCGATTCATTATGCTCATTGGCCACCTTCAATCCACGCACCAGCTTTTTAAACTGCTCCGATTGCGTAGTAGCAAGCATGGCTTGGTTCGTGGCTAGCATAATTGATTCGACGGAATTAGTCACTGGTACTGGCGTCGCACTTAATGATCTACCGGCCAACATACAGATTGCTAAGGTAGTTGAGCGCATTACCAACTGTAATGGTTTTGCAAGAGAGGCAGACGTCGCTGAAGGAGCAGTACGGTTCGAAGCAAATTGCCTGTCGTAAGCTCCAACTGCGATAATATCATCAATTGAATAAGCAAAATCAAATTCTTTCATAAATAATTACTGTTTTGAAGTGCTTGCTTCCCTTGCGTTCATACTCAGCATCGAAATCAATTCAGGGTTGATTGACCAAGTAAAGGCATTGAAGATTTCTACGTTGATTGCTGAGAACAAGTCATGCAATCCCGAAAACCTTTGGTCAACAGAAGAATCGAAAAGGTCAATGTCATACACAATTTGACGGGCGCCATCAGGTGCGAGTTCAGGCAAAATGCCATGCACTACATTGAGTGTGACGGTGCCATTAACGAATGTGCTGTTATGGACGGAGGAAAATAAGTAGTTAGAAGAAGGGATACCCACATCCTGCTGAGCTAATACAGGATTAAAGACAAGTTGCATTAGCCCGTCTAAACGCTGAGAGCCACTTTCGTCTTTGAAGTTTATAAGGTTGATTTTGCGGATGGCTACTCTATTTAGGAAGTCTAATCGAAGCAGACTTCCAACAGAATAGATAGTCCTTTCCAAATCTAAAAGTACCGTTTCGTAATTGACGTATTCTTCACCAAGAACAGTCAAAGACAATTCGTCATTCTTTAAAGTAAAGATTTTTTTAGAGTTGGAGCTTTGAAACTCAAGGGCTCTACCGCCTTGGCGGGCGCTGACAATAGGTGTTTTGTCAGCCATCTCTACCCTAAGCTCATTCAGGGATATTTCTTTGCTAATAGGGAATGAAGAAGCCAGTAATCCTTTAATCTCTTGGCTTTTACTCAGTACGTCTGCTTCTGGAAATTTAACCTGGAAAACAACCGTTTTAAGTAAGTTATGAGCGAATCTAAAATTTTCGGATCGAGGTGCTGGTGGAAAGCCGAACATGGGACTAATGGCAAAGATGATGCAGATTAAGAACCTATTCGTTGCAAGGCCACAGAAGTATTAGCAAGTAACAATATTTACTTGCCGCAGACAATTTCAACCTGTCATTGAGCGCGAAGGTAGTAGTTGAGAAGCAATAACAAGTTTTCAACCTGCAGGTGTATAAACTAGTACGTTAGTATTACACTGATGTTCTCTAGCGTAATAAGCTAGCCATACCTTTGATATTAAGTCTGACGAACTTCTGCTGTTGGCATTCTGAGCAGCTGTGCTTTCATCCAATTTAGGGCAAAGGCAGCAGGATATTTGAGGGAAGTTGCCATGATGGAATACCGAGTTTATTAGCTTATTAGGCTTTTATCCATGCGGGTTCGGCTACCGATGGCACAGATGCACCCCACACCCGGCCGATTGTAGCCCGCACCCGCTGCTCCATTAGGTTGATGAGCTCCCGGTTGGCCGCTACCAGCCTTTGCTCGGCTTCAATGGCGGCCACCAGCCGACGCTGGGTAGCCAAGTCGGGTAGAGAGATTTGAAGTTGCTTCAGAATGCCAGCACTTAGATTACTTTGGTTTCCTCCTCTATCCTCGCTCATTTGACGCAATTCGGTGTAACGTGAAGCAAGGACGTAGTAAAGGTAATTTGGTAATATCACTTCATCTTTAATCACAAAAGCTGCGCAAGCTTGGTTTATAGCGGCATCTATGCCTAAAATACCAACCCGACCACGCGTCACGCCTTGGCCGTACATAGCCATAAGGACCGTACCGGCGGGAAATATTCGTGCAGAGGAACTAGCCAATCCTTCAGCAGTTATAAATTCTTCCGCTTCATTGATGATAGAGAATTTAATCAATGAGGTAGTGACCCACGGAATCTGCCCATTCCAGTAAGCTTCCTTGTCCCGGCTCGGAGTTCCCCCTGATTTAACGCTGCACACTTCCCCTAACTCCACTACAGGCCAAGCGGCGTCCACAGCGATGCGGGGCTGGTATGCAGTCAGCACCTGTCGGGCACCGTCGATCACGCGTTGGTAGCCCGCGATTTCAGCAACGATTTCACGCTGCACCGTTATTGGCGGCAGGGGGATTTCAATTGACTTCAGTGCCCTCAATACAATGCGCCTTATTGCAACGCCAGTTTTATTGTCAATAGCAATATTGACGAATGTTGGCGCCGAGACAATAGCAAAGAGATACTCAGGAAGGATTATGTCTTCATCAGGTGACAAAATGGCTAGTGAGGATAATACTACAAATTCATTGTCCTCCTTTACCAAAGCAGCTTTACCAACAGTACCGTCTTTTGAAAACAAAATATCATTTCTCTTGGGACGGCATCCGCTCTTTACCAATAAGTTATAGTCACTGCTATTTATCCGTTTTGCATTTGCGAAGTCAATAACCCCAAGGGAAAGGTCACGCACTGTTACATATGGGTAACCAGCATCAGTTGTTTCGGGAGAAAAGTGAGAACCATCAGTAATTTTTTTGCAAACAGCTTCTAGCTCAACGAACGGGTAATCTGCAATTATTCGTTCGTTGACACGGTACCGTTCTCCGCTCAGATTCCAATCTCCATTTTCTCCGATGCGGGCTTTGCTCACGCGGTGCATTGCGTCCAACTCCGGCGTAGCAAAACCGAGGCCACTCACGCCGAGGTGCTGAAACCAAGCGCGCAGTTGGGCGGCGGCGGCAGGCAAGTCGGAACCGGTAGTTTCGCGGCGCTGCGCCCCGAGGCCAAAGCCGTCGTTCTGGATGCGGACGAAGAGCACTTCGTCGGTGCGCGTAGCCAGACGCTTGTCCAAGATGAGCACGCTGGTTTTCACGCCGCTGTAGGGCTGAAACACGCCCGCTGGGAAGCTCACTACCGCTACCAAGCTTTGCTTTACGAGCATCTTCCGCAGGGCACGATAAGCAGTGCCGCTTTGAAAAATAATGCCTTCGGGCACGATAATGGCCGCTCGGCCTTGGGGCGTGAGGTGTTCGGCGATGTAGTCCACAAACAGCACCTCAGAGCGGTTGGAGGGCATCGAAAACCGCTTGTGCGGCTTGATACCGCCCTTGGGTGACATGAAGGGCGGGTTGGCCAGAATTACGTCGAAGGTGTCGTTCCAGTGTGCCTCGCTGGTCAGCGTGTCGTATTCTTCCACGGCCGGGTTGGGAAAGCCGTGTAGGTAGAGGTTGGCCAGTGAGAGGCGCACCATGTCGGGCGAAATATCGTAGCCTTGGAAGTTGCGTACGAGACGCGCGCGCTCGTCGGGCGTGAGCCTATCCCCCGGGCGCTGCTTCTGGTTCTGGGCTAGAATGTGCTTGTAGGCCGAAATGAGGAAGCCGGCAGTGCCGCAGGCGGGGTCGAGCACGGTCTCATGCTTCTGAGGGTCGAGCACCTGCACTAAAAAATCAATTAGGTGGCGCGGGGTGCGGAACTGGCCTGCGTCGCCTTGCGCCCCTAACACCGACAGCAGGTACTCAAAAGCATCGCCGAGCCGCTCGGAGTGGTCGTAGCTGAAGGCGTTGATTTCCTTAAGGAAGGCCCGCAGGGTTTCAGGGTCGCGGTAGGGTAGATAAGCGTTTTTGAAGATGTCGCGGAACAGCGTGGGCACGCCGGGGTTCTCGTTCATCTTCGCAATGGCCTCTGAATAGAGGTTGAGCACGTCTTGTCCGCCCATACTGGGGGCCATGAGTTGCGCCCACCCAAAGCGGGCAAACGGCCCGGCAAAAAAAGTGCGCTTACCATTCAATTCCTCCGATTCGGCGTCCATGTCGTCCATGAACTTATAAATCAGAGCAATGGTAATCTGCTCCACCTGTGACTTAGGGTCGGGTATTTTACCCACCAGAATGTCACGGCAGGAATCTATTCGGCGTTTGGTTTCGAAATCGAGCACAGGAAAGCAAAAATTATAAAAGGCTATCAGCCAAAGGCTTACAAAAAGCGGTTCAGCGGCACGTAGTCCTTAATGTAAGTAGGAATGATGTTACGCCAGCCAGCCGGTACGACTTTGTAGTCGGCCATGCCGAAGCTGGGATTGGTGTTCAGGTCGGAGAGGTGACCGTCGGCCAAAATGGTGCGCAAGCGGCCGTCGGTAATGTAGGCTTTGAAGAAGTATTTCATGGCCACAATGTGCTCGGCATCAGCGGGCTTATAATCAAGTACAAACCGCTCAAACTCTTCTTCCAGCAATTCATCCTTTGATTTGAAGGATGGGATGTAGCCGAAGGCTTTTTCGAGCACCTCCCGCACGGTCAGGCGGCGGTCAATTCCTGTGGCGCGGCGCAGCTTTTCGAGGTTGAAATACTCTTGGGGTTTGTCGAAGAATGTCTTCACTAAATGCTCGCTCGCTTGCTCCCATTGTCCGGCTTCAACCTGCTGACGCAATTCTTTATCGGCCTTTACCTGGTCTTCAAATTTCTCGAAGAACATTCGGTCAATTTTCATTCCGTTTAGGCCAATGGACTGCTCTTCTAGCGTGCGTACCGCATCGGGGTCGGGATTATTATAAATGCTGGCTGGCTCCTGTCCGCCAAAGTTGGTGCCCAGGCCGGCACTGGTCGTGCGAACCGGCAGCTTCAGTACCTCGTCGTAGTTGAACTTCTCTTCGAAGTACTCGCAGTTGGCGAAAAAATCAAAGAGTTTGAACTGCGTTTTATTCGGCTCCCGCACGCGCTCCTTCTGATCTTGGTCGAACAACTGCTCCAGGAAGTTATGCTTGCGGGTGCCCCGGCCCTTGATTTGCACGAAATCAGAAGGGGAGAAAATAGGCCGCATCAGGGCTAGGTTTAGAATGTCGGGGCAGTCGTAGCCGGTTGTCATCATTCCGACTGTCACGCATACGCGGGCTTTACTGGTTCTGTATTCGGGCAGGAAGTTGGCGGTGCCGAGTAGCCGGTTGTTGGCGAAGTTGATGGTGTATTGCTGTGCACCCGTCACTAAGGAAGTCACCTGTACCGCGAAATCCGACTGATAACGGCCAGGAAACAGCTTGTCGGCTAACTCATTAAGCACCTGCGTCAGCTTGGCCGCGTGGGCTTGGCTCACCGCAAACACAATTGTTTTACCTATTTCGCCGCTCACCGGGTCGCGCAGGGCGTAGCGAAGCAGCGTCTCGCAGAAAACCTGATTAGTCGCTGAAGAAAAAAACTTCTTTTCAAAATCGCGTTGAAAATAAGTTTCCTTGTCAGCTTCGTCACCGACTTCCTTCACCGCCAGCACTGCGTATCCTTCATCGGAGAGTAACTGCGTTGTGATGTCTGTGCGGGCATCTACTACAACGGGATTTATCAGGAAGCCGTCTCGCACCCCATCCAGCAAAGAGTAGCGGAAGGTAGGTTGGCCCGATTCGCATCCAAAGGTGCGGTACGTGTCCAACATCAGCCGTCGCTCCAACTCGCGTGGATCGCGGGTAGTGGGCGCCGCCGCATCGAAGCGTTTGAGGTAGTCGCGGGGGGTGGCCGTCAGCCCAAGCTTGTAGCCAATAAAATATTCGAACACTGCCCGAGCATTACCGCCGATGGAGCGGTGGGCCTCATCCGAAATTACAAGGTCAAAGTCAGTGGGCGCGAACAGCCGTTGGTACTTACCATTGGATAGCAGTGACTGTACCGTTGTCACGACGATTTCGGCCTTGCGCCAATCGTCGCGCTGCTGTTTGTAGATAACCGTCTTATAATCAGGTTTGAGTAGCTTCTTGAATTCCCTATCGGCCTGTTCTTCCAGCTCCAGCCGGTCCACTAGAAATAGGACCCGCCGGGCATTCCCCGTCCGCAAAAACAACTTGATGATAGCTGCCGCTGTGAGCGTCTTACCCGTGCCGGTAGCCATCTCAAACAGAAAACGACTCTGGCCATGTTCTACGGCCTCTTGCAACTGTTGCACGGCACGTAACTGGTAGGGGCGCAGAAAGCGAAGGTTATTCTTCTCGATGAAAGCCGGGCGTTCCGCTTCTTTTTTCCAGCCGGCCTCGTTAGCATAGTTCGGCTGCTGGATTAAAGCGATGTAATTGGCATCTACGGCTTCATCTACCAGCTTCGTCGAGTTCGGCTCAAACTTCTTGTAGTCTCCTAGAGATTTAGGTCCTGGAAAGCGTGAAATGACATAAGGGTTGCCTTGGACTAAATCCCAGAAGTAGTGCAGGTTGCCATTGGAGAGCAACACAAAGCGGCAGTTTTGGGCCCGGGC
Source organism: Hymenobacter sp. BT491 (assembly GCF_014349165.1). Classification (NCBI taxonomy): domain Bacteria; kingdom Pseudomonadati; phylum Bacteroidota; class Cytophagia; order Cytophagales; family Hymenobacteraceae; genus Hymenobacter; species Hymenobacter sp. BT491. Next base: position 394,524 of record NZ_JACSJJ010000004.1, on the reverse strand, counting down.
ATACTTACGCGCCTGTTCTTTACCGATAAGCGGATTTTTGTCTTCCGCCTTTGCTTCTAATACTATCAGCGGATCACTTTTCTCATCGAGTAGGAGAAAATCCACAAAGCCATTGGTAATGCTTTCGAAGTTGTCGCCCAACGCAGACACCCGGGCGGTCGTGAGCTTCACATTGGGCTCTAAAACAATGTTTGCCTTGCCCTCCGCACAGTCGAAGAACCGCCAGCCGGCTTCTTCGAGTAGTTTATTGATTTTAATGCGGGCGGTAGCTTCTTTGATAGCCATTATAATTTCTAAGCCCCAAAGTACGGCTATAAGGAAGCAGTATCACAACGCCCGTATTAGCTAAAGCACATAAGGGTTTGTTTAAACCAACGTTTAAACCAAAAACAAATCAGGCACTTAGTCGCAAGACTAAGTGCCTGATAATCAATGTGGGAGATGTAGGGTTCGAACCTACGACCCTCTGCTTGTAAGGCAGATGCTCTGAACCAGCTGAGCTAATCTCCCGTGGGGTATGTTCCGTTTGGGATTGCAAATATGGAGGGTGATTTCCGATTACGCAACAAAATGTGCGACCTTCGGTAAAGATTTTTTCTGCCGGAAGCGGCTAATCAAGTCCAACTCTTTCATTGCCAGAAAATTCGGTTGTTGGTGGGTCTGAAAAAAAAATTCGTTTACTCAGTTCTGGCCTTGGCGTTTGTGCTGGGTGGAGCCGCGGTGGGCATATGGTTGGGTCAAGATCAGATCATCGGGTTATTCGTGGAGCAAGTCAACCGCTATCTGCGCACGCCGGTGCGGGTTGGGAAAATTGAGTTGTCTTTGTTCGATCAGTTTCCGCGGGTATCTGTTACGTTGCGAGACGTAGTCGTGACGGGTTCGTTGCCGCAGGATACTATTCCGCTGGCGCGCGTCCGGGCTCTGTACTGCGCTTTCGACGCCTGGGACATCGTGGCCGGGCGGTACCGCATTCGCTCCGTAACTGTTGTGGATGGCACCGTGCAGGTTCGCCTCAACACCCAGGCAGTGCCCAATTACGACGTCATTCGTTACGACACAACCAGCACCAGCGAACAGCCTTTTGCGCTTGATCTGGAGAGGATTCGCGTAAAAAATGTGGCCGTAGTGTATGCTGATGCGTCTCGGCAGCAGCGCTATACGGTGCAGGCCCAAGACCTGCGAGCCGCTCTGGCAGTAACAGACACGCGCATCGACATCCAGGCTGAAGGAGCCACGCATGTGCAAGCCATCGAACTGGGAAACGATGCCTATTTTCGAGATAAAGAACTGAAAATCAATACGAGATTGGCAATTGACCGGCTGGGCCAGCGGGTAGCCATTGAGCCATCTGATTTGCAGGTGGGCCAAGCGACCTACCGGGTAAAAGGCAAAGTAGGCTACGCGGCCGAAACCGATCTGGACCTGCGCCTGGACGGCAAAAACACGGATGTGCAGTCTGTTATATCGCTACTGCCTCCGCGCATGGCTCGCCACCTAAGCGCGTACCGCAGCCAAGGCGACGTATATTTTGGGGGAACGGTGCGCGGGTTGCTCTCCTCGCGCCACAATCCGCGCCTTGACTTTCGGTTTGGCTGCCGCGATGCGTCCTTCTATCACCCCGAGTTCAAGCAAACCGTCGAGCACGTATTTCTGACGGGCAGCTTCGACAACGGTGCGCAGAACAACGTGCGAACGGCAGTGCTGGCGCTGCAGAATGTGCGCGGCAAGCTTCAGGGCCGCGATTTTAGCGGCAGCCTGCGCTACGCAAACTTTCAGGACCCCACTGTCAACCTTGATCTACGGGCCGATCTCGATGTGGCGCGGGCCTTGCGGTTCTACCCGCTGGCTTCGGTGCGGTCGGCAAGCGGCGACGCCCAGCTGGCGATTCAGTTGACCGGTAACCTGCGCGAGTTCCGGGCCCACCCAGCGACTGCCAGCGTGCAGTCGGCGGGAGAAGTAGTGCTGCGCAACGTGAGCCTGCGCCTGCGCGACCTAAATCAGCCTTTTACCGGCCTGACGGGCAATTTTACGCTTCGGCGCAACGACATAGCCGTGAGCGGTTTCAGCGGTCATCTGGGGCGTTCGGACTTTCAGGCTAATGGGCTGCTGCGCAATGCATTAGCGTGGCTACTGCTGCCGCGACAACAACTCTTGATCGAGGCAAAAATTGCTTCTAACCTTCTTGACTTCGACCAGCTTCTACGGGGGCAATCGTCGACGGCGACTACGACGGCGGCCGGGCGGGCCGGAAGCGGCGGCGAATACGAGTTTCATGTGCAGCCTGATCTGGCGCTTAGCATCAACGCGGCGGTGCGCCATGTGCGTTTTCGCCGCTTTCGGGGGCGGGCGTTGCATGGCACAATTCAGCTGCGAAATCAGGTTATTTCCTCGCCTTCGCTGAGCATTGCTGCGGCCGGTGGGCAGGCCAGCGTGCGCGGGACAATTGATGCCCGGCAGCCCAACCTGATCAAGGTTAGCACCACGGCTTCGTGCACGCAACTGCCGCTCGATAGCTTGTTTTATGTGTTTGAAGACTTTGGGCAGAACTTCATCACAGCCAAGCACTTGCGTGGCGCGCTCACCGCTACGGTCGAGTCGGATGTGTACTTAGATCGGCGGCTGAATCCGCTCACAGATCGCCTGGAAGCCGAGGTGCGGGCCACCGTGCGCAACGGCGAACTTAATAACTTCGAGCCGCTGCAAAAGCTCTCGATGGTGGCCAGCAAGGCGCAACTGCGGCACCTGCGATTCGCTGAGCTGACCAATAATTTCTACATCCAAAGCCGCACAGTGTACCTGCCCGACATGGACATTCGCTCCAACGTGCGCACGGCCTCGCTGATCCGGGTGACCGGCACGCACACCTTCGACCAGCAAATGGATTATCACCTGTCTATTCCGCTGTTGCCGGGTGTGCTGCACCGGCCGGGAAACGCGGGTGCGGCGCCTACTGGTCCTACCATCCTGCTGGCCATTCAGGGTGACGAAGACAACTTTAGCGTGCGCTACGACCGGGCCAGAGCACAAGCCAATCGCGGTGGTGCTATGCCTGCCCGCACTAAAAGCACGATCGGCGATGTGGCCCGGCCCGATAATGCCAGCGCGGACGCTTCGGCGGCAGCGCCTGCCGCAGTGCCGGCTTCCGCACCCAAACCTTTCGAGCTCAAAAAGCCGGTCAAAAAACCAGCCCAGCCTCAGACCGGGGAATACTTTGACTTCTAAGTTTATTTAAGTATTTGATTATCAATAATTTGTATCTTAACAATTTCTTTGTAAGTTCTTTCTAGCTGTCGAGGTTGAGGCATGGGAAAGTGTCCCTGCGGGCGGTAATTGGGTATTTGCGTCGGGCGTGCAAGTTTATTGGCGCTGCTTTTCAACCTAATCGCGGAGTTATCGTTAAGGGCAAGACGGTTTTCTCACTAAAGCCCTCCCTTTTGCCATGAACGATACCCAACTACTGCAAAATTATTCCGACCAGGAAAAAGCAGCGTACCTGAGCGTCATTGCCAGCTTGGCTTCGGCCGACCGCGAGGCTTCGGCCCCCGAAGTAGAATTTCTGCAGCAATTAGCCCACACTGCCGGCCTGTCGGGTGGGGCAACGCAGCAAGTACTGGCTGCCGCTAAAGATTCGAGCAACGAAAGCATCAAGCAAAACCTGGATGCGCTGAAAAGCAGCGACCTGCGTTTTTCGCTGGTCACCGACCTGATCAGCTTTGCGCGTGCCGACGGAGCTTACTCCAACGATGAAGAAGCGATGGTCAACAAGATCTCGGCTTACCTCGGCATCAACCAAGAGCAAAAGCAAGCCCTGGAAACAGTCGTAGACCAAGCGGCCTCGGTGCCACACGATCCGAATGATCCTGGCAAACAAGGCTTTCTGAACAGCATTGGCAGCAAGCTCGACAGCGTAGGCATTCCAAAAGGTGCACTGATGGCGGGTCTGCTCGGCGTTGTCGCCCCGATGGTGATTTCGCGTGTGATGGGCGGCGGTCGCAGCTCCGGCGGCTTGGGCGGCATGATGGGCGGCAGCGGCTCAATGGGCGGCTTGCTTGGCGGTGCCATGGGCAGCGCAACCGGGGGCGGCAGCATGGGCGGTTTGCTCGGCGGCCTGCTCGGTGGTGGTTTGCTGAGCAGCGTATTGGGCGGTGGCGGACAGTCTTCAGGACAGTACAGCGACCTGCCTGCACAGGGCTCGCACGTTGGTAGCGGCGGCTTAGGCTCGCTTACTTCCATCTTGGGCGGCTTGGGCGGTCAGCCTAACTCGGCCCCTCGCAGCGCCGGTGGCGGTGGCCTAGGTAGCCTGCTGGGCGGCGGAATGGGCTCCCTACTGGGGGGCTTGCTTGGCCGTTAATTAATTAAAATACAAGTATTTGTCTATCAAAAGAGCCCGCTATACCAGCGGGCTCTTTTGGTTTAGGGGGAATGGTAGGGCAACCGGTAGAAACTAAATCAGGGGCTGTGCTGGCGACTGCAAGCCGCGCAAACGATCCGGTTCGGTTAGCTGCACTACGGTGGTCGCCGTGTTGGTAAAGCTGCCGCCGTGCTGCTCCACAAGCTCTACCAGGCGGTAGTTGAGTTCTTCTTTGACGTCGAGGTATTCGTCGTAGCTGTTGGTTTCGACGAAATACTGCACCGTCACTTCTTTGGCCGTGGGAGTCAGGGCGGCAAACTTGATCTGGACTTCGTCGGTGGTGAGCGGATGTTCGCGAATGACCCGCTGGGCATCGGTCACGATACGACGGAGCTGGTCGCTGGTCGTGAAGTGACTCAGGGCTAACGTAAAGCTGACGCGCCGCGACGTGCGTAGCGAAAGGTTGTCTAAGGGCTTGTCAATCATCGACTTATTGGGCACCGTGACGTAGCTTTTCTCAGCCGTGCGCAGGCGTGTGCTCCGAAAGCCTACTTTTTCCACGGTGCCCGTCACCCCGCCGACTGTAACAAGGTCACCGACCGCAAACGGCTGATCTAGGAAGATGGTGAACGACGCGATCAGGTTTTCCAGACTTTCCTTAGCGGCAAACGCGACGGCCAAACCGCCGATGCCCAAACCACCGATCAGGGCCGTAACGTTGACGCTAAATACCTGCCCCAAAATCACCAGAAAGGCCATCACCAGCACCAACACCTTCAGCAAGTCTTTGGCAAACGGCACAAGCTGGTCGTTGAGGCGCGAAGGCGAAAGCTCGGCCCGGCGCCGAAACACAAGCACCGCAAAGTCGATCAGGCGCAGTACAATCCAGGCCACGCCCGTGATAAAACCAAGTTGGTAGACCCGAAACGCCAGCAGCTTCGGCCACGGCTCGTCGTGCGACAGCTCGGAAGGGCGCACGGGGTAATCCAAAATGTTAAAAGCGAAGTAGATGGTTATCAGGAAGATAACTACGGCAATAGGCTGCATCAGCAAGGCGCTGAACTCGGCAACGTTCACGCCCTCCGACTTCTGGCTTACAAAGCGAAACAGCAGCTTGGTCAGCAGGCGCGAAACCAGATTCTTGAAGCCATAACCCAGCAGCAGAATAAGGGCGCACAGCAAATACGCTTGCACGTCATTCCCCAGAAAGCGTTGGTGCAGGATGTCGTTGAAATTCATAGCAGTAAGAGCGCGTTGCGCGCCCATCGTTGTGTAGTAGGGGTTATCTAGCACCGCGCACGCGCCGACAAGTGCCCATAAAAATCCCTACACTAATTCGCGTAGGGCCATCTCAAACGATTTTTGGGCAACGCCAGTGCGGCTATTGCCCTGTTGGCGAGTACGTTCCAAGGCGCGCCGGATGATTCGGGAGGTATCGCCGAAAATGGCTTTGTCGGTGATTTCGGCGTTGGTTTCCATCAGATACGCAAACACGCGGGCCATGCCGCAGTTAGCGATAAAATCGGGAATGACGGTGGTGTGTTGGTCGGCGTATTCGCCCGTGGGGCCGAAGAAGATTTCGGGGTCGGCAAAGGGGACGTTAGCGCCGCACGAAATGACTTCCAAGCCACCGCTGAGCAGTTGCTCAATCTGATCGCGCGTGACGAGACGAGAAGCGGCCGCCGGAATAAAAATCTCCGCGCCGGAAGACCAAATCTGTTGGTCAATTTCTGAGAAAGACAGCAACTCATTGCTAGTCAAGTTGTTGCCATTGCGGCCCAGAAACAGCGCCCGAATCTCGTCGAGCGAAAAGCCATCCGGCCTCAACAGCCCGCCGACCCGGTCGATGATGCCCGTGATGCGGGCGCCCTGCAAGGCCAAATAGTAAGCAGCGGCCGCGCCCACGTTGCCCCATCCCTGAATAATGGCCCGCTTGCCGCGCACGTCGCCGCTGCCCCACAGCTCGTAGTAATGCCGCACGGCTTCGGCCACGCCGTAGCCCGTAATGAGGTCCGCGACTGTGTATTTGCGGCTCAGGTCGGGCGTAAATTGCGCGTCTTCAATCACTTTCACTACGCCTTGGCGCAGTTGCCCCAGCTTCTGAATCTTCTGGGGTTCGGTGGCGCGGTAGTGCCCGTTCACGATGCCTTCCTGCGGGTGCCACAGGCCGTAGTCTTCAGTAATCGGGATTACGTCGTGAATTTCGTCCACGTTCAGGTCGCCGCCGGTGCCGTAATAGCTTTTGAGCAGCGGAATAACGGCTCGATACCAGCGCTCAAGCACGCCGCGTTTGCGCGGGTCCAGCGGGTCGAAGTTAATGCCCGACTTGGCGCCCCCAATTGCCGGCCCCGAAACAGTGAATTTTACCTCCATGGTTTTGGCCAGGCTCTCTACTTCGCGCTTGTCGAGGCCTTTGCGCATGCGCGTACCGCCGCCGGCTGCCCCGCCGCGTAGAGAGTTAATGACCACCCAGCCTTCGGCCTCAGTTTCAGCATCCTTCCATTCGAAGACGATTTCCGGACGTTTATTTTCAAATTTTGCCAGCAGGTTTTTCATACTAATTGGGTGGGAAGGAGAGTGCATCAGAATTTGTGCTAAAGGTACGCACAATGCCCGAAGCGCAGGATTTTCGGCGTAGGGATGGGATTATCCTTAGATAAAAAGGACATAATATCATACAACTTCTCCCCCTAAAGTCAAATCTTTTCGTAAGCGTTTGCGTTCGATAGGAACTTTGCAGGAGCTAAATATCGTATTAACGATATCCCTCCCATACCAGCTTTTTTTTCACTGTTGCACTTCTGTATGAAACCTTTGCTTTCGCGCGTAGAATCCAAGAAAGTAGATAAGGCTGCCGCAATGCTCAAGGTGCTCGCTCATCCCAAGCGCCTTGCTATTGTAGACTTGCTGGGCAAGGAAGACAAAATGACCGTAACGGAGATCTATCGTTCGTTAGATTTGCCTCAGGCCATTGCTTCCCAGCACCTCATTACCCTGAAAGACCGCGGCATTCTGTCGTCGTTCAAGGTGGGCACCAAAATCTATTATTCGCTCTCCATTCCCAAGCTGCTCGACGTGATCGACTCACTCGAAGACTGCTGCGACACGCTGTAGTACAGCTGCGCTTAAAACACACACCTGCTGAACGAAAAAAGGACCGCCAACCGACGGTCCTTTTGCGTTTTTAAGCCTTTTTGCTCGCCCTTAGTGCGCCGATTCGGCCTGGCGCTCCAGATCAAACAAGTCGGTGAGCAAGTCAATGAGCTGATCGGCTTCGCCGCGTTTGCAAGCGGCTTTGAGCTGCAACACGGGCTGCTTCAACACCTTCTGCATCAGGGACTTCGTTACTTCGTCCATGCGCTTGGCTTCTTCCGGCGACATTTTCTTCTGGAAGCGGTCCATCTCTTCTTGACGGATGCTTTCCAGCGCATTTTTGAGCTTTTGAATCGTGGGCGACACCATCATCTCCTTGGTCCAGTCGGCCAAGCCTATGATGCTTTCGGCAATAATAGCGCGCACGTGCGGCACGGCGGCCAGGCGACGCTCCAAAGCTTCGCTGGCGCGGCTCTGAATGGCGTCGATGTTGTAGACGAGTACGCCCGGCACGGCTTCTACGTCGCTTTCGATGCTGCGCGGCACCGACAAGTCGATGAAGAATTTGTAGCTCAGCACATCGAGGTGCTCAACCATTTCGCGGGTAAAGAAAGGCGTGTCGCTGGCAATGGAAGTAATGACCACATCAGCTTCTTTCATGCCTTGTACAAGATTCTCAAAATCAAGTACTTGTACACCGCATTCTTCGGCTAGCGCTTTGGCTTTGGCGCGGGTGCGGTTGCAGATAGTAACGTTTGAGAAGGATTTGCTGTCGCCGAGGTGGCGGCAAACATCGGCCCCGATTTCGCCTAGGCCTACTACCAGCACGCGCGGGTTGGCTACGTCGGTCGTAAGTTCTTCTACCAACTCCAAGGCGGCGTAGGCAGTAGAAGCGGCTCCATCTCGGAACGAGGTTTCCTGCTGCACGCGCTTGTTGGTGAAGAACACCGTGTGCATGATGCGGTGCAGAAACGGGCCCGCCGCATCAGCATCGGCCGACCACTGGTAGGCCATCTTCACCTGATTGCTAATCTGCAGATCGCCAACGACTTGCGCGTCGAGGCCCATCGCTACCTCAAACAGGTGCTGAACGGACTCTTGGTACGTGTCGAGGATGTCGAAATAGGCGTAATGCGCACTGATGTCGGCTAGGCCTTTCAACTGGCTCAGCGCCTCAATAATTGCGGGGCTCTGGTCACGGTCGGCGGCGTAGTATACTTCCGTCCGGTTGCAGGTACTTAGCACGAGCAGGTCCGAAAGGCCCAGATCGTGGTGCAGGGTGTGTAGGAAGCGGCGACAGGCGGCCTCGTCCAAAGCGATAAGCTCCCGAATTTCGAGCGGGGCTTTCTTGAAGGAGAGGCTGACGGCCTTGAAGGGATGAAGCATAGCAGGGCTACGACGAATTCAGATTGTAGAGTGCAAAATTACAGCACAAATCGGTAGGGTAAAAACAGCCGTTACCCACTAGAGGTTCGCCGGTATTTTATTCTCGCTGAGAATGCCCTTTTACGCGCTGAAAGGGCGTTCAGGAGAGTTGAGATCTGACAAAAATCATTATTTAAACTCTTGCTATATAGGCGCATGTCGGTGCTTTCGACACGGAAAAACCATCTCTGTCGTGCTTACGAAAGAAAGACCCGGCCCGGATGTGCAGTGTGCGGCTTTCTTACTGGGCTGCTCCCGCGTCTGCGTTGAACCCAAGTGACTACCTTCGTCGTTGAGGCAACCGATGCCGTTCTGTTCTGCTGGCATCCCGTTCATGATTTCACCGAGTATCCCGTCTTTCATCCCGGTTCACGACCAGAAATCCCGCATCAAGCTGCTGATTATTGTCGGGGCGTGCCTCATTGCGGCGGCTACGGTCGTGTACACCAACATTCTGGTGCAGCGCCTTTCGGAGCGCGAAAAACACGCGATCGATCTGTATGCCAAGGCCCAGCGCTACCTCATCAACACGGAGCAGGAGTCGGACATCCGGTTTATCTACGACGAAATTATCTCGGCCAACACCACCATTCCCGTTATCCTGACGGGTAGCGAAGGCGATATCCAAGGGGCTGAGAATGTGAACATTCCGCCGGGCCTGTCGGAGAAGGAAACCATCAGGTTTTTGCGCGGCGAAATCGAGGAGATGAAAAGCCAGCACCCGCCCATTGTGGTGGAGCTGGGAGCGGGGCTACGTACCTACATCTACTACAAAGACTCGCTGTTGCTCACGCAGTTGCGGTTTTATCCGCTGGTGCAACTAGCCATTATTGCCTGCCTGGGTGTAATCGCGTATTTCGCGTTCAGCTACTCGCGCCGGGCCGAGCAAAACCGGGTGTGGGTGGGTCTGGCGAAAGAAACGGCTCACCAGCTGGGCACGCCGCTGTCCAGCCTGATGGCGTGGCATTCGTACCTGAAAGAAACAGAACGCTTTAAGGATGAGCCGATTATCGAGGAGCTAGGCAAGGACGTAAAGCGGCTCGAAATCATTACGGAGCGCTTTTCCAACATTGGTTCGGTACCGGTACTCAAGGACGAGAACATTCTGCAGGTCACCAAAAACGCCATCGCCTACCTGCAAAGCCGCGTTTCGAAGAAAGTGACCATCGAAATCAAGACCGACTTGCCCACCGACACGCCGGCCAAAGTCAACATTCCGCTCTTCGATTGGGTGGTGGAAAACATCTGCAAAAACGCCATCGACGCCATGGATGGCAAGGGCAGTATTACGCTGCACCTGCGCCGGCCGGTCCGCAACAAAACCCAGATTGCCATCGACATCACCGATACGGGCAAGGGCATTCCGAAGAGCAAGCTGGAAAGCGTATTCCAGCCGGGTTACACCACCAAAAAGCGCGGCTGGGGCCTGGGGCTGGCGTTGGCCAAACGTATTATTGAGAACTACCACCAAGGGCGCCTTTTCGTGAAGTGGTCGGAGGTAGGAAAAGGGACTACTTTTCGCATTTTGCTAAACTCTTGATTAGCAATATGTTATTGTAGGGTGGTAATAGCCTCTACCGCTTTTTGCTGTTGCTTGCTCTCCTTGCGGTTGGTGATCTCAACGTAGCTTGTGCCGGTTACGGGTTTGCCATTGTGGGTGCCCGTAACGCGGCACATCCCTTCCCAATAATGCATCTTGATGCCCGGCAACAGCTTGATTCCCAGTTCTTGGTCGGGTACGAGCGGCTCAATGGTCAGCTCATATCCTTGCTTCGGGACGCGGACGCGCCACTTGGCCGGGTAGCGTTGCTTGGAGTGCGGACTCGTCCAGTAAGCGAGCGTTTCGAGTTGAAAATCCTCTTGGCTCAGGTGTATATTCTCGGAGCGAGCCGAGTTGTGCGAACCGCCGCCGATGCTTTGGCCCGTGGCGCGGTTGTAAAGTGTATAAAGCATCAAATCGGAGCGGGGCTCGTCGAGTTGGATGGAAAACCAATCCCAGCCGGTGTCCTTGGCCATCACGGAGTTACAGTTCCATTGGCGGTCATACCACAGCTCACCTTCCACGTTGCGGACTTTGCCGTCTATCTCCAGGGTGCCCGTAGTGGCAAGGCGCGGATAGCTGTAGTAGCCAGCTTTGGCAAGGCCACCGTAGTTTTCGAAGCCCGTGCCAGCGTGCAGCAAAATGGGCTTAGCCGGCTTGGTCTGTAAATTAATAGCCGAGCCGGCGTGGGCGGCCATGCGCGCCTGCAAATGATACGTGCCTTCTTGCCCCGTGAGCTGCCAGTCTTGTGCCTGCTTTTGGATGCTCAGGTCGATGGGCAAGGTAGCCGGAAGCACGCCCGGCAGCTTGCTGACTTTGTAGTCGTAGCGAAACTGCTGGGTTTGCGGATCGGTGAGGGCAAAGTTTACCATCTGCCAATCCTGCTTGCCGTTGGGGTTGAAATGGAAAAACACATACTCCACTCCGTAGAGTTTGCCCGATTCTTTATCCTTTAGATGCCCCGTGAAGTACCACCATTCCAGCGAGTTACGCAGGTGTGGCGCTTCTTCCTGCGGTAACTGCGCCAACTCCGTAAAAACATCAAACTTGTTGGTAGGCTTAAGGGCACAAGCAGTGGTCAGGAAAAGCGTAAGGGCAAAGAGCAGCAAATTCTTCATACCCCGACAAAAGGCATTTCGGGGGCAAAAGGTTTGGAGCTACTGTAATCTAGCTACTTAAGAACAGCAATAGAGATGGCGCGACCTTATGGTGGTAGCATTCTCAAACCCAATTTAGGGGCAAGACATTTCTTCAACGTCTGAACGCATAGCGAATGCGGCTCCAAAGCACCCGCGGGTGCCAAGGCCAGGGCTTGCGAAGATCAGTAATAACCACTTCGCCTAATAACGGGGTAGTGTCAACAGTAAGGGGAACTATCAAAGGCTGGTTCAAGAGCTTACTGGCAGGAATTTCTTGCCGTACGTAGCCAACACATGCAAAAACAACAAGCAACTTGTTAATTTTTGGGTGTAGCAGTTCAGTTGGGACTATGAGTTCGAACGTGCCATCGGCGCCGGAAGCAACGCCGATTTGCGTGCCTTTCAGCAGGACCGTGACGCCGGGCAACGGCTGGTTTTCCTGCTGGTCGATGACGCGACCCCGAAGCACGATCGGCTCTTTGGTAAGCAGCGGCACTGAGTTCGAGTCAGTTTTGGTTGCCGGAACGCGCTGTTCTACTGGCGCTTGCTCGTGCACAGCGGCGGGCATTGTTTCTCGCAATCCCCAGGTTACTGCCGCAGCAGCCAACCACGTCTGCCAGCGCATCGACGGTGCAGTAACAGGTTGCTGCAAAGGGCGGTTTAGTTGCCGATCGGTGAAGCGTCCACAGACCGAGTCGCTACTTTGGCTTATGAGGTTAATTATTTCATAATCAGATAATTGAGTAAAATCAATGACGATCTTTTGGCACGCCGCACAATGACGCCCTTGCTGTGCGGGTGTCATCTGGTGCCAACTTTCGTGGCAGGGCTGCGGAACGGATAAAGTGACGGGGCGCGGCATAGGAATAAGGCAAGAGCGAAACCTACTCGGTAGATGCCAGCCGTTTCGGGATTCCATACGGGACGCAGAGATTTTTTAAGAAAAGCAGCCTCGCTGCATTATTCTGTATCTTTTGCCCCTTAAACTTCTGCTCTCTCACTACCTGAAATGCGCCCTTCCGCTTTATTTCGCCGCAAAAGCCTTTCTGCCCTTCTCCAAAATCCGCCGGCCGACGAAGACCTACACGGCTCGCACCCCGGCGAACACGGTCTGGAGCGGCACCTCACCGTCCGCGACCTAACAGCGTTGGGCATCGCCGCCGTAATCGGGGCCGGTATCTTCAGTACCATCGGCAACGCCTCACACGACGGAGGCCCGGCCGTGTCGCTGCTGTTTGTATTTACGGCGGTGGCCTGCGCCTTTTCGGCGCTGTGTTACGCGCAGTTTGCCGCTACCATTCCGGTTAGCGGCTCGGCCTATACCTATGCCTATGCATCGTTTGGGGAGCTGGCGGCCTGGATTATTGGTTGGGCCCTGATCATGGAATATGCCGTTGGCAACATCGTGGTGGCCATTTCGTGGTCCGATTATTTCACGGGCCTCATGGACGGCATCGGGGTGCACATTCCGGCTTACCTGACCATGGGCACCCAAAGCGCCTATGCTGGCTACCACGCCGTGCTGGACCTGATGATGGGTGGCAAACCGCTAACCAGTGCCACGCCGGCCCAGCTCGAAGCCTATAAGGTTTGGAATACGGCACCCGTGTTGTTCGGCGATGCGCGTCTGGTTTGCGATCTGCCCGCGTTTTGCATTACCGTTTTGGTGACAGCGCTGGTGTACATCGGGATCAAAGAATCGAAGACAGCGTCCAACTTGCTGGTGTTGTTGAAGTTAACTGTAGTGGCCGTTGTAATTGGCGTGGGCGTTTTTTACGTCAAAACGGCCAACTGGACGCCCTTTGCGCCCAACGGCATCGGGGGCGTATTGAAAGGCGTGTCGGCGGTATTCTTCGCCTACATCGGCTTCGACGCCATCAGCACTACGGCCGAAGAATGCAAAAACCCACAGCGTGACTTGCCCCGCGCCATGATTTATGCGCTTGTAATCTGTACCGTTCTGTATGTAATTATTACTCTGGTGCTTACGGGCATGGTGAGTTACACCGAGCTGGGCGTCGGCGACCCGTTGTCGTTTGTGTTCAAGAAGGTTGGTGTCGATTGGCTGGCGGGCGTGGTGGCCGTGAGCGCCGTGTTTGCCATGACCTCCGTGCTGCTGGTATTCCAGATCGGCCAGCCGCGTATCTGGCTGACTATGAGCCGCGACGGCTTGCTGCCCAAAGTGTTTGCGCGGGTGCATCCGCGCTTTCATACGCCTTCGTTCAGCACCATTGTTACCGGCTTGTTTGTGGGCATTCCGGCCCTGCTGCTCAACATGGACCTGGTCATCGACCTGACCAGCATCGGTACGCTGTTCGCTTTTGCGCTGGTGTGCGGCGGCATTCTCATCATCGATCCGCGCGGCACTTCCAATGCCCGTTTCAAAGTGCCGTACGTCAACGGCCAGTTTCTGGTCGCGCTGATTCTGATTGTAATCGGGGGCTTGGTTTTATCGTATAACAGATTCGCTGTCAATGAGTTCTGGCGCACCATGGCCGGCGAAGGCGGTTACGATCAGTTCCGGCACGAAATCCCGATGACGGTATTTTTGCTGTTCTGCGTGGGCCTGTCGGTAATATCTTACCTGCGCCGTTTGTCGTTATTACCGGTGCTGGGTCTGCTCACCAACCTGTATCTGATGACGCAGCTAGGCATCAGCAACTGGATGCTGTTTGGCGGCTGGCTCATCATCGGTCTGGCCTTGTATTTCAGCTACGGCATCAAGAATAGCAAGCTGAATCAGGAGCCGGCCAGTGCCGTTGTATAGCGCGAACTTGTTTTGTAATATGTAGTAAATCAGTGAATTAGGTGATATGCTAAACAGTCGTGTTTTCCTCTGTGGCATATTGCCTTTTCTCTGGTTGACCACACGGGCCGCCCACGCGCAGCAAGATCCGCAGGCGTTCTATCAGGCCACCATGCAGGCACGCGTCACCGGCGACTTTGTGCGCTACCGCGATGGGCTACGCCAAATGCTAGGCGACAACGGCACGCAGCCCTTTTTACTCTACAAACTGGCCGGTGCTTATGCCCTGCTAGGCGACACAGCCGCGGCCCGCACAACGCTTCTGAAGCTGGTACAACAGGGCGTCAGCTATCCGCTGGCCCAGGACGCCGACTTTGCCAGTCTGCACGCAAGCCCGGCGTATCCGGCTCTGATACAGCAATTTGCCGGCAACCGTGCTGTGGTCGGCAACAGCACCGTGGCGTTTACGGTGCCGCAGCCCGACCTGATTCCGGAAGGCCTAGCATACGATCCGCGGCGGGGCGATTTTTACCTCAGCAGCATCTATAGGCACAAAGTGGTGCGCATCGACAAAAGCGGCCAAGCGCACGACTTCACCACTGATGCACAGGATGGTTTGGGCGGTACGCTGGGCATGAAAGTCGATAGTCGTCGCAAACGCCTGTGGGTGTGCTCGTTGGCCGGGCCAGAAGCCGCCCCCGCCGAGCAAGGCCGTACGGCTCTCTACCAATACAAGCTCCGCAACGGCCGGCTTGTGCGGCGTTACGAGCCGGAAAAAAGCCGCAATAGCCATTTGTTCAACGACTTAGTCATCGGACCAAAGGGCGAAGTGTACGTCACTGACAGCCGCGCCGGTACGGTGTACCGCCTCAAGAAGCGTGGCAAAGTGTTAGAGCCGTGGCTACCCGCCGAAACCCTTGTGTACCCCAACGGCATCAGCCTGTCGGCGGATAGTAGACGTGTATACGTGGCTGATTTTCGGGGAATTACAGCCATCGACGTAGCCACCGGTACCATAAAGGCTCTCTGGACGCCCGAGGGACTTTCGACGGGAGGCGTCGATGGCCTTTATACCTACGGTAACTCGCTGATCGCCATTCAGAACCAAAATCCAGAGCGGGTCGTGCAGTTTCTGCTCAGCCCCAACGGCGATACTGTGCAAACTCAGCAGGTGTTGGAAGCCAACCGCCCCGAATACCGCATTCCGACCACCGGCACGCTCCACGGCAACGAGTTTTGGTACATCGCCAATAGCCAGCTGCGAGCCATCGACGAGCGCGGAAAACTGCGTCGCAATACCGAGTTGCTTAACCCAACTGTTTTGCGCTTGAAATTACCAGTAAAGCCCTGATTGCTAGGCTATTTGGCGCGGTTAATGATAAAAACACCCGCCAAAATAATGACCATACCCAGACAATGCATGAGGTTGATGGTCTCGCCATCCAATAGGCCCCAGCCCAGCGCCACAATGGGCACCAGATAGGTATTGGAGCTGGCAAACAGCGCCGTTGACTCGCGTATCAACTTGTTGAACAGCACCATAGCCACCGCCGTGCTCATGGTGGCCAGCAAAGCGATGTAGCCAAAAGCCGCCCAAGCACCCGGTACCGTGGCTAGTTTGTGCACAAAATCGGTGAAGCCCAGCAGGTAAATCAAGGCCGGCCCGCCAATAAGCATAAGCAGCAAACTCGTCACGGCGATTGAGGTCATGCCCTGAAAATGGTGCTTGATCACGTTGACGCTCAGGCCATACCCCAGCGTTGCCAGCACGATGTAAAGGCCATACCACGCGTTGCCAATGCCCGTTGGCGTGGCCTCGCCGCCGCTACCGCCCAGCCCCATCAACACAACCGTACCCAGCAGCCCCGCTCCGATGCCCAAGGCCCGCAAAGGCGTGATGCGCTGCCCGAAAAACAGGGCGCCCATCAGCAACGTGAACACCACCGTCAGGGCGTTGAGCACGCCGGCCAGGCCCGACGCGAGCTTGGTTTCGGCATATGCGAAAAGGAAAGCCGGAATAAACGTACCGACTACGCCACTGAGCAACAGATACTTAAATCGGCTGCGCTCGACGCGGCGAACATGACGTAGTGCAAACGGCAGCAGAAGCAGTGCCGCCACGCTCACTCGCGTTGCACCCAGTTCCAACGGCGAAAACACCTCCAAGCCCTTCTTCATCAGAATGAAAGAAGTACCCCAGATGCAAGCCAGAATAATCAGCAGTACCCAAGCCGTGAGTGGCGCGCCGTGGGGCGTAGTCACTGTGGGCGACGCAGGCGCAGTGGCAACAGCGGGCGCAGTAGGGGTGGAGGGCATTGAGGGGAAAGCTGAAGAAGTAATTTGATAACCGTCTGGGAGCCGGAGCGTAGGCTCCCAGACGGTTTCATGGTTGAGCTTGTGTAGGAGCGATAGTGTGAGGCGAGCAACGCCTACCCAACCATCATCGGCTCAGCGGCAGCGATTTCTTCCAGAATGGCCTGCACTTCGTCTACCGAATCGGTTTCGACGAGGCGCATCCGCCACTGCTTCGCGCCTTCTAACCCTCTGAAATACTGCGCGTAATGGCGACGCATTTCAAAGATGCCCACGCGGTCACCTTTCCATTCGATGCTCTTTTCGAAGTGCATGCGGCACATGGCTACGCGCTCTTCCACCGTGGGCGGGGCGAGCAGTTCGCCGGTGGCAACGTAATGCTTGATCTCGCGGAAAATCCAGGGGTAGCCGATGCTGGCACGCCCGATCATGACCCCATCGACGCCGTAGCGGTTTTTATATTCCAAGGCCTTCTGTGGCGAGTCGATGTCGCCGTTGCCGAAGATGGGAATCTTGATGCGCGGATTTTCCTTGATTTTGGCGATCAGGCGCCAATCGGCGTCGCCCTTGTACATCTGCACGCGGGTGCGGCCGTGTACGGTAAGTGCTTCAATGCCAATGTCTTGTAAGCGCTCGGCGACTTCTGTAACGTTGAGCGTACTTTCGTCCCAGCCGAGGCGCGTTTTTACCGTCACGGGCAAATGCGTGGCCTTTACCACGGCCGACGTCATCTCAACCATTTTCGGAACGTCGCGCAGCAAGGCGGCACCGGCGCCTCGGCAAGCGACTTGCTTTACCGGACATCCGTAGTTGATGTCGATCAGGTCGGGACCGGCGGCAGTACTGATGCGGGCGCATTCGCCCATCGTATCGACGTCAGAACCAAATAGTTGGATGCCGATGGGGCGCTCGTAATCGAATACGTCGAGCTTCTTTTTGCTCTTGGCCGCGTCACGAATCAGGCCTTCTGAAGAAATAAACTCGGTGTACATCAGGTCGGCGCCGTTGGCTTTGCACACGGCCCGAAACGGTGGGTCCGACACGTCCTCCATGGGGGCGAGCAAAAGCGGAAAATCGGGCAGGGCAAGATCGCGGATGTGTACCACAGGGAAGACGGTTACAGGAATTTGCGCAAATTTACGACACTTCTAGGTTGTCGTATAACTTGTCGTAACCACCCCTCCCCGATGAAAGGTTTCACTACCGACCGAATGCACCCGTTGCTCAACCTGTTGTTGCTCGTCGGACTGATCGCAGCGGGCATGAGTGTGGGCATGTTTGTCGCCTTGGCAATATCAGGTGCCGCTTATGGCGTGTCGTTCAGCACGTTGCCGGTGGTGCTCTCAAATCCGTCGCATTATTCTTACGGCTGGTCGGTGCTGATGCTGATGCAAGGGCTATCGTTGCTGCTGGGTTTTGGGGGCGGTGCTGTAGGAGTCGCCTTGGTCAATAAGCAGGCGCCGGTGCCGTACTTCGCGCCGCGCCGACCGGCCCCGTTTTGGTGGTTATTGGCTGCCATGGCGCTCATTCTGGTGAGCATACCGGCCTTATCGGCGCTGGTGGCCTGGAATGCGGGCGTGCACCTGCCCACTACATTTCAGTGGCTAGAACAAAAAGCCCGGGCCTCGGAAGACCAAGCACAAGGGCTTACTACCTTCCTGACGCAGTTCACCACAGCCACCCGTTTCTGGGTGGCGATGCTCGTGGTGGCCGTGATTCCGGCCATTGCCGAAGAGCTGACCTTCCGCGGCATTGTGCAGCGTCAGATCATACGGTTTACGGGCTCTATGCACTGGGGCGTGTGGCTGTCGGCAATCATTTTTAGCGCCGTGCACATGCAGTTTTTTGGGTTTGTGCCGCGGGTGGTGCTGGGCGTGCTGCTGGGCTATTTGTATGCCTGGAGCGGCAATATTTTGGTGCCGATGGCCGCGCATTTTGCCCAAAACGCCTTGCAGCTAATCATGCTGTATTACCAGCAGCACAACTGGACTACTACCCTCGACCCCGATTCCACCGAGGCCATGCCGTGGCCTTACATGCTGGTGTCGTTGGGGCTCACGGCCGGCCTGATAATTGTGTTGCAGCGGCGGTTTGCCGTCCCTATTGCGCCGCCCACCGAAATGCACACGCTCAGCAGCAAAGGAGTAGCCGCCATCGATCTGGAGGTGGCGGGGGCCCGCGGCCGGACGATCAACAGCAAAGGAATCGATACAAGCCGCGAAACCGCGGGTTTGTAAATAATTGATTATCAATAAATTATATAAAGGCTTTGCCCACTTCTTCCGCCTCCCCTAATTCTGTGACTGAGCCGCCCGCTGAAAAGAAACCCATGTCCAATCTGGCGCAGCGCGTCATTTTTGGGGCAATTGGCGCGGTTATTTTGTTCGGCTGTATTTGGTATAGCGCCTGGAGCTTTGCTGTATTTTTTGCCTTGGTGCAGGCCAAGATGCTGTTGGAGTTCTACCGGATGATGCGGAAGGCCGGGTATGCGCCGGCTACGTGGATTGGGATTGGCATTAGTTTTTTATTGTTCCTGATAGTCGGGTTTCCTTTTGAAAGGCATGGGTTCAATGGGGAATTTGGGGCAGGATATGCTTACAGCGTAACCATGGGCTGGAAGACGTCAAGCCAAGCTGGGTATTATTTTGTGCTTGTAAGTGCTTTGTCGTTAGTGGGATTGCTGCTGCGCGAAATGGTGGTTTGGCCGCGGTATAAAAACCCTTTTGGTAATGTTGGCGTGGCTCTGTTGGGTCTGTTTTACGTTAGCTTGCCAATGAGTCTACTGGTTGTAATAGCCAGCTTAACAGGATCTTACGATTACCGCCGCATCCTTGCCCTGTTGCTCCTCGTCTGGGCAGCGGATATCGGCGCTTATGCCGCCGGCAAAACCTTCGGCAAGCACAAGCTCGCCCCGAACATCTCGCCGGGCAAAACCTGGGAAGGCTGGATTGGCGGCACAATCCTCACAGTAGCAATGGGTTGGGTACTGGGCTATTTGCTGCCCGATATGCCGCTGGTGCACCGCTTGGTGGTGGCGGGCGTAGTGGCCGTGTTTGGGGTGCTGGGCGATCTGGCCGAATCCATGCTCAAGCGTAGCGTCGACGTGAAAGACTCCGGCCGCATCCTGCCCGGCCACGGCGGCCTGCTCGACCGCTTCGATGCCTTCCTA
This sequence comes from Hymenobacter sp. BT491, assembly GCF_014349165.1. Taxonomy (NCBI): domain Bacteria; kingdom Pseudomonadati; phylum Bacteroidota; class Cytophagia; order Cytophagales; family Hymenobacteraceae; genus Hymenobacter; species Hymenobacter sp. BT491. Next base: position 374,748 of record NZ_JACSJJ010000004.1, on the reverse strand, counting down.
TTTATACTGCCGGTGCTGGTGCTGCTGCAAATGCTATTTGGCAGCTAATGCACCTCCTTCGCTGTATTCAGCGTATGCCATAAACCTAGTACATTTGACGCCTTAATTTGCCCTAGCGCCCCGATGCCCACCGTCGCGGGCCATAGTTCTTCTTTTCACCCACCCACCCATTTTACCTTTTCCGCATGGCTGCCACCACGGTGTACAAAGAGCCGGCCCCAATCGTGGACCGCGAAAATCCCCTCGAATCAATGATGTCGCGTTTCAACATCGCGGCTGAAATCTTGGGATTGGACGACCAAACTTATAACGTTCTGAAAGCGCCTGATAAGCAGGTCATTGTCAACATACCCGTGACTATGGACAACGGCAAAGTCCGGGTGTTCGAAGGGTACCGCGTCGTGCACAACACGATTTTGGGCCCGTCGAAAGGCGGCATTCGCTACGACATGCACGTGCACCTCGATGAAGTAAAGGCCCTGGCGGCCTGGATGACGTGGAAGTGCGCCGTTGTGGATATTCCGTATGGCGGCGCCAAGGGTGGCATCATCTGCGACCCGACCACCATGAGCCCCGGCGAAATCGAGCGCATGACGCGCGGGTATACGCTGGCTCTCAAAGACGTATTCGGTCCCGATCGCGACATTCCGGCTCCCGATATGGGCACCGGCCCCCGCGAAATGGCGTGGCTCATGGACGAATTTTCCAAGACGACCGGCGCTACTTCCCCTGCCGTCGTGACTGGCAAGCCGCTGGTAATGGGCGGCTCGCTGGGCCGCACCGAGGCTACGGGCCGGGGCGTGATGGTATCGGCACTGGCCGCTATGGCTAAGCTGGGCATGAAACCCGAAACGTCTTCGGCAGTAGTGCAAGGCTTCGGCAACGTAGGCTCGTGGGCGGCGAAGCTGCTCGCTGAGAAAGGCGTGAAAATCAAGGGCGTATCCGACATCAGCGGAGCCTACTGGAACGAAGAGGGCATCAACATCGACGAGGCCATTGCCTACAAAAACGTTCACAACGGTCGTCTGGAAGGCTTCACTGGTGCCCAAATCATGAACCCCGACGATCTGCTCATTTCCGACGTGGACGTACTCGTGCCGGCTGCAGTGGAAGATGTGATCACGGAGCACAACGCCCACGACATCAAGGCCAAACTCATTGTGGAAGGCGCCAACGGCCCAACTTCAGCCTCGGCCGACCCCATCATCAATGAGAAAGGCATCATGGTAGTGCCCGACATTCTGGCCAACTCCGGTGGCGTAACGGTTTCTTACTTCGAATGGGTGCAAAACCGCCTCGGCTACAAATGGAGCGAAGGCATGGTCATCGAGCGTGCCGAGCGCATTATGTCCGATGCTTTCGAGAAAGTGTATGCCACTTCGCAGAAGTATAAAGTGCCAATGCGCATCGCTGCGTACGTGGTAGCCATCGACAAAGTGGCTCAAACCTATAAGTACCGCGGCGGTTTCTAAGTCACGTTATGATCAAATGCAGGCGGCTTTGCCAATTGTAAGCCGCTCTGTAGTAATATTATCCTTCAGATAGGTCCGAGCCAAGCGGCCCGGACCTATCGTTGGGCGGGATGTTGAAGTTTGTTTTTCTGCGCGTTGGTAACGTTAACCGCCTGCTTGCTTGTTTGATTGGTCTGACGCCTAAGGTAGCGTAAGCAGCTAACTTGGTGTCAATCTGCGATTTATGAAGATTCACAAAGAAGGACGACGAATACTTTTCTTTACGCTGCTGGCCTTGCTGGCCGTGAACCTGTTGCTATTTCGTCTGAATGCGCAGAACGATACGTTCAACAAGATCTTTGCCGGCGCGTCTGCCGTTGCTTTCCTGTTGCTGCTGCAATTTTTCCGCAGTCCGTTTCGCAACCTGCTCACCCACGAAGACCTCATTGTGGCCCCGGCCGATGGCAAAGTAGTGGTGATCGAGGACGTGCACGAACCAGAATATTTCGACGACGTGCGCAAGCAGATCAGCATTTTTATGTCGCCCATCAACGTGCACATCACCCGCAACCCTATTTCGGGCATCGTGCGTTACTTCAAGTACCACCCCGGCAATTACTTGGTGGCTTGGCACCCCAAGTCAAGTACCAAAAACGAACGGACCACCGTAGTTGTGCAGTCGGAAGCGGGGCCTTTTGTGCTCTTCCGGCAGATTGCCGGCGCCATGGCCCGCCGCATCGTGTGGTACGTAAACGAAGGTGACGAAGTATCTCAGGGTGAAGAGTTTGGCTTTATCAAGTTCGGCTCGCGCGTCGATGTTTTTGTACCCGTCGATACCGAAATACGCGTTCAGATTGGTGAGAAAGTAAAAGGCGGCGAAACCATCATCGCGCAACTTAAAACGGAAACCCCGAGCTTATTCTGAACCACGGATTGAGCGGATTCTTCGAAATCCGCAGACATTGTGAACAAGGCAATCCACTTACAAATAAAAAGGCCTCGCTGCACTTGCAGCGAGGCCTTTTTATTTGTAAGTTCCTGATAAATAGCTATTTATGAACAGTATCACGGCGTTCACGAAAGCTGCGGACTTCGGAACCTCCGCGCTATCCGTGGTTCAAACAAACCACTGCGCCATCAGCTGCGCTAATTCTTCCAAATAGCGCTGGTCGTCTTGGTCAAAGTCGTTGAGCTGGTCGCTGTCAACATCCAAGACCATAACTACTTGATTACCTTTTAGTACCGGCACAACGATCTCCGATTTGGAGTCGCTGCTACAGGCGATATGGCCCGGAAACTGTTCAACGTCGGGCACCAGCAAAGTTTTGGCCTGTGCCCAACTCGCACCACACACACCTTTGCCGTGCCGGATGCGGGTACAGGCAATAGGCCCTTGGAAGGGCCCTAGCACCAACTCATTGTCCTTCACTAAGTAAGCGCCCACCCAGAAGAAGCCAAAAGCCTGCTTAAGGGCACCCATAGTGTTGGCCAGATTGGCTACTAAATCGGGTTCGCCAGTGGTCAGAGCTTCAATTTGAGGAAGGAGCTGGCGATATTTTTCGGCTTTGGTAAGCTGCGCGTCAAGGATAAGTTCTTCGGCCATGAGAAGGCGAGGTTTGGAAAGGTTGTGGGCAAACTAGGCGACTAGAAAACCACCCTGTGGTCCTAAAGCAAAGTTACTACTCGTTTGTTTGGGCGGCCGGCTGATGGTAAACGAACAACTCATCTTCGCCCAGCGGCAAGTGCTCGCGCAAGGCGGCCAGCCCAAAATGCGGGGCCGCGATGCCGGCTCCGAGTGTTTTGGGGTTGCGCAACACCCTTACTTCATCCCACAAGCCCGCCCGCAGCAAAGAGTCAAGCACTGTCGGGCCGCCTTCTACCAACACCGACTGCACATTGCGCTGGCGCAGATCGGCAAAAACCTGCGGGAAAAGGTTGTCGGCTTCCGAAAGCACTACAAAGTCCAGGTTGGGTTTGCTGTCGCGCTGGCGGTAGGTGTATACTAGTGTAGGTTGCTGACTATCAAAGAGATGGTGTTTGGGCGGTAGGCTGAGGTTTTTGTCGATGACGATGCGGGTGGGGTCGAGGCCGGGCCACTCGCGCACGTTGAGGTGCGGGTTGTCGTGCAGGGCCGTGCGGGTTCCTACCAAAATGGCCTGCTCTTCAGCGCGCCACTGGTGCACGACCATGCGGGCCAGTTCGCCGCTGATGTGAATGGGCTGAAAGTAACGCCCCGCCAGAAAGCCATCGGCGGTTTCGGCCCATTTCAGAATGATGTAAGGCCGGTTTTTTTCCTGAAAAGTGAAAAACCGTCGGTTGAGCCACCGCCCTTCGGCTTCCAGTAAGCCGGTTTCTACCTGAATGCCGGCATCACGAAGTTTTTGAAGCCCGCGGCCGGCCACCAGCGGATTGGGGTCGAGGTTGCAAACGACCACCTCACGGACGCCTTTTTCGATGAGCAGATCGGCGCAGGGAGGCGTTTTGCCATAGTGGGAGCACGGTTCGAGCGTGACATACACCCGACTTTGGGCGAGCAAGGCTTGATCGCGGACGGCGGCCAAGGCATTGACTTCCGCATGCGGACCGCCGTATTGTTGGTGCCAGCCTTCGCCGATGATTCGGCCTTCGTGGGTCACGACGCAGCCCACTAGTGGGTTGGGCCGGGTGAAGCCAGTTCCCAGCCGCGCCAGATCGAGGGCGCGGCGCATCATCAGCTCGTCGAAAGTGCGCATAGCAAAGTGGGTGGTAGTTTTGCAAGAACAAAGTACGCACGAATCTGCCTAGGCAAGCGAGCGCCACGACCCAAGCGCACTGTGCTTATTCCCTATCGTTTATGAACGCCACTATCTGCCAAGCTGCCCTCGACCTTGCTACCGCCTTGGAGGCCATTTATCCGGCGTCCGAAGCGCAGGCCATCGCCGGGCTGGTGATTGAGCACCTGCTCCACCTGACCCCGCTGCAACGCCGCATGCAAGCCAACGATCCCTTGCCGCCTGAGGTCCTGCAAGCGTGGCCGGCGCTTCAAGCGCGTTTGCTGCGGCACGAGCCGGTGCAGTACGTGCTGGGTGTGGCGCATTTTGCCGACATGGAACTGGAAGTAACGCCCGCCACGCTCATCCCGCGCCCCGAAACCGAAGAGTTAGTGCAGCTCATCATCCACGAAAACCAGCAGACGCGAGGCCTCTCCTTGCTCGATATTGGCACCGGAAGCGGCTGTATTCCCTTGGCTTTGAGTCGCGCCCTGCACCCACACCGCGCTGTAGCGGTTGACATCTCAGAAGCTGCTTTGGCGGTTGCTCGGCGTAATGCCGAGCGCTATCGGTGCGAAATTGAATTTCAACAGCTTGATATTCTGACGGATACCCCGAAAGGAATTGCGGCGGGCTCGCTCGATGTGGTCGTCAGCAACCCGCCGTATGTGCTGGAAAGCGAGCGCGAAACTATGCGCAGCAACGTGCTCGACTACGAGCCCGCTACGGCGTTGTTCGTGCCCAACGACGATCCGTTGCTGTTTTACCGGCGCATTGCCGACGTAAGCCAGCAGTTGTTGCGGAGCGGCGGCGGGCTCTACTTCGAAATCAACGAGCAGTATGCGGCTGCGCTAGCGGCGCTGCTCACAAATCTGGGGTATGCAAAGGTGCAGGCGCAGGCCGATTTGTTTGGCAAAGACCGCATGATGCGGGCTACGAAACCTTGATTTTATAAACAATTGATAGTCAATCGGTTATATTTAGGCTTCTGTTTGCCGGTAGTTGGACTTAGGAAATTAAATTATTGCCGGAATAGCTATCTGGTTGTGTGCTAACGGCTTGCGGGGCCAGCTTTGGCAAAGCAAAAATTCCTAAATGCCCGGATCGTTTAACTCTCAAATGCAAAAGCGCTACCTTTGCGGGCTGTTAAACAGGCTCTAACAATCCTCGCCGGCATGACCGACGCCTCCCCGTATTTTGCGCACCCGACTGCCGTCCTCGACGAAGGCTGCCGCATTGGCGCCGGGTGCCGCATTTGGCACTTTGCCCATTTGATGCCGGGGTGCGAGTTGGGGGAAAATTGCAGCATCGGCCAAAACGTGATGATCGCCGACGGCGTCCGGCTAGGTCGTAATGTGAAGGTACAGAACAACGTAAGCCTTTACACCGGCGTGGAGTGCGCCGACGACGTGTTCCTGGGCCCCTCGGTAGTATTCACCAACGTGCGCAACCCGCGGAGCGCCGTGCCCCGCCGCGACCAATACGAACCCACAGTGCTGGAAAAAGGCGTGAGCGTGGGGGCCAACAGTACCATAGTGTGCGGCGTGCGACTAGGCGAATATTGCTTCGTCGGAGCCGGCTCCGTGGTGACCAAAGATGTGGCGCCGTATGCCTTGGTGTACGGCAATCCGGCGCGCCCGCGCGGCTGGATGAGCGCCTACGGCCATCGCCTCGCGTTCGACGGAGGTGGCCACGCCACTTGCCCCGAGAGCGGCCAGCACTACGAGCTTACGCCTAGCCGGCAGGTAAAACCCGTTTCCATTCCGAATTCATAAGTTCTTAATATCAGAATTTCTCCCGTGTACGAGCAACTCATCCAGAAACAGACCAAGCTAGCCGTCATCGGCCTGGGCTATGTAGGCCTTCCGATTGCCCTCGAATTCGCCCGCAAAATCAAGGTGATCGGCTTTGATATCAATGCCAGCCGTGTGGAAATGATGCGCAACAGCATCGACCCCAGCGGCGAATTGGAAGCCAAGGATTTCGAAGGTTGCGATATCGAATTCACGGATTCATTGGAGGTATTGCGCGACGCAACTTTTTACATTGTGGCCGTGCCTACGCCCATCGACGAGCACGCCATGCCCGATCTGAAGCCGCTGCTGTCGGCTTCGACTACCGTGGGCAAAGTGCTGAAGAAAGGCGACTACGTGGTCTTTGAATCGACCGTGTACCCTGGCTGCACCGAGGAAGACTGCATTCCGGTGATGGAAAAACTGTCGGGCCTGACGTTTCCCACCGATTTTAAAGTGGGCTATTCGCCCGAGCGCATCAACCCCGGCGATAAAGAGCACACGCTCACACGCATCATCAAGGTGGTGTCGGGCTGCGACGAAGAATCGTTGGAAACCATTGCCAAAACCTACGAGCTGGTGGTAGAAGCCGGTGTGCACCGCGCCAGCAGCATTAAGGTGGCGGAAGCAGCCAAAATCATCGAAAACACCCAGCGCGACGTCAACATTGCGTTGATGAACGAGCTATCGATGATTTTCGACCGCATGAACATCAACACCTACGAAGTGCTGGAAGCTGCCGGTACCAAGTGGAACTTCCTGAAGTTCTCGCCGGGTCTGGTGGGCGGCCACTGCATCGGCGTCGACCCGTACTACCTGACTTACAAGGCCAAAGAGCTCGGCTACGATGCCAAAGTGATATTGTCGGGCCGCACCACCAACGACAATATGGGCGCCTACATTGCCCGCAAAACGGTGCAGATGATGATTCGTCAGGGCAAAGACGTGGCCAAGTCGCGGGTGCTGGTGATGGGCGCGACGTTCAAAGAAAACGTGGAAGACATCCGCAACTCGAAAGTGGCCGACGTGATCCATGAGCTGCGCAACTTCTCCGTTAACGTGGACATCGTCGATCCGCACGCCGACTCCGACGAACTGCATCATGAATATGGGTTCCGCCTGACGCCTGAGTCGGAGGTGCGGGAAGATTACGACGCCGTAGTGGTGGCCGTTAGTCACAAGCCTTACGCGCAGATGGAAGAGGGTTATTTCCAGTCCATTACCTCTGAAAACCCCGTCTTAGTCGACATCAAAGGCTTATACCGCGGCAAGATTCAGGAAATGCAATATTGGAGCTTGTAAAAGGCGTGGCTGCCCGTGGTGCGTTTGCGTACTAAGGGCAGCTATTGCGTTACTTTCTTTGGTCAGTTACTTACAGGAGATGGAACGGAAGAAAATACTTGTAACGGGAGGTGCCGGCTATATCGGGTCTCATGCGGTGGTGGAGTTGTATAATGGTGGTTATCAGCCCATTATACTGGATGATTTCAGCAACTCGCAGGAGTCGGTGCTGACGGGAATCAAGGATATTCTGGGCGTCGAGATTCCCTGTCACCACGTCGACTGCACCAACGAGAGTGCGCTGCACGAAGTGTTTGAGCAGGAGCAGAACATTCAGGGCGTCATTCACTTTGCGGCGTTCAAGGCGGTGGGCGAATCAGTGCAGAAGCCGCTGAAATATTACCACAACAACCTCGACTCGCTGCTCGTGCTGCTCAAGGTGATGGGTGAGTTTCACGTGCAGAACCTAGTTTTCTCGTCTTCTTGCACCGTCTACGGTATCCCTGACCACCTGCCCGTAACCGAAGAAACGCCCACAAAGCCAGCCAATTCGCCCTACGGCAACACCAAGAAGATCTGCGAAGACATCCTGACCGACGTAGTGAAAGCGACGGGCAGCGAGTTGCGCACCATTCTGCTACGGTATTTCAATCCGATCGGCGCACACGAATCGGCCAAAATCGGCGAGTTGCCATTGGGTGTCCCGCAGAACCTGATTCCGTTCGTTACCCAAACGGCCGCCGGCATCCGCGAGAAACTGACCATTTTCGGCGATACCTACGACACGCCCGACGGCACCAACATTCGCGATTACGTGCACGTAGTGGATTTGGCCAAAGCACACGTGGTAGCTGTAGAGCGCCTCTTGAAAGGCAAAGAAGCTATCGTAGAGGTCTTTAACGTGGGTACGGGCCGAGGCAACAGCGTGCTGGAAGTAGTCCACGCCTTCGAGAAAGCCACGGGCAAAAAGCTCAACTACACCATCGGACCCCCGCGCCCCGGCGACGTGCCGGCCATCTATGCCGACGTGACCAAGTCCGTCAACGAGCTTGGTTTCAAAACCACTTCTACCCTTGAGGAAGCCTTAGCCAGCGCCTGGAAATGGCAACTGCACTTGCAGGAAGTAAGTAGTCATGTATCATAACTATATGATTATCACATAGTTGTGTTCAATACTTTGTATTCCTTTCTCAGTTAGTTTCTGAAGCATGAAAATCATCATTACCGGCGGAGCAGGCTTTATTGGCTCGCACGTTGTACGCCTTTTTGTAACCAAATACCCTGAGTATCAGATTCTTAATCTGGATGCTCTGACGTATGCCGGTAACCTCGAGAACCTGCGCGACATCGAGAATCAGCCGAACTACCGCTTCGTGAAAGGCGACATCGCCGACCAGCCGTTTGTTGACGAGTTGTTTGCCCGCGAAGAGCCCGATGCCGTCATTCACCTGGCGGCCGAGTCGCACGTCGATCGCTCCATCACCGATCCGCTGGCGTTTGTACGCACCAACGTGTTGGGCACTGTTCACCTGCTAAACGCTGCCAAAAACCTCTGGAAGCCTGCCGGTTACGAAGGCAAAACCTTCTACCACGTCAGCACCGATGAAGTGTATGGCTCGTTGGAAATGGGCACGGAGATGTTTACCGAAGACACGCCTTATGATCCGCGGTCGCCGTATTCGGCCTCCAAGGCCAGCTCTGACCACTTCGTACGGGCGTGGTATCATACTTACGGGTTGCCGGTGAAGCTGAGCAATTGCTCCAACAACTACGGCCCCAACCACTTCCCCGAAAAGCTTATTCCGCTGGCCATTCACCGCATCCGCACAAGCCAGCCGGTGCCGGTATATGGCAAGGGCGAGAACGTGCGCGACTGGCTATTTGTAAAAGACCACGCGACGGCTATCGACGCAGTTTTCCACAAAGGCAAAGTTGGCGATACCTACAACATCGGCGGGGTGAACGAGTGGAAAAACCTCGATCTCATTCACCTGCTTTGCGATGTGCTGGACGAAAAGACGAATCAGCCCCAAGGCACTTCGCGCAAGCTCATCACCTTCGTCACCGACCGTGCCGGCCATGACTTGCGCTACGCCATCGATAGCAGCAAGATTATGAACGAGTTAGGCTGGAAGCCTTCGGTAACTTTCGAACAAGGCCTGGCGCAAACCGTGGATTGGTACCTGCAAAATACCGAGTGGCTGGAGCGGGTTACGAGCGGCGCTTATCAGGATTACTATCAGCAGCAATACGCGGCGCGATAAAATATTCGTGGCGGCTGGCAAAGCAAATCTGGCTTTACCAACCGTCATTTCACATTCAGAATTCTTAACGTGTACGAAACCCCTTTTCACGAGCAACCGCTTGATAATCTGACGTTTCTGGTGACCGGCGGTGCTGGGTTCATTGGCTCTAACCTGGTTGAATACTTGCTCAAGTATGGCGCCGGCCGCGTGCGGGTGTTGGACAACTATTCCAACGGCTTCCGCAAAAACGTGCGTCTTTTTGAAGGCAACCCAGCGCTGGAAGTTATCGAAGGTGACATCCGCGACCCACAAGTGTGCCGCGATGCCTGCCAAGGCGTGAACGTCGTGCTGCACCAAGCAGCGCTGGGTTCGGTGCCGCGTTCGATCAATGACCCCATCACGTCGAATGATGTGAACGTGGGTGGTTTCGTAAACATGCTGGTAGCGGCCAAAGACGCCAACGTGAAGCGCTTTGTGTACGCGGCTTCTTCCTCTACCTACGGCGATCACAAGGCGTTGCCAAAGGTTGAAGATCGCATCGGCAAGCCGTTGTCGCCGTACGCCGTAACTAAGTATGCCAATGAGCTTTACGCCGATGTGTTTGGGAAAACCTACGGCATGGAAATCATCGGGCTGCGGTACTTCAACATCTTTGGCCCGCGCCAAGACCCCAACGGGGCCTATGCAGCCGTGATTCCGTTGTTCATCGATGCCGTGTTGCAAGGCAAGCCGCCGCGTATGAACGGCGACGGTGGTCAGACCCGCGACTTTACCTTCGTCGAAAACTGCGTGCAGGCCAACATCAAAGCCGGGCTGACCAACAATCCCGACGCCGTGAATCAGGTGTACAACATTGCCGTCGCCGACCGCACGTCGCTCAACGACCTGTTCAACATCCTGAAAGAAGAAGCCGGCTCCGACATCACCCCTGAGTACGGCCCGGATCGCATCGGCGACATCCGCGACTCGCTGGCTGATATCAGCAAGGCCCAGAACCTGTTGGGCTACGACCCGCGGATTCGCATTCGGGAAGGCTTGCAAAAGACGTTGGCGTGGTTTAAAGCCAATCAGGATTTTATTCAAGAGCGAAACTAACTTTTTCGATGAAAGGCATCATTCTGGCCGGCGGCTCCGGTACGCGCTTACACCCTCTTACTCTGGCAGTTAGCAAGCAGCTCATGCCCGTGTACGATAAGCCGATGATCTATTACCCGCTGTCCATTCTGATGATGGCTGGCATTCGGGAGATTCTCATTATCACCACCCCGCACGACCAGGAGCAGTTTAAACGCTTGCTGGGCGACGGCAAGAATCTGGGCTGCGACTTTCAGTATACCATCCAGGAAGTGCCCAATGGGCTTGCGCAGGCGTTTGTTCTGGGAGCCGACTTTATCGGCAACGACAAAGTAGCCTTGGTGCTCGGCGACAACATCTTCTACGGTGAAGGCTTGGAAGAATTGTTGCAAAGCAACAGCAGCCCCGACGGAGGCGTCGTGTACGCCTATCACGTGCAAGATCCTGAGCGGTACGGCGTTGTGGAGTTTGATGCGGACAAAAATGCGTTGAGCATCGAGGAAAAACCTAAGCAGCCCAAAAGCAACTATGCGGTGCCGGGCTTGTATTTCTACGACAACGACGTGATCCAGATCGCGCGTGATCTGAAGCCTAGTCCGCGTGGCGAGTATGAAATCACGGATGTAAACCAAGAGTATCTGCGGCGTGGCAAATTGAAGGTCGGCATTCTGGGCCGCGGCACCGCCTGGCTGGATACCGGTACTTTCGAATCGCTAATGCAAGCGTCTGAGTTTGTGCGCGTCATTGAGCAGCGGCAGGGCCTAAAGGTAGGCTCGATTGAGGAAGTGGCTTACCGCCAAGGTTTTATCGATGCCGATCAGTTGCGTAAAATCGCTGAGCCCCTGCGCAAAAGCGGTTACGGTGACTACCTCCTGCACCTGCCCGAAACGCTGATGCTAGAAGATTAAACTCCCGAATCTTAACGCAAAAGCCCTGTTTACCGGCCGTAAGCAGGGCTTTTGTATGTTATTGATTATCAGAATATTACCCCAGCCAGCAAGGCAACGCTAATAATCACAAAAGAAGGAATGCGGTTCCAGAGCAACACCAGGAACGTGATCCCGACCAAAGCCAAATTAATGGGCGTATTGGGCAGGGGGTGATACAGCAGAAAGGTGGCAGCGCACACGAGCCCGGCCGAAACCGCATTGATGCCTTCGAGAGAGGCTTTTATCACCCGATATTGCTTGAGCTGATCCCAGAAGCGGATCAGAAAGAAAATCAGCAGCGTGCCCGGCATAAAAATGCCCGTTGCACCGACCAACGCGCCCAGAATCTGGCCGCTCAGGCCGCTGCCTTCCCGGCGCATAGCCAAGGCGCCGATGTAAGAAGCGAAGGAAAAGTTAGGACCCGGAATGGCCTGAACCAGCCCCAGGCCTGACAAAAACTCTTGGGCTGATAAGTAGTGTTTAAACTCTACGAACTCGGCAAACAGCAAGGGAGCAAGTACTTGTCCGCCGCCAAAAACCAAGCTGCCGTTCCGATAAAAATTCTCAAAGAGCCTGACAGGCAACAGCTTGGTATAGCTGCCAAGTACGGCCGCTGCCACCAGCACGGCCAGCCACAGCACAAAGTTGGACCACTCAATGTGGAGCGGCTGCTTTTCGACCTGTGGCAGCTTGCGGTAGCGAAACGTGGTAATGAGCCCGCCGGCGAGCAGCAGAATAGGCAGCACCCACGGTAACTGAAAGAAATATGCCAAAAGCGCCGAGGCTACCATCAGGGCAACGGAGGTTTTGGTGTGAATGACTTTCTCCGCGATTTTGTAAGCTGAATACGCCACGAATCCTACGGCTACGGGCTGCACGTACTGCACCAGGCGGGATACCAGCTCTTTGTCTAAGTAGCTGATTGTGAGACCCGCCAGCGTCATGATGGTGACGGCCGGCAGCATCCAGACAAGGATGGTAAGATACGCTAGGTTGGGGCCGCCGAGGCGAAACCCAATGGCCGTAATGGTCTGGGTTGAGGTGGGGCCCGGCAAAATCTGGCATAATGCCATGATTTCCAGCAGCTCGGGCGCCGTCAGGTAACGCCGCTTGTCCACCAGCAGGCGTAGCATCATGGCTACGTGCGCTTGCGGCCCCCCAAAGGCGGTGAGGCCCAGCGCAGCGACATCTTTTAGAAAGATGAAGTGCCGAACGTGCTTCGTGCGGAGCCGACGAGGTGGGGGAGCAAGCTTAATATCTTCCACGCAATAAATTGCTAATTGCTGATTAGCAGTGGTTTAGTGGCAAAAGAGCTCGTGATGAGCGACCGTCGATAGCAAACCATTTCTACTCAGGATTTACGCAATAAAAATCGGTTGCCAACGCGAAGAGCCACAAAACAGCTTCTAACGCATTGGCAACCGGAGACTTGCAAACAAGGACAAGCTTACTTTTTCAGACCCAACTCGACTAGGCGCTCGTTGAGAAACTCGCCAGCCGTGATGTCGGGCATCTGCTTGGGGTTCTCGGGCGTAACGCAGCTTTCGAGAGCAGCGAGGCTCATTTCGGAGCGAGGATGCATGAAAAACGGTACTGAATACCGCGACGAGTTCATTTTTTCACGAGGCGGATTTACCACGCGGTGAATGGTGCTCTTCAGAACGCCGTTGGTCAGGCGCTGTAGCATATCGCCCACGTTCACCACGATTTGGTCGGGCAGGGCCGTGATCGGGATCCAGTGGCCATCGCGCCGGAGTACTTGCAGACCGTCGGCAGAAGCGCCCATCAGCAACGTGATGAGGTTGATGTCGCCGTGTTCGGCCGCGCGCACGGCATCGGAAGGCACCGCGTCGGGGTTTTCGATGGGGAAGTAGTGGATAGGGCGCAGAATAGAGTTACCGTTGCGCACTTTATCGTCGAAGTAGTTTTCGGGCAGGTTCAGATAGAGCGCAATGGCCCGCAGGACGTCTTTGCCCGCTGCTTCCAGCGTTTTGTAAGTCGTGAAAGTGCTTTCGTGGAAACCTGGAACCTCGTTGGGCCAGATGTTGTCGGGGTACTCATTCTTGATCGGATCGTTCTCATCGTCAACCTCTTGGCCCACGTGGTAGAACTCCTTCAAGTCGCCGGTGTTGCGGCCTTTGGCGTGCTCCTTGCCTTTGCCCGTGTAGCCGCGTTGGCCCGCCAGTGCCGGATTTTCATACCTTTGCTTCACATCGTCGGGCAGAGAGAAAAAGGCTTTCACATCGGCGTAGAGACGCTGCGTCTGTTCGTCGTTGAGGCCGTGGTTCTTCAGCGCTACAAAACCAATGTTCTGATACGCTTCGCCGAGCTGTTGAACAAAACGAGCTTTACGCTCGGGATCGCCCGAACGGAAGTCGGCGAGATCGAGGGAGGGAATTTCTTCCAACAATTTTTCTTCCATAGCGGAAAATCAATATACTTTTGAGCAAACCTTACGTACTGCGCAAGGTACTTAAAATTCACGTGTCGTTCCAGTCGGGAACGCAGCCGGGCAACGGGTCCGGTAGTCTGTTTAACCCCTTCCACCAATTTCTCATGAAAGCATCTGCTTTACTGCTGAGTAGTGCCCTGTTGCTCGGCTTGGCGGCCTGCGATACGGCCAAACAGCAAACAGAGTCGGCCGCCACCCAGTCTACTATTGAAACCGTAACGACGGGTCCCTCTACGGCTAGCATGGAGAAGAACGGTATCCGGCTCACGCCCTTCAACGACTCGCCGCGGTACCCGGAGGCACAAATGCAGTTGAAAACCCCGGCGCCCAATTCGACGTCGCCTTCCGGCGCGGTTGCGTTTGATTACGACATCACCAATTTTCAGCTCACCAAGATGACCGGCGGCATGCACGCCGGGGAAATGGCAAACTCAGAAAAAGGCCAACACATCCACAACATCGTCGACAACGAGCCCTACACGGCGCACTACACAACGGAGTTTACCAAGAACATTGCCGACGGCCAGCACGTGATTCTCTCGTTCTTGTCGCGCTCTTACCACGAAAGCCTCAAGCACCGCGGCGCCTACGACCTGCGCGTAATCAACGTGGGCCAAGCCGCGCCGCAGCCGCGGAATTTCGACGTGAAAGGGCAGCACTTGTTTTATAGCCGCCCCAAAGACACGTATTCCGGTAACGATACCAAGCGTGTGATGTTAGACTTCTACTTGGTGAACACCACCCTGACTCCCGAAGGCAACAAAGTGCGGGCCACCATCAACGGAACGGAATTTGTACTGGAACAATGGGCGCCCTACATGATGGAAGGCCTGCCAACAGGACAAAACACCGTGAAGCTGGAACTGATCGATAACAGCGGAAATCTAATTCCCGGCCCATTTAATTCGGTCACTCGCACATTTACGTTGCAACCCTAAGATAATTTATCTTATTTTAAGACCTGTCTGTGTTTAACACAGACAGGTCTTTTTGTATTACCGCGGTACTACCATAGCCAGCCTACTCGTTTGGTAAGTGGTAAGCGTGCACTTGGTGTACCGCGTTAGACAAAACATAAGCCTATTTGCCTGCAATATCTACGTAATTTTGAGATCGCCTGAGAGCATCTGCGAAGCTTACTAGGTGGCAGATGCAGCTGGCTATTTCATAGTACCAAAGGCATTTACACGTTCTGCCGAGCTTATGAGTATGCGGAAACTATTTCTGTCGTTGGGGTTGAGTGTAGGGGTGGCATGCGTCGCGCAAGCGCAACATGCCGTGTGGGCCGCTAAGGTCGTTGAGGTATCGTCGCAAAAAGCCGAGGGCAAAGAAGCCTTTTCGCCCGAAAAAGTATTGGGCGAGCCCAATGCGCAGCCGCTCGGGCAAATCAGCAACGAAGCCTGGATTCCGAAAAAGGAAGGCAACAACGAGTCGATCGAAGTTAAATTCGTTAAATCGTTGATAGCCAAGCAAGTAACTGTTGTCGAGAACTTCAACCCCGGCTCCATTACTAAAATTGAGCTGATCGACACCCGCGGCGAGCGGCACCAGGTTTATGAAAATAAAAATCCCGGTCCGATTCCGGAAACCTTTCGCTCTCTGCAGGTTACGTTTCCGGCGGCTACCTACCGGACCATCGGTGTGGCCGTGACCATGAACACGGCCAAAGTCAACGGCGTCAACCAAATCGATGCCATTGGCATTGCCGATGTGGTCGAGACCATGGTGAAGAAAGAATTCCAGGGCCAGCCCGCGGCAGTTAGCTTCGACTCGTCGATGGTAAGCTTGGGTCCCAACGTGAATTCAAAATACGTTGATACTCACCCAGTTATCTCGCCGGATGGCCGGACGCTGTTTTTTGCCCGACAAGAGCATCCCCAAAACGTGGGCGGCACCAACGACCCGCAGGACGTATGGTATTCAACTCTGGCCAACGCCAAAACCAAGGCGTTTAGCCCCGCCAAAAACATTGGGTCTCCCATCAACAATGCCGAAGGCAACGGGGTGGCATCGGTATCTACGGACGGCAACGCGGCCGTGCTGATCAGCCTCTACAAGCCCGATGGCTCGTTTGACCGACAGGGTGCTTCGCTTTCCAAGCGCACCCGTACGGGCTGGACGCTGCCGGTGAAAATGGAAATCGACGACTTCTACAACAACGACAAGGAGAACATCGACTTCTTCCTGGGTACATCAGGCAAGGTGCTGTTGATGGCCGTGGAGCGCAACGATACCAAAGGCGAGCAGGACCTGTACGTGAGCTTTCTGAACGAAGATGGCTCGACGTGGAGCAAGCCGCGCAACCTAGGCGGCGCCATCAACTCCAAAAAAGCGGACTTTGCGCCGTTTCTGGCGGCCGATGGCAAGACGTTGTATTTCGCCTCGGAAGGCCACGGCGGCTACGGCAAAAGCGACATTTTCTACAGCAAGCGCCTCGACGATACCTGGACCAACTGGACGGCCCCGCGCAACTTGGGCTCTAGCATCAACTCGCCGGATTTCGACGCCTATTTCACGCTTTCAGCCGCCGGCGACGAAGCTTTCCTGGTTTCTTCCCGCAACGGCATCAGCAACTCGCGCGACATTTTCCGCATCAACCTGACGCCGCAGTTTAAGCCTGAAGTTGTAACGCTCGTACGCGGGCAGGTGCTGGATGCTTCGACCAAAAAGCCCGTTATGGCCGTCATTCACTATGAAAACCTGCTGACGGGCGAAGAAATCGGAGTTGCAGAAACTAACCCTGTGGACGGTTCTTACACCATCGTGCTGCCTTCGGGCGTGCAGTACGGCTACCGGGCCGAAGCCAAAAACTACTTGGCTGAGAGCGATAACCTAGACGTGGTGGACCGGGACAAGTATTCTGAGGTCAATCAAGACTTGTTCTTGGTGCCGTTTGCCGTGGGACAAACGATCAAGCTCAACAACATTTTCTTCACCCAGAGCAAGTATTACTTGCGCGAAAACTCTTTCCCGGAGCTGCTGCGTCTGGTTAAAATCATGAAGGAATATCCGGCCCTGGAAATCAAGCTGGAGGGCCACACCGACAACCAAGGCGATCCGCAGCTGAACGTAAAGCTTAGTCAGGACCGCGTGAACGAGGTAAAGAAGTTCATGGTAGGCAAGGGCATCAGCAGCACGCGCATCACCACGGAAGGAATGGGCGGCGCCAACCCAATTGCCAGCAACGACCAGGAGGAAACCCGCAAGCTCAATCGCCGGGTAGAATTCCGGATTACGAAGAAGTAAACGGACTGCGCTGGGGCGAAAAACCAGCCGCCCGCACACGGCAAGTCCAAAAAGCCACAAGCCCTTCCCTGACGTTCGGGAGAAGGGCTTGTGGCTTTCTGAAGGATCGTGAAAACTAGCTTAGGCGTGTTTCATCGCGGCCCGATTTGCTGCTACTGCTTTGGTTGCCGGGGTTGGCAATGGAATCGCGCATGTCGGTGTCAGCCTGCACGTTACGCATCTTGTAGTAGTCCATAATGCCCAGGTTGCCGGAGCGGAAGGCTTCGGCCATGGCCTTCGGAATTTCGGCTTCGGCTTCCACAACGCGAGCCTTGGCTTCCTGCGTTTTGGCGCGGTTTTCCTGCTCGATGGCCACGGCCATGGCGCGGCGTTCTTCGGCTTTGGCCTCGGCTACTTTAAGGTCGGCGGTGGCTTGGTCGATTTGCAGCTTGGCCCCGATGTTTTCGCCGATGTCGATGTCGGCGATGTCGATGGAGAGGATTTCGAAAGCCGTGCCCGCGTCAAGGCCTTTGCTCAGCACCAGCTTCGAGATTTTGTCGGGGTTTTCGAGCACTTCTTTGTGCGAGCGCGACGAGCCAATGCTGGTCACGATGCCTTCGCCTACGCGGGCCAGAATCGTTTCTTCGCCGGCACCTCCTACCAGCTGCGTAATGTTGGCGCGGACCGTAACACGCGCAATAACAATGAGTTGGATGCCATCCTGTGATACGGCCGCCACGTTTGGCGTGTTGATTACTTTGGGGTTGACGGAGGTCGTGACGGCCTCAAACACATTGCGCCCGGCCAAGTCAATGGCGGTTGCTTGCTTGAACGTCAGGGGAATGTTGGCTTTGTCGGCCGAAATCAGGGCCTTGATCACGCTCGGGACGTTGCCACCGGCTAAGTAATGGGTTTCCAGATCGTTAGCCGATACTTCGAGCCCCGCTTTGGTAGCCGTAATCAGCGAGTTGACAATCAGGGACGGTGGCACTTTCCGCACTCGCATAAAAGCCAGCTGCAACAAGCTTACCCGTACGCCCGAAAAAATAGCCGTGATCCAGAGACTGATGGGGAAGAAGTATAAAATCACCAGCAGCACAATGGCCACAACGGCAATCGGAACGATCGGTAAATTCATAAGGTAAATTATTGATTTATAAGTACTTGCGTTTTGGTGGTTTCAGCGGCCGAACGGCCAGCAGTACTTCCGCTTCAACGAATGTACAAGTAGTTTTGACTCGGCAGTAAATAGTCGAAAAAGCCAAGCCCCAGCCGACTAAGCGGCCTCTACCACAATGCGATTCTGCTCGATGCGCAGCACCCGCACCGGCGTGCCCGCCGACACAAATTCGCCTCGCGTCACGACTTCGCGCCGGTCGTCGTCGAAGAGAGCCGTGCCGGAGGGGCGCAGCGCCGACAGGGCGCGGCCGGTCGTGCCGGGTTGCACATCGGGGCGGCGGACATCGCGCACGCGCGAGTCATTAACGTCGGTGAGGGCGAAGCGAGCCAGGTTCTTGGGCCGCAAGCCTATATAAAGAATCAGCCCGGTCAGCACTGTGGAAATGGCGAGCGCGTAGTGCCCGGCCGGGGTGCCTAAGTCGCGGTAGCCCAGCCAGATACCTGCAGCCAGCAGCAGAAATCCGACCAGCCCGACCAAGGTAGTGCCGGGAATAAACAGAACTTCGGCGATTAGAAACGCTAAGCCGAATAATAGCAGCACGGCAACCGTAATCCAGTCCATAAGGCAACAAGGGTGGAAGTGTTCTTAAAGATACGCAGAAACTACGGCCGTGTATATTAAGATGCCAAGTGCCCTCAGGAGCTGTGGAGCAAGTAGCAGGATGAATTCTTTGTGTATGTAAGTATATGATTATCAATAATTTGCAGATCAAACGGCTGATTTGCTACTTCCCGCCACTCAACACCTGCTCTCAGTCCAACCCTAATTGCCCGGCGGCGTTGATACAATTTCCTATACTTAGAATTTAGAGGTAAAAACTGCTCATGAACTTCAAATACAAAAGCCTTTTTCAACAAGGTGCCTTGGTGCTGGCCTTGCTCGTTGGTACTACAGCCTGCCAGGAACAATTGTCGGGCCAGGGCGTGGCAAAAACTTCTGAGACAGGAGTTTGGCTTACCACACCCGATAAATCGGCGCTGTTTCAAAAACAGGAAGCGAAGCTGGCTTTCAGCACCGCTACCAGCCAAGGGCCAACCATCGAAGTAGATGATAGCCAGAAGTTTCAGCCCATCGACGGCTTTGGGTACTGCCTGACGGGCGGGAGCGCCCTGCTACTCAGCAAGATGGGCGCCGGCGAGCGAGCGGCTTTATTGAAAGAGCTGTTTACGACCAGCGGCAATAACATCGGGGTGAGCTATCTGCGGGTGAGCATCGGGGCTTCCGACCTCGACGACCGCGTGTTCAGCTACGATGACCTGCCCGAGGGGCAAACCGACCCCGAACTGCGCCAATTCAGCCTGGCGCCGGACCGCCCGTATCTGATCCCGATTCTGAAGGAAATCTTGGCTCTGAGCCCCGACCTCAAAATTTTGGGTTCGCCGTGGTCGCCGCCAACCTGGATGAAGACCAACAACAACTCGAAAGGCGGCTCGCTGAAACCCGAATTCTATGATGCTTATGCTCAGTACTTTATAAAGTACATCATGGGCATGAAAGCAGAAGGCATTCGCATTGACGCCGTTACGGTCCAGAACGAACCGCTGCACCCAGGCAACAACCCCAGCCTGCTGATGCCCGCGACCGAGCAGGCAGAATTTATCAAGAAGAGCCTCGGGCCGGCTTTCCGAGCGGCTAAGCTCGACACGAAAATCATTGCCTACGACCACAACGCTGACAAACCGGAATACCCCATCACGGTACTCAACGACGCGCAGGCGCGCCAATACGTCGATGGGTCGGCGTTTCATATGTACGGCGGCAAAATTGAGGCGCTTTCGCAGGTGCACGACGCCTACCCCGACAAGAACCTATATTTCACGGAGCAGTGGGTAGGCTCCAAAAGCAAGTTCGAAGACAACCTGGCTTGGCACGTCAAGACCCTGATTATCGGGGCTACGCGCAACTGGGCGCGCACCGTACTGGAGTGGAACTTGGCATCCGATCCGCAGCAGAATCCGCACACGCCGGGTGGCTGCACCGAGTGCCTAGGCGCCATCACGCTCGACGGCAACGCAACGACGCGCAACGTGGCCTATTATATCATTGCGCACGCCAGCAAATTTGTGCGGCCTGGCTCGGTACGCATTGCTTCTACGAGCGCCAGCGTACCCCCCAACGTGGCCTTCAAAGCGCCCAACGGTAATAAAGTTTTGATTGTGCAGAACGACCAGTCAACGCCCCAAACGTTCAACATCCGCTATCAAGGCAAGCTCACGCCCGCCACGCTGAACGCGGGAGCCGTGGGCACCTACGTCTGGTAGCCTCTCGTTGAATCTCTACTATTTTCTTTCTTCTCTGCTAAAGTTCATGAATTTATTCCCCCTAAAAAGTCGGCTGCTCGGCTGCTCGTTGTTGGCTCTGTTGCTCGTAAGCGGCTGTCAGAAGAAAGAAAATCCGAACTCTAACCCGCAGCCGACGCCTCCAGCTACGCCCACCGCAAGCGTGCCTTCGCAGGTCGCCTTTTGGCTGACGAACCCCGATAAATCAGCGCTTTTTACCAAGCAGAAAGTGTCTCTGTACTTCGCGACCTCAGTTAATCAGGATCCGACAATCGTGGTGGATACGACGCAGACCTATCAGACGATCGATGGGTTTGGCTACACCCTGACCGGCGGCAGCGCTTACGTCATGCACCAGATGAGCGCCCCGGATCGGGCAGCGCTGATCAAGGAGCTTTTTGCAGCCGATAGTACGTGGCTGGGGGTGAGCTACTTACGCATAAGCATCGGGGCCTCCGACCTGAGCGACCGGGTATTTACCTACGACGACTTGCCCTCCGGCAACACCGACCCGAACCTCGAGCAATTCAGCCTGGCGCCGGAAACGACGGATTTGCTGCCGGTGCTAAAGGAGATTCTGGCGATCAATCCGGCGATCAAGATCCTGGGCTCGCCCTGGACCGCGCCCTCGTGGATGAAGACGAACGGCAGCCCCAAAGGTGGCTCGCTGAAGCCGGAATACTACGCCGCCTACGCTAAGTACTTTGTGAAGTACATTCAGGCTATGAAAGCACAAGGCATTCGCATTGACGCAGTTACGCTGCAAAACGAGCCTTTAAACCCCGACAACAACCCCAGCATGGTCATGTCGGCGCCGGAGCAGGCGGCTTTCATCAAAGTGGTAGGGCCGGCGTTGCAGGCGGCCGGGCTCGACACGAAAATCATCGCCTACGACCACAACGCCGATAAGCCCGACTACCCCATCACGGTACTCAACGACGCGGACGCCCGCCAATACGTCGACGGCTCGGCGTTTCATTTGTACGGCGGCAACATCAGTGCTTTGACGCAGGTGCACGGGGCTTTTCCGAGCAAGAACGTGTACTTCACGGAGCAGTGGGTGGGCGCCCCAAGCAATTTTGTGGGCGACTTCAGCTGGCACGTCAACAACCTGATTATCGGGGCTACGCGCAACTGGAGCCGAAACGTGCTGGAATGGAACCTCGCCGCTGACCCCTTCAACAGCCCGCACACCAACGGCGGGTGCAGCACCTGTCTGCCCGCGGTAACCATCGGCAATGGCTCGGTGACGCGCAACGTGGCTTATTATATCATTGCGCACGCCAGCAAATTTGTTCGGCCCGGCTCGGTGCGCATAGGCACTAACGTACCGGGTAATTTGCAGAACGTGGCGTTCAAAACGCCCACGGGTAAGAAGGTGCTGATCGTGCTGAACACCGGCAACACGATGCAATCTTTCAATATTCAGTACCGGGGCAAAGTGGTTTCCAGCTCCCTGTATGGCAGCGCGGCCGGTACGTACGTCTGGTAAAAAGGAATGTTTTATAACTGTCTTGTAATCAAATACTTGCAAAATGACCAAGTCGGGTAGTGAAAGGAAGAGTTACGAGCTTATCAGCGGCCTGACCAAGGCTTCGGGGCTGTTCATGCTGCTCCTGTTGGCTGCCCCGATTGCTACTCGGCCCTGCGCGGCACAAGCGCTCCGCAAGCCCCCGTCCGTGGCCGTAACGGCTCCGGTTGTGCAAACCCAGCACGGCCGGCTGCAAGGAGTAAGTGAAGGAGGCATGCGCATCTTCCGGGGCATTGCCTACGCCGAGGCGCCGGTGGGCGGGTGGCGTTTCCGGTCGCCTCAGCCGGTGCAGCCGTGGCAAGGCGTGCGGCTGGCCTCTGCTTTTGGCCCGAAGGCGGCGCAGGTTGCTGGCGGTGCTGTGCAAGGGGAGGAAAACTGCCTGACACTCAACGTGTGGGCGCCTGCCACGGCGGCAACTAACTCCCGAAAACCAGTAGTTGTGTGGGTGCACGGGGGAGCGTTTACCGGCGGCTCGGGCTCCGATTTCAATGGTGCCGTGTTTGCCCAACGCGATGACATCGTGACGGTTAGCATCAACTATCGGTTGGGTAGCCTGGGCTTTCTGTATTTGGGCGAGGCCTTGGGTCGTGAGTATCGGGAGTCCGGCAATTGCGGCTTGCTAGATGCAATAGCTGCCCTCCGGTGGGTACACCAAAACATCAGCGCTTTCGGCGGCGATCCGGCCCGCGTGACCGTTATGGGCGAATCGGCGGGCGCCAAGCTGGTGAGCGCGGTGCTGGTGGCGCCGGCAGCGCAGGGGTTGTTTCAGCAAGTCATTCTGGAAAGTGGAGCCGTGCAGTCTATCCGCGATACTCTAACGGCAGCCACCGTCACGCGTCGGCTACTTGAGGAGTTGCACCTACCCGCCGACCAAGCGCAGCAGCTGCTTACCTTGCCCACGGCTACGCTGCTGCAAGCGCAGGCGAAAATTGCCAGTGGCCCCGGCGGGTTGCAGCTGTTTGGGCCGGTGCTGGATGGCAAAACCTTGCCCACGCCTCCGCTGGACTACCTAAGCCAACCCAACCGAACCCCGGTGCGGGTGCTAATGGGCACCAATCGCGAGGAAGCAGGCTTGTTCATAAACATGTGGCCCACACTGACTTCTCCCAACCGGGAAGTGCTGACGGCCTTATTCGGCAAAAACGACAGTCACGTGTGGCAGGCCTACACCTCCGCGCAAGCTCGCCTAGTGCCCGAGCAGGCCTGGCTAAGCGTATTGACGGACTATCTTTATCGCCTGGCCACTTACCGAATGGCGCAGACGCTAGCCGACACCAAACACCCGGTCTGGTTGTATCGATTTGATTATCAAGATAATACAGGGCAGCGGCCCGTTCACGCTCGCGAGTTGGGCTACGTCTGGAACTCACTGCCTGGCACCCCGGCTTCAGCTTCTTCCGCGAAAACCAAGGGCCAGCAGTTAGCCGAGCAGATGCACACGCAGTGGGTGCAGTTTATCCGTACGGGTAGCCCAAGCGCCGTGTGGCCCCGCTACACGGCCAGCCGGCAGATAATGGTGTTTGATTCGGTGAGCCGCGCGCTGCCGCTAACCAGCCCGTATGAAGACCCAGCTTTCCCCGTGCAGGGCTTCGTGCTTTGAAAAGCCGATTAGGTAATTAGTAGGTTTTTTCCGGCACGGCCGTCTGTTGCTTGTGAACAAACCACGCATACATGGGCACGCCGGTGAGCATGAGCACCAGCCCGATGGCGGCTTCGCGCGGCCGAGCAAACGTCGTGTTAATTACGAGGCCGGCGCAAAACACAATCATGATGGCTGGCACGACGGGGTAGCCCCATACTTTATACGGGCGCGGCGCATCCGGCATTTTCTTCCTCAGAATAAAAACGCCCAGCGTAGTAGCGCCATAATAAATAAAAACGGCAAAAATGATCATGTCCGTCAATTGGTCGAACGTGCCGGACAAGACCAGTAAGCTAGCCCAAATGCCTTGGTAAAGCAGCGAATTGGCCGGCACGTTTGCCCGATTTAATTGCGCGACTTTCGGAAAAAACATGCCTTCGCGTGCCATCGCAAAATAGGGTCGGCAGCCTGATAAAATAGAGGCGTTTGTGCACCCAAGGGTGGTAATCAGAATAAGCGTAGAAATAAATAAAGCCCCGTTTGAGCCCCAAAAACTTCTTACGGCTTCTACGGCGGCTATTTTATTTCCGGCTTTATAAATCTGTTCCAATTCGGCTACTGGCAACAGCGAAAGGTACGTGGCATTAACGAGCAGATATAAAGCGATGATAATTAGCACGCCAATGGCAATTCCCTTCGGAATAGTAGCCTTCGCATCCTTGATTTCGCCACCGATATACCCAATAGAAGCCCAGCCCTGATACGCCCAAAAGGCGGATAGCATACCGGTGAAAATGTTGCTTAGGGTAACGGGCGCTCCCGTATTCGTCTTGGTTTGTAGGGTGCTAATCAAGGGGTTATGCGCGTTGGCTAAGCCAAAGGCAATGATGGTAAAGATGCCGACAAACACCAAAGCCAGAATCCCGGTGCTTACCCCGGCGCCGGTTTTGATGCCTTTCGTATTCAGCCAGGTAAGCAGCGCAATCAGCACGATGGCTGTAAGCTTTACATTAAAGTCGGCGAAGGGATAAAACACCCCGCCGATGCTAAAATCAGCTAGCGAAGCCAGCAGCGGCGGCAAGGGAATGATGCTGTTAAAAGACTGCGCAAACACATAAGCAAGCGACGAAATAGCCGCAGTCTGAATAACCGCAAATAAGGACCAGCCGAAAAGGAAAGCGAAAAAGCGGTTGTATATTTTTTTGTAATACGCATACTCGCCGCCGGTGTCAGCCAGGAGCCCGGCTACTTCGGCGTTGCTCAGTGCGCCGAGCAACGTGATGATGCCCCCCAGCAACCAACAGATTAATATCCAACCCGAGGAGTGTAGTTCGGCGGCCATAGGCGCCACTTTTTTGTACACCCCCGAGCCCAGTATATTGCCGATCACGACCACAATCACGAGGCGCAAACCAAGCACACGGTTAAGTTGGGGGCTGCTCATATTTGCTTGTGAGTGAGGCGATTACAAGTTGGATAGCGTACGCTGTTTTCGGGCTACTTCAGACAAAATAGATATAATTTCAACAGCAAGGCCCCTGAAATTTTCAGGGGCCTTGCTGTTGAAATACCCAACGCCGCTATGCCAGCCTCTAATAAGCGCGGGCGAAATACACGCGGCGCGGGCTGGGCTTGCCCGTGAGCATGTCCACGCCGTCTTCGTCGGGCTCGCTGAGGGCCACGCACCGGATGGTGGCTTTGGTTTCGTCCTTGATGCGCTCCTCGGTTTCGGAAGTGCCGTCCCAGTGCGCCACCACGAAGCCGCCTTCGCCCTCGAGGGCTTGCTTGAACTCCTCGTAGGTATCAACGCGTGTGGTGTGCGCCTCGCGGAAGGTGTGCGCCTTGCGGTAGATATTCGTCTGGATGTCGTGCAGCAACTGGTCGATGCTGTTCACGATGTCGGCCAGCGGCAGGTTCATCTTCTCCTTTGTGTCGCGGCGGGCCACTTCCACGGTGCCGTTGTCGAGGTCGCGCATGCCTACGGCAACCCGCACAGGCACGCCTTTCAGCTCCCACTCGGCAAACTTGAAGCCGGGGCGCTCGGTGTCGCGGTCATCGACCTTCACCGAAATACCGCGCTCCAGCAAGCCCATCTGCATCGGCCGGATGCGCTCCAAGAGTTCGTCGAGCTGACCGGTTTTGTAGATCGGAACGATAACTACTTGAATAGGAGCCAGTTTGGGAGGCAGCACCAGGCCTTCGTCGTCGGAGTGGGCCATGATGAGCGCACCCATCAGGCGCGTACTCACGCCCCACGACGTACCCCACACGTACTCAAGGCCGCCTTCTTTGTTGGCAAACTGCACGTCGAACGCTTTGGCGAAATTTTGCCCCAAAAAGTGCGAAGTGCCGGCCTGCAAGGCTTTGCCATCCTGCATCAAGCCTTCGATGCAATAGGTTTCCAAAGCCCCCGCGAAGCGCTCGTTCTCCGTCTTGACGCCTTTCACGACGGGCACGGCCATCCATTCTTCGGCAAACTCGGCGTACACGTCCAGCATCTGGCGCGTTTCGGCTAGGGCTTCCTCGGCGGTGGCGTGGGCCGTGTGGCCTTCCTGCCACAAAAACTCGGCGGTGCGCAAAAACAAGCGGGTGCGCATTTCCCAGCGTACCACGTTGGCCCATTGGTTGATGAGCAGCGGCAGGTCGCGGTAGCTCTGAATCCAATTTTTGTAAGTACTCCAGATGATGGCCTCCGAAGTGGGGCGCACAATCAGTTCTTCCTCCAGCTTGGCGTTCGGGTCGACGCGCAGCTTGCCCGGATTATCTGGGTCGGTTTGGAGGCGGTAGTGCGTTACGACGGCGCATTCTTTGGCGAAGCCTTCGGCATTTTTTTCTTCGGCTTCAAAAAGGCTTTTGGGCACAAATAGAGGGAAATAGGCATTCTGGTGGCCTGTGCGCTTAAACATATCGTCCAGTTGGCGCTGCATTTTCTCCCAGATTGCGTATCCATAGGGTTTAATAACCATGCAGCCGCGTACGGCCGAGTTTTCGGCCAAGCCAGCGCGTTTTACCAGTTCATTGTACCAGAGAGAGTAATCTTCGCTGCGCTTCGGCAAACTTTTGCTCATGATCGGAGTATCTTTGGGTAAAAGGCAAATCATTCCCGAAATGGTATAAGATTTGCCTTATAGTTCGGGCACTGTTTCGGTGCCAAATTACGTTATAATACCGGAGCAATCCGCCCGCAAAGCGGTTGTACCCGGGGCTTCACTCGTTCTCCTTCTTTTCGGATCAATCCTTACGCGTAAGCAGCCATGAAAAATTATCTAAACGCTTTATTACCCGCTCTGGCCCTGCTTACGCTGGGGGGCTGCGCGGGTACGTCGGCGCTTACTTCGACCACGGAGAGCGACGGTATATACTATTCTTCCAAAGACCGTACGGCCCTGACGCCGGCTGCTCAAGCGGCCTTGGCGAGCCGTAATGAAGCCCAAACAGCTCAAGGGCAATCTTCGGAAGATGCCAACCCGGAGTACAACGGCGACCCCAACAACTCTTCGGCTCGCAGCAACAGCAACTCGGAGTACTACGACGACGATTACAGCTACGCGCAGCGCCTGCGGCGCTTCAACCAGCCGTACCGCGGCTTGGGCCTGGGGTACTATGATTTTGCCTACACCGATCCGTTCTTCTACGGCGGTGGTTTCTCGCCTTATGGCTGGGGGCCAGGCTATTATGGCTCGTTTTACGATCCTTTCTACAGCCCGTACTATTACGGCGGCCTCAACATCAACATTGGGTTTGGCCGTCCGTTCTACCGTCCGTGGGGCTATGGCTACAGCAGCTACGGTATCTACGACCCCTTCTATAGCGGTTATGGTTACGGATATGGCTATAGCAGAGGATATTATGGTGGCCTAGGTAGCTACTACGGCGGCAATAGCTATTACGGCGGAAACAGCTACGGCGACCGCGGCAACCGCGGCAACGTGTATTACGGACCGCGCCGCGACCGGAGCCGCGACGCGGTCACGGAAGGCCGGGCCAATGTTGGCCGTGGCCGCTCGGGCGGTCTCGGCGGCGGCGTAAGCTCTACCGGCGACCAAGTGTTGTCGGGTGGTACGCCGGCACCGGCTAGCGGCCGTGGCCGGTTGGCTACTACTCCCGATGCGGCTTCGCAGCCCCAAGGCGTCTATACCCAACCCGACCGCACCCGCGGCCGTGAGTTAAGCACTACCGATCAGTCCGTCAATTCAACAGGCCAGCCCGCCGACAACTCGGGTGGCCGGACGCGCCGGTGGCGCGTGATGGATGACGCTGCCACCAGCCAGCCCGGCACTCAGCCGGCCGCTACGCCTCAGGACTACAGCCAGCCCCGTCGGGGCCGTCTCTTTGGTGGTGGGGGAGACCAGTCTTCGGGCTCACGCTCGCAGCAGCAAAGTACCTACAGCCCTCCGCAGCGCTCCTATGAGCAGCCTTCGCGTTCTTACGAACAGCCTTCGCGCTCTTTCGATTCGCCCTCACGGGGCGGTGGTTCTTTCTCATCACCCTCTTCGTCACCTTCGCCCAGCAGCAGCCCGCGCAGTGGAGGCCGTGGCCGCCTGCAGTAAACGGTCCTGACCAAATCAGAAGTAGCTGAATGTGAACGGCCGGCATTGCCGGCCACCTTCCTTTCCCTTTCATGAAAAACCTCAAATACTGGCTTGGTATAGCTCTGATGGGCTATGCAAGCCACGGCTTTGCCCAAGATGCAAGTGATGCGTTGCGCTATTCGCGGACGCAGTTTGGCGGCTCGGCCCGCACGTTGGGCATTGGCGGCGCTACTACCGCTTTGGGCGCCGACTTAGGCAGCCTGAGCAGCAACCCTGCGGGCCTGGGCCTGTACCAGAAGTCGGAAGTGACTTTCACGCCCGGCGTGGGCATTGGCAACACGAAAAGCACCGGTCTCGGCAGCCAGACTAGTGATGCGCGCAACAGCCTGCACATCGGCGGCATCGGCATTGCTTTTACCAACCGGCTGCCCGACGACGATAACACGTCTGACTGGCGCGCCGGGACTTTTGCCATCGGGGTTACCCGCGTCAACGATTTCAACACCAGTTTCCGTTACCGGGGTACCGTCGACGAGAACCGGTCGTTTTTCCAATACCTCCGCGAGTCGCCAGCTACCCAGGCCCAACTGGATGCTGAGTACGGCCAGAATGGGGAGAATATCACCACGCTCGACGGCTTGGCTTACGGCGGCTACCTAACGGACTTCGATAACAACGGCCGCATCTTCACAGTGGGCCGGCAAGGACCCATCAACGTCAGCGAAACGGTGCTCTCTACGGGCTCGCAGATGCAGTACGATTTCGGCTACGGCGCCAGCTACCGCGACCGCCTGTACGTGGGCGGAGCCATTGGCATCGTGACCACGCGCTACGACCTGACGCGTGAGTTTCGGGAAGGCACTGACAACGCCGCTTCGCAGTTCAATAACCTGCTGCTGCGCGATTACGTGACCACGAAAGGCACCGGTTTCAATGCCCGCATCGGCCTGATTTATCGCGCCAGCGACTACGTGCGGGTGGGTGCCTCGGTGCAGTCACCTACTTTCTCGAAGCTGACCGATACGTACGGCACCTCTCTGAATACCACGTTTAACCGCGCCGTCGATACCAACAACACCATCACTTCGGCGGCCGTAAGCACCCAGCCGGGCGAGTATACCTACAACATTACCACGCCTTTCCGGGCGGCAGTGGGCGCTTCGGTTGTGATTGGCAAGTATGGCTTTGTGACCGGCGATGCCGAATACGTGAACTACGGGCAGGCACGCCTCAACACCGACAACTCCGGCAACAGCACTACCGGCGCTTTCGACCGGCAGAACGACGACATCCGCAACCTGTATCAATCGGCCCTCAACCTGCGGCTTGGCGGCGAAGCCCGGTACGACATCTTCCGTTTCCGGCTGGGCTATGCTCGCTACGGCGATCCGTTTAAAAACAGTGACTTCGACCGTACCCGCAACTACTTTACAGGCGGCGTAGGCTTGCGGCAGAAGAACTTCTTCCTGGACTTGGCCGGCGTGTATAACACCGATAAGCGTTTCTATCAGCCCTACACGTTAAATGCTGGTAACGAGCCAACTATCAACGTAAATGGCACAAAGTTCACTACTTCAGCAACGGTAGGTTTCGTTTTTTAGTTTGAAGCTTTTCCTCATGAAAAAGGCCGCCCCGGGTTTCGGGGCGGCCTTTTTATTATCCATCTGAATGTCAATTACTTAGCTATACGGATCTGCACTACCAAGGCCGGGAAGGGCGTCGTGACGATGTCCTGCACCAGCAACAGGCCCGGTTTGGGTTCGGCGCCGGCCGTGCGAAATGCAATAACCTGCCCTTTGACCAAGGCGCCCGTGCGGGTACGAGTAGGAAAGGCCACGGCTTCCGTAAAACGCCCAAGCAGTTTAGCGGGGGTGTCGGTGGCGGAAAACTCCGTTTCGGTGAGCTTCGTGCTGCCCAGTTCGGTGGCGCGCTTCGTTGCCCACGGAATCTTGAGAGCCGCATCAGTGGGTGAGGCTAAGCTGATGGTGCCGTCGGAGTTCGGGACGTACACGAAATCTATAAGTCCTTGAATAGCAGGGTTTTGAAATACAGAGAATTTCGGAAATGCCAGGCCTGCCAACGCGTACAGAAACCGACGCGAATCGTAGTTGCGGGGGCTTTGCAGCCGAATGGTATAGCGATGATAAGTCAGGGCCGAATCCAGGTTGCGCATGGTCAGGCGGAAGCTTTTGCTGGCTGTGCGCGGCGTGGTATTCGCATCCGTGGCTTCGTACGTCCAAGTTTCCTGGCCGGAAGTGGTGCGAATGCCAAACGTGTGCTGAAAGCTGAATTCCTTGGCGCTCTGGGGAGACAGCACCGAGTCCATGTACACAAACTCGGCTTCCGGAGTAGCCAGTGGGTCCGTCAGCGGATTGTAGGCGTTGGGATAGACAATAGGCTCTTTACGAGGCTGATACTTGACCAAAATGCGCACGCGCTGCAACGGCGAATCGTCGTCGGCCGCCCTTGCATAAATCTTGGTGGTAAGCGTGTCGCCGGGGCTGCTGACGACCCGGTTACCGGTGTTGTAGCGGGCGTTGCTCACAAAGCTCAGGCGCGGGCCCGGTTCCAGCGCGGGTTGGCAAGTACTCAGAAGCAACGTCAAAAAAGGGAAAAGCAGAAGCAAACGAAGGCGCATGGCGGCAAAGGTCGGAGATACTGGCAAAACGTAGCCTGAGTTTGTGGCGCAAGCCACCGCAAGTGACAAGCAAGTGACAAGCAAGCGCCAGAGGAACACGCCGATTCCCCGATTTATTGCCTCAGAGAACGGGTTATTATTCGTCTGCGGCCGGAGTGCCGGTAGCGCGCATCAACTGCCCGAAAAAGATGCTGTTGAGAAACAGCTTGTTGGTGCCGTACCAGAAGGCGCGGAAATTAGGATTATCCGTCAGCGAGATGATGCGCCCGGCGCCCAGGTCGGCAATGTCCGCGGCGGCCGTGCCGCGCAGCTTCAGCTCGTTGGCTTTGGAAATAAAGCCACTCGCCAATGGGTGCTCCGTGTACATCAGCGGGTTGGCATACGAGCTGGGCGAGCGTTCCATAAACACCGTATGGTCGCGGAACAGATAAACATCCGGGTTCTCAAACCCGTAGCCCAGCGGGTGCGTCAGGTCGAGGCGGGCGTGAAAGATGGCTCCGGTGATTTCCTGCGCGCTAGCCGCATTTCGCATGCCCACGTACGGAAGCTGAGGCAGCATGCCCGACGGCGGCAGCTTGGTTTGGGCCGACATGGCGCGGGCGGCTGTCGTTGCTTTGGGCTGCTGGGTGGATTGGGGCACCAGCGCGGTTGTCGGCGCGGGCGTTGGCCCACTGGCTTTAAACTTGGTAGTCGATAAACCATTGTCTGACAACCACTTGGCACCTTTGCCGAGCGCCAGCAGCGTATTGCCGCGTTGTACCCAGGCCCGTAGCTTTTCGCGGGCCGCGGCCGTAATGCCCCCATATGCTCCGTCCGAAGCTACGATAACGGTGTAGCGGTCGAGGTTTACGCGATCCAGGGTTTCAGGGGCTACCAGGCTGGGCGTCATGCCGAAGCGGTTGTCGAGCAGATGCCACGCTTCGCCTACGTCGGTAGGGCTTACACCCGCCCCAGCTAGCAGCAGGATCTCCGGCTTCTTCAGGGTCACAAAATTGGCACTGCCCAACTTCAGGCCCTGTGGCGACAAGCCTGTGCCAATGCCCATTACCTCGAGCCCGTTCTGGACAGCTATCCGCTGCATCAGGGCATATAACGTGTCGGCAGATACCGTTTGCAAACCTACCGGCACCATGATGCTGCCGTAGTCCATTTTTCGGTCGCCGATGTAGAAGGGCTCGGTGGCCACTTTTACGGCTAACTTACGGGCCAGCAGCACGTTCAGCGCGCGGGGCGCGTAGTAACCGTGCCAGCTAAAGGCATATGCGTACGCGGTTTTGTCGCCGATCACCCGGCCTGCGGGGAAGCTTACGCTGTCGAGGCGCTGGCCCAGCAAGCCGCTGGCTGAAGCCTTTGTTACTGCGGCCATGTTCAGCCCAAAAGC
This sequence comes from Hymenobacter sp. BT491, assembly GCF_014349165.1. Taxonomy (NCBI): domain Bacteria; kingdom Pseudomonadati; phylum Bacteroidota; class Cytophagia; order Cytophagales; family Hymenobacteraceae; genus Hymenobacter; species Hymenobacter sp. BT491. The sequence continues at coordinate 342,424 of NZ_JACSJJ010000004.1, read as the reverse complement.
ACGGGGGAGGGTCCAGGCCGAGATGTCGTAAAAAATGCTGTCTTGGAATTTGGTGCGCTCTTCAAACATGGCCTGAATTAGCCGGAATTGCGGCTGGTCCGTGGGCACGACGTAGGCATCGGTGGGTCCGAAAGTATGGCCATCCAACTTGATAGTCGTTTTGGGCCGGTACACCGCAATTTGGTGCTGTCGGATCACGCGGGCTAACTCGTAGGAGCGCGCCGGATCCTGTTCGGCACCAAATACGTACGCCCGCACGTTCTGCCCCTTGGCTTCGCGGGCTGCTTTTTGGTAGAAATCACGCTGATAGCTCAGCAGGTCGGTTCGCATCGCCTGCACCGCCTCCAACGACGAGAGCGTGGTGGTTACTTGGTTGCGGATCGTGAAGGGAAAGCGCAGCACACCGTTGATGCTTTCCTGGGCATGACCACGCGAGCTGGCCTGCTCAAACAGAATGCCTATGGCGCCGTTCACATCGGGGTAAGTCGAGCCCTTGCCGTAATAAAAGTCGTCGTAGCTCTCCTCGGTGAAGTAGAGCGAGCCGATTTTGTCGAGCGCCTTGGCGTGGTACGCCCCGATTTTCTGAGTCAGCTCAAAGTTGCGGTCGGGCGTGAGCGGGTGCTTGCGCGAAGGCACGCCCGGCTGGAAGAAGAACGTCGAGTTGGAGCCCATTTCGTGGTGGTCCGTGAGCAGGTTGGGCTTCCAGTCGTGAAACTGCTTGAGCCGGCCCCTGGACTCGGGGTGCTGCAACGGCAACCAATCGCGGTTCAGGTCAAACCAATAATGATTAAAGCGGCCACCAGGCCATACTTCGTTCTGTTCCAGGTTGTTAGGGTCGGTGACTAAGTTGGTGCCGCGGTGCGAATTCACCCACGTAGAAAACCGGGTCATGCCGTCGGGGTTGATGCTGGGGTCGACTAGCACCACGGTGTTACGCAACAGTTCATCGATGGCTGGGCCTTGTGCGGCGGCCAAATAATACACGGCCAGCAGCGAAGCGTTGGTACCGCTCGGCTCGTTGCCGTGCACGCTGTACCCCATCCAGAACACTACCGGCATCCGGCTCACATCGAGTTGGCCCGACACGGCTGGGTCGGTCAGTTTATGGTGATCCGCCTTGATCTGGACGATGTTGCGCTGATTTTCCGGCGACGTAATGGTGAGCAGCAGCAGCGGCCGGTGCTCGTGGGTACGGGCGTATTCGGTGAGGGTAACGCGGTCGGAAGCGGCATCCACGGCGCGCATGTAAGTTACTAGCTGGTCGTGGCTTACGTGCCACTCGCCCACTTCGTAGCCTAGCACCGAGGCGGGCGTCGGGATGGCCGGGTTGTAAGTTACCGTCTGGGGCAGGTAGTACGCCAGGTTGGACTTGGTCTGGGCTTGGCCCGCAAGTGCCACCAGCAAAGCCAGCAGCAAACCGTAGAGTTTTCTCATAAGATCAGAGGAAAGCGCATTTAATCGGCCAAATTATCTTCTGGCCGAGGGTGGGTGCTGCAACTTAACATAGCGGACCCAACTTGCAGAGTAGCAGAGCAAAAAAGACCAATTGGCGAGCCAAGATACGCCTCCGGGCTGCCTGCTTCCCCACACTTTCAGTGCGCCGTGCATTCTTTGCTGCCCCGGTTTAGTCTTTACCTTTAACACGGGCATTCTTGCCGCTATTCTCCGACTATTTTACTCGATGAAATTACGCTCCCTTGGTCTGGCGCTGCTGCTTGCTACAGCCGGCCCAGCACTCGTGCCGCTTACCGCCCCCGTGGCGATGGCGCAGCAAAAACAAGCCATTACCCTCGAAGATATATGGGCCAAACCCACTTTTCAGGAGCGCTCGGTGCCGGGCTTCAACTGGATGCGCGACGGCCGCTTTTATTCCTCGCTCGACAACGGCAGCCTTGTACAGCACGACGTGGCCACGGGCCAGCCGGTGCAAACCCTGGTGGCGCGTGATGCCATGCAGGTAACGGGCAGCAATCAGCTCATCGAAGCCGAAGACTACGCCTTCAATGCCGACGAGAAGAAAATCCTGTTCAGCACCGATACCGAGCCCATTTACCGGCGTTCGAGCCGGGCCTACTATTTTGTTTACGACCGCGACACCCGCAAAATGGTGCCCCTGAGCACCGGCGACAAACAGAGCTACGCCACGTTTTCACCCGATGGCAAGCGTGTGGCTTTTGTGCGTGATAACAACCTGTTTGTGACGGACTTAGCTACCATGCAGGAAAAGGCCGTCACGACCAACGGGGCGTTCAACAACATCATCAACGGCAGCACCGACTGGGTGTACGAAGAGGAGTTTGAGTTTGCGCAGGCCTTTTTCTGGTCGCCCGACAGCCGGCAAATCGCCTTCTACACTTTCGACGAAAGCCAGGTGCCGGAGTACAACATGCAGGTATGGGGGCCGCTGTACCCGATTGATTACCGCTACAAATACCCCAAAGCCGGCGAGAAAAACTCCGTTGTCAGCATCTCGGCTTACGAGGTAGCCGCTGGCCGCACCACCAAAATGGACGTGGGTCCCGAGCCAAACCAATACATCCCGCGCATCAACTGGACGCAGACGCCCAACCTGCTCAGCATCCGCCGCCTAAACCGCTTGCAGAACAAACTGGAGATTCTGCACGCCGACGCCTCCACCGGCAAAACCCAAGTCGTGCTCACGGACACCGACAACGCCTACGTCGAAGTAAATGATGACTTGCGGTATCTATCCGATAATAAGCACTTTGTATATAGCTCAGAGCGAGATGGTTACCGCCATCTTTACCTCTACGACCTGCGGGGCAAGCTCGTCACGCAGCTCACCAAAGGGGCGTGGGAAGTGACCGAAATCGATGGGTTCGACGAAGAGCACGGCCTGATTTACTTCACGAGCACCGAGGCTTCGCCCTTGCAGCGCCACCTTTACCGCGTTAGTCTGAAGGGAAAAGGCAAAACTCGCCTCAGCGAAGCCGGCTCCGGCACCGACGAGGTAAACATGAGCCCCGACTGCCGCTTTTACCTGAATTACCGCTCCTCCAACGGCACCCCGACCACCGTAAGCCTGCGCCGCGGCAGCGACGGCAAGCTGGTGAAAGTGCTGGAAGATAACGCCCCGCTGCGTCAGACGCTTACTCAGTATAATCTCGGCAAGCTCGACTTCTTCACTTTTAAAACCACGGAAGGCATCACGCTCAACGGCTCCATGCTGAAACCCGCCAGCTTCGACGCTGCCAAAAAGTACCCGGTGCTGATGTACGTGTACGGCGGCCCCGGCTCCCAAACCGTGAAGGACGACGCCGGCGCCGGCCTGGCGTTTACTGATTACCTATGGCATCAGATGCTGGCCCAAAATGGCTACATCGTGGTGTCCATTGACAACCGCGGCACAGGTGCGCGCGGGGCGGCCTTCAAGAAGGCCACGTATGCCAATCTGGGCAAGCTTGAAACCATCGACCAAGGCGAAGGCGCCAAATACCTCGGCACCCTGCCTTTCGTCGACAAAGCCCGCATCGGCATCTGGGGCTGGAGCTACGGCGGCTACATGACGGCCTTAGCCATGACCAAGCAAGCGGACCTGTTCAAGATGGGCATCTCGGTTTCGCCCGTTACCAACTGGCGCTACTACGATACCGTGTATACCGAGCGCTTTCTGAAAACGCCGCAGGAAAACCCAGCCGGCTACGACGAGAACTCGCCCGTGCAGTTTGCTAACCAATTGAAAGGTAAGTACTTGCTAGTGCACGGCACCGGCGACGACAACGTGCATTTTCAAAACTCCATTGCCTGGGTCGAGGCCCTGATTCGGGAAAATAAGGATTACCAGACGCTGTATTACCCCAATCGCAACCACGGCATTTACGGCGGCAACACGCGGCTGCACCTCTACCGCCAGATGACGGATTTCGTGCTGAAGAACCTGTAAAGTCGGGCTCTAAAATGTCCTGATATTTATAAGAATAGTACTTTGGGTGGCGTTTCTTCGTAGCTTTTCGCGTTGATTACCATTCCGTGTATGCTCCGAACGAAACGCCGCTTTTTCTTTCTTCTAAGTCTGAGCCTGGCCGCAGTGGCCTGTCAGCCTGATAAACCTGCTCACACCGAACCGCAGCAACCAACTCCCACCGACAGCACCGCCCTGGACGCGGCCCCCGATACGGGCCGCCTGACCGCGCCGGTTTCCAGCTCGGATACCTGGCACAAACTCGGCCGCCGCACCAACCCAACGGCCCCTTTGATCGTGTACCGCCGGGGCACGTTGCGCGCGCCCAGCCGGGATACAACGGCCCCGCCACCCACCGACGCCCGCCTCGCCGATCTGACGCTAAAAGCCAGCGAATACTTCCAGATCGATCCGACGCGCCCCGCCGAAGTGCGCGGACGTGAAGGAACCGTGGTGCGCATTCCGGCCGGTGCGCTCGTCGATGCCCAACAAGCCCAACCCAACGGTTCGGTATGGGTCGAGCTCAAAGAATGTTACACGAAGGCCGATCTGGTTCTGTCAAATCTGCAAACGCAAACAGTTGATAACGAGCTACTTGAAACGGGTGGTGCGGTGCTTGTGCGGGCTACCACACATGGGCAGCCGCTGCAACTAGCCGACGGGCGCACCTACCAGCTCGAGCTGCCCGTAAAGCGCCGCGAACCGGCCATGCAGCTTTACTACGGCCTAGGGCGCAAGCAGCCCACGCAATGGGCCGCCGCCGAAACCGTAGAAACTACACCCGAGCAGGTTTTCACCGATGCCGAGCGCATGCCTGCCTATGGCCACGGCCCCGCCGACATCAACAAGCTAGTGCGCTACCCGCAAGAAGCCGTAGCCAAGCAAACCCAAGGCGTGGTTTTCGCCTCCTTTGTGGTGGACGAAGCCGGCCGGGTGGCCTCGCCCAAAATTCTGCGCGGCATCGGCGACGGCTGCGACGAGGAAGTGCTGCGCGTGCTGCGCCAAACTTCCGGCCACTGGACGCCTGGCCAGCACGACGGACAGTTTGTGAAGGTAAAGATGACGTTGCCCATCCGCTTCTCCTTCCAGCCTGGCCTGGCCACGTCTGCCGACTCTACCAGCGCGGCCCTTTCGGTTGTGGCGGCCGAGCCTTCTGATGCCGAGACTAGTGCCGCAGAAAGCTCAAACTCTACGCAATACGTGTTCACTACCAAGCGTTTGGGGTGGCTTACTTGCGCCCGCTTGTGGCAATCAGTTAGTGCTAAAGCCAGCTTGCTGGTGCCGGCCGTGGCCGATGCCACCACGTCGGTGCGCCTCGTATTTCGGGGGCACAAAACCGTGCTGGAAGGCCAAGGGCAAGACAATGGATACGCCTTTGATAATGTGCCTGCCAACCAACGCGCTACTCTGGTTGCCATGCGTTACGATAACGGGATTCCGTATCTGGCTTTGCAAGAAACTACCACAGGACAGCCCCTCACCGAGATCCAGTTCAAGGAAACTACGCTCGATGAACTAGAGCGAATGCTGAGTAAATTGAACTAATGGGATATTATTTTGTATAATAAAACGTAAAAAAATTGTGCCCTTCCTAAAATATATCACTCCGATACCATAACTTTAGGGAACTTAAGCTTCTCACATTCTGTGTGGTGGCTTCCGGACTCCGCTCTGATTCTACCTGTTACACCTAATTGCGTGTATGGTTAAAAGACTATTCTCTGCGTTCCTTCTTGGCCTTGGTTTATTACTCTCTCTGACAAGCCGCGTGCAAGCGCAGGCAGGCCAGCCAAAAGATGTTGTTTTTTACATCACCGCTCACCAGGACGACTGGCAGCTATTCATGGGCAGCAATGCTTACGATGATGTGCAGCGCCGTCGGACGAAGGTTATTTTTATTTGCCTGACGGCCGGACAGGCCGGCGATCTGGGCGATACTTACTGGAAGAGCCGCGAAACCGGCTGTCTCAACGCTATTCAGGCTGCTACCTGCCTGTCGGCTTCCAGTGAGGCCCTGCCACCAGCTGGCACCCAAACCATTAACAAACACGAGGTAGCCATGTACCGGTACAAAAATACCGCGGCCTACTTCTTCCGTTTGCCCGATGGCGGCTACAAAGGCGATGGCTACCCGCGCACGAATTTTGAGACAATTGCCAAGCTCAAAAACAAGAAAATCACCAGCCTGACCAGCCTCGACAAAACGGCAACCTACACATCGTGGAGCGACTTAGTGGGCACGGTGCAGCAACTGATGAAGCGCGAAATCAACGACGGCGCTCGCGTGTGGGTCAATGCTCCCGACCTGGATAAAGTCCGCAACCCCGACGATCATCCCGATCATATGATGGCTGGGGTTCTCGCCCGGGTTGCCTCCGACGATATGGATTGTCGCCAGCATTTGTACAAGGAATACTCCGCATCGAAGGAAAAGGTAAACCTGACACTGGATCAAACGGCCAACCAAACGGCCTTGTACTCAGCCTATTGCAAAGCCATCAGCGATGCCGGGCAGCCTTCAGGCTGGAACAAAGAACATTTGGTATGGATCGGCCGGCAGTATTTCCGTCTGCGGCACAACGTTCCCAACACACCTTCCCAGCCGGGCCCAGCTACTGCCCATTCCGTGCCGATGCCCGCTACCTCAGCCGATACAGCGGCCGTAGAGCCTGTGCAGCTAACACTGGAAGGCAATTATCCCAACCCCTTCGATCAGTCAAGTTTGGTGGCCTATTACCTGCCTAATTCGGCCCCGGTGCTGCTGCGCATATTTGACGTTACGGGCAAACTGATCGTTACGCTGGTGGAGAAAAAGCAGGTTGCCGGCCGCTACGAAGTATGGCTCGACGCCAACCAGTTTCCGAGTAGCGGCCAGTACATTTGCTCGCTGCAAGTAGGCTCCGAACGCCGTCAAATCAGGATGCAAGTGGCTCATTAAGAACTAGATAGTATAAGCAAAACGCCGGGCTTCCCACATTGGGGAGCCCGGCGTTTTGCTTGTTGCAAGTAATTCTATACCAATGATTTACGTTTGGAGCAGGTCGCGAATCGCTACTTCGTCGGCTTAAAAGGTGGCATCGCGAGTAGCGGGTAGTTGTTACGAACGAGCGTGCCTGTAATAGGCTCGCGGCGCCAGATAGTGGCCGCTACCGGGCGAAGCTCAAACTCATCGATAACCACCTTGCGGCCTTGCACCCACACCCGGAGCCGTTGGCCGGGCTTCCGAACCTGTAGCCGCGCGGTAAGCCGCACCCAATCGCCGAGAATATCGGTGCTGTATTTGGTGTCCACGACGCTGCTATCTGCCACAGCACCAGCCGCTTCGAGCAGGCTCATGTGCAGCGCCGGTAGCTTTTCGGTGCGCACATAGGCCCAAACGGAGGCTTCGTATAGCCCCGGTTGGGTTATGGGTTGGTTGGCTAGCAACAACCCACCGCGCCGCACAGCTTGTGCCCCGGTACCCAGCAAGGGCGCAACATTGTTAGGGAAAGCCAAAGCTGCGTCCGGCGCATCGAAGCTGCGGTGCATTACTTGCGGGGCCGGCTCCGAAGCCCAATAGCCTGAGTAAGCCACCAACGAAGCTTGTTGTTGCTGAAAATCAGCCAGATACTTCTCCCGTGCTTCCAGCTGCGCAAGTGGTAACTCCGCCAGCCATACCGCCGAATCGCGGTAAAGAATACGCGCGCGCGCCAGCAAGGCATTTTCGGCCGAATCGCGCGGCGCATTGGCCGCAACTACCAGCAGAAAAGGCCGGCGGTCGGGCAGGCGGGCGAGCAGCTGCTTGTCGATGGCCGGGTGACTGAGCAGCTGCTGTATGGCTTGTGCCTGATACAAAGGCGTGCGCGAAAGCATAGTAGCCGCAATGGGCAAGCCCGTTTCCAGCGACGCCCGCATGCTTTCGTACGAGCTGGAGTCGCTGTGAAAAATGGAGAATACTTCGCTGCCTAAAGCATAATACGGTATGGGTATAATTGATTGATAATCAATAGATTGTGAATTGTTTTCAGCTAAGTGCTTCGGATAGGCCAGCGAGCCAGCGGCCGCGGCAGGCAACATCCGCCCCGCGCCACGCTGCGGGTGTTGGATCTTGTACGCCTTGTGCCCGGCGCTAAACAGTCCTTCCGCAGCCCAGAGCAGCAAGCCAGTCGTCAGCAACGCGAGGCCCCATTTGGGCTGCTGCCGCAGCCGCAGCCAGCGGGAAGCCTGATACAGCGCGTAAGCCGCATACACCGAATAGATATAGTAAAATATCCAGGCGAAGCGCCCCAGCGAACGGAACTGGCGGATGGGTCCCAAGTAAGGCACAAGTCCTTCGAGGCCCCACCGAAATGGCCAAGCCATTGAAAATAAGAGGATTAGCAATGCGGCCCACAAACTCACGCGCAGCACGGGGGGCAATGCTGGTCGCTGCAACCGGCGCCACTGGCGGCGCACCAGCCGAAAGCCCACTCGCACGAGCGTAGCGAGGGCGATGAATGTTCCGGTCAGGCCCACGTAGGCTTGGCCTTCCCAAGTAGGGTCGGGGGTATGAAAGATGCTTTTCCACCACCCGCGGATTGGCTCTTCTACCGGAAAAAACACGCTCCACACCGAACTGCTGTAGGCAAAGAAGCCGTAGGGGTTGCTGGGGCGGTCGGTGGCGTGCGGGTCGGAGAGGGCCAGCGCCACCTGAAACAGCGCCATCGGCACCGCTACCGTGATCAGCACCGGCAGCCAGAAGCGCAGCGTCCGCCGCCAGTTCCAGCCGTCAGGTAGCTGCCACCACGTTACGGCACAATAAGCCAGCAACAACAGCGCGCTGATGGGAAAATAATACGGGTGCAAACACCCAAAAAAGAGCGTTGCCAAAGCATACACCGCGTACCAACGTCCCTTCTGCCCGGCTTCCGTAGCGCGCACTACCAAGTACCACAACGTCGGAATAACGCAGGCATAGGAGAGGGCATAATGGCCCAACAGTCGCTCCATTTGGGGCGCCAAGAGCACGATGAGCACCGTAACCGTGGCTGCGTACCAAGCCGGCAGCCGACAGCGACGCAACAAAGCCAGCAGCGGTGGCGCACTCAGCAGTTGGGCCAGCAGCATCGTTGTGTTGAACACTGCTACCACATTTACCGCTACGCCGTGCCGTTGCAGAGCCGCCAGCACCCAAGCCAGCAGCGGTTGGTTGTCGGTGTACACGACGTGCTCCCCGAAAGGGTAATTCATGCCCGTAAACCACCAGCCCGCGTCGTGGTGCACATACCACAAAGCCGTGTAATAGTTTTTGATGCCGTCTTCGATGGGGCTGAACAGAAACTGCCCCGGATGCCAGAACACCGGCCCAAATAACACCGCGCCCAGTAGGACAAGCGTCAGTAATACAAGTACATGCCAAAGCCAGCCGGCCGGCCGAAAAGCAGTGCGCGCACTCACGTAAGTCGGGCCAAAAGGATTTTAAGGAAGCTGCCGCTTTCCGACACCAGAATCTTCGGGCTCATGCGCGAAAACACAACCCCCGGCTTTAGCCGCACCGGAATGGGGTTCACCCGCAGCTTGGCGGCAGGCCGGGAGGCCAGAAAAATAAACTCCAAATCAAAGAGGTAGCGATCGATCTGGCCGCGCAAGAATACTTCGCGGCCCCTGCGGTTGAAGCCCTTCAGTCCGCATTGCGTATCCGACACGGCCAAGCCCAGTAAAAACCGCGTGCTGCGCCGTAACATCTTGGAAATGAGTGTGCGGCCTCGCGGCACGTGCACATAATACGCCTCATCACGGGTACCTACGGCTACGTCGCAACTGTTGGTGCGCAGGGCTTCGTACACCCGCGCCACACTACTTTCTTCGTAGGGAAAGTCGATATCCGTAAACAGGCAGATGGTCTCCTGCACCTGCTCAACGCCCGTGCGCAGGGCATAGCCTTTGCCGTGGTTGACGGGGTAGTTGAGGTAGGTAAACTGCGGCAGCCGGAGTCGGAGCAACTCGAGGTCCGTAGCCGTTACGCTGGCCGTACCATCGTTGACGAGGTACAGATGCACCGCCGTAGCGGGCGGCAGCAACGGCTGCAAACGCGCCAAACTCTCCAATATGTTGGTCGCCCAACCCGCAGGCGGATTGTAGCACGGCAGCACTAAGGCCAGAGTGGAGGCAGGATCTGAATGGGAAGCGGACAAGGAAGTGTGTGTCAAACCGGGCGCAAATATCCGACAATTGTTTTAATGACTGAGCGCTCAGTTACAACCCGCGTGGGTAAAGGAATAACAGACGAGCTATTTTGTTTAGAACAAGATGTGTTTCTGTATAACTAATTGGTATATAATTATTTATAGCCTAATGCACACATTCTGTGGCTCGGTAAAGAAGCGCAGCGCTTCCAGCCCGCCTTCGCGCCCGACGCCGGAGTTTTTCATGCCGCCGAAAGGCGTACGCAGATCACGCAGCAACCACGTATTGACCCACACGATGCCCGAATGCAACTGGTGCGCCACGCGGTGCGCCCGATCCAGATCGCGCGTCCAGACGGTGGCGGACAGGCCGTAGTCGGTACCGTTGGCCCAGGCGATGGCCTCTGCTTCGGTGTCGAAGGGCGTGAGCGTCACCACGGGGCCGAAAATCTCTTCGCGGTTGGTGCGGCAATCGGGGGCAAGGCCTTCAAACACAGTCGGTTCGAGGAAATAACCGTCGGCGCAACGGCCAGCCAGTCGTACTTGGTGCCCACCGGCCAGCAGCGTGCCGCCTTCGGTTTGGGCTAACTCTATGTAAGACAACACTTTGTGCAGATGCGCTTCGCTCACCAACGCGCCTTGCCGCGTACTTTCTTCCAGCGGATCGCCGATTGTAAGAGCCTTGGTCTGCGCCAAGAATTCGGCCTTAAACGGTTCATAAATCGCGCGCTCGACGAAGATGCGCGAGCCGCAGAGGCAAATCTGGCCTTGGTTAGAAAAGCTGGATTGAATGCTCGTGCGAACTGCCGCGGCCAGATCGCAATCGGCAAAAATGAGGTTGGGGTTTTTGCCGCCCAACTCCAGCGACAGCTTCTTGAACATGGGCGCGGCCGTGCGGGCGATGTGCTCACCGGTGCGCGTGCCGCCCGTAAAGCTGATGGCCTTAATCGCGGGATGCTCAACAATGGCCTGCCCAGCGCGCGGCCCGGTGCCGTGCACAATGTTGAGCACGCCCGGCGGCAAGCCGGCTTCTTGGCAGAGTTCGCCCAAATAATAGGCCGTGGCCGGCGTGATCTCCGAAGGTTTGGCCACCACGCAGTTGCCCGCTGCCAAGGCCGGCGCAATCTTCCAGGTGAAAAGGTAAAGTGGTAGATTCCAGGGAGATATGCAGCCCACCACGCCCAACGGGTGCCGTACGGTGTAGTTGAGGGCGAGGCCTTCCTGGAAGTGCGATTCGGAGGCAAAATGCTGCGCCGCCGTCCCGAAAAACGCAAAGTTGCTGGCCGCTCGCGGAATGTCAAGGGTGCGGGCCGCCGCCAGCGGTTTGCCGTTGTCGATGCTCTCGATGCGGGCCAGGCGCTCTAAGTCGCGCTCCAATAGCTCGGCAATGCGCACCAAGAGGCGGCCCCGCTTTTCGGCGGCCAAAGCGCGCCACGCCGGAAAGGCGGCCTCGGCCGCCGCTACAGCCTGCTGCACGTCGGTAGCGTCGGAGTCGGGGATGCGGCCGTACACTTGGCCAGTCGCAGGCTCGATGTTATCGAAGTAGCTGCCCGACGCCGGCGGCACAAACTGGCCGTTGATGAAATTCTCGATTTGCAGCATAAAGCCAGGCGGAGAAATAGAATCGTATATCATTTTGCCTTTATATCTAATTGACTGTCAATTAGATATAAAGTCTATGTACGGTCTGAGTGCTGCGGCTGCTCGGCGGGAAGCGGAATGTTGGTATCGGAAATGATATACAGCGGCCGCTGGCGCACGTTGGCGCTAAGGCGGGCGATGTATTCGCCAATAATGCCCACGGCAATAAGCTGCACGCCACCCAAAAACAGGATGCTGACCATCAGGGAAGCCCAGCCGGGCTGGTAGTCGCCGGTAATGAAGCGCGAATACAACGTGTAGAGCATGACCAGAAACGCGATGCCCGACACTAGAAATCCGCTGATGGTGGCCACTTTCAGGGGCAGGTCGGAGAAGCCCGTGATGCCGTCCAGCGCCAACCGGATCATTTTGCGGTACGTGTAGCCGGTTTGGCCGCCGGCGCGTTCGGCGCGGTCGTATTCGATGTAGGTCTGGCGGTAGCCAATCCAGGAAATCTGGCCGCGGATGAACTTGTTTTGTTCCGGCATCATCTTCAGCGCATCGATCACTTTGCGCGAAATGATGCGGAAATCGCCCGTGTCAACCGGGATCGAAATGTTGGTGATGCTGGCCAGCAAGCGGTAAAACAGCTTGGCCGTGTACTTTTTGGCCGCGCTTTCGCCCTGCCGGGTGCGGCGCTTAGCGTACACCACTTCGAAGCCTTCCTGCAAGCGCTTGTAGAGCTGCGGAATGAGCTCGGGCGGGTCCTGCAAATCGGCGTCGATGATGACGGCCGCGTTGCCGGCCGCCAAGTCGAGGCCGGCCGTTACGGCAATCTGGTGCCCGAAATTGCGGCTGAAATCGATGTAACGCACGCGCTCGTCGCGGTCAGCTAGCAGCCGGATGAGCTTTAGGGACTGATCGCGCGAGCCGTCGTTGACGAACACAAACTCATAGGTCCGCCCCATGGGGTCGAGCACGCTGCGCAAGCGGTCGTAGAGAGCCGGAATGTTGGCTTCTTCATTGTAGATGGGAATGACAATGGAGATGTCGACGGGGGAGAGCACGGCGCGGCGGGAAAGAGTAGAAACGGAAGAAGCCGAAAGCAGCTTCAGCGAAGGCCTAAAAGTAAGTTTAAGGTAACAAAAGAAATTCCCGGCCTCACAATCGGGCAGCCGAAACGCGGCTGACAGGGCGCCGACCGAGGTTCTGTGCCCTGCGAAATTTGGCTAGTTTTACGGTGTATCCGCCCCCGTTTCACCTCTTAGTCGCGCCGTTTCGTGAAAACACCTCTGCGTTTGTTGCTGATTGCTCCGGCTTTTGCCGGACTGGCGGCGTGCTCCCAAGACGAGCCGCCTGCGACCATCGCAACAGATGCCAACCGCCTTGCTTTCAGTGACTTCGAGAATGTATTGGGCTGGGGCGACCTCAACACGTCAAACATCACCAACGAGCGGGCGCATTCGGGCAAATATTCCGTCAAAGTCGGCCCCGACAACGAATACGGCACGGGTTACTCCCGCGAATTGGGCCTGATGTCGCCGCACAAGCCCATCCAGCTTACCGTTTCGGCGTGGGTGTGGGTACCCGACCGCACCGCCACAGCCAGCCTCGTGGTCACGCTAAACCGGTCGGCTTCCGACGAAACCAAGGTGTTTTACAGCCGAATCGAGTTGCTTCAGGAAATAAAGCATTTTCAGGAATGGGAGCACATCAGCAAAACCTTCACCCTGCCCGACACCGTCGCTGTTACCAATCAGTTCAAGTTTTATCTCTGGCGCAACGGCAGCCCGCAAAACGTGTACGTCGATGACATGGAAATTCGGCGTGATCGGTAGATGAAACGCATTTCTACACAAGTAATTGATAATCAATTACTTGTGTAGAAATGCAAAATTTCTTTGCTTAGCCCTTAGCCCAGAAAGCCGTATTTCATGATGCAGTAAATGGCCCGGAAACCGTCGCGCCACCCGATCTTTTTGCCTTCAGCATAAGTACGACCATAGTAGCTGATACCGACTTCGTAGAGGCGAATGTTGGGCACCCGCGAGACTTTGGCCGTGACTTCGGGCTCGAAGCCGAAGCGCTTTTCCTCGAGTTGCAGGCCCTGAATGATGTCGCGGCGGAAGAGCTTGTAGCAGGTTTCCATGTCGGTCAGGTTCAGGTCGGTGAACATGTTGGACAGGAACGTGAGCAGGTTGTTGCCGATGCTGTGCCAGAAGAAGAGAATCCTGTGCGGCTTCCCACCCATAAAGCGCGAGCCATATACAACATCCGCAAAGCCTTTCAGAATGGGCTTGATGAGAATGTTGTACTCTTCCGGATCGTACTCTAAGTCAGCATCTTGTACAATCACGTAGTCGCCGGTAGCCTCCCGGATGCCCGTGTGCAGCGCGGCGCCTTTGCCCTGGTTGACGGTGTGCTGCAACAGCCGCAATCCCATGGCCGGGTGCGCCGCCGCATAAGCCGAAATTACCTCCGCCGAGTTGTCGCTGGAGCAGTCGTTGACTAGGATAATTTCCTTTTTTATGTGATTTGTCAGTTCCAATTCGCGTAGCAGATCCAGGATTTGGTGGATGGTGCGCGCTTCGTTATATACAGGAATGACGATCGAGAGTGTGTCGAACTTAACCAATATGCAAGAGCTTTAGGTGATAGCTAGATAAGAGGCGAGAGCATAAACATAAGAAATTTAATAATCAATACAACTTTCGTCCTATAAATTATTATAAATTACCTGTGCGCCCGCCATCAACGGGCACATTAATGCCGTTGATGTAGCCGGCCGCGGGCGACGCCAGAAAAACTACCGCCGCTGCTACTTCCTTGGATTCAGCAAATCGGCCGGCCGGGATCTGCTTTCGCATGCTGGCCTCAATCTGCTCGATGGACTGGCCGGTTTGTTCGGCTTTCTTCTCAATCAAAGAGGTGTGACGCTGCGTAACGGTGGCGCCCGGCAAGACGTTGTTGACGGTTATGCCATTGATTGCCAATTCATTAGCCAGGGTTTTGGCCCAGTTGCCCACGGCTCCCCGAATGGTATTGGATACGCCCAGGTTTGGCAGGGGCTGCTTCACGGACGTGCTAATCACGTTGACGATGCGCCCGTAGCCCCGTGCTTGCATGCTCGGCACCACGGCCTGCGCCAGCAGGTGATTGCACACTACATGCTGTTCAAACGCTGCCCGAAAAGCATCTACCGAAGCCTCTATAATGGGGCCGCCAGCCGGGCCGCCCGTGTTGTTTACCAAAATATGAAAGCCCTCGGGGTGCGCGGCCAGATAGCGGCTGAGCTGCTGCGCCAGCACATCAGGCGTCGAGAAATCGGCAATAATGTAGTCGTGGGTTTGGCCGTTTGGAGTCGGCAGTTCGGCGGCTGTTTGTTGCAGGTTGGCTTCGTTGCGCGCCAAGAGCGTAACGGTAGCTCCTGCCAGGGCCAGTTCTTCGGCTACGGCGCGCCCAATTCCTTGCGTACTACCGCCCACCAGGGCACGTTGTGAAACAAGATTCAGATCCATGTTTTTCTAATCAAGAATGAAAGTGAAAAATACCGGGCCCGCAAGAAAAGCAGGCCGCCGCGACATTGCTCGCATTTATTGTTTTAATTTCCGTCACCCGTCTAGCGCCGCCCCGTTACGTATTCCTCACTTTCAGCCCTCGTTCAGAAAATGGTAGCCCGCCCTTTCAATTTTCAAAAGTGGATCGACGAACACCGGCATTTGTTGAAGCCGCCCGTCGGCAATCAGCAGGTATTCAAAGACAATAAAGACTTCATCGTGATGGTTGTGGGCGGCCCCAATGCCCGCAAGGATTTCCACTACGACGAAGGCGAAGAACTGTTTTTGCAACTGGAAGGCGACATTGTGGTGCGCATCATCGAGGATGGCAAACCGGTTGACATCCCGGTGCGGGCCGGCGAAATGTTCCTGCTGCCAGCAGGCGTACCGCACTCGCCCCAACGCCCCGCCGGTACTGTGGGGCTGGTGCTCGAGCGCTACCGCGAGGCCGGCGAACTCGATGGGTTTCAGTGGTATTGCGAAAACTGCGGCCACAAGCTCTACGAAGAATTTGCCGAGATCACGGACATTGTGCAGCAGTTGCCGCCCATCATGAACCGCTTTTGGCAGTCGGAAGAAAAGCGCACTTGCCAGGACTGCGGCACCGTGATGCAGCCGCCCGTGCCCGCCAAGGCCGACTAAGGATTTCCTACGCACCTGCCACGTTCGCCTTTCGTGCTCAAAATCGACATCCATACTCACATCCTGCCCGAGCGCTGGCCCGATTTGCGCGAGCGCTACGGCTACGGCGGCTTCATCCGGCTCGAACACCACAAGCCCTGCTGCGCCCGCATGATGCAGGACGACAAGTTCTTCCGCGAGATCCAAGACAATTGCTGGGACCCCGCCGTGCGCCTGCGTGAATACGATGAATTTGGAGTGGATGTGCAAGTGCTTAGTACTGTGCCGGTTATGTTTAGCTACTGGGCCAAGCCGCACGATACGCTTGACCTGAGCCAACTGCTCAACGACCACATTGCCAGTGTAGTAGCCCGCTACCCCGACCGCTACGTGGGCTTGGGTACGTTGCCCATGCAAGCCCCCGACTTGGCAGTGCGCGAGTTGGAGCGCTGCGTGAAGGAACTGGGCTTGGCCGGCGTTCAAATCGGCTCGCACGTCAACGACTGGAACCTCGACGCCCCGCAACTTTTTGAGGTGTTTGAGGCGGCACAGGAGCTGAATGCGGCCGTGTTTATCCATCCTTGGGACATGATGGCCCAGCAAAAAATGCCGAAGTATTGGCTGCCGTGGCTGGTCGGGATGCCGGCTGAAAGCACGCTGGCGCTGTGTTCGCTGATTTTTGGCGGGGTGCTTGAGCGGCTGCCGCGCCTACGGGTGGCGGTGGCGCACGGCGGCGGCAGCTTCGCGGCCACTATCGGCCGCATAGAGCACGGCTTTCGGGTCCGGCCCGATCTGTGCGCAGTTGATAACCCCGTTAACCCGCGCGAATATTTGGGCCGGTTCTGGGTTGATTCGCTGGTACACGACCCGGCCATATTGGAGTACTTGGTGAAGACTTTGGGGTCTGATAAGATTGTGCTGGGCTCCGATTATCCGTTTCCGCTAGGCGAGCTTGAACCCGGCCAGCTCATCCGTTCCATGCCGTTTTCAGAAGAAATAAAGGCCCAAATGTTGGGTGCCAACGCGCTGAATTGGCTTGGGCTCAAGGCCGAGCACTTTGCGCGAACCTTCGCGTAAAAGAGTTGGGTGGGAGAGTAGCCAAAATCTTGGCAACGCGTTAGCAGGGAAGCAGGCTATCTTTGCTACCCATGACCTTCGAACCCACCCTCGACTTCGCCCGCCAACTCGATGCGCAAGACCCGCTGCGCGACTTCCGCAATCAGTTTTACATTCCGCCCGCGCCCCACGGCGGCGATAGTATCTATCTGTGTGGCAACTCGTTAGGCTTGCAGCCCCGCACTGCCCGCGCCGCCGCCGAACAGGAGTTTACGGCTTGGGAGCAAATGGCCGTCGAGGGCCACTTCAATGGCGACTCGCCCTGGATGCATTACCACGAAACCCTCGCCGATGCTACCGCCCGTGTGGTGGGCGCCCGGCCTCTGGAAGTAGTGGTGATGAACACGCTCACCGTGAACTTGCACTTGCTGCTGATATCCTTTTATCGGCCCACGGCTACGCGCTACAAGGTGCTGATGGAAGGCGGCGCTTTCCCTTCTGATCAATACGCGCTCGAATCGCAGGTGAAGCTGCACGGCTTCGCCCCCGATGAGGCCATTGTGGAGCTTCAGCCCCGCGAAGGCGAGTACACCTTGCGCACCGAAGACATCGAAGCCAAAATCAGGGAGTTGGGCGATTCGCTGGCCACGGTAATCATGGGCGGCATCAACTACTACACGGGCCAGGTCTACGACATGGCTGCCATCACGCGTGCCGGTCACGCTGTAGGTGCTACCGTCGGGTTTGATTTGGCCCATGCGGCCGGCAACATTCCGCTGCACCTGCACGACTGGGACGTGGATTATGCCTGCTGGTGTACCTACAAGTACCTCAATTCTGGCCCCGGCGGCACCTCGGGCGTATTCGTCCACGAGCGTTTTGCCTACCAGCCTGACCTGTTGCGCCTTGCCGGTTGGTGGGGCCACGACGCTTCCGAGCGCTTCAAAATGCGCAAGGGCTTCCGGCCGATGGTAGGGGCGGCTGGCTGGCAACTATCTAATGGTCAGATACTTCCGATGGCCGTTCACCGCGCCGCCCTCGATATTGTAGAAGCGGCGGGTGGTATGGAAGCGCTGCGGCGCAAAAGCGAATTGCTGACCGGCTACCTCGAGTTTCTAATCCAGCGCTTGGAGCTGCCTGCCTCCGTGCTCGAAATCATTACGCCCGCCGATCCGGCAGCGCGTGGGTGTCAGCTTTCGCTGTTGGTGCATCAAAATGGCCGCCGCGTGTTCGATGAGCTGAGCGAGGCCGGCGTGGTCGCCGACTGGCGCGAGCCCAACGTCATTCGGCTGGCGCCGGTGCCGCTCTACAATTCCTTCCAGGATGTGTACCGGGCGGCCGAGTTGCTGACCAAAGCATTTTTGGTTAAAGCCGATGATTTAAAAAACTAAAATCGTTGTTGTACCAAGAAGAAATCGGCTGGTTATCAGCCGATTTTGTTTGTTCTGCGTTCAACAAAGCAGCTAGAGTTTCCAGTTGCTTCGTGGGGCGCTTATTGCTAATTGTCAATTAATTGATTCCGATGGCCGAAGAGTATGCGGACAAAATGGCCCGCAAAACCGATGCTGAGCTTCAGCAGTACGTGCTTGGCCGTGCGCAATACCGCGACGATGCCGTACTGGCCGCGCTCGACGAACTCACCCGCCGGGGACATCCGCACCCCGACACGGCCCTGATTCGGCCGGAGCTGGAAGCCGTTGTGCGCGTGCAACTCGAAAAGGAAGCCGAACTCCAACGGCAGGCCGAACGCGTGGCGACCGAGCTGGAAGAGGGCGAGCCTCAGACGGGTCCGGCGCTGTATTCGCCCCTGACCATCACGCTGTTTTCGGTGATGTTCTCGATGCTGGCCGGTGGCGCGCTGCTGGGTATTAACCTGAAAGTGTTGCGCCAAACCGGGGCGCTGGTGCGCTTGGTCGTGTTTATGGTGCTTTACATCGTCGTTGGGGCGTTTGTGCTACAGCGCATGGGGCCAACGTCATGGTTTGCAGCCTTATTCAATCTGCCCGCCATCATTGCCTACAACTGGTGGTTTTGGCCGCGCTACATCCGCACCAGTACCTTCCAGAGCCGGGGCTGGCTGATTCCGTTTGCGGTCTGTGCGCTGGTTCAGGTGGGCATGTACATGCTGGCTGCACAGTATTTGGGCCGCATGATGGTTGCCAATGGCCTAAGCCATTAAAGGAAAGCTGCTTAGCTTTATTTTTTTTTGTAAATAATTGATAGTATGGCACTTACGTCCTTGGGATTGCCCAACGCTGAAGTGCTTTTCGACCCCGATTTTCTGCCGGCCACCGAAGCCGATGTTCTGTTGCAGGAGCTCACGGACACCATTCCGTGGCGGCAAGAAAGCTTGGTTTTGTACGGCAAACCCGTGTTGCAGCCCCGCCTCACGTCTTGGCACGGCGACGCGGCGGCGCGCTACCGGTATTCGGGTCTGTCGTTGGAGCCGCAACCCTGGACGCCGGCCTTGCAGCGCCTTCGCCACCAGGTAGAAGCCGCTGCGGGTACCGTTTTCAACAGTGTGCTGCTCAATCTTTACCGCGCCGGCCAAGATAGCATGGGCTGGCACGCCGACAACGAACCGGAACTGGGCCCGGAACCCGTGATTGCTTCGGTAAGCCTAGGAGCGGTGCGTCGCTTTCGCCTCAAGCCCCGCGACCCGCACCGCACGCCCCACGAACCCCTTTCGCTTGACCTGCCGTCGGGGAGCTTATTGCTTATGCAGGGCTCCACGCAGCAGCACTGGCTGCATGCCGTACCCAAAACCACGCGCCCCGTCGGTCCACGTCTCAACCTGACGTTTCGTGCAGTTATGCCTTTGTAATTCAAGGGATTATACGCAGGGATAGTAGGTGTAATGTTGAGTCGTATTTTGGTTGGCTGGCGCAGTGCCAACAAACGGTTACATTCGCTCGTTGCTGACCTGAGCCTGAATTAGTTTGTGTTGCCCTATGTCCGATACCCCGTTTTCTTCTGCTGCGGCCGATGCCGTTTCCTCTGATTCGCTCACGGTGATGGGCGGCGGTTTGGTGGGTTCGCTGCTAGCGCTCTACCTGGCCCGTCGGGGATACTCGGTGGATGTGTTTGAGCGGCGCGCCGACCTGCGCCGCGCGGGCGCCGAAGAAGGGCGTTCCATCAACCTTGCACTTTCCGACCGGGGCTGGAAAGCGCTGGAGGGCGTCGGGATTGGCGAAGAAGTGCGGCAGGTAGCCATTCCGATGTATCGGCGCGTCATGCACGACCAGCAGGGGCAGCTTACGTTTCAGCCGTATGGCAAAGAAAATCAGGCGATTTACTCTGTTTCGCGAGCGGGCCTCAACCAAAAATTACTCGATCTGGCAGAGGCCAATCCGCAGATCCAGCTGCATTTCAACCAACAATGCAACCACGTCGATTTGCGCGAACGACGCCTGAAACTGCGCGATGTAACGACGAATACCGAGCAGACCCGCACGTTTCAGCGCCTGTTTGCAGCTGATGGAGCCTTTTCTGCGGTGCGGGCCGCCATGCAAAAAACCGACCGCTACGAGTACTCGCAGAGCTTTCTGGAATACGGCTACAAAGAGCTAAACATCGAGCCCGGCCCCGACGGGCAATGGCAAATGGAGAAAAATGCGCTCCACATTTGGCCACGCGGCCAGTACATGATGATCGCGCTGCCCAACCTCGATGGCTCGTTCAACTGCACCTTGTTTTTCCCCTACGAGGGCGAAAATTCTTTCGCCGCCCTTCAAACGGATGAGCAGGTTCTCGCCTTTTTTCAAAAGGTTTTTCCGGATGTGGTCCCGCTTCTTCCCAATTTGGCAACGGAATTTTTTCAAAATCCGACCGGCTCGCTGGTCACGATTCGCTGTTATCCGTGGGCCTTCGCCGATGAAGTAGTGCTGCTTGGGGATGCTTCGCACGCTATCGTGCCCTTTTATGGGCAAGGCATGAACGCCGGCTTTGAAGATTGCTCCGTGCTGGATAGCCTGATTGAAGAATACCACGACGACTGGCACGCTGTATTTGCCGCGTTCCAGCAACGCCGCAAGCCCGACGCCGATGCTATTGCTGACCTGGCAATCTACAATTTTGAGGAAATGCGCGATCGGGTCGCCGACCCACGCTTTTTGCTGCAAAAAAAGATCGAAAGCAAGATTTCGGCGCAGTATCCCGATCAGTGGATGCCGCTTTACTCGCAAGTTACTTTTTCGCATATGCCTTATGCACAGGCACTTGCTAACGGCAAACGGCAGGAGAGCATCATGGGCCGCCTCATGCAGCACATTCAAACCGAAGCAGATTATGATCTGCCCGAGGTACAGCAGTTAGTGCAGCAGGAAATGAATCAATAAATTATATAATAACAAACTTG
This sequence comes from Hymenobacter sp. BT491, assembly GCF_014349165.1. Taxonomy (NCBI): domain Bacteria; kingdom Pseudomonadati; phylum Bacteroidota; class Cytophagia; order Cytophagales; family Hymenobacteraceae; genus Hymenobacter; species Hymenobacter sp. BT491. The sequence goes on along the minus strand of NZ_JACSJJ010000004.1, from coordinate 321,187 downwards.
CATAACTATTTGATTTGCAAATTATTATGATGCTGTGTGTATAATTTTGTTATATAAATTTATAACTCGAAATAGATTTAATTGTATTAATTATACGGGTTAGCGTTCTGCTGTTCTGCAATAGAGGATAGTCGTTTATATTGCTGAAGATTTGCTGATTAAGCAGCTTTAGAGACATTTATAATCGCACTATAAACGTATTTTGCTACGCATGGCACAAGCCCCACCCATTGTTCCTGCCGTCCTGACTTGTGCTATTATTGACGACGACGAAATCAACCGCTTGACGTTGGAGCATTATGTGAAAATTACCAATTCACTCCAGCTTACGGCGTCACTTTCGGGCAGCGTAGAAGGGTTAAATTTCTTTAGCACCGGCCGTCAGGTTGACGTGTTGTTTCTGGACGTAGAAATGCCCGAACTCAACGGCCTGGATATGCTCCGGCTGTTGCCCGAGCCGCCCCAGGTGGTGCTCACCACAGCCCACGAAGATTTTGGCTGGGAGGCTTTTGAGCTGCGTGTTACCGACTACCTCGTCAAGCCGTTCGATTATGCCCGCTTCCAGCAAGCGCTGAGAAAGGTTCGCGAGCGCTGCCTGCAGCCCGCTGACACCTCTACCGAGGTGCTGCTGCCATTTGCCCCAAACGCTATTGTCTCTGATGTAAAGCTGTAATTGCTTGGCAATCAGCTTGTTTTGGGTCTGCTGGTGAGCACGGATCAAACCGTATTCATAGCGGTTGCTTTATGCGTTTGCAGCCAATCCTGAATCTGGCTTAGGACAAGGGGTAGGGTGGTTATGATCTGCTGTGCGGCCTCACGGCGCGACATTTCAGCCGCAACCGTTGCTTCCAGGGTCTGGATAGGATCGGTGAAAGCGTGCACGTTAAGCAGCTTCAACGAGGGCTTTATTTTGTGCGCTAGGGCAGCGGCCTGCGTCCAGTCGGCGGCGGCTACGGCTTCCTGGAGTTGCTGCAAAGCGGCGGGCGTAGTGGCCAAGAAGGAGTCAAGAATGCTGATTACAAACTCCGCGCTGCCCTGCGCAATGTGATACAACTGGTCTAGGTCAAAAAGCCGGGGCATCGGGACAATGTCCGTTCGCTTCAGGGCCAGCATCTTGCGCAATAACTCTGCTTCCTCAAAGGGTTTGGGCAAGCATTCGTCTAAGCCAGCCGCCAGGTATTTCTCATTGTCCGCTCGGAAAGCGTTGGCAGTCAGGGCAATAATTGGGGTTTGGGCGCGTACGGTATCGGGGTGTTGGCGCATGTGGGCCGTCACCTCTAAGCCGCTCATCCCCGGCATCTGAATGTCCATCAGGATGATATCGTACAGCTTTTCGGCAAACAGCTTGAGCGCCGTCGGGCCGTCCGAAACGGCATCAACCTGCACGTCGTAGTTGGCCAGCACGAGTTGGGCAAGTTGGCGGTTCACATCATGGTCTTCCACCAAGAGCACTCGCATTCCTCGTACTTGCTCTGCATTGTGATTTGTATGTGATTCATTATCAATAACTTGGTCGATGGCGGCGGCCGCGGCTTTTTCGAAAGTAAGCGTAAAACTGAACGTGCTGCCCTGGCCGGGCTCGCTGCACATCACCAGTCGCCCGCCCAACTGCTCGACCAGGCTGCTACTGATCGTGAGGCCCAGCCCTGTGCCGCCAAAGCGACGCGTGGTGTTGGCGTAGGCTTGGGCGAAGCTGGCAAAAATGGCTTCCTGCTTATCAATGGGTACGCCCATGCCCGTATCGATTACGCGGAAACTAATGGTGGCTGTCGTGTCCGTTTCGGCTTGCAACGCGCCTTCAAAGCAGATGCTGCCCTGCTCCGTAAACTTGATGCTGTTGCTGAGCAAGTTGAGCAACACTTGGCTCAGTCGCTGCGGGTCGCTAACTACCAGCGGATGTTGGAGCTGTATGGGGCTGATAACGAAGTCGATGCCTTTTTCCGCTGCCCGGTAAGCCAGCGTCTGGCCGATCTTGGTGATGGTGTTGTTCAGGTCGAAAGGAATGTGTTCCAGTTCGAGCTTACCCGAAGTAATTTTGGCTACATCCAGCACATCGTTAAGCACGCCTAGCAGGTGCCCCCCCGAGTTACGAATGATGTCGACATACTCGCGCTGCTGCGAATTTAGTGGCGTGCGCGCTAGCAAACTGGCCATGCCCAATACCCCGTTCATGGGCGTGCGGATTTCGTGGCTCATGTTGGCCAGGAAATTTTCGCGGGCGTGGGCGGCAGCTTCCGCTTCGCGGCGAGCCCGCTTAAATTCGGTGATGTCGGTGGCCACCGTAAGTACTTCAATCGTGCCTGTGGGCCGCCGCAGCGGCCGCTTTACGACTTGCAGCTGCCGCACTTCGCCGCAGGCCAGCGTAAACGACATCTCTTCCATAATGTCGTGGCCGGTAGCCAGCACGTGGTCGTGCCACTCCTGCAACTGCCGCATTTCGGCCGCTTCAGCGCTTTCGTCCTGCAACGATACGTTCAGGTGAAGGCTGCGCTCGGTGAGGTCGCGGAAGGTCGCGTTGGTAAATAGAAGGTCGCCGGTTTGGTCGGTCACGTACAGGAAGTTAGGCGAGCTATCGACGATCTGCCGGATAAACTCCTGCTGCTCCGATACCAAGGCTTCGCTTTGCCGGTGCCGCTCTTCGGCCAAATGCCGATCGGTGATGTCGAGGCCCGTTCCGATGACCAGCCGCAGCGCGCCGTCGGGGCCAAACACGGGGCGCAGTCGCCGCAAGATGAAGCGCACACCACTCTCCGACGCGATAGATTCTTCCCACTGCACTTCGGCTCGCTCCTGCACGGCTTGGTCAAATAGTCGCCGGCGCTCCGCGGCGGCTTCCTGCGGATGATTGCGGCGGGCGTAATATTCCAAATCGGTCTTGCCGATGGCCCACTGCCTGATTTCCTGATCTTTAATGGCTCCCGGATTGACGAACAAATAGCGGTGACTCGGATCGAAAACCGCAATGCCGGCCGAAAGCTCGTTGAGAATCGTTTCGTAGAACTCTCGTTGCTCGGCCAACTGCTGTTGGGCCTGGTGGCGCTCCGTGATGTCGAGGCCATAGGCCAGAATCATGTGCACCGAGCCGTCGGGATGGAACACCGGCTGCAGGCACCGCAACAGCCGCCGCGGGCCGTCGGGGCCCATCATGGATTCCTCGTAGGTTACCTGTTTCCGGTCCCGGATGATCTCATCGAATGCCTGCTTGCGTTGCTCGGCAATCTCCGTTGGGCGATTACGGTACGCACAGTAGTCGAAGTTATCTTTGCCGATGATCCATTTCCGCAGCGCCGCGTCTTTAATGCCCACATGATTGACAAACAAGTAGCGATGCTGGGTGTCAAAGACGCCAATATCGGCGGGGAGCTGATTCAGAATTGCCTCGTAAAACCCTTGTTGGTCAGCGAGTTGGCGGTCGGCGGCACGCTGCGCCGTGATATCTGTCAGGTAAAGCGTAGCGTAGGCCTGGCCCGGCACCGGCACCACCGTCAGCAGGTAGTAGTGCGCGCCCGTCGTGATCTCCTGGCTTTGGTGCATTTCCGTCTGGATCGCCACAGCTACCAAGGCCAGAAGTTGCGCCTTCAGGGTGTCATCTTCTGCCTTTAAGGCCTGAGCTAGTTTGGCGGCAGCAGGGTTGGCATAAATCAATTCCCCGGCCGCGGTCAGCCGCATAATCGGATTGGGATTTTGCTCCGGAATGTGCGAAACGTTGCGGATTTGGGCCTCTCGCTGGTAGCGCTTCGTAACGTCGCGGTAGCACACTAGGCGGCCGGCCATCGTAGCGTCCAGCACGATGTAATCGCGCTCCAGCATGCGGCCATCCGTGAGCACTACTTCTTCGTTCAGCACGGTGCGCCCGGCTTGGCGCAGGGCCGTAGCACGGGCCACGTAGGCCGCCGGATCGGGAAAGTTGTGCTGGATGCACGCTCCCAGCGTGACGCCCGTGTTGCCGTCGACCAAAGCGGCCGGCGACTCCGACAAGCCAAAAATCTCGCAGAAGCGCTGGTTGAGCAGCACCACCCGGCCGTCGTTGTCGACGAGCAGCACTCCAATTTGTAGGTTCCGCACCAACGCGTAAAGGCGAGTGCGCTGCAACTCGGTTTCGATACGTGCTTGTTGCAGAGCTTGTTCCAGTTCGGTGATGCGGGCTTCGGCTTGCTGGCGCCGGGTGCGCTCTTCGTGCAGTTGGGCAAGCAAAACGTCTCCGGATTCGGAGCGGGCAGACGGCGCAGAAACGGGCATACGGGAGGGCAAGGGCAGGTAAGTAACCGATAAAGATACAGCAACTAACTGCCCGCTCCCAAGCCGCAATCCGACGCCGGCGCCAAAATCGTGTTATGGAGGAGCTACGAAAGGAAATCTCAAATTTTTATTTCCATAAATAATTAATAATCAAGTGCTTATAAAATATATAGGCCTAACCCAAGGCTCAACGCAACGCCTACGCCCAGCGCCAGGCCTGCCCATACCTGCGCGGGCGTGTGGGCATTCAGAGCGAGGCGGGCGCTTACGACCGCCCACGCAATCAGGCTAAAGCCTACGAGCCACCCCAGGGCCGGGCTGCTGGTGCCCGATTTCAAAGACAGCAGCGCCAGCCATGCTGTGGCCCCGCCAACTCCCACGCCGTGCGCGCTGATTTGCCAGTGCAACGTAACCACGAAGGTTAAAGCAACCGCGACGGCCATGCCCGCTATTATGTAGCTCAGCAGCGCGTCGAAGCGATGCGGTTGCCACAGCACAACCGCCGCTGCCGCGAAGCTTACCGTCGCCAGCAGGAAAGGCCAAGTCCGCTGTTGGCGCTTGCGCAACTGCACCGAATCGATCAGCCCCAGCGCATAGAGGGCACCCGTACCCAGCGTTGGCAGCACCAGCGTAAATAAAACCACCGTGCCCAGCACCACCCACCGCTCAGGCAGCAGCGGGTACATCACCACGTCCGAAAGCTGGTAACACACCACGTAATACAGGTAGGACGGCATCAGCAGCGGGTGAAAAACCACCGACAGTCCCATCGCCAACGACTTATTCAAAACAACCGATGCAATGCTTAATACACAAAAATGGGGCGGAGCGCCCAGCTCAACCCCATTTTGTGCTTAATAGTAAATTACTGATTTACAACTCCTTACGCAACCGAGCTACCGGAATGTTCAGTTGCTCGCGGTATTTGGCCACCGTGCGGCGGGCAATGTTATAGCCGCGGGCATTGAGCATTTTCTCCAGCTTGTCGTCCGACAAGGGGCGGGCCTTGCTCTCGCCGTCGATGATTTCCTTCAGGATGTGTTTCACCTCGCGCGACGAGGCATCCTCGCCCGAATCGGTGGCGATGCCTTCGGAGAAGAAGTATTTCAGCGGGTAAATGCCAAACTCGGTTTGCACCGATTTGGAGTTGGCCACGCGGCTCACCGTCGAGATGTCCATCCCGATTTCCTGGGCAATGTCCTTCAAAATCATGGGCCTGAGCTTGCTCTCGTCGCCTTCCAGGAAGAACTCGTGCTGGTAGCGCACAATCGAATCCATGGTGCGCAACAGGGTCTGTTGCCGCTGCCGGATGGCGTCGATGAACCACTTGGCCGAATCGAGTTTTTGCTTAACGAAGGTCACGGCCTCCTTCATTTTCTTGTCCTTCTTCGACGCCTTGTCGTAGGCCTGAAACATCTCGGTATACGCCGGCGAGACTCGCAAATCGGGGGCGTTGCGCGAGTTCAGCGTCAGGTTAAACTGCCCGTTTTCGAGGGTTAGGATGAAGTCGGGAATGATGTATTGGACCTTGCCCATGCCCATCGGACCGGTACCGCCGGGCTTGGGGTTGAGCTTGAGAATCAGGGCAATAGCTTCTTTGATTTCTTCGTCTTCCAGGTCCAGCTTTTGCTGAATGCGCTGGTAGTGCTTCTTCGTAAACTCGTCGTAGCACTCGTTGAGAATGCGCTCGGCGGCTTCCGTAATTTCTTCCTGCGGACGCCGCTCGAGTTGCAGCAGCAAGCACTCCTGCAAGTCGCGGGCGGCAATGCCCGGCGGATCGAACGACTGCACTAAATGCAGCACGGCTTCTATTTCGGCCGTGGTAGCTTCAATGTTCTGCGAAAAGGCCAGGTCGTTGGCAATGGCCGACAAATCGCGCCGGATGTAGCCGTCGTTGTCAATAGAGCCAATTAGCTGACGGCCAATGGCTTCCTGCTTTTCGTCTAAGTCGGCAAAGCCCAGCTGGTCCAGCAGCGAATCCATGAGCGAAGCGCCCGTGTCGGCCAATGGCATTTCGCGGTCGTCGTCGGGCTCGCCCGGGCCATCGCCCTGCATTTTGTAGCCCGCGATTTCGTCGTCGTTGAGGTAGTCGCCCAAGTCAAGGTCTTCGCTGTCCTTGGAGTCGGGCGTGTCGTCGGCGGTGGGTATTTCTATTTCGGGTTGCTCTTCGGCACGCTCGTCGAAGTCTTCGTCGAGCGTGTTGTCGTCGTTGTCAAATTCCGCGTCGGGGTCGTTGTCGAAATCTTCGTCGCTGTCGTCGGAGTCGTCGCGTTCCTGCTCTTCGAATTCCTCGTCGTTGTCTTCTCCCTCTTCCAACGCCGGATTAACTTCCAGCTCTTCTTTGATGCGCGCCTCCAACTCTGCCGTCGGAATTTGCAGCAGCTTAATGAATTGTATTTGTTGAGGCGACAGCTTCTGCGAGAGAAGCTGCTTCATATCCAGTCGTTGCATACTCCAAAAACGCGTACGCCCCGCCAAAGACTGACGGGGTTTTACTTCAAATATAAGCCCTTTCTCTACTTGGGTTTCGGTAAAAAAGTTTGGCATTGGGCGAAAGAGCAACTCCCTTGCTTGGGTGGGCAGGTGACACAACTCTGACTCTGCTTTTTTCCTTTCTCGCCGCTTTTCAAAACTCCTACCTTTGCGGCTTCGAATTTCCATTCAAAAGTAAAGTCCGATGTCCCTCAGAAGGTCGAGCGTGCAGGAACTGCTTCGCAGCCAGGAGCTGGAGCGCGAAGTATTGGTAAAAGGCTGGGTGCGTACGCGCCGCGGCAATAAATACGTGCAGTTCATTGCCGTCAACGACGGCTCTACCATACATAATTTACAGGTAGTAGCCGACGCGGAGAAATTTCCGGAAGAAACCCTAAAGGACGTCGCAACCGGTGCCTGCGTGGCCGTGCGAGGCCAGCTTGTAGCATCGCAAGGCAAAGGCCAAACGGTTGAAATACAAGCAATTGATATTGAGGTGCTTGGCAAAGCCGATCCCGAAACGTATCCGTTGCAGAAGAAAGGCCACTCGCTGGAATTTCTGCGCGAGATTGCCCATCTGCGCCCGCGTACCAACACCTTTGGGGCCGTGCTGCGCGTGCGCCACGCCTTGGCGTTTGCCATTCACCAGTACTTCAACGACCACGGCTTCTACTACGTGCACACGCCCATCATCACCGGTTCCGACGCCGAGGGTGCGGGCCAGATGTTCCGCGTAACCACGCTGCCGCCCGAACATCCGCCGCGCACCGCCGACGGCTCCGTGGATTATAAAGAGGACTTCTTTGGGAAGCAGACGAACCTGACCGTTTCGGGCCAGCTGGAAGGCGAAATTGCGGCGTTGGCGCTGGGCAAAGTGTACACGTTCGGGCCTACTTTCCGGGCTGAAAATTCCAACACGGCGCGGCACCTGGCCGAGTTCTGGATGATTGAGCCGGAGATGGCGTTCTACGACTTGCAGGACAACATGGACCTGGCCGAGGATTTCCTCAAGAGCCTCGTGCGCTACGCTCTGGAGAAATGCCCGGACGACTTGCAGTTTCTCAACGATCAGTACGACAAGGAGTTACTGGGTCGCTTGCAGTTTGTGGTCGACAACGGTTTCCAGCGCCTTACCTACACCGAGGCCGTTGAGATTCTGAAAGGAGCCAAGCAGAAGTTTGAGTTTCCCGTTGATTGGGGCACCGATTTGCAGAGCGAGCACGAGCGTTACCTGGTCGAGAAGCACTTTAAAAAGCCCGTCATCCTGACCGACTACCCGAAGGATATCAAGGCTTTCTACATGAAGCTCAACGACGACGACCGCACGGTGCGCGCCATGGACGTCCTGTTTCCCGGCATTGGCGAAATCATCGGGGGTTCGCAGCGTGAAGAAAACCTGGAAAAGCTCCAGGCACGCATGGCCCAGATGAATGTGCCCGAAGAAGAGCTCTGGTGGTACCTCGACCTGCGCCGTTTCGGCTCGGCCCCGCACGCTGGCTTCGGACTGGGCTTCGAGCGCTTGGTTCTCTTCGTAACGGGCATGGCCAACATCCGCGACGTGATTCCTTTCCCGCGCTTCCCAAAGAATGCCGAATTTTAATGAACTGATTACAAATGCGTTACAAAAAGGCAACTTCATATGAAGTTGCCTTTTTGTTAGCAATACTCGCGCAGCTCTTTGTCGTCCACGGCCACTATGGCGTCGAGGCGCAACTCGAAGCCGTCTTCCAAGCGCAAATACTCGACCTTGTTTTTGATGAACAGATCGGCGATGATGCCGTGATAAGTACTAGGCGGCGTATCTGCTTCGGTGCGGTAGGTGAGGGTGCAGGGTTGGCGCTGGGTGGCGCGGGCTTCTAGCTCATCGTAGAAGCTGCAGCTGATGGGTTTGTAGTCGGCGTTCATACCAGATCTATACGAAAAAAGCCCTGCGTCAGCTGACGCAGGGCTTTTTAATCAATTAGGGCGAAGTCTACCGGCCGCGGCCATAACGGCCTTGGCTGTTGCGGCCTTCGTTGTTGCCGCGGCCATTGCCGTTGTTACCGTTGCCGCGGTCATACCCACCGTTTTCACGGCCGTATCCGTTGCCGTTGTTGCCACGGTCGTTGTCCCGATGACGATCATAGTCGGGGCGTGGGCTACTGTAATTGCCGCCGTAGTTGCCACTGCGGCCATACGGCTCACGGTATTGGGCACGAGGCTGATTATAGTAACCACCTCTGGCTGCACCATAATAAGGTTGGGCTACCACCACACGCGGTTGGCCGTAACCATAAGCATACCCCGAGCGGTAGCGCAGCCGGTGATCGCGGATATAGCCCCAAGGCTGTGCCCCGATGTAGTCGATGACTACCGGGTGAAACTGGTAAGGATCATACCCTTGGTAGGCAACCGGCAACTGATACGAGCGCAGCCAGTTTACCCCGTCGAAGAACACGTACGACCGATCGTAGAGGTCGTAGTAAGCGTCGATTTCAGGGATGTAATAGTATTGAGCGTTGGAGCGCACCGGCGGGCCCCAACCCGGTGTTTGGATATTTATGCTGACCTGAGCTTGCGCCGGGGCCGCTACACCCGCCAGCAGCAGTCCTAGCAGGAGCACCACCGCGGATTTGGAGAACAATTTCATGGCTTGAGGGTGAGATGGACTAGTTGTAACGCTACATATGCAATAAAAGCGCCAATTTATTGGCTTTTTTTAGGCATACGGGGCTTAGACAGCGTTTGGGAGCAAAGGTTTAATCAGATGAAAACCAGTCTATTGCAAAGCTGATTGCTGTTGCCTTTCGCTAGCTTTAGCAGTAACCAATGCTTACCTCTACCATCGCGCTTTTAAACGCAAACAGGCTCGCCGTTGCGGGCGAGCCTGGTATAATGTTATCAGAAGAAAAAGGCTAGTGCTTGCCGTGGCCTTTGCCATTTCCGTTGCCGTTACCGTGCCCTTTGCCGCCATGTTGCTCTTGGTACACGGGCACTGCATATACAGCGCCGCTTCTCAGCTTCTTGGCTTGCCCAGGAGGCATGCCATGCGGATGGCCGCCTTTCGGGTATTTTACTTTGTATTCATTGATGCGCACCCAAGGCTGAGCCCCCACGTAATCGATAATGACCGGGTGAAAGGTGTTGGGATTGTAGCCGTTAAGCGACGCCACGCGCATCCAGCGGCCGTCGCGTTGGTACACGTAGTTCTGCGCGCGCAGGTCGTAATAGCCCTCTACTTCCGGGATGTAATAGTACTGCACATTGCTCGAGGTCACGGGCGGGCCCCACGATGGCGTATTGATGTTGATGTTGATCTGGGCTTGGGCTGGGGCCGAAGCACCAAGTAAAAACAAGCCAAACAAGCCGGAAAGAACAATTTTAGGAACGAGTTTCATGCTGAAAGCTTTGGAAAGGTAACGAAGCCCAGCCAGTTGCAAGAACAAGGCCAACTAGCATCTTGCCGATGGGTCAGCCCCTGCTCCAGATTGTCTGGTAGAATTTGCATCGGAAGGGACAAATCGGCGGCCTTCCGTGTTGTATCCCATCTGCCCGGAACAACGTCCGGTGGGCTAGCCTCCGATTCAGCACTAAAAGCACTGGCAAATAAGCTATTCGGGGTAGCCAAAGGGGCGCGTTTTGCGTACCTTTGCGGACTTATTCGCTTCGCACTGCATGGCCAAGAAAACAACTGCCGCTCCCAAGTCCATTTCTCAACCGGTTGCGCTTGCACCCTCTTCCAATGGCCATGCCACGGATGTGGAAGCCCCTTATATTGAGGTATATGGCGCTCGCGAGCACAACCTGAAGAACGTGTCCGTTCAGATTCCGCGGGGCAAGCTGGTGGTATTTACAGGCATTTCGGGTTCTGGCAAATCGTCGCTGGCATTCGATACGATTTATGCCGAAGGACAACGTCGCTACATGGAGACGTTTTCGGCCTACGCACGCTCCTTCATGGGCGGCCTAGAGCGTCCCGACGTCGATAAGATTGAGGGGCTGTCGCCGGTGATCAGCATCGAGCAGAAAACCACCTCGCGCAACCCGCGCTCCACGGTGGGTACTATTACCGAGATCTACGACTTTCTGCGCTTGCTTTATGCCCGCACAGCCGAAGCGTTCAGCTACGCCACGGGCAAAAAGATGATCCGGCAGAGCGACGAGCAGATCATTAATTACATCCTCAAGCACTTCGCCGACCGCAAGCTGGTGGTGCTCGCCCCCATTGTGAAGGGGCGCAAAGGCCACTACCGCGAACTTTTCCAACAGGTTGCTAAACTGGGCTTTACGAAAGTGCGCGTCGATGGCGAACTGCTCGACATCACGGCCAAAATGCAGGTTGACCGCTACAAGATTCACGATATTGAGATCGTCATCGACCGGCTGAAGGTGACGGCCGAAGATCGGTTCCGTCTGTCGGGCTCGGTGCAAAATGCTCTGACCCACGGCAAAGGCACCATGTTGGTACTCGACCCCGACTCAAAGAAAACGCAGTTCTTCTCGCGCTTTCTCATGGACCCGACCACCGGCATTGCCTACGACGACCCGGCGCCAAACACGTTCTCGTTCAACTCACCCTACGGCGCGTGTCCAACCTGCAACGGGTTAGGCGAGGTGCAGGAGATCACGGAGGAAACCGTAATGCCGGATAAGAAGCTGAGCATCAGCCGCGGCGGTATTGCGCCGCTGGGCGAGTACCGCGACATCTGGATTTTTCAGCAGCTACAGCTTATTCTGAAAAAGAACAAAGCCAGCCTCTCGACGCCGATCGAAAAGCTGCCCGAAGACTTGGTGCAGCGTCTGCTCTACGGCATTCCGGAAGAGGAAGACGCTGACCCGAAGAAGGCCAATTACATCGAGCCCTTCGAGGGAATTATTCCGTTTCTGCGCCGCCAGATGGATTCCGACTCCGACAATATTCGGGAGTGGATTCAGCAGTACACGCAGGCCAAGGAGTGCCCCGAGTGCCACGGCTACCGCCTGAAGCGCGAGTCGCTGCACTTTAAAATTGCGGACAAAAACATCGGCGAGTTGTCGGTGATGGACATTAAAGAGCTGAGCAACTGGTTTGAAGATCTGGAAAGCCGCCTGTCGGATCGTCAGAACCTGATTGCCCGCGAGCTGCTCAAAGAGATTCGCAAGCGCATCGGCTTCCTGCTCGAAGTGGGCTTGGAATACCTCGATTTGCACCGCTCCGTCCGGACTTTGAGCGGCGGCGAGTCGCAGCGTATTCGCTTGGCCACCCAGATTGGTACGCAGCTAGTCGGCGTTCTCTACATCATGGACGAACCCAGTATTGGTTTGCATCAGCGTGATAATGAGCGCCTTATAAAGGCCCTGCAACACCTGCGCGACATCGGTAACTCCGTGATTGTGGTGGAGCACGACAAGGACATGATCATGCATGCCGACTACGTGCTGGATATTGGTCCTGGCGCGGGCGTGCACGGCGGTCACATTGTGGCACACGGGTCACCCACGGAGATTTTCGAGTCGGGTAGCCTCACGTCGCAGTATCTGAGCGGGGCCAAGCACATTGAGCTGCGCAAGAAGAAGCGCAAAGGCGAAGGCGGCGAATTGGTGCTAAAAGGTGCCAAAGGCCACAACCTGAAAAACGTAACAGCCAAGTTTCCGCTCGGCAAGTTCATCGCCGTGACGGGCGTATCGGGTTCGGGCAAGTCGTCGCTGATTCACGACACGCTGTATCCGATTCTGAATCAGTACTTTTTCAACGCCAAGCGCGATCCGCTGCCCTATCAAAGTATTGAAGGTCTGGATCTTATCGATAAGGTAATCGAGGTCGATCAGTCGCCGATCGGTCGGACGCCGCGTTCCAACCCGGCGACCTATACCGGAGTGTTTACCGAGATTCGGCAGCTGTTTGCTTCGTTGCCCGAAGCCAAAATCCGGGGCTACGGGCCCGGCCGGTTCTCGTTCAACGTGAAGGGCGGCCGTTGCGAAACCTGCGAAGGAGCCGGCATGCGCACCATCGAAATGAACTTCCTGCCCGACGTACACGTGCCCTGCGAAACGTGCAAAGGCCGCCGCTACAACCGCGAAACGCTGGAAGTACGCTTCAAAGGCAAGAGCATCACTGATATACTCGACATGACCGTTGAGAAAGCCGTGGAGTATTTTGAAAATCAGCCGCGAATCATTCGTAAGATTCAGGTGCTCAATGAAGTAGGCTTGGGCTACCTAACTTTGGGGCAGCAGGCTACCACGCTTTCCGGCGGCGAAGCCCAACGCGTGAAGCTGGCCACCGAGCTCGGCAAGAAAGACACCGGCAAGACCTTCTACATCCTCGACGAGCCCACTACCGGCCTGCACTTCGAGGACATACGGTTGTTGGCCGATGTGCTGCAAAAACTGGCCGACAAGGGCAACACTGTCCTCATCATCGAGCACAACCTCGACCTAATCAAAGTAGCCGACCACGTCATCGATTTGGGGCCGGAAGGCGGCGGGGGCGGCGGCACCATCGTGGCCCAGGGCACGCCGGAGCAGGTAGCCAAGCTGAAGAAAGGCTACACCGGTAAGTTTTTGGCAGACGAGCTGAAAACCAGCAAGTACGCCGAAGAAACCGCGGCCTAGCCTGTAATTCACTAAATAAAAAGGCCCTTCGCGCTACGTGCAGGGCCTTTTTATTTATGCTGCTAACCCACTGGTTATTTGATGATTATATGCCTGCGCCTGGCGATTGTAACGTCGGCGGACGTAGATGCTAAAAAGTGGGAAAAGCACCATCGGGAGCATCCGCAGCATAAAGCCCGGAAGTACAAAGGCCAGCAGAATGCTGAGCAAAAATACTGCGGGCGACATCAAGGGTCGTGCTAAGTCCAAATCTGGGTGGCCCACTGCCCTTGGCCGCACAATTCCGTTGGCCGGATCGCGGAGGTAAGACTGCAAGCGTACCTGCATAAACCCAGTAAATGCCACGTTGATGCTGTACACAATCCAAGGCGTTTTCAGGTTGACGTATTCACTTTGAAAAGCCGTGGTGAAAGGCATAACCACAATGCTCAGCAGAAACAAGATGTTGATCCAGATGAGCTTGCTATCGTAGCTGTGCACGAAGCGAAAAATGCGGTGATGGGCCACCCAATAAATCGCAATGATGAAGAAGCCGATAAAGAAACCTACAAACTTCGGCGTTATGCGGAACAGGGCACCCAGGGCCTCCTGCTCGGTCGGATGGTGCATTTCTGGCACTTTTATCTCGATGATTAACAGCGTGATAGCAATGGCAAAGACGGCATCCGTAAACAAGATCATCCGCTCGACCTGAAACTCCATGCGGTCGTCTTGCTGGAGCGGTAGTCTTTCGTCGGAGTGGCTCATGGGGCACGCTGCGACCGCGGGAAGGTGCGCCGCAATCGGTCTAAATATAGAAGGTAGCACCTGCACTGAACAAGAAGTAGCAAGCACTGCGCAAACAAAAAGCCGCCTCCGGTTATCGGAGGCGGCTTTTTGTAAGGTATTGACTAAAAGACGCTTACATTTTCATGTTGCTGTCCTTCTTGGCCATATCGGTGTGCTGCTGAATGACAGGTAAAGTCTTGGACGCAAATGCCTTAGCATCAGCATCTTTGCCGTTCTTGATCTCGCTCTGAAACAGCGCTACCGTTTTCACGTGATCCGTTACCATTTGGTCCATGTACGCTTTCTCGAATTCCTTACCCGAGAGCTTGGTCATGTTGTCGCGGATGGTTTTGTGTTCGGCATCCATGTCGCCGGGGAGCTTCACGTTCTTCTTTTGCGCAATGGGCTTCAGTTCGGCGCCGGCTTTGGTGTGGTCGGCTACCATTTTGTCGGCATAGGTTTTGGCCTCGCCGGTTACGCCTTTCGACAGGGCCAATTTGCTGAGTCCGATTTCGTTATGCCCGCCTTCGTCGGCTTTCATCATGAATTCCGCATCGGTCATGGGAGCCATGTTGGCGTTCATATCGGCAGGGGCCGTGCTCGAGTTCATGGCCGAGGCTTTGCTGGTATCGGCGCCGGCTGGCATGCTGGCGGCAGACGTGTCGCCGTTGGTGGCGCTGTTCATGTAGTTGTCGCCCGCGTTGCCGCCGGCCGTGTTGGCATCTTCGGTTTTGCCGCTATTGGAGCTACACGCGCCGAGGGCTAGCATACCCGCACACAGCAGGCTAAGGGTGGTGATTTTCATAGTGAGAGAATTTTGGGTTTGGTTTGGTAGTAGGAGAGAGCGAAAAGAGTAGTATAAAGTACTCTGTAACGTATTGATAGATAATTAGTTACTTTCGAGCTTCGACAGCATCTTTCATTTTGTTGGCCATGTCGAGGTGGTGCTGTAGCACCGGTACGTTTTTGGTGGCGAAAGCTTTGATCTCCGGATCGGTGGCTTTTTGGGAAGCTTCCGTGAATTCCTTCACGTCCTCTTCGTGGTCTTTCACCATTTCCTTGAGGTATTCCTTGTCCATGTCCGCGCCTTTTTTGCCCGTAACATCCTCATACACTTTGCGATGGTCGTCGCCGAGAGCGGTAGGAAGCGTGATGTTTTTGCGGGCAGCAATGGCCTTCAGCTCGGCGTTGGATTTGGTATGGTCTTTCACCATCATCTGACCAAATTGCTTGCCTTCGGTCGTAGCGCCTTTCGCTGCTACGGCGGTGCCAAGCTCTACCTCCAGCATACCACCGCTGGCGGCTTTGGTCATGAATTCCGAATCGAAGTTCTTGTCATCCTCTACTGCCGGCGGCGTGTTAGGCTGGGCGGCGGTTTTGGCTTCGTTTTCCTTCTGCGCAGTATCAACCGCATCCTGGCGTGATGAGCAACTGCTGCCACCGAGCAGCAAAGCCAGCCCGAGGAAACCATAAGCAAAGTATTTCATGGTAAGAGCTTGGTAAAGAAGTGGTTAGGCGAAATCCAGCAGCGCTATTTCTTCATGGCGCTGGTGCTATCGGCCGCAGCGGCCGAATCGGCGTCAACCGTCACATTGGCGCCCGCGTCGTTGTCGATCACAGTCGCGTCGGCTTTTACGCCCCCTTCGGCAGCGGCCGAATCTATGTTGGTCACGGCTTCGCCGGCCGTGCCATCGGTGCGTTTTTCGGCGTTGTTGCAACCCGTAAGGGCCAAGGCCGCCGCCAAAGGCAGCGCAAACAAAAAGCGAGTTTTCATAAGTTTAGGTAAGGTTTTGATAATGAATTAATTATGATTTAAGGAAGTTTTTCGACTTGGTCTTTCAATTCTTTGGCTTGGTCAAGATGGTCTTTTAGCGTGGGCAGGTATTTGGCTGCAAACCCGCGGATGTCGCCGTCGTAAGCGTCGTCGCTCATGTCGTCGAATGCATCCACGTCTTTCTCGTGGGCGCTCACCAGCAGGTCCATTACTTTTTTATCGAATTGGGTGCCCGTCAGGCCGGCGGCGTCGCGGTATTGCGACTGCTGATCTTCGCTCATGCCCGTCGGCAGCACGATGCCCTTACGGCTAGCCAGCGCCTGCAAGGCGCCGCTCAGCTCGTTGTGTTGGGTCAGCAACTGTTGGGAAAACGTTTTGAGGCCGGGCGTGGCGGCTTTTTGCTGGGCTAGCTTAGCTAGTTCCGTTTCCAGCATGCCGGAGCTGGCCGTCGTGACCATGAATTCCGCGTCGTGCTCTTGCTTGTCCGTGATGGCTTCATCGCGGATGCGCTTTTCGTTCTGAAACTTGGCCTCCGCGACGGGGTCCTTCTTGCTGGCATCGGGCGAACAAGCATTGGCAGCTAAGAGCAGTACTACAACCGGAACAACATGACGAGCGAGGCGCATAAACTAAGGTAATTAGACAGCAATGTCGCTGGGTAGTAGGGGACTATACGGCGGCATGGGTCAGTGGTTTACTTCGGGGCTGGTTTCGGCATCACGAGAAGCCTTGCCTGTTTCAGTCGCACCTGCATCAGTAACGCCATTACCCCGCGGCATCACCTGAAGCAAGCCGCTGTTCCTCACTATTAGGTCCAAGGATTATATCTTACGTAATTATCTGTATATCAAATAATTAATATAAAAATAGCTGCGGTCGTCACCATAAAAAAGGCCGCTGAGCAATCAGCGGCCTTTCGGGTGAGGTGTCAGGTACCAAGCAGGCCTTATTGGCCTTTGAACACGGGCTTGCGTTTTTCGGAAAATGCGGTTACGCCTTCCTTGTAATCTGCCGATTCGCCGGCAATCTGTTGGCAATAAGCCTCGTAATCAAGCATTTCGTCCAGCGAAGCAGCGCCGGCTTTGTTCAACATTTGCTTGATCAAGCCGATGGATTTGGTGGGCGCGGCAGCATAGCGCGCGGCCAGCGCCGCCACGGCAGCGTCCAGCTCCTCGGGAGCCACTACTTGGTTTACAAGGCCCAGCCGGAGCGCTTCTTCGGCCGTAACCTTCGAGCCCAAGGTGCAGAGCTCAAACGCTTTCAGGGTGCCCACAAGGCGCGGCAAAAAATACGACGAGCCCGAGTCGGGCACCAAGCCAATATTGATAAATACCTCAATAAGAGAGGCTTCTGTAGAGGCAATCAGCGCATCGCAGGCCAACGCCAGCGAGCAGCCCGCGCCCGCCGCCACCCCGTTGAGGCGCCCGATAATGGGTTTGGGCAAATTGCGCATCGCCCGAATGATAGGGTTGTAGCGCTTGTGCAGCGAGTCGTAAAAGGAGCGCTTCTCGTCGCCTTGAGCCGCTTTCAGATCTTGGCCCGAGCAGAAGGCGCGCCCGGCCCCCGTGAGCACTACCGCGCGCACCGACGCATCGCGGGCTACTTGCTTCAGGGCATCCTGTAGCTCATAGCTCTGCGGATCGTTGAAAGCATTAAAAACGTCGGGCCGGTTGAGGGTAATGGTGGCTACAGCGTCGCGCACGTCGTAGAGCAGGCAGGTATACATAAGGGCAAAAGTTGGCGGGTGGAAAACGGGTGGAAACGCTGAAAGGTACTCGGAACGCCCGGAACCGCGGCGAAACGCCCATGCTAATCGGCAGTTTGGCGGGCGCGCATCAGGGCTTCGGCGAGTACCAAATCTTCGGGCGTAGTTATTTTGATATTGCTATAATCTCCTGCTACCAAATGAATTGTGTGAAGATCTTCCACTACGCTGGCGTCGTCGGTGAAGGTAGGCAACTCGGGCAGCTCGTAAGCCCGACGCAGTAGGTTCAGCTCGAAGCACTGGGGCGTTTGAACTAGCCGCAGCCGCGATCGGTCCATGGCGTACGAGCCTTCTTTTGATAGCCCCCGCACCGAATCCTTGGGGGCGACGGCCGCAATGGCTGCTCCGTGCTCAGCCGCGGCCGCGTACGTGTTCTCAATAATAGTTGTCGATGCCAAGGGCCGAACGCCGTCGTGTACCGCCACAATTCCTTCCGTAGGCTCACTCAGGAACTTCAGCCCATTACGCACCGATGCCCAGCGTGTCACGCCGCCGGCCACCACGGTATGTGGAATCGAAATCCCATGCTGCGCACAGAGCTGGTGCCAAGTCGTAAACTGGTTGGCCGGGAGCACCACCACGCACTGTTGCACCTGCAACACCGACTCGGTGAAGCGCCGCAACGTATGCAGAAGCACTGGCTCGCCCAGCAGTTCCATAAATTGCTTGGGCCGGTCGGCGCCCATGCGCGTGCCGCTGCCGCCTGCTACCAAGATGGCAAATCGGGGGAGCGTCGTTCCTTTGCTCGTGCTCATAAACCAGGAAACTGCTTGGTATCTGACAATAAAAAAGCCCGGCAAATGTACCGGGCTTTTAAGAGTGTACGGAGACTTTTTTCCGGCCAAGAGCCAGGCAAAGCGCTACGCTGCCAATTACAGAATTAGCATGGCGTCGCCGTAGCTGAAGAACTTGTATTTCTCTTTGATCGCCGTTTGGTACGCTTCAATCAGAAAATCGTGACCCGCAAATGCCGAAGCCAGCATCATCAGCGTGCTTTCGGGCATGTGGAAGTTCGTGAGCAGCGTATTCGCGATTTTGAATTCGTGAGGCGGGAAGATGAATTTGTCGGTCCAGCCTTCGTTGGCCTTCAGACGGCTGTTGGCCGATACCGACGACTCCAGCGCCCGCATCGAGGTAGTACCCACGGCGCACACACGCTTTTTGGCATCCAAAGCCCGGTTCACCACCACTGCCGATTCGGCCGGTACGATGAAGTTCTCCGAGTCCATTTTGTGCTTGGTCAGGTCTTCCACATCCACGGGGCGGAACGTGCCCAAGCCTACATGCAATGTAACCGGCACCATGTCTACGCCCTTGATTTCCAGGCGCTTAATAACCTCGCGCGTGAAGTGAAGGCCCGCCGAAGGGGCTGCCACGGCACCTGTGTGCTTGGCATAGATGGTCTGGTAACGGTCTTTGTCGGCAGGCTCAGCATCGCGGGTGATGGCTTCCCGGGGTAGGGGCGTCTCGCCTAGGTCGTGCAACGCTTTGTAAAACTCCTCGTCGGAGCCGTCGAACAGAAACTTGATGGTCCGGCCACGCGAGGTAGTGTTGTCGATCACTTCCGCCACCATGTCGCTTTCGCCGAAATAGAGCTTGTTGCCAACCCGAATCTTACGGGCCGGATCAACAAGCACATCCCACAGGTGAATTTCCTTGTTCAGCTCGCGCAACAGGAAAACTTCAATCTTGGCGCCGGTTTTTTCCTTGTTGCCATAGAGGCGCGCCGGAAACACTTTGGTATCGTTGACAACGAAAACATCGCCTTCGTCGAAATATTCAATGATGTCCTTGAAGACACGGTGCTCAATCTTGCCACTGTCGCGGTGCAACACCATCAGACGCGATTCGTCGCGATTTTTGGCGGGATGCTGTGCTAGCAGGCTCTCAGGCAAGTCAAATTTGAACTCGGACAGTTTCATGGGACAGTTTGGGCAATAGGTGGGGAACCTAATGAAAAATTTGAGGGTGCGAAAGTACGGACATTGGCCGGATAAATCGTTACTTTTCGCCCGAAATCGGCTTGAATAGCTAAATGGTTGATAACTAGGTGCCTACTCATTAGGGCACTGTTTTACGCCAGTTGTTTATTGCTCAGTCGTTTAGCCCCAAGCTCATGAAAACTCTGCGTCTGACCCTGGAAAGTTTCCGCTTTGCGTGGCAAGCTCTAAAATCGAATTTGTTGCGTACCATTCTTTCGCTGCTGGGCGTTACGGTGGGCATTTTTGCCATCATTGCCGTGTTTGCGGTGGTCGATTCGCTGGAAGCCAACGTGCGGCAGAGCATGAGCTTTGTAGGCGATAAAGTTATATACGTAGCCAAGTGGCCTTGGGCATTCGGGGGCGATTATCCTTGGTGGAAATATTTTAACCGGCCTGTACCTTCCGTGCGCGAGTTTCGGGAGCTGCAAAAGAACCTTGGTCCCAATAACAACGGCATTGCCATTTTTGCCAGCACCAGCGGCAATACTTTTAAAGCCGGAAGCAACAGCCTGTCAGACTGTAACTTCCAGGGCGTGACGTTTGACTTCCGCAAGGTGTCGGATGTGCCCATTGCTGAAGGTCGCTATTTTACACCTCAGGAAATTGAATCGGCCCGCAACGTAGCTGTGGTCGGGGCCGATATCGCACAAAACTTGTTTCCTAACGGTACAGCGCTGGGCCGCGAATTCAAATCGCGCGGTCAGAAGTTTATCGTGATCGGGGTGATGCAGAAAGAAGGCAAGAAATTGCTCGATACGCCCAGTAACGACACCAATTGCCTGATTCCGTTTACGTCCTTCACCAAAATGTTTGCCCTCAACACGGGCGGCATGACGGGGGTTACGCCGACTATCGCCGTCAAAGGCCGCGACGAAGATGCCGGCCTGCTCAACCTTGAGTACGAGCTGCAAGGCGTGCTGCGCAACATCCGCGGGCTAAAGCCGCGCGAGGAAGACAACTTTGCCCTGAACCGACCCGAAATGTTGGCCAACGCTATCACCAAGCTGTTTTCGGTAATCGGAGTTGCAGGCGCTGTGATCGGAAGCTTTGCCATGTTGGTAGGCGGTTTCGGTATCGCCAACATCATGTTTGTATCGGTGAAGGAACGTACCAACATCATCGGCATTCAAAAGTCATTGGGCGCCAAGAACTACTTTATCCTGTTCCAATTTTTGTTCGAGGCGATTTTCTTGTGCCTCATTGGTGGAGCGGCGGGCATTTTCCTGGTCTTTTTGATCACGATTATCCCTCAGGATTCCATGCCCTTGTTTCTGTCGGGCGGCAACATCGCGCTGGGGCTGACCGTGTCGGTTGTCATTGGGATGCTGGCGGGCATCATTCCGGCCGTATTGGCCGCCAACATGGACCCCGTAATCGCCATCCGATCGAAGTAGCAGTCAGCGCTTTTTCGCATCCCCGTTCGCTTCCCAAGGCAGTGTAATCCGCGGTCAATTATTTTCTCCGGACTTGTCAGAGTTGGGCGAAGTGCTATCTTGCACGCCCCGTATTCGTCGGCAAGCGAAAAAGCCGCTCCTTTCAAGGCCGAGCCCGGGTTTTATCTATTTTCTTTCAAAAAATTGCGTTCGCAACGCCGGCTACCGAAAAAACAGCCGGGTTTCGGGCGAAAAGTGCAGTGATCATGAGCAAACTTAAAAAAACAAGCAAGACCAAATTTTCCGACGAAACCTTAAATGCGGGCAGCGGCAAAACCATCGTTCAGCCTAATGTAAACGATAATAAAGCGCAGACTATCAGTGACTTGCGCGAGAAAGAGCACGGCGAGCGTACCACAGTGCTCGACGACGAGCAGCGCATCCGCAAAGCCTTCGTCGATAAGGACTGGAACGAGATCAAGATTGCCGACTCGTGGCAGATCTTCAAGGTGATGGCCGAGTTCGTAGAAGGTTTCGAGAAGATGGGCAAAATCGGCCCTTGCGTGTCCATTTTTGGCTCTGCCCGCACCAAGCCCGACAACCCTTATTACCAGATGGCCGAGGAAATTGCGGCCAAGCTGGTGCGCCACGGCTACGGCGTGATCACGGGTGGCGGCCCCGGCATCATGGAGGCGGGCAATAAAGGAGCCCGCTCGGAAGGCGGCCGTTCGGTAGGCCTCAACATCGAATTGCCCTTCGAGCAGTCGCATAATATCTACATCGACCCGGACAAAGTGATCAACTTCGATTACTTCTTCGTGCGCAAAGTAATGTTTGTGAAGTACGCACAGGGCTTCATCGGTATGCCCGGCGGCTTTGGCACCCTCGACGAGCTGTTTGAAGCCATCACGCTGATTCAGACCAAGAAAATCGGCCGTTTCCCCATCGTGCTGGTGGGCTCGCGCTACTGGAACGGCATGTTCAAGTGGATTGAAGAGATCATGCTGCACGAAGAAAGCAACATCTCTGCGGAGGACATGAACCTCGTTCAGATCGTGGACGATGCGGCTTCGGCGGTAAAAATTATCGACGATTTCTATTCCAAATACCTGCTTTCGCCCAACTTCTAAGCATACTGCTGAAGATCGACTGTACCGAAAAGCCGGACGTGCGTCCGGCTTTTTGCGTTCGTTGGTATTTGTTGAACCCTCTTGTTTGCATTATCTTTAAGGAGTTGCATTTCAAGAATTTGATTGTTGTGTAACATATTGATTAATAATTACATACAAAAAAATACCGATCAGGTAATGGAAGAAAATTTACAAGCTAATAAGACAAAGCAGGTGTACGTGGTTCCGCGGTGGGGTGGTTCGCCTTCCGACGACTGGTATCCGTGGTTGAAACAACAGTTGGAATCTTCTGCAGACGCGAACTATCAAGTGCATCTGCTAAACATGCCGGCATGGGATTTGCCGGTTATCGAGCGAGCCAATGAGCACTTGGCCAAGGTGTTGCCACCTGAAAAGCTGAACGGCAACGTGTATTTGGTGGGGCACAGCGTGGGCTGTTTGGCCATTCTGCACTATCTGGCTCAAGTGGCCGCGCAATATTCTAAGAATCCACCGCTAATTGGTGGTGTACTGTGTGTAGCGGGCTGGTTTTCAGTAGATAGCCCGTGGCAGGACATCCTCAACTGGATTCATGCGCCCATCGATTATGAGGCGGCCCGGCAATTGATTCCCGAAAACAAACTCACAGTGTTGCTTTCCGACGATGACCCTTATACATCGGGGTTTCAGGAAAACGAGCGTCTGTGGGTCGAGCGCCTGCATTCCAATGTTAGCATTTTGGCTGGCCGTCAGCACTTTAGCTCGCAGCTTGATTCAGATGTACTTGATGCGATCCGCGATCTGGCCGGCACCCTAACCGAGCCTGCTGATTCAGTACAGGTATAACGAATCTGCCCTACAAAGCACGCGTCCTGAACATTATACCGGGGCGCGTGCTTTTTTTGTCGCTGTGAACTACGATTGTGATTACCTGCTGGCCGGTGGTGGTGCGGCGGGCCTGAGTTTGGCATACTACCTAAGCTGCGAGCCGCGGCTGCGCGATAAGCGAGTAGTGATTATTGAGCCGCAGGCCAAAGACCAAAATGACCGCACATGGTCGTTTTGGGCCGATTCGCCAACGCCTTTCGACGGTATTGTGGCGCATGAATGGCAAAAACTGGCGTTTCGCAGCCCAGAGCTAGAGAAGGTATTCGACTTGGAGCGCTACCGCTACAAAATGATCCGGGGGCTGGATTTCTACCGTTTCGTGCGAAATGCGCTGGCCGATAACCCGCAGTTTGCCTTTGTGCAGGACACGGTTACAAGCATCCAAGATACGTCTGATGGTGTATTGGTTGGTACTGCAACGCGTAGTTATTCAGCGCGTTATGTTTTTGATAGTCGGCCACCGGAAATTACGCGGCGGCCCGATAAATACCGCTATCTCCTGCAGCATTTTGTGGGCTGGGAGATTGAGACAGACCGCGATGTATTCGATCCGACCACGGTTGAGTTTATGGATTTTCGGGGTGCGCAGGAGCAGGAAGCGCGGTTTATGTATGTGCTGCCATTTAGTAAGCGGCGGGCTTTAGTGGAGTACACCTTGTTCTCAGGCAGTATTCTTCAAAAGTGTGATTATGAAGAGTTTATAAAAAAATACCTGCGTGATACCCTGGGCTTAGAGCAGTATCGGATCGAGGCCGAAGAGATTGGCGCAATCCCGATGACCGATCACCCGCTGCCAGCTACTTCGGGCACACGTATCATCAATTTGGGTACGCGGGCCGGTCGTGCGAAACCCAGCACGGGCTATGCCTTCAAGCGCATTCAGGAGCATTCGGCACGGCTGGTGGCGGCACTGGCAGCTACCGGCGCGCCGCCCGCCGACCCCACAGGCGACCGGTGGCAATTTCGGCTGTTTGATACGCTATTGCTCGATATCATGCAGCGCCGCGGAGAAACGACGCGCGACCTTTTTACGGAGTTGTTTGCGCGCAACCCCGTCGAGCGCATTCTGGATTTTCTGGATGAGCGCACGTCGTGGGCTGAAAATCTGCAGGTTATGAACTCTGTCACACCTTGGCCTTTTCTGCGCTCCATTGGGCACGTGCTGCGCGGCCGGCCGGGGCAACGCAAGCTATGAGTAAGCAGCAAAGGCGCGAATCACATTGTAATTTTGCGCTTTGATGTTATCATCCGCGTTTTTGTTTCCTGACCTGTTGTTATTACTCCCATGACTGTCCCGTTCTTCACACGCCCTGCAACAGTTGCGGATATTCCGGCCTTGGTATCCTTAATAAATCAGGCTTACCGAGGCACGGAGGCCGGCTGGACGTCCGAAGGGCACTTGCTGGATGGCCCCCGGACCGATGCAGCATCCCTGACTGAACTCCTGCGAACCGGCACCATTTTAACCTTGCTGCACGCCGACGAGCTGGTGGGCTGCGTGTACGTGCAGCCTCAGGGTACGCGGCTGTATGTGGGCATGCTGGCCGTGTCGCCGGCGCGGCAGGCGCAGGGCCTCGGGCGCCAACTTTTGGGGGCCGCTAACGATTTTGCACGCCAGCACGCCTGCCAATTTCTGACGATGACTGTGCTAGAGGCCCGCCCCGATTTGCTGGCGTGGTACGAGCGGCATGGCTTTCAGCGCACTGGTCAGCCCGAACCGTTTCCTACCGATCACAATGCGGGCGTACCGCGGCAGCCGCTGGTGTTGCTACGCTTGG
Organism: Hymenobacter sp. BT491; assembly: GCF_014349165.1. Taxonomy (NCBI): domain Bacteria; kingdom Pseudomonadati; phylum Bacteroidota; class Cytophagia; order Cytophagales; family Hymenobacteraceae; genus Hymenobacter; species Hymenobacter sp. BT491. Next base: position 296,466 of record NZ_JACSJJ010000004.1, on the reverse strand, counting down.
AAAAGCCAGTTACCGGCGCGGTAGAAGCTTAAATTCACCAATTATACAACTTTCTTATTGTCAGATAGTTATATAATAGCTTTCTAACGGAATAATGTAGGGAGTACGTGGCTAAACCTAGTAGCGCGGCAGGCTCTCTTCGCTTTCTAGGAAGGAGCGGGCAGCCTGCACTGTCGTAGGCGATAAGGCCTCCAGTTGTGGCCGCGGCTGCGAAAGATTCAGCAGGTACCCGGGCAGACTGGATAAGTTTTCAAGGTCGTGGGTGATGCACAGGACGGTTTTGCGCTGCTTCTGCACCCAAGTTTGCAGCAGGTCGAAAACGCGCCTGCGGTAGTACACATCGAGTTGCTGGGTGGGTTCGTCGAGCAGGTACAGGCTAGCATCCTGTAGGGCTAACTGAGCCAGCCACACCAATTGTTGCTCGCCGCCGGAAAGCAGAGTAAAGTCCTGGTCGATCAAGTGGGACGCCCCGACGCGCTCTAACGCCTCTTCTGCTAATGCGTAATCATCAGATTTATAAGAACTTAGAAAACGGTGGTGCCGAAAGCGCCCCATCACAACCAGTTCCCGCACCGTGATGGGAAAGCCCACGCTGCTGCGTTGCGGCAAGTACGCCAGTAGGCCCGTTTCGGCAGGGCGCCGCACCGTGCGCAAGTCCCGGCCTCTTATTCTTACGGTGCCTTCGTAGGGCAAACGCCCGGTAAGGGCTCGGAAAAGGGTGGTTTTGCCGCATCCGTTGTGCCCGACGATGGCTACAAATGCAGGCTCAGGCACCGCAAAAAAAAGGTTGCGAAGCAGAACGCGCTGTTCATACCCCGCAACCAAATTTTCAACCTCAAGAGGTGAGAGAGTAGCCATGCGAAATGCGAGCTCGTTCAAACTATAGTCCAGCAGAACGACATCGCACGGCTCATGTCTGACTTCTCACGTCTACAACTCAATATTCGTCCTCGTTGAACATGAAGTCTTCTTTGGTCGGGTAGTCCGGCCATACTTCCTCGATGTTTTCGTAGGGCTGGCCGTCATCTTCCAACGCCTGCAGGTTTTCGACAACTTCCATCGGGGCGCCCGAACGGATAGAGTAGTCGATCAATTCATCCTTGGTGGCAGGCCAGGGGGCGTCTTCCAGATACGAAGCAAGTTCCAGCGTCCAATACATAGTCGTGTGTGCTACAAAAAAAGGTTGGCAAAAGTATAATCTAGCAAGCAATAATCCGGCCGAGGCTCAGTATGACACAGCGGCAAGGTTATAGTTGCTTCAGCAGGACAACGTAAAATACAAATGAAGGTTGGGCTACGCAACTAAGCGCTTGCGTAACATTTCGATCAGTTCGTTTTTGGTACGAATTTTCCGCTCAAACGCCCTGATCTTGCCCTGGAGCATAGTTCGGAAGGCGTCGTTGCCGGGTGAGGAGCTTAGTTTGCCCAAGTTGTCCTCTAGCGCTTCCTGTTCCTGCCGGTCGTACTTGATGAAATCGCGGAGGGCTTGCACACGCACGTTTACCTGGTCTTCGGGCGTGCCCGGCTCGCTGCCGGTAGGCTGGCGCTTGCGAATAAAATGCTCTAACGAGCTGAGTTCGAATATTTTATCGCAGGCTAGCAGGAATTGCTCCCACACCCGATCCGATTCTTCGCCGCGCACGGGCCCGACTTTTTTCCAGGCCATTTGCAGTTCCTTGGCCTTCGCTACCGCTTCCGACATGGGCCGGTTAAGCAGGGCTTCGGCTTCGGCTACGAGCGCCCGTTTCCGCGACAGATTGTCCTCCATCTGGGTGTCGCGGCTGCTCTCGACGCGCTTGGTGCTGATGTGCTCTTTCAGGCGCTCGAAAAAGTGGTTGTGCGCCGCCCGAAAGCGCGTCCAGAGGTCGTTGGCTTGCTTGCGGGGCAGCGAGCCGCCTACCTCTTTCCAGTCTTGCTGCAGCTGCTTGAGCTTCTTGGTGGTGCCTTCAAAGTCCTCGGAGTTCTGCAACGATTCCGACTGTCGAATCAGATCCATGTACTTGTCTAACACACGGTTAGCCATAGCCTTCTTGTCGGCGAAGAAATCTTTCTTCTTCACCATAAAGTGGTCGATGGCTACGCGCAGGCGCGTTTCGAGCTCCTCGGTAAGCTGCTTGTCAACCGGCCCGGTTTTGATCCAGGTTTGGCGCAGTTCTTTGAGTTGCTCGGTGGCAGTCTGCCAATCAATCGTGTGTTGCAGCGCCTCGACTTCCTGAATCAGGCTGATCTTGGTGGCCAGGTTTTTCTCGCGGTTACGGGCAATGGTAACCTTGATGGATTCTTCGGCTTCAGTGAGGCGGCGGTGCAGGCTCTCGAAGTCGCCGAGGCCGTCGTAGGCGGCAATCTGCTCTTTCAGGTGCAGGGCCTTCATCAAAAAGGAGCCTTTGTTCTCCGACTCCTCGATCTTGGTGAGCAGCTCTTCTACTTTGCCCCGAAATACTTCAAAACGCTGTGCAAAATAGCGCAGCGAAGCTTCTTCCGATTCTTTTACTTGCCCAACCTGCCGCGCGGGCAAGTCCATAAACGGGCGAAGCCACACCTGGTCGCCCTCGATGTAGCCATAACGGCGGGCTTCGGCCAGCAAGTGGTCAGTTTGTTCCATAGTTAAGATAGGGCGGGGAGGAATAGGTGGCGAAATGGTTGTAAAGGAAGAAAACCTAGTGCAAGTTTACGTTTTGCAGCGGAAATTCGCTGCGTGGCCCGATCCTCGGCGGGCTCCGGAAACCAGCCCAAGCTGCCTACCTTTGGTCGAGGCAGAGCCGGGCGGCCTTGCGATTGAGCTTTCTGGGAAAGAGTTGGTTAACGGATTAGGCTACGGACGGCAGGCCCGCTCGGTTATGCAGAAGCCCGCGAAGGAGTTGGGTTAAAAGTGGAAAATTGTTAGAAATGACAGATTGACAATACGGTAAGCTCTAACCTAGAATACGAACGATCAAGACGCAAAATATAGTCTCTGGGCAAAGATGCAAATGCGCAGCGCGTACGCGGCCCGCCACCCGGTGTTTCTGACTTTCCAATAGACTGCTTTACCTTGCCGCCGGCTGCAGCGCCGCCTCCTTACACCTCACCAAAACCACCTTTTACCCTTCCCTATGAGCGATCAGACCATTATCTTCTCGATGGCCGGCGTGAGCAAAATCTTCCCGCCTCAGAAGCAAGTTCTCAAGAATATCTACCTGTCGTTTTTCTACGGCGCCAAAATCGGCGTGCTCGGCCTCAACGGCTCGGGTAAGTCGACGCTGCTGAAAATCATTGCCGGCGTCGACAAGCAGTTTCAGGGCGAAGTCGTGTTTTCGCCGGGCTACTCAGTGGGCTACCTCGAGCAGGAGCCGCACCTCGACCCCACCAAAACCGTGATGGAGATCGTGCAGGAGGGCGTGGCCGAAACTGTGGCGTTACTGAAGGAATTCGACGAAATCAACGAAGCCTTCGGCGACCCGGATGCCGATTTCGACAAGCTGCTCGAGCGCCAAGGCACCGTGCAGGAGCGCCTCGACCAACTCGACGCCTGGAACCTCGACAGCAAGTTGGAGCGCGCCATGGACGCTCTGCGCACCCCGCCCGGCGAGGCCGTTGTTGGCAACCTGTCGGGTGGTGAAAAGCGCCGCGTGGCTTTGTGTCGGTTGCTGTTGCAAGAGCCTGATGTACTGCTACTTGATGAACCTACTAACCACCTCGACGCCGAATCGGTGTTGTGGCTGGAGCAGCACTTGCAGCAGTACAAAGGCACCGTCATTGCCGTAACCCACGACCGCTACTTCCTCGACAACGTAGCCGGCTGGATTCTGGAATTGGACCGCGGCGAAGGCATTCCGTGGAAAGGCAACTATTCGTCGTGGCTTGAGCAGAAGGCCAACCGCTTGGCGCTGGAAGAAAAGACCGAGAGCAAGCGTCAGAAAACGTTGCAGCGCGAGCTGGAATGGGTGCGCATGTCGCCCAAAGCGCGCCAAGCCAAGAGCAAGGCGCGCGTGGCCGGCTACGACAAGATGGTGAATGAAGACGCCAAGGAGAAGGAGCAGAAGTTGGAATTGTTCATTCCAGACGGCCCACGCCTTGGTGGGCAAGTAATTGATGCTCAAGGACTTAAAAAAGGGTTTGGCGACAAGCTGTTGTTCGAAGATTTGTCCTTTTCACTGCCGCAGGGCGGTATTGTGGGCATTATCGGGCCCAACGGCGCGGGTAAGTCCACGTTATTCCGCCTGATTACCAACCAACTGAAGCCCGATGCCGGTACGTTCGAAGTCGGTGGCACAGTGCAAACGGCTTACGTCGATCAGCAGCACGAAACCCTCGACCCAAACAAAACGGTATTTGAAACCATCACGGGCGGCACCGAAACCATGTTGCTGGCCGGCCGACCCGTGAACTCGCGGGCTTATGTGTCGAAGTTTAACTTTTCGGGCGGCGACCAGGAAAAGAAAGTCGGTAGCCTTTCGGGCGGCGAGCGCAACCGCGTGCACTTGGCCATGACGTTGAAGCAAGGCGCCAACCTGCTGCTGCTCGACGAACCGACCAACGACTTGGACGTCAACGCGATCCGGGCTTTGGAAGATGCCCTAGAAAACTTTGCCGGCTGCGCCGTCATCATCTCGCACGATCGCTGGTTCCTCGACCGCTTGGCGACGCACATCCTGGCCTTCGAAGGCGACTCGGAAGTGACGTGGTTTGAAGGCAACTTCTCCGACTACGAAGAAGCCAAGAAGAAGCGCCTAGGCGACGTAGAGCCGAAGCGCGTGCGGTATAAGAAGTTGCAGTAGAAGTACTTATAAACAAACTCAAAAGGGCGCTTCTCACCGAGAGGCGCCCTTTTGCTTTGTTCACGCCAGGCTATTCGGGCGCTTCTTCCGGGCTCTTGGCCAGCGTTTTGGTCGTAGCCAAAAGGTCTTTGGCGGCGCCCACAATGGCTTTCGGATTCTTGGAAACGATGGCGCCGCCAAGCGCTACTACTGCCGTCGCGACTTTGATGATGTCCTTGACTTTATCAATGGTTTCGACCGCTTTCTTGGCTTTTGCAGTAGCCTCCGTGATGGTATCGAGGTCGTGCTGCATGTCATCCAGTGCAATGCCTACTGCGCTGGTTACCAGGCTGCTGGAATAGTTGAGTAAATCCCACTCAGTATCTTCGATGCGTTGCCTTTGGGCTGGAGTCAGGCTGGCCCAATTGGCAAATCGGAACACGCCCAGTTGGTGCGAAACGTCGAGAAATGCTTTGGCCAGGTCGCGGGCCTGGTCTGCTGAAATAGGCATGGCTACCGGGTTTTGGGGTTAAGACTGCAATTCGGCAAAGGCCTTGTAGAGCTTGCGCAGGTCTTGCGCGTACAGCTTCATCCGTTGACTCAAGGCTTTGCCTTTAAGCTGGCCCACGTTGCGCCGCAGTTCGGCGTGTCCCTTGCCTATCTGATCGAGAACTTGGGCATAGGTCTGCAGCTTCACGCGGCGTGCCCGGATCCGGGCCATGTGGTCTACTTCCACCACGCGGGCGAGCGGCTGCACTGCATCGGGGTCGGAAAGCGTGCCAGCAGCCGCTTTTATTTTCCCGAAATACTTCTCGACGGCAACCGAATCCTGATCGAGTGACAGACTAAAATCCTTGAGGACAATAGTTTGCAAGCCTTTGACTACGGTTTGAAGGCTGGCGTCGGTTTGCTCCACAATGGTTCGTATCTGACGCTGTCGCCAATGATCGGCCGCCGCCCGCAGCAGCACTTTCGCGATGGTGCCGGCGGCAGTTGCGGTTTCAGTGCTGATTGCCCGGTCGCCCTCCCCGATAAACTTCGCATCGGTAAGAGCGCCGGAAAGTCCTTCCAACTCCGCATCGACCACGGGAAGGTCATCGGCCGCCAAATCGCCCAAGGCGCTCATGTATTGCACCAGCACCGTTTGGGCGCCTTCCAATCGGGCCTGCTGGGCGGTACGAGCGCGGGTTATTTCGTCGAGGGTAGAGGCAAACCGGGCTGGCTGATAGAGCTTCTGTCGAGCTGGTGAGCCTACATAATCTGTTACAATCTGCTGATAATCAGCTGTGGCCGCCGAGGTTTTGGCGAACTCGCGCACGGCTTCCAGATTGGCACAGCTTGGCAGGAAGCCACTCAGTAGCCCAAACGCCAGCGCAATCCATCGGCTGCACAACGGGTAATTCGTCTTCTGTTTCATACAAAGCCATGAAAAGGTGACTGCCTGCGGGGTGGGGCGCTTTTTGAGTATCCAACTTGCTTCAGCGCTCCTCGTTGGGAGTGTCTGGTTTCGGGCCGAGGTTGCGGATGTTCACGAAGCGATTTAGCACATCAAACCAAAAGGGCGCTCCAACCATCATCGCTAGGCCGGTGAGCAGCCAACCAAATAACATCCAGATGATTACGCTCGTGTTTTTGTAATCGCCGTTGGCATCGCGGCGCTTCAAATCTTCGGGCAGGTTCGTCAGCTTGGCTTCGGCTTTGCGGTCGAAGGCTTGCCCAAACCCCATCGGCAGCCCGATTTTCTGCATGGCTAGCAATTCCTTGCGAAGCGTATCCACCGACTGGCGTGCCGTGACGGTGAACTCCGGTGGGGGCTGCGCTCCCGAGCCGGCCTGAGCGGGTGGCAGACCTACGCCCGGCGTCTCTACGGGCCGGGGCTCGGCGGCTCGGCTCTCGCCCAGCGTCACGAGCGTATTGCGGACGGCGGTATCGCGGGCAATGAATTTGGTCAAACGAATGGTATCCACGTCGCCAATAGTGGCCACCACTAACCCTGTGATTAGCAACCAGATACGATTGTCGCGCTTATACCAGCCAGTCAGGCGCAGGCAATATTCCTTGTACCAGTCTTCTAAGTTGGCTTGGAGTTGCTCGGCGGGCAAAACGGCACCTTGCGCGCTGGCCAGTAGCTTTTGCAGCAAGGCATCGAAACGGCTGCCCGCGCCACCCGGAGCCGTAGCCAAGCCGGCCGCAAACCGCGCCAGCGGTGGGCTGCCAGCCGGCGGCGCGGGCGCTTTTTCGCTTACCCAATTGATAATGGCCTGCGCAAACAACCGTTGGCTGACGTACGGAGGCCAGCGCTTGGGCCGGAGCATGAGCTGCGAAACCGTTGGGTCACTGTAAAGGCCATCAGTGTAAATCGGCCCGATAGATTGCACCAGATGGCTGTGCAGGTAGTTGCCCCGGTAGTTGAAATAGCCGGCCCAGAGTTCGTTGATAGAAAGCGTTATCTGGCTGAATACCAAATAGATGAAGATGAGCGAAATGGCTATTTCAAGAATTGGATAATTCAGCATACCTACGCTCGGCGACAGATTCGACTACTGCGCTAAACGTGAGGAACATAGGGCCAGCGCGCCTCAGTGCCAGCACTGAATCTTAGGCGGTTACCCAGCCTTCGCGTACGGCCTGCACCACCAGCCCAACCAGCGTTTTGGCGCCCGCCTTTTGCAGCAGTGCCCGCCGATGGCTTTCCACGGTGCGCACGCTCAGGCACAGCCGATCGGCGATTTCGCGGTTGCAGCAATCGGCTACTACGAGGCGGAGCACATCCAACTCTCGAACGCTGAAAGCAGTGCCGGGCTGCTCGCGACGGCCGGTCGGTTGTGCAGTCGGGAAGCTGCTCGGGCTTTCGTTCCGAATCAGAAGCGCGTGCACGGCCGTAACTACTTCAGTAGGAGTGGCATGGCGGCAAAGCAGGGTGTATCCGGTTTGGGTGAGGTGCTGGCGCAGGGCTGGCTGCAACCGCTGGCCGGTAAGCAGCAGCATCGGCACCCGCGGGTATAGCAGGCGCAGGTGAGCCAGCACCACCGGAGGAATTGGGCCCAGCAGGGGAAGGTCGAGGATGGCTAAGTTGTAGCCCCCGGCTTTCAGCAACTCGGGCAGGCGGGCCGGGTCAGGAGTGAGAGTGATGGAAAGGTCGGGCCAAGTGTCGCGCAGCGTAAACAACAAGCCTTGGCGGTGCAGGGTGGGCGCTGCCGCAATAAGCGCAGCTTTGGAAGAAGTGAGCATAGAACTGTATCGATAAAATAGAATAATGGGAAGAAGACCAGAATAAACCGAAAGCAATAGGAGTGATACGGTAATCGGGGCGGGTATAATTTGCTGCTGACCCGTAAGAATTGGCAGCAGCTACTCAATGTAATCTTCATTTTTAACTATATAAGTAATTGTATATCAATGCCCCTATGCAATCGAGCAACAAGGTCTTTTCGCTTACTAACAAACCTTTGTGATCTTTGCAACTGCTTATTTCTTGTGGCCACGTCGTACGAATAGGGCACTGGCGCCACGCGATGCAAAACATTTTGCCTGCTTTCGTGTCCCACTTAGTTAAAGGACTTGTGGCCAGGCTGTATTACTAGCGTCATGCTTTATATTTTTCGGGTAATACTTCTTGGCATTCTGCTGGTTGCAGCGAATACGAGTTATGCCCAAGTCGATACTGTGGCGGCTGCTTCTGGGCGTCAGGCAACTGTGGATGCGGCCCAACGCGATTTGGCCGATGTTATTCATGGACTGGTTCCGCGGTTGCATCCCGTCAACCGTGATACGCTGGCGTTGCAGGAAGGGCACAAGTTTGTGGCCGTCATTCCCACCTTAGGCTACACGCTCCAGACCCGCGGCTTGGTACAAGTGGCCACCAGCGTTGCGTTTCACGAGCCCCAGGCCAATATGTCGACAATTGTGGCAGCCCTGTCGGTGACGCAAAACAAGCAGTTGCTGCTGAATGCTACCTCGTCGATCTGGGGGCAAGACAACGGCGTCAACTGGGTAGGCGATTGGCGCGTGATGCACTACCCCCAGAGCACCTACGGCTTAGGCATGCACACTTCCACCAGCCGGGCAGTGCTCATGGATTATGAGTATCTGCGTGTGTATCAGAACGTTCTGCGGAAACTGAAAACGAGTTTCTATGTGGGCTTGGGCTATCAGCTGGATTACCACTGGAACATCGACAGCCACACCGTTCAGCAGGAGGTGTACCAGATTTCGGACTACCATCACGGGGTGCGCGGCTCCACGGTCTCGTCGGGCGTATCGCTGAACTTGCTCTATAACAGCCGCGAAAACGCGATCAACCCCGACGGCGGCACCTACGTGAACCTGCTGGTGCGCCCCAACCTGCAGGTGCTGGGCAGCAATACCAACTTCCAAACGCTGCTGCTGGATGCGCGCCACTACCTGCACCTTCGCCCGAAGTCGAAAAATATTCTGGCCTTATGGTCGTACAATGCCCTGACGCTGCACGGCACGCCGCCCTTCCTGGATTTGCCCAGTACGGGCTGGGACACCTACAACAACTTGGGGCGTGGCTTTATTCAGGGGCGTTTTCGGGGCAAAAACCTGCTGTACGGCGAAGCCGAATATCGTTTCGGCATTACACACAACCGGCTGCTGGGCGGGGTGGTGTTTACCAACGTGCAAACGGTGTCGGAGCCGTCGGCGTCGGCTTGGCGTTTCGATAAGGTCGCGCCGGCCGCCGGGCTGGGCTTGCGCCTCAACATGAACAAGTTATCGCGAACCAACTTGGCCGTCGACTATGGCTTTGGCAGCGACGGCTCGCGGGCGTTGTCGTTCAACGTAGGCGAAGTATTCTGACCCAGGCTGGGGGAGGGGCGCCTCTTCATTGCCTATCTTTAGCACTTAACCCCGTGCCGTATGCTGACTTTGCCCTCCGAGGAATACCTCCAGATCGTATTTCGGTCTGATTTGAATGTGCTGGTGGGGCGGTGGATGCGGCAGACAACCCCCTCCGAGATGCAGCAAGGCTACCACGACCTGCTCGATGTAGCCGTGAGCCAGAACTGTCGGCGGTGGCTGGTGGATGTGCGCCGCCGCGACCACGCCAACCAAGATGGAACGCCTTGGATGCAGCAAACTTTTTTTCCGCAGTTGGCGCCGCGCCTGGGCAGCAAAGTAAGCCTAGCCTACCTGTTTGCCCCCAGCCACCTCAACGATTTGGAAGCGGATGCCACCGTGCCGCCCCTTACCTACTTCGACGGACGGCCTTACCGTGTGCAACGCTTCGTGGAAGAACATATAGCCATGAGCTGGCTGGACAATTGCCGGCTGGAAGAGCAGCACGAACTCAGCCAGAGCGCCATCATGTAACCCCAAGCAGCCGCTCTGCCCGAGGCGAAGAAAGCGGCTGCTTAGGATAATATATAACTACCTCGCAATGTGATAGTTATATACTAGGTCGATTAGATAAAAGTCGCGCGAAACGTAGGGGCCGTTCGGTGCTTGGATGCCTGCTCGTAAGCGTAGCCAAGTGCCAAGATCTCTGCCTCTTGGTAGGCTCGGCCCACAAACGAAATGCCTACGGGTAAGCCATATACTTGGCCCATCGGCACAGTGAGGTGCGGGTAGCCGGCAATGGCAGCCGGCGTCGAAAAGTCAAGGCCCGTGGAGTAGTCGCCGTTGATAAGGTCGATGCAGGCGGCTGGCCCGGACGTGATGCCGATGATGGCGTCCAACTTGTTGTCTTTCATGGCGTTATCAAGCACGCGGCGAGCGGTGCTTACCTCTTTTTGCAGCGCCTGCTGGTACTCTTTGCTCTTGAGGTCACCTTTCTTCTCGGCCATTTCCAGGATTTCCTGCTTGAAGTAAGGCATGGCCTTGGGCTCGTTTTTTTGGTTGAAAGCGATCACGTCGGCCAGCGTTTTCACCGGCGCGTTGGCCGTGGCCAAGTACTTGTTTACGCCGTCCTTAAACTCGTAGAGCAGCACCGTGAATTCGGCTTCGCCAATGGCACTGATCGGCTTCACAATATCCACTTCCACCACGGTGGCGCCTTGGCTTTTTAGCAGTTCCAGCGCCTTTTTGAAGACGGGAATTGCTTGGTGATTGCCCTGCACATGCGACTTTTCTACGCCGATGCGCTTGCCTTGCAACGCGTTGTTAGTCAGTAGCTTCGTGTAGTCAGTCTGCGCTTTGCCGGTGCTTTCCTTCGTAATGGCATCCTCAGGATCGACGCCCGTGAGTGCGCCAAGCAGAATGGCCGCGTCGCGGACGGTACGGGTCATGGGGCCAGCCGTATCCTGGGTGGCCGAAATCGGGATAATGCCGCTCCGGCTCAGCAATCCCACCGTGGGCTTGAGGCCCACAATGCCGCTCGACGACGAGGGCGACACCACCGAGCCGTCGGTTTCGGTACCGATGGCCACCGCGCACAGGTTGGCTGACACCGCCACGCCCGAACCCGCGCTAGAGCCGCTGGGCGTTCGGTCGAGCACGTAGGCGTTTTTGGTCTGGCCGCCGCGCCCGCTCCAGCCGCTCGTAGAATGTGTGGAGCGGAAGTTGGCCCATTCACTGAGGTTGGTTTTGCCCAGCAGCACCGCGCCCGCATCACGTAACTTCTTGACAATGAAGGCGTCTTTCGTGGCTTTGTGCCCCACTAGCGCCAATGCGCCGGCCGTGGTCATCATCTTATCGCCGCTGTCGATGTTGTCTTTGATGAGCACCGGAATGCCGTGCAGCGGCCCGCGCACCTTGCCGTTTTTGCGCTCCTGGTCCAGCGAGTCGGCAATGGTGAGAGCGTCGGGGTTAAGCTCGATAACCGAGTGCAACTGCGGCCCACCCTTGTCGATGGCCTCGATGCGCTTGAGGTAATGTTCGGTAAGGGCGCGCGCGGTGTAGGCGCCACTGCGCATCTTGTCCTGCAACTCGTTGATGGTCAGCTCGTCAAGCTCGAATTTCTCAGGCTTTCTAGAAGGCGTATCGGCAGCAGCGGCATCTTTTTGCTCGGGGGCGCCGGAGCCGCAAGCGCTAAGGGAAAGGGTAGAGAGCGCCAGGCCAGCCAGGGAGCCATTCCGTAAAAAGATTCTTCGGTTCATCGGTCTTTTTTTGTGAGTAAGATAGAAAGATCTTCCCCTCCTACCGATCGGTTCAGGTGCTGGTTTTGGTAATCTTGCGCTATACTTGTTAAAATTCAGCCGCGGGTCCATTTCCCCGCCTTTCCTCCATGAGCACAGACACGCAAAAGCTAGCCATTTTCCGGGAAACCGAACAGAAGCTTAAGCAACAGGGCTTCAACATCGACCGGCAAGATCAAACCCGGCCCTGGGGTGGGTTCTTTGTGATCAGCGAAGACCAGGCCCCTGCCTTTGCCGACACCTATTTCAACGGCCTGCCCGTCGAGCAGCTCCGGATTGCCGGCAAACTCAGCCCCAAAATCCTGATTGTAGCGCCCGAGAAGCGGCTTTCGTGGCAATACCATCACCGCCGCGCCGAGGTGTGGAAAGTGCTGCAAGGCCCCGTGGGCGTCGTAACCAGCCCAACCGACGAAGAAGGCACCGTGCGGACTTACCAGCCCGGCGAATTAATCACGCTGAAGCAGGGCGAGCGCCATCGGTTGGTCGGCCTCAACGACTGGGGCGTGCTGGCCGAAATCTGGCAGCACACCGACGCCCAAAATCCATCCAACGAGGATGACATAGTGCGGGTACAGGATGACTTTGGTAGATAACAGGTTGGTTTATAGCTATTTATAAAAAGACCCCGTATCCGCCGATACGGGGTCTGTGGCTTTTAGGGTAAGTCCTCGGTGCTACATAGCTACACAATGGCCTTTTCCGTGGTGGCTTCGACGGGCATGGGCTCGCGGCGCTTGCCGATGATGTAGCGCAGGCCTTTGTCGTTGCTGAAGTAGCTAAACGTCCAGCTAAGCAACACAAACAGCCGGTTGCGGAAACCGATCAGCGAGATCAAGTGCACAAACGTCCACATCAGCCACGCCAGGAAACCCTGCGTGCGGTAATCCTTGCCCATTAGTTTCACGTCGGCCACGGCGAGGTTGCGGCCGATGGTGGCCATGGCGCCTTTGTCGTGGTAGTGGAAGGGCTGAAGCGGCTGCTTGGCCAGGAGGCGGGCGAAGTTCTGCCCCAACAGATGTCCTTGCTGGATAGCGGGTTGCGCCACCATCGGGTGCCCTTCGGGCGTGGCCGGAGTAATCATGGCGGCAATGTCGCCGAGGGCGAAAATGTTCTCATAGCCAGCCACGCGGTTATATTCATCTACCTGGTAGCGGCCGCCTTTCAGCAGGCTTTCTTTGCGAATGCCGTCGATGGGTGCGCCCGCCACGCCGGCGGCCCAAATCAGGGTGCGCGTGATGAGCGTTTCGCCGGTATTGAGCGTGACCGTGTAGCCGTCGTACGACTTCACGCGCCGGTCCAGGATCACGTTGACGCCGTAGTTGCGCAGGTATTCCAATGATTTCTGCGCGGCTTCTTCCGACATGCCTTTCAGCAGCGACGGCCCGCTTTGCACCAGATGAATATCCATCTGCTTGAAATCCAGTTCTTTGTAGTCTTTGGGGAAAACGTGCTTGCGCAGCTCGCTCAGCGCCCCCGCAATTTCGACGCCCGTGGGGCCGCCGCCCACAATCACGAAGTCGAGCAGGCTGTTCATCTGCTCCTCGTCGCCGAGTTGCAGGGCCTTTTCGAAGTTCGACAGCACCGTGTTGCGCAGCTCGATGGCGTCTTCCACGCTCTTGATGGCGATGGAGTTGCGCTGCATCTGCTCGTCGCCGAAATAGTTGGTAGTGGCCCCGGTCGCAACAACCAAGTAATCGTATTTGACCAAGCCAATGGACGTTTCGACCACTTGCGCCACCGTGTCTACGCGTTGTACCTCGGCCAGCCGGAAGTAGAAATTGGCCTGCTCGTCCATGATTTTGCGAAACGGCGACACAATATCGTCCGGGCTGAGGCCGGCTGTGGCGACCTGGTAGAGCAGCGGCTGAAACGTGTGGTAGTTCTGCTTGTCGATCAGAATCACCTGCATATCGACGTGCCGCAGGGCTTTGACCAGCTCCAGGCCGCCAAAGCCGCCGCCCACAATCACAACGCGCGGTTTTCCCAAGTCTTCTATTTTGGCCAAACCTTCCATGGCAACAGGTAAATAAGTGAAGTAAAGCGCAGCAACGGCGGCCCGCGGCTTTGGTACAGCGCGGCGCCGCAACCCTCTACGCAGCAAACGCCTCCGATGGTGCAGGCCGCTGGCAGAGAGTTGCGAAGTTGCTGGGCTGCCACGCAAAAAGCCAGCTGAAAGTTACTTGTGGAGTCGCCGAGTAGAAAAACGAGTAAATAGGTAATCCATTAATAATTAGATACTTATGTTGGGGCGAGCACGTCTCTGAAACGGCTGCCAAGAACTACCGTATTCGCAAGAGCAATTATACTTTGTCCTATGCTTGATTTTGCGGCTTTGTTCCAGCCCTTGGCCGAGCGCGGTCATCTGCTGTATTTTGCCTACGAGCTACAGGCCCGGCAGGTGCAGTACGTGAGCGCGGCCTACGAGCGCCTGTTGGGCGGTAAGGTCGAACGCGTAAACGAGGAGCTGCCTGGTCTGCTGGCGCGGCTGCATCCCGACGATCAGGAACACGCCGCCAATTTGTTTGCCCAAGTCGTGGCCGGTGAACTGGTGGAAGATGCCAAATTGCGGCTGCAAGGCCCCAACGACACAACGCAGTGGTTGTGTGTTACGGCCGATCTCGTGCAAGTTTCTGACAATAAGAAGTTTATAGCGGGGCATATTCAGGACATTACCAAAACCCGCCAGTACATCGACAACGCCGACAACTTCAACGCGAAGAAAAACGCCACCCTGGAAATCCTGTCGCATGACTTGGCGGGCCCGTTTAACTTGGTGCAACAGCTGGCCGAATACGCCAGCGAAAAAGCGGAGGTTCTGCACGACAACCACCTGAACGAATTGTTGCGCATCATTCAGGTGACCTGCCGCGACAGCGTCAACCTTATTCAGGATTTCGTCGACAACGAGTTCATGGAGTCGGCCAACGTGGAGCTGCGCCGCGAGCGCACCGACTTGGTCGAGTCGTTGCGCGCGGTGCTGGAGGAATACCAGAAATCGGAACAGAACATCGCCAAGCACTTCGAGTTTCGGGCACCGGCCAACCCAATTTATCTGGAGCTGGACAACAACAAGTTTATGCAGGCCATCAACAACCTGATTTCCAACTCGATAAAATTTACGCCCGATGGCGGTCGCATCGAATTAAGCGTGGCCCAGCCCGATCAGGAATACGCCCTCGTGACCGTGTCGGACAACGGCGTCGGGATTCCGCCCAAGTACCAGCCCGTGTTGTTTGAAAAGTTTACCAAAGCGCGGCGGCCGGGCCTGCGGGGCGAAAAGTCGACGGGCTTGGGCATGTCCATCATCAAAACCATCGTCGAGCTGCACCAAGGCCGCAT
Source organism: Hymenobacter sp. BT491 (assembly GCF_014349165.1). Classification (NCBI taxonomy): domain Bacteria; kingdom Pseudomonadati; phylum Bacteroidota; class Cytophagia; order Cytophagales; family Hymenobacteraceae; genus Hymenobacter; species Hymenobacter sp. BT491. The sequence continues at coordinate 281,294 of NZ_JACSJJ010000004.1, read as the reverse complement.
CTGGTTTGAAAGCGCCGAAAACCGCGGCACAACGTTTTATATCAAATTGCCGATCAATGTAAGTAATTGATTTACAATTAATGTGTGTAGTCGGCAAGCGGCTTGAGTAATATTCGCGGGGCGGGTAAGTCCGTTTGCCCGTGGCGCCGTACTAGCTATATCAAGATTCAATCTTCTTACTCTCCTGCTTGCGACGTTGTGTTTTGGTCCGACGGACCGGCGTCGGCAGTTGGCTTTACCTCCGCATCCTTTGGCTACTCCACCCGATACGCCCGTTGCTCCGTCCTCCCGCATCGCTATTTACGGGGCGCTGGCCGCCAATCTGGCCATCGCGATCATCAAATTTGTGGCCGCAGCCGCCACGGGTAGCTCGGCAATGCTCTCGGAAGGCATTCATTCGGTGGTAGATACGGCCAACGAGTGGCTGCTGCTGCTGGGCCTGAACAAAAGTCAGCGCCCTGCCAACGACCACCGCCCTTTTGGGTACGGGCGCGAGCTGTACTTCTGGTCGTTCATTGTCTCCATCCTGATTTTTTCCATTGGCGGCGGCATTTCCCTGTACGAAGGGGTTGAGCACCTGCGGCATCCTTCGCCCCTCAGCGACCCCACTTGGAATTATGTGGTGCTGGGCTTGGCTTTTCTGTTCGATGGCTCGTCGTTTCTGCTGGCCCTGCGCACCTTTAATGCCCAGCGCGGCGACCGCTCGTTCTGGTCGGCCTTTCGGCGCAGCAAGGACCCCTCCACCTTCGTAGTGCTCTTCGAAGATGCCGCCGACCTGCTCGGCCTCATCGTTGCTTTTCTGGGAGTGCTGCTGAGCCATCTCCTGCACAACACCGCCCTGGATGGCATTGCCTCCATAGTTATCGGCCTGATTCTGATTGTGATAGCGGTGTTGCTCATTCGCGAAAGCAAAAGCCTACTGCTGGGCGAACCCGCCGAGCCTGCCCTCCGCGCGCAGGTCGCCGCCCTCGCTCGTGCCGACGAAGCCGTGGTTTCGGCCGCCGACCCCATGACTTCCTACCTTGGCCCGCAGGAGTTGTTGGTGGTGCTTGAGGTCGCGTTTCACCCCGAATACTCGGCTACGCAAGTCACCGAGGCCGTCAATCGCCTGCAAGCTGCCATCCGGAACCAATACCCGGAGATCAAGCACGTGTTCGTTCAGCCTGCTTTTCTGACCGTTGATGAAGCTAAGTCCGAGAATTCGTAAATTTTGCCCTCTTCTGTCCTGCCTTTTGTAGGTTGTCGATCACCCCGTAAGCCCACCCCGCATGAAAAGAATACTGGTTTTTTTCCTGACTTGCCTGGCGTTGGCGGCGCAGGCCCAGCGTCCTTCGCCCCGGCAGCTGTATCCGGGCTTGTTTGAAGCGGTGCAGCTGGCGCACGTCTACCCCGACAACAAAACGTTTGTGGATGCCCTGCCCAAGCAAAGCCCGGCGCAGATTATGAAAGCCTATGCCGAGCAAAAAGGCAAACCGGATTTCGACCTGCGGCAGTTTGTGCAGGCTTATTTTACAGCACCGGCCGCCGCTAACGGTCAGTATAAGAGCAATATAACTGGTGGCATCCGTCGGCACGTCGACACACTCTGGACCGTGTTGCAGCGCCGCCAGGACGATACCGCCGCCCTGCGCTACTCGTCGTTGCTGCCGCTGCCGCACCCCTACATTGTGCCCGGCGGCCGGTTCCGCGAGGTGTACTACTGGGATTCGTACTTCACGATGTTGGGCTTGAAGGAAAGCAAGCGGACGCCGGTCATCCGCAACATGGTCGATAACTTCGCCTACCTCATCGACAAGCTGGGCTTTATCCCGAACGGCAACCGCACGTACTACCTCACGCGTTCGCAGCCGCCGTTTTTCGCCCTGATGGTCAATCTGTTGGCGCAGGACGAAGGTGAAAAAACGCTGCTGCGCTACCAGCCACAATTGCTGAAAGAATACGCGTACTGGATGGCCGGCGCCGACTCGCTGGCCCCCGGCGGCATGCGCCTTCGCGCGGTGCGCATGCCCGGCGGCGAAGTCCTGAATCGGTACTGGGATACCAGCGACCAACCCCGCGAAGAGTCGTATGCCGACGACGTGACCAATGCTAAGTCGAGCCCGCAGCCGCCTGCCGAATTCTATCGCAACGTGCGCGCCGCCGCCGCTTCCGGTTGGGATTTCAGCACCCGTTGGATGGGCCCTTCCGGCAAGCTGGGCACCATTCAAACGACGTCCATTGTGCCCGTCGACTTGAATTGCCTGCTCTACGCCCTGGAAAATACGATTGCCAAGACTTACCAGATTCAGGGCAACGCACAGCGAGTCAAGGTTTTCCAGAGTCGTGCTCAACAGCGCAAGAAGGCCATTCTGGCTTACTGCTGGGATGAGAAAGTCGGCTGGTTCGTCGATTACAACCTCAAGTTGAAACAGCGTTCGCCTGTCTACTCGCTGGCCGGGGCGTACCCACTAAGCTTCGAAATTGCTACGCCCACGCAGGCCACGCGGGCCGCTACGTACATGAAGGCCAACTTCCTGAAGCCCGGCGGCTTGGTCACGACAGCCAACACTAGCGGGCAGCAATGGGACGCCCCCAACGCGTGGGCCCCGTTGCAATGGATGGCTGTCGATGGCCTGGAGCACTACAACCAGCGCGAACTAGCCCGCACCGTTGCCACCCGCTGGATCGATTTGAACGTCAGTGTGTTCCAACAAACAGGCAAGCTGATGGAGAAATACAATGTACTGGATACCCACTTAAAAGCCGGCGGCGGCGAATATCCGCTTCAGGATGGTTTCGGCTGGACCAACGGCGTGCTACTCAAGATGATGGACCAATACAAGGTAGAGTAGTTGCTGACTCAACGCCTTGATTATTAATGATTTAAAGCTAAAAAAACTGACTCCCTTCCTTTTTTAAGGAGGGGAGCCAGTTTTTTTAGCTTTAAATCAGTTACAGATTCGTCATCCAGGCTTTGCGCAGCGCCAGTTGTGCCGGCGTGGCGTTGGGCATTGGGGTAAAGCTGTAGCGCTTCACCTCGTCTTGCTCTTGCAAGTGGTAGCGGATCTTCTTTTCGGCGCTGTCGTGGCGGATGGTCAGTTCTACTTCCTGGCCGGGCTTGCTGGCTTTCACCTGGCCCAACGTCTGCATGGCGTTGTTCAGCGTTACGGCATTGCCCTGATACGCAACGAGTTGGTCTCCGTCGGAGATGCCGCTGGCTTTGAGGGGTGCGCCTACCTGTGTGAACGTCAGTTGGCCGTCGCGGGGCATAAAGCCTGTGCCCAGCGTAGCCAATTTACGGCCCGTGTGCAGCACCGGCGTATACTGAATCCCGACTTTCCCAAAGTACTCGGCCAGGGGCAGGGGCTCGGCATTCTGGATGTAGCGCTTGAGGAAATCGCCGATCTCCGGATACGTCATTTGAGTCAGTTCCTGGAAGAACGTTTTCTCGCTGAAGGGCTTGTTAGGACCGTATTTCTTGGTCAGTTCCAGAACCACTTCGCGCAGGCCACGCTTGCCACCCGAAAGCTCCAACAACCGCAGGTCGAGCAGGGCGGCCGTGAGGGCGCCGCGCTGGTAGATGTTGCCGTACTGCTTTTGGCCTTCGTCGGAGAACGAGTTAAGGCCTAGCTTGCTAAGCGAATACGTGGTGTCAGCCTGCAGATGGTCGTAGGCGACTTTGCTACTCATCTGGGCGAGGTATTCGTCCAGCGACATGAGGCCGCCGCGGAGCTGCATCATATCCGAAGCCCACTCGGTCGTGCCTTCATACAACCAAAGGTGCTCAGAGCCAGTAGGTTGCACGAAGTTGAAGTGCTCAATGATTTCGGAGTGGATGTTTAGCGGCGTCACCACATGGAAAAACTCGTGGGCTGCGGTGCTGGTGATGCTGGCCGCTTTTTCGGGCGTCAGCGGCGACTCGTTCACCACGTATTCCGAACTGTAGGAATGCTCCCAGGCACCGGCGTTGCGGTCTTCGAAATGATAGAGGAACGTGTAGCGCTTGACGGGCAGCTGTACCAAAAACTTTTGGGCCGCTTGCAGCATCTGCTGCATGTTTTGCAACAGCGGCTCGGCCTTGATCAGGTCCGTTTTGGAGTAGCTATACAGGGCTACTTCGGCGTCGCCGAGCTTGGTGCTGGCTTCCGTGAGGCGGCCCAGCAACATCGGCGAATCAACGGCCTGGTCGTAGCTTTTGGCGTTGTAGTAGCCTTGGGCATCGGCGGTGAGCGGCGTCCCGATTTTCCAATCTTTCGGGTAGTTCAGCTTGATGCGCAGGGGTTTATCCTGAAAGCCTTTCACGTAACCGTAGAGGCACTGGCCGTTGAGCAGGGCGTGATCCTGCTCCAACGACGAGCCGCACATCAGATACACGCGGTGCTCTTTGATGGGCGAATCCCAGGTCTCGGCGATGGTGTAACGGATTTCGTGCGTTTTGTCGGGCTTGGCGAGCTGCCACTGGTTGGTCGATAACTGCTTAACTTCCAGGGGCTTGCCTTTTTTATCAAACGCCTCAAACTTGCTCACGAAGCGGCCAATGTCCATGACCTGATACGTGCCCGGCGCGGTAGCCGCAAACTGGTAGATGTTCTGGTCTTTCTTGAGCTTGGGCAGCTCCAGCTTCACCCGAAATTCGTTGGTAGACACCGCAGGGTCGATGTCCACGGTGTAGGTCATGGCTTTTTGCGCTTGAGTGGGCGCAGCCGCCGTCAGTAAGCCGGCCAACAAGCTCAGGCTAACAAGTGATTTCATAAACTTAAAAAAGGAGAGAGAAGGTGGGGAACAGCATGCAGAATAGGATGCAAAAAACTGGCCGACGTTGCGCGACGCAGCCGACCTTTGCCAGAGCGAAGTTCTGGACTTTTTCCTTGTTGTTATAACTAATTGATAATCAGATATTTATTAGGTATTTAAATCCGGGCTTAATCGCACAGCGTGGGCTTTTCGGGCTGGCGGGCAAACTCAAACAGGGTGCGCAGCTGCGAGACCGTAACGCGGTCGACGGACAGCGGCAAGGCCGTGATTTCGCTTTCGTGCACCCACCGGCAGCCGGAGGTTTCGGCGGTATTGGCGAGCACTTCGCCGCCGGTTATGTGGCAAAGGATGAAGCACTTGTAGATGTACCACGGCTCGGGTTTGGGGTGCGGATGCAGGCGCTTGTCGAAGAGGGCCAGCAGGCGCACGGCTTGGGTATGCAGGCCGGTTTCTTCGTAGGCTTCCTTCACAGCGGTTTCAGAAGGCGAATAGCCGATGTCGGCCCAGCCGCCGGGCAGCGTCCAGCGATCGCCGTCGATCTTCTCCTGCACCATCAGAATTTCATCAGTGCCCCGAAACAGCACGGCGCGCACATCGACCTTGGGCGTCTGGTAGCCGGTTTCAGAGGCAAATAAGGCCGTGAGCTTTTCGACGGGCTCGTCGGTGAGCCGGGCCATGATCTCCACGCTCAGAGCCCGCAACTCTTCGTAGCGCTCGGTGTCGTAAAGGTTGTGGCTGTAAGCAAGGCCCGCCTGCGCCAGCGATTGCAGGCGTTGGGCAATGGAAAGCCAGTCGGTGTTCTGCATAAAAGAAGCGTAAGGGCGGTAAAATAGGGCAGTTGCAGCCAAAACGAAGGTGAGAGGATTTTTTTATCCGGCCTTGCCTGTGAAGTATGCTACCTTTTGCCAAGCACAGCCGTAGTAGGGAAGATCCTCACGTGATTTGTCGTATAGTCGATTGATTTTCAAGGTATTATCCCTATGTTCAGTTCTGTTCCGCATTTTCAGCGCCTAGCCGAGAAGACCAACCAAGTTTTTTTCGTGTACAGCCTCACTGCCAAGCAGATGCTGTACCTCAACGAGGCCTACGAGAAAGTGCTGCGCTGCCGGCGCGGCCGCATCGAAGAAGACTTGCCGGAACTGATCGCCAGCCTGCACCCCGACGACTTTCTCTATCTGAGAGGTTGCTACAAGCAGCTCCTGAAGGGCGAAGAACTGATGGAAGGCATTGAATTTCGGCTTCAGCGCGACGATGCCTCGGTGCAGTGGCTGTGCGTAACGGCCCATCGCACCGAAGAAACGCCCGGCCAAGTGCTGCTGACAGGGTTTCTGCACGACATTACGGGCTACAAAGAGTACATGGAAAATGCCCATCGCTACAACATGAAAAAGAATTCCACCCTGGAAATTCTGTCGCATGACTTGGCCGGGCCCCTCAGCTTTATGCAAGGCCTGGCGACGCGGCTCGAAGAAAAGATGGTGCAGTATAACGACCCTACTATCAATGAGTTGGTCCGCATCATCGGCGTGACGTGCGGCGAAAGCGTGGACCTGATCCGTGACTTCGTAAACCAGGAATTCCTGGATTCAGTAAACGTCGATCTGAAAAAAGAGCGGGTTGATCTGGCCGAGCGGCTCCGGATTCTGATTGGCAACTACCAGGAGTCGGAGCAGAACATTGCGAAGAAATTTCGGCTGCTCACGTGCGGCGCGCCGGTGTACGTCGGCCTCGACAGCATGAAGTTCATGCAGGTGATGAACAATCTGATTTCCAACGCGATAAAGTTCACCCCCGACGGCGGCCACATCGACGTACGGCTTGAGGAGCCGCCCAAGGCCATCCTGGTCACGGTTGCGGACGACGGCATTGGCATCCCAGCCGAGTTTCAATCGGTGCTGTTTGAAAAGTTTACCAAAGCGCGGCGGCCGGGCCTGCGGGGCGAAAAGTCGACGGGCTTGGGCATGTCCATCATCAAAACCATCGTCGAACTGCACCAAGGCCGCATCTGGTTTGAAAGCGCCGAAAACCGCGGCTCGACATTTTACATAGAGCTACCCAAAGAGTAAATAGGTGGTCGTAAACGAATATAAAATAGTGTTTTTTTTATAAAAAGCAGCTAGCGACCCCACTTGCTGGGCTTGCATTCTGGTTTGTAAATATAGGGCATTGTTTATGCTGTAACTCGTTACTAACACCCTGTAAAGCAATATGTTACTAAATATTTTTCTGGATTTATAGTACTTTTTAGGTAAATAACTTAATCCGAAAAAGAATATTCGTTGATAATGTAATTCATTCAAGATATCGGTTGCATTGGGCCTTGCCGATGGAGCAGGAGTACAGTTACTTAGACGGTACAATCGCCTACGTTCTTTCTCGCTCACAACCAGTCTTGTATGAAAACGCCGCCTATTCTTTCAAGGGCTTTGGTCGCAGTGCAGCACCTCCGATTGGGGCTGCTGGCTTTGGCTTATGGAGCCGCTTTACAACCCGTATTGGCCCAGCAAAACCCCCTTGTCGCCTCTCACCGGACTGAAGCTTTTAAGAGTAACAACGGCGCAGCTTCTGCTCATGCCATGACTCCAAACGACGCGCTAACGGCTATTTTTCAGGCCGCAGGCCCTGTCGGCACCGATCCGGCGTCCATTGCTAGCGACACGGAGGCGCTGCCCGTCGATCTGGCGCGCTTCGAGGTGACGGCAGCTCGTTACGATGCCTTGCTTTCCTGGGCGATTGCTCCCGAAAAGAGCCGCGCACATTTTGAAGTGGAACGCTCCCTGGATGGGCGAAATTTCAAGCCCGTCGTGTCGGTAGCCGGGCGCGGGGCCACTTCGGTAGCTGCCAATTATGCGTACCGCGACATGGGCGTTAGTAACCTGTCGCACAGACCGATATACTACCGGCTGCGCGAAGTGGCTGCCGATGGCAAAGTCGAGTACAGCCCCGTGCGGGTGGTGCTTTTCGACGCGGATGCCAAAGGCGATATCGACCTGTACCCTAATCCGGCCAAAGCCCACTCCACCCTCGATTTGTCGGGGCTGCCCGTAGGCGACTACACCGTGCAGCTTGTGGACCTAACGGGCCGCGTGGTGCAGCAGCGGACGTTGGCCGGTGCCCAGCGCCACCCACTAGACTTGCAAAGCCTACCGCCAAGCACCTACATGGTGCTCGTGCGCGGTGGCTCCATCACGCTATCGTTGCCGCTGGCCCACGACTAAGAGACCGGATCTTTTGGCTGAAATAACTACAAAGCCCTTGGAGCGCAAGCTCCAAGGGCTTTTTGTATATGTCTGATAATTAATTACTTATAAAACGGGTGTCATGCATTTTCAGTACTGCATCCCTTACCAGTTAGCTCCTTTCGTCTTGGTGCGGATGCGGCACAAGTAGCCGGTAGCGGTGATGTAAAGCGTAGAGCCGTCGTCGCCCCAGGCGCAATTGGAAGCCGAAACGCCCTGCAAATCAATACGACCCAGCAATGTGCCGTCGGGGGCGTAGATGTGCAGGCCGCCCGGCCCGGTAGCAAACAGGTTGCCCTGCTGATCGATCTTGAAGCCGTCGGGTGAGCCGGGAAGCTGGGCGGCCATGCTGGTTACATCCTTAAACACCCGCGATGGGCCCACGTTGCCGTCGGGCAGCACCGGGAATGCCAGCCAGACCGCCCGCTTCGAATCGGACTGCGACACGTACAGGGTTTTGCCATCGGGCGAAAACGCCAAGCCGTTCGGGTAAGCTAGTTCTTTGGTCAGCAGCGTTACTTGGCCGTTGGGCGTAACCCGGTACACGCCGCTAAACTCGGTTTCGCGCGTAGGGTCGTTGCCTTGCTTGGGCAGGCCGTAGGGCGGGTCGGTGAAGTACACATCGCCGTTGGCGCGCACTACCACGTCGTTGGGGCTGTTGAGGCGTTTGCCTGCGAAATTGTCGGCCAGGGTGAGCTTGCCGCCGTTTTTGGTGAGCACCGAAATTCGACGGTCGCCGTGCTCACAGAGTACGAGCTGGCCGGCGGTGGTAAAAGCCAAGCCGTTGCTGCCGGGCTCGTTGCTGTATTGGCCCAACCCAGTGTAGCCGGCTGGGTGCATAAACTCCGTAATGCCTTCGCCCTCTTTCCACTTAAGTATTTGATTGGTAGGGGCATGCGAAAACAGCAAATAACCCGCCTGTTTGTCCCATACCGGCCCTTCGAGCCACTTGTAGCCCATGGCCAACACTTCTACCTTGGCATCGGTTGCCAGCAACTGATCGAGCTTGGGATTTTCGCGGGTCACGCTGCCAAAAGTAGGGTACACTTTGGGCGTCTGGGCGGCCAGCGAACCACAGTTCAGAACTGCTACCAGGAACAGAAAAAGACGATGCTTCATGCGGCCAAGGTAGAAACTAAATGCGCTTACGAAGCAAAAACAGTTCTTTAGCACGACTGCTAAAGAACTTAGAAGAGGCCCTAAACGTTATAAAAACAGCCATTATCCACCATTTTATCCCTACTCGTATGTGCGGCCGCTACACCACCATTATTCCTGCTCCGGTACTGGAAGAACGCTTCGATGCCACCTTCGACGGGTCGGCTCCGGGCAGCAGTTACAACGCGGCGCCTTCGCAACGGCTGCCGGTCATTACCAACGCCGAGCCCGGCAAAATTCAGCTGTTGCAGTGGGGGTTGTTGCCGGGGTGGGTAAAAGACGTGAAGCAGGCGCCCAAGCCCATCAACGCCCGCGCCGAAACGCTGCCCGAAAAGCCTTCTTTCCGGCAACTCTTGCAGCGGAAGCGTTGCCTGGTGCTGGCCGACAGCTTCTACGAATGGCAGCCAACTACGCGCGGCAAGGTTCCGCACCGCATTTTGCTGCGTGACGAGCAGCCTTTTGCGTTTGCCGGTCTATGGGACGAATGGCTCGATCGCGCTACCGGCGAAGTATTGCCTACGTACACCATCATCACGACGGAGCCCAACGAACTGATGGCCACGATTCATAACCGCATGCCGGTCATTTTGCAGGGTCGTGAGGCCGAATTGGCATGGCTCGACGATGATGTATCGGTAGCGGCACACCAAGATTTGCTACGGTCTTACCCGGCCGCCGACATGCGCGAATACGTCATTTCTTCGCTCGTCAATTCGCCGGCTCACAACTCCCCGGAAGTACTAGAGCCGGCCGTCGCCTAAAGACAACGGCCGGCTCTGTTTCGGCAATAGGTGTGTAAGATGCTGTTTATCAGTGGATTACTTGTAATGGAGTTTGCGCTTGTGGGTGCGCATGTAAGCGTGCTTATGCTTGCGCTTGTTGGATTTAAACCAAGGAAAGAAATGGGCTCCTTCGGGCGTCGCATTCACCGTGGCCGGACCTGCCGCAGCCGATGCGTGAGCCGCTTGTAGGGGCATTGAGCCAACAAAAGCCAATAACAGTAGGGTAGCGATGTACTTCATGCAAGTGTGGTTTTGGTATGGAGGGATAAGGTGCAGATGCGCTTATGGCGTGGATAAAAGTAATTATATTTATAATTAAACAAAATATATATACTATATAATCCTAAAACAATACAAAAGCCCCGCTCCTCAGGCTTGCCTGAAAAGCGGGGCGAAAGACAGCGACCTTAAGACAAGTCGTTGGCTCTTAGATAGGAAGAACCCTATTTATTGTCGTGTTTGTCTTCTTGCTGACCTTTGTTCTGGCCGGCGCTGCTCAACTTTTTAGCGTTTGCTTTTTTATCGTCGGAGGCATCGCTGGCTTCGCCTTCTTCCGGCAATTCCATGCTGCGATTGACCACGACTACGGCCACGGCCGCAATCACGGCGATGCCGATGATCACTTGCGTGGGGTTGAGGCGCTGGGCTATTTTTTTCAGCAGGCTGCCCCCGTGCTTAATCAGGTCTTCCATCTTGTCGTGGTCGCCCTGAAATACGTGGTAAGCGCTTTCAAAAGTGCGTGCGATGTCTTCGGGTAGAATCTTTTCGAGCTGTTGTTCGATCTGGGCTTCCATAGCAGGAGCGGGTGTTAAAGTTATGGTAGAGAGAGGGCACTGGAATGTAGGCCAAGCCACTAGGGGGCGTGTACGCAAAAACCTGTCAGCAGGCTACGTTATGCCGGCAAGAATAGGGCAACAGCAAAGGGTAGTGTTCAGCTCTGATGCGCTATAAAAACTTGATTATAAGCATTTTATAGTTAAAAATAGCAGAGTCTAATTAGAAGGATTAATCCCGATTTCTTAATTCAGGACGACCACCAGCCGCGAGCTGACCCGGCTGCCTTCCTGCACGTGGCAATAATAAGAACCCGCCGCTAACCCATTGACTTCCAAGCGCAAACGTTGTTTGCCGCGCGGCAACACCCGGTCCGCAACGCGCTGCACCTCACGACCCATTGTGTCGAAGACCAGCACCTGTACGTGTCCGCCTTCGGCCTCAAATTCTATGGTGGCTTGGTCGCGTGCGGGGTTGGGGTATACGCTGAACCCGGCAATGTTGACCTCGGCGGCACCGACGGCGCCCGTCACCACGGAAGTGCGCAGCACGGGCACGTACGGAAACGAAGGCCCGTTGTGCGGCAACAACTCGTTCAGCATGGCTTCGGATACCCCAAACCAGTCTTTCAGGATGCTGCCGTAGATGGCCCGAAAGTCGAACTGCATCGGGATGTTGTCGTTCACGGTCGCATTTTGCGGCAGGATGGGGTTGGTGCCGTGAATGCGCGGGTTCACAGCCGTACCGAACACAAACAGGGGAGCGGCCGCGCCGTGGTCGGTGCCGCGGCCAGAATTGGCCTTGATGCGTCGCCCAAATTCCGAAAACGTCATGCCCACCACCCGGTCCTGCACGTTGAGCAGCCGCAAATCGTCTTCAAAAGCCGCAATTGCTTGCGAAACCTTGCCCAGCAGCGTTGCGTGCGTGCCCGTAGTAGTGCTGCCGGTGGTGGGCACCTGCGAGGCATGCGTGTCGAAACCGCCGAGGTTGCACACGTAGATGCGCGTTTGCAGGCCACCGGCCACCAGTTGCGCCACAATCTTGAGTTGGTCGGCCAGCGAGTTTTGGCCGGCCGCCGGGTACAGCGCCGACAGGTTTTTGGCCTTGCCCGCCGCCTTCTGAATAACGGACGTGTACACCTGCGTCTGCTGCACCACCTGCCGGATAAATGTCAGCTCGTGGCCAGCAGGCGTATTGGGGGCCGTATCGACGCCGCCCGACAGCAACTGGTAAAACGAGGCCGTGCTGGCAATCGCCATCCCCATGTTCACCGTCGGGCCCTGCACGCAGTTGCTTACCACCGACCCGATGCTAATGGCCAATGGATCAGGTGATTGTGTGCTTGGATAACCCGTTGGGAAGTTCGGGTATTCGCCGTCCAGATAGCGGCCGAGCCAACCGGTGGTAAGCGTCACGTTCGAGTCGGAAGCCGATGTCCAGATGTCGGTGGCGCGGAAATGGCTGAAGTTGGGGTTGGGGTAGCCCACGCTCTGCACCACGCCCACCTGCCCTTTGTCAAACAGGTTTTTCAGCCCCGCCATAGCCGGATGAATGCCTGTCAGGTCGGAGAGCTTCAGCACCTCGTTTTGCGGCAATACAATGTCCGGGCGGGCATTCATCAGGGCCGAATATTGGTCCAGCGGGATGATCATGTTCAGGCCGTCGTTGCCGCCGTTCAGCTGAATCAGCACCAGCACGTGGTCGGTATCGACGGCCGCATTAGTAAGTGCCGCCAGCTCCGGCGAAAATCCATATGCCCCCACCGGAAAGCCGCCCATGAGCACCGGCAGCACCGAAGCCGCCGCCGTGGTCTGAAGAAAGTCTCTGCGTTTCATAGTCCGGCGAGTAACGGATTTATTAGAATTAATTGATAATCAAATAATTAGTGCTTTTAAGACAGGTGATATTCTGCCAGCCCCATGATGGCGCGCAGCAGCGCCTGCAACTTAGTGTTCACCGAAGCCTTTTTGGTAGCGTTCGTCGGGGCGGCTACGTAAGCGGTCCATTCCTGGGTCCATTCAAAATCGGGCAAGCCGGGCAGCAACGCATCGTTTAGAAACTCCAACTGGCTGCTGGTGAGCGTGATGGGTAACATGAGTTTCGTCAGCTCCGCGATCACCTTATTGGGGTCGCTGGCGACGGCCGGCGGCAGGGCTTGCACCAGCGCAATCGGGTCGATAAGCAGTTTGGCGCCGTTACGCGAATAGCCATTAGTGCTGATCATCAGGTCGGTAAACTGGTTGCGGCGCGGCAGCGTCACGGCGTTAATCCAGATTTCGTAGAACTGCGGCGTCTGATAATAAGCCGCCCAGCCCGCCACGTTCGGCGGGTCGCCTAAGTACTGCTGTTGCAGGTTCGTCTGGCTGTTGAGGTAGTCCCACATGCCGTATTGCGCCACCACGTTGGTAGCCGGCGGAAACGCAATCTGCAACTGCCGACATACCGTCACGGTGAAATCCAGCGGGCTTTTGATGACGCAGCCCATGTTGACCGGATCGTAAAAATGCTCGCTGGTGAGCAACGATTTCAGCACCGGTGTCACTTCGTAATTGCTCTTGATCAGCAAGTCAGCCATTGGCTGGATCACGTTCTGTTCCGTCGCGGCGTCGATGACGTAGTACACAAACCAGCGATACAGCTTGCGGCACAGAAAGCGCGCCGTTTCGGGCTGATCGAAGATCAGATCAATCAGGTCTTTGTACTCCTGATCGCCCCGGGCCGTGATGGTGCGGCTTCCGAACGCCGCCGAGAATTTCTTGGCGCCCGTATCGTGGCGCGAAGCCGTGAAGTAGCCACTGATCGTCTGGTTGTTATCGCGCCAGCCGGTGAGCACACGGGCAGCGGCTTTCACGTCGTCTTCGGTGTAATTGGTGTAGTTGCCCGTCCCGATGAGCGGCCCTTTGCCCACCGTAAACAGCTCCAGCAGCTCGCGGCCGTAGTTCTCGTTGGGAGCAGTAGCCGTGCTCTGGTTGCCGTTGAGGTAACGCAGCATGGCCGGGTCAATCGTCACATCCTTAGCAAGTTGCCGGATGTTGCCGAGCGCCTGCTGCCGCAGCAAGGCCGCATACTGATAGCCGTAGCGCGCGTCGTTGATGTCGCCCAACTCAATGACAAAGTGGTTGTGCCAGAACAGGGTCATTTTCTCCGCTAACGACTGGCTTTGGTTGAGCATTTGGCCCATCCACCACGCCCTCAGCGACGAGCGCCGCACGCCTTCCACCGCTTGGTCGAAGGGCTGCGTTACCCACGGTTGCCCCAGGGGCACGCTCGCGTCGGTGGAAGCTACGTTTACTGGCGGGCTGGGCGCGGCGGGGGCGGTCAGCAAGGCGTCCACAACCTGTTGCATCGAGCTGCTCGCAGCGCCCTCTATCTCGGTGCGTGTAGGCCCAAACAGGCTGCGGCGTAGCAAGTGAGCGGCCTGTGCATACCCCCAGGGGCCACTGTAGGGCGCGAAGCCTGCCGTAGAGCGTGCCGTATCAGGTAGTTTTTTGTTGGCGAAGCGACTAACCGTTTCATCCGTCGTAATAGCCGCCGCGGGCGCTGCGAGCACTGCGGCATTTTTGTGCAGGAAAGCTCTTCTGTCCATGGCGAGGTGGGGCTTCGATAACTCCTTTTAAGGTAAGAACTTATATCGATTTGAACCGCATGGTTGCCCAGTCCAATGCGCCGCAGCTGGCTAGGGCATAAGCACAAAAAAGCCCCGCCTTATGGGCGGGGCTTGTAAGCCTTGCAGAAGTGAAAAAGTGAAACCGGCTATTCGTAAACCTTCACTACAAACACATAGTCTTGCAGCTTGCGGATCTGCTGGGGCCGGGGCGTGCCAGTTAGTAGGTTGCCCCGCGACAAGCGGTAAGGCGCCGACGTGCCAGCGGCCGACAACGAATCCACAAGGCGCATCAGGTACGACGACTTGGTAGCAAACGCCGCACTTTGAGCGTCCATTTGTTTGCCGCTGATGATGCCAATGAGGTTGCCCCGGTCGTCGAGTAGCGGACCGCCGCTGTTGCCAGGGTTCACCGGGATTGAGATCTGGTAGAACGCAGTGTCGCCTTCGAAGCCCGAGCGGGCGCTCAGCGAACCGTCGTTGTACACGAGGTCTTCGCGTGGGTAGCCCAGCGTATAAACCTTCTCCCCCAGATCGGAAAGGCCACGCTTGAAGGTGTAAGGCAGACGGCCGAAACCGTTGAAATCCTTGTCCTTGATGCGCAGGATAGCCAAGTCGTGGGCCACATCCGAAAATACCGGCTCGGCGTGGTAATGCTGGCGGTCACGGCTTTCAATCAACACAGAATCAGCACCTTGGATAACGTGGTAGCTCGTAACCAGATAGCCATCTGAAGTAAGCGCGAAGCCCGTACCGCTGAACTTGCCAGGGTTGAGCTCTTCTGGCGACTTCGGTCCGTCGATGTGATTGATGGCGCGGTTCATTGCCTGCTGGTTGCGCTTGATGCGCTCTACTTCACGGCGCAGCACTTGGTAGCCGTACAGAGAGCCTGGCTTTTGGTTGGCGCGCCAAAACTCGATGCCCAGCAGCGTAGCAAACACGGCCATCACCGCGACCGAGGCAGCTACCATCATGGTAGCCCGGTGCGCATGCCAAAAATCGCGCAGCTTGCGCTCGACCGGCGAAATGTGCAGCAGCGGCATGTTGGGGTTGCCAGTTTCAAGGGGCGCTTCCTGCATGGCCTGTTCCGCGTCAATCTCGGCCTGAATGGCGTGGAGCTTGCGGCGGGTAGCCAGGCGAGAGCTGTATTGGTGCAACGTGCCGGTCAGTTCCTCAAACTCGGCAAAACGCTGGGCCAGGTTTGGGTCGGCCGACAGGCGCCGCTCCAGATCAGCCCGCGCCGGTACGCCGAGCTCGCCGTCGCGGTAAGCCTCAAATAAAGCGTAGTAATCAGCTTCGGTTTTCATATAGAGAGTGCGAGAATCATTTTCCCGCCGTGTGCCCGTGAGTGCTTGGTCAAAACGATTCTTCTTCCTTGAAGTGGGTGAAGAATAATTTTTTCAAGCGGACTAAACACTTGTATTTCTGATTTTTAGCGTTGTCGGCATTGGTATAGCCAAACTCCGCCGTGAGTTGCTGCATGGATTTGTCCTGCAGGTAATAGCCTTCTAAGAGTGAACGACAAGGCTCCCCTACGCGGTTCAACGCTTCGCTCATAGTAGCGAAGCGCCGGTCGCGTTCCTCGGCCTCCAACAGGTCGGCTTCGGCCCCGGTTTCGAGGTAGGGCTCGTGGTCGTCGAGGGAGCCGCCGAAGCGGGTTTTCTCGGCGAGCCGCTTCAACCACAAGCGTCGGCACACAGCGTAGAGGTACGTTTTGATCTGACAGCTGAGCTCCAAAGTGCCTTCGCGTATCTTCTCATAAAACACCATCACGCCCTCCTGGTACACATCCTTGGCCTCGTCCTCCGAGCCGCTGTTTTGCAGCACAAAGTGTGAGATCATCGGAAGGTGCAGGCGGTAGAGTTGCGCCAGCGCCCGGTCGTCGCCGCGACGGATAGCCGCCACGAACTCTTCATCGGTGTAGGAAGGTTGACCCTTGCCCATTCGCTTTCGTTGTTTAATACATAACGGCCCCGTTGGTAACCCCCCGAAAAATAATTTTCTATGGTCGGGTTACCTTTCCGAAAGACCGGTATGAAGAGCGTTTTTCAGACTAAATTTTTCAAACCTAATACCAAAATGAAGAATCTCATCAAGGTTTCTGCTCTTGCCGTTCTCCTCGCTGCTGGCCTCGCTTCTTGCGAATCGAAGTCGACCACCGAAACCACTACTACGGAAGCTGGCTCGGCTGAAACTACTACTCCTGCTACTACTACTGACTCGACTTCAACCATGAGCACCACGACGACTGATTCGTCGGCTACTGCTGCTCCTGCTACAACTGACGCTGCTGGTGCTTCGACCACCTCTTCGTCGTCGACTACTACCACTACGACTGAGCAAAAGTAATTACCTGCCGGCTAATGCCGGCTAGCGTATAGCTTACAACAGCCCGGCTTCCGCAAGGAAAGCCGGGCTGTTTTGTTTTAGGAGGCTTAAGAAAGAATACGAAAGCAGGCTGCCGGCGTTATAGCTTTTCTTCCAGCCAAAGAAATCCGGCGGCCAGCAGAAATACTCCAAAAAACCACGCTACCGGCCAAGGTTGCTGCACTGTATCCGATGCGTCTGAGGAAGCTGAGGCGGGGATTTTAGCTCTATTATTAAGTGCTTGATAATCAATTATTTGTGCGTTTACCCAGTTTTTGGTATCGTACACATAAAACCACTGGGCAGCCTTTTGGGGTAGCTGTACGCGGTGCCAGCCGGCGGTGGTTGGCCAATATTGGCCCGTCCTCCATTCGGGCAAGCGCACGTCCTGCCGCAAGGCGAGCCGGGCGGCAGGTGCGCCCGCCCGCTGCACAGTGGGCTGCTGGGCTGGCAAACGGGCCGCTTCCAAACGTAGGGTGAGAGGCTGTTGCACATGCGGCCACGTCTCCAGCACGTGCCACCGCTCCTCTACCGCCAATGGCCGCGCGGCCGTCGATAGCAAATAGCTCCAATACGAATCGTAGGCTTGGGTTGCGTTTTGCAATACCCAGCGGAAGGTTTCGGGCACCAGCGCAATTACCACGCGGCCCGTTCCGAAGCGCCGATCGGCTACCAGGGTTTGTTGCTGAGCATCTGTAACCAGTGCCCGCGAGCCAGCCGAGAGGTGTAAGCTGCCCGGCACTACCGCCGTTGCTTTTTCAGGCGCGCCCGGCCATTTCAAAGGTTGCGGCCGGACGGTGACAGCCGTAGCACGGGGCACTACGGCAAACCCCGCCCGAGCCGGAGTAGTACGCGGCAAAGCCGCGGCGTCGGCCACAACAATCAGCCCCAAGCCTTGGCTGCGAATGGCGTTTTGCAGGGCTTGGTTTTCGCCAGCAGAAAGTCCGCTTAGGGTGCCGGCATCCGCCACTACTGCGTCGTAGCGGGCCAATAGCGTCGGGGTGAGGCGACTGAGATCGTGGGCAGGCTGGTTAAGAAACTCCGTCTGAATAAGGCCTTTGCTGATGCCAACGCGCAGTGCCACTGCATGTTGCTGCGTGCCTAGTTGGTTTTTCAGGAATTTGAACTCAAACGACGGCGTGCTGGCCAGTAGCAACACGCGCAAGGGTCGGGTTGGGAGCACTTCCACGGGCACGGGCTCGCGCGCCAGCGTCGTGTTGGCCTGTTTTCTAGCCCCCAGTTCGTACACGGATAAGCCCGTTGCTTTAGGCGTGAAATGTAGCCGAAAAGCGCCACGGCCCGTCGGCAGCTTTACCGAATCGCGGGCTGTGCCGGCCGCTTGCAGATACACCCAGACGGGTGCTTTGGCTACCTCGGTATTTTCAAAAAAACCTTCTAGCTCCACCGGTTTACCCAACTCTAGCTGCCGATTCCAGTGCGCCGCGCGAAAGCCCGTGAAGGCTGGCGGCGTGTGCTGCACGAGTTGCAGATTGCCGGGCAGCGAGGCATCGGCGGCCGGCAGCCCCCGGCCCAACACATGCAACCGGCGCAACGCGGGGTGGCGTTCTGGCAAGGCCGGCAGGCTGGCCAGCACCGGCGCCTCGGCTGGGACAAGTTCATTGTAGCGCCACACCGTGGTGGCCGGGCCCAGCTTTCGGAGGAGCTGTTGAAGAGTGTCTATTTGATAATCAGAGGTTAATAGTATGGCTTCTCTGCGCGAGGTGCCCAGTGTTCGCGTTAGGGGGAAAGCGGTAAACCACAGCCCTGCCGCAGCGGCTAGGCCTGCCAGCAGGCGCGCCGCCAAACGAGCTCTGTTTGCCCTTCGGAGGGCGGCCACAGTGAGCCACACAGCCAGTAACAGGCAGAAAATCAGTAGGGTGTAGAATTGGAGAGAGGAAGGCATTCAGGCTGAGTTCTTACCGGCTTAATTCCTGGAAATAACGCCGCGCTAGGCGGTCGGGGCCGGCGGTGCGGGTAGGAGTCGGCGGCGGGGGCGGCAACAATTCGTGGAGGGCCTGCTCAACGGAAACCAGGCAAGTAGCGCACAAGGCGCGGTGGGAGCGTATGTCTGTCGTGAGCTGACGCAGCTCGCGCAAGGCGCGTAGGTAAGCTCCCGGACGACGCACGGCGGCTTGCGCAATAGCTGGCCCGGCCCGATCCAGCCGCGCGGCATCGGTGCTGCTGGCTGTTTCGCCGCGCCGCAAGGCTTGCAGTGTCCCCAACGCCTCCCGTACTATTGACTGATCGGGGGCAGTGGTGCGCACGTCTTGTTGTAGGCGGGGTGCGGCTGCGCCGATTAGTTCGCCCGTCAGGCGAATAGTCGATTCGGGCAAGACGGGAGGCTCGTAGCCGGATTTTTTTACGTAGGCCCGGGTCTGCTGCTGCACTTGCTTCAGCAGGCGCAAGGCGCGGTACTCAAAGGGCAAGGCCTCGACGGGGCGTACGGTACGCAGCCGCAGCTCTGCCTGCCACATCTGGTCGAGCACACCGCGCAACTTGGCTTTCACGGCGGGCTCCAGGAAATCCGCGGTTTCTTCGTCGTCATGCAGGTGCATGTAAGGTCGGCTGAGGGCGTCAGTTTCGGCCGTGGGCGACGCGTTGGCCGCATCGGCAGTGGGCGGACCATGCTCGTGCTCTTCCTCTGTGCCGGGGTGTTCATTGTGGCTGCTGTCGGCGTCGGCCACGGGCGGTTTGGGAGCGGTTTCGGCCAGTCCTTGCTCGAACTCTTCCCCCAGAAACTTGCCGTAGCGCAGCCGAAGCACTTTTTGGTCAAACCCCAGATTATTAGAGCGTTCCGAAAAGGCAGTCGCCTCCACGCTCCGGCGCTCGGCTAATAGCTTTTCGGTGTCGATGATGATTTGGCGCTGGCTGCGGAAATAGGCTGGCACTACGTTTACCCCCAGCGAAATGTCGGTAGCCGCCTCGTTTACCGTGGTGTCTTCCCACTGCACGAGGTAAGTATCGGAGCGCGCCGTGTGGCTATTGTTGTCCCAGGTCTGAACGTAAAAATATACTTCGTCGCCGTAAGTTAATCCTAGTTTAGGTAGGTTAAGTGTTTGATTTGCAATGCTTTGTGTGGGCTGCTTGCCTAGTCCAGCACTGAGGTCAGTTACGACCTCCCGAAACTTCACGGCTTCGCCCTGGCCCTGTGCTACCGTAGCTACCAAACGGGCCCGCGTCAGGCCGTAATCGTCGCGCAGAGCTACCCGGATGCCCACCTGCGGCTTCTGCCCAAACTCGACGAGTGTGTAGGGTTTGGGCGTCTGGATCTGGACAACGGGCGCCTGATCGGGCTGCACATCGATGGCGTAATCATCGGAAGTGCGGCCCGCAAACCGCAGCCTGTACAGCACCGACGCCTTAACTACCTGCTCCGCCACAAATACCGTGGGTTGCCCCGTTACTGCACGAAAAGCCAGCCGTTGCCGCCCGATTTCGAGTTGCGGCGGCTGGGTAGCAGGGCTGTTTACGTGCACCGTCCAGCGAATGCGTGAGCCTTCGGGACAGCGAAAAGAAGGCTGCGCCGCCGCAAAGCCCGCCCGCCGGGTGTAGGCAGGCGGCGTGACGATAATGCGCGTTTCCGTAATTTGAGCAAGGACTTGTGGTTTCTTACTGGGCTGATCTTCAGTGAAATGCAGCTTAACCGCCGGGGCTTGGACAGTCGCTGTGGTCCGCTGAGTTCCGTGCGCCTGAAGCAGCCACAGCAGCGCCGCCGCCAATAGTACCAGCCCCGCAACCAGCCCGGACGTACGAAACGAAACCGGCAACAAGTGGCTTTCGGTGCTTGCCAGCTCTTGCAGCCTGTCTGCCACGCGTTGCTGTTGCAGGTGTCCCAACAGATTCAGCTCGCCCGAGTCGCGCAACAATAGCCCAGTACTGTTTTCGAGCACCGGATAGCGCTGATCGAGCTGGCTGCTGAGGGCAGCAAAATTCGGTCGCCACAGGCGTACCAAGTAGCTCACCAGCCAAACGGCCCCGGCCGCGCCTAGCAAGCCTACCGCCCAACGACCTGCGGGCCACACCCAACCAACTACGGCCAGCAGCACGCCCACGGCCGCCGCAGGCAGCAGCACAGCCACCGTCCGCCGGCCGGCGTAGGCGTGCCATACCGTTCGGAGCGCCGCCACTGCGGGATGGGAGGAGGTTTGGGTTACGAGGCTCATGCGGCAGGAGTAGAAGAAAAGGACAGGCGCCGTTGTGCCAGCAGACGTTCCAAGGCAAACAACAAGCCTGTAGCCAGCACTGCCCACGGCCGCAAATCGAGGTAAGAATCGGGTGCGGGACGGTTGCTGGTGGCTACTGAAACCATGTGGTTTGCCGGATGAATTTGGGCAGCATCGAGCGCACGTTTGTCTGCTGCCCAGTTGGTTGACTTCTGCTCTGGTTGCAGAATATCTAGCAAAAGCGCCGGTAGATTCGGACTATCCGCCAATTCGCTCCAGTCAGGGTGTAGGCGCGTATGTAGCTGATATATTGAGCCTTGCGAAATGCTTTGGTAGCTGAGTACGGCTCGGCCCTGGCCGTCAGCCCATAAGCTCTGACCCGTGGCAGGCACTGCCTCTTTGCTGCGGCGCAGAATACGCACGGGCGCTACAGTTGCGGCGTTTGCCAAGAAACCCTCGGAAGACTGGCCCGGCGCCTTAGCGTCCTGCCACAGCCGCAAGCCCCGCCGCACGCGTTGTTGCCAGCCGGCGGGCACCGGCGCATCGCTAAGCCAAAACAGCCAGTCGAGGGATGCCGCTGCGGCCGGCGGCGCGGCCGACACAGTGAGCGCAAGCGGCGCCGCCAAACCCGCCGCGGCTGCCTGCAACGCCGCCCGCAAGTACCGGGCGTCTTCGCTGTGCGCAGCATCATACCGAACCCAGATGCGAAGCGGCGCGGTACTGACTGCTACGGCAGCAGAGCTACTGTCGCCGGGTTGTAGGGTAGCTCCAGTGGCCATAGTTGCGTAGTGCAGCGGCGACAAACCGGCTACGCGCACTGCCTCGCCGGCGTTCGGCTTTCGCACGCGCACCACTCGAAACGTGGCGGCGGCTTCGGTGCTACGGCCCACCAGCAGGCGCAGGCTATCGGGGCCGGACTGGTAAGCACTTTGCAGCCAAGCCCCGGAGTCGGCAGTGGGCACGACTTGCCACGTCAGTTGGGCGGGCAAGGCCGGACGGCTGGTTTGGAAATGACCTAAGCTAGTCGAAGTAAACACTCGAATTGGGCGGTTGGGGAAGGAATCTGCCGCCTGCCTCACGCGTGCCCACAACTGATCGGCTGGTAATGAGTCGGTTGCGCCAGCGGCCGCTACCGAATCGAGGTTGCGCCAAGCTGCCGCCGAAATAAGCCGGAACCCCGGTGCCAGGCGGCGCACTTCGTAGCCCCGGCGGCGCAGCGAATCGATGCCGGGGCGGAATGCCGATAGCGAGCCCGTTGGCAATAGATCGGGACTGATGAAAACCTGCCCGCGCGTTGGAGCCGGTGGTCGTTGCCAGGCCGGGCTTGCCAGCGCCACAGCCAGCAGCGCTACCACGGCAATGCGCACCAGCAGCAGCGCCAGCTGCTCTAGCTTCAGGCTCCGCAAGCGCCGGTTGGCCGTTGCCTCCAACCACCGTAGGCTGCCCACCGGCACGGTGCGGCCCGGCCGGCGGTTCCACAGGTGAATGGCCACCGGCACAGCAATGCCCAGCAACGCCAACAAACCAGAAGGAGCAAGGAAGGTGAGCAATGGAAACAGAGTGAGGTGAAGGTAAACCTATTCTATAGTTTTATAATATATTGATAATCAATGTATTAATTTATACTCTGTCTTCGTCTGAGAAACTCCCGCAGCGCCCGATCCAAAGGCTCGGAGGTATTGACTTCGTGGTAGTCGAAGCCGTGGCGGCGGGCATTTTGTGCCGTGTTGCGCAGCCATTCCTGCAACTGCTGCTGGTAGGCGGCGCGCTGCTGATCGGCGTCAAGCTGCAAAGTGTGGCCGGTTTCCAGATCTTGAAACGTCACGGAGCCGCGGTGCGTGAAGTCCAACTCGTTGCGGGCCAGCGTATGCAACACCATCACTTCGCCCGATACCGCCCGCAGCCGCGTCAGAAGTTGCTCGATCTCTGAGTTTTCTTCGTAAAGGTCACTCACACAAATGATTAGGGCGCGCTGGCGGCGGGCAGTGAGTGGCGCCAGCGCGTCGTTGCCCGGAAAGCGACCGGCCGCTTCTACATTTTCGAGCGCATGAAAAATTCGAGGCAGCTGCCGCGAATCACTTTGCCCGCTAAGATGCTGAATGCCCGCTGGATGCAAAACGGTGAGCGCTACGGCATCTCCTTGATTATGAGCCAAATAGGCCAAGGCTGCCAGCAAGAGCCGCGCATAGTCGAGTTTGGTTAATCCATTGTCGTCGCGGTGGTTCATGGAGGCGCTGGCATCCAACAGCAAGTGCACCACAAGGCTCGTATCTACCTCTGATTCACGGATATAGTAGCGGTCCGAGCGAGCCGCGAGCCGCCAGTCGAGGCGGCGCAGATCGTCGCCGGGCAAGTAAGGGCGGTACTGGCTGAACTCCATGCCCGCGCCGCGCCGTCGGCTCAGGTGCTGACCCGCCAAAAAGCCTTCCGCCGCCGTTTTGGCGGCCAGCGGCAGATTCCGCAACGCGGCAAGGGTTTCGGGAGAGAGCAAGGATAAGTCTTTGTAAGTGAGTGGCTTAACTTGGCACTTGTTTCTGCAAGCAACCTCGTTAAGGCAGCTTAGCAGCCGTCATCGAAACCGCTTTCAACAGTTCTTCCACGGCATGATCGGGCGTGAGATTTTCGGCTTCGGCGTTGAAATTCAGCAACACGCGGTGGCGTAGCACCGGCGCAGCCAGCGTCCGAATGTCGTCCATGGTGGCGGCAAACCGGCCTTGCAACAAGGCTCGCGCTTTGGCGCACAAAATCAGGGCTTGCCCAGCGCGCGGACCCGCGCCCCAGCGGCCGTATTCCTGAATAAATTTCACGGTGCTGGTCGCGGGCCGGGTGGCGCGCACAAGGCGGTTCACAAAATCGAGCAGGTCTGGGCTCAGGCTCACTTGGCGCACCAGCTGCTGCAACTGCCGAATGTCTTCGCCCCCAAGCACCGGCCGCACTTCGGCCCGGGCCGAGCCCGTGGTGCCATTCAGTACGGCAAGTTCTTCTTGCTCAGAAGGATAGCCGATGCGAATGTACAGCAGAAAGCGGTCGAGCTGGGCCTCGGGCAGCGGATACGTACCCGACTGCTCAATGGGGTTTTGGGTAGCCAGCAGGAAAAACGGCTTGGGCAGCGCGTGCTCCTGGCCCGCGTACGTGACGTGACCTTCCTGCATGGCTTCCAGCAAAGCCGCCTGCGTTTTGGGCGGCGTCCGGTTGATTTCGTCCGCCAAAACCAAGCTGGCGAAAATCGGTCCTTCGTTGAATTTGAACGAGCGGTGCCCCGTGCCGTGGTCTTCTTCCAACACTTCCGTACCCAGAATATCGGTCGGCATGAGGTCGGGAGTGAACTGGATGCGGCGAAAGGGTAAATCAGTAGCAGAAGCTAATGTTCTGACTAACAATGTTTTGGCTAGCCCCGGAACGCCTTCCAGCAGCGCATGGCCACCTGCCAGCAAGGCTACCAGTACCTCGTCGAGCACTTGCTGCTGGCCGACGATGATTTTGCCGATTTCCTCGCGCAGCGGCGGAAGCTTTTGAAGCAGATTCTTGACGTCTAGTTCGGTCATGCAGTTTGGTTGGTCATGCGGTAGAAGCGCCTTGTCGGCGCCCGTCGTGGTTTGATTGTGGGCTATGATAACGCGAGTTATCCGCGGTAGGAGCCTCTTGCAGGCGTTCTACATCGTTCAGGCTGTCAGGGCATACATCAGAATATTGACGCCGAATTTGGTATTGTCTTCGGCCAGAAAGCGCTTGTTGCGGAAGTCGTAGTCCCATTCGCAGCCGTAATCTTTGTTGGAGTACAGCACGCCGAGGCGTCCGTTGA
The DNA here is from genome assembly GCF_014349165.1 of Hymenobacter sp. BT491. Taxonomy (NCBI): domain Bacteria; kingdom Pseudomonadati; phylum Bacteroidota; class Cytophagia; order Cytophagales; family Hymenobacteraceae; genus Hymenobacter; species Hymenobacter sp. BT491. The sequence goes on along the minus strand of NZ_JACSJJ010000004.1, from coordinate 256,671 downwards.
TCTCCACGCCTTTTAGGTAGTCGTGCACCAGGTCATCGCCCCAGCCGTTGAGCTCGAAGCTGGTGGGCGGCGGGCCGTCTTTGAAGGTGAAGAAGGAGCGGTAAAGCGGGTGGGTCTTCGGAATTTTCTTCAGGGCACCCGCCCCGAAGCACTGCCGCATCTGCTCCTCGAAAGAGCGCGCAAACAGACCGTCGATGTCGTGGTTGCAATCGTCGACGAACACGAAGCCGCCGTTGCGGACGTATTGCGTGAAGTTGGTTTTTTCCTGGCTGCTAAACTGCACCAACCGGTGCCCCGAGAGGTAACAGAACGGGTAGTTGAACAGCTCGGCGCTGTCGAGGGCTACTACTTTTTCCTTCTGATTGACGGGTACAGTGGTGTACTGAATCAGCGAATGCAGCAAGTTGGTGGGCATTCGCTCGTCCACACCATCCCAGTCGCCGGAGCGGTATTGAAGGCGAACGAAGGTAAACGGTGAGGGCATGCAGCGCGGCTAAGACAGGGCAAGGACGAAAACTAACAGATAAGGTGGCATCCTCAGCACAAATCCGCGAAAAAAATACACGATTCCGGATTTAAGAATAGGGGTAAGGCCGGCGTTAGGTATCTGAGGAATAGAAAGTCGGCCTGCTTTTTGGCTATACCCTTTTATTACCCAACTCTTTCATCCCCAAATCCTACGCTATGAAACGCATCCTGTTGCTGTTGCTGTCCTTGGTATTGGTAAGCAGCGCGCATGCCCAGTTCGGCATCAAAGGCGGCATCAACAAAGCCGTGCTCGACGGCTCCAACGTGAATGCCTCCACCCACTACATGACCTCTTACCACGCCGGCCTGCTCTACGAGTTTAAGGTGGTGGGGCCGGTTTCCATCCAGCCGGAACTGCTGTACTCGTCGCAGGGCACCAGCTTTAAGTCGGAGTTCGAAAATTTCGATGCCAAGCTGCACTACTTCTCCGTGCCTGTGCTGGCGAAAGTGTACATCGGGCCGGTGTTTGTAGAAGCCGGTCCGCAAGTCGGATTTTTGCTGGATGCCGACAAAAACGGAACCCAGCAAACTGGCGAAGGGACGTTTGAAAACATCAAGCGCCGCGCCACCAACGACTTCAAGCGCGGCGACTTCGGCGTGGCGGCTGGCGCCGGTTTGCGGCTCTCGTTGTTTACCGTGGGTGCTCGCTTCAACGCGGGCCTCAACGACATCAACGACCTGCGCAACCTCAGCGGCCTCAACGACCCGCAGCTCAAAAACCGGGTGTTCCAGCTGTACGGCTCCATCCAGCTCGGCGGCCGCGATTAAGGACAAAGAGCGTATATTCATAACTAACTAATTATTAGTTAGTTATGAATATACGCTCTTTGCTTTATTAGGGTCACATTCTTATGTGATTGACAGCAAACAGATTTATGCCGCCCTTTGCAGAGAACAATCCCTACAACCTCTGCTATGAAACGCTCCCTCTCTTTTTTGTTTGCTTTGCTTCTGGCGGGCAGCGCCCAAGCCCAGTTTGGCATCAAAGCTGGCCTTAATATGGCCGTGCTCGACGGCAGTAACATCAACGCCGATACCAAATACAAAACGCAGTACCACGCCGGCGCCTTTTACGAATACAAAATAGCCGGACCGCTTTCCCTCCAACCCGAATTGCTGTACTCGGTGCAAGGCACAGAGCGCAAAAGCGACGTGGAAGATTACGACACCAAGCTCCAATACCTCAACCTGCCCATTTTGGTCAAGCTCACGGCCGGGCCCGTGTTCGTCGAGGCCGGACCGCAGTTTGGGTTGTTGATGACGGCCAAAGAGGCTGGTACGCTGCTCCTTACGCCGCCCACGCCTACTTCGCCGGCGCAATATGGCAAGGTAAGCAAGCAGGTAGACGACCAGTACAAGAAAGGTGATTTCAGCCTGTGCGCCGGGCTCGGCGTAAAGGTAAGCAGCCTGCTGATCGGGGCCCGCTTCAACGCCGGCCTCAACGACATCAACGATGCCAAGTCAGTAGCCGGGGTCAACGACCCGAAACTGAAAAACCGCGTGTTTCAGGCTTACCTCGGCTACCAGATTGGCGGGCACAATTAATAACTAGTGCGCCTTTAGGCTATCCTGCTGAGCGCCGCCGAAACGGTAAAGATGCTTCGGCAGCGTTCAGCAGGATAGCCTTTGGTTGTTATGAAAAGTATTTGATTATCAAATACTTATACAGCATCCGAAAGACTGGTGAAGGTGAAGTCGCGGATTTTGAGCGGGGGTACCAGGTTGCCGCCCAAGCGCACGGGCTTGCCAATGGCTTCGATATTATTGAGCATAATGACCGGGCTTTCGTTGAAGCGGAAGTTCTTGACTGGGTGCTTGATCTTGCCGTTTTCAATATAGAAGGTCCCGTCGCGGGTCAGGCCCGTTACCAGTAGCGTCTGTGGGTCTACATCGCGGATGTACCACAGGCGCGTGACCAAAATGCCTTTGGCCGTGCTCTTGATCAGGTCCTGCGTGCTTTGCGTGCCGCCGGTCATGATGAAGTTGCTGGGGAAAGCTGTGGCTTGGGCGTTGCTTTTCTGGGCCCAAAAGCGCGAGTAGTAAAGGTTCTTCATCACGCCCTTCTCGATCCAGTTCATGCGCTTCACCGGCAGGCCGTCGCCGTCGAAGATGTTGCCTGGCGCTTCCGGGTTCAGCGGGTCGGAGTAGATTGTGACGCGCTCGTCGAACAGCTTCTGACCCAGCTTGTTGCCACCGCCTTTCTTGCTCAAAAAAGAGCGGCCTTCGTCGGCTTCGCGGGCATCGAGAGCGTACATCAGGCGGTTGAGCAGCCCTTCGTCGGAGACCAGCGCGGCCGGCTCCAAGATTACGGTATACTTGCCCGGTTCCATGGCCTTCGCATTCACCGAACCCGCCGCCTTATCGGCGGCGATCTGCGTTAAAGCCTTGGCGTTGAACTTGCTGGAATCCGTGAAATCGGCCACGGCATAGCCCGAACCCGTGCCGTCGGCCGTGCGCACCGTCACCGAAAAATCGAGCCGCGTGGACTGCTGGTACGCCTCAAGCCCTTTGCTATTGCGCATGGCCTGGAAGTTGGAGCCGTCTTCGAGGTAGCCCGCCGCCGTCAGCTTGCGGACCTGGCACAGCGCAATGCTGTCGGCCGCCGCTTGGGCGCGAAAATCGGGTGAAATACTGGCCGTGCTGGCTACCGCACTGACCGGCGTGAGGTATTGCTGCGGCCCCAGCAAAGGCATGTATTCGGGATCTTCGGGCGCGAGCTTGGCGATCTCCTCGGCGCGCTGTACGCAGCGGCGCAAGGTAGCGTCGTCGAACTGATTGCAAGTAGCTGTTCCTGAACGCTTTCCAAATCGCGATTCCACGGCCAGCGACACGTTATCAGTCGTGCCAGAAGTGCTCACATTGTTGCGAGCGTAGCGCACATTGCCGTTGGTGCGTCCATTCAGGTAGACCGTACACTCGTCGGCGGTGCTAAAGCTCAAGACTTTCTTAAGGATGGTCTGAGCTTCGTCTTTGGAGAGAATGGCCACGTAGAGAAATGCTTTTAAAGAAAAAGTAGGGAAAGAAACATCCCTCCTCAACGGAGGAGGGATGTGCGGTTTAGCCGATTTTGCGGGCCGTGTTAATCACGTTCACGCCATTAAAGCGCGTGGTGGCCGAGCCGTGGCTCACGGCCGAGCTTTGCGAAGGCTGGCCTTTGCCGTCGTTGAAGAAACCTGCAAACCGGTAGTCCGATTCGTCGCATACGGCCGCGCAGGAATTCCAGAACTCTTGCGTATTAGCTTGATAGGCAACGTCTTCCAGCATCTCTGTGATTTTGCCTTTCTCAATGGCATAAAACACTTGGCCGCCAAACTGGAAGTTGTAGCGCTGCTGGTCGATGGAAAAAGAGCCGTTGCCGGCGATGTAAATGCCTTTGTCCACGCCCTTCACCAATTCGTCCACCGACAGCTTGGCTTTGCCCGGCTGCAAGCTGACGTTGGGCATGCGCTGAAACTGCACGTCCTGCCACGATTGCGCGTAGCAGCAGCCATCCGATTCGTTCTGGCCCACAATGTGCGCTTGGTCGCGGATCTTTTCGTAGTCGACCAGCACGCCCTCTTTGATCAAATCCCAGCGCTTCGTTTTCACGCCTTCGTCGTCGTAGCCCACGGCGCCCAGTGAGCCGGGCTGAAGCTTGTCGGCCACGATGTTCACTTGTTTCGAGCCATACGGGGCTTTTTTTGCCTTCCATTCGAGCGTGGCGAAGGACGTACCGGCGTAGTTGGCCTCGTAGCCCAGCACGCGGTCGAGCTCCAAAGGGTGACCAACACTTTCGTGTATCGTCAGGCCCAGGTGATGCGGGTCGAGCACCAGATCGTACTTGCCGGGCACCACCGATTTGGCCGTGATTTTCTGCTTGGCTTGCTTGGCAGCGGCCGTAATGTCTTCGATGATGTCGTAGCTCTGCTTGTAGCCTACGATGTCGGAGCCCGCCGGACCGCGCACTTTGTCGGCGGCTTTGGGCGTGAGGTACTCGTAGCCCAAGCCCATCGGAGCGCTCAAGGCCTGCCGCGAGCGGAACTTGCCCGAGGCCCGGTCCACTACCGTTACGCCGAACGTCGGGAATATGCGGTGAATGTCCTGGTCGATGTACGAGCCGTCGGTCGAGGCAAAGTACTTCTGCTCGTTTACTTGAAACAAGACTGAATTGACGAAGCTGGCGCCGTTTTCGAGGGCCTTGGCATTCGCATTTAGCAGTAAATCAACCTTTTGTGCAATCGGCACCTCAAACGCGTTCTGCTGAATTGGCGCCTTCCACGACACCTCACCGTATCCTTTTTGCGGAGCCAGTTTTACTTGTTCCTTCTGCACTTTCGAGTTAGCCTTGGCAATCTGCACGGCCAGCTGGGCAGCCTTGGCAACGCCGGCTTCCGTGACGGTGTTCGTCGCGGCAAAACCCCAAGTGCCGTTGGCAATTACGCGCACCCCGACCCCGTAGCTTTCCGTGCTGGAGATGTTCTGGACCTGCTTTTCGCGGGTAAAGATTCCTTGGTTGAGGTAGCGGCCGATGCGCACGTCGGCGTAGGTGGCACCCGCCGATTTGGCCGCGTTCAAGGCCGCGTCGGCCAGGCGCTTCTTCACCGCGGTGTCGACGCCTTCCAGCAACTGGGAAGGATCAACGGGGTTGCCGGCGCCGAAACCGGGAATGCTAGGCAAGAAAAGGGCTCCGGCAGCAAGGCCGGTAAGTCCCACGAAATCACGTCTTTTCAAAATGCAGAAGGTTGGAAGGAGTGAAGGCCAGCTACTAGAATAGCGGATGAAATGGCAAAAGAAAATCTACCAATACTCAAGAGGTAGTCATATCCGCGTCTGTCATGCAGAGCCATAGCGAAGCATCTTTACCGCTCCGTTGTAGCGTTATTCAGCCGAAGCGGTAGAGATGCTTCGCTATGGCTCTGCATGACGTTCTATTGTTTTTTATTGTATAAGTATTTGATTATCAAATACTTATACAGCGTCCGAAAGGCTAGTAAAGGTGAAGTCGCGGATCTTGAGCGGGGGCACCAAGTTGCCGCCCAAGCGTACGGGCTTGCCAATGGCTTCCAGGTTGTTGAGCATGATCACGGGCGACTCGTTGAAGCGGAAGTTCTTGACCGGATATTTGATCTTGCCGTTTTCGATGTAGAACGTACCGTCGCGGGTCAGGCCGGTGAAGAGCAGAGTTTGAGGGTCGACGGCGCGGATGTACCACAGGCGCGTGACCAAAATGCCTTTGGCCGTGCCCTTAATCAAATCCTGCGTGCTTTGCGTACCGCCTTCCATAATGAACCCACCCGGCCGCGGAATGTCGGCGATGTTGTTTTTCTGGGCCCAGAAGCGCGACGAATACAGGTTCTTCACCACACCCTTCTCAATCCAGGTCATCTTCTTTTGCGGGCGACCGTCGCCGGAGAAAGTCAGGTCGGCCAGCTCGGGGTTGGTGGGGTCGGAGTAGATGGTGACGCGCTCGTCGAACATCTTTTCGCCCTTGCGATTGCCGCCGCCTTTCTTGCTCAAAAACGAGCGGCCTTCGTCGGCGTTGCGGGCGTCGAGGGCGTTCATCAAAGCACCCAGCAGCGAGGCATCCGAATTGGAAACCAGAGCCGCTGGCTCCAGAATAACGGTGTATTTACCTGGTTCAATGGCCTTTGCACCTACCGAGCCCGTGGCCTTGTCGGCCGCAATCTGGGTCATGCGGGCCGCATCGAACTTGCCGATGTCGGTGAAGTCGGCTGCGGCGTAGCCTGAGCCCGTGCCATCCGGCGTGCGCACCGTGATGGAGAAATCGAGGTTGGTGATCTGCTGATAAGCTTCCAGTCCTTTGTTGTTGCGCTTGGCTACGAAGCCGGCCGAGTCGTTCAGGAACGCGGCGGAAGTCAGCTTTTTGGCGTCGCAGAGCTTCATGCTGGCTGCAACCTGCTGGGCGCGGTAGTCGGGCGTGATGCCGGCCGTGTTGGCCGCAAACGACTTGGGCGACTCCAGGTACTGCTGTGGGCCGAGCAGGGGCATGTACTCCGGGCTTTCGGGCGCGAGCTTGGCTATCTCTTCAGCGCGCTGTACGCAGCGGCGCAAGGTAGCGTCGTCGAACTCGTTGCAAGTAGCAATGCCGGAGCGTTTGCCAAACCGCGACTCAACGGCCAGCGATACGTTGTCAACGGCGCCGCTGGTGGAAATAGCATTGCGGGCCGAGCGGACGTTGCCGCCGGTCGTGCCGTTAAGCGTCACCTCGCACTCGTCGGCGGTGCTGAAACTCAGGACTTTCTTAAGGATGGTCTGGGCTTCGTCTTTGGAGAGAATGGCCATGTATGGAAAGGATTTCTAATGAAAATGCGGTGGTAAAACTCCTTACCTCGGCTGAGGCGGAGAGGCGTGCTTTAGCCGATTTTGCGGGCCGTGTTGATCACGTTCACGCCGTTGAAGCGCGTGGTGCTCGAGCCGTGGCTCACGGCCGACACTTGGGAAGGCTGGCCTTTGCCGTCGAAGAAGGAGCCAAACAGGCGGTAATCCGACTGGTCGCAGATGGCGGCGCAGGAATTCCAGAACTCCTGCGTATTGGCCTGATAAGCAACGTCTTCCAACATGCCGTCGATCTTGCCTTTGTTGATGGCATAGAACACCGTACCGCCAAACTGGAAGTTATAGCGCTGCTGGTCAATGGAATATGATCCGCGGCCGGCGATGTAGACGCCCTTGTCCACGTTCTTGATCATGTCGTCGACGCTCATCTTCTCCTTGCCCGGCTGCAAGCTCACGTTAGCCATGCGCTGAAACTGCACGTCCTGCCACGATTGCGCGTAGCTACAGCCATCCGAATGGTCTTGGCCGAGGATGCCCGCTTGGTCGCGGGTTTTCTGGTAGTCAACCAGCACGCCGTTCTTAATCAGGTCCCACTGGCCGGTTTTCACACCTTCGTCATCATAACCTACGGCACCGAGCGAGCCGGGCTGAAGCTTGTCGGCCACGATGTTTACCAGTTTCGAGCCGTACTGGAAGTTCTTCGATTTCCACTTGTCCAGCGTAGCGAAGGACGTACCGGCGTAGTTGGCTTCGTAGCCCAGCACGCGGTCGAGCTCGGTGGCGTGGCCTACGCTTTCATGGATGGTCAGACCCAAATGGTTCGGGTCGAGTACCACGTCGTATTTGCCGGGCACCACCGACTTCGCCGTGAGCTTGCTTTTGGCTTGCTGGGCAGCCAGGGCCGCGTCTTCCAGCATGTCGTAGCTCATCTTGTAACCCACTAAACCCGTGCCGGTCGGCCCCGCGATTTTGTCGGCGGCTTTAGGCGTGAGGTACTCATAACCCAGGCCCATGGGCGCACTCAGCGCTTCCCGCGAACGGAATTTGCCCGACGCCCGATCAATGGCTGTCACGCTGAACGTGGGCCAGATGCGGTGAATGTCTTGGTCGATGTACGAGCCATCGGTCGAGGCAAAGTACTTCTGCTCATTGATCTGGAAAAGCGACGAATTGACAAAGCTGGCGCCGTTTTCCAGCGCTTTGGCGTTGGCCGCGAGCAGCAACTCAACTTTCTGCGCAATCGGCACCTCAAACGCGTTCTGCTGAATCGGCGTTTTCCAGGTTACGTCGCCGTAGCCTTTTTGCGGCGCGAGCTGCACTTTCTCTTTCTGCACCTTGGAGTTGGCCTTGGCAATCTGCACGGCCAGCTGGGCGGCTTTGGCCATGCCCGCTTCCGTAACGGTGTTGGTAGCTGCGAAGCCCCAGGTGCCGTTGGCCAGCACCCGCACGCCCGCGCCGTAGCTCTCGCCACTGCCAATATTTTGCACCTGCTTTTCGCGGGTAAAAATGCTTTGGTTGAGGTAGCGGCCGATGCGCACGTCGGCGTAAGTAGCACCTGCCGATTTGGCGGCATTCATGGCGGCGTCGGCTAAGCGCTTTTTGATGGCCGGATCAACCTGCTCCAGCAGCCGTTCCGGATCGACCGGATTGCCACCAAAACCGGGAAAACTGGGCAGGAACAGGGCACCAGCCGCAAAGCCAGTGAGTCCTACAAATTCACGTCTTTTCAAAAGGGTAGAGGTTTGGAGGAATAAACTAGGTTGAAGTTTAGGCAGAAATAGCCGAAAGGACAACCAAGGGACGCAGCTGTTTTCACAAGGCTGCACAATTTTATCCGCCTAACTTCCAGTTTTCACGGGCATCTTCAACTTAGTGTACCAACTCCAGAAGGTCGCGGGCGATGCCTTCCCACGGCTGGTTCAGGTCGAGCGTCACCACCCGCACGGGGTGGCCACCCAGCGTGTAGCGCAAATCCACGGCGCGCGTCGTGGCCGGATACAGCAGCACGCCTTCCAACTGCTGGCCCGGTCGGTGCGGCTGGTTTTGCAGGTACGCGTAGAGCTGGTAGAGGTGCGGCGAAATAAGCCGCTGCCGGTCGTAGCGCGGGCGCAGAGCCGCTGCATAGTATTTGGTGTCGAGAATGATCTTACGATCAGCTGCTTCTAATGTGCTGTCTGTGAGCATATTAGGCAGAAAGTCGAGGTCTTCGCTGCGCTCGGCGGTGGCCTGCCACGTGATGGTTTCGGAGAGCACCCGGTAGCGGCGCTGCTCGAGGCGGTAGAAGTTGCGCACAAACGCTTCGAACACGTTGGCCATCAGACGCTCGTCGTTGCGGAAGTCCTGAAAGCGCGTGCGCCCTGCGGCATCGGGCTCCGGCAGTGCCCCGCGCTGGATCAACTCGCACACATTCAGCAGAAATGACTCAACAGCCGGCAACCGCAACCGCCGCACTGCCCGCAACTGATTGCGCGAAAACGGCGCCGACACCACGCGGCTGGGAAAACGGCCGCGCACCCGCCGCACTTCCTGGCGTTGCGCGCTCGACAAATGCCGCGTGCGCCCCAGCACATCCAGCGCACCGGCCAGCAGTTGGTTGAACGCCGTATTCGGCCCTAGCTCATCGTAGGCGCACATCGCCCGGCCTTGGCGCAACAAATCGCGGGCCAGCGTCGGCGCCAACAATACCCGGCCGCGCAGCTCGGTCAGCTCGGCTTCCTGCTCCTGATACCCCTGCGAAAGGCCTTTGAGCAACAGCCGCCGCGTGCCACTAAGTAGCAGATGCGTAAGCAGTTCCAACGGCCGATGAAACGGCGCAGAATCCACGCTTTGCCATTCCGAGCGGTCGGGCACGCGGTTCCATGCATAGCAAAGCAGGTAGTATAAGTTTTGAATTGGGATCATCGAGTCAGAGTACTAATCCAGTTCGCCTCTTTTATTAAGGAGGGTGCCCGCAAGGCGGGGTGGTGAAGTCGTTGGTAGTTATCTTGTTAAACAACTTCCGCAGGCGGGCCAACTACCCTGGCGGCAGCGAAGCTGCCGCGTCCCCTCTTCAGCGGAGGAGGGGAGTTCGGTTTTATGAAAGCAGGCGCTTGATGTGGGCGGTGGCGTGTGCGGGTTGATCGAACCAGTAGTCGCGGAGGAGCGGGGCGATTTCCTGTTCTAAGATCAGCGTGAGCCACTGGTCGGCGGCGGCTGGAGCTGTAGGCGGTTGGCAGAAGTAACTGTGGCCGACCTGAAAATCGGGGCCGAGCTCGGGGTCGTTAGCAATGACTTCATTTAGCTCGGCAAGGCGGGCGATCAGGCGGTCTACAGTCTTGGGTGGTATGTTATTGTCAATCAAATGCCTATGCAAATGATCGCCAAACTCTGGCAGCATCGGCACGAAGGCAAAGCGCCGCCGCAAGGCATAATCGAGGGGCGCCAAAGATCGGTCGGCGGTATTCATGGTGCCGATAACGAACAGATTGTCAGGAACATAAAAGCGTGGGGCCTCGACTGGCGCATAAGGTAGGCGCACGGCGTGGGCCAGGCCGCGCTTGTCGGCCTCCAGCAACAGCAGCAGCTCGCCGAAAATGCGGTTCAAGTGGCCGCGGTTGATCTCGTCGATAAGCAGGAAATACGGCCGCGTGGGGTCGGCGCTGGCCCGGCGGCAGAGATCGGGCAGCACCCCGTCGGTGAGGCGAAACGAGCCGTGCGCATCGGGCCGGAAGCCCTGCACAAAATCTTCGTAGCTGTAGCTGGGGTGAAACTGCACCATTTCTACGCGCTGCGTGTCCTGGCAGCCCAACTCTAGCCACGCCAGCCGCCGCGCCAAAAACGTCTTGCCCGTACCGGGCGGTCCCTGCAAAATCAGGTTGCGCCGTCGCTCCAGGGCCGCCAGCGTGTCCACGAGTTTTTCTTCCGATATAAATAGCTCCTGCAACGCATCGGCCTTGGTATAGGGCTGTGCGGGCAGCTCAGGCGTATAGGCTGCGGTGGGTTCGTGCGCTACGGTGGGCGCTTTTGGGGCCGGCGCAGGCACGTCATCACCCGCCAAGCCCGTGTACAGATTCTGCATGGCGTCCTGCGTAGCCACGTCGCCGTCGAGGGGCGAGTTGGCCAGGGTGGGGCGCTTGGTAGCTACCGTAAAATCAAGATCCTCAAGTACTTGGTTGGTGGGGCTGCCAGCGGGCAACGGCCATTTGGCTTCTACGTCATTGATGGCGAAGCGCCATGCTTGCTGCGCCACAGCGCGCGGCGGATAGCGGCGGCCGCGGTACACCAGGTCATAAACCGTGCTGGGCGGAATCGTCAGGGCAGTGCGGTCGAGGTGCCGGATGGCACGCAGCACATGGTCGCGGGTGAGCAGGGTGGGGTCGAAGAGAGCAGGCATGCGTTTAAAAGTAACTGCAAAACGTATGCGGCGCGCAGAAGGCTCCCTTTCAGCGCTTAAGAAGCCAAAAAAGTATGGCTACTGAGGTTGGCCGACCGGCCCGAATCGCCGTACTTCCGTACCTGCTTGGGCTTGTACTTATTCTGTTGCTTAACCTTTTCTGCCGTGCGCACTTTCAACTGGGGAATCATTGGGCTGGGCCGGATCGCCCACAAGTTTGCCGAAAGCCTACAACTCGTGCCCAATGCCCGCTTGTACGGGGTAGCCTCACGGAGCCTGGATAAAGCGCAACAATTTGCTGCTCAATACGATGTAGCGCACGCCGTTGGGAGCTACGAAGAGTTGCTGAAGCTGCCCGACCTGGATGTCGTGTACATTGCTACGCCCCACTCCGAGCACCATGCGCATACGCTGCTCTGCCTGCGCGCTGGCGTGCCGGTGCTGTGCGAAAAAGCCTTCGCCCTGAACACTCGGCAGGTGCAAGAGATGATTGCCACGGCGCGGGAAAAGCAGGTGTTTTTGATGGAAGCGTTGTGGACGCGCTTTTTTCCTTCCACCCATAAAGCGCTGGAAATCATCCAGTCAGGGGCGATAGGGAAAGTAGTGCACATAGCCGCCGATTTTGGCTTTACGGCTCCCTACGATCCGGCGGCGCGCTTGTTTGCGCCGGCGCTGGCCGGCGGTTCGCTCCTGGACATTGGCATTTATCCGCTCCTGATCAGCAAGTTTTTCCTCGGCAACCCAACGGATATCAAAGCTGCAGGGGCGCTCACCGAAACCGGCGTCGACATGAATTGCGCCATGTCGCTGGCGTACGAAAACGGAGCCACCGCCAGCCTGTTTTCCACCCTAGCCGCCACTACCGATACTACTTGCACCGTGTACGGCTCCGAAGGAAAGCTGCTGATGCACAGCCGTTTCCATCATGCCAAGCGTCTCACGTTGGAGCGCCCTGACGAAGCACCTCAGGATTTCTTTTTCGACTTTCCCGGCCACGGCTATCAGTACGAGATCGAGCATGTGCAGCACTGCCTCGAGCAAGGCTTGGTGGAAAGCCCACTCGTGCCCTGGCAGTTTAGCTTGGAGATAATGCAGCAGCTCGACGAAGTGCGGCGGCAGTTAGGAGTAGTATATCCTGGTGAATAAATAATTGATAATCAGTTACTTATAACAAGGTCTTTTGCAGGCTTTACCCACGCGTTGAATAATTTTTTGCGCTTTTTCTCGATTCCACATGCTTAATTACGAAATGTTCGTAGTATTACGAAAACATCGTAAAGGCATATGGAACGACTGACGCAACCCGAAGAAGAAGCCATGCAGGTGCTTTGGCAGCTGGACGGTGGGTTTACCAAAGACGTGCTAGACCGGCTCCCCGAGCCCAAACCGCCTTACACTACGCTGGCTTCCACGATTCGCAACCTGGAGCGGAAGGGCTACCTGAGCAGTGAAAAGTTGGGCAATTCGTATCGGTTTGCGCCGCTTGTGAAGGCCGAAGAATACCGCAAGCGCTACATGAGCGACTTCGTAGGCGACTACTTCAAGAATTCCTACAAAGAGCTTGTGTCGTTTTTTGCAAAGGAGAAGAAGATCAGCGCCAGCGAGTTGCAGGAAATCATCGACATGATTGAAAACCGCAAACCGGAATAGCCATGCCCGCGCTGTTGCTGTATCTGTTGAAGGCAAACGGGGCTTTGGTTCTGTTTGGTCTGGCTTACTACGTAGTGTTGCGCCGGCTCACTTTTTACACCCTCAACCGGGTTTTTCTGCTGTTTGCGCTGCTTTTTTCGGCGGCGTATCCGCTGCTGGATATTGGGCAGTTGTTTGCGCGGCCGCAGGAGCTGGGCGCTACGCTACAGCTCATCGCGCCGGATTGGCAGGCGCTGGCTGTACCGACGCCAACAGGCTTCGATTATTGGCAACTGCTCGTGAGAGTCTACTGGGTGGGCATGGGCCTGATGACCGCGCGGCTGCTCGGACAGCTGGCCTCGTTGTATAGGCTACACCGGACTTCGCCGCCGGCGCAGGTGCTGGGTATGCGCGTACGCCGCCTTAGCGGCGACTTGAATCCGTTTTCGTTCGGGCAAACCATTTACCTGAATCCTGAGCAGCACCAGCCGGAAGAGCTGCCGATGATTTTGCAGCACGAGCAAGTGCATGTCAGTCAAGGCCATACGCTGGATGTGCTGCTGGCGCAAGCCCAGGTGGTGGCCTTCTGGTTTAACCCTGCGGCGTGGCTGCTGAAGCAAGCCATTCAGGAAAACCTCGAATTCGTTACCGACCGCAAAGTGCTGCAAACCGGCCTCGACAGCCGGGCTTATCAATATAGTTTGGTGCGGCTCAATGGGTTAGCGCAAAGCTCCTCCTTGGTCAATAATTTCAATTTTCTCACTCTCAAAAACCGTATTGCTATGATTAACAAGAAGCGTTCTTCTGCGGTGCATCTGCTGAGCTATGCGCTACTGCTGCCCTTGGTTGCTGGTTTGGCTATCGCCTGTTCGCAGCCCCAAGTTGAGCCCCGGAAGCCGGATTCCTTGACTACCGTGGTCATCGCCTCCAACCAGAAGGACGCCCGTACGCAGAATCATTTGCCAGATAATCTCTTGTATTTCGTTGACGGTCAAGAGGTTTCGAAAGAAAAACTAACGCAGATGGATCCAGCCCAAATCGCAAGCATGAATGTGCTCAAGGGTGAGGCATTTCAGAAGGCGTTCGGCAGCACGGCGGCCGGCGTGGTGAGCGTCATCACCAAGGGCAATGAAAACTCCGAATCGGTGCTGAACTTCAACCAGAAATACGGCATCAGTCTCCAGCCGGCCGCTTCGAAAGCGGGCGCAACGCAGGTCACCATTAAGGGTACCGCGGGCGACCACAGCACGGATGCCAGCCTGGCCAACAGCCTCATCGTGATTGATGGCCAAGAAGCCACAAACGAGGCGCTACGCGCAATCTCCCCCGAGCGCATCGAGTCGGTAAAAGTGTATAAGGGCGAAGCTGCCGAAAAGGAATTTGGCGCCAAAGGCAAAAACGGCGTGATCGTAGTTGCTACGAAAAAGTAAAACTGCTTTAGATAACTATCTGATAGTAAAGTTGTTATAATATAAATGGTTTGTAAGCCTACAAACGCAAGCCCGGCCAAGTCATTTGCCGGGCTTGCGTTTTATTGGGTGTCACATTTGCAACACAACTATGTTATCAGCCGTCGCAACTTGTCCGGCTAGAAAACGAGATGCCTGGGTTTGCCTTGAATGTAAAAATTTAACATTCAAACTGTTATGATATTTTAGAGCGTGCCCATGCCGCATTAGGTAGCTACCACGGTGCGCTGAATGCCCAGTTTCTTCATGCGCGCTTCGAGGGTTTTGGGGTTGATGTCGAGGAGCACGGCGGCGCCGTTGGGGCCACTTACCCGACCGCCCGTGCGCTGCAACGCCGCCAGAATGTGGTCGCGCTCCTGGTCGCGCAGCGTTTTGATGGGCGCGTAATCGGGCAGCGGAATGGGCGGCGAAGCTTGCGCCGCCGCCGCCGAAAAGCCCGCAAACTCCAGAAACGGCCCCGTCGACACGATCACGGCTTGCTCCAGCACGTGCTCCAGCTCCCGGATGTTGCCCGGCCAGCTGTACTGCTGCATCGCCCGTAGGTCGCGCTCGCGCAGGCCGCGCACGGGCTTGCCCATCTTCTTGGTGAAGCCTTCCAGGAAGAAGCGGATGAGCGGCTCAATGTCTTCGGGACGCTCGCGCAGGGCCGGCAGCCGCACCGGAAACACGTTGAGCCGGTAGTATAAATCGGCGCGGAAGCGGCCGGCGGCTACCTCGTCTTCCAGCACGCGGTTGGTGGCCGCGATCACGCGGGCGTTGCTGTGAATTACGCGGCGGCCCCCAATGCGTTCAAACTCCTTTTCCTGCAACACGCGCAGCAACTTGGCTTGCAAATCGAGCGGCAACTCGCCCACTTCGTCGAGGAAAATCGTGCCCCCGTCGGCCAACTCAAACTTGCCGATACGCCGATCCACGGCTCCGGTGAAAGCACCCTTCTCGTGGCCAAAGAGTTCGCTTTCAATGAGCTGGGCGGGTAAGGCGGCGCAATTGAGCTTGATCAGGGCGCGGTCGCGGCGGGGGGAGAGGTTGTGCAAGGCTCTGGCTACCAGCTCTTTACCGGTGCCCGTTTCGCCGCTGATGAGGACCGTCGTATCGGTGGGGGCGACCTGCGTGATGCGCGTGAGCACGGGCTGGATGGTCGGGCTTTGGCCGATGAACTCGCCGAAGTTGGCGGTGGTGTTGATCTCGTCGATGAGGTAAGTGCGCTCCTGCTCGAGTTGCGCGCTCAGGCTTTCGATCTGCTCGAAAGCAAACAGGTTCTGCATCGTGAGCGTGATCTGCGGGACTAAGCCCTTAATCAGTTCTAAATCAGTCTCATCGAAGTTGCCTTCTTCTTTGCTGCTCAACGACAGCACGGCCGTCTGGTCTTCCTGCACCCACAGCGGCGCGATGAGCAGCGAACGGGTATTGCGGTGCTCGGCGATGTAGCGCATCAGGCGATACTTATCCGACAAGCGCCGGAAGCTTTCGTCGCCGTAAATAGCCGGGTGTTGAAACAACTCCATGGCTTCGCCCTCCATCTGCCCATATTCCGGTACCTCGTTCCAGCGATCGGGGTCGAGGGGCGCAAACGTGCCATCGTCTTGTTTGCCAAACTCAGCGAAGGCCTTGTGCGTGCCGTCGCGGTAGCGGATGCGCACCCCGAAGTAGTCGTAGGGTACCACCCGATTGATTTCCGTGGCTACCGTATGGAAAAGCTGGCCTCGCTCCTTGATGCTAAGCAAGGCGTTATTGACGGCCAATTGAATGCTTTTTTCGCGTTCGCGCTGCGCTACTTCCTCAAAGGCCAGCGTGTTGCTCACGGCCACGGCTACCAAGCTGCCGATCTTGCCCAGCAACGACAGGTCGGCGGGCTCGAAGTGCGGGTGACGCCGTGAAGCCAAGCACATCACTCCCAAGGAGGTGCCTGCAATGCGCAGCGGCACCACCGTCATAAAGCGTACGCCCTGCTGAATCAGGTAGTTGAAAGGGCTCTCGCCTTTGTATTCTTTTGCAACTTCTTGCAGGTCAAGGGTTTGTATTTTGTTGTCCAGCAAGATGCGTTCGGTGGGCGTGCCGGCAATGGGGTGGCGCAGGTTGCGGTTGTTGTGGCGAGAGGGAATCGTGAGATCGGTGAAATAGTCGCGCAGGAAAAGGCGCTTGTACTGGCCTTCCGTATCGATGGTCACGATGGAAATCACGTCGAACGGGAAGATCAGCCGCAGCTTTTCCGTCACGATCCGGAAGAGCCCTTCCTTGTTGCGCGTCGTGGCAATGGCCTCGTTCAAGTATAACAGCAGCGATTCTTCTTGATTGGGCATGCGCAAAAATGATAAGTCGGCGGGGGTGTCTAACTCAAAAGGCAACACAGAAGACGTAGGTAAAGGGCTCAAATCGCGCCCCTAACACACCGTTAATAAAATAGCGTAAGAGAGTTTACAGCAGTAAAAATTCCTCAAATATCAGGATAAAAGATGGGGTATTCCTGATATTTAAGAAAAACAAGCCGTGGCAGAAAATGTTCGAAAACGTATTTTGAAAAATATTTTATGCGTTTAAACGCCGTAAACCCGGTTTTTGAAAGAATTTTAATCCCATTTTAAGCGTGGCACATAGTTGGTTATTAGGGCGGCACACACAAGTCGTACTACTGTATGCTTTCCCGATTGAAACTTGCTGCGCCACTGCTGACCCTTGGGCTCTTGACAGCCGGCGCTGCTTCCGCCCAAACTCCCGTTGCCACTACTGACTCACTTACGCTGGACGCCACCATCAAGGCGGTAATGGATGCTAACCCCGCCATTACCAGCTTGGAAGAACAGGTAAACGCGGCCCAGGCGCGGGTGGCCCAGAGCCGTACGGGCTATTTGCCGTACGTGACGGGTACCGCCACCTATGCCCGCGTCGATCCGCAGGTAAAGCTGCCGTTTGGCGATCAGGTGTTGCAGCTGGCTCCTAATAATAACTACGATGCCCACATCACGGCACAGTACATGCTGCTGGATTTTGGCAAAAACGACGCGACGTACAACCTGGCGAAAGCACAGGGTGTAACCGCCGCCGACAACATCGTGACCGCCCGCCGCGATCTGGCTTACAACGCGGTGCAACTGTACTACAACATCCTGTTTATGCGCGAAAGCATTAAGGTGCAGGATGAGCAGATCGCCTCGTTGCAGCAGCACCAGCGCGAAATGGAAAAGCGAGTGCAGGGCGGCGTAAGCACCAAGTTTGACGTGACAACCACGCAAGTGCGCATCACGCAAGCCCAGAACGCCAAAATTGATCTGCAAAACCAGCTGCACAACCAGCAGACGCAGCTCGCTCGCCTGTTGCACCGCCCCGAATACGCCGAGGTGCCCGTGCGTGGCTCGTTGGCTTACAGCGCGGCTCCCGTCGATGTGAATTCGGCTATTGCACAGGCCGTGGAGAACCGGCCAGAAGTGAAGCTGGCCCGCGATGCCGAAAACACGGCAGAAGCCCAGCTTCGCCTGATCGAAAAAAGCAACCTGCCCAGCTTAGGCGCTCAGGTGCAGGCCGGCGGTAAAAACGGCTACATCGTGCCAAACCTGGAGCGCTTCCGCTTCAATACGGTAGCCGCGGTGCAGTTGTCGGTGCCGATTTACGACGGTAATCGCAATAAAAACCAGCGTGTGGAAGCCTCGGCCAATGCTCGGTCGGCGCAGTCGCGCACCCAGGATGTGCAGGAGTCGATTCGCTCGGATGTGCGCCAGGCTGCTAACAACATCGAAGCCAGCTCGGCGCGCTACGCCAACGCCGAAACGCAGATCGCGCAAGCTACCGACGCCCTTACCCGCGCCCGCGCCCGCTACCGCTACGACGTAGGCACCAACCTCGACGTGCTGGATGCCGAAACTTCGCTGGCGCAGGCCCGCTTGGCTCGTGTGCAGGCGATCTATAACTACACCATGGGCCAGTACCAGCTCAAGCGCGCCGTAGGCGAGCAGATTTGGTAGTAAGGAAATCTTGAGGTTTGAATTTTAAATGATGAAGTTTTTGTAAAATGTTGATAATCAACAAATTATAAAAATTAAAAGTGATATATCCGCCTCGTTTAGAATTCAACGCCAGCATTCAACATTCCCACAATATGACCCTATCCGCCATTCTTTGCCCGCTTGATTTCTCGTCTGCCTCGGTGCCGGTGGTGGCTTATGCTGCCGCGCTGGCGGCGGCCACCGGGGCCGAGCTGCGCTTGGTACATGTGCTGGAGCCCCAACCCGTGTTGGCCCAGCCCGATGCCAGCCCCGAACTCAATATTCCCGGCCAACTGGCTGCACACCAAGCGACGGCCGAGCGGGCCGGCGCTCGCGTAAAAACGGTAATCCTAGAGGGCGATGCGGCCGTAGAAATTGTGGCCGAAGCACGTCGCCATCCAGCCGATCTGATTGTTATTGGAGCGCACGGCCAAACCGGCCTCACGCGCTTTCTGATGGGCAACACCGCCGAAGTAGTCGTGCGTACGGCCCCGTGTGCTACGCTGCTCGTGAAGGCGGGCCCGGCCGATGAATATCGGCAATCGGCTTAACGGCCTCATTTTTTCGAAATCAATTCCCCTTCCTCTTTCGCATTCAACTAATCCTGAGATATGGCAACCCCCGTTCAACAAGAGCCGGCCGTAGCGCCGAACCCAACTGGTGCCGCGCAGCCCTATGAACCCGAAGTAGAAGAACAAGGCCGTTCGCGCCGTCCGTTTCTGCTGATTATCCTGGCCCTGCTGCTGCTCGTCGGTGGCTACTACGGCTGGACCCGTTATCAATTTGCCCAAGCCCACGAAGAAACCGACGACGCCCAAGTCGAAGGCGACGTGTACCCCGTGCTGCCCCGCGTGAGCGGCCCCGTAGCCGAGGTGAAAGTGGACGACAACACCGTGGTGAAAAAAGGCGACGTGCTCGTAACCATCGACCCCGCCGACTACCAACAGCGTGTAAACGCCGCGCAAGCCGCTTTAGCCGCCGCGCAAGCCAACGTGGTAGCCGCTCGCGCTGCCGTGGGCACAGCCCAAGCCAACGTCGGTTCGGCCCGTTCGGCCATCGGGGTGAGCGATGCTACCCGGGCCCGTTTGCAGAAAGACTTGCAGCGTAGCGCCTACCTGCGGAAAGAAGACATCATTCCGCAAAGCGAGTACGACGCCGTACAAGCCAACCTGAAATCGACTACGGCCCAGCGCTCGACGGCGCAGCAGCAAGTATCGGTAGCGCAACAGCAAGTGGCAGCAGCTCAGCAGCAAGTAGCTGTGGCACAAGCCGTTGTGAAACAACGCCAAGCCGACCTCGACAATGCCTTGTTGCAGCTCAGCTACACGACCCTCAAAGCGCCGACCAACGGCTACGTGAGCAAGAAAAATGTACAGCCCGGCCAGGTGGTTTCGCCCGGTCAGCAGCTGATGGGCATCGTGGCCAGCGACCGCACGTGGGTAGTGGCCAACTTCAAGGAAACCCAGTTGGAAGACATGAGAGTCAATCAGCCGGTGAGCGTGGAAGTGGATGCCTACCCGAACGAAGAATTCCAGGGCCACATCGAATCCATTTCGGCGGCTACGGGTGCTCGTTTCGCCCTGCTGCCCCCCGACAACGCTTCGGGCAACTTCGTGAAAGTGGTACAGCGCGTACCCGTGAAAATCGTGCTCGACAAAGTTGACCCCGAACACCCCCTGCGTGCCGGCATGAGTGTGAACGCCGTCGTGAAGGTAAAATAAGGTCTTCAAGGTCTTGGTAAATCCAGGTGTGTGGTCATCTTCTGATGATCCTCTGACCTTGGTTTGCCAAGACTTTAAGATTTTGATAACCAATAATTTATAAAATGGAATCTGGAGCTCGTAAGTGGATTATCGTGGTAACGGTGGTCCTGTGTACGGTGCTGGAATTGATCGATACCAGTATTGTAAACGTGGCCCTGACCCAGATGATGGGTAATCTCTCGGCCACGCAGCAGGAGGTAAGCTGGGTAATTGCCAGCTACGCCATTGCCAACGTGATTGTAGTGCCCATGACGGGCTTTTTATCCGAACAATTTGGCCGCCGCAACTACTTCGGTGGTTCGGTGGTGCTGTTTACGCTGGCTTCTATCGCCTGCGGACACAGCACGAATATTTGGGAATTGGTAGCCTTCCGCTTTATCCAAGGCGTGGGCGGCGGCGCCCTGATGGCGACTTCGCAGTCTATTCTCATCGACACCTTCCCGCCCAAGGAATTGCCACTGGGGCAGGCCTTGTTTAGCATGGGCGTAATTGTAGGCCCCTCGCTGGGCCCGACGCTGGGCGGCTACATCGTGGACAACTACGACTGGCCTTGGATCTTCTACGTCAACGTGCCCGTCGGCATTCTGGCCACGATTTTCACGTTCATCTTCATCGAAGACCCGGCGCATATCAAGGCCCGTATTCCGCGGCCGGTCAGTCAAATCGACTGGCTCGGGATTTTCCTGCTGGTGTTGGGCGTCGGCTCGTTGCAGCTGGTGCTGGAGCAGGGCGAAACCGAGGACTGGTTTGAATCGACCTACATTATTTCGTTTGCGCTGCTATCGGCTATTGGCATCATCGGCTTTATTGTGCGCGAACTCACGGCCAAGCAGCCGATTGTCGATCTGCGCGTGATTGGCCGCAGCCGGAACCTGGCCTTCGGGGTCATTCTTTCATTTGTGGTTGGTTTCGGTCTGTTTGCATCGGTGTTTGTGTTCCCGATTTTTACGCAGCGCATCCTGGGCTTTACGGCCATGCAAACGGGTATGATCTTGTTACCCAGCTCGTTGGTAACGGGCGCGATGATGCCGTTCATCGGTAAAGCCATTCAGAAAGGCGTGTCGCAGAAGCTGATGATCCCATTCGGATTCGCCATATTCTTCATCTTTACCTTCTGGATGAGCGCCCGCATTTCACCCACCGCCGGCGACATGGACTTCTTCTGGCCCTTGATGCTGCGGGGTTTTGGGTTGGCCTTTATCTTCTTGCCTATCACTACGTTATCGTTGGCGGGCTTGTCGGGTAAAGATGCCGGCCAGGCTGCCGGTCTGACCAGCATGATCCGCCAACTGGGTGGTTCGTTTGGGGTGGCCATTGTGGGCACGTATCTGGAGCGCTCGACGGCGTACAACCGCGTGGCGCAGCTGCCGAACATTTCGCTTTACAACACCGAAACAACTCAGCGCCTGCAAGCCTTCACGCAGGGCTTCCTCGCCAAAGGCTACGCCCTTTCGCAAGCCCAGCAGCAAGCTTACGCTGCTTTAGAAGGCACGCTGATGAAGCAGGTGGCCCTGATCACCTACTCGCAAACCTTCACCATGCTCGGGATTTTCTTCCTGATCTGCATTCCGCTGGTGTTCTTTATGAAAATCAAGAAGAACGCACCGCCCGTGGACATGTCGGCTGCGCACTAATTGCCTGTCAATAGCCTGTCTCTCAAAAAGCCGCCAGCTTCTACTGGCGGCTTTTTTTTGTTAATGCTTGATTATGAGACAGTTGCAGAAAAATTAACAAATTGATCGTATGGTCATTTGTCTTAAAACAAATTGGCGAAAAACGGCTTTACAACTCAATCTTATTCAGTAGCCCCACCTCAGCACAAGTTACCCCGACGCCATGGAATCAGGAGCTAAAAAATGGATTATTGTGGCCACCGTAGTGCTGTGCACGCTGCTGGAGCTAATCGATACCAGTATTGTAAACGTGGCCCTGACCCAGATGATGGGTAACCTCTCGGCCACGCTCTCGGAAGTGAGTTGGGTGATTGCGGCCTACGCCATTGCCAACGTGATTGTGGTGCCGCTCACGGGCTTTCTGAGCGAGCAGTTTGGCCGCCGCAATTACTTTGGGTTTTCGGTGGTGCTGTTCACGATGGCTTCTATCGCCTGCGGGCAAAGCACGAATATATGGGAACTGGTGGCGTTTCGCTTTATACAAGGCGTGGGCGGCGGCGCCTTGATGGCAACTTCGCAGTCCATCCTCATCGATACGTTCCCGCCCAAGCAGCTTCCTCTGGGTCAGGCTTTGTTCGGCATGGGCGTCATCATTGGCCCGACTATCGGCCCGACGCTGGGCGGCTACATCGTGGACAACTACGACTGGCCCTGGATCTTCTACGTGAACGTGCCCGTCGGCATTCTGGCCACGATCTGCACGTTTGCCTTCATCGAAGACCCCGAACGCATGAAGCACATGAAGCCACGGCCCCTGCGCGAGCTCGACTGGCAAGGCATTGTGTTGCTGATTTTGGGCGTAGGCTCGCTGCAATTTGTGCTGGAAAAAGGCGAAACCGAAGACTGGTTTGAGTCGAGCCTGATCAATGTGTTCACCGGCCTTTCAATTATCGGCATTGTCGGCTTCATTTGGCGCGAGCTGACGGCCACCAACCCCATCGTGGATTTGCGCGTGCTCACGCGCAGCCGCAACCTAGCCGTCGGCGCGATTCTGTCGTTTGTGCTGGGCTTTGGGTTGTTTGCGTCGGTGTTTGTATTCCCGATTTTCACGCAGCGCATTCTGGGCTTTACGGCAGCCCAAACCGGCTTATTGCTGTTGCCGGGGGCGCTGGTGTCGGGCTTTATGATGCCCATCATTGGGCGGGCGTTGCAGGCCGGCGTGCCGCAGAAGTTTATGCTGCCCTTCGGCTTCGGCATCTTCTTCGTGTTCACGTTTTGGATGAGTCAGAAAATCTCGCCTACGGCGGGCCAGAGCGATTTCTTCTGGCCTCTGATTCTGCGCGGCGTAGGACTGGGGCTGCTGTTTCTGCCCGTCACGACGATGTCGCTGGCTGGCCTGCGCGGCAAAGACGGGGCGCAAGCGGCCGGTCTTACGGGCATGCTGCGCCAGTTGGGTGGCTCCTTTGGGGTGGCCATTGTAGGCACGTATCTGGAGCGTAACCTGGCCTACAACCGCGTAGCGTTGCTACCTAACATCTCCCTCTACGACACTGAAACGCAGCAACGTCTGCAAGCCTTCACCCAAAATTTCCTCAGCAAAGGCTTCTCGCTCATGCAGGCCCAGCAGCAAGCCTATGCCGCGCTCGAAGGCACGGTAATGAAGCAGGCTTCGCTCATCACCTACGCCCAGACCTTCACCGTTTTGGGACTGTTTTTTCTGGGGTGCATCCCGATGATCCTGCTCATCAAGCGCGTACGCAACGCCGGCCCCGTCGACTTGAACGCCGCTCACTAACATGCTCTTTGAGGCTTAGCCCGCATTTCAATAGCCCAAATCAGCCCGTCATGCTTTGCTTGTGCTCTGCATGACGGGCTGATTTTTAACGCTTTATGAATTCGATGTAAGCAGCAGGTACTAAGCTGAAACAAGAAATTCTCTGGCTGTATTGGCTGAGCTTGCACAGACGCAGGAGGGAAATTATGTTTAGGAGTTATTATAGCACTCCTCTTATGTATCGATTAGCTTACTCAAGCATCGCCACCAGCCCCTTCAGCGAAACCGAATTACACGAAGCACTCACCCAATGGCGCGACAAAAACAGCCGCCTCAACATCACCGGCATGCTGCTCTACAGCAACGGCAACATCTTTCAGGTGCTGGAAGGCCATGAGCAGGATGTGCAAAGCATTTTTGCCACCATCGAAAGCGATATTCGCCACCTGCACGTGCTGAAAGTGGCCGACGGCACCATTAACGAGCGCGATTTCCCGGATTGGTCCATGGGTTTCAAGACCGTTACGGGTTCGCAGTTTGAGCACG
This sequence comes from Hymenobacter sp. BT491, assembly GCF_014349165.1. Classification (NCBI taxonomy): domain Bacteria; kingdom Pseudomonadati; phylum Bacteroidota; class Cytophagia; order Cytophagales; family Hymenobacteraceae; genus Hymenobacter; species Hymenobacter sp. BT491. The sequence continues at coordinate 232,724 of NZ_JACSJJ010000004.1, read as the reverse complement.
TACTTGGCTACGTCGACCCAACCAAACAGGAATTCCTGGCTTCGCACCCCGACCAAGGCGAAGGCTCGCTGGTGGCCTTGCTCAAGTCGTTTGCGACGGAAGCGCAGCCTCTCAGTTGAGTTGCTACAATCCGGCAGTTTGTCACAGCAAAAAGCCCCGCTCGATGACCGAGCGGGGCTTTTTGTTAACTAATTGATTAGCAATTAGTTATTGATATTGCACGTACAGAGGCTTTGGGGTTAGCTCGGCCAGCACTTCCTTGGGCGTCATCAGGTGCGAGTTCTTCGGCTTGATGTCGTATTCGTAGAACAGCTTGAAGCCGGTGTACTGCACAGGCTGCGTCTGGATGTAGTCGTGGTACGAATCTTTCTTCAAAGTCGGGTCGCCCCACCCGTCCATGTGCATCACGATCTGCACGCGCGGGTCGGTTTTGATGTTTTTGTAGTTCGTAATCATGCCCTGCGTAAAGCGGTGCACGGTCAGAACTTTGGGCGGTAAGTGGTTTTCGCTCACGATGCGCGCCAAGAACTTGACGGCGTAGTTCACGTCCTTAGCATCGAAGGTTCCGATCTTCTTGCCGGGGCGCACGCCTTTGGTTTGCATGGCAAACTCGGGGTCGATGCCCATGTGCACGATGGGGTCTTTCAGGTATGGCTCCAACTTAGGCAACTCGTGCTCTAGGTCGCTGAGACCCACCTGCACATCCAGAAAAATGATGCACTTGTGCTCTTTGGCCCAGCCGATTACTTCTTCAATCGTGGCTTTGGAGTTCATCAGGCGGTATTTGCCGTCTTTGCCAGGCGCGCCTTGGGCCGTGATGGTCACGTTGTGCAGGGCAGGCTGAATGGGCAGCGAAGGATCGGCAGCTTGCCACTCGGCCAGCACTTTCTCAAACTTGCGGAACATCTGCTCCTTGGGCTCGCGGCCCAGAATGCCCATGCCTTTCGAGCGAATGTTGCCGTAGAACGCCACGATGCGGTGGCCGGGCAGGATGGCGCCGGGCAGTTGGCCACTGGCTTTTACAATCGAATCGGCCTTGAGCGAGTCGAGGCGCAGGACTTGCAGCTTGAGCTTCGCCGAATCGATCGGGGCAGCCGCCGCCGGAGCGCCCGAAGCCGATAGTTTCGAATCAGGAGTTTCGCCATCCGTGCGGGTAGTGCAGCCGGGCAGGGTGGTCAACGAAAACAGCAGGCCCAGCGCAGAAAGCAACGGGGCGGCAAAACGGGAAGAGATTCGAGAATAAGACACTGATTGAAAAGAAGTTGGAAGCCAAATTGGGAAGCAAGTTACGCCTTTTTGCAGGAATCTGTAGTGCAGAATAGCTTCGCGGAATTGAAAAAGCAGGAATGGACGAGGTTATTAAAAGATTGATAGTCAAGTAGGTGTGTAGAGTGTAAATTTTATAAAAAACAGAAAAAGAGGCTGCCAACGCCCGTTAGCAACCTCTTTTTCGAAAGGGAACTTCGCATCTTGGCCAAGCCAGTATCAGGTTACTTGCTGGCGTAGCTAATGGGCACTGTGAAGCTTACATCTACCTTTTTGCCCCGCTGAATGCCCGGTTTCCAAGTGCCCGGCAAGTTCTCGATCACGCGTAGCGCCTCGTTGTTGAGCGCCTCGGCGGCAGCTTCCTGGCCAGCCGGTGCCACAACGCCTTTCTGAATCTCTACATCGTGCATTTGGCCGTCGGTGCCCACCACAAACCGGATGAATACTTTGCCCCCCAACTTGGCTTCTTGCGCTATGGCAGGGTACTGCACGGCGCTGCCGATATCCTGCAAAAGCTGTGCGTAGCCGCCTTGGTATTCGGGCATCTTCTCAACGGACGTGTAGATTTTGCGCCCGACCGCATAGGACGGCGGGGGCGGCGGAGGCGGCGGTGGGGCAAGGGGCAGCGGCGGTGGGGGTGGAGGCGGCAGGTTTGCCTGGCTCGCCGAAGCGGCGGCAGTAAGCGTCGGGATCGCTTCTTTCTGGCAGGCCACGGCAAATAGCAGCAACCCACTGACCGGCAAGACCAGCCACTGCTTCCAGCGGCGGGCAGGAGGATTTTTGTAGAGCATAGCGATACGGTTAAGCGTGTGGGATTGGGTAAAAGAATGAGCGGCCGTGAGCGAAAGCCCTAGGCGCTGACTGGCCTGCTGGGCCAAAAGCGTCGCGTATTGGGCGGGGGAAGCAGTGGGCATTTCGTGTAACACGGCCTCGTCGGCGAGGTATTCGTGCGTGAGAGCCAGCGCCCGCGGAAAGAGGTGCACAAACGGATTGAACCACAGCGCTGCCCGCAGCACATCCAGCACCAGCCGGTCGTAGGTGTGGCCTTGCTGCACGTGGGCTAGTTCGTGGCGCAGCACCTGTTCGGCTTCGGCAACGGTAAGGGGCGCGGTCTCGTCCCAGTAAACGGTACGCCCAAACGAGCTGATGGGCAACTTGCCTCCCGTGCGCACCAGCGTGTAGCCTGCCTGGCGTTCACTTGGAAGCCCGAGCGTCAGGCGGTGCAGATGCCACAACCGCACTCCCAAACGGATCATCATCAAAGCAGCGACGGTTGCGTAAATAATTAATAACCAATTATTTACATAGAAGCTCGTTTCGGATGTTGCAGCGGCTCCTACCCGCACGACGGGTAGTAATACCGTCATCGGGGGCAGTGCCACACCGCGTAAGGCCGTGCCCCACACGGCTGGCAACGGCAGCCACGGTAAGGCCGCAGCCAGCGCCGGCGCCAGCAGCAGGTACCAGCGGTTGTAGCCAAAGCTACGCTCCGAGCGCAGCGCGAACCGGTAGAGTAGCCAGCCAGCGCCCAGGCACAAGGTGCTCAGTAGCATCCAGTTAAGTAGCAGGAGCGTTGTCATCGGCTTCTTCGTTTAGCTGTTGTTGGGCGTGCTTCAGAAGTTCTTCGAGTTGTTGGGCATCCAGGTCCTCCTCTTTGGCAAAAAAGGAAACCAAGCGGCTGAAGGAGTTGCCGAAGTAGCCGCCCAGCAGCTTGCGCAGCGAGAAGCGACGGTACGCGTCCTGCGCTACCAGTGGGAAATAGCGGTGCGTGCGCCCAAATGCTTCGTGGTCGACGAACTTCTTCTGCTCCAGAATGCGGATGATGGTCGAAACGGTGTTGTAGGCCGGCTTAGGCTCGGGCATGTCGGCCAGCACGTCCTTCACAAACGAAGGGCCGCGCTGCCAGAGCACCTGCATAACCTGCTCTTCGGCTTTGGTGAGTTCGGGGAAAGATTCCATGTGTCTGAGTATGATGCACTAAACGTATAACTAATAATTTAGTTATACAACTAAATAGATAGGTGAAGCGAAAATAAACTTTCGGCTTCTGAGAAGTGAGCGAAGCTGACACGCGCGTTTTTCGCGGCTCAAAACGAAATTTTTTGACCTAGCAAGTGTTATGCAAGCCCATCATTCCTGTCGAACATATCGTGATCCTGCATAAAATCAGCTCCCGGCTGGCGCGCCTGACGTTGCTGCTCAGCACCGTATTGCTCACGGCGCCGAGCATGAGCTGCACCAAAGACGCTTCGGAAGTATCGTCACCCGCAATCCCTACGCCGAGCGCTCCTACTCCGGCGCCTCCTGCGCCCACACCCAATAGTCTTTTAGTAAATAGCTCACTGATAGGCGAATACAGCGCGACTGACTTGGCCAGTCGTGTTGCCGAAGCTCCGGTTGCCGGCGCGCTGGCCAAATATCCCATCCGAGTCTATCACCTGACTTATACCACGCCCAACACCGACGGCAAGCCCGTCACGGCTTCGGGGGCGTTGCTGGTACCCACCGTGCCGCAGCCCTTGCCCCTCCTGAGCTACCAGCACGGCACGATTCGGCCTTCCGATGAAGACCGGGCGCCGTCGCACTACAGTACCAATAGCGAGGTGTACTCGGCGGTTTCGGTGCTGGCTTCCACGGGCTACATCGTGTCGGCACCCGATTACATTGGCTACGGCGCTTCCAAGGCGTTGCCGCACCCCTACGAGCACGCGGCGTCGTTGGCCTCGGCGTCGCTGGACATGATGCGCGCCGCCCGCGAATTCTGCCGGCGCGAAAACATTCCGCTCAACGACAAAAACTTCCTGCTCGGTTACTCCGAAGGCGGTTTTGCCACGATGGCGCTGCACAAGCTCATCGAGGAAAAATACGCCAACGAGCTCACCGTCACGGCTAGCGCGCCGGGCGCCGGGGCCTACCACAAGTCGGCCTTTGCCAACTATATTCTGAGCTCCGATAAGCCCCTGAATTTCCTCAGCACCTACGTGTGGGTACTCGATACCTACAATCGCGTGTACGGCATCAACCGGCCATTTGCGTATTACTTCAACCCGCCTTGGGCCGCGCAACTGGAAAAAAACTCGTTCGGCTCGGTGCCAGACCAGCCCAAGCAGCTTTTTACGGCCTCTTTCCGGACCAGCATTCTGACTAATACGGATCCGCAAATGGCCGCTGCCTTCCGCGACAACGACATTTACGACTGGCAGCCCAAAGCTCCGCTCGCCCTCTTCCACGGCACCGCCGACGACTACGTGCCGTATTTCAACTCCGAAGACGCCTACAAAGCCATGCAGGCGCGCGGCGCCAAACAGGTAGAGCTGCACCCGGTGCCCGGCGGGAATCACTTTACCTCGGTAGTCAGCTATACGCTACAAGCCCTCGGGTTCATCTCGCAGTACTACTAAAGGCAATCACCTAATTAAAAAGGCCAGCTTCGTACGAAGCTGGCCTTTTTAATTAGGTGATTATCATATTATTATACCAAATATTATTTGATGCTGCGAAGCAATTAAGATACAGGCTGCGCGACTGGCTTTGGTGAAACCGCCTGCCGAACCCAGCAGCCAGCCAGCGCCGCTAATCCTCCCACCAAGCCGCCCAAAATCGCGGTGACCACCACCAGCGCCCAGCCGTTGCCGCCCAGGGGCAACAATTGCGCTACGCGGTGGCTCAGCAGGCCTTGGTTCTGAACGTTGAGCCACGCAGCCAAGGCAAACCAAACGAAGCCCACCCCCTCAAAGCCCGCCAAGAAAGCCCAGCCGCCGTGCGTGCCCAGCCACAGCGCAGCCGCGAATGCAACCACCGCCACGCTCCACCACGGCAGAAACACCTGAGCAACAGCGCCTGCCACCAGAATAACCAGAAAAAGCGGCCAGATCCCTCGATTCATACGGTTGTATAATTATTTGATAAACAGATACTTGTGAATAAGCCTCTGCTACTTGTTCAGCGTCCACGTAGCCTGCACGCGCTTATTCTGTTCGGTGGCATTGTGCAGAAACACCAGCGGATAGAGCTGCCCCACGCGCCACGTCTCGATCATGTTGTCGTAGAACGGCGAACCCGGATTGCCGCTTTGCCCGCCGGGGTACACGCCGTAGGCCTGCACCTGCGGCCCAAGAGCCACCACCATGCGCCACGACGGGCCATTGCGCTCGGAAGTCGCATTCACGATGCCCGCGCCGCCGCCCACGTCGAGGTCCATGCGGCCGAAGCCGGGAAGCTGCGCCAGGTGCAGAATGTCGGTGCTCTTTTGGTTGGCCCAGCGCCACTTCGGCCCAAACTCGCCAAACTTGCGCTGCAACGAATCGGCAGCAAACTCAAACGACAGCCGCACCAGATCGGGCAGCGTTTCTTTGGCCGGCGTGCGTCGGTCGTCAATCCATTTAGAATCAGGCTCTTGCAAAATGAGCGTGTTGGTGCGGTCGCGGCCGGGCCAGCGCAGTTCTATGCCAGTGCCTTTTTTGCTGAAATCGTCTTCCCAGATGCGCCTTACTAAGTTGCTGTACCACAGCTCAAAGATGCTCGGCCCGATGGCGTTAGCCTCGTAGAAATACTTCCAGCGGTGCATTTCGGTGCGGACCTGCTGCCGCGCGCCGCGGCTGGCCACGTTCTGCGGCTGCGAATCCAGCAGGGCAAGCATTCGCGGGAGCATGAGTTGGGCGTTGAGGTTGAGATTGTCGTTTTGCAGCACGCGCAGGCTGTCGGGCGTGGCGCGGGTCATGCGTGCCAGTCGCTCGTTGATGCGGTGACCGCGCTCGTAGCTGCCGAACGTCCAGTTGAGATAATACGGGTAGTCGGGGCCTGTGGAAGACTGGTTGGCGGAGCTCACAAAACCGCGCGCCGGGTTCTTCACGTGCGGGTTTTGTGCCTGCGGAATCCAGCCTTGCCAATCGTAAGCGGGGTCGGTGCCGTCGAGGATAAACTTGCCCTGATCGCGCCACTTTAGCGGAAACTTGCCGTTGGGCCAAATCGCGATATCCTTCTGGTTATCCGCGAAAATGAAGTTTTGCGCCGGCGAACCATAGTTGGCTAAGGCGGCCGTGTAATCCTGATAATTACTCGCGCGGTTGAGCTGGTAAAACGCCAGCACTTCATTGGCCGCGTCGTGGGCCGTCCAGCGCATGGCGTGCCGAATGGGCGTTTCGCTGAGGAAGGGTTTTTCGTCGCGGTCGTACACGATGGGGCCGTGGTGCGTGTAGAGCACCGTGTCGAGCCGATCAGGCTGGCCGCGCACTTTAATGCGCTCCACCACGCGGCGAATCGGTTTCCAGCGGCCGTCGTGCCAGTATTCGCGGCGTGTGTGGTCGCGGAATTTGATCTGGTACCAGTCCATCACGTCGGCGGCCACGTTGGTTACGCCCCAGGCCACTTGCTGGTTGAAGCCAATAATCACCGTCGGCGCGCCCGGAATGGTCACGCCGTACACGTTCACGCCCGGCGCCGTCAGCTGAATCTGGTACCAGATGCTGGGCAAGTTCAGCTGTAAGTGCGGGTCATTGGCCAAAATCGGAAAGCCCGACGCCGATTTTTCGCCGCTCACCGCGAAGTTGTTGGAGCCCAATTCCGGATTGGGCTCGTGCGCCGGCACCTTCTCCGACATCGCCGCCTGAAACGAGGGGGGCGTAGGTGGGGCCGGCAACGGCTTGAAATCCAAGGGGGTACCAACGGGTACAATCGGGTCCTCGCGCTGCGGGTAATCCGGAAATAAGTCTTTCACCACGGCTGGCCCGTACTTATTCAGGGCGTTGGACATGCGCAAATCGTCGGAGCGTCCGCTCAAGTCGAAGGCCATGTACTTAAGCAGCAGCGCGCATTTCAGCGGCTCCCACCGCTCCGGCGCATAATTCAGGAGCTTGTATTCGAAGGGATACTCCTTCGCGGAAAGCGAACTGATATAGGCATTTATACCATCGGAATACGATTGTAATACATTGTGCGTGACGGGGTTAGCCATCATCATGTCGAGCGACTTCTGGGCGCCGTATACCATGCCCATGCGCCGGAAAAAGCGGTCCGTCTCCAGGCGGCTCGGCCCCACAATTTCGGCCAGCCTCCCGGCCGCCACGTGTGTAACGAAATCCATCTGCCAGAGCCGGTCGCGGGCCGTGAGGTAGCCTTGGGCGAAGTACAGATCGTGGTCGTTTTGGGCAAAAATGTGGGGCACGCGCCGGTCGTCGAAGCGCACCTGCACGGGCGCCTGCAAACCGGGCAGCGTCAGGTTTTGCTGAGCCGGAAACGCATCGGCCGCTTCCCCGTTCTGCCAGAAACCTTCAAAGGGACTCAAAAACTTCCCAAACGGCGGAACATCACCCTGTTTGGTGTTGAGTACCCAGGTAAGCGCGCCGCTGATGGCCAGCGCCAGCACAGCTTTTGTCCACTTGATCATACACGGCATTTAAGCTTCGGAAAGTAGACAATATTTGGCGCTAAGCAGGTCATAGAACCCTAAAATTGTAGCAGTATCGAATGCGCTATATCCTCGGCCACAGCAGCCATCCCAATAGCACGGTTCGCGCCGTCCACGCCAAAGTGCGGATCCAGTTGGTGCGCACCAAGCCGTCGATGGCGATGTAATTATATCCCTGACCCAAACGGTTGTGGAAAGGCACTGTAATGAAAAAGGTTGACAACCAGACGATTATAACCAGTCCCAGCGCCCACCAAACACTTTGGCCCAAGCTGCGTCCTTGCCACGCCAGCCACGCGCCCGAGCCCAATTCCAGCACCATCGGCGCCATCACGACCCAGCTGATGCGGTTGGAGTGCTTTTGATGAAAAGCCACAAATCGGTCCTGCGCCACGTCGGCGAAGCTGGGATAATGCACCAACTGTATGGTCCAGATGACACCGGTGAGGTAAGCAGCCAAAGCAAAGTTGAGCACTAGAAGATGCAGAAGCGACATAAGAGGCAGGTACTTAAGACGAAGAGCGCAATGCGCTCCGGGAAGGTACTAACGGAAATGCAACCCTGAGGCGCTGCTGTAGTCCTATCATCTGGCCAGAAAACCTACTTTCGTGGCAGACTTCTCTTTCCACCATTCTACTTTTATGAACAATACCTCTGCTGCCAGTAAATGGCTGTTGATGAGTGCTTTGTGGGCTGCTGCGCTGGCAGGTTGCCAGCCGAACGGCAAATCTGGGGCTGCCCAGGGCGACTTGCTGCAAGCCAACCTCGACACCACCGTGCGCCCCGGCGACGATTTTTTCACCTACGCCAACGGCGCCTGGCTTAAGAAGCACCCTATTCCGGCCTCCGAAAGCTCGTGGGGCATTGGCAAAGAGGTGCAGAACGAGATATATGCCCGCCTGCGCGCCATCAACGAAGAGGCGGCCAAGGCTAATGCAGCGGCCGGCACCAACCAGCAGAAGATCGGAGACTTCTGGGCCACCGGCATGGATTCGGTAAAGGCTGACAAACAGGGTATTATCCCCCTAAAGCCAGAGCTAGATCGCATTGCTGCCATGCGCACCTCGCAGGATGTGCAGGACGAAATTGCCCGCCTCAAACCGCTGGGCGTGAACGCTCTGATCGGGCCGTTTGTAGCGCAGGATGCCAAAAACAGCGATAAAATGGCGCTGCAACTCTGGCAAACCGGCCTGGGGCTGCCCAACCGCGACTATTACTTTAACAAAGACACACGCACGGCCAACATCCGCAAGGAATACGGCAAGCACGTCGCCAAGATGTTCCAGCTAATGGGACAGGATTCGGTGACCGCCAAAGCCAGCAGCGCCCGCGTAGTGAAGCTGGAAACAACGCTGGCCGGTTCGTCGAGAAAGCTTGAAGCCTTGCGCGACCCGTACGCCAACTACAACAAGATGGCCGTGAACGACTTAGACAAGCTCACGCCCGGTCTCGATTGGAAAACGTGGCTTGGCAAGATGAATCTTGCCAAAGCCGACACCGTGATTGTGGGCCAGCCGGAGTTCTACAAAACGGCGGGCCAGCTGCTGAAAACCGCGGCGATCGATGACTGGAAAGCCTACTTGCAGTGGCAACTGGTCAATGCGTACGCCAGCAACCTGAGCCGCGCCATCGACAACGAGCATTTCCATTTCTACGGCACCATTCTGCAGGGCCGCAAAGAGCAGCGCGCCCGCTGGAAGCGCGTCCTCGATGACGAAGAAGGCGCAATGGGCGAGATGCTGGGTCAACTATTTGTAAAAGAATACTTTAAGCCCGAAACCAAGGAACGCTACGAGAAACTGGTTACCAACGTAGTTTCGTCGTTCCGCGACCACATTCAGAAGCTGGACTGGATGAGCGACTCAACCAAGCAAAAGGCCTTGGTGAAGCTCAGCAAGATTACCCCGAAAGTAGGCTACCCCGATAAGTGGAAGGACTTTTCCAACCTCAAAATCGACCGTAGCTCCTACGCCGCCAACATGATGCGGGCCAGCCAGTGGTCGTACAACTACAATATCAACAAGCTGGGCAAGCCCGTCGACCGCACCGAGTGGGAAATGACGCCCCAGACGTATAATGCCTATTACAACCCCAGCAACAACGAAATTGTGTTGCCGGCCGCCATTTTCGCCATTCCCGGCCTCAAAGACGAGGACGCCGACGATGCCATCGTCTACGGCTATGCGGGCGCCAGCACCATCGGCCACGAACTCACCCACGGCTTCGACGATGAAGGCAGCCAGTTTGACGAGAAAGGCAACCTGCGCAATTGGTGGACCAAGCAGGATCGCAAGCTGTTTCAGCAGCGTGTCAACGGGATTGTGCGGCAGTTTAACGGCTATCAAGTGCTTGATAGTCTGCATATTAATGGCAAGGCTACCGCGGGCGAAAACATTGCCGACCTGGGCGGCATCGTCATTGCTCTCGACGCCTTTAAGAAAACCGACGAGTACAAGAAAGGCGAGAAAATCGGCGGTCTCACGCCGGAGCAGCGCTATTTCTTGGGCTACGCGCTTGGCTGGCAAAACCACCAGCGCGACGAAGTACTCGCCCAGCGCGTGCTCACCGATGTACACTCGCCAGCTAATCTGCGCGTAAACGGCCCCTTCGCCGACGTGCCGGAGTTCTATCAAGCCTTCAATATCAAGCAAGGCGAGAAGCTCTGGCGCGCCGATAGCTCGCGTGTAAAAATATGGTAATCAGATAGTTGTAAAAAATCAAAACGCCCCCTCTTTCTTCAAGGAGGGGGCGTTTTTGCTGTTAGCTATGCTTGGCCATGAACTTTTCCAGATTCTGGCGGGCGGTGGCTTGGACTTTGTTGCGCAACAACGGCGTCCAGCCCAGCAGCCAACCCATGAGCCCCAGTGCCTGCCGCGACCAGCGCCAGAAACTGAACCGGTCGTGATGGGTCAAGATTTTGTTGTCTTGGAAGGTAAAGCGAGCCTGAATGTGGTTGTGCACGAAGCGCCCGGTTTGCGAAAACGTGTAGTGCGCATCCCAAGTGGCTTGGCCTTGCTGGTCGTCGGCCCGGATGCCGTTGTAAACCAAGCGCAAATCTTTGCTGCGGGCGCACAGCATGTGCCACATCGCCCCGATCTGGCGGCCTTCCAAAACGCGAAAAGCAGGGTCTTCGAAGGTCGCTTCCGGATGATAGCAGGCCGCCATGGCCGCCGCGTCGCGGCGCTGAAAGGCTTGGTAGAAGCGGTGCAGAAGTTCTTCGTGTGGGTGCATGGCGGTAGGGCAAGGGTGGGCTAAAGATGGGAAAAAATGAGTCTTGTCGGAGACAGCCCGGCGGGGCGTTCATGCATTATACATAGTGGCGGGGTGTGCTTCGCGAAGATCTATTGCCTGCACCCTCTGTTTCAGCTATGCTTCCTTTTTCCGCATTTCGGCGACTGTTTTGTATATTATTGATAATCAATGCGATACATGCGAAGGCGCAAACCGTGCCCGCGCAGTCCAATACGCCGCCAGCGCCTCCTTCCGCAGCCCCTTCTCCGGCGCCCGACCAAACAACTCCCGCCGACACTACCCGGACCCGCTCCTGGAGCCTGCATTTTCAGCAGACCGTCATCACGCAATGGCACGCCAATTTTTCGGCGCCATATACTGGCGAATACAGCCTGCGGCCCCGCGAAAGCGCCAAAACCTCCCTGACCAGCACCGTATTCATTGGCCGCCAGCTGTGGCGCGGGGCCAGCATTTATTTCAACCCCGAGCTGGCGGGCGGCAGCGGGCTGAGCGCGGCGCGCGGCATTGCGGGCTTCACCAACGGCGAAACGTTCCGCATCGGCGATCCGGCGCCCAAGCTGTATCTGGCGCGCTTGTTTTTGCGGCAAGTTTGGGCGCTGGACGCCTCTACTACGCCCACCGACGACGCTCCCAACCAGATCGCGGGGGCGGCGCCAACGCGGTTTTTTGCGTTGAACGTGGGCAAGTTCAGCCTTTCCGACTACTTCGATCAGAACAGCTACAGCCACGATCCGCGCAGCCAGTTTATGAACTGGGGCCTGATGAGCAACGGCGCTTGGGATTATCCGGCCAATACACGCGGCTATACGGTAGGGGCTGTGGGCGAGTATGTTACGCCAAGCTTTGCGCTGCGTGCTGCCACCTCGCTGGTGCCGCTGGAAGCCAATGGTCCCATCCTGAACAAGCACTACCACACCGCCCATTCCGAAACCTTGGAGCTGTCGCGTACTTACGCCGTGGGCGGCCGCGCCGGCACGGTGCGCATGCTGGGCTTCCGCACGGTAGCCGACATGGGCGACTACCATTTGGCCATGCTGCGCGACGATCGTGATATCACGGCTACCCGCGTAAACGGACGCACCAAAACCGGCTTTGGCCTGAATGCCGAGCAGGAACTCACCGAACAGATCGGCGCTTTCGCTCGCCTCAGCTACAACGACGGCCGCCGCGAAACGTGGGCGTTCACCGAAATTGATCGTTCGCTGAGCGCCGGGCTTTCCAGCACCGGCGCCACCTGGCAGCGCCCCGACGACCGCCTGGGGCTGGCCGTGGTCGGCAACGGGCTTTCTACGGCCCACCGCGACTATCTGGCGGCGGGCGGTCACGGCTTCATCATCGGCGATGGCCGGCTTACTTATGCGCCGGAAATGATTGCCGAAGCCTATTACAGCCTCAATTTTCCGAAGCAGCACGCTACCGTCAGCCCCGATTATCAGTTTGTGCTGCACCCTGCTTACAACCGCGACCGCGGGCCGGTGCATGTAGTGGCAGTGCGTTTGCACGTGGCCTTTTAGCGCAGCGCAGTTTGCCACTTACAACTGCCGACTACAAGCCCGCGCGGCGGTGTGCTTACGAATAGTTTCGTAACTTCTGTTGAGCAACGGTTGTCGGCATTGCGGCATCTTAGGGCTACTACCTCACCTCAAACTTGCGATTCTCTATGAAAACCTTGTCTCGTTTGTTTCTACTGCTGTTGCCCGCGCTGCTGTTGTTGCCCGGCTGGGCGCTGGCTTCCACTCGGGAAGTGCGTCAGGTGGCGTCTTTCACTGAAATCGGGTTTGCCACGTCCGGCAATGTGGTGCTGCGCCAAGGTAGCCCACAGAAGGTGGAGGTAGAAGGCGAACCCGCCGATCTGGCCCAACTCGAAACGGTAGTGAACGGCAACAAGCTGCGCATCCGTACCCGAGACAACTGGCACGGAAACCTGGGCAAAATTACGGTGTACATCACCGCGCCGACCATCAACGCCTTGAGTGTGAGTGGCTCCGGAATGATGAAGGCCGCTACGAGCATTAAGGCCAGCACCCTAAATCTGTCGGTGTCGGGCTCGGGCCGGCTGGAGTTGCCGACGCTGCAAGCCTCCCGACTCAGCTCGTCGCTATCAGGTTCGGGCAGCATTACGTTGGCCGGCGCCTGCCCTACGCACGAGATCAGCATCAGTGGCTCAGGCGACGTAAACGCTACGGATTTGAAATCCGATGAGGCTACTGTAAGTATCAGCGGGTCAGGCGATTGTAAAATAAGTGCTTCCAAAACCCTGAAAGCCAGCATCATCGGGAGCGGCGATGTGTACGTCAACGGCAACCCGCAAATCAGCACGTCCATCATCGGCAGCGGCAAAGTACATCGCAGCTAACGCGCTTTCAGCTCTGGCCAACAACGAAAAAGGCGACTCACTACGAGTCGCCTTTTTCGTTGATTATGAGGAGGTTGCCGAAATTCTAAATCGCCATCAGGCGTGAAAATGCTTACTTGCGGCGCAATCCAGAAAGTATAGACGCACCGTTACGCAGCACTCCTTTCATGGCTCACCTGCACACAAAGCTTCCGGTCTGTGCCAATTGCTACTACGCCTTCCCGGAAGGTGGGCCCGACGACTATTGCCCCAGGTGCGGCCAGCAAAACCACGACATCAACATCGGGTTTGGACACGTGGTGGAGGAAACGCTTGAAGGCATTTTTCACTTCGACGGTAAGGTATTTCGAACCGCGTGGTTGCTGCTTTTTCATCCGGGCGAGCTAACCAAACGGTTTCTGGCTGGCCACCGGGTGCCTTACGTGCCGCCGATTCGGCTGTACATCTTCATCAGCTTTGTCTTCTTTTTTGTGCTTTCCCTGCGGTTTGGCCACGAAGAAAAAAAGCAGGAGAAAGCGCTCACGGCCCAGCAGCAACGACAGCGCGACCAAGGCTTGCGCCAACTCGATTCCCTCCAAAAAGCGGGATTCGTGCCACCCGGCGTCGCGGCGCGAGTGCCCGCGCGCGCAACGGCCAAGCCAGCACCGAAAAATGAACCGGGAGTGGGGTTCACCATCGGCAAGACCCACCTAGGACCCGACGAAATCAAGCGCCTGCCCGCGGAGCCCACCAACGCTCAGCTCGATTCGGTGCTGCGCAGCAAAGGCGAAAAGTCCAGCTTCTGGGGCCGGCTATCGGTGCGGCGGTTTATCTACTGGCGCGATACGACCCGCGCAGAGAAAATCCATCAGGGCTTGCGCGCTTTGTCCATTGCCCTGTTTTTGCTCCTGCCCCTGGCCGCGCTTTTGTTGAAGGGCGTGTACTTCCGGCAGCACCGCAACTACGTGGCGCACTTGATTTTTACGGTCCACCTGCATTGCTTTCTGTTCCTGCTGTTTCTGGCGGTGCTGCTTTTGGGCTACGCGCCCTTTCTCGAAGAGTATTCGGCGTGGTTGCTGTGGCTGATTCCCGTTTACTTCGTCGTGGCGCTGCACGGGTTTTACCAACAGTCGTGGGGCAAAACCATCGGCAAATCCTTGCTGCTGGGCCTTACTTATACTTTCACGTTGCTGTTTGCCGTGGTGTCAGCGCTGGCAATGGGTTTTATTCTGTTTTGATATAAATATCTGATTATCAAATGTTTATATCAAAAGTCGAACAAGCCGCGCCGCTGCGAGTCCTTCTTGGCCTTGCTCTTGCGTTTCGACTTGTCTTTGTCATCGCCGCCGAATACACCGTTGAGGAAGCCGTTATTTTTTTCCTTCACCAGAATGTAGCGCACCGAAATGGCCGTGGGAAACCGCGCCCAATCGTCGGAGTTGAATTCCACCGTCGGCTTAAAATCCAGCGATAGCACCAGGCGCGTCAGGGCAACTTTGTATTCGACGCCGGCAATGGCATCGAGGCCGCCGAAAGTCCCGTTGTCTTTGTGGTTGCCCAGGTGGCCGCCGGCGCCCAGGTAATAATTAAGGCTGGGGCCCAGAATGCGGAAATGCTGCTCGGCCAGTATGGTGGCGCTTACCTCGCGGTTGGAAGCGATGCCCAGGCCTTCCAGCGTGGTTTTTTCAAAAATCTTTTGCTGCACGGTTACGCCAAAGTTGTTTTTGCCCAGGCGCAGGCCCGTAGCGGTGCGGTATTTTTGGGCGTAAGCGACCGGCGACAGCCAGCAGCCGGCCAATACGAAAGCCGCGACGGCGGCAAGCCGGCGAGCGGCAGGGGAGAGCGTCATAATCTTGTAAGTAGCGGATTGAACCTGATGCGTTGGACGCCGTTTGAACGAAGGTTGCCGAGCAAAGTACGGGCCGCTTCCATAAAAGTGCAGTAATTTGCATTTTCTGCCCCCGCCCGCTGTTCCAGTCCTACATTTCGTTTTCGCTTAGTTCCACCCGTGTATATCCATCAGGTTGCGGCCTATTTGCCCGCCCACATTGTCACCAACGAACACTTTACCCGCCTCAACGGCCTTTCGCACGACTGGATCATTGAGCGTACCGGCATTCGGGAGCGGCGCAAAGCAGCCGTGGGCGAAAACACCAACACGATGGCCATCGAGGCCACGCAACGGGCCCTGGCGGCGGCTCCGGAATTTATCCACGGCCTCGACCTGATTGTGGGGGCTACCTACACGCCCTACGATACTATTTTTACGGTTGCCCACGCCGTGCAGCATGCTCTGGATGTGGCTGATATTCCGGTGGTTAGCATTTCTTCGGCCTGCTCGTCGCTGCTCAACGCCATTGAGATCGTGGAAGGCTATTTTGCCATGGGAAAAGCCTCGCGGGCGGTGGTCGTAGTGTCGGAACACAACACGGCGTACAACAATGAGGAAGACACCATCGCCGGCCACCTCTGGGGCGACGGGGCGGCTACCTTGCTTATCAGCAAAGAGCGCCTCGCCGAAACCGACCTGCGCATGGTGGACCTCATCACGGGCGGCGCTGCCACGGTGGGCAAAGCCAACACAGCGGTCACGCTCAAGCCCGTCGAGCGCGGCTTGGTGATGCCGCACGGCCGTGATGTATTCACGCACGCCTGCCAGCATATGGCCCGCGTCACGAGCCAGTTGCTCGAACGCAATCAATTGGGCGTCGAGGACGTAACGTACCTGATTCCGCACCAAGCCAACCTGCGCATCACGCGCAACGTGCTCGAAAGCTTGGGCTTGCCAACCGAACGCGCCGTGTCGAATATTCAGGACCTTGGCAACACAGGCTGCGCAGGCGCGGCCATTGCCCTTGCCGACACGCGCGAGCAGCTTACGCCGGGCAACAAAGTGGTCATCACCGTATTTGGTGGCGGCTATTCGTACGGCGCTATGCTATTAGAACGCTAAAAAAGCCATTATTGCTAAACATTTGATAGTCAATCATTTAGCAATAATGGCTTTTTCAAAAGGGCCGCAACACCTCGCGTTGCGGCCCTTTTTGTATAGCTGCATCAAGGATTTAGGCGAAGAAATGGCACGGAGCCACTCTTGCCCGACGAATCGCGCCACCGCAGGATGTACCAGCCCGCCCGCAGGCTGCCGGGGTTGATGCCCAAGATGTTGAGCCCAATCTGGTAGTCGATGGCATACAGGCCGTGCGTGCGCCCCAAGACGTCGTAGATGCGCGCCGTGAGCGTGCCGCTGGCCTGAGCGCTGTATTGCAGCCGCAGCGGCCCGTCCTGCCAAGGATTCGGGTAGAGTTGCAGGCCGTCGGTGTTGGCGTCGGTTACGGCGATGGGGGCCGTGGTGTCGAAGCTGCCGTCGGGGCGCCGTAGCCGCAAGCGGTAATAGATCAGCCCGCTGGGCGCCTGCGCATCGAGGTAGCGGTAGCCGTTGGTGGCCGCGCCTGCGGGCAGAGTCGTTAGGGTTTGCCACACGGTGGTATCGGAGGTAGCGCGTTGCACCACAAAGGCGTTCACGAAGCATTCGTCGCGCGTCGTCCAGATGACTTGCGAACCGGCTCCTTCAATGTTGTTGGCCTGCACCGTCACGAGCGGGGCCGGCAGCATGGCCGCCGGGCCGCAGCCACTCAGCGTAAAGCTGTAGTTACGCAACACCACCCGTCCGCCCGGGATGTCGCTTAGCCCGCTGATTTGGCGGCTTACCTGCCCGCGGGCCACGGCATAGTGCATCACTGCCGACGGCAGAATCAGGTGGGCGAGCTGATGGGCGTGACCTAATTCATGTACGGCAACTGATTCAAAATCAACCTGTTGCGTTGTGGGTGCATTCGTGCCATATTGCCAGTTCGTGGCCTCGTCAAACTGCATGTCGATTTCAGTCACGTAGAACCGGACCGTGCCGTTGCTCAGGCGACAACCCGAATAATAACTCGTCGTGCGGCCCAAAACCCGGTCGGGCAGCTCGGCCCCTTGGTCGAAACCGACGGCGTTTTCCCCGTCTTTTTCGGCGCCCCGCTTGGTGCGCGTCGTCCCGACTTCCCAGTTCATGCCGGTCTGGCAGCGCCAGGTTGCCAGCGCCCGTTGCCAGCTCTGCGAAGCGGCCGTGTTGGCCGCGAACGTAGGGTCGAAATGGAAGGTATAGCCGCCGGTTTGGTTCTGGTTGATGTGGCCAGCCGGGTAAATGAGCTTCGTTGTCGATTCCTGCACGTTGGAAAGCGCGTACACCACCGTAATGGTTGTGGGGCTGGTAGAGCTCAGTTGGTCGTTGTTGGTTACGCGCACTTGGCCGCTACCCGCCGGATTGCCCGCGCTCGCGTACGAAGGCACCCGCACCTGAATGCGCGTGTCGGTCCACTGCACGTAGTCGGTATCCAAGGGCTTGATGTAGGTAGCGCCGCCGTCGTCGGCATTCTTAAACTCGACAAAGCCCGTTGCGCGGTCGTTGCCAAAGCCTATTCCGGTGATGGTAAGCACCGAGCCCGTGCCGGCTGTGATGGTAGTGGGTGCCAAGGTAGCCACCACCGGAGCCGTAGCCCGGGCGGCCACTGGCCGTTGCGTGCGTCGTGCCACGGCCGCTCTGAGGGCGGGGTTGGCCGTCAGCTCACGGAGCGGCTGGCCCGTGGTGGCGGAAAGCTCAGCGTAAAAATCCCCATCCACCACCGGATATTGCCGGAAAGGCTCGGTAGCCGTAGCTTCCGCCAGATCATACCGAATAAACCCCTGTTGGCTGCCGTAAGCCGCCCAGGCCGGTCCAGCCGCAGTAACTCCTTCAAAAGGAGAAGGATACAGAAAGAAAATGCCTTGCTGACCCGGCCGCAAGGCCAGGGTATTGGTAAGTGTCTGCTGCTCAAGGCCGACTACGCCGCCTTCCGTGAGCACGGTCAGCTCGGCGGTGGCGCTGCCTTTGAAAGACTTGTACACTCGCACGCGATGGGCCGTGTAAATGCGGCTGTGCTGGGCATTCCAGAAGCTACGGGCGTCCAGTACTTCGCCTTCTACCACCAGCGTAGCTTTTTGGGCCCGGCGTTCGGGTTCCAGTGGCACCATCAAACACCGAAGCTCGGGCAGGGCAGGTTGGGTGGTTTGGGCATAACTAAGCGTAGCGGAAGCCACTGCCAGCAGACTAGCTGCCAGCCGGAGAACAGTAACAAACTTCATACAGGAGTTAACAGCGAAGAAGACTTCAACAAAGTACGATTTTTCACCACCTCTGGCCGAGGCTATTCCACGTCAAAGCCACTTTTCGGATAGCTAGCGCTCCCCGTTGTGGCCGGGGCTCACTCTCAAATTCTGCGCGTCGGTCCTGTGGCCGCTCTAAAACAAGCTTCCCTGCACAGGTTGCACAATGATCTTGGGTGGCGCAATGGCTAGGCCAGTCAGCTTGTTGAGCTTATCCAGAAAATACTGCGTCCAGATGGGCGAATGCATGATATCCTTCTGATGGATAAAGAGATACGCCGTCTGTAAGCCCGCCGCCAGCCAAGCCGCCAGCCGCTCAGCCCACGCATCGGCGCGACTGTAGTCGCTCGGCACTAGCCCGTGCCCGTTGAAGCGGACGAAGGCAGTAGAAGTCGTCAGGCGTTGATGGAGCACATCGCGGCGGCCGGCTACATCCGTAATAACCAGTGTTTTGCCCAACGCTTCCAGCAACGCATATACGGCATCGCGCAGGCCAGCATCGGCAAACCAAGCCGGGTGACGAAGTTCGACGGCTAAGGGAACGTAATCGGGAAAATCAAGTAAATACCGTTCCAGGCGCGGCAGGTTTTCAGGGCCGAAAGTAGGCGGAAGTTGCAAAAAAGCCATTCCCATCCGATCGCCTAACTCGCTGATAGCTCGACAGAATGTTAGTGTAAGGTCGTCGGCATTGTACAATTCGCGCTCATGGCTGATGCTTTGCGGCATTTTAGGACAAAACCGGAATCCCACAGGTGCTGCGTCGCGCCATTTGCGCACCGTCGTGGCGTCCGGAATGCGGTAATGCGTGGTGTTCAGTTCAATGCTATTGAACTGCCGGGCGTAGTAATGCAGGTATTCGTTTTCCTTAATTCCGGCCGGAAAATAAGAGCCTAACCACGCTTTATTCGTCCATATTGGGCAGCCGACGTACACATTTCGAGTCTGCGAGGCGGAAATAGCGCCGCGTGCCAATACAGCCGCCGTATCCGGATGATCGGGGGGCAGCCGGAAATCGACGTAGCGCAAGTCGGAAAGACGACCAAAATCCATGTTCTGCTTACGGTTAAATGAGGTAGTATGATTGCTTTATGCCTTAGGAAATTTCCGGGACTTTACCAACCGCCTTTCAAAGGTAGCGGCCGGCAGAATGACAAAATTTTTTGCCCAGCTCATAATCGCATTTCTTGAGGCTGTAAATGATGTCTTTCTATAGTGCAAAATGTGCCTTAAACAAACACAAATGCACATTTTGCCAAGAATGACCTCTATATATTTTGTGCAAATTTTATTGGTAAAAGATAATTTTTTGTCCTCTGATGGAGCAAAGTGCTTGGAATAACAGGAGCAGTTTGTATCTCGGTAATAGTTTTGTTCCGTTCAACAACACAGAAACCGAATGACGTTACCCCCACGACTGCATGTTTCCGGCTTGATGATGGTTATGCTTTTCACACTGCTGCTGGCCATCCCGCAAGGAGCCAGTGCCATGCGAAGCAGCGAGGACGAAAACGCCACCACCACCTCCCGCAGAATAGCCGTAATGCGAGGCCGCGCCTCGTGGTACGGTCGGGAGCACCAAGGCCAGCGCACCAGCAGCGGCGAGCGGTTCGATCGATTTAAATACACCTGCGCCCACAAAACGTTGCCTTTCGGCACCCATGTGCGGGTGACCAATCCCGAAAACGGCAAATCGGTAGTCGTGCGCGTTACCGACCGCGGCCCGTTTCGCCACGCCCGCATTCTGGATTTGGCCGAAGTAGCCGCCCGTCCGCTGGGCATTGTGCAGCAGGGCGCCGTTGACGTGGTAGCCGAAGTAGTGCCAAACAACATTCCGCTTGGCCCGACCGATGCTCCCGACGACCTCGATGTGCTGCAGGACGACATGAACCTACTGGCCACTTCCGCTACCATGGACGTGTCGGCGGCCGATGCGTCCGTGCTAAGCGAAGTGCCCAAAACCCTCGATTCACCCGCTTACATTGTGCAAGCCGGCACTTTCAGCAATGCCCTCAATGCGCAAGCTGTTCAGGCTAAAATACAAGCGCTTGATAATCAATTGGTTGTGACTATTTCCGAAGAAACCATCAACGGCCGTGCCTTGAAGCGGGTGGTAGTAGGTCAGTTTGCCGACCGCGGCGCTGCCGAAGCCGTGCGGCGCAAGCTTCAGCAGCGCGGCATTACCGGCCTGGTCCGCCAGGTACCCCTCGGTAGTTAGCCCGTTTCGAAGCCATAACCCAACTACAATGACCCCGAGTCCACCAGGGTATCGGTGCGCTCAGGGTCGTTGTAGTTGGTTGTAAATCAGTTGCTTGCGTTTTTGGGGCTTGCTGGTCTTAATGCGGTGCGCAGTTGACTGTAGCGAAGTGCATAACTTCGGAGCCTTATCGCCCGTTTTGTTGTCCATGCTTCCTCCGGCCTCCGCTTTCCTGCCCGAACTTCAGCTCCAAACCGCCCGCAGCAGCGGTCCGGGCGGGCAAAACGTGAACAAAGTAGAGTCGAAGGTGGAGTTGCGCTTTCACGTCGCCTCGTCGCAACTCCTGACCGAGGAGCAAAAACAAACCTTGCTGGACAAGCTCAGCAAGCAGCTCACGGCCGAAGGGTTTCTTCTCATTACGGCCCAAGAAGACCGCAGCCAGCTGCGCAACAAGGAAACGGCGCTGCGAAAATTTTACGATATGCTGCAACGCGCCCTGCGCCGACCCAAGCCGCGGCGGGCCACCAAGCCCAGTGCCGGCGCTGTACGCGAGCGGCTTGCTTCCAAGAAAAAACACAGCGAGAAAAAGGCAAGCCGCAGCCGCCCCGATATACAGTAATCTTGCACAAGTATTTGTCTAACAAATACTTGTGCAAGATTAATTTAGGTCTAGGCCAAACAACACCCCAAACCACGGACGGTGCTGATAGACCCAATAGCGGCCGTCCGCGCCGAGCAGGTGGTCGAAGCCGACGGCTAAGCCCACGTTAAAGTTGAGCGCATCGTATATAGTAGCAGCTCCTGCGTGCAACACCATGCCTTCGTATTCGAACGTGTTTTGTTGCTGCGTCACGTATTCGGAGATGTCGGCTGAGCCCAAGCCCAAAAATAGCCCGTAGCCCAAGCCCGTGGCCCGGATGCGCGGCGCCTGCCGCCAAGGCGTGGCCCGGCGGCTGTTGAGGTAGTAGAAATCAAGTCGTTGCCCCACATACAGCGCCGCGTTGAAATTGGTGTTGAGCTGCACCGGGACGCCCGCCCGTGGCGGTCGCACTTTGAAGGGCAGGGTAAACACGTCCACATCGAAGTGCCGCTTGAGCAGCAATACATGGTGCTCAGGCTGCAACCGGTAGTACCATGATACCGGGCGCGCCGCTTCGGTCGTGGCCGGTGGCGTGAATACCAGCGTGTCGCCGTGTTGCTGCACAAAGACGTTGTGCTTCGCTACCGCGCGGGCCAGCGAGTCGTCGCCGCCCACGTGCAGCACATGATACCAGTTGTCGTCTAGCTGCGTTACGTGCCCCACGGCCGCGCAGCCGCCCAGCGCCCAGCCCAGGCCAACCCATACCATTCGTCGTAAGCAGGCCAGCTGATGCATACCATAACACGCTTATGCTGGGGAACTTATAAAATTGTTCCTTTCAAAAAAAGCGTCGCTACGGAAAAGTAAATGACCAGGCCCGTTACGTCCACAAGGGTAGCCACAAACGGCGCCGACGAGGTAGCCGGGTCGAAGCCGAGCTTTTTGAGCAGCAGCGGCAGCATCGAGCCGGCGAGCGAACCCCACAGCACAATGCCCACCAGCGAAAAGCCTACGGTAAAGCCAATCAGGGTCCAGTGCGTGCCGTAGTCTTTAAAACCGGAAAGCTGCCAAATCACGATGCGGATAAACCCGACCAGCCCCAGAATGGCACCCAGCGCCAGCCCCGACAGGATTTCGCGCCGCATGACGCGCCACCATTCGCCCAGCGTTACCTCGCCCAAAGACATCGCCCTGATAATCAAAGAAGTAGCTTGCGAGCCGGCGTTGCCGCCCGAGCTAATGATCAGCGGAACGAACAGCGCCAGCACCACGGCCTTCTCGATTTCGCCCTCGAAAAAGCCCATGGCCGTAGCCGTGAACATCTCACCCAGAAACAGAATTACCAGCCAGCCCGCCCGCTTGCGCACCATACGCGCCAGCGAAATAATCAGGTAAGGCTCGTCGAGGGCTTCCGAACCGCCGAGTTTTTGGATGTCCTCGGTGTCTTCTTCTTCCCGAATGTCGAGGATGTCGTCGATGGTAACAATGCCGAACAACACGCCGTCGTCGTTGACGACGGGCAGCGCGATGCGGTCGTTTTTGCGGAATACCTCAATGGCTTCTTCCTGGTCCTGCATGGCGCGCAGGCTCACGTAGCGGCGGTCCATGAGCTCGTTGACGCGCATGGCGGGGTCGGCGAGCAGGAACTCCCGGATGCGGATGTCGTCGATGAGCACACCGCGGCTGTCGGTGACGTAGAGCACGCTCAGGGTCTCGGACTGCCCGCCGTGCTGCCGAATGTAGTCGAGCACTTGCTGCACCGTCCAGTTCTCCCGGATCGCGATGTAGTCGGGCGTCATCAGGCGGCCCACGCTGTATTCGGGGTAGCCGAGCAGTTCCAGCGTCACCTTGCGCTCGGGCTCCGAAAGCGTCTGAATCAGGCTTTTGACAAAGTCATCGGGCAGAAACTCCAGCAGCGCCGTCCGATCGTCGGGCGACATCTCGTTCAGAATGTCCGTGATCTTGTCCTGCGACAGATTGACCAGAAAATGTTTCTGAATGTCAAGGTCCAGATACTCAAACACTTGCGTGGCGAGGCGCAGCGGCAAAAGCCGAAAAATAATCAGCTGCTCGCGCTCCTCTTCGGCCTCGATAAGCTCCACGAGTTCGGCCGGCTCAAATTCCTTGAGCACTTCCTTAAGTTTGAAAAACTCGCCCTCCTGAATCAGGGACGTAATTTGGTCGGTAGTCGGGTGCTGATTCATGAACTAAGAAAGGAGGGATTTTCTCGCTAGGCAGAAGATTTTGGTCCAAACGGGCGCGCAAAAGTAGCCGAAAAAACCGGCGTAACCGCCACCGTACGTGCGCTTTTCTCTTTAACTCATAGCCGCGCCCGATTCGTTCGCCGCCGAGGCCATTCCAGTTGGATTTTTTCGGCAAATCCGACTTTCGGCCTAGTCTTTTGCTCGGAATATGCTTGTGTGCCTTGCCAGACTGATCTTGGAAGCAACAGCAATCGGTAGAAATTCGCTTATTATGTAAGCGGCTCAAGGTGAGGTAGATGCTAAAATGCAATGCCGCCCCGAGCATTTTAGCCGTATGCAGCCTAGGCAGAAGGCCGCGCTTTGGAGGCGTAAGTTTGCTCGCTAGTCGAACTGTCCGTTTATTTCTCCCTTACAACAGCTTGACCTTAAGCTGTCAGCCGGCCGTTTCGCACCATTTTGGTTTAGCTAGATATAGAACGTTATGTCCGATACATTTCCGCTGGGTACGTTGGTGGCGCTGGGCGGCGGCGACGACGACGAGCTGCTGGCGCGGCTCACCGATATGTTGCCTGATCCCGCCACGACGCACGTCGAAATCGTGACCACGGCGGCACCCAATCCGGGTAAAACCGGCCCGGCCTACGTCGATGCCTTCCGCGATTTGGGGTGCCGGGCTGCCCGCCACATGCGCGTCGATGAGCGTCACCACGCCGACAGTCCCCCGTATCTGGAGCGGCTGGAGCGGGCCGGTCTCGTGTTCTTCACGGGCGGCGACCAAGAGCGCATTACGGAGTTTTGGGAGCGCACCCGCGCCCTGGCTACGCTCGCCGATCGTTACCGCCGCGATGCTTCCTTCATCGTGGCTGGCACCAGTGCCGGTGCTGCCGTGATGCCCAACTGCATGATTGTGGAAGGCCACGGCGCCCGGTCGCTCACGAAAGGCGGCCTGCGCACGGGTCCGGGGCTGGGCCTGCTGTCGGAACTGTATATAGATCAGCACTTTGCCGAAAGAGGCCGGTTTAGCCGGCTGGCACACGCCGTGCTACAACATCCCACGCGACTAGGGTTGGGGCTGGGCCAGGAAACTGGACTGATCATCCGGGGTGGGACGGAAGCCGAGGTGTTCGGCGACGGCGTCGTGATTGCCGTGGACGGGCAACACCTGCAAGGCAGCAACCTTGGGCGCATCGGGCGCGGCGAGCCCGTATCGGGGCAGGATCTGCGGGTGCATCTGCTGGTAAGCGGCCAGCGCTTTGACTTGCAAAACCGGCAAGTACTAAATGGAGAAAATGCCGAAGAGGAGGGAAAGGGCGGCGTTTTTTTCTAATATTATACCGGTTTTAAGATCGGGCCGGCTTAGGGCATTTTACCGCGTCCCAAGCCAACGCATAAAAAACTCGGCAAGCCGACTACTCCTGTGTTTTTTCGTTACATTTAGTCCCAAAATCCCCAATTTTCACTCTTTTTTCTTTCTTATGAAGTTAAAATCTCTACTCCTCGTGGGTGGTGCGCTGCTTACAGGCACGGCGGCTACTGCGGGTGGCTTCCAAGTGAACCTAGCCGGGCAAAAGAACGTCGGCATGGGTGGGGTCGGAGTAGGCCTGGCCTTGGACCACGCGGCCATGTTCTATAACCCTGGTGCGCTGGCCATGATTCGTCAAAACGGCGTTCAGGTAGGTGTGAACGCTGCTTTGGCCCGCGTATCGTACGTCCAGCCAGGCGGAGGCACGCAGCGCGAGTTGCAGCATAACGTCGTAACCCCTTTTAACCTCTACGCTAGTTTTGGCCCCGCCGAAGGCAAATTCCGGGCGGGTATTGCGGTGTACACGCCTTTTGGCAGCAAGCTGGAGTATGCCAGCGGCTGGGAAGGCCGCTATTCGCTCACTCAGATTGACCTACAATCTATCTTTGTGCAACCCACAATAAGCTACGCACTTACCGACAAGATCAGTGTGGGTGCCGGGCTGGTGGTGCTGGCGTACGGCGCCGTTAATCTGCAGAAAGACATCCCGTTGCCTAGCTCCAATGGCAGCATTGAATTGGACGGCAAAGCCGAACACAAGCTGGGCTACAACGCTGGCATTTACTTTAAGCCAACCGACAACGTTAGCCTGGGCTTCAGCTACCGCTCGAAAGTTGATGCGCACGTCAAGAGCGGCGACGTAAGCTTCAACAACATCTCTTCGTCGTTTGGGTCGCGTTTCACGGCTACCAAGTTCGACGTTACGCTGCCCCTGCCAGCTACGTTTAGCTTCGGCGTCGGGGTTACGCCAAACGATAAAGTAACCATCGGTCTGGATGCCAACTACGTGCAGTGGAGCAAGTACCAGACGCTGAACTTCGCTTTTAGCGGCAACAACGGCCAAGGTGGTACTAGCGGTGTCGATGGCCAAGTAGGCGGTGCCAACTTCAGCTCTTCCAAGCGCTCATACCAAGACGCCCTTACCTTCCGCTTGGGCGGTCAGTACAAAGTTTCGGATGCACTTGCACTTCGTGCCGGCGTAGGGTATGACTTTTCGCCCGTGAAAGACGGCTACGTAACGCCGGAAACGCCGGACGCTGACCGCGTGCTTCTGTCAGCTGGTGCTTCCTACGACGTAGGCGAACACTTTGGCGTGGATGCTTCTTTCCTGTTTGAAGATTTCAAGAAGCGTTCGCAAACCCAGCGTGATCTGATCACCAACGGCACTACCGACCGCGTAGCCGGGACCTACAAGACTTTCATCTTTGTTCCAGGATTGGGTCTGCACTACAACTTCTAAGCTCTGCGAAAGCCTTTTTCATATGAACAAGATTTATAAACAAATTGCCCCGGCGTTAGCGCTAATGGGCTTAGTACTAGGTGGTTGCCAACCCGATCTGGAGAAAGACCTCAAAGCCAGCAAAGGCACTGCCGACTTCTCGCGCTACATCGCAGTCGGCAATTCCCTGACCGCGGGCTACTCCGATGGCGGCCTGTACTTAGAAGGACAGCTGAACTCGTATCCAAACCTGTTGGCTCAGCAGTTTAAGAAAGTAGGCGGCGGCGACTTTACGCAGCCCTTATTTGCTAGCGGCCAAGAGAATGGGTCGGGTTACCTGCGCCTAACCGGCTTCACGGCTTCCGGCTCTCCCATCACGACACCGGTTACCGACAAACTGGCTCTGCGCGCTGGTGCTACGGCTGCTAAACCATTGTATACCAAATACTTAGATCCGGTTCAGAATTTGGGTGTACCCGGTATTCGGATGTCGGATATTGAAACGGCGGGTTACGGCAGTACGCAAGGCAACCCTTATTTCGAGCGCATTACCCCTGATGCCACGCCGACCCAAACCTATCTGCAACGGGTAGCTGCCTCTAACCCTACCTTCTTCACCGAATGGTTGGGCAACAACGACGTGCTGGGTTTTGCTACCGCCGGCGGCGCGGCCAGCTCGCTTACTCCAGTAGCAGACTTTACGGATAAGACCAACAAAGTCATTGACGCCCTGACGGCCAATGGCGCAAAAGGTTTGGTAAGCACCATCCCCGATGTAACAGGTATTCCGTTCTTTACCACGGTTGGTCCTTCATTTAAGGCTACTCTGACGGAAAACAAAGTGCCGGCTATCATTGTGCACACGGGCGGCCTCTCTACTACGCCTGGTACCACGATCAAAACGATAACCGTTCCTACTACGGACATCAAGGATGCTACAGGCGGCAAACAACTGTTTACGCTTACTTCCGCTCCTTATCTGCCCCTCTTTGGTCGACCAAATACGGGCAAGCCTTGGCGCGATGTCTATACCCAAGCCAAAGCTTCTTTGCCTCCAACGGTAACCCTGAGTGTGTTCTTGGCGCTGCAGGGCATCGACACTACGAAAGCATTCGGAGCCGATGTTAAAAACCCAATCCCAAGCACCTTGGTGCTCGACGATGCTGAGCAGAAACTAGTTGCCACAGCTACTACGGCTTTCAACAGTGCCATCACGGCTAAGGCTACGGCTAAAGGCCTTGCTATTTTCGATGCCAACGGGTTCTTCTCGCGCGTGGCAACTGGCGGCTTTGTGACGAATGGCGTAAACAACACGGCTTCCTTCATCTCGGGCAATCTGTTTGGCCTCGATGGGGTGCATCCTACGCCGCGTGGCTATGCGGTACTGGCCAACGAAATGATCCGCGTGATCAACCAGCAGTACGGTGCCTCTATCCCGAGCGTCGATCCGAACAACTACCGCGGCGTAACCTTCCCATAAGCTCGTAGCGTTAGCAAATTCAATAAAAAGCCCCGTTTCTGATTCAGAAACGGGGCTTTTTGGTAATATACAATACCGTTTTAATAGGACTGCCTAAGAAGGCTGTGGCACGTTGGTGGTAGCCGCGATGTGCTCGGCAATCACCTGCGCGTGGTAACGACCGTTCTCAATAAACCAACGACTCGTGTTCAAGCCCCCGCAGACGGTCCCGGCCAGATACACGCCGGGCCGGTTGGTTTCGAAGGTTTCCGGGTTGTGCGAAGGCGTGCTGGCAGCGTCGTTCTGGGTAGTAATCCCCAAAGCCATAAGCAACGCATAATCAGGGCGATAGCCTGTAAGCGCATATACGTAAGTAGCCGGCACCGACACCGGCCCATCGGGAGTGAGCAACTCTACGGCTTCAGGCGTGACGGCTTGCACCAGAGTATTAAAATACGCCTTAATGCGGCCTTCCTTGATGCGGTTGATCAGATCAGGCCGAATCCAGTATTTCACCGATTCGGAGATCTCAGCGCCGCGCACCACCAGCGTGACGTGGGCACCGGCGCGCGCCATCTGTAACGCCGCTTTCGCCGCCGAGTTTTTTGCCCCGATCACCACCACCGGCCGATCGACGTGCGCGTAAGGCTCTTTGTAGTAATGGCTTACGTGGGGAAGGTTGCCACCGGGCACCTCCAGCTTATTAGGAATGTCGAAGAATCCTGTGGCGATAATGACGTGTCGCGTGGCAATCTGCGCTTTGTCGGTAACGACGGTATATTCTCCGGCATCGCCCTCGAGCCGTACTACGCGCTCGTAGAGGCGGAGCGTAAGCTTTTCGGCTACCGTCACCCGGCGGTAATAGTCGAGGGCATCTTCGCGTAAGGGCTTGTAGTGCGCCGTAGGAAAGGGATAATCACCGATTTCGAGCAGCTCGGGCGTGGAAAAGAATTCCATATTGGTGGGGTAGCCCACAATGGAATTTACCAAAGCCCCTTTGTCGATCACGCACACCGAGAGGCCACGGCGCTGCACTTCAATAGCGCTGGCGAGCCCCACCGGGCCAGCCCCGATAACCACGGCATCGTAAGAAAGAATCTGTTGCACAGCAAAAAGAAATGGAGGATTGTACACTAAACCATTGGCGTACCCGTAGGTTCATTCCCGATGATCCTGCCTGTCTTCGGGTGAACGTAAGCCACGGGCTACAGCGTCAATCAGGATTGAAAACTCTTATACTTGATCCGCCGCTACGACGTTGAGTAAAGCATGGCGCGCGTTTGCCATCACGGCCGTCGCTTAAAACCGGCACAGTACATTCAACCATGTCTCTTGGGTCTCTGTAATTAAATATTTATGAATCAATTAGTTGCAATCGCGCTGTCCTTCTCTTTGTTAGGCGGCCTTACTGCTTGTGGCAGTAGTAGCAAAAGCGAAGACCCCGCGCCGCCTACGAAAGCCGAACTGTTGAGCGACAAGGATTGGCTGCTCACGAGCGCTACCGCAACTGTTCTCGGGCAGCCAGTTGATGTGTACGCAACCGTCTTGCAGACGTGTCAGAAAGACGATCTGCTGCGCTATAACAGCAATAACACGTACACCATCAGCGAAGGTGCCACCAGTTGCACTCCTCCCGATACCGACAACGGTACCTGGAGCTTGAGTGCCGATGGCACCAAGCTCACCCAAACGTCAGCGCGCCAAGGCAGCACTGCCACCACGCAAGATGTATTGGAGTTGACCACTACTTCGCTAAAGATCTCATCTACATATACTTACTCAGGCATCGCCGTTCCGGCTACTCTGACGTTTACGAAAAAATAACTCCGGCAATCCCTTTACAAGAAAGCGCCGCTCCTAATGCAGGAGCGGCGCTTTCTTGTAAAGGGATTGCCGACAACGGCTTTTTACCTACTGTTTACAAGCCCTAATGAGCTTGCAGCCAGTTTTGGCCCGTGCCCACCTCTACCTCCATGGGCACACCGTGGGGCAGGGGCAGGGCATTGATCATCAGTTCTTGGATCTTGGGCGTGATGAACTCAACTTCTTCCTTAGGCGCATCGAAGACCAATTCGTCGTGCACTTGCAGGATCATCTTGGTGCCGAGCTTTTCCTGAATGAGCCACTCGTGAATGTTGATCATCGCCTTCTTAATGATGTCGGCGGCTGTGCCTTGGATGGGCGCATTAATAGCGTTGCGCTCGGTGTAGCCGCGCAGTGTGGCATTGCGCGAATTGATATCGCGCAGGTAGCGGCGCCGGCCCAAAAGCGTTTCAGCGTACTCTAGCTCGCGGGCGCGGTTAATGCTGTCGTCCATAAAGCGTTTTACCGAAGCAAATTCCACGAAATATGCCTCAATAATCTCCTGGGCTTCCTTGCGCGAAATGCCCAGGCGCTGCGCCAAACCAAAAGACGAAATGCCGTAGATGATACCAAAATTGACTGTTTTGGCTTTGCGGCGCATCTCGGCATCCACTTGGTCGAGGCCGACGTGGAATACTTTGCTGGCCGTACTGGCGTGAATATCAAGGTGTTGTCGGAAAGCCTCAATCATGGTTTTGTCGCCCGAAAAATCAGCCATGATGCGCAGCTCGATCTGCGAGTAGTCGGCCGCAACGAGAATGTGATCGGCGTCGCGGGGCACGAAGGCTTTGCGAATCTCCCGGCCTTTCTCCGTGCGAATCGGAATGTTCTGCAGGTTAGGGTTGGTGCTGCTCAAACGCCCGGTTGCTGTAACTGCCTGATTAAAAGACGTATGTACGCGGCCATCGAGCTCGCATACGAGCTGCGGTAAGGCTTCTACGTATGTCGAGCGCAACTTCGTGAGCTGGCGGTGCTCCAGAATCAGGGCCGCGATGGGGTTGTCGGCGGCCAGTACGCTCAGTACTTCTTCGCCCGTGGCATACTGACCGGTTTTGGTTTTTTTGATTTTGCCGCCGCCGAGCTGGAGTTTGTCAAACAGCACTTCGCCCAGTTGCTTGGGTGAGCCAATGTTAAACTCCTGTCCCGCCGCCGCAAAGATCTGCTTTTCGATTTCGGTGATGTAGCCCTGTAGCTCCGCCGA
The DNA here is from genome assembly GCF_014349165.1 of Hymenobacter sp. BT491. Classification (NCBI taxonomy): domain Bacteria; kingdom Pseudomonadati; phylum Bacteroidota; class Cytophagia; order Cytophagales; family Hymenobacteraceae; genus Hymenobacter; species Hymenobacter sp. BT491. The sequence goes on along the minus strand of NZ_JACSJJ010000004.1, from coordinate 202,036 downwards.
ATACTCGTTCATGGCGCCCGAATCGATTTTTACGCCTTCGTATTCGATGTCGCTGAGCACCGGCACCAACGGGTTCTCCACCTCGTTGAGCAGCTTGAGCAAGCCCACTTCCTGTAGGCGCGGCTCGAAATAATGTTTGAGCTGCAACGTCACGTCGGCGTCTTCACAGGCGTAATCGCTGACTTCGGCCGGCGGAATGTCGGCCATTGTTTTCTGCTTCTTGCCCTTCGGCCCGATCAGGTCAGTGATTGAAACCGGCGAATAGTGCAGGTAGGTTTCGGCCAGCACGTCCATGTTGTGGCGCATGTCGGGCTCCAGAAGGTAGTGCGCCAGCATCGTGTCGAAGAGCTGGCCGCGCATCTGCACGCCGTAATGCTTCAGTATGGTAAGGTCGTACTTGATGTTCTGGCCGATTTTGAGGATATGCTCCGCGTCGAAAAACGGCCGGAACTCGTCTACCAGTGCCTGGGCTGCGTCGGTATCGTCGTGGGGCACTGGCACGTAATAGGCCTCGCCTGGCAGCCAGCAAAACGAAAGCCCTACTAAGCGCGCCGTCATGGTATCGAGGCCGGTGGTTTCGGTATCGAAGCTGACTTCCTTTTGTTGTAACAGGAAGTCTAACAACGACTTACGCATAGCAGGCGTGTCGATGAGGTGGTATTGGTGGGGCACATCGGCCAGCGTGCGCCGCGGGCCAGCCGGGGCGCCTTCGTGGCCGAGTTCTTCGCCGTTTTCAGCGGCAATGGCCACGGCACCCGGCGCATCAAACAGCGAAGCCTGGGCTGCCGGTACGCTGGGCCGGCGGGCGCCCCGCGGCGTGGGCGCCGTGACGGACGCCGCCGGGGCGCCGCCGCTGAGCACGCGGGCCGCCAACTGGCGAAACTCGAGGTCGTCGAACAGGGCGCGCAGCTTTTCTTCGTTGGGCTGGGTCAGGGTCAGGTTTTCCTCGTGGAACTCAATGGGCACGTTTACATGAATCGTGGCCAGTTCCTTCGACATGAGGCCTTGTTCGGCGAAGTTGCGCACGTTTTCCTGCTGCTTGCCCTTTAGCTCGTCTACGTGGGCAATCAGCCCTTCAACCGAGCCGTACTTCTGAATCAGCGTCTTGGCGGTCTTTTCGCCGATGCCCGGAATGCCCGGAATGTTATCCGAAGCGTCGCCCTGCAAGCCCAGAATATCGGTTACCTGCTCCACGCGCTCAATCTCGAAGCGCTGCAGAACGTGTTGTAAATCAAGTACTTCGGCGGCATTGCCCATGAAAGCCGGCCGGTAGATCTTGATCTTATCCGTCACGAGTTGGCAGTAGTCTTTGTCGGGTGTCATCATAAACACCTCAAAACCAGCCTTTTCGGCGCGTTGGGCCAACGTGCCAATCACGTCATCGGCCTCGAAGCCGTCCATGATCAGGATCGGGATGTTGAAGGCCTCAATGATGCGCTTGATATACGGAATGGCCGTGCCGATGTCTTCGGGCATGGCTTGGCGCTGGGCCTTGTATTCGGCAAAATTATCGTGGCGGAACGTCTTCTTTTGGGCATCAAAAGCTACGCCGATGTGGGTGGGCTTTTCCTTCTGCAGGACTTCCACCAGGGTGTTGGTGAAGCCCAGCACGGCACCTGTATTCATGCCTTTGGAGTTGATGCGCGGGTTTTTGCTGAAAGCGAAGTGGGCGCGGTAGATGAGGGCGAAAGCGTCGAGGAGGAAAAGTTTTTTGGGGGCGTCGGTCATGAGGGCGAAGGTACGGAGGGACGATAAGTAGGGACAGATACGAGCGCAGAATTATCGCTGGAATACGTAAACACCAGTACGTGCCAGATTATTCTGGTTGGTCGCAATTGTGCTGAACTTCTGCGAAGAAACCTGCCCTGTATACGGAGCCAGAAAGAATTAACCCGCCGATTTACAACTGGTTGCTAACGCTAACCGGCTTCCGTGCGTAGCTGCTTACCGTATGCGCTACATTTCCCTCGACCTCGAATGCACGGGCGGCAACCCTGATCGGCACCAGATTATTGAGCTGGCGGCCATTATCGAAGATACCAAGTGCCCGTTGCCGCTCGAAGAGCTGCCTACGTTTCGGCGGGCCGTGCGCCACCCCGAATACGTGGGCACGGCTGGTGCGCTGGCTTTGAATGCCGGGCTAATGCAGGAATTGGCCGAAAAGGAGCCACGGGCCGATCACTGTACCATCCAGGAACTGGTGCCGCAGCTACAGGAGTTTTTGTTGGCCTACGGCTACAAGCCCGACCAGCGGGGGCGGCTTGGGTTGGTGCTGGCAGGCAAGAATATTGGCTCGTTCGATCTGGGTTTTCTGCGCCTACTGCCGGGCTGGGGAACGCTGCTGTATGCCGAGCCAGCCATGCTCGATCCGGCCGTGTTTTATCTTAACTGGAAGAAAGACAGTCGGTTACCAACAATGGCCATTTGTAAGGCGCGGGCAAAGCTAGAAGACCCCACCGTAGCGCACACGGCCGTAGCCGATGCATTGGACGTGATCCGGCTGCTGCGGCCCTTCTACGGGCTGCCGTTTTACAAGCAGGTGCTCGCCGCCGAACCCGACGAGGAGCCATTGGCAGGCTGATAGCGCAAGCTTCGGGGAAGAACACGGAATTTTACTATTGGGTCAGGGCAAAACTGCGTAGATTGCCACTGCTATTTCCCCGTCCTTTTAGCTTATTACGCCGCGTGTATCGAATTAAACAGCTACTACTTAGCCTTGTACTTGTAACGTGGCTCCTGCCTTTTAGCGGTAAAGCGCAACTTCTAGATCCGAATTTTAAAACTACGGAGCTTTATAAACCGGGCGTTGTCAAGAGCGTGGCCGTGTACCCGGATGGGAGCGCTGTTGTGCTCGGCACATTCACGCATGCCAACGGCGAGCCGCATGCCGATGTGGTGCGCTACCGTCCCGACGGCACGCCTGATCCGGATTTTCGGGTGGTGTTGCAGGGCAAAACCAGCTCCCGGCTTTGGGGGGTGCGGCCGCTGCCGGGCGGTAAAGCCTTGTTATTGGGCTATTCGTCGCTAGCAATAGCAGGCAAGGTGGCCAACAACCTGATCGTGCTCAACGCCGATGGAAGCCCTGATAACGCGTTTACTATCAATACGTTCTCTTTCGGCTACGGGAGCGAAGGCATTGTGGCTACCGCCCAACCCGATGGCCGCCTGCTGGTGGCGGGCAAGGGCTATGGCTACACAGGCACCGGTTCCGAACCGGGCATTGTCCGCTACAACATCGATGGGTCGCGCGATAACACGTTCGTGCCTGCCGCCGGCCTGACGGTGGAAGGCGTGCGCAGTATGGTAGTGCAGCCCGATGGTAAAATCTTGGTCGGCGGCACTTTTACAACCTTCAACGGAGCGTCGGTCGGCGGTTTGTTGCGTCTCAACGCCGATGGTACCCGCGACTTGTCCTTTGCAACGGGCGCTGTACTGAACGTGCAGGAAATCAAGTTGTTATCGGATGGTAAAATGATGGTGGGCGGCGCAATCACCAACCAAGTGGGCACAGTTCGCGGTAGCTTGTTGAGCCTGCTGCCTTCCGGAACCGTCGACCCTACCTTCGTGCCCAGCGGCAGCGCGCCACTCATCCGCAACCCCAGCGACAACGGCAGCATGGCTGTGTTGCCCGATGGCAAGCTGGTTGTGGTTTCTACTTCCAGTGATGTAACTCCGACCTCCAGCGTGGTGTGTTATCTGCCCAACGGCACCGAAGATGCCGCATGGGCGCCTACGCAACTCACTGATGGCGTGGTAGCTGCGCTGCAAGTGCTGCCCAATGGCGTGGTACTGGCGGGTGGCAATTTCAGCAGCTTTGCCACGCGCTCAACGAGCTTAGTGGCGCTTTCTGCTACTGGCGCGCCAGCTTCCGGCTTTGCGCTGGCGCTGCAGCAACTGGGTATTGTAACCAACCTAGTGCTACAGCCCGATGGAAGGATTTTGATAAGCGGAGATTTCTCCGAGATAAACGGCGTACTGGTTCACAAAATAGCCCGCTTGCTGCCCAACGGGGAGGTAGACAATTCCTTTCGTGGGCCGAGCGACCTCAACGGGGAAGTGCGCACGCTCCTGTTGCAAGCCGATGGACAAATAGTAGTTGGCGGCACCTTCACCCGCATCGACGGGCAAAAGCGCTTGGCCGTTGCGCGCCTGAAGGCCTCCGGCGAGCTCGATCCGCTTTTCGCCGTTGGGTTCTACGACAGCAGCGGCAGCTCCAGCGTGAGTGCGTTGGCTCAGCAGCCCGATGGCAAGCTCCTGATCGCGGGCGCCTTTTTGTACGTCAACGGGGGTACGAATTTTTATACTTCCGTAATTCGGATTAACCCCGCCAATGGCAGCCTGGACCCGTCTTTCAAAACCACAGCGCCGCAGGGCAATATTTACAAGCTGCACATCCAAAGCGATGGGAAGGTGCTAGCGGCTGGTTCATTTTTTCGCAACGTCAACGGCATGGCGGTCGGACAACCCGTGGTGCGACTGCTGACCAACGGTACCGAAGACCCCAATTTTTACTCGGCCGCGTGGGGCAACAGCGGCGTCGCCTACACCATGGCCGAACTGCCCGACGGACGGTTGATGGTCGGTGGGAGCATCCCGGACCTAAAAGGTAAGCTGGTCAGTGGCTTGGCGCGCTTGCAGCCTAACGGCACTCTGGATCAGACTTTTGCCAATGAGTTTCCGCAGGTAGCCGTGGTACGCAGCATCGCGGTGCAACCCAACGGCCGGCTGCTGGTAGCTGGCCTGCTCGGCGACGGCTACATCAACAACTGGCCATATTTGCTGCGGGTACAGGAAAACGGTCCGCGCGACGCCACTTTTGAGCCCGCCGACGGCCCCAACAACGAAACCAACTGCGTAGCCTTGCAACCCGACGGCAAAATCCTGATTGGCGGCAGCTTTACGGATGTTGGCGGCCACCGGGTACTGGGATTAGCGCGCTTGGTGGCCGCAGAGGTGCTGCACGCTTCGGCTACCCAGGCCCGTATTCGTACCGAAGTTTACCCCAACCCAGCACATAGTATGCTGCATGTGCAGCTGGATGCAAAGGCTAAGCCGCAACGCATTCACTTGCTGAGTATTACAGGCAAAACTGCGACTGCAATGCCCGTCACAAAGTCCTCCTTTACCATGCCCATCCACAACCTGCCGGCGGGGGTATATTTGCTGCGGGTAGAATATGCCAGCGGTGTAGTGGTACAACGGGTTGTAATAGAGTAAGTTATATGTTTTCTAACTTCCGGTTCTCAGGATTTCTGGTGGCGCTGCTTTGTGTTTTTGCAAGCGCCCATGCCCAAACGGCCCATCTTGCGCCTGCCGAACACGCGCAATCGGTGGTTGCTTTTCAGCAAGAACTGAACGCCGAATACCGCAATCCGCAGGAGTCGCCGCTACCGCCTGCCGAGCGGAAGGCGTTTAAAGGCCTCCCGTTCTTCCCAACAGATTACGCTTTTTACGTGGAAGCGACCCTAGAGCGCGACTCGACGGCGCTGCCTTTCCGCATGAAAACCAGCACCGCCCGCGAGCCCGAATACCGCAAGTACGGCGTGCTGCATTTTACCCTCAACGGGCAGCCCCTGCAACTGACAGTGTATCAGAGCCTTGATTTGATGCGCAAGCCCGGTTACGAAGACTACCTGTTTGTGCCATTCACCGACCCCACCAACGGCCACGAAAGCTACGGCGGCGGCCGCTACATCGATCTGCGCATCCCGAAAAGCCCCGTGCTCATGCTGGATTTCAACCGCGCCTACAATCCTTATTGTGCTTACAGCCCAAAGTATTCCTGTCCGGTGCCGCCCGCCGAAAACCGACTCCCCGTAGCCATTCGGGCCGGTGTGCAGAGCGATCATTAAACACATGACGAAAAAAAGCCCTTCCACATAAGTGTTTGACAATCAAATACTTATGTGGAAGGGCTTTTTTGATTTACCTGAGGCTACCAGCTGCCGCTGGCGCCGCCGCCGCCGGAGGAGCCGCCGCCGAAGCCGCCGAAACCACCGCCTCCGCCGCCACCTCCCCAGCCGCCACCGCCGCCACCGAAGGTGCCCCGGCCGCCCATGAAGTCACCGAAAATGATGGGCGGAATCATGCTGCCGCCAAAGCCACGGTTGCGACGTCCGCCGCTGTTGCCGCCGCCGCCCCGCCGGCTGATCATGATGATAATTGCCAGCACCACAATGATCATCCAGAACGGAAAGCCCGAGCCGGAAGAGTCGTTGGAGGTACGGGTTTGGGCCGGATCGGCTTTGTATTCGCCTTTCGCCAAGGCAATTAGCTCATCGGTGGCGCTATTTAGGCCGTCGTAGTAGCGCTCTTCCTTGAAAGCCGGCACGATGGTATTGGAGATGATGCGCTTGGCCAAAGCATCGGGCACGGCACCCTCCAGACCATAGCCCGTCTGGATGCGAGCGCGGTGCTCCTCTTTGGCCACCAGCACCAGAATGCCGTTGTTTTGGCCTTTGCGGCCAATGCCCCAGCTTTCGTAGAGGCGCTGGGCGTAATTGGCAATGTCGTCGCCGCCCAAGTTGGGTACCGTCACAACGGCAATTTGGGAAGAGGTAGAATCGTCGTAGGCGACGAGCTTGCGCTCCAGCGCCTCTACTTCGTTGGGCTGCAACAGGCCCGCTAGATCGTTGACGAGGCGTGGCGGATTAGGCCGTGGCGGAACATCTTGTGCTACAGCAGCTTGCAACAGGCTGACAAAGAGCAGCAAAACTCCCAGCAAGGAAGTCAGTAAGCGTCGGGACGACGGCATAAGGGGAGAGGTCATGGACGAGGCGGCGCAGAGTCGCCAAACGAAATGGAATCGTCGAGTTCGTTGCGGTCGGTGGCCGCATTGTAGGGGTAATAGCGCTGGAGCTGCTCGCCCACCATGCGAATGCCGCGCTCCAGCCCGGTAACGTAGTGGCCGGCCCGAAACTGATCGAGTACGGTTTCTTTGGTGGTTTCCCAAAAATCGTCGGGCACGGCCGCGTTGATGCCCGCATCGCCTATCACGGCAAACTGGCGAGTCTCCCAAGCCAAGTAAAACAGCACGCCGTTGCGCTGGGCCGTCTGGTGCATGCCGAGTTCGGCAAACACCTGTGCCGCGCGGTCGAGGGGTTCGGGCGTGGGGCAGGTATCTTCCAAGTGCACCCGGATTTCGCCCGAAGTCGTGACTTCGGCTTGCTTGATTGCTGCTACCAAAGCCGCTTCCTGCGCCGGCGTGAGAGGGTTAGTCATAAGTGTGGGAACTTGAAAGCTTAAGCTGCTGATATTTACTGGATTTTATAAACATCAAATTATCAGCAACTTAAGCTTCTAGCAAACGAAATTAGAACTGTACGGTTGGGGCCTTTTGCGAAGTGGCGTCGGCTTCGAAATAAGGCTTCTCCGTGAATTTGAAAATACCCGCAAACAGGTTGTTGGGGAAAGACCGGATGTAGGTATTGTAGTCGTTGGTGACGGCGTTAAACTTCTGTCGCTCCACGTTGATGCGGTTTTCCGTGCCTTCAATCTGGGCCTGGAGCTCCTGGAAGTTGGCGTTGGCCTTCAGGTCGGGGTAGTTTTCCGAAACGGCCAGCAAGCGGCCCAAGCCGGCGCTAACCTGGCTTTGCGCCTCCTGAAAACGCTTGATGTTTTCGGGCGTCAGGTTTTCGGGCGACACCTGCACGCTGGTCGCCTTGGCGCGGGCATTGATCACATCGGTAAGGGTACTTTTCTCGAAGTTAGCCGCACCTTTTACCGTGTTCACGAGGTTGGGGATGAGGTCGGAGCGGCGCTGGTAGCTGTTTTGCACGTTGGCCCACTGCGCTTTCACAGCTTGGTCTTTGGTAACCATGCTGTTGTAGCCGCACGACGACTGGGAGAGGAGCACCACCATTCCGGCGAGGTACAGAAGAAGACGTTTCATAAGGGAGAAAGGAGTATAGGTGAAGGGTTTTTCAAAAGAAAGGGTTTGTGACCCGGTATCAGCGTGCGGGCTTTCGGCGGCGGAAAACAATTGGCCCCTTGAGGTGGTAGTGCCAACAGGCATCCGGCAACCGACAACTTGCTGCTAATACCTCAACAAGATCGCTGCAAAGTACGAATTCGCGCCACTGCGGTTGTGTCGGAGTTGCCTTGCCGGCCGATTCGCTATTTTGCGTGCTTACGCTACCACCGTTGCTCATGAAAGCCGTCATCCCCGTTGCCGGTATAGGCTCCCGCTTGCGCCCCCACACGCACACCCAGCCCAAATCGCTGGTGCCCGTGGCGGGCAATACCATTTTGGGTCACATCATCGACCGGCTCGTTGGAGCCGGCGTCAAGGAATTTGTGTTTATCATCGGCTATCTGGGCGAGAAAATTGAGAGCTACGTCCGGCGCCAATACCCCGAACTGAAAGCCACTTTTGTGGTACAGGAGCCCCGCGAGGGCATTGGCCACGCGCTGTGGCTGGCCCGCGAGGAGTTTCGCTACGACCAAGACGGCATCCTGATCCTGCTCGGCGACACCATCGTGGACATCGATCTGCCCAAGATGCTGCAAACGCCTGGCACCATCTTAGCCGTGAAAGAGGTAAAAACACCGTCGATTTTTGGGTTGGTCGAAACCACGGCGGGCGGCCACGTGACGAAAGTAGTCGAGAAACCCAAAATTCCGAAGTCGAACTTCGCCATGGTGGGGTTGTATAAAATTGCCCATCCCGACCGGTTAGCCATCGCGCTGGAACGCATAATCGCCGAAGATATTCGTACGCACGACGAATTTCAACTAACGGATGCTCTGATGCTTATGATCAGAGAAGGCGAAGAGATGGTCACCACGCCCGTCGACAATTGGTTTGACTGCGGCCGCAAGGAAACGCTGCTCGAAGCCAACGCCAGGCTGCTCGGTCGCCCCGAGTTTTTGGAGCGCCGCGAGTACCCCGAGTTTCCGGATACCATCATTGTGCCGCCCGTGAGCATCGGCCGCGATTGCCGGATTTCCAACTCCATCATCGGTCCCAACGTAGCCATCGGCGATCGCACTATTGTGAAGAATACCATCATAAGTGATTCTATCATAGGGTCTTACAGCGAGCTGCTCCAGGCGGTGCTACACGACTGCATCGTGGGCTCCGACGCTTCCTTTCGCGGCATGAACCACAGCCTCAACATCGGCGACAATACCGAAATCGACTACAGCTAAGCCGCGCTCGCTGCTTCCGGCTGCCCAATTCTGCTTGAAACCTTACCTTTTAACCAGTGCCAGATATGCTGCAACCGCGTCGAGAGTTTCTGAAAAGTATGGGTCTGGCGGCGGCCGGGCTGGGTTTGGCCGCGTTGCCCGGCGAATTGCTGGCCGAGCCTACGGGCAAGCTGTTTTTCGACTTTTCGCTGGCCGAATGGTCGTTGCACCGCGCCTTGTTTGGAGGCAAAATGACTAATCTCGACTTTCCGGCCAAGGCGAAAAACGACTTCCAGATCAGCGCGGTGGAGTATGTCAATCAGTTTTTTAAAGACAAGGCTACCGACCAGCGCTACCTCGCCGAACTCAAGCAGCGCGCCGCCGACGTGGGCGTGCGCAACGTGCTCATCATGATCGACGGCGAAGGCTACCTAGCCGATCTCGACAAAGCCAAGCGCAGTCAAGCCGTTGAGAACCACCACAAATGGGTGGATGCGGCCAAGTTTCTGGGGTGCCATTCCATCCGCGTGAATGCCCATGGCGAAGGCACCGAGCAGGACGTAGCCCAAGCCGCCATCGACGGCCTGGGTCGCCTAACCGAGTACGGAGCCAAAAATAAAATCGGCGTCATCGTCGAAAATCACGGCGGCTACTCCTCAAATGGCCAATGGCTTAGCTCCGTGATCAAGCAGGTCAACAACCCGTATTGCGGCGTGCTGCCCGATTTCGGCAACTTCTGCCTCAGCGCCGACTACGGCACGCCGCAAGGCTGCTCCAAAGCGTATGACCGCTACAAGGGCGTGCAGGAAATGATGCCGTACGCCAAAGGCGTCAGTGCCAAATCGTATGCCTTTGATAGCCAAGGCAATGAAACAATCATCGACTACGTCAAAATGCTTCGAATCGTAAAAAAAGCCGGCTATACCGGCCACATCGGCGTGGAGTACGAAGGCGAAGGCTTGAGCGAAGAAGACGGCATTTGGGCCACCAAGCGCTTGCTGGAAAAAGCCGGCGCAATAGTCTGAAAAGCAAGTGGCTGATATTAAAATTGTTATAAAACCCGTTGCTGGCAGCTAGAAATATTTTAATATTTCTAGCTGCCGTACGAAATTCAAAACAGGCTCTGTATCAAGACGATAAATTCGCGAAAGCAGCGAAGGATATTACAAGCCTGCTTTCGGAATAAAATTTTATACTCGCATCAGCGTTCCACCCACAACCTGACGGAGCCGATGGCAGTACGCATGGTTGCGGCTTCGGCCGGTAGTCTGTACTTTGTTTCGATGCGAATACCTGTTTTGCCCCGTCTGTTTCCCCTGCTGGCGGCCGCGTTGCTGACGCTGCCCGGCTGCTATTCCCGCGAAGACATGAAGTCCGATTCGGGTACGGCCAGTTCAACGCCCGCCGAAACTACCGAAAAACCCGCCGTCGAGCCGGCCGATGGCACGGCTGTGGCACCGCCGCCGGCAGCGGCAGTTGCCGGCCCGTTGGCAACAGTTAATGTGTTTCTGGAAGTATCGGGCTCGATGGAAGGCTTCATGCCCAAACCCGGTGCCGACGCCCAAAATACCCGCTTTCAGCAGCATGTAGCGCAGTTTTTGTCGGACCTGAACCGGAGCCCCGCAGCTCAGCGCAAGACATTTTACCGCATCAAGGAGAAGCCCTACCGCGACTCGTACCAACAACTGGAAACGACGGTGCGCGAAGGCATTCGGGAGGCGGCCAGCAGCACCAGCATCCCCACGATTCTGGATACGTTGGTCAGCCATTATTACCAGCCCAATGCAGTCAGCATTCTGATTTCGGACTTCATTTACGCGCCGCGTAACGCCGGAGCCATGCCCTACATCAAAACCGACATTACCGACGCGCTCAACCGTGCGGGCCGCTCCGACTTGGCGGTGTCGGTATATGGCTATACCTCTGATTTTCACGGCGCTTTCTATCCGGCCATGAAAACGGCGGCCCACAAAATCAACGGCTGCTGCGATACCGATATTCCGTATTATTTCTGGGTGATCGGTCCGGCCGACGCTGTGCAGCGCTTCGATATCGCGCTGCTCGAACGCCAGCCGGCTCAGCAAGCACACTTTGGCGTAACGTATTCACAGCCAGCATATTCACTGCTCGATAAGTTTCAGAACAAAGGTGCTTGGTATTACGGCGACCAAGGCGCCAGCAAACGCACAGCGGGCGCGAGCTATCATACTGTGGCCATGCAGGAAGTATCTGTTAGTCAGCCTGTTGAGTTTGTCGTGGGGCTGAACATGAAAGCCCTGCCCGCGCTGTACCGCGACGTAAAATACCTGAAGCCGAATCTTCAGCTGCAAGCTCAGGATACCGACGCCAAAGTGCTGGATGTGTTTGCCGCCACCGACGACACACGCAACAGCAGCGGCCCGCAGTCGCAGTACACGCATTTTGTGAAGGTGCGCGTCACCCGTGTTGGCCGCGGTGCTCGGCCAGTGCAGCTGGTTCTGCGCGACCAACGCCCCGCTTGGGTGAGCCAATGGACCACTAAAAACGACAGCAACATCAACCAAGTTGGTGCTAAAACCTTCGCCCTGAGCAGCTTACTCGATGGCGTGGCCGGCTTATATACCAACGAAGAAGAAAAACCCGTTTTTACACTTCCGTTGACCCTGCAACTTGCCAAATAGTGGCGCGCAGCATTTGCTTCGCGTATTGTCCGCTCCGTTAGCCGGTACGCTAACGACCATCGTTCCACGCTGCGTGAAGCTGGTGCTTTGCGCTACATCCGTCTTATGAAAAGCTTCTTCCGCTTTCTCTACGAACTCATCGGCACCCCGCAGCCGCCGTCCGAAACGCCTCTGTATCGGGATGTCATCTTCCCGAATGTGGGCCTGCTCACGCTCGGGATTTCGCTGGGGCTGGTGTTGATTTTCTACTACCTCATCAACCGGGCCATGGGCGTGGCCACCTTTAACAAAGTGCGCCATTGGGTTATCTTTTTGGTAATCAATGCGTTGCTGGCGTTCGTGGTGGCGATCTGGCAAGCGCACGCCCAGCAGGCCGCCGAGCATTCCTACATCTACTGGATGGCCACGCTCAATGCTTTTTACGGGCTGTTGTGGTTTTTCCTGTTCTCGATCATTCTGCGCAAAGGCTCGACCAACGCCAGCACGACACCTTTTTAAGCGGAATCGATCAAACCAGCACTAATTCCCCTGCTCAGCTGAGGAGGGGTTAGGGGTGGGTGGTCCGAGCGTTGTTTGAAGCGGATGTTCTCTAAGTCGCTCTTATAAAACAACATCAGCAACGAGCCAACCACCCCAGCCGCCGCTTCGCGACGGCGTCCCCTCCTCAGCTGAGGCGGGGAGTTTCGTTCAAATCAGTAACTCGCAATGGCTAAACTCTTTCTTTTCGGCATTGGCGGCACGGGCTCGCGCGTGATTCGTTCGCTCACCATGCTGCTGGCCTCGGGCATCAAGCTGCGCAACTGCGATCGCGTGGTGCCCATCATCATCGATCCGGATGCCCACAACGGCGACATGAACCGGACGGTGAACATGCTCAAGAGCTACCAGCAGATTTACAGCCACTTAGGTCCGCGCGAAGAAGGCTTTTTCGAGACCGACGTGAGCACGTTGAGCAGCATTTCAGCCGATACCAACGGCGGTGTGAAAGACACCTTTGTGTTCGACTTCGGCGGCATCAACCAGAGCTTTCGCCAATATCTGCACTACGATCAGCTGTCCGTTGACTCAAAAGGGCTGGTAGAATTGCTCTTCACGCAGGACAACCTGGAAAGCCCGCTGACCATCGGTTTCCGTGGCTCGCCGAATGTGGGCTCTGTAGTGCTCAACAAAGTAGTGGAGTCGCCGGAGATTCGCTTTTTTGCCGACAACTTCCAGGAAGGCGACCGTATCTTCTTCATTTCCAGTATTTTCGGTGGAACTGGCGCCGCGGGTTTTCCGCTGCTGCTCAAAAACCTGAAGGACCAAAACACCCGCCTCAGCAATGCCCGTTACCTGCGCGACGCCATCACGGGCGCCGTGACGGTAATGCCGTATTTCGCGCTTCAATCGGAGGATAATTCGGTTATCGACTCCAACAGCTTCCTGACCAAAACCAAGGCTGCCCTCAGCTACTACGAGCATAACTTGCAGGGGCTGAATGCGTTGTATTATCTGGCCGATACGCCCGATACGCCCTACGAAAACCAGCCCGGCGGCACGGCCCAGCGCAACAAAGCCCACGTGATTGAGCTGCTGGCGGCCCTGAGCATCGTCGATTTCATGCAATATCCGGATGCGGAGTTGCGGGGCAGCGGCACCCAGTTTCACGAGTACGGCCTCGGCACCGATGCGCAGGAGATCCAGTTTAGTCACCTGCCCGACGAGTCGCGCGAGATTGTGGCCAAGCACCTCACGCAGTTGCTGTACTTTACGCGCTACCACAAGCAACACCTAGCCACCGACAAAGCTCCCTACCACGACAACCTGAATCTGGACTACGCTATGCGCAACGAGCCCATTTTCAGGGAGTTAAGTAATTTCCTGCACAGCCCCGAATTCGGGGTGGACGAATGGCTGAAAGAGCTTTCGCAAAACCGCCGCGCCTTCCGTCCCTTCGACCTGACCACCGACGACTTCAACGTGATGATTGCCGGCAAGCCGGTCGAAAAGAAGTGGAACGACTTCTTTAATAAAGGCCTGAGCCACAATTATTTACTGGATTCGCTGAACAAAGCCGAAAAAACCATCGCCGAGCCCGACAGCTTCCGCAAAATGCTGGCGCTGTTCTACGACGTGACGGATAAGGCATTTGAGGAGAAGGTGAAAGTGGTGTAAAAAGAACGACCAACTCCCCGCCTCAGCTGAGGAGGGGATGCCGTCGCGAAGCGGCGGCTGGGGTGGTTGGCCCGCGTGCTGAGCTTGTTTAGTTGCCCCTGTAAACAACGCCGTTACCACCCCGCCCTTCGGGCACCCCTACTTAAAATAGGAGGGGAATTAGATTACTACTCAACTGACAATCAGGATGCCCAAAGTCCTTCGCTTACATAACAACGGTACCCAGCAGATTGAAGGCTGGCAGAAAACCGCCCCGATTACCAGTACCGAAATCAACACGGTGACCGACCCCACGGGTGGTCGCGCCAAGAACGTGGCTGTGTCCATCCCGACGCCCTTTGCGCGGATGCACCTGTTCGAAACGGCGTTTGATTTTCTGGCCCGCGAAGGGCAGCGCAACCCCGGCAGCGTGTACCACGAGCTGGTAACGCACTTCTGGGACTTATTTGAGCTGCTCTACAACTACCATCTCTACACGCAAGCCGGGCGCAAAATCACGTTGCGCCGCTGGAATGCGCAGGCTGAGGTGCAACGCATGCGCGCCGACGAAGGCACGCGCCTGCTGGGCGAAACCTTGCAGCTGTTTTTGCAGGACGACCGCTTCCGCGACTTCACCGATATGTATTTGGTGTTCTACGAGTCGCCGAATCTGCCCGGCGGACCGCGGCTCTTGGGAGGCACCTCGCCGCTGACGCTATTTTTTACGGCCCCGACGGTATTCCCGCTGGATTTGGAGCGTCCTCAGTCGCGTGGGCATTACTTTGATAATCAAGTAGTTCTGCTGGAAGACCGCGGACTCGCTTTTCGTGAGTTTGTGTACGAACTGTTTTTGGCGTATCCGCAGTTGCAGCGCCGGGAGTTTGCCGGAAGCGTATTTGCCGGCCTCGACCGCTCGCGCATCAACCAGATGCAGATGCAGGGCGAACACACCGCGGCCCAGTTTGCCACGAAGTACCCCGCACTACCCGATTTGCAGGGCAACCTGGCCAGCATCAAAAACGTGCCGCTGCCCGGCCGTGCCGACCAGTCGGCTGTAATGAGCTCCGACTTATTTATTGCCGCTACCCGCGACCTGAGCAACGGCAAGCTGCGCCCGCTGGTGTTGCGCCCCAACCTCACGATGGCCGGCGCCAACTACCTGAACGGCCAACCTTGGGATGACCGCACCCCCGTACCGTACGCCGACGAACTGACGCTGGAAAACCGCGTGCTGCCCGGCAAAGGCTTCAAATATCCGTACCTCACCGTCGGCGACTTCCTGGAAGATGCGTTGGTGGAGCTTCCTTATGAGCTTAACACCCAGCGCTTTCATACAGGCAAAGTCACGTTTCAGTACGGTGCCGATACACAGGGTCGGGCGCGCTTCCCATACTTGTTGCCGCTGCGGCAGGCGTTCTTCGAATATTTCACGGAGCACGATCTGGCGGAGTTGCTGACGTTTACCATCGACCTGAACCACGTGCGCGTGGCCCTTCGGATTCCGGTGCAGGGCGGGCGTTTCATCACGTTTGAGCGCAGCTACTACCAGAATCCACAAAACCCCAAGGATGCGCAGGGCCGCGAGATTCCGGAGAAAGGCCGCATCGTACGGGCCAATATCGGCCTGGGCGTGTTCCCGTTCTACAAAATGCGCCAGCAACCCGAGTACAACGACTTCTACAAAGTTATGCTCGTGGATGCCGACAACTCGCCAACTATGCTCCAGCGGCGCTACGATCTGAAGTTCTTCGCCGGTGGCGACCAGATTACGGAGCAGGGCGCTTCCAAACGCGCTACCCGCTTCGAGCGCACCCAAAAAAGCGTTGCCACGGCCGGCAGCACCTACTACGAAATTACCGGCACCCATTTCGACATTGCCGAGCTGACGTGTCCGCCGGCTTTCCACGGTGCTGAGCCGGCCCGGGGTCTTATCGTGCCGCGCTGGCGTGAGCTGGATCGCGGCACGCGCCGCTTCACGTTTGCCGTCGATTTTGGCACCAGCAACACCCACGTTGCTTATGCCGATGGGCCCGCGGCACATCCACGGCCGTTTACGATCGGGGAGAGCGACGTACAAGTGGAGCTGCTCAATGCCCCGCTGCCCGACACCGGCTACTCGGCGTTTCAGCGCTACATGCGCGGCCCCGGCCAGCTCATCGACGTGCCGCTGATCCAAAACCGGGAATTTGTGCCCAGCATTATCGGCGAACAGGGTTCGGTGTATGAATTCCCGATCCGGACGGCTGTTTGCGAAACCAATGCCTATGCCAACGAGCCAAGTAAAGTGCTCAGTAACATCAACATAGGTTTTAGCATCAACACCGAAACCAACCAGCCGCCCCAAAACCGCTTCGTAACGAACTTGAAGTGGACGGCTGAGCTCGACCCGCAGGGCGTGTCGCGCATCGGGGCCTTCTTCCGCGAAATTCTGCTTCTGATGAAGCACAAAGCGGCGCTGCATGGCGGCATTCTGGAAGATACCCGCGTGGTATGGTTTGCGCCCCTGAGCTTTGATGCTTTCCTGCGCAACCAGTTTCAGCAGGTGTGGGACGAGGCGTTCCAGCAGGTGTTCCGGACGCGCCGCACGACGCAGTTTGTGTCGGAGTCGGTGGCGCCGTACTACTACCTCACCGCCACCAACCAAGTGGTGCCCAACCGCGACGAGAACGTCATCAACATCGACATCGGTGGCGGCACTACCGACTTGCTCATCTTCGCCGATCAGCGGCCGGCCTTTAGCTCGTCGTTCCGCTTTGCCGGCGACGATCTGTGGGGCGATGGCTATGCCCGCGTGCAAGGCGCGCCTAAGCAAAACGGTTTGCTGCGCCTAGGTGTGCAATACGTTGAGAGTCTGCCCGATAGCGAGGAAAACCAGGAATACAAAGGCTACCTGCGGGCGGCGCTGCAAAACCCCGATTTCAGCTCCGCCGACGTGACGAGCCTGCTGTTTGCCTACAACGACGCCTTGCGCTTCACCCAGAGCCTCGGCCTCGGCAAAGGGCGCCAACTGCGGGTGCTGTTCTATTTGCATTACACGGCTATTATTTACCATGTGGCGCAACTAGTTCAGCATCTGGGGCTTAAGGCACCGCGTTATTTATGCTTCTCGGGCAAAGGCAGCTTGTATCTGCGGCTGCTCAGTGGAGGCAGCAGCCTGGCTGCGATTGAGCGCATCACGAAAGCCGTGTTTAAGGGTGCGACGGGCGTAGAGCCGCCCGCCAACTTCCGCGTCATTCTGGCCGATAACCCCAAGGAAGCTACCACCAACGGCGGCGTACTGTTTGAAGACAGCTCGACCAGCCACGCCGATTTCGACAACATCCGGACGGTAAAATACAGCGGTGCTATCGAAGGCAACGACATCGAAAGCACGCGCCTGAAGCTGCCGCAGGTAGACGCCGCCCTCAAGCAAACCGTGCTCGACAACACCCGCCGCTTCCTCGACCTCGTGCTCGACGGCGACGAAGTAGCGCCGCTCATGCGCGACGTGGGTGTCGACGTGGATCGCACGCGCGTGAAAGACTTCCTGCTACGCGAAATCGAAGACAGCCTCAGCCTCGGCCTGCACCAGCTCGATAGGCAGCTAAGCCAGGGCGAAACCCTGCCCGAAACGCTGTTTTTCTATACGCTGAAGCAGTCGCTGTACAACCTGAGCCGCGAGCTGATTTCCAATGGCTGATGGTAGATCAGGAAGCCGCTTTCCTAACGGAAGTACTGGACTTGGTACCAAAGAATTCGGTATTCAGCTTTTTTGCCAGCTACGATGATTTACTTGCTGATATTGAAACTGCTGGGTATTCCTCAATTGAGCCCCGAACATATAAAATTCCTCTGTCTGAAAAGTCGAAGTTGCTTAAGCTAATTCAGCTTAAGCGCATTCATAAAAGCATTGATCACTTTGGTATCATGCAAGACCAAGAGTACCTGTTGCAAGCATATGACCATATGATGCACACTTGGCTTTCTAAAAAGGTCAATGTTAGCCAAGACTTCATCGACAGATATAGGCTAATTTCAGAGGGCAAATTCTGGCTAGTTGGTGAATTTTCTGAATTGGATAACTAGCGAAACATCAGCTCATGCGCAAAGCCAGCAAAGACCCGATAACAGAGTTTCTGTACACCAATCAATTCTCGTCCGTCATGAACAGAACAAAGTGGGGAGAGTTGGCTGATGCAATAAGATCAAATCCGGACTTTTACCCTTCTGTGCGCATCAAGTACCTAGACGAAGAAGTCTCAGGAACTAGGTTTGCAGGCTTGGATTGGGAATGGGTAAAGTATGGAGATAGCCGCGTAATCGAGTGGATGGACATTGACTCGACAAAACGAACTCATATTGGTCGGCTGGTTGGTGATCAAATTACCGACTTCAGTACTTGGGTCAGAGCGTCTCTTCAGCAGCATTCGATACCATTCTCAGAAGCAGATGGAATTTTCAGAATTAATGGCTATTTGAAGCCAAATGATAAATGAAATTCATCGAAACTGTAATACTGATCAGCATTCCTGCTCACCCTTCTAAGCTACTATGACTTTTCTCCGCTGCATTACTTTGCTGTTTGCTGGATTGCTGTCTGCAAGTGTAACACACGCCCAAACCCCGCTCGGCCAGCCTACGCTCGACGAGCAGAAGGCGCAGATCTGGTGCGCGACGGCCCGCTTTGTGTACGACGACAACAAGCGGCCCAACCTGAAAAACTCGCTTCAATGCAGCGGTTCGCTGAAAGAGTTTGAGAACAGCATCAAGGCAGATAGCCAGAAGGTGTATAGCGCACTGTACACGCCCCTTGAGAAGCGCGGCGTCATGTACAAGGGCTTGGGCTCGGACAAATCGCGGCTGCAAAAGCTTGCTAATGAGATTATTACCAAGCTGAAAGCTTCGCCCGCTCGCAAAGCCAGCCCGGCACGCATGCAGGCCTTGGCCGCCTTGGAGGCATCGCTGAAAAATTACGTGGAGAACGGCACTCCGCCCGGCGATGTAAGCTCCAATCTGGTAACGGAGGCGCAGGTTGATACCACGGCTACCACCGACGAAAGCACAGCAGCGGCCGTCGATTCGGATGCGGGTCCGGTGACGGATGCCAATCAGGTAGCCAGCACCGGCCGCGGCTCGGCTGGGGAAAGCATCATGAATAAATTCTTCGGACCGATCTCGCTGATTCTCTCGCTGTTGAGCTTATTCCTGTACGTGCTGCTGCGCCGCAGCATCAATGCGCTGGGCACCCGAGCCGACCGCCATCGCAGCGAGTTGGAATCGGTGAAAGCGGCGGCCAACTCGGCTCCGGCTGCCACTTGGGCCGGCCCAACAATGAAAAGCCTGACGCCGGAGTTGCAAAAAGAAATCGAGCGCTTGGTGCAGCAGCGGGTAGCTGAGCAACTTTCTGACAATCAATATGTTGCAAAAAGGGATAAAGCACCTGTTCCGGTAGCCGAACCGCCGCGTCAGCCGGCCCGCGAAGTGCCCAAAGCGCCGGTAGTTACCAGCGCGCCCACTGCCCCAACACCTGCCCCGGCTCCCTCGCCAACTCCTGCTTACGAAGAGCGGCCCGCCGCGCCTGTTTACGCCGAGCCCGCTCCCGCCTTAACTGAAACAAGCGTAGCTCCTGCCGCCATCCCTGCGGGTTCGCCGGCTACGGCTTCGCGCGATGAGTTTGATAGTCTTGTGCCGCCGGTGCAGCTGCCCGCTGCTGATACTTGGTCGGCCGCTACGCAGCCCGCACCGTCTGTCACTCCGCCACAACCTGCGGTTGCGCGTTTCTATGTGAAAGTGCCCGTAAACGGCGGTTTCAGCGAATACGATCTGCAGGAGCAACCCCAACACGACAGCATTTACGAGATCACGCTCAACCCGCAGCGCCCCGACGTGGCTACGTTCCGGGTCAATCCCAATCCGCAGGTGCATGCCTACGCCATCCAAAGCGCTCAATATTCGTTGCGCGATGCCTGCCGTTATCAGCAGCCCAGTACGCCCGTTTCGCGCATCGTAACTGATGAAGACGGAACCCTGCGCAAGTCCAGTGGCGCTTGGCAAATCGATCAGAAGGCAGCTATTCACTTTGAGTAATTGATTGACAATCAATTATATATAAAGAGCTAAAAAGCTAGCTCTCCGCCTTTTTTCAAGGAGGGGTTGGGGATGGTTATACTAGAGTAGAAACTAAAGCTAGTCTTCGTTCAACGGGTTTTACCACCCCCAGCCCCTCCTTGAAAAAAGGAGGGGAGCTAGCTTTTTAGCTCTAACTTTAGCGTGGTTATAGCTTCCGTTCATGATTGAAATCCTGCTCGAAATTGTCGTTGTGCTGGTAGTGGTGGGGCTACAGGTACGCACTTTTCTTAGCACCAAAGCCAATGCCCAACGACTAGGCCAACTGTACCCGCCGAAGGGCACGTTGCGGGTTGAGCATCGACTGGTAACGCCCGACGGGCACGATCTGCCCGATTATGCGGCCGACGCACCCGCCGATGCCTATCCGGCCGACCTTATTAAAGCGGATACTGCCACGGACGAGTTCCGCGAAATTCTGGTTGACACAAACGACTACCTGCGCCACAACAAGGGTGCTGCGGCCGATTTCGGCATTCTGAAGGACATCTCGGAGCGGCAGTCGGAGGTATTGGAAAATGCAGTGTTGGCCAACGTCGCGACGCCGCTGTATCTGGGTTTGTTGGGCACGTTCTTAGGCGTTATTCTGGGATTGGTAGGCATTGCGCGCAACGGCGTAACCGACGAAAATGCCCTTACGCCCTTCCTGACCGGCGTGCTCATCGCCATGACGGGTAGTTTTGTGGGGCTGTTGCTCACGCTGCTCGGTAACGGCTTGGTACGCGCCGCGCGCCACCAGCTCGACCAGCGCCAGAACAATTATTATACGTTCCTGCAAGCGCGCTTGCTGCCCATTCTGCACAGCGACATGGCCAGCAGCCTCACTAATTTGAAGGCAGTGCTGGACGCATTCAATCAGGATTTTGTGGGCAAGGTCACGTTGTTTGAGCCCATCATGGACAAGCTCACCGACAACATTCGGGTGCAAAGCAACTTCCTGGAAGCGCTCGACAAAATTGGGTACGACCAGATGGCTAAGGCCAACATTGCCGTATTTGAGAAAGTCCGGGAGTCGGCGGAGCTATTTGGGCAATTCACTGGCTATCAGCAACAACTAAACAAGATGCTGGCCGACGGTACCCAGACGGCTCAGCAAGTCAGCAGCATCCTAGACCGGCTAGTGGGCTTCGAGCGGGGCATCAACAACGTGGGCCAGTACATTGGGCAGCACGACAACCTCATCCAGCATCAGCTTGAGTTTTTCCAGCGCCACCAGCAGGAGATGAGCAACCTTGCGGCCCGCACCGAGCAATACTTCGACGACGCCAGCCTGCGCCTCACCGACCTGATGCAGCAGCGCCTAAGCTACCACGAACGCGATGCCCAGCAGGCCTACGAAAAGTGGGGGCAATACTTTCAGAAGCTCAACCACGACAACATATTCGAGCGCATCGTGCGGTACCTAGAGCCGTTTCAAGGCCTTAATAGTCAGCAAGATGCCTTGTCGCGCGACGTGACCGCCACCCAGCGCGAACTCATGCGCAAAATTGACTTGGACTCGCAGATTCAGGCCAAGCTGTTGTCGGAGCTTTCCAACCTAAATACGGTGCTGGTGAAGGCTACTTCCAAAAACCGTTTTCAACGGTTCATGGATCAGTTGTTTGGTGGGGTAAGGCCGCAGTAACCCCACATTTCATCTGTTTTCATGAACAATTCAACTTCTAACAACCGCCAATCCAACGACTTTTTCTGGCCCAGTTACGTGGACCTGATGACGTCGCTGTTTGTGGTGATGCTGGTGTTGTTCGTCTACAGCTTCAAGCTTTTTAAAGACCGAGAAAACGACCTGAAGAACGCCAACGGCGAACTGAAGGCCAAAGCCGAGGAACTAGAGCAGATTACCAAAATCAGACGCTCGTTGCAACGGCTTGAGGGTAAGTACTTTAAATATGACCCCGTAAATGAGCGGCACGAGTTGCTCGTGCCAGTGCAGTTCAAAGCGGGCCGCGACGAGATCGAGGAGCAGTACAAGCCGGCGCTGTTGCAAGCCGGGCGCACGTTGCGCTCGGTGCTGAAAAGCATCAAAACCGAGCAGCCCGTGCGCTACCTCGTGATCGTGGAGGGCATGGCGGCGCGTTACCCCCAGGGCGATCCGCGCAACCGGGCACAGGAGCAGCTTACGTACCAGCTCAGCTACCGCCGCGCCCTCAACCTGCTGAACTTGTGGAAGCAGAACGGCCTCAATTTCAGCCAGGACAAAGGCATTGAGCTGATCATCGGGGGCAGTGGTTTTTATGGCACGGGTCGCTACACCGCCGCCCGCGAAGACGAAAACAAGCGCTTTTTGATTCAGGTAATCCCCAAGGTAGGCCGCATTGGAGGCCGATGAACAAGTCGGCGGCTTTTCAGCGTGAAGTATAGGGTTGCTGAAGTGATTTCGGCTCTTGTTCGTAATCTTCTTATAATCAAAACGTTACATTTAAAAGGCTAGTTTGATTTAGCATCTAAATAGGGTTAATTTGCACTAAAGGTGAGTCAATCGATTTTGCCGGGGCTATCTTCGCCCAAATCTGCTCTGCACCCTATTGTATGCGAAAACTCACCTATCCGCTACTGGCGCTTTCGGCGCTGGCGGCTTGCCGTTCGGCTCAGCCGACTGTCTCTTCCCCGGCAAAACCCGCTTCGGGCTCGTATACGGCAGTTTCTAATGCACCTCGCCTCTCTGTGGAATACCCCAAAACCCGCAAAACCGACCACACCGACGACTACCACGGTACGCCCGTCGCCGACCCTTATTCTTGGCTCGAAAACCTCGATTCGCCCGAAACCAAAGCGTGGGTAGAGGCCGAAAACAAAGTCACGTTCGGCTACCTGGAGAAAATACCATTCCGCGACCGCATCCGCGACCGGCTCACCAAAATCTGGAATTACGAGCGCTTTGGGGTGCCCGAGCAAGAGGGTGATTATCTGTATTTTAGCAAAAACGACGGCCTGCAAAACCAAGCCGTGCTGTATGTGCAGAAAGGCATAGAGGGCCAGCCCGAAGTGCTACTCGACCCCAACAAGTTTTCGGCCGACGGCACCACGGCACTCGCCGGCACCTTCTTCTCCAACGACCACCGCTACATGGCCTATGCCACCAGCAGCGGCGGCTCCGACTGGAACACCTTTAAGGTGATGGACCTGAAAACCCGGCAACCACTAAAGGACCAACTGAACTGGGTGAAGTTTTCGGGCGCCGCCTGGGTGAAAGACGGCTTCTATTACAGCAGCTACGACGCACCCAAAAAAGGCGAAAATGGCTTGGCTGGCAAAAATGAGTACCACAAAGTGTACTTCCACAAGCTGGGCACAGCGCAGTCGTCGGACAAGCTGGTGTACGAGGACAAAGCCATGCCCTTGATCTCGCATCATGCCGGGGTTACGGAAGATGAGCGTTTCTTGATTATCACCCGCGCCAACGGCACCGACGGCACCCGCTTGTCCGTCCGTGACCTCACCGACCCCAAGCAAGCCGGCAAGTTTGTCAACATTGGCAGCAGCTACGAGTACCATACTAGCGTGGTGGGCAATGTAGACGGTAAGCTGCTGGTTTACACCGACTATAAAGCACCCCGCTACCGCATTGTGGTCGTCGACCCGAAGAAGCCGCAGGAAGCCAATTGGAAAGACTTGGTGCCGCAGTCTGACAATACGCTGGTTGAGGTGAGCCACGTAGGCGGCCGCATTGTGGCCAGTTACCTCAAAGATGCCAGCAGCCTGGTGAAAGTTTACACTGAGAAGGGCGAGTTTCTGCACGACGTCGCGTTGCCGGCCATCGGCACGGCTTCGGGCTTTGGCGGTCGGCGCGCCGACAAAGTAGTGTATTACGCCTTCACGTCGTTTACCTACCCGACGACCATTTACCGCTACGACCTTGCCAGCAACACGAGCACCGTGTTTCGGGCGCCCACCGTCGATGTGAAGCCCGACGACTATGTAACTACGCAGGTTTTCTACGCCAGCAAAGACGGTACGAAGATCCCGATGTTCATAGTGCACAAGAGGGGCATCAAACTCAACGGCCAGAACCCTACGTATCTCTATGCCTACGGTGGGTTCAATGTGTCGGTGACGCCGGCTTTCTCGGTGGCGCGCATGCTGTGGCTCGAAAACGGCGGCATTCTGGCTGTGGCCAACCTGCGCGGCGGCGGCGAGTACGGCGAAGCGTGGCACAAAGCCGGCATGACGCCCAACAAGCAAAATGTATTCGACGACTTTATTGCCGCCGCCGAATACCTCACGGTGCAGAACTACACCAATCCGCAACGGCTGGCCATTGCCGGCGGCTCCAATGGGGGTCTGCTGGTAGGTGCTACCATGACGCAGCGGCCGGACATTGCGCGCGTCGCTTTCCCGGCGGTAGGGGTAATGGATATGCTTAAGTTTCAGAAGTTTACCATTGGCCACGCCTGGGTGCCCGAATACGGCTCGTCTGACAACTACGCGCAGTTTCAGAATCTGTATAAGTTCTCGCCGCTACACAATCTGAAAGCAGGCACTGACTACCCCGCTACCCTGATCACGACCGCCGACCACGACGATCGTGTGGTGCCAGCGCACTCGTTTAAGTTTGCGGCTACCCTGCAGGGGCGAAATGCCGGCCCCAACCCGCAATTGATTCGGGTGGATGTGAACGCCGGGCACGGCGCGGGCAAGAGCACGGCGCTCCAGATTCAGGAGTGGGCCGACATTTGGGCGTTTGCGTATCAGAATATGGGCATCAATCCGTATCCGACCGGGCGTTAAGCACGTAGGAGTCTTTCGCGGGCGGCTTCGTATCTTGCGGCCCGAAAACCCAACTGCCTGTTCTTTTTCGGCTACCTCCATATGAAGAAATCGCTTCTGCTCGGTCTGCTGGCCGGCGCTTCGCTAACGCTGACCGTCACCTCGTGCAGCAACCCTGATTACAAAACCAACGACGACGTGACTGTGAAGCCGTTGCCACCCATTCCGGCTGCGGCCGACACAACCGGCGGCAAACCCGCTACCAATCAGCCCCGCGAAATCAACGCGGTGAACGCTACGCAGGACATCAAAAAGATGCAGCCCCAGATGTAATTTGGGTTTGTAAGCTCCCAATTTTCATCGCCCGATCGTAGCATAAGCCGCGGCCGGGCGATGTGCTTTAACACCCATCAGCCCGACAGTAGCCACCGCTCTCAGGGGTTTATAAACTACTTGTAACAATGTCACAATCAGCTATTTCCATTCGGCGCGGAGTAGAGGCCGATCTGCCGCAGGTTTTGGGCTTAATTCAGGAGCTCGCCGTGTACGAACGCGCGCCGGAGGAAGTCACCAACACGCTCGCCGACATGCAGCGCGACGGCTTCGGCGCCGAGTCCATCTTCAAATTCTTCGTGGCCGAGCGCGAGAACAAGGGCATTATTGGGTTGGCGCTTTTCTACACGGCTTATTCTACCTGGAAAGGGCGAATGCTGTACTTGGAAGACCTCGTCGTGACCGAAGCCGCGCGGGGCATGGGCATCGGCAAGCTGCTTTTCGATGCGGTGGTGGCCGAAGCGCGCGTTACGGGCGCCAACCGCATGAAGTGGCAGGTGCTGGAATGGAACGAGCCAGCCATTGGCTTTTACAAAAAAATCGGTGCGAACCTCGACCCCGAATGGCACAACGGCAACCTCACGATGGAGCAATTGCAAGCCTACGCCTGCGACCCAGCTATCGAAAGCGTTGTGACCAACATTACTCCTCAATAGAAGAACAAGGGTATTCGACGGTTGCCCACCTTCGTGCCCGTTATCCAGAGCGCAGCGAAGGATGACGGACGGATATAGTAGATAGAATGGTTTATTGTAACTAATTGCTATTCAACTACTTCCAGTACAGTGCGAAATGAAACGTACTGGCCCGGAAAGCGAGTTTCTAAGTTGGCGCTGATGCCGGGGCCGATTACGCGCTGGTATTCTTCCAGCTGCTCGACGCTAATGCAGTAAAACTGAGCGGCATACGTAATGCCATTTTCTTCTTCGTTGAGAAGGCGGCACAGTTGGCTGCGCAGGAAAAAACCCGTGGCCATAATTTCGGGCATGTGGGTATCGAGCATATAATCGACCCATTCTTCGGCTATTTCGGGGTCGAGGCTGCTGGTAACATTGTAAAGAATCATGAGCGCAAAAGAAATAAAAGAAAGACTTAGTTCAGCAGGTTTTCGAACCCCGTAGCCGTGCGCGACGGCATGAACTCCAGCACGTCGTAGCGAGCGACGCCTGCTTCTGTAAACGGATCGGCGGCTACCAAGGTCTCTACGGCGTCGCGTGAGGCGGCACGCGCCAAAATAACGCCGCCGGTGCGCGGCACCAACCGCCCGGAAATAAGGAACGTGCCGTCGTGGTAATGCGCCTCCACCCAAGCCATGTGCGCGGGCATCAGCGGCTCGATTTCGGCGAGCTCGGCCGTGTAGGTAAGCAACAGGATGAACATGCCGCAAAGGTAAGCCTCACACGCGCATCGTATCGAATTGGAAGTCGGTAATGCGGCCCTGAATGTCCTTTGGCGTAAGGTTCTGACCGACAGTAGCTTGTGCCAATGCAGCTAATTCGGCGTCGCCTGCAAAGCGCAACGACAGGATTTGCTTCAGTGCCAGTTGCTTTTCCAGCGGCCGGAAGCTCTGGCCCGTAACCTCGAAGTACCGCTGCCGCACTTCCAACCGAATAAGGCGGTCTTGGAGCTTGAGAGCGTAATGCTGGCGCAGCAGCAAGAGCACGCCCAGGCCCACCACGCCCAGCACCATGACCGAAAACCACAACCGCGAAATCTCGGAGTCGTCGCCGGCTACGTGGAGGTAGCGCCGCACGCCGTAAGCAGCAATAATAAAGGCAGCGGGCAGCAAAATGAAATGGTGCCAGACGGAGTATTTAGGTGTGTTTTTGGTTGGCAGATCAGCCATGAGAGCAGGATTGAAGGCGGAAGTAAAGCATACAAAAAACTCCAGCTAGCGGGCTGGAGTTTTTTGCTGTACGAAAATCAAGGGCGAGTCGCTTAGTTGGAAGCTTCTTTCGCCATCTTTTTCTGTGTTTTCAACAAGCGTTTCTCGTCGCGGGCTTGCTTTTGGGCCAGTTCTTTTTGGCGTTGGGCTTCGCGGTCGGCTAGCTTCTGCTCCTTGAGTTGGCTTTTCTGCGTGCGCAGCTGCTGTTTCTGATCCCGCATTTGGGCTTTGCTGTCTTTCAAAGCCTCGCGGCTATCCTTGGCTTGGCTTTTTTGCGCATCCAAAGTGGCTTTAGCGTCGGCAGCACGCTGCTGCTGTTGCTGCAAGCGCATTTGGGCGGTATCAGCCGCGGTTGGTGTGGTTTGGGCGGAAGCTGCGGCGGCCGTCAGCAGTACTAAAAATATGGCTCCGAATATCTTTTTCATGGCAGTAGGGGGTTGGTTTCTCCTAATACGCAGGCCAGAGGAGCATGTTCATAAAATGAATATTGTAAATATCTGTTTATTAGATAAATACAAAACTATCATTCATAGTAATCCAGGTCTTTGCCGTAGCTCTCGGGTAGTGTGCTGACGCTCCAGAATGCGATCAGCAGCGAAACTACGCCCAACGCAGTGGCGCTGCCGATGATGCCCAGCGGCCCGACCATGGCCTTAAACAGCGGCGTAAGCAGCACCACCGACCCACGGGCAAAATTGGGAGCTGTGGTAGCTACCGTAGCCCGTAGGTTGGTGCCGAACTGCTCGGCGGCCACTGTCACGAAAAGTGCCCAAAAGCCCACCGTAAGGCCCAAAATGAAGCAGACCGTGTAGAAAACAGTTGGCGTAGCGCCGCGCAATCCATACAGATACACGCCGACCAACGTGGCGCACAGTACCAAGAATAGCTGCAACGCCCGAATGCGGCTGCGCCACATCTGGCTGATCCAGCCGCTGGCGAAATCGCCGAACACCAGCCCGAAGTAGCACCAGAATACGCCCAAGCCCGCTGTCACTTCGCCCTGTACGCCCAATGCCCGGCCAAACTCGGGAGCCAGCGTAATCAGAATGCCGACTACAAACCACAGCGGCACCCCGATGAGCAGGCATTTGAGGTACTTGAGCAGCCGAGGCCCGTTGGTAAACAAGCTCAGGAAGTTGCCGCGCGCGACTTCTTCGCGGCGGGCCTGCTCAAACATCCCCGATTCATAGACGCCGACGCGTAGCGCCAGCAACGCCAGCCCCAGTCCGCCGCCAATGAAGTAGGCGTTGCGCCACCCAAAAGCTTCGCCCACCCAGTAGGCCAGCATCGCCCCCGACACGCCCACCGTAGCCACGATCATGGTGCCATAGCCGCGCTTTTCTTTGGGCAGACTTTCGGCTACCAGCGTAATGCCGGCTCCCAGTTCGCCCGCTAAGCCTACACCGGCTACCAAACGCAACCAAGCATATTGGTCGATGGTATGCACAAAACCGTTGGCGATATTGGCCAGCGAATACAGCAGAATCGAGCCGAACAACACCGACAAGCGGCCGCGCTTATCGCCTAGCACGCCCCACAAGATGCCGCCAAGCAGCATGCCGCCCATCTGCATGTTGATGAGGTAAAGGCCCAGGTCGCGCACGGCGTCGTTGGCAGTGATGCCCAGTTCGTTGAGGCTTTTGACCCGGACAATACTGAACAGAATCAGGTCGTAGATATCGACGAAGTAGCCCAGCGACGCTACAATGACGATGGCGCTGAACAGGGAAGCTGTTTTGGGAAGAGTAGGAGGGGCGGAAGAGGTTTGCATGACAATCCGGGTGAGTAGGAGTGCAGATTAAGCAGAATTCCCGGAAAGTTTGCGTTGGACGTAGCTTCTGAGGGGGCACAGCCGCCCTCCTAAAATCAGGTGTGCGAAACCGTTTTGCTCATGGCTACGCCGTCGCAGCAGCCTTGCTCATCGGCAATCGGCACAGTATCTTCGAGCTGCACGGTGCAATGTCCAATGCTAAACTCATGATTTATAGCGTGTTGTAATTCCTTTAAAAAGGCGTTATTCCCGTCGCCACCCGGCCTGACGAGGTGGGCGGTGAGCGCCGTGTCGCGGGTGCTAAGGGGCCACACATGCAGGTCATGTACTTGCGTTACGCCGGGTTGCCGAAGTAAAAAATCGCGCACGGCGTCCAGGTCGATATTGGCCGGCACGGCTTGCAGGCTGAGCTGCATCGTCTCGCGCATCAAACCCCACGAGCCATAAGCAACGATGCCCAGAATCACGAAGCTGATGGCAGGGTCGAGCCAGCGCCAGCCCGTCCAGATGACCAGTGCGCCGCCCGCTACTACGCCCACCGAAACGAGCATGTCGGTGAGCATGTGCAAAAAGGCCCCGCGCACATTCACATCGCCTTTCTGCCCGTGTCGGAACAGCCACGCTGTGAACCCGTTTACCACCACGCCCAAGCCCGCCAGCAGCATCACCATCTGTCCGTTTACCGGCTCGGGGTTGCGCAAATGGTCGATGGTATCCCAGAGAATAATGCCCAGCGCCGCGTACAGCAACGCCGCGTTTAGCAGCGCCGCCTGAATGGTGGCGCCCTTGAAGCCGTACGTATACCGAGCCGACGAAGGGCGCCGGGCCAGATGCGTAGCACCCCAAGCCAACGCCAGACTTAGTACGTCGCTCAGGTTGTGGCCCGCGTCGGAGAGCAAGGCCGAAGAATTAGCCCACAGCCCACCGGCCGCTTCCGCGGCCACAAACAGAAGGTTCAGGCCAATGCCAATGCCAAAAGCCCAGCCGTAATGCTGATTTTCGGGGGGGGCGTGGTGATGGTCGTGACCGTGGCTGTGGTTGTGCGCCATAGGAAAGGATGATTAACAGGCAGTAAGTAACGCTAACAACGCACGAATAACAATACGTTCTGGTTGTTTAGGTAATATATTGATAATCAAATGTTTATAAAAATTAAAACTGAGCTTTATCTAACGCTATGCCTAGAATTTTAGGTCGTTCTGGGCAGCTCTCTGATTTGGTAATTACTTAAACGACAAGGGTATAACGAGTTTTACGCTCAGGTTGCGGCCCATGTTGAATACGCCCGTGCGGCCATTGCTGGCATTATAAGCGGCGTATTTCAGGCGGCTCAGGTGGCTCTGGTAACCAACGTCGAACAGGTTGGTGCCCGTCAGAAACACCGAAAACAGCGTTTTGGCATTGGCGTTGAGCACATCCGTGCCGAGGCCGGCATTAAACAAGGTATAGCCCGGCGTGCGCGTTTCGGTTTCGAAGGCCGAATAGAAGCGGTTCTGGGCAAAAGTGTGCTCAATGCCGGCGCGGGCGTACAGGTTGCCCAGCCGCGAATGGGGCACCTTGCGGAAGTTTACCCGCACTTCCGACTGCACCCGGTCGGCGGGAATAAAGGGCAAGTAACGCTGGCCTTCGGGTTGGTTAAGCTGCACGGCGCGCACCATCGAATAGCTGCTTTCGAAGTGCAGCCAATCGAGCGGGTGCGGGTGAATGTCGATGGACGCTTCGCCGCCGTAGAGCCGGGCATCGCCTTGCTCGTAGAGAAACGCACGGTCGCCGGTGATGGCTATGGAATCGCCTGTGCCGGCTGTGTTTAGCAACGCTCTGGGAAATACGTAGTTATGAATTCTGTTCTGGAAGGCGTCCACGTTCAGGCTTACGTGGTCGGAAACGTAGCTGATGCCGGCGTCGAGTTGTAGGCTGGTTTCGGCCTTGAGCGTGGGGTCGCCGATTTCGTAGCGAATCGTGCCTTCGTGCTTGCCGTTGGAGCCCAGTTCGGCGATGTTAGGCGCCCGAAATCCGCGCGAAAGGTTGGCTTTCAGCACTAGCTTGTCGGTGGCGCTAAACGAGCCGCCCACGCTGCCTGATACGTTGCGGAAAGTCGATTGGAAGCCCGCAAATTTCTGCTGCTCACCCGGTGCCGCCGTTGGGCGCTGGTAGAGATCGAGGTACAGCGGGTCGGCGGTGATGCGGCGCATGTCGTAGCGCAGGCCGCCGCTCACGTCGAACTTGCCAAACGACTTTTTGGTCACCCCGAACACGCCGCCATCAAGCAGGCGATAGGCCGGAATCAGAAATTCGACGCCCTTGTTGACGTTGCTCTGATCCATGCCGCTGAGTCCGACGGTCGTGTTCCAGCCGTTCATTTCGGGCAGGAAATACCGCAGCGCGTAGTCGAAGGTGCGCAGCTGAAAAAACAGCGAAGTCTCGTTGATATCCAACGCGTTGCCAAACTCGCGGCGCAGGTTCTGCTGCCAGCCTACGTTGAGGGTAAGGCGGCTTTGGCCCAGAATAAAATTGTTGTCGGTCCCGATGCGGATGTGGTTGATCTGCTGCTGCGGCACGGCAAGACCATATCCGCGCAAGTCGCTATCCGAAACGGGCTCCTCTACCACAGCATCCAGCCCGTTGCTGGTCTGCTTGATAAAGCGCCCAGTCAGCGAGTCGCGGTCGCCTTCCACCAAGCCTACTTGCTGGTTGAAAGTGTTAAAGGTGAGGTGCGAATAGCCCCAGCTTTTGTTCAGGCCCACGTAGCCGTTGCCGTCGAGCTCGCGAAAACCGGAGTTGTACACGCGGCCGTCGTAGCGGTTGCGGTAGTCGCCCGCGATTTTGCCACTGCCGCGTACCAGCCAGTTAAACCCGTTTAGGTTGCCGGCATTCATCACAGAATAGCCCTGTAAGTGATTGTTTGACTGATAGTTACTGGCCAGTGAGCCAACGACTTTGCCGCTTTCCACGGGGTCGGGGGCCACGAAGTTGACTACCCCGGCCATGCCATCGGAGCCGTAGAGCAGGCTGCCGGGGCCTTTGATGATCTCGGCGCGGTCGATGCTAAACTCGTCGATTTCGATGCCGTGCTCGTCGCCCCACTGCTGGCCTTCCTGCTTGGCGCCGTTGTTAAGCGTGATCACCCGATTCGACGACAAGCCCCGGATAACGGGTTTGCTGATGCCGGCCCCAGTCGTGATCTGCGACACGCCGGGCGTGTGCGCAATGGCGTCTATGGCGTTGGTGGCTGCCGCTTGGTTGAGTTGCGTGCGGTTGACGACGGTGGTCGGGACCGACGAGCGGCGCATTTCCGTGCTCGCCGACACGCCCGTCACTACCACCTGCCCGATTTCGGTGCTGGCCGGCACGAGCGCAATTTCCAGCGGTTGGCCGGTGCCGGTATCCACGGTGCGGGCTACCGTCGAGTAGCCCAGAAACGTGACCTGCATCAGAAACCGGCCGCGGGGCAGGTTCGCAAACCGAAACGTGCCGTCGACGTCTGTGCTGCTTACCTGCTTCAGATCGGGAAATAATACAGTAGCGCCCGGCAGCGCTTCGTGAGTAGCTTGGTCGAAAACGCGGCCCGTAACGGGCACAGCCACGACAAGTGGGCGAGTGGGTGAAGCAGGCTTAGCGGCTGGTCGCTGGGCCACCGCTACGCCCGCCGCAAGCAGCAAGCTAAGCGTGATAAGCAATCGGAACATATAGAAGGTAAGGCAAGTAGCGAGTGAACGAGAAATGAGGCGTTTGGATGCGCTCATTTTCGATTGAAGTTGGTGCTCGGGTAGCGGTTGGGCGCTGGTTGCCTCGTTGCAGCTGGTTACTGCACAGCAGCATAGTCGGGAAGACAGTGCGCGTAAGCAGCTAGGGCACGAGCAAAAGCCCGACGGGAAGAAAACACCAGCCAACGGCCGGTGCCTTCCCATCAATTCTCCAAAACCAAACCAGGAGAAATCAGCGGGAGTTGTTTCTTGTTAACTCCCTCATAACAAATGTCTTGCCGTTCTGTCGGCGTCGCTTCAGCTTGAGTGCCCCGCGCTTCTGTCACGAGAAAGCGTACCCCGGCAGCTCAGAAAAGATCGGAGAGGTGATAACTAATTCTTTCCTCTTGTCGGGCCCGTTATGTGTGGGTTGAGCGGCGGGAAACAGTTACTATGAAGCAGTAAAGTTTTAATTGCCAAGCGGTTATGACCGGGCCGGCGGACCGCGCAGATACGAGGCGGAAGCGGCCGTAGTCAGCCATACCGATTTGGCCGTGATCGGTGCGAGCGGCGCGTACTGGGCAAAAAAGCGAAGCTCCAGGGGCGGAGCCGCCTGGAAAGCTGCATTGTAAAAGTGATTGGTGCCGCAGTGTTGGTGCTTGGCCGTCAGGAGGGCCTTGCCTTTCGAGGAGTGGCGGCGGGCGTTTTGGGCCGGCTCCTCGGTGGTGTGCCGGTGCCAGTGCAAGGCCAGAACCCAGGTATCTGGCAGCAACACTCGCACGAAGCAGAGCAGCAGCAAAAGAGCCAGATGGGAGCGGAGGGCTTGCATGAACAGGAAAATGACGCCGGCACAAAGGTACGCTTTTGCCGCTGCCTCTAAGGACTAATCAGGGCCGCCAAGGTTGCGCGACGCTTTTACCCAATGATAATGCGTCCGTAATTCTGGGGTAATAGTTGGTGCGTTAGTTTGTGCCGTAACTTCCACTGACCTCGGAAAGCCATGAAAACCCTCTATGCCTTCGTTCTCCGCCGTATTGTGGCCGCCTTGCGGTCCGACTCCAAAGCTGCCTCGGCCCGAGCTTCGGAAGAGTTATTTGTATAGTGCTATAACAGGTTTATAATCAATTATTTGTGTCGGATATAGAAAAGGGCGGCCGTAAGTGGTCGCCTTTTTTGTTGCGCAAACTGACTTCGCGGGGACGCCGTTGGGGTGCTGCCAAACTGACAGCCGCAGCAAGCGTGGAACAGGTTTTGAAACCGGCGGCTTCACGGAGTTGCGGCCGTTGAGCCGGCGATTCTGTCCGTTTTTACATTTCAAGACTCATTTACTAAGGCGCTATGCAAGAGACAGGTAGCATCTCGATTCACACCGAGAACATCTTCCCCATCATCAAGAAGTTTCTCTACTCCGATCACGAGATCTTTCTGCGGGAACTCGTGTCCAACGCCGTGGACGCCACCCAGAAGCTCAAAAGCCTCGCGCAGCTCGGTGAGTTCAAGGGCGACTTGGGCGAATTGAAGGTGCGGGTAACCGTAGACAAAGAAGCTCGCAAAATCACGATTTCCGACCGTGGCTTGGGCATGACGGGCGAGGAGATCAAAAAATACATCAACCAGATTGCGTTTTCCGGCGCTACTGAGTTTGTTGAGAAGTACAAAGACAAAGATGCCGCTGCTAAAGATCAGATAATCGGGCAGTTCGGTTTGGGCTTCTACTCGGCCTTTATGGTGGCCGAGCAGGTCGAAATCTGGTCGCAATCGTACCGCGAAGGCACAACGGCCGCGCACTGGACCTGCGACGGCAGCACGGAGTTTACGCTGGAAGATGCCGAGAAAGCTGAGCGCGGCACCGACGTGGTATTGCACGTAGCCGCCGATTCGGACGAGTTTCTGGAAGAGGCGCGGCTGCGGACCATCCTGACCAAATACTGCAAGTTCCTGCCCATCGAGATCGAGTTTGAGGGGAAAGTTATTAACCAGACGCAGCCCATCTGGACCAAGCAGCCCGCTGAGCTGACCGACGAGGACTACACCAAATTCTACCAGGAGCTGTATCCGTTTTCGGAGCCGCCGCTGTTCTGGATTCACCTCAACGTCGATTATCCTTTCAACCTGACGGGCATTCTATATTTCCCGAAGGTGAAAGACGAGATGCAGTTCCAGCGCAACAAGATTCAGCTGTATTCGCGCCAAGTATTCATCACCGACGAGGTGAAAGACGTGGTGCCCGAGTTCCTGATGCTGCTGCACGGCGTCATCGACTCGCCCGATATTCCGCTGAACGTGTCGCGCTCGTTTCTGCAAGCCGACTCAAGCGTTAAGAAAATCAACACTTACATCACCAAGAAGGTCGCGGACAAGCTCAACGAGCTGTTTAAGAAAGACCGGGCCGGCTACGAGGAGAAGTGGGGTGACATTGGGCTGTTTGTGAAATACGGCATGCTCTCGGACGAGAAGTTTTACGACAAAGCCAAGGACTTCGTCCTGCTGCAAAACACTGCTGGTAAGTACTTCACTCTCAATGAGTACCAAGAGCATGTACAAGCCAACCAGAAGGACAAAAACGACCAGACGGTGATCCTGTACAGCACCGATCCGGAGGCACAACACTCGTTTGTGGTAGCCGCCACCGACCGCGGCTACGACGTGCTGAAACTCGATGCCGTACTCGATCCGCACTTTATTGGGCAGCTGGAGCAAAAGCTGGAGAAAACGACCTTCAAGCGCGTGGATGCTGATACAGTAGGCAAGCTCATCGAGAAGGAAGAAACCACCGAAAGCGTGCTCAGCGACGACGACAAAACGCGTTTGCAGGA
The DNA here is from genome assembly GCF_014349165.1 of Hymenobacter sp. BT491. Classification (NCBI taxonomy): domain Bacteria; kingdom Pseudomonadati; phylum Bacteroidota; class Cytophagia; order Cytophagales; family Hymenobacteraceae; genus Hymenobacter; species Hymenobacter sp. BT491. The sequence goes on along the minus strand of NZ_JACSJJ010000004.1, from coordinate 166,814 downwards.
ACTGTTCACCAAGTCCATCAACAACGAGCACATGCACGTGCAGGTTGATGCGCTTTCTCCGCAGGATGCGCCGGTTGTCATTACGCTGCCCGAATTTATGCGCCGCATGAAGGATATGCAGCGAGTGGGCGGTGGCGGTGGCATGGCCATGTTCGGCTCGATGCCCGACACCTACACAGTAAGCGTGAACGCCAACCATCCGGTAGCCCAACGCGTGCTGAACGCCGAAGACGAAGCCGGCCAGAAACTTGCCCGCCAAGCCTTCGATTTGGCGTTGCTCGCGCAAAATATGCTGAAAGGCGAGGCCCTGACCGCGTTTGTAAAGCGCAGCGCTGATTTGCTGGCCGCCGAATAAGCAGCTGGTTAGTCTTAAATAGTATACGTAGTTTTAAGTAGTACAAAACCTGTTGGCTCACGAGTCGGCAGGTTTTGTTGTTTTTTGACGTAGCCATTCTGTAGCCACATGATACAGGCTCGCCTTGGGCACCAAATCGGTTTATCTTTACGTTCGTTGCTACAACCCCTGTTTGTGTACCTCCCGATGCATTCGTTTCGTCTGCCTTTTTTTCTGCTTGCGTTTGTGGCTGTGTGGTTGGGAAGCTGTTCTAAGAAGACAGTTTCTTTCAACAGCAAACCCGATCAGTTTGGCATAGCCGCACTCAGCAACGACTCGCTGACCAGCAACCGCGACACGACCGGTTTGGTGGCCAAGCGCACCAACGTAACCAAAGAGCAAGCACGGATAGCGCAGGCCAAGGAGAAAGCGGCTCAGCGCAAGCCCAAGCGCAAAAAGAATATTTTCTTGGGCGAACGCATCAAGAAAGGCTATGTAAAATCGGGGGGTAAGGGGCGCAACCAAGTCGTGGAGGTGTTTTATTACCTGCGCACGTTTCAGCAGCCCAACCCCTACGCGCCGGCCCGGTATTACTTCAACCCGCGGAAACGCCGCATTTCGCCGGCTACTACCGAACTGAATCCGGCGACCGACAAAGTGTTGCACGGGCCTTATACCAAACGGCAAGGCGGCAAGGTGGTAGAAAAAGGCTTTTACGCCTTCGGAACCAAACATTTGCGTTGGGAAAAATATACTCCCGACAACATTCTGCTCAGCAAAACCCACTACGAAATGGGCTTTCCGCGCGACGCCAACATTACCTACTACGACACCGAACATAAGCACATAAAGGAGGTCGTGCCCTACATCAATGGCAAGCTGGAAGGCGATTATGCGCGCTACCTCGAAAACGGCGAGCTCGACTGGAAGGGCCAGTTTGAAAACGGCAAGCGGGTAGGCGAGTGGACCAAGTATTGGGGCTTCCGCACGCGCAACCGGCCGCACTACGTGTATCAATACGGCGAATCTGGCTACGATCCCGAAGTACTGGAGCCCGAATTGATCGAGGAGTATAGCCGGGACTTCAAGCCGGTTTACCAGAAGGGAAAGCTCGACAAGCGCCCCTCCACGGCAGATCAACCGGCAGGCAAATAATGATTGTTATAAGTACTTGATAGTCAAAAACTTATAATATAGCTAATAAAAAGCGTCTTCAAAATGCTCAAGGCGTAATCCATCGGCGGCGGGCGTAACGGCCAGAATATCAAAGCGGATATCGCCCTGCCAGTTGATTTCTTCTTGGTAGTGCTCCGCGGCCAAGCGGAACAGCTGGCGTTTGCGTTCGGTCACGAATTCTTCGGGAAACCCGAACTGCACCGACGAGCGCGCTTTTACCTCCACAAAAACTAACAGGGAGCGATCGCGACGCACGATCAAATCGACCTCGGCGCGGCGGTAGCGATAGTTTCGGTGGACTATTTCGAAGCCCTGCGCCAAGAAATGCTGGGCGGCCGCCGTTTCGCCGGCATGGCCAAATTGGTGGGCTGGCGAAGGCATAGCGGAAAGCTCAGGGATTGGGGAGCGGCCCCAAATCTAGTACATTTGATAGTCTTCTGAGGCGTTTGGAAACCACTCGGCGCTCGGTACCGCCTGCGTCTTTTCACCCTCAAAGATTCGGTTGGCTACCGCCATCACGCCCTACGCTTGTGCTTGGCTGCTATGCGTAACGGCTCACCGATTTCTGTGTAGCTAACCATTTGATTATCTGAATTTTATTCTGATGGATTTACTGCCTAACACCTGCGCTAGTCCTGCTTCAGTAGCAACGTTTCCTGCCTTAACTGTAGCTCCAACGCCACCGGCTACGGCCGGGCAAAATCGGCGGGTGCTGGTGCAGCGGCTAGGTTTGGTTGCGTACGAACCGACTTGGGCGTACCAGGAAGAACTATTGGCTAAAACACTGGCCATCAAAGCGCAGAATCGGCAAGCCGAAGAAACGGGCTCGGCTAAGCTCTTGACGGACAACTACTTACTGCTGTGCCAGCATCCGCACGTGTATACCTTGGGTAAGAGCGGCAAGCCTGAGCACTTGCTGCTCGACGAAGCGCAGCTTGCGCAGCACGGCGCCACGTTTCACCGCATCAACCGCGGCGGCGACATTACCTACCACGGGCCGGGCCAACTGGTAGGATATCCTATCCTGGACCTCGACAATTTCTTTACTGATATTCACCGCTATTTGCGGGTGTTGGAAGAGGCAATTATCAGATTATTAGCTAATTATGGCCTTTCGGCGGGGCGTATTGCCGGGCTTACGGGCGTGTGGCTCGACTTTGCAGAGGGTGCGCCTAACCCCCGTAAGATTTGCGCCATGGGGGTGAAGTGCAGCCGTTGGGTGACCATGCACGGGTTTGCCCTCAACCTTAATACCGACCTCACGTATTTCGGCCACATTGTGCCCTGCGGCATCACCGACAAAGCTGTGACTTCGCTCCAGCAGGAGCTGGGTCACGCCGTTTCGGTGGAAGAAGTGCAGGAGCGCCTGCTACCGCATCTGGCCGAACTACTGGGCGCGGAGTTTTGTACTATGTAACGCATGAAAGAAGATATCACTTTTGACCCAGTAGAAGGGGTGTCCGTGGCTGTGGTACCCGACGAAGCAGCGGCTACGGAAGAAGGCAAACCGGGCTGGCAGGTGTACCTGCTCAACCACAACAGCTATCCCTTGCGCAACGTCATCATCAGCTCCAATGGCTACGGCACCAAAGACGACGGCGAAGTAGTACGCACCTCCACGTTGCGCCACGTTATTCTGGAAGTCGAACCGCAGAGCGCCATTCCCGTCGAGCCCATCGACCCCGACCTTTTTCACCTCAACAACCAGTATTGGGTGAGCTACTACCGCGGCCCTCAAATCTTTGATAAGAAATTCATTTTCGTGCCCGATTCCATTGTGCCAGCCAACCTAATTCACATTGGGCTGCTCAATCGGGAGGGGGTTTTGCATAGCTGAGGAAATCTGCCGAAACTCGAAGGCGACTTCCACCGCTATTTGTGTAATTTTGTCCCCACGTGATGAATGCATACGCTATACCGTTGGGCTTGTCCTTCCTTTGGGCATTTTTAGTGGCACTCTTTGCAGTGCCATCTATCATTTACATTGCTCATTTGAAAAACATGCTCGATACGCCCAACGTGCGTACAGTGCATGAATCTTTGACGCCCCGCTTGGGGGGCGTGGCAGTGTTTGCAGGCTTCATGTCGGCTCTCACCATCTTCGCCGATCTCAGTAACGGCATTCAGCAGCTGTTAGCGGGCTGTATTGTGCTTTTCTTCGTTGGCCTGAAGGATGACCTCGTCACGATTTCGGTGATGAAGAAGTTTGTGGGCCAACTGCTGGCGACCGGTGTGGTCATGATTATGGCCGACATCCGCATCACCAGTTTTCAGGGTATTCTGGGGATTCATGAGCTGCCGGTTGGAATCAGCTATGCCGTCACCTTTCTGGCTATTGTGGGCATCACCAACGCGATCAACCTGATCGACGGCCTCGACGGCTTAGCGGGCACCATTGTCCTGATTATCGCCAGTACTTACGGCTTTTACTTTGCCCGATATGGGGGCGCTGGCTATGGCAATTACGTGTATGTATCCGTGTGTCTGATTGGCGGCATATTGGGGTTTTTGCGCTATAACTTTCATAGGGCCAATATCTTCATGGGCGATACCGGTTCGCTGGTATGTGGTTTCATCGTTTCCATCCTGACCATCCAGTTTGTGGAGATGGGCCTGCGGGCCGATAGTCCCTTTGCTTCTTCTGCTCCTTCGGTGGCCGCCGGCATTTTGTTCGTGCCGCTGTTCGATACGTTGCGGGTGTTCATAGTTCGCATGATGGCTGGCCGCTCGCCTTTCTCTCCCGACAAAAACCACATCCATCACCGCATCTTAGCAATGGGCTTTCAGCAGATCAGCACCGTGATGCTGTTGGCCTTGCTCAATCTGGTGGTAATTCTGTTTGTGATTAACTTCTCTTATATAGGTAACACCTTGTTAATCATTGTGTTAGTTTTATTTTCATTGCTGCTGAGCGTTTTCCTTGGTGTCTATCACAGCCGTAGCGCTCAACAGCGAGTAGCGTCCTAACTTATTGCGGCGTGAAACGGGCAGTTCAGTTAAAAAGCCGGCGCTTTTGGGCATTGTGCCTTTGGATAGCACTGTTGCCACTTGCTTTGCAGGCGGCCGAATATCGCCCTCTGCCTCCCGCGCCCAAAGCCGGACTATCTTCCGAGTGGCTCATTCATGATGCCGTTCATAATCGGTTGATTTTATATCTGCCCGACTACCACACGCCGGCTCATACCTACTACCAGTGGATCAGCATCCGGCCCGATCGGCCGCTGTTGATAACCTTCGCGGCGCGCAAGGACTTCAGCATTTTTCTGGATAATCGGTTGGTGTTTACCGCCAAAGCCCCGGCCTCCTACAAACTTGATTTGGCAAAGCTGGTACCCGCTACCGCTCCGCCAGGCCCCCACCTACTCTGCGTATGGCATCCGGAAGTAAGTCCTAACTTAGCTTCTTTCACGAATTTTGTGCCCTCGCCTGTCATTCACGTGGGCAAAGCTGCATCCCACCCTTTGGTAGCGCAGCCCCGACCGAGAGGGCATCAGGGTCAAAACGTATTTCTATGCTTCTTGCTGCTGATCGGCCTGCTTTACGGGGGCATTCGTGCTACGTATCAGCCAGGGTTTGCTCGTATCTACCAGTTTGAGGGGCTGTGGAGTAAGACCTCAAAAGACCAAGAATTCCTCATTAAGCCGACGGTTACTTGGCTTAATCTGCTGTTGATGCTGGTTTTTTCGCTCTCGTTTGCGCTGTTGTTGGTGGCCATTCATACCAATATTCAGAGCATCGTAATCTTACGGCGCCTTTTTGATGTGCCGGAATCCGCCATCGTTCTTCGGGTGTTTCTATATGCGGGATTGGTAGCGGGCTTCGTGCTGGGCAAATATCTGTTTTTGGAGCTCATGGGTTACATTTTTGATGTTACGCCCTTAGTTATGGTGCAGTACCGGGAGTTTGTGCGCACCATTCTGTTTATGGGACTATTCCTGCCGTTTGTAATGCTGCTGTACTTAGGGCTAAATCAGACGTTGCCCGAAACCGTATTGTGGGTATCCAACGGAGTGGTTTCCTTGATGTTGGTGGGAACAGTAGTGCGAATTGCACGCACTCTGCACCGTAGGACATCACTGCTAAATCTGCATTTGTTTTCTTACCTTTGCGCCACAGAAGTCATCCCGTTGATCATTCTGCTAAAGCTTATCGTTTTTACCTTTTGAATATTGGCGCCGGCTGCCCGCTGGTGCTTTCCGCGAAGCTCCCTATTGCACTAGATTTACCCTTTTTCATACCTTATGGCCGAGAGCAAAGACAAACCGGGGACGGGCCGACACGCCAAGCGCATCTCCAGCATTCTTGTCACCCAGCCTAAGCCGACGGGCGACGTTTCTCCTTACTTTGCCATTGCCGAGAAATACGGCATCAAAGTAGATTTTCGTGAGTTTATCCAGGTCGATCCGGTTTCTTATAAGGATTTCCGCAAAGAGAAGGTAAACATCCTCGACCATACGGCGGTCATCTTTACCAGCCGTAATGCCGTCGACCACTTCTTTCGTATCTGTCAGGAGGCTAAGTTGGAAATGCCAGCCGAGATGAAATATTTCTGCATCTCTGAGCAAACTGCTAATTACCTGCAGAAGTACATTGTGTTGCGCAAGCGGAAGCTATTTGTGGGGCAACGTACTGCGGCTGATCTTTTCGATGTGATCAAGAAGCACAAGGGCGAGAAGTTTCTGTATCCGTGCTCAGATATCCGCAAAGACGATATCCCGGAGTTTATGCGGGCGAATAATTTCAAGTTTACGGAAGCTGTTATCTATCGTACGGTCGCCAGTGACCTCTCCGACCTCTCGGACGTGAAGTACGACTGCATTGCTTTTTTCAGCCCTTCCGGAATTAGCTCCTTATTCATCAACTTCCCTGATTTCGAACAAGACGGCACGCGAATTGCAGCGTTTGGCCCTACTACTGCTAAGGCTGTGTTGGATGCCGGGCTAGAGCTGGACATTGAAGCTCCGCAACCTAACGCTCCTTCCATGACCGGAGCAATCGAAGCCTACATACGGTATCATCACGGAAGTGATGCCGGCAAAGAAAAAAATAAGAGCGGCAAGCAGAGTGCTTAAGGCGCGGTAGTAAAGAAGGAATAAACGCGTTAAATCCGGCTTTAGCGGGAATTTTTCGCAGAGTTTTTTCTTTACATTTGAGAATATCAACTCTATTTTCTGCCGTCCGTATCGCATTCTAAAGCCGTCGCTCTATGAAGGGAATTATACTTGCCGCTGCTTTGCTCACCACAGCAACTGGCACCGCCTTCGCGCAACAACAGCCTCAGTTTAGCCATTACGGATTCAATGGAATGTACCTAAATCCTGCTTATGCAGGCATTAAGGGGCAGGCTGAAATCTCTTCTTTCGGACGTATTCAATATCTGAATTACTCCGCCTCCTTCGACGACGGGGGATCGCCCAAAACCATTATGCTAACAGGGTCCATGCCTGTGCGAGCATTAGGTGGAGGAATAGGGTTTCATGTTTTTCGCGATCAGATAGCCCAGCTAAAAATCACTAACGCGCAAGTGTCTTATTCTAAGCACTTTAAGATAGGGGAAGGTAAATTAGGCCTAGGCATTCAAGGCGATTTGAGTTATGTGGGGCAAGGTGTATATCGAGCAATAGATGCGAATGATCCTAGCGTACCAAGCAATGGGTCTGATCACAAAGTCGACGTAGGCGCTGGGGCTTGGTATGAATCTGAAAAATTCTATGCTGGTCTGAGCGTGAACAACTTATTACGCTCTAAATACAGATATGATAGCAGAGATAGTTTAGGTAATGTCATAGGAGGGGGGGGGACTGCTAAATTCTTAAATGAGAACCACGCCTATCTCACAGCGGGCTATAATATTGAAGCTTCTTCTTCCGTTGTGGTTACCCCCACAGTATTGATGAAGATAGTATTGCCAGGTAAATTCGGCGACAGCAATAAGTTTACTTTCAAGAACAATTCGTACGAGGCCGGTGTTCGAGCCACTCTTGATGACAAGTATTGGGCTGGCGTTGGGTACCGTTACGATGAATCATTCACGGGCTTGGTGGGCTTAAGTCTGTTCAAAGACAACGCTGTGCGTTTGGGATATGCCTTTGATGTAATTGCATTTAATCAAGATGCACGTGCTCTGAGTTCGCATGAGATTATGATCTCATATCGCTTCCCAAAACCATCCCTAACTACTCGCCCAGCTGTCCATACTCCTCGCTATAGTTTTTGATATAAGAGTTTAAATAAGCTTAATAATTGCTTTACAGACAGCTGTTAATAGCTTTGTAAGCAATATGTAATAACTTGCTGTGAGTTATCGTTTAGCGGATAATTGAAGGTGTTGGTAGACAATCGCAAAGCGTTGGGCGAAATGCTTGTGCACGAACATAACTTTCGTTAGATTTGCAGACTCGAAAAATTGTAATCTTCTGGTATCGCCGCCTGAACCGTCTTTTTTTTCCTAACATGAACAAGTTTCTCGTTTTGCCTCTCGTAGCCTTGACTGCGCTGTTTCTGGGGGGCTGTGGTTTTGGTAAAGGACCGCAGGGTGACCTGGTCGGAGCGGAGGATCGCCCCGAGTTCAATCCGCAGGAAGTGCCCTTTGGTATGGTCCCTTGCCCAGGAGGTACTTTCCATATGGGACAGACCGACCAAGATATTTCTGCTTCAATGGTCAACATGAATAAGCAGGTAACCATTGCCGGCTTCTACATGGATGAGACCGAGATTACCAACAATGAGTATCGGCAGTTCATGAACGCTATCCGTCAGGATTCGATTGACGTGTTGGGCGAAGAATATGTGATGACGGAACTCTATCCTGACACGACCGTCTGGGTACGGGACTTTACTTATCATATGGGTGACCCGCTGATGGAGTACTACTATACTCACCCAGCGTTTGATGATTACCCAGTAGTTGGTGTGGACTGGTTCGCAGCAAAATATTTCTGCAACTGGCGCACTAAGAACAAGAACGCAGCCAACGCTGAAGCTGGTCTTGCTCCTACTCCAAACTTCCGCTTGCCTTCCGAAGCAGAATGGGAATACGCCGCTCGTGGTGGTCGTGACTTAGCTACTTACCCTTGGGGCGGCCCTTATTTGCGCAACTCGAAGGGCTGCATGCTGGCTAACTTCAAACCTGGCCGTGGCGACTATGCTTCCGATGGCTACGCTTATACTTCGCCAGTCGGGGCTTTCTTCCCGAATGACTTCGGCCTGTACGATATGTCTGGCAACGTGTCAGAGTGGTGCGACGACGCTTATATGGAAGCTTCTGTGCCGGTAGTATGGGACATGAACCCAACTAACCCAGACGATAACGAACCCCGCAAAGTAGTTCGTGGTGGTTCGTGGAAAGATATTGCTTACTTCCTTGAGACCGGTACCCGCAACTTCGAGTACCAAGATTCGGCCCGTTCTTATATCGGGTTCCGCACGGCCATGATTCAAATTGGCATGGGTTCTAACAATCGACTGAACTAAGTCCTTTTCGGATCATCAACTCACGTTCTCTAATTACTCAAACAAACTCTTTACAATCCCAAATTAAAATGGCAGCAAAAGGCGGTAGCTTCCTCTTTGATGTATTGATGCCCAAAGTATACGGTATCGGTGCAGCAGTTGTAATCATTGGAGCATTATTTAAAATTGAACACTGGCCCTTCGCTGACGTAGCGATTATCGCTGGTCTAGGCACAGAAGCTATCATCTTCTTTTTGAGTGCGTTTCAACCTCAGTCGAAAGAGCCAGATTGGTCATTGGTTTATCCAGAACTGAGCGAAGGCTACGACCCGTCGACCAACAGCAATAGTTTCTCTACCAGCAACAATAGCCAAGGCCTGACCCGCAAGCTGGACGACATGCTTAAGGATGCAAACGTAACGCCTGAGGCTATTGCTTCACTTGGCCAAGGACTGAACCGTTTGAGCACGACAACCCAGCAACTTGCTGGGTTAGGTGATGCTACCAACGCTACTGACGAGTATACTACGAAAGTGCGTTCTGCTGCTCAATCGCTAGAGCGTATCAACGAAGCATATGCTAACACGGCTCAGGCTATGAGCGCCATGTCGGAAGCAACGGCCGATGCCAAAGCGTATCACCTGCAAGTGCAGAACGTAACCAAAAATTTGGGCGCGCTGAATGCAGTGTATGAGATGGAGCTGCAGGATGCTAACACGCACCTCAAATCCATGAACAAATTCTATGGCACTTTGAGCCAAGCCATGGAAAACCTGACCGAAGCAGGCAAAGAAACCGATCAGTTCAAGCAGGAGGTAACAAGCCTCACTTCGAACCTGAATTCGTTGAACCGCGTGTACGGCAACATGCTAAACGCAATGCGTGCTACTAGCTAAGCTATTATAGAGCTTAGTTTGACGAGAGAGACGTTTCTGTCCCACACAGTTATAGATTAGGAAAGAACACGATGGCGGGAGCAAAAGAGACTCCACGGCAGAAGATGATTGGCATGATGTACTTGGTACTGACTGCTCTTCTAGCCCTACAGGTGAATTCAGCAATATTGCTCAAGTTCAAGTTTTTGGACGACAGCTTGTCGAGCATCAACAATAAGGTTTCGACGGCCAACGAGGGGACGGTAAAAGGGATTCAGGCGCAAGTCGAAAAGAACCGTAACCAAGCCGCCGACGTCAATGTCCTCAAGCAGAGCGAAGAAATTCGGGAGCGTACCAAGCAAATGCTTGCTTACATGAGCGAGGTACGGGAAAAGCTCTTGACTGCTACTGAAAACAAGAACAAGAGCGAATACAAAAACATGAGCGCCGAAGATAAGGTGGCGATCACGATGCTGGGACCAAGCCGCAATGGCGAGGCCTATAAGATGAAGGACGAGTTGAATAAGTACTCTGCTTACATCAAACAGTACGTGCCCAACGCTCCTGCGCTTGCATTGGATGCTAAAGAAGATCCAATGGTAACGGAGCAATCTCAGCGCAGCAAAAATTTCGCCGAGTTAAACTTCGAAAACACCCCTTTAGTAGCGGCGCTGGCTGTATTGTCACAGAAGGAAGCTGAAGTACTGAAGTACGAATCTGATGCGCTGGCTGAGCAGTCACGCAAAGTAGGTGGCAACATCATCGTATTTGACAAAGTAGGTGCTTTCGCCAGTGCTGAGTCTAACACGGTTGCTGCTGGTACGAAGTACAAAGCAGAATTGTTTCTAACAGCCTCAGCTTCAAACCTGCGTCCTAGCATGACTTTGAATGGCAGCCCATTACAGGTCGGCCCTGACGGTCATGGTAAAATTGAGTTCACCGCTACTCCTGGTGGTTTCGACGCTGCTGGTAACGCTAAAAAGCAGTGGACTGGTACGATTCGCTTCAAGCAGAACGGCCGTGATACCACCTTCAAGGTGAACGTACCTTATACAGTGACTAAACCTGTTATGCAGATTCAATCTGCGTCGGTACAGGCCCTGTACTTCAAGTGTGGTAACAAGCTCAGTGTGCAAGTACCTGCTCTGGGGGCACAATACAAGCCTGGTTTCTCAGCTTCGGGTGCTTCAGTAATTCCGGGATCAAAGACGGGTGAAGTAACTCTGGTACCGAATGGTCGGGAAGTAACGCTGAACGTAAGCAGCGGTGGTAACGCTATCGGTTCACAAACCTTTCAGGTGCGTCCGATTCCTAAGCCAGACATTAAGTGCATCGTGGGCGGCCGGGAAGCCAATGAGAAGCAGGGTACGCCTATCACAGCTGTACGCAACATGTCTTTGCGTGCCATTCCGGATGCTGGCTTTGCTACCTTCTTGCCTGAAGATGCGCGTTACCGCGTTACACGTTACGAAATCACGCTCGTGCGTGGCAAGCGCCCAGCAATGCCCGCTCGTACTATCAGCGGTCCGGATGCAAACCTGACTGATGTTGTGAATTCTGCCCGTGAAGGCGACCGTCTGTTCGTAGATGTGAAAGAAGTTCAGCGCATGAACTTCCAAGGCAACACGGAAACGGTTAACGTTTCTAAGCAACTCAATATTCCGCTGCTCTAAGCGTTATAAGAATCGAACTAACCGCGAGGCTTTTTGATTACCAACGGTATGAACAAATTTCTTTCCTTCGCCGCACTCGCGGCTGGTTTGACGCTGTCGGTGGCAGCTTCGGCTCAGGAGCAAGCTACCACCGCGAGCAGCAACGGCTCGTATCGGCCGATTCCGAATTCGGACATTATGTTCCGCAAAACGATATGGCGCGCAATTGATCTGCGTGAAAAGCAGAACAAGCCCATGTTCTCGGAAGGCAAGGAAATAAGCCGAGTAATCTTAGATGCGGTTAAGCGCGGTGAGCTACAGGCTTATAAAAACGACTCGCTGACTTCTACTTATACGCCCACTGAGGTTTCCAGCAATATGTCTATTGCCGAAGCTTCTGCAGGCCTAAGCGAAGAGGAAAAAGCAGCTGGTTTTACCGAAGCCGATGCTAACCCCGGTGGCGGATGGGGCAACGACGATGGCTGGGGTGCTCCGAAAAAGAGCACTGCAAAAGGTGCGAAGGGCGCTAAAGGTAAGGCTGTTGCCAAGGCAGCACCACCTAAGCCGGTGGTACCACCGAGCTATGAGGTGCGTCCTAAAGATGTATACCAGATGGAATTGAAAGAAGATATGATCTTCGACAAGAAACGGTCGCGGATGTATCACGATATCAAAACCATTACGTTGCTGTTGCCTTCGACGCTGGCTTCAAACACATCAGGCATTGAGAAGCCTATCGGTACGTTTAAGTACAGCGATTTGGTCCGCGTGTTCCGTAACAATCCGGACAAAGCGATCTGGTTTAATCCCCAGAACGACGCCCAGCACAAGAACCTGGCTGATGCTTTCGAACTGTGGTTGTTCAACTCTTACATAGTGAAGATTTCGAACCCGAACGATTCCCGTCTCGATGAAATCTACGGTAGTCAGCAACAAGGCATTTTGGCCTCGCAGCAAGCCGCCGCTGATCTGATCGAATACGAATACAATCTTTGGAGCTTCTAGTTTCTGAGAATTTACAACAAAAAAGCCCTTCCTAAACAGGAAGGGCTTTTTTGTTGTAAATTCTTTGTTATCAATGATTTATATATCAAGGGTTTTTAAGATTCAGCAGGCTGCTCCTGAAAGTAATTCAACAGAATACGTGCTTTGGCTTTCCCGACTTCAGCAGTTAGTTCGGCTTCGCTTAGCTCTCGTATTTTCTTTACCGACTTAAACTTGCTCAATAACTTGTCAGCGGTAGCAGGGCCTAGGCCTTTGACTTCTGTAAGCTCCGTTTTGAGGGTAGCCGCATCGCGACGGCTGCGGTGGAAAGTGATGCCAAAACGGTGCACTTCGTCGCGCATGCGCTGAAACAGGCGTAGCGATTCGCTCTTTTTATCGATGTAAAGCGGCAGCGGATCGTTGGGAACATAGATTTCCTCTAACCGCTTGGCAATGCCAATGACTGGGATCTGACCCCACAAATTGAGGTCTTTGAGCGCCTTTACGGCCATGCTCAACTGGCCTTTGCCGCCGTCCACGATGACGAGCTGAGGCAGGGAGGCTCCTTCGTCGACGAGACGACGGTAGCGGCGAGTTACCACTTCATACATCGAGTCGAAGTCGTTAGGACCGACTACCGTTTTGATGTGATAGTGGCGATAATCCTTTTTGCTGGGCTTAGCATTGCGGAAGCATACCATTGCCGCCACCGGATTATCACCTTGGAAATTGGAGTTGTCGAAACATTCAATGTGCTTGGGTAGCTCCGTCAGGCGCAAGTCCTTTTTGATCGTTTCCATAATCCGTACCTCGTTGAGGTCCTTGGAACGATCATTCATGCTTTCCTTCTCCTTGCGCAGGTACATCACGTTCTTGATGCTGAGTTCCAAGAGCTTGCGCTTGTCACCGATCTGCGGTTGCGTTACTGAAACTCCTGGCAGTGGGAGGTCGGGCAGCGACACATTGGTCAGGATTTCTTTCGACTGACTCTCAAATTCCTCGCGCATTTGCATCACCAAAGGCGCCAATATTTCATCGTCGGTTTCGTCGAGCTTCTTCTGAACTTCCAGCGATTGCGTCAGGATAATGGAGCCATTCATCACTTTGAGGTAGTTGATGAAGGCATTCTTCTCATTTGAAGCAATGCTGAACACGTCGATGTTGGTGAGACTTGCGTTGACAATCGTGCTCTTGGCCTGAAAGTCGTCTAGCTTATCCAGCTTTTGCTTGAATTGATGCGCCAGTTCATATTGCTGATCCTGAGCGGCTTGGGTCATACGCTCGCGGAAATATTGTTTGGGCAAACGCAAATCGCCGTTCAGAATCTGCCTGATCTGGGCAATGTATTGGTTGTAAGTAGCTTCGTCTTCCTTGGCTTCGCAAGGGCCTTTGCAATTGCCGAGGTGGTACTCTAGGCACACTTTAAACTTGCCTGCTGCCACGTTTTCCGGCGATAGGTTGAACGTACAAGTTCGCAGCGGGTATAGAGCCCGGATGAGCTCCAACAGCACGTTCATAGCCGTTAGGTTGGCATAAGGACCGTAATAACGGCCGTCGCCGGGGCGCTTGTTGCGAGTCGGGATCAGACGCGGAAAACGCTCGTTGGTGAGCAGCAGGTACGGATAAGTTTTGCCGTCCTTCAGCAGGATGTTGTATTTGGGTTGGTGTTGCTTAATCAGGTTATTTTCAAGCAAAAAAGCATCCGATTCGCTGTCCACAATCGTGAACTCGATGCGCTTGATATTCTTGACCAGCTGTTGGGTTTTCTTGTTATGGTCCTGCTTAGTGAAGTAGCTGCTGACCCGTTTGCGCAGGTCGATGGCCTTGCCAACGTAGATGATGCCTTCATCATCGAAGTATTTGTAAATGCCGGGCCGATGCGGCAACTGGCGAATTTGTTCTTGTAAGTAATCGTTGGCAGCCATATAAAACTAACTAAAACGGCGTAGGACAGGGTTCCCGCGGAGGTAAGCAGTAGCGGATCGCATAGGGGCACGGTTCGCCCCCTTCTGCGTAGATAGCAACAAAAAAGTGGCAGGTGAAGAACACCTGCCACCACTAATTTGCACCAAAAAGCGCTTAAATATCCTGATTGTTCAGATCATTTAGGTCCGTTTGGTTAAGCTTCTGATCGTAGGGAATCGTATCACGTTGCCCGCCGTAGTATTTTGAGCAATCGATCTCGATGCTGAGCGGTTGCTGCGGCTTGGGGAACGGGTTAGTATTGATGCCGATGGTCTTATCGGCGTAGACCTTGCGCATAAACAGGCCATAAATCGGCAGCGCCAAGCGAGCACCTTGCCCGTATGCACCCGTGCGGAAGTGAATGCTACGATCTTCGCCCCCTACCCACATGCCACACACTAGGTCGGGCGTGATGCCCATAAACCAGGCATCGGAGTAGTTGGACGTGGTACCCGTTTTGCCGCCCATCTCATAGGGAAACTTGAAGCCTGTTTTTAGAATTACGGAGGTGCCGCCGGGCTCGGTAGTCGAGGCCTGCAACATATAAGTCATGATGTAAGCCGTTTCTTCACTCAGCGCTTCCCGGGTTTGCGGCACAAACTCACGCAGCACGTTGTCGTTTTTGTCCGCGATGCTCGTCACCATCATTGGGGCGGTCCAGACGCCTTTGTTGACGAAGGTGCTGTATGCGCCACAAAGCTCCAGAATGCTTACATCACTCGAGCCAAACCCTACCGCCGGAACGGCCTCAATGGGCGAGGTGATACCCAGGCGTTTGGCATAGCTTACAACTGTCTCAGGACCAAGCTTTTGCACCAGCCATGCCGTAATGGAATTCATCGAGCGGGCCAGGGCCTGGCGTAGCGTGAAGCTCCGACCGGAAAAGCCGCCTTCGAAGTTTTTGGGCGTATAAGGTGCGCGACCTGCTACCGCCGGGAAAGTAGTAGCCACATCGGGGCGTTGGTAGCACGGCGAGTAGCCTTGGTCGATGGCAGCCGTATAGACGATGGGTTTGAAAGTAGAGCCCGGTTGGCGTTTGCCTTGCTTTACGTGGTCGTATTTGAAATACTTAAAATTAGTACCGCCCACCCACGCCTTGATTTGACCATTGATGGGGTTCATAGCCATAAAGCCCGCATGCAGGTAGCGCTTGTAATAGGCCAGCGAATCCATCGGCGACATCATCATTTCCTTCTCGCCCTGCCACGAGAACACCTGCATCTTGTACTTCTTGTTCAGGTAGTAGTTGATAGAGTCTTTATTGCCATCAAAGCGATTGAAGAGTGATTTGTAACGCTCTGTCCTTCTGATAGATGTCTGGAGAAAGTTTGGGATGACCCGGCCGGTTTCGTCGCGCCACGGCAACTGGCCTTTCCAGTGTTGCATAAACCATTTCTGCTGCAACTGCATGTGCTCGGCAATGGCAGCTTCGGCGTACTTCTGCATCCGCGAATCAATCGTGGTATAGATTTTCAGGCCGTCGGCATAAAGATCGTGGTCGGTTTCTTTGGCCCATTGCAGCAACGATTTGCTCACCTCGGTGCGGAAATACGGCGCAATGCCTTTGTTAGCGTTCTCGACGCTGTAGTGCAGCACAATGGGCTTGGCAACTGCCTGTTCGTACGTGCGCTGATCGATGTAGCCATACTTGTTCATCTGGCTCAGCACCCAATTGCGGCGGTTTTTCGAGCGCTCTGGATTCGTAACGGGGCTAAAGCGCGACGGCGCATTCAGCACGCCCACCAAAGTCGCCGACTCTTCAAGGTTCAGCTGCTTGGGCGACTTGTTGAAGAAGGTTTTGGCGGCTACGTTAATACCAAAAGCGTTGGAGCCGAAGTCATTGATATTGAGATACATAGCAATGATCTCGCGCTTGGTGTAGTTGCGCTCCAACCGCACGGCCATAATCCATTCTTTGGTTTTGATAACCAGCATGCGCAGACCTGGCACGTGGTTGAGGAGCCCGTCGTTCAAGTCGGCGCGGGTGCGAAACAAGACCTTTGCTACTTGCTGCGTGAGGGTAGAGCCGCCACCACCACTGCCGCCCGTAAGCAAGCCCGTCGCAACGCGGCCCATGGCTTTGGGGTCGATGCCGGAATGCTCCTCGAAGCGAGCATCTTCCGTCGCCACAAGAGCATCGATGAGGTTCTGAGGCAAGTCTTTATAACCGACCGGCGTCCGGTTCTCGCGGAAATATTTGCCCATTAAAACTCCATCGGCCGAATAAATTTCCGAAGCCAACTCGCTCTTTGGGTTTTCGAGCGTCTTGAGGTTGGGCATACGCCCAAACAGGTTTAGAAAATTGACGCTAACCGCCAGAATGTAAAAGACAAACGCTACCAGTCCGCCCCCAAATAGCACCCACATCGTGCGGGTGATGGCAGCAAAACGACCGCTGCGTTGGGGTTTTCGGGAAGGAGTCTTGGGTTTGGTGGCAGGGTAAGCCATTATGCATGAAATTATGAATGCTGAATCATAAGGTAGGAAATAGGGCGTATTTGAATAGATTATACGTATTCATTTGACAATCAATAAATTATCAATCCTTATTTCGGAATCCTACTTCGTCATTCACTTCGTGTAAGTTTGTTGGTAGAAGCGCTGATATTCTTCTAAATCCTTGCTCTGGAGCAACAGCGGCAGATTATCAATACCGATTACAAGGGTTTGGTAACCCGCGCCGCGCAGTCGGTTGAGCGGCGACTGCGGGCCTCGCAATTTAAGAGCGTAACTCTGAGCTACTTTCGCACTGGGCAAGGACTGTACCACCACCAGTTCGAAGGCATCGCCCAGGGGTTGCTGCTGGACTTGCAGGTTACTGGCTTTGAAATAGCGGTTGTTGTAAGCACTAAGCTGGGTCGGCAGGTCGGCGAGCGGCGCGGCGCCTTTGGGGAAGGCCAGTACTACAACGTGCGCCGCGGCTAAATCGGTCTTGTAAGGAGTAGCCGGTTTGGTGGGCGCCGGACTAGTCACTACCGGAGCAGTATTGGGAGCAGAAGTAGGGGCCGGCGTTGTGGAGTTGGAAGGTGCCTTGTTGGGTGCCGGCGGGGTAATAACCGGGGTCGTTGCCACTGGCGAAGTGGGCTGAGCAGTATCAGTGGACGGTGGCGCTGCGGTAGTCCCTTTGGTTGGTGCTGGCGTTTTCTTGCCGCGGGCTCGAGCTTGTGCGGCGGCCATCCGAGCTGCTTTCGCCGGATCGACGGTGGGGGCCGCAGGGGATGTGGTTTTGGCTACCCCAGCCGAATCCGTAGTTGGTTTGGTAGTCGTTGAAGTGGGAGCCGGAACCGCAGGGAGCGATGCTGGCGCCGTGCCGGTGGGTTTGGTAACTGGAGCTGGGGCCGGCGGTGTGACCGGCGCAGGCTTAGTTGGGGCTACAGGAGCCGGATCAAGTACCGGTTTGGCATATAGTGTCCGCATTCGGGTGTCAACCTCACCTGGCTTGAACACCGACACGACCGGCTTGTCGTTGGAAGCCAGAGCGCCGAAAATCTGGCCTTGGTCGTATTTCTTATACGTTTCCATCAACGTAGCCGCCTGATTGGCCAATGGACTTTCCGGGAAGTCTTTGTAAAACTTCGCCACAGCAGCCTTGGCCGTACTTGGGGGCTGGGTACGAATGGTAAGAAGGGCATTCAGGAAAGCCACCCGGTCTGTGAGGTCGTTCTCCGGATATTGCTTGCGTGTGCGGGCCAGCACAGCCGACGACTTGGTGAACTCTTGCTTTTTGTAAAACGCAAAAGCCGAGTCGAGCATCGCGGATACCTTGGCGTTGGCCAGCGACGTACGGCGTAAATACTCCGGATCGGCGACCAAGCGCGCATACGAGGAATTGGGATAAGCCTGACGCAAACGTTGCGCGTACACCTCCGCTTTCGCCGGCTCGTTCTGCTCTTTATACAGCAGATAAAGGCTATAAAACACCTCTGCCGAATGGCTACTCTGCGGGAAGCGCGCAATCAGGCCTTCGTAGGTTTCGATTGCCCGCACTGGCTCGCGCAATTGCTGGCTATAGATGCCGCCCAAAGCGTACGAGGCCTCTTCTACCTGCTTATTAGATGCCTGAAGCTGGGGCGCCGTGAGCGGGATATTCTGCCGATACTGCGCCACCAGCGTCTGAAGCTGCATGGCCGGAGTCGCGGCGGCAGGTGCCGCACCGCTCGCCGGCGTATTGACATTGGTAGTGCCAGCACCAGCAACCGAAACGGGCACATTGCCACCTCGGTTGGTAACTGGCGAACCACTTGCTTGGCTGGTTACGCGCCAGTTGTCCTGCAATTGGCGGTCGCCCCAACGCCTGATAAAATCAGCGCGGGCAGTGGTGAGTGCCGTGGGGTTATCAAAATACCACTGAGCTCCAGTGCTGGCATTGGCAAAAGCCGTTGGGTCGATGGCAGCATTGCCAGATTGCAAAGCACTGGTAGCGGCCGCCGATGATAGCGACGATTGCTGCCGTTGGGCACGCTCTTGCTGCGCGGCCAGCTTTGCTTCGGCTGCCTGGCGAGCATCCAGCTCGGCTTGCGCATAGTGGGTCAGCCGCGCCCGAAGGGCCGCAGTATCCAGCTTGGCTAGCAGTTGCAAGCTATCCTGCGTTTCCACAACCCCGATCTGATTGGCAAAGTCCTTTAGAATAGCAGCTCGTTCCGCAATAGCCACATAATCAGGAGATTCGCGAGGCATGTTCTGTACTGTGCTGTCGTAGTAAGCAGCCGCCAGACGGTATTTTTGCAGGTTCTCGTAGTAAATCTTGCCGGCTAACAAGTAAGTGTAGGCCTTTTGCGCACGATTGGGGCTCTGGGTGCGCGCCGATTTTTGGAGTAAGGCCAACGCGTCGTCGTAGCGCTGCTGGCGGTAGTCCAGCCGCGCCATCTCGTAGTAGATCTTGTCGCGGTATTCCTTGTTCTTGGTGTCCTTCAGCAGCTTCGCGAAGTACTTATTCAACCGCGCCCGATCCGTCGTGTTTAGGTCGGAAACCTGGCCCAACATGAGTTTCGAAAAGAAATCCAGCTCGTAGGGCGGATTGCGCTTTAGGATCTTGTTCAGCTCGGCATACGCTTCTTTATCCTGGCCGTTGGCTTGATAGAGCTGCGCCAAGATGTAGCGCGTACGCGACTGCTCGTTTTTGGGCTCTATATAAGGAATGGCCTTGTTGAGATTATCGATGGCTAGTTTCTGATCGCCGGTAACCAGATAATATTCGGCGCGTGTGAGAAACAACTCTCGGGCGTTTTGCTCCGTACCTTGCTCTCTATCAAGGATATCTGAAACAGCGCCGGCACTTTCGTATTCTTTGGTAGCAATAAAGCTTCGCATCAACCAGATCAACGCCTGGTGTTTAGCGTTGGCATCTTGGCTGGTGGTATTTACATACTTGAAGGTTTTGATCGCGTCTTCGTACTCTTTTTTATAATAGCGGGCCTTCCCAATCACGATGTAGCTGTCGTCGGTCCAGTCACTACCGGGGCGGTGCTGAATCGGAATGGAAGCTTTCTTGATGATGTCGTCAAGATCAGCGGTGACTTTGGCTACCGAGGCATCGTCTAGGGTTGGGAAAAGCGGCAGAATGCGGTTGTAGTCATTCACGCGGCCTTTATATAAAATCTCTTCTACTGCCCGTAACTTTTCGCGGGCCAGGAAATACCCATTGTCGCGGGCTACCACATTTTCGTAAGCGCGGCCTGTAAAGGATTTGCGCTCGGAAGAACACGCAACCATCCCGATAACGCCCAGCCCAAACGCGGCGGCAACAAGAAGCAGACGTAAAAGAGAATGTTTCGTCAAGGCAAGAAAAGTCGAAAGCAAGAGTTGCAGCGGAAACGTGCCCGGCCCGCCGATTCGTTCGGTAGCTTCGGCCATGCCTTATCTATAACGTATCGCGTCGGGTAAAATTACGGGATTTTCTTGGCCGCCGTCGTTTTCCTGCGTATCAGAAGTAAGCCAAAGTTCTGCTACTGGCCCGAAAATCAATACTTTCGCAGCCCCAAGTTTTCCTCCACCCATGGCCCCCCATCCGCCAGCACCTGAGAAGCCCGATAAATCCGACTCCGATCGGCTGCGCAACTTTGCCAAATATTCGGGCATCGCTTTTCAGATGCTGGCTACGATTGGTCTGTGTGCTTGGGCCGGTACGTGGCTCGACGGGCATTTTCACAATGCTCGGCCCTGGTACACGATCGGCCTGATGCTGCTGGGCGTTGTGGGGGCATTGGTGCAAGTCATTCGTTCTGTTACCCGCGATTAATCATTTTTATCTGTGGCGCGCTTTTTTCGTAATTTATTGATATTCACTTTGTTACTTGGAGGTGTTTTTTACGCCTTGCATAGTCAGTTCGGGGCGACCCTGATTCACCCTCTCACAGGCTATGTGTTTGGGTTCTTCGTGGTCATATCCGCGATCACCTATTGGATCACTGCGCGCGCCGTTCGGGCCGATGCCAACAATTTCATGGCTGCTTATTTCGGCTCAATGGTCGTGCGCCTGTTGCTTTCGGTAGGCCTAGTGATGGTCTTCTTATATAAAGGAGGCGCACACGAGCGTCCGGGGCGCTGGACCTTTCTGGGAAGCTTCTTCGTACTGTATTTTCTATTTGCTGGGTTTGAAGTCTGGTCTGTTCTGAGTAACTTGCGCCCGTTTTCAAAACCGGGTATAAACCCCAAATGAAGGTTTTGTGAACGCCACCCTAACCCACTCTGAATGAAGCGTTTACTGATATTCCTATTCTGTATTCTTTCGCTTCCTGTTTTTGCTCAAGAACCAGCCGCCACCCAGGCCGAAGCTACCGACGCGGAGGCTTTCAGCCCCGGCGAAATGATTCTGCACCACATTGGTGATGCGCACGAGTGGCATTTTGCCACGTTGGGCGATGAGAAAACCGGTACTCATTTCTCAATTCCGCTGCCCATTATTGCTTACCAGCCCAGCAAAGGCCTAAGCGTATTTTCGTCTTCTAATCTTGCCGAAGGCAAGGCTTACAACGGTCTTAAGCTGGAGCACGAGCACCTCATTTCCGAAGACGGCAGCAAGGTATACGACTTCTCGATCACCAAAAACGTGGCTTCGCTGATCCTCAGCGCCGCGCTGTTGCTGCTCATCTTTACGGCTGTGGCCCGCGGCTACCGCAAAAATCACGGCAGCGCCCCTAAAGGCATTCAGTCTTTTTTTGAGGTCATTATCACCTTCATTCGTGATGAAGTAGCCAAGAAGTCCATCGGGCCGAAGTACGAGCGCTATATGCCGTACCTGCTCACGATTTTCTTCTTTATCTGGTTTAACAACCTGTTGGGCTTGATGCCGGGCGCCGCCAACCTTACCGGCAACATCGCCGTGACCATGACGCTGGCCCTGATGACTTTGTTCATCACGTTGTTTAGCTCTAACAAAAATTACTGGGCGCACATCTTCGCCACGCCCGGCGTACCGAAGTTGCTTCTGCCCATCATGATCCCCGTGGAACTGATTGGCGTAGTGGTGAAGCCGTTCTCCCTGATGGTTCGTCTTTTCGCCAACATTACGGCTGGACACATTGTAATTCTGAGCTTTATCAGCCTGATCTTTATTTTCAAGAGCATTTTTATTAGTCCCGTAACGCTGGCTTTCGGTCTGTTTATCAACGTGTTAGAGCTGTTGGTAGCCATTCTTCAAGCCTATATCTTCACGCTGCTGACGGCCATGTACATTGGCGGTGCAGTAGAAGAGCACCACGACGCCGACTTGCAGATGGGCGGTGGCGACGCTTCAGCGCCTGCCCACGGTCACTAAGATCATTTCTCTCACCCAGACTTTTTTCGTTTTTCACTTCCCCTCAAATTCTTTTTTATGCTTCTTTCTCTGTTGTTGCAGGTTGCGAATTCTGTTGGTTTAGCTGTAATGGGTGCTGGCATCGGTGCTGGTCTCGTTGCACTTGGTGTTGGTCTGGGTATCGGCCGTATCGGTGGTAGCGCTATGGAGGCTATCGGCCGTCAGCCAGAAGCTGCAGGTCGCATTCAAACGGCTATGCTGATCGTAGCTGCTCTTATTGAAGGTCTGGGTCTGTTCGCAGTCGTAGTCTGCCTGCTGATTTCCTTCAACCTCTAGGGATAGGGGCATTCCTTTGGCAGCCCGCTGCGCGTCGCTTCGGCGCACGGCGTAGCGGGCTGACTTAGCTTTTCGAAGTTGCCGGATGCAAGAGCGCTAAGCCCAGGCTACGTTCTTTAATCCGGGCTTTGGCATGATTGCCTGCTCACTTCCTCTACTCGCAGTACGCGTCACTACCTACCATTATGGAACTGATAACCCCCAACCCAGGTCTGATTTTCTGGCAGCTGGTGATTTTTCTCATCGTGCTGTTTTTGCTGGCCAAATTTGCTTGGAAGCCTATCCTCAGCTCGCTGAAGGAGCGGGAAGACTCCATCGAAAGCGCTTTGCGCATGGCCGATCAAGCCAAGCTGGAAATGCAACAGCTGAAAGCTGGCAACGAGAAGCTGCTAGCCGAAGCCCGTTTGGAGCGCGACCGTGTGTTGAAGGAAGCTACGGACTTGGCCAACAAGCTCATCGAGCAGGCCAAAACCAAAGCAACCGAAGAGGGCGGCCGCATGATTACCCAGGCTCGCGAAGCCATCCAAAACGAAAAGAATGCTGCTTTGGCCGAAGTGAAAAACACGGCTGCTCAGCTTTCTATCGACATTGCGGAGCGCATTTTGCGCCGTGAGTTGACGGACGCTAACTCGCAGAAGCAACTGGTGGACTCCTACCTTAAGGATGTTAAACTGAATTAGTAACGGGTAGAGCGTGTTAGCCGGGTTCTGAAGTCCCGGAAATACTAATGCCTCTACTAGCTACTCTATCCTAGACCAATGTCTGAAATACGAGTTGCCTCCCGCTACGCCAAATCGTTGCTGGATCTGGCCGAAGAGCGTGGAACGCTGGAACAAGTAAAACAGGATATGGATCTGTTCAGCAAAACGCTCGAGCAGAACCGTGACTTGCGCTTGTTGCTGCGTAACCCGATCGTACAGCACGATAAGAAACTTGCCATCCTGCGCGCCGTGTTTGGCGGTAAAGTGAGCGAACTGACGGAGAAGTTTTTCACCATCATCACTCAGAAAAACCGCGAAAGCGCACTGGAGTTTATTGGTACTGAGTTTCTTAGCCAATACAACGTGCTTCGCGGCGTTCAGGTGGCAGAGGTAATCACGGCTACCCCGCTCACGCCCGAGCTACGTGCCGAAGTAACCAAATTAGTGCGCGAACAAACCGGTTTGCAGCAGGTTACGCTCAACGAAAAAGTGGACGAAGCCCTAATCGGTGGCTTTATCTTACGCGTGGGTGACCGCCAAATTGATGACTCCGTACGCTATCGTTTGCGCAAGTTGCGCAACGAATTTTCGAAGAACCCCTACCAACCTTTAGTATAACTCTCATGGCAGAAGTACGCCCGGATGAAGTATCCGCCATCCTGCGGGAGCAGTTGTCCAACTTTAAGACCGAAGCCGAACTCGAAGAGGTTGGTACGGTACTGCAAGTTGGCGACGGTGTAGCCCGTATTTACGGTCTGGGTAAAGCCCAGTCGGGGGAATTGCTCGAATTTGAAAATGGCCTGCAGGCCCTTGTGCTCAACCTGGAAGAAGACAACGTAGGTGCCGTAATGCTCGGCGACTACAGCGAAATCCGGGAAGGTGCAACAGTGCGCCGCACCAATAAAATTGCTTCCATTCAAGTTGGTGACGGCATCATCGGACGTGTAGTAAACACGCTCGGTCAGCCCATCGACGGCCGTGGCCCTATTGCCGGCGAAACGTACGATATGCCTTTGGAGCGCAAAGCCCCTGGTGTAATCTACCGTCAGCCGGTAACCGAACCGCTGCAAACCGGAATCAAGGCTATCGACGCCATGATTCCGATTGGCCGTGGTCAGCGTGAATTAATCATCGGCGACCGTCAGACAGGTAAGTCTACGGTAGCTCTTGATGCTATTCTGAATCAGCGTGAGTTCTTTGAGCGTGGGGAGCCAGTTTTCTGCATTTACGTTGCAGTAGGGCAAAAAGCCTCAACCGTAGCTCAGGTAGTAAGTGCGCTGCAGCGTGGTGGCGCAATGGACTATACCGTAGTAGTTGCCGCTTCGGCTTCTGATCCGGCTCCTATGCAGTTCTTTGCTCCCTTCACGGGTGCAGCTATTGGCGAGTTCTTCCGCGATACGGGCCGTCCGGCTCTTGTGGTGTACGATGACTTGTCGAAGCAAGCTGTAGCATACCGCGAGGTGTCGCTGCTTCTGCGTCGTCCTCCAGGACGTGAGGCATATCCGGGTGACGTATTTTACCTGCATAGTCGCTTGCTCGAACGTGCCGCGAAGATCAACGCTTCGGACACCATCGCTCGCGATATGAACGACTTGCCCGAGAGCATTAAGCACCTTGTAAAAGGTGGCGGCTCGTTGACTGCTTTGCCGCTCATCGAAACTCAAGCAGGCGACGTTTCGGCTTATATCCCAACCAACGTAATCTCGATTACGGACGGTCAGATCTTCCTCGAAACCAACTTGTTTAACTCAGGCGTTCGCCCTGCGATCAACGTAGGTATCTCGGTATCGCGTGTGGGTGGTAACGCCCAGATCAAGTCGATGAAGAAAGTGGCTGGTACACTCAAGCTTGACCAAGCACAGTTCCGCGAACTGGAAGCTTTCGCCAAGTTTGGTTCCGACCTCGACGCTTCGACCAAGCTCACCATTGAGCGTGGCCGTCGTAACCTTGAAATCCTGAAGCAGCCGCAATTTTCGCCTGTTAAGGTAGAAGATCAAGTTGCCATTATCTACGCGGCTACCAACGGCCTGCTCGACGCCGTACCCGTTGACAAGGTGCGTACGTTCGAAACTGAATTCCGTCAGGTGATGAACACCCGTTATCCTGAGGTGCTGAAGGCGCTGAAGGCTGGCAAGCTCGACGACGAGGCGACTACCGCAATTCGTCAGGTAGCCAAAGACCTGTCGGCTGCCTACGCGAAGTAAGCTTCTATCAGCCGTTTGCAACATAAAAATTGCAAACGGCTGATACTGATATTATTACCACCCAAGAATGGCTAGCTTAAAAGAAGTCCGGAATCGCATCGTATCGGTGCAAAGCACGCAGCAGATCACCAAAGCCATGAAAATGGTAGCGGCTGCCAAGTTGCGTCGCGCGCAGGACAACATCCTGCGCATGCGTCCTTACGCGCAGCGGCTCAACAGCATTCTGAGCAACCTGACCCGCCAGATAAGCGACGATGTAATCAGTGAATACGCCGTGCAACGCGAAGTGCGCCGCGTACTTATCATTGCCGTTACCTCGGATCGGGGCTTGGCTGGGGCATTCAACAGCAACATCTTCAAAGGTGTTAATCAGCTGATTGCGGAGCGTTATGCTGCGCAAGCTGCTGCTGGCAACCTTACTGTGTTGGCCATTGGTCGCCGTTCGCACGAGTATTTCTCGAAGCGCGGGCCGGTATTGGGCAATTATACGCACGTATTCACGCAACTTTCCTTTGATACGGTGCGCGTAGCGGCTGAAGAAGCCATGCAAGGCTTCCGCAATGGCCAGTTCGATGAGGTTACGCTGGTGTACAACGAGTTCAAAAACGTGGCAACGCAGGTTGTACGGGTTGAGCAACTGTTGCCCATTCTGCCATCAGAAGAACCCGCTAACACTACTGCGGCCAACGCAAGCATCGATTACATCTTTGAGCCTTCAAAGGAAGAAATCGTGCGTGAGTTGATTCCGCAGTCGATACGAGTGCAGCTTTACAAAGCAGTTTTGGAAAGCAACGCTTCGGAGCACGGCGCCCGCATGACGGCCATGGACAAAGCCACCGAAAACGCCGGTGAATTGCTCAAGTCGCTCAAGCTGACGTACAACCGTACTCGTCAAGCTGCCATTACCACCGAGATTCTTGAAATTGTAGGCGGCGCGGAAGCTTTGGCTGCTAGTAGGTAAGCAATTGACTGTCAAATAGTTATAAAAGGTCTGCCTCGCTTTGGGGCAGACCTTTTTGTTTTGCTCAATTTGCTGCTTTACAGCTTCATGTAGTTCCGCTGAGCCCGTTGCTTGCTGGGCTTAGGCGTTTGGGGATGCTGCGCCAAGAGGTCGAGTATTTGTTGGGGAGTAATTGCGGTAAAGTCGTTAATCACGCGCAGGGGCGCTTGAAACTTTTCGGCTTTCACGAAAGTGCTCAGGCAGATACAATGCATTTGGGCCTTATATGCCGCCTGTTCTCCGAGAACGGCATCTTCAAAAACCACGCAGCGCTCCGGCCCAACGCCTAACTTTTGGGCTACCACGCTGAACGTATCGGCGTGGGGTTTCCCTTTGTCGACGTCCTCTTTCCCCGTGATCACATCGAAGAAACGACGTAAGTGCAGGTGGTCGATGATGTAGCTGATGGTTTCGGGCGGCGAACTGGTTCCGAGACCAATCTTGAACCCCGCATCACGGGCCGATTGCAGAAAATCACTTAATCCCTTGACTTCTTTCCGCTTGCTCCAGTAAAGCGCGCGATACAGAAATTCGCGCTGATCGGCGTACTTCTTCAGGTCCTTTTCGGGTACTGGGTGCTGAAAAACCGTTTTTAGGATGTTGGTAGCCGGCATCCCATTTAAGCGGGCCAGCAGCTTGCGCGCGTTGGTAGTGAGGCCAAGGTCGCGGAAAAGCAGCTGGAAAGCGCGCGCCTGATACGGCGTGTTGTCGATCAGCACGCCGTCCATGTCGAAAATGAGCGCGTAAGGAAGTTCTGTAGGCATTGGCGAGGCAAAAAAAGGGACTGGACAACCTGAGGAAAATACTCGTATCCTGTACGCGAACCCTTTGGAAATAGCTGCCGCTGGGGTGAGTACAGCGGCGGCGAATTATATTTACAGCCATTACCAACGGCTGCTTCCGGGCGTTGGACCGTTTAAAATTTGCTTTGATTTGAAAAAGTGCCTGATTCTGCTGCTGGCCGCTGCTTTGGCGGGGCCTGCGCTCGCGCAAAAGAACCCCAAGGCGGTTGACCGCCCCAAGCTGGTGGTGGGCATCGTTGTCGACCAGATGCGCTACGATTATCTGTACCGCTACTGGGCCAAGTACGGCAACGATGGATTTAAGCGCTTGCTAGGGCAGGGGTTTAGCTACGAAAACACGCATTACAACTACGTGCCAACCTACACCGGCCCAGGCCATGCGAGCGTGTACACGGGCACTACGCCCTCGGTGCACGGCATCGTGGGCAATAACTGGTATGTGCGCGCAGCAGGCCGAGAAACGTACGTAACCGAGGACAAAACCGTACAGCCTGTGGGCGGTACGGCGCTGGCCGGGCAGCAATCGCCGCGCAACATGCTCACCACCACCATCACGGATGAACTGCGGCTGGCTACAAACTTCCAGAGCAAAGTAATTGGTGTCTGCATCAAAGATCGTGGCTCCATTCTGCCAGCCGGGCACTCAGCCAATGCTGCGTACTGGTACGACGGTGCCAACGGCGCCTTTATTACCAGTACGTATTATCAAAATGCTCTGCCAGAGTGGGTTACGCAATTCAATAGCCGGAAGCTAGCCGAAAAGTACCTCTCGAAGCCGTGGGAAACGCTGTTGCCCATCGAGCAATACACAGAAAGTTCGGCAGATGATGTTGCCTGGGAAGGTGCTTTCAAGGGCGAAGCAAAACCGGTGTTTCCGCACAATCTGCCTTTGCTCAGCGGGATCAACATTGCGGCGGAAAAAGCCGGGGAGCGAGCGGGTGTCGATGCGTCGGCGGCCACTCAGTCGGCCAATTACGACCTGATTCGCTCGACGCCTTTCGGAAATTCCCTTACGGCTGACTTTGCCATGGAAACCGTACGAGCCGAAAAGCTCGGGCAGCGCGGCCAAACCGACTTTCTGGCCCTGAGTTTCTCTTCGACCGATTACGTTGGCCACCAGTTTGGCACCACGGCCATCGAAACAGAAGATACCTACCTGCGCCTCGACCAGGATTTGGCGCGCTTTCTGGCGTTTCTAGACAAAACGGTCGGAAAAGGCAATGCGTTGGTTTTCCTGACGGCCGACCATGCGGCGGCGCAATCGCCTGATTTTATGCGCGATAAGCATATTCCGGCTGGTTCAGTAGGGCCGGCCCTCATGCGCGACTCCTTGCAGCAAATGCTGGTGCGGCGCCACGGCACTGGCAATTGGGTGCTGTCGTACGAAAATCAGCAGGTGTATCTGAACCGCCCCCTGATCGCAGAACGGAAACTGGACCTGCGTAAAGTGCAGGATGAGGTCGTGGATGCCGCAGTTCGGCTCACGGGCGTCAACCGCGCCATTGCCGCCGACGATTTGCAGAAATCGCATTGGGAAAGCGGCATGTTGATGTACCTTGAAAATGGCTACTTCCCCAAGCGCAGCGGCGATGTGATGCTGGTACTGGAGCCCGGCTGGCTGGAATCTTATTCGTATCCCGTAAACAAAGGCACCACGCACGGGTCTATGAATACGTATGATACCCACGTGCCGCTCGTCTTCTGGGGGTGGCATGTGCGCAAGGGCGAATCCAATGCGCCGGCCAAGATTACCGACATTGCACCCACGGTAGCGCGGTGGCTGCACATTCAGGAACCCAATGGTTGCACGGGCCAACCGCTCCAAGAAGTTTTGGGCCGGTAAGCTCGACACTGGTACCGACTCGTCGAGCTTGTTATATTTAGTTTACCACAACATCTTTAACAGCGGGCGCGTACAACGCGCCCCTACACTTTCTCAAGAAAAATGGCTCACTTCAACCCTTGGCACGACGTAGCACTTGGCGATAATGCTCCCCAAACCGTTACAGGCATTATAGAAATTCCGAAAGGCTCGAAAGGCAAATACGAGCTGGACAAAGAAAGCGGCCTGCTCAAGCTCGACCGCGTACTGTTTTCGGCTGTGCACTATCCGGCGGCGTATGGCTTTATTCCGCAGACTTACTGCGACGACAACGACCCGCTTGATATTCTGGTAATCTGCTCGGTTGATGTCGTGCCGATGTGCTTGGTGGAGGCCAAAGTGATCGGGGTCATGCAAATGATCGACGGCAACGAGGAGGACGACAAAATCATCGCGGTGGCTGCCAACGACATTTCCGTCAACCACTACAACGACATTGCCGACCTGCCGCCGCATACGCTGCTGGAAATGCAGCGCTTCTTCGAAGACTATAAAGCATTGGAACACAAGCAAGTAGTAGTAGAGCGGTTTATGGGCCGCGAAGATGCCTACGGCATCATAGAGAAGAGCATTAAGCTTTACGACGAAACGTTCCGCCAAAATAGCTCGGCTTCGCCCGAAACCCAGACGGCTGGTGTGGAATTGTAAAGCATACCGTTTGCTTACCGAATAAATAGCCGTTTTTGGCAATAATCCCCTGGTTGTCAAGGCAGCCAGGGGATTTTTTTGTACTCAGGGCAGAAAGCTCAACCATACCTTTTTGCGCGGACCCGCGTAAGGGCCGACATGCCCACACATCCTTCCTCGTCGCCCGTTAAGCGATTTCTCTACGAGAATAGTCTGACCCTTGTGGGTATTGTCTTGGTATTGAGCACGTTACTGGGGCAGTGTCTGACGGGCTGGCACGACAACAACGACGACCGCCAGGAAATGGACCTGCCCGAACTTACTTTGTCGCAATACCTCGGCTCGGGGCATTTTCTGGAAGCGACTTTTGAGAACTGGGAAAGCGAATTTCTGCAAATGGGCCTGTACGTGCTGCTCACGGTAGGACTGCGGCAGAAAGGCTCTTCCGAATCGAAAAAGCTCTACGAGGATGAGGATTGCGACAAAGAGCCCGATCCCAACAAGCCCGATGCGCCGTGGCCCGTTAAAGCCGGCGGCCTGTGGCTGCTCCTCTACAAAAACTCGCTGAGCCTGGCGTTTTTTTTGCTCTTTTTTGCTTCCGTTTGGCTGCATGCCAAGGGCGGTGCCGAGGTATACAGCATCGAACAGGCGCACGAAGGCAAGCCTACCGTAACCACGCTGGAGTATATGGGAACTTCGCGGTTCTGGTTTGAGTCGTTTCAGAACTGGCAGAGCGAATTTTTGTCCATTGTATCCATTGTAGTCCTGTCTATTTTTCTGCGGCAGCAACATTCTCCGGAATCCAAGGCGGTGGATGCTGCCAACGACGAAACCGGTAATTAACTGCCCGCACCAAACGAGGCCAAGGTGTGCAAGGCCGAAAGCTTGGGTGAATTGTTGCGGCGGCTTAGCGTTATTTGTTGTGCTTACTTTCTCCTCACGCTTCGCCAATTAGCATTCCGGTACCCATGCACCTCAGCAGCGACCAACCGTCCGCCAGGTCGGCGTACGCCTCCGTCAGGAGCTGCACCGATGCTGTGCTGTACAGCAGCGGGCTGGTAGCGGCGGCCGCAATGGCCCTTACTTGGGCAACGTTTCTGTTTTGGCACGTGCACATTCCGCTGCACCTGGCCGCCATGATCTTTTCGGCTACGCTGTTTCTGTATAACCTCGACAGCGTGCTACCCTACAAGTACACGGAGCAGCAGGTGCTTTCCACGCGCAAGCTCTGGATGCTCCATCACCGCCGCCAGCTGCTGTTGCTGGCGCTGCTGTCGTTGGGGGTGGCGGGCGTGCTGTTTTTGCGAGATGGCTGGACGCACCTCACGGGCTTTCTGGGACACCTAGCTGCTATCTCGCTTTTTTATTCGTTGCCCGTTGTGAAGCGCCAAGGCCAATGGCGTGGCCTGCGCGATGTGCCCCTGCTCAAGGCCTTCCTGATTGCTTATGTGTGGTCGGCCGTAACCGTTTGGGTACCAGCCTTATACTTAAGCAAACCAGTGGGCTCGGCGGTAGTGATGCTACTATTTGCGCGCCGCTTCTTCTTCATTCTGGCCATCGCGGTGGTATTTGACATTCGCGATTACACCAAAGATCGGCTGGGCGGCACCCGCACATTTCCGGTATTGCTGGGAGTAAAATGGGCTAAGTTGTTGGCGTTGGCGGCGTTGGTGTTGGCGGCGGTGTTTGTCCCCGAAGGGCTTAGCGCCGTTCACATTGTGGTGCTCACCTTGCCCTTGTTGCTCACAGCTATCCTGGTGTGGTTTGCCGAAGAAAGCCGTCCCGATTACTACTTTTCCATCCTAGCCGACGGCATCATGGTCATTCAGTTTATCGCCGTATACCTGACTTTCTGAAAAGTTTAATTCATAACAATTTGATTATTAATAGGTTGTGAATTAAGCTTTTCAGAACTCCGTTCGTGTCGTGACCTCCTGAAAAGCCGGGCCCAGAAACCGAACAATATCGCCCGCCAGCAGGCCGGCTTCGCCAGTTTCCTGTGCTGCTAAGTCGCCGGCCCGACCGTGCGCGTACACGCCCAGCACGGCCGCGTGCAGCGGGCTTAGGTGCTGAGCGCGCAGGGCCGTAATTACGCCCGTCAGCACGTCGCCGCTGCCGCCGGTAGCCATGCCTGCGTTGCCGGTGCTATTGAAATACAACGTGCCCTCGGGGGCGCCGAGGCAAGTGTAAGCTCCTTTCAGGACGGTGTAGCAGCAGTATTGCTGGCAAAACGCGCGCAGCAACTCCAGCCGGTGGTAATCGTCGCGGGCCGGTTGGGTAAGGCGCTCAAACTCTTTCGGATGCGGAGTCAGAATGGAATCGGCGGGCAACTGGGCTAGCAACTCGCGGTTTTCCCCCAGCAGGTTCAGCGCATCGGCGTCGATAACCAGCGGCGCTTGAGCTTCGCTCAACAACTTGGCTAACACGTCTTTAGTGCTGTCTTCTTTGCCCAGCCCTGGCCCTATGCCGATGGCCGAATAGGGCTTGAGGTCCGGCAGTTCCGTGATAAAGTCCGTGGCCGGGTCGGTGAGCGTCATGGCTTCGGGGGCGGAAATCTGGAGGATGTCGTAGCCAATGCCCGGCACACGTACCGTAAGCAGCCCCGCGCCGCTGTGCAGGCAGGCTTTCGTAGCCAGCACGGCAGCCCCGATTTTGCCGCGGCTGCCTGCCAGCAGCAGCGCATGCCCGTACGTGCCTTTGTGCGCAAATTTTGGTCGTTCGGGCAGCCAACCCGCCAGCATTGTAGCGTCCACAAAGTGCATTGCTACGTCGGTTTCCTCAATGAATTCACGACTCAGCCCAATGGGTAATAAGTGCCAGTGGCCCACGTATTCGGCGTTTTGGGGCAACAGGAAAGCCAGTTTGGGCAGCTCGAAGCTCACCGTATGGCGGGCCCGAACCACGGCGCTGTCGGCGGGTTGCGACGCATCGGCCAGCAAGCCCGACGGAATATCTATGGCTATTACGCGGGCTTGGGCTGCGTTTAGTTGCTGCACGATGGCCGCAGCCGCTCCATCCAGCGGACGACTCAGGCCAGTTCCAAACAGCGCATCAAGCACCAGTGCATTGGGTTGGATAGGAGGGAGGCCCGCCGCTAAATCCGTAACGGGTACCGCGGCGGGCAGACGTTGGCGGTTACTGGTGAAGTCATCCGAATGGTTGCTGGCGGGCAGCAACCCCACCTGCACGCGGTAGCCGCGCTCGTGCAGCCGCCGCGCCGCCACGAGCCCGTCGCCGCCGTTATTGCCGGGGCCACACAGCACCATGATTTCGCCCGCTTCCGCCGGCGATTGCCGAGCCGTCAGCCAATCGGTGAAAGCCGTAGCGGCCCGTTCCATCAGGGCCTCCGACGTGATTTTTTCTTCTCGGATGGTTGCTTGGTCGGCTTGGTGAGTCTGGTCGGCAGTCAGGATTTTCATAGTGCTGTGTAGCGTGAACGGCGGGCAAACAGTTGCGCAGCATGGCTTGGGCAAGTGAAGAGGATCACTGGTGTGGGCAAAACGGCGCGTTAAAACATCCGGTCCAGCATCTGCGTTTTCATAGAAATACTGCCCAGCCTCATTTCCCCCAAACCATGCAAACCTGGAACGACGTCATTCGCCTTGCCAACCACGGCAGCCCCGCTCCCGACCGCCGCGTCGAGAAAACCGATGCCGAATGGAAGCAACAGCTAACTCCCGAACAATACCACGTTACCCGCCAGCACGGTACTGAGCGGGCCTTCACCGGCGAATATTGCGAGGCGCACGAAGCGGGTCTCTACGCCTGCATCTGCTGCGGCACGCCGCTCTACGACTCCCGCACCAAGTTCGAATCGGGCACGGGGTGGCCTAGCTTCACGCAGCCGGTGAAGGAAAACGCCATCAAGTACAAGAAAGACACGAGCTACGGCATGACCCGCGTGGAAGTGCTCTGCAACGTCTGCGATGCGCACCAAGGCCACGTTTTTCCCGACGGCCCTCCGCCCAGCGGCTTGCGGTTGTGCATCAACTCGGCTTCCATTCAGCTGGTGGCTGAAGAAAAAGAGGCTTAGTATAAGTAGTTGATTATGAATAATTTACTACAAAAGCGAATGGCCCGGCCAGTCGCTTTTGTATTTTAACGATAGCAGAGAAGTACATAAAGGCGGAGAAGTAAGGAAGCACAGCGCCAACGCGGTGGCGAGGAAATTATGCCGATTTTAGCACCCTCTCTCACCGCAACTTGTTCGTTCTACATCCACCCTTTACCAGCTCCCACCCGCTATGTCCTTACTATTCACTGATTTTGCTAGCTGGGAAGCACACTGCACCCAAACTGGCGAGCCGCTGTACCAACCCGTGCTCGATTATGAGATCGAGCAGAAAGGCCGCACCGAAGCCGAAATCTGGGCGGGGTTGCAGCGGGCCTACGACGTGATGCGCGATGCTGTGCATACCGGCCTGACCGAAGACATGACTTCGCGCTCGGGCATGATTAACAACGGTGCCAAAAAAATTGCGGCTTCGCCCGTTACGGTGCTGTCGCCTGAGTTCAAGCAGCTCATTACCAGAGCCTTAGGGGCTAAAGAGGTAAACTCCTGCATGGGCCGCGTGGTGGCTGCGCCTACGGCTGGCGCTTCGGGCATCTTGCCCGGCGTGCTGGTGACTCTGCAGGATTTACATAAGCTTGAGGATCAGCGCATTCTGGAAGGCCTGCTGGTGGCAGCGGGTATTGCCCTTATCATCGAACAAAATGCTTCGCTGGCCGGGGCGGTAGGCGGTTGCCAGGCTGAAACGGGCAGCGCCGCTGCAATGGGCGCAGGGGCTATTGTGTACTGCCTAGGTGGTGGCGTGCCGGAAACTTTTGCGGCAGTAGCTATCACGATTCAATGCATGCTGGGCCTGATCTGCGATCCGGTGGCGGGCCTCGTGGAAGTGCCGTGCGTGGTGCGCAACGCCTCGGCGGCAGCCATCGCGTTTTCGTCCGCCCAGATTGCCATTGCCGGCGTCAACCCCGTGATTCCCGTCGATCAGTGCGTGGCAGCGCTGGGCGAAGTTGGCCAAAGCATGGAAACCCGCTATAAGGAGACTGCCCTCGGCGGGCTGGCCAACACCCCCATGGGTCGCCAAATCGAGAAACGCGTGCTCGTGCAGGACATTGACATTCTGCCCGACGAGGAAAGTCAGCAATAGATTTTGTAGGTGTCATCAAGCAAAAAGCCTCCCGCTGTGCACAGTGGGAGGCTTTTTGCTTGAAATAAAAATTGCTTACTCTTTCATTACCCGCAGGTGCTGCGTCTGGCCGTCGAGATCAAGGTGCAGGATATAAACGCCGCTGGGCAGCTTGTCTAAATCCTGCAGAGTCACTTGCGAAGCTCCGGGCGGAAGGTTAACCACCTGGGTTATTACGGTGCGACCTGCCGCGTTCGTCAGCGATACTGCCGTAACGGTGGCGGCCGAACGAGTTCGTACGGTCAGCGTCAGATCGTGCCTAAACGGGATCGGTGTTGCAATAATTTGATTATTAGTAAGTTGAAAGACAACAGCTTTGGGGTTGTAAAACACTTCCGCACCGTCAACATCAAGTTGGCGCAAGCGGTAGTAGCGCAGTCCTTGCTTGCCCGCTTCCGTGTCAAGAAATCGGTAAGAGCGTTGCGTGCCGCTGTTAGCCGATTCGCTGCGAACGAAGCCTAACTCGTGGTAGTGGTTTCCGTCGGTAGAAACTTGCACAACAAAGCCGCGGCAGTTTTTTTCCTGCGCTGTCGTCCAGGTAAGCAGCGCGTTGGTGCCTTGTCGAACGGCCAGGAAGCTGACCAGCGATACGGGTAAGGTTGCTTTTACTTCGTCGGCACCTATGTCCGGGGTCGTGATATCCCGTGTATCGTTGTCATAATCAGTCTCATAGCCCGTAATTGGCTTGGCTCCGCCTTTTGCCAGGTTAGTTGATTTGGGATTCAAATGCGGATTGGTCACGGCATCTACAAAAGTAGGAATCTCGGATACGGCCCGCGACTCGCGGTTGCCACCCATCGCCGTACGGTAATTGTCTAAAGAGGCCTGGAGCGCGGTGCCGTCGAAGAAAACGCTGCTGCGTCCGTACACCAAGTTGTTGTTGATGTTAGCCGACAAGGTAATGCTGGTACCAGTATTGCGAGCAATGGCTACAGCATACGCAGTGGCTGCCGCGCCTGCGGGCAATTCATAGGCATTAACCAAAATGTTGTTGCTGTAGTCGAGCGTTTTGGCGGAGCTGTTAAAATACAGCGCAGCCGATTGATGTCCGGTATTGGTGGCTGTACCACTCATGGATATCGTATTGTAATACAAGTTGTTAGTTCCGCCACTTAATACCTGAACGCCGCGAATACAAGGGGCGCCAGTCGAAGCATCGTTGCGCAGGCCCGAAATCAGGTTGTTGTACAGATTTAAGGCGGAAGAAGATCCGCCCCCGCTGTTGATCTGAATGCCGTAGAGCACGCCGGTTGAAGTCGTTGTATGCGTCAGGCTGAAAATCTTGTTGCGGTAGATGTTGCTGGTTTGCCCCGTAACGAGTGTGTGCTCGATGCCGGCAAGTGCTCCGCTGTTCGAACCCGCCAGATTGGTGCTCAGATCGTGGATGCCGTTGCCGTAGATGTCGGCGCGGCCCTTGGTAACGGAAATGCCTTGCACGCCGCCGGCGTGATAGTTAGTCAGGTCGGAGATGGTGTTGTCGGCAATGATAGCCGCGGAGCCAAAGCCGAGGTTAATGCCGCACACGTCGCCGGCGCCGCTGGTTTTGGCTTTGGTCAGGCCAGAGATCACGTTGTTCTTGATGCTGACCGTGTTGTTGGCGCCCCCGCCGCTGTTGATGCCGTACATATGGCCCGCCGCCGTGCCCGAACTGATGGTTGTATTCAGGATTTGCAACTCCGTTTGGTTGGAATAATTGACCCCAACCACCGCCACACCGCTAGCGCCAGAGGTACCGCCAGCCAGATCGGTTATGCTGCTGGTTTGCGCGCCTTCCGTACCAATATAATTGCTGTTGTCGGGCACTGTAGCGTTGCCACCACTCAGCGAATAGCCACGCTGGCAACTTTGCACGGTGTTGCTCAAAAACGATAAATAGCTGTTGGTGCCAGCCGCTACAGTTGCCTCACCCGTGTTGGATACATACCACTCCGAGCCGATGCCCGTGGTAGTATTGGCATTGGTTTTCGTAAGCGTTACAGTTCCGTTTTTATAGGTAACGTGCTGGCAGCCATTGTCTGCGGCAATGGCTTGCAACAACAATCCCCGCTCCATGCGTAGCACGTCGGTAGAGTTAGTCGCCTTATCTTTCAGATCGATGCCGTCGAATGTCACATAGTCGCTGCCTCGGAGTGTGATAATGGCATCGGCCGCACCACTGCCATTGCTCCCCTGAATCAAGGGATTGGTGCCGCTGCCCGTCCGGCGAAAAGTGATGGTCGCCCCGCTGGTACCTGAGGCAGCCAGTATAAGTGGGGTTACGTCAAATACTTGACCAGCAGTTACTTCAAACACAACGTTGCCTGTGATTCCTTCCGAATTCAGGCTGCCGAAGGCCTCATTCATCGTCTGGAAGTTGGTGCCGGCAGTTGGTTGGGTCTTGTCGATGGTGTAGGTGCCATTGAGCGGCGCGGCCCAAGCCGCCGAGGTGCCTAGGACGAATACACTGCCCATACCAATTCGAAGCGCCAAAGCGCGAGTCGGATGGGGCAGGTTACGGATGGTTTTGTAGAAAGAAATTGCGGGTAAAAAATTTATCATGAACTATAGGTAAGTGTGGAGAAACAAGGGGGAGCGCTCCACAGCTAATGCTGTGGAGGAAGAAATAGGATAAAACGTTTTAGGGGCGTTTTTCGGAGCCGTTAAGATTGCTCCATAAATAGTATAGATCTCGCCGCTTAGGCAGGATGTAGTTATGTAAATAATTGATTATTAACTACTTGTATTGTTGTTGGAAGCGTTATAGCGCAGTTGTAGTTGCTATAAGAAGTAGGTAGCAAGAGCAAAAGACGGGTGATAAATTGGAAAAAAATAATATCGCAAGTTAGGAAGTCTGTTGCTCAACTGCCAGTTGAACTATGCCAAAGGGGTAAAATTCTATCCGAAGGATAGCTTACCGGCCGCTAATGGACTTCATTTCCGGAGCCATAGTGAGCTTGGCCATATACTCAATGGCTTCGGCGTAGCGGGAGCGCAATTCCCGGTAGTGGTTCCACGCTTCTTGGCGGTCGGGCTTAACCCCAACGCCATTTTTAACCAACTGATCGTACACTTTGAAGAAATCGGCTTGGGTCGGGTCTTCTACCGTGTGATCCGTGTCGACAAGGCTGGAGGGCTCGGATTGAGCGGACACGTGAAAAAACCGAAATACCCGGTTGATGGCTACGCAGCCGGCTTTAAAGGTCAGTTCAATCTGCGGATCGCGGGCTTGGTCTACGCTGCTGAGGATGACGGCGGCGGCGTCCAGAATGATGCTGGCGGCCATCACCCACGAGCGGCCGGGCTGCGGCGACCGAAAAAACGACAGGATCGGCAGCGAGGTGTGCGTTTCTTCAATCTCGACAAACCATTCTTCCCAGCGTTCCCATTGAACGCCGTCGTCGGTAAGCGAACCTGTGCGGTTGAGCCACATGATTAGGTCGCAGGCCGAGCGGTCGGCGCCGGCGCGCAGCTCCAGCCGCGCTACCACCAGTTCGCGCCGCGAAAACGCTTGGTACATCGTGGGCAAATACGAAATCAGCAGCGTAATCAGCAGCAGACCCAGGCCTGCCTCAGAATAAGAAAACGCGCTAATCCAGACTGATTCGGCATTTTCGGCGCCCAACGTGAGCAAGGCGCTGCTACTCAGGCGGTAGCACTGAATGATGTCTTCTTCTCCTAAAGCCCAGAAAATCAAGATGTATCCAAAAGAGACCAGCGCCAGCCACACAATGGGCAGCGTCACCAGCCCAATTGGGGCGTATAGGGCCATGAGCCGGTCGCGGCGGGCGTAGGTATTCTGCCACGAGGCCATCAGATTGAATATATAACGCACGCCGGTGAAAGCGACATTATTGATCAGCACCGATTCGTTGCGCGGTAGAATAAAGGAACGTACAGCTGCCAGCACGGTGCTGATAATTAGAAAAGCGCCGCCCACGAAAGCCAGGAAACGAAACAGATACTCAGGCATATAGCAGTGCTGATAGGAGCCGCGCCGTGCGGCAGAGCTTGTACTAAGATTGCGGCAGAATAGTTAGAGGCGCAAGCGTAGCCGCCTTGGGTTGGCGCAGGAGGCACGGGCTAAAAGCAAAAAATCCATCGTCACTTCAGCGACAATGGATTTTATAAAATGTTAACAGTCAACAACTTACTTCTTGCGTTCGCGCCACATCTTATTAAATGACCGCGGGGCGACTTCCAACGCCTCACGCCGCTTGCTCCAGCCTACCAAGCTTAGCATGCGGAAGAGGGCGTAGTTTTTGGCGCGGGCCGGCAGCAGGTTGAGCAAGCGGCGGCTTAGCATCGTGCGCATCCAGAGCTGAATGGCCACCTTTTCTTCCCGGTCGTTGAGGTGTTCGCTGACGCTTTGCTGGCGGTTGCGCAGCAGAATGCCGTGAATGTTGATCTTGACCGGACATACACTGGTACAGGCGCCGCACAAGGACGAGGCATAGCTCAGGTGCTTGTTTTCGGCCATGCCCGAAAGGTGGGGCGTGATCACCGAACCAATTGGACCAGAGTACGTTGCCTCGTACGTATGGCCGCCAATGTTTTTGTAAACCGGGCAAATATTCAGGCACGCGCCGCACCGGATGCACTGCAAGGCTTCGCGCTTGTCGGGTTGGGCCAGCAGGTTGGTGCGGCCGTTGTCGAGTAGTACCACATACATTTCCTCGGGGCCGTCTTTTTCCAGCGGCTGACGCGGACCGGTGTAGATGGTGTTGTACACCGTCACCTGCTGGCCGGTGCCGCTGGTGCTTAGCAGCGGCCAGAACAAGTCCAGGTCCTGCATCGTCGGAATGAGCTTTTCGATGCCCACAATGGCAATGTGCGTGCGCGGAAACGTAGCCGATAAACGGGCGTTGCCTTCGTTTTCGGTGACGGCAATGGCGCCTGTGTCGGCAATCAGGAAGTTGCCGCCCGTCACGCCTACCTCGGCCGACGTGTATTTGTCGCGCAGCAAGTGCCGGGCTGTCAGGACGAGTTTTTGGGCGTCGTCAGTGTATTCAATGCCCAGATGCTTGACGAAGATGTCTGCTATGTCCTTCTTACTCAAGTGCATAGCCGGCGTCACAATGTGGTAAGGACGTTCGCCGTTGAGCTGCACAATGTATTCGCCCAAGTCGGTTTCCAACGAATCGATGCCCAGCTTGCCTAAGTAATGGTTCAGGTGAATCTCTTCGGTGGTCATGCTTTTGGCCTTCACCACGGTGCGCGCTTTGCGGCGCTGCATGATTTTGCCGATCTCGTGCAGGGCTTCGTCGGCGTCCTGTGCCCAAATGACCTTGCCACCGCGCGCGGTAAAGTTCTTCTCAAACTCTAGCAGGTAGTGATCTAAGTTATTGACAATCTTAGACTTAAGATAAGAGGCGCGCGCACGGGCCAACTCATGATCCTGGTACCAGCCCATGCCGGTTTCAACAGCCGCATTGTACTTGCCGATGTTGAAACGGATTTTGCGCCGATGCTCGAGGTCGAAAGCCTTGCGTTCGGCGTCGGTCAGAAATTGGGCAACTTTAGTCATAGCACGGAGAAAGAAGCGGAACGGGATTATAACAAATATAAAGCGTGGCCGCTGGTAAAGCACTGTGCTTTTTCCCAACGGCCACGCTTCAAGCAAGTCTTGCGCCTCTAACGTCTGCGTTTACGGTTTGTTCGAGTCGACCACGATGCGGTTGTCGCGGTTGGCCAGCTCCCAGGCCGTATGAAAAACCAGCCGGTCGCGGGTTTCCATGAGCGGGAATTCAATCTTGCTCACTTCGTCCGTTTCTTGGTGGTAATCAGCGTGTTCGCCCGTGGTATAGAAGATCACCGGGATTTTATGTTTGGCGAAGTTGTAGTGGTCGGAGCGGTAATAAATACGCTCCGGATCGTTCGGATCATTATAGCGGTAGTCCAGATCCAACTTCGTGTATTTGGCATTAGCCGCCTCGTTGATGGCGTGCAGCTCCGACGAAAGCTTGTCGGAGCCCACTAGGCTCACGTAGTTGTCGCCAGCTTTGTGGTTGGTGTCGATGCGGCCCACCATATCAATGTTCAGGTCGGCAATGGTCTGCTCCAGCGGAAACACGGGGTTGCTGGTATAATACTCCGAGCCAAACAGCCCTTCTTCCTCGCCCGTTACGGTGATGAAAAGGATACTGCGGCGCGGACAATGGCCCTCTTGCTTCGCTTTGGTGAAGGCTTCGGCCAGCTCCAGCACCGAAACCGTCCCCGAGCCGTCGTCGTCGGCGCCGTTGAACACCTTGCCGTCCTTGATGCCCAAGTGGTCGTAGTGGGCCGAGAGCACCAGAATCTCGTCTTTCTTGTCGGTGCCTTCCAAAAAGCCCATCACGTTTTCAGTCGTGAAGGTTTCTTTCTGGCGAGCCGCCTTAATGTTGGCCTTTGCCACCTTAAACGGCACTTTCACCGGCTTGGCAGCCTGCGCAATGCTGGTTTGGTATTTTTTCAAACCGGCCTCGTCGGTGCGGAGCAGTTGATAGCCTATGGCTGGCGACAGCACGAAAATGGCCGGCGTAGGCCCTTGCGGCGCCTTTTCAGTGCCGGGCAAGGTCATGCGCGGTTGTTGCAGATACGGCTTCACGCGCGTTATGACCTTGGAGAAAGCCTCGGCATTGGGGTTAATTACAAAGATGCTGCGAACGCCTTTCTGGGCGGCCAGTGCTATTTTTGCTTGGTTGCTGCCCCACTTGCTGGGCTTGCCGTCGGTGCCCAACACCGCTTTGCCGTCGGCCGACATCGGCTCGCCCGAAAGCATCAGGATA
The DNA here is from genome assembly GCF_014349165.1 of Hymenobacter sp. BT491. NCBI lineage: Bacteria > Pseudomonadati > Bacteroidota > Cytophagia > Cytophagales > Hymenobacteraceae > Hymenobacter > Hymenobacter sp. BT491. The sequence goes on along the minus strand of NZ_JACSJJ010000004.1, from coordinate 125,153 downwards.
TCCTTGCCTTTCAGGTCGCCAGCGGTAGCATAGTCGGAGTAGCCGTCCTGCTCAATGCCATAGCCCACAAACACGGGCTGAATCTCCGTATCAGCGGCGAAAGGCGAGTCGGCAATCGAATAGAAGTCTTCGAGCCACTTGAAGCTTTGCTTGCCCACGCGCAACGAAATATCGTTGTTCCAGCGCGAGCGCTCCATGCTAAAATGCTGAATATAAGGATTATCCGAGTTTTTTACCGGACCTATTAGCCCCAGCGCAGCGAATTGCTTGGCAATGTATTCGGCCGCCATTTTCTGGCCCTTCTCGCCGGTTTCGCGGCCTTCGTACTCATCTGAAGCGATGATGGACAGGTGCTTGCGCAGGTCATCCTGCGTAATGGTCTGGGCATAAGTTTCCGACCAATCGGTGGCAGGCGCGGGAGCAGGCGCTGGTGTTGCTGCCTGCGTTTTTCCCGGCTTGCTCTTGATCTTCACCTTGCTTTGGGCCGCTGCTGGTAGGGCCGCGCCACACGTTGCCGCGAAGAGCAAAGCGTAAAGGAGATTCTTACTCATTTATATAATGTATTGATAGTCAAATGATTACGAAGCAAAGCGGTAATCGGCTGAATTACAGCTTGTTCGAATCCACCACGATGCGGTTGTCGCGGTTAGCCAAATCCCAGGCCGAGTAGAAAACCAGGCGGGCGCGCGGCTCCATTTTCTGGAATTCGATTTTCTCTACTTCGTCGCCGGCACCGTGGTAATCGTCGTGCACGCCGTTGAAGAAGAACGCCACTGGTACTTTGTGCTTGGCAAAGTTGTAGTGGTCGGAGCGGTAGTAGAAGCGGTTCGGATCCTGCGGGTCGTTGAAGCGGAAGTCGAGGTCCATCTTCGTGTATTTCTCGTTGTTAGCCAGCACAATATTGTGCAGCTCCGACGAAAGCTTGTCCGAGCCAATGACGTAGATGTAGGTTGGTTTGCCTTCGTGCTCTTTGTCGGTGCGGCCTACCATGTCGGTGTTCAGGTCGGCAATGGTTTGCTCCAGCGGGAACACCGGATGGTCGGTGTAGTACTCCGAGCCCAGCAAGCCTTTTTCTTCGCCCGTCACGGTCAGAAACAGAATGCTGCGGCGCGGGCCGTGACCCTCTTTTTTCGCCTGCGCAAACGCCTGGGCCATTTCCAGCACCGTTACGGTACCCGAGCCGTCGTCGTCGGCGCCGTTATTTACCTGGCCATTGATGATGCCGATGTGGTCGTAGTGAGCTGATAACACCAAGATCTCATCTTTCTTGTCGGTGCCTTCCATAAAGCCCAGCACGTTTTCCGTCGTGAAGTCTTCCTTCTTTTTGGGCGCCGTGATGGTGAATTTGACGGGCTTAAAAGTCGAAGCTACAGGCTTGCCTGCCTTGTTGACGGCAGCCGTGTACTTTGCCAGGTTGGTTTGGGTCGTGCCGAGCATCTGGTACGCCACGGCCGGCGCTACAAAGAACATGGCCGCGCGGCCCGGCTGGGTTGCATCCTTAAACGCGATGCTCGGGCGCGCCAAGTAAGGAGCCATCCGTGCCGCTGTTTTGCCGAAGTTGCTGTTTGGGTTCAGATCCACGAAAAACACACTGCGTGCGCCCTTCTGCGTAGCTACGGCCGCTTTGGCGCGGTATTCATTGCCCCATTTGCTAGGGTTGCCGTCTTTGCCCAGCAGCGCTTTGCCGTCGGCCGACATTGGCTCGCCCAGCAACACGATGAGGTCTTTGCCTTTCACGTCGCCAGCGGTAGCATAGTCGGAGTAGCCATCCTGCTCGATGCCGTAGCCCACAAACACGGGCTGCACCACGGTCGCCGTCTGGAAAGGCGAGTTGCCATACCCGTAGAAATCGGTCATCCATTTGTAGGTCTGGCTGCCTACTTTCAGCGTGCCCGCGTCGGTCCAGGTCGAGCGCTCCATGGTGAAGTGCTGCAAGTAAGGGTTGTCGGAGTTCTTCACCGGACCTGTCAGGCCCAGATCAGCAAACTGCTTCGCAATGTATTCGGCCGCCATTTTCTGGCCTTTCTCGCCGGTTTCGCGGCCTTCGTACGCGTCGGAAGCCAGAACAGACAGGTGCTTGCGCAGATCTTCCTGCGTGATGGTGTTGCCGTAGGTTTGGGCCAGGTCGGCAGCAGGAGCTGGGGCAACTGCGGCTTGCGGCGCTGAGGTGGCCGCTTCCGACTTGCGCTTTATTTTGACTTTGGTTTTGTCGGGCGCGTTCTGTGCTCCGGCTGTGGTGGCGCAGCAGACGGCCAGCAGCAGGGCGTAGAAGGAGTATTTTTTCATGAAAAGCAGGTTGGCAACAAAAGAAAAACGGGTGGAGTGATTCGGCGAAAGACACGCCAGGGTAGAGAAGGTTGCTACCCCAATACAGGCAGAAAACCGGGCCTGAAAAAGTAAGGTTCAGCCGCTGGCTCTCAACCACACGGCTTAGGGCTTCACAATCAGCACCGTAGCATAAGCCGCAACGCCTTCTTGCCGGCCCACAAAGCCAAGTTTCTCAGTAGTAGTGGCTTTGATGGAAATGTCATCTGCCGGAATGCCCATTACTTCGGCTAGTGTAGCCTGCATGGCCGGGATGTGTGGGTTCACCTTAGGTTGCTCCAGGCACACGGTCGAGTCGATGTTGCCGATGGTGTAGCCGCGCTCGCGCAGCAGGCGCACCACTTCCGAGAGCAGACGCTTGCTGTCGATGCCTTTGTATTGCGGGTCGGTATCGGGGAAGTGAAAGCCGATGTCGCGCAGGTTGGCGGCACCCAGCAGGGCGTCGCAGATGACGTGGATAAGCACGTCGGCGTCGGAGTGGCCGAGCGCGCCGTGGGTGTGCGGAATTTGGATGCCTCCGAGCCAAAAGGGCAACCCTTCGCGGAGCTGGTGCACATCATAGCCGAAGCCGGTGCGGATTTTCATACGGGAAGAACTAGGGGACGAATACTCAACTATTGCCCGACAAGGTACGGCCCGGCGCTGCCACCGAAAATTTTTCAGAAAAAATTGCTGGAGCGTAGGGTAAAGCGGCGGCTTGTGCGTCTATAGCAATAAGGAACTATTCCGAGGCGAAAATAGATAGTAAAAAGATTATGGAAACTTTGGGATCAATAAAAGTTTCCACCGTATCTTTGCCTCGGAATCATGGAAATCAAAGACCGCATTTTACAATCGGCACAAGGGCTGTTCATGCGCAACGGCATCAAAAGTGTGTCGATGGACGACATTGCTTCGCACCTAGCGATGTCCAAGAAGACGCTGTATAAATGGTTTGAGAACAAAGACCAGATTGTATATGGTGTAATGGAGCATCACCTTCTGCTCAACAAACGCGAGTGCGACGTGCTCAGCCAGCGCGCTTCGTCGGCCATTGAAGAGCTCTTCGTGATGATGGGATGGATGAAAAAGCAATTTGCCGACGTGCATCCCAGCATCTTCTACGATCTGCAGAAATACCACCCTGCTACCTGGCAGATGTGGCTCAGGTTTAAGAACCAGTTCATTCTCAATCAGATAGAAAGCAACCTGCAACGGGGCATCAGCGAAGGCCTATACCGCCCCGACCTCGACGTGGATGTATTGGCGCGCCTTCGCTTGGCGGAGATCGAGCTGGCTTTCAACCCGGAGGTTTATCCAGCCAGCCAGTTTGAGCCGCGTAGGGTGCAACTGATTCATGCTGAGCACTTTATGTTAGGATTGGTTACGTTAGAAGGATATAACCTGATTACCCAGTACCGCCACCTGGCGGAGGCCAAATGACCTTCCTTGCTTCTTTTCGCTTACCGTTTTTGTCGTTTATGAAAAATTCGCTCCGCTTCCTGCTGCTTCTTGGCGTGCTGGGATTTCTAGGTCTGCACCAGTTGCTTGCCCAGACGCCCGCCACCGGTCAGCCGGTGGCAACCGGTGCCCCCATGGCACTGAGCCTCCAACAGGCCATTGACTACGCTCTGCAAAACAAATCGACGCTACAATCCCAGCGTATCAATGAGCAGGTGGCTGAAGCCCGCGTCGGTGAGATTCGGGCCTCGGGCTTGCCGCAATTGAATGTAAATAGCTCAATTACAGACAATTACAAATTGCAGAAGTCGCTGGTCGATTTCGGTGCCTTCACCGGCGGGCCCGGTACGCTCAACGGCGCCACGCTCACGCCCCAGCAGCTGTCCGACGTAAACAGCGGCAAAACGGTGATTTTGTCGCCCGATTATACCAAAGTCGAATCGAGTGGCCCTACGCCGTTGGCGTTTGGCTTGCGCTACCAGGGCAATGCTTCGGCTTCGTTTTCGCAGCAGCTGTTCAACGGCTCGTACCTGATTGGCTTAAAGGCTGCCAAAACCTACGAGCAACTGTCGGTGCGGCAAACCAAGCAGACGGAGATTGACGTAGTGGAGCAGGTTTCGAAAGCCTACTACAGCACATTAGTGGCCGGCGAACGCTTGGAGTTGCTTGCCCGCAACGTGCGCCGGCTCGATACGCTGCTCTACCAGACCCAACAGACTTTCAAACAGGGGTTTGTGGAAAAACTCGACGTGGACCGCTTGCAGGTGCAGGTCAATAACCTCAAAATTGAAGAGCAAAACGCCCGGCGCCTGATCGACCTGAGCGTGGCCTTGCTCAAGTTTCAGATGGGCCTCGACCAGCGCCAGCCCGTGCAACTCACCGACCGCCTCGATGCGGCGTTGGTAGAGGCCGCAAGCGACAAGCTCAAAAGCGCCGGCGACGAGTTCGACTATAGCAAGCGCATAGAGTATTCGGTGCTTGAAACCCAACGCGATCTGGCGGTGCTCGACATCCGCAACCGCAAGGCCGGCTACCTCCCGACCTTAAACTTTGTGGCGAATTACGGCTTTATTGGTTCGGACCCCCGGCTCGGCGGCCTGTTGGAGTTTCGTGGTCCTAACTCAACGTATCAGTCGCCCAGCGGCCGGTCTATTCTCAACGAAAACTGGTTTGGCTTCGGCAACTACGGCTTGCAACTCCAGATTCCGGTGTTCGATGGCTTCCGCAAGAAGTACTCGATTCAGCAGGGAAAACTCGCGCTCGAACAAGCAAACAAAGGTTTTACCACGCTTCAGCAAAGCATTGACCTCCAGCGCCGCCAGGGCGAAACCAGCTTGCAAAACTCGCTGGACATCTTGGCCAACCAGAAAGCTAACCTCGACCTTGCCACCAACGTGGCCCGCGTAGCCAAAATCAAATTTCAGGAGGGCGTAGGCTCCAACCTCGAAGTGATTACTGCTGAGACGGATTTGCGCCAAGCGCAAACTAATTATTACTCAGCTATTTATGACGCACTGGTGGCAAAAGTCGATTTCGACAAAGCGGCCGGCACTCTCTACACTTCCAAGTAATAAGTGGCACGCGCCCCCTTTCTTATGTACCGTTCTTCCTTAAAAGCGAACAGCTTTTTCCCCATGAAATACACTACTTCCGCGGCTCTGTTGGCATTGTCTCTCTTGGCTGCTTGCGGTCAGAAAGACCCGGCCGCCGAACTTGCCAACCTGAAAAAGGAGCAGGCTGCTAACCAAGCCAAAATAGCCGAGTTGGAAGCCAAAACGGGTACGAAAACCGCGGCGGCCGCTCCGAACGCCGTAAACGTATCGGTGATCAAGGTGCAGCCCGAAACCTTTAAGAGCTACCTCGAAGTGCAGGGCCGCGTCGATTTCGACCAGTCGGCCAACGTAGCGGCCCGCGCTGCCGGTACGCTCACCAGCATCCGGGTGCAGCGCGGCGACCGCGTCGGCAAAGGCCAGGTGCTGGCTACCATCGATGCCTCTATTCTGGATGCCAGCATTGCGGAGCTGCGCACGCGCATGGACTTGGCGCGCGTCGTCTATGAAAAGCAGAGCCGCCTCTGGAAGCAGCAGATTGGCACCGAAATTCAGTACCTGCAAGCCAAGAATAACTACGAAGCCCTGCAACGTAACCTCGCCACGCTCAACCAACAGCGCAGCATGTACAACGTGGTAGCTCCCTTCGGCGGCACCGTCGACGATGTGCTGCCCAAGCTCGGCGAAGCCGTGTCGCCGGGCACGCCGGTAGCCCGTGTGGTAAGCGGCAGCGGCGGCAAGATTCTGGCCGACGTATCGGAAGCGTATGCCAACCGCATCAAAGCGGGCGATAAAGCCCTGGTGACCATCCCGGACTTGGGGGCGCAGGAAGTGCCTTCGACGGTGCGGGTAGTAGGCCGCACGATCAACCAAACCAGTCGCACGTTCACCGTGGAAATACGCGTGAACAGCAAAGAAGCCGCGCAGCTGCGCCCCAACATGGTGGCTACGGTGCGCATTGAGAACTACGACCGCCCGAACGCGACCGTTTTACCCGTTGATCTGGTGCAGAAAGACGAGCAGAACAGTTATGTGTACGTGGTGGAGCAGAAGGGCGATCGGAAGGTGGCCACCAAGCGCATTATCCAGACCGGGGCTACTTACAACGGGAAAGTAGAGGTAACGCAGGGATTGAAACTGGATGATCAGGTGATTTCAGCTGGTTATCAGAATGTTAATGAAGGGCAGGTCGTATCGCTGTAAAGCGACTGGCTGGGCTGCTTGCCTAAGCCCTTCGAGCGATTTCAACCTGATGATTGTGGACTAAATAACGGGCGGCGGTGAGCCGTTCCTACGACCCAAATCAGCATGCAAGACATAGAAAAAGAATTCAAGCCGACCAGCTGGTCGATTGATAACAAGACCAGCATATATATTATTACGCTGCTGTTGTGCGTGTCGGGGATATTTGCCTACATCAAGCTGGGCAAAGAGAAATTCCCGGATATCGTTATCCCGCGTATTATCGTGGCTACGGTGTATCCGGGCACGTCGCCGACCGACATCGAAAACTTGGTGACCCGCCAGCTTGAAAAAGAGATCAAGTCGGTGAACGGAGTGAAGAAAATCAACTCCACTTCCAACCAAGACTACTGCATCGTGGACGTGGAGTTTGACTCGGGCGTCGACGTGCAGTATGCCAAGCAGCTCATTAAGGATGCCGTAGACAAAGCCGGCAACGAGCTGCCCAACGACTTGCCCACGCCGCCTACCGTGCAGGAAGTAAACCTGTCGGAGATGCCGATCATGAACATCAACTTGGCTGGTAATCTGCCGATTACCCAGCTGAAGAAGTTCGCCGACGACTTCCAGGACAAGATTGAAGCCCTGCCCGAAATCACCCGCGTCGATATCATTGGGGCCTTGGAGCAGCAAGTAAACGTGGACGTGGACCTGAACAAGCTACGGGCTTCGCGCCTGGGCTTCTCGGATATCGAGCGCGCCATCCAGAGCGAGAACATCACCGTTTCGGGTGGCTCCATTGACGTAGGTGACCAAAAACGCGCCGTGCGCGTGGCCGGCCAGTATGTGCGGGCTGCCGACATCGCTGATATTCAGGTGAAAAACCTCAACGGCTCGGCCGTGCGCCTCGGCGACATTGCCACCGTGGAAGATGCCTTTAAGGACCGCGAATCGTACGCTCGCCTCGACGGCAAGCAGGCCATCACCCTGAACGTAATTAAGCGCCAGGGCGAAAACCTGATCGACGCTTCCGATAAGATTCAGCAAATCATCAAAGACTCGAAGCAGACCCTGCCGAAGGAGTTGACCATCACCGTGACCGGCGACACCTCCAACGACACGCGCGTAACGCTCCACGACCTGATCAACACGATCATCATCGGCTTCATCCTCGTGACGCTGATCCTGATGTTCTTCATGGGCACCACCAACGCGCTGTTCGTGGGCTTGTCCGTGCCGATCTCGATGTTCCTGGCTTTCCTGATGTTGCCGGTGCTAGATTTCTCGCTGAACATGATTGTACTGTTCGCCTTCCTGCTCGCCTTGGGCATTGTGGTCGACGACGCCATTGTGGTCATCGAAAACACCCACCGCTTGCTGCACGAGCATCCCAACCTGACAACGGCGCAAGCCGCTAAGTACGCGGCGGGTGAAGTATTCGTGCCGGTATTGGCCGGTACCCTGACGACGGTTGCGCCCTTCGTGCCGCTGCTGTTCTGGCCGGGCATCGTGGGTAGCTTTATGTTCTATCTACCTGTAACACTGATAGTTACTCTTATGGCCTCGCTGCTGGTGGCGTTCATCATGAATCCGGTGTTTGCCGTGTCGTTCATGCAGCGCGAAGACCATCACAGTGGCGAGAAGCCCAAAGTGACGCGTAACCTGCTGATCTGGACGGCAGCATTGGTTGGGTTGGGCGTACTGTTCAATCTAATTGGTATGAATGGTTCTGCAGGAGCCAGCGTGGCTGTAGCGCCTGGCGTCTCAGCTGGGGTTAGTACTGAATCTCCAGGGTTCTTCAAAGAGCACGGTCACTTCATTGGTAACCTACTGCTATTTATAGCAGCCTTTATCTGGTTGAACATATTTGTATTTAACAAAGGTATCGCCAGCTTCCAGACCAAGCTGTTGCCGCGCTTCCAGAACGGCTACGCGCGCTTGGTCAACTGGGCCATCAGCAACCCGGTGTTGGTGATGCTGAGCATGGTGGTGCTGTTTGTGGTGTCCATCTTCGCCGTAGTGGCCCGTCAGCCAAAGGTTGATTTCTTCCCGAAAGGCGATCCGAAGTTCATCTATACCTACCTGAAAATGCCTGTGGGCACGCGGGTAGAAGTAACCGATTCGGTAGCACGCGAATTGGAAAAGCGCGTCTACAACGTGGTCGGCCGCAACAACCACGACGTGGAATCGGTGATCAGCAACGTGGCCATCGGCGCTTCCGACCCCAGCGAAGCTTCGGCTTCGGGTACGTCGCAGTCGAACTTGGCAAAAGTGGCCGTGGCGTTCAAAGAAACCAGTGAGCGCACCGGTCCGGCTACCAGCACCTACCTAGACAAGATTCGGGAAGCCGTAAAAGGTATCCCCGGCGCCGAGATTTCGGTTGACCAAGAGGCCAGCGGTCCGCCCACGGGCAAAGAGATTGCCATTGAGGTGGTTGGTGACGATTACCAGCAGTTGGCGAAACTCTCGAAGAAAGTAGAGCGCTACGTCGACTCGCTGAAAATCGGCGGCATCGAAGACCTGCGCTCGAATCTGGAAGACCGTAACCCCGAAATTGCGGTCAACATCGACCGGACGCGGGCCAACCGCGAAGGACTCAGCACCGGCCAAATTGGCTTAGAAGTGCGCACGGCCATCTACGGCTACGAAGCCAGCAAATTCAAGACGGCCGACGACGATTATCCAATTCAGGTGCGCTACGCCAAACCGTATCGCGATGATATCGACGCCATTCTGAATTCGCCCTTGACCTTCCGCGACGCCACCGGCGCCATTCGTCAGGTACCGATCTCGTCGGTCGCCAGCGTAAACTACGGCACGACTTACGGCGGCATTAAGCGCAAAGACGTGAAGCGCGTGATCACGATTTCGTCGAATGTGTTGACCGGTTTCACCGGTCCCGATGTGGTTCGCCAGATCGAGACGGCGCTGAAAGCGTACCCCACACCGCCCGGCTATAGCATCCGGATGGGGGGCGCCCAGGAAGACCAGCAGGAAACCAGCTCCTTCCTCGGCGTAGCTGCTCTGGGGGCCATTGCCCTGATTTTCTTGGTGCTCGTGACCCAGTTTAACTCCGTGAGCAAGCCGCTCATCATCCTCACCGAAATCATCTTCTCGGTTATTGGGGTGCTGTTGGGCTTGGCCATTACGGGCATGAACGTCAGCATCGTGATGACCGGTGTGGGGATCATTGCGCTGGCAGGTATCGTGGTGAAAAACGGTATTCTGCTCGTCGAATTCACCGACATGCTTCGTTCACAGGGCATGCCGCTGAAAGAGGCCATCGTGATGGCCGGCCGCACGCGTCTGAACCCGGTAATCCTGACGGCTACGGCTGCCACGCTGGGTCTGATTCCGCTGGCCATTGGCCTGAACATCGACTTCTACGAGCTGTTCAACTCGTTTGAGCCGCACTTCTTCATCGGGGGCGAATCGGTAACGTTCTGGGGCCCGCTGGCCTGGACCATCATCTTCGGCTTGGTGTTCGCCACCATGATTACGCTGCTGGTAGTGCCCGTGATGTACCTGCTCAACGAGCGCATCCGTGAGAAAATCACCGGCCGCCGCGCCGACGATACAACCGATGAAGCCATTGCCGACGCTGAAGAAGTAGAAGCTGCGCAGCCGCCGATTTTGGCCGAATACTAATGAATACTGAAGTGCTGGCTGTCTTTTGGGTAATTACAAGGCTTTGATAGCCAAGTTATTAACAAAAGACAGCTAGCGCCCAGCGATTTTCGATTGCTTACCCTTCCTTATCCGTTCAACGTCGTTACCCTTATGATCACCTCAACGACCTCCGCCCCCAAATCCATCGAGCAGCAAGTGTTGCGCATCATCAGCAAGCGCAAGGCTATTAAGCCCCGTCGCCTGCGTATCGGAAGCAGCCTGAGCCGCGAGCTGGGCTTCGACACCGTCGACGTGGTGGATATTATTCTGGAACTGGAGCGCAGCTTTCACATCACCATTCCCGATGAGGTGCCGTTGGCTACCGTCGGCGATTTCGTGACGTACGTGGCTACGCACACGCCCGAAGCCGAACGTGCCGCTTAACCCCAAACGGTTGTGAGACCCTGGTTCAGCAATAAGGCCTCACAACTGTTTGCGTTTTCAGCCTCGCGGTTCTCTGGCATGCACGGCAGAATAGGCCAATAAAAAAGCCCGTTCCTCATGAGGAACGGGCTTTTTTGTAATTAATTGATTATGAGATAATTATCTCACATTGCCACCCGTGTCATTAGGCCCGTTGTTGGGGGTACGGCTGCCATCAGTATTGTAGGCGGCGTCCGAGTGAATCTTTGCATTGGGGTTAGGATCCGGGTCGGTGGGGCCGGTCAGGCTGGGGTTGGGATTGCTGCTGTCGGGGGACGAAATGCCAGAATCGGTATTGGAAACCGAGCTGGAAGCGGGCTTCAGATCTTCGGTGCCGTGTTTCTTAGTCGATTCCTTGGTTTCCTCGAAGTGTTCAACCGCGCCCACTCTTTCGCCTTTGGGCTTGGGGCCGGAACCGGTGCTCGTGCCATCGCTGGAAGTGTGCAGCGTCGAGGCCGAACCGGGGCGAATATCGCTGGCCTTCGGGTCGCTCACGACCACAGGGCGGGTCGCTTCCCACTCCGCAAACTTGTCCAGTTCGCCCGTCAGCGTCGACGTAAACCAGGCTACCAGCGCTACGTCATCCAAGAGGCCCAGCACCGGAATAAAATCCGGGATCAGGTCAATCGGGCTCAGGAAGTAGATGATAACGGCTACCGCTGCCACAATGGTGGTAGTCGGCAAGCCCGTGTATTCGCCTGATGCCGAGGCTTTTACCAAGCGTAGCAACAGTTGCAGGCTTTCCCAAGCTTCGTGCGCAATGGTGCCGATGTCTTTTTTGTCGCTGGCCTTTTGGTAGGCGTCGTTGAGCAGCGTCTTGATGCGGGAAGGCTTTTTGAGGTATTCTTCAGCCTTTCCAAGGAATTTCTTGAAGAGGGGGGAGGAAGCAATGTGCTCCCCGTTGGGATTTTTGGCGTCCATAGGAGTAAAATGAAAAGGGGAGAGACGCTGTGGCCGCAGGCGGCTTCGGCGGTTGCCTCTCTATACTGTTTCAGCCCAAAATGGTTTTGCGGGCTTTGCGTCGGCAAATGGATACAAAAAAAGCCTCGTTCGGAAGAACGAGGCTTGAAAACTGATCATCGGCGACCGCTATTCGGTTTCAACGCGGCCGGCTGCGTAGAAGTTGCGGTGGTAATAAGCCTGGTTAAGGGAGCTAACCATCACGCCGCCGTTGCAGGCCGAGTGCGCGAACTTGCCGTCTTTCAGATAGATGCCAACGTGGTAGATGGGCTGGCCCGGACCGCGACGAAAAAACACTAGGTCGCCAGTCTTTACTTCGTCCTTCGCGACGCGCTGCACGTTCTGAAACATGGAGCGCGAGCTGCGCTGAAGGGTAATGCCGTATACTTCTTTGAAGACGCGGGTCACGAAGCCAGAGCAGTCGGTGCCCTTTTTGGAGTTGCTGCCGTAGCGGTAAGGAGTTCCGAGCCAGTCGGTTACGGTACGCAGCAAGTCCTTATTCTCGGTATAGGCCAGATTCAGGCCTAGAGTTTGGGAGTAGTAATGATACGCCAGCGAGTCGCGGTAGGAGGCTGAAGCGGCTAGGTGTTCTTTGCCGCCGCTGAAATCAGGAAGCAGCGAGGCTTCGGCAATAATGGGGGCGTTGGTGCGGTTGCGTAGGTGAGAATCGGGGCTTCTTTCAAAGAAAAAGGAAAGGGCCATGGAGGCAGCGGCGAGGCAATACAGGAGGCTGTTTTTCATTGTCCGTCGTAGGGTGGCAAAAGGCGGATTCCGAAAACTTTCGGAAGGCCGTCGGGTCGTTTTGCTTCGAGTAATTCGAGTCCCTGAAGTGGTGATAAAGTGTGGGCAAAATGCGTTTTACAAATGGCCGTAGAAGCGGGAATTCTTCTTGCGCCATTAGTTAAAGCTAAGTCATAAAAAATCTGCGGTCCAAGTTTTGGCCCGGATTTTACACGATTTTCTTTGCTGAGTTCAATAAAATGGCAAATAATTCTTGAGATAATATAAAACTGTCCAGTTGTACACCGCGTATATTTCCCCTTCGTTTTCAGTTGTTTATGGAGCTCCCGCGCATCATCGAAAATTCGCCTTTTGCCCGCGTTGCTCGCCTCAAATTGGGGAGCGGCAGCGTGGCCATGGTATTGGGCAATAGCATCCACCTGAGCGGCGCTACGCGCGAAGAGTTTTTGCGCGATCCGCACTGGGTGGCGCACGAGATGTGCCACATCCGCCAGTTTCGCGAGCACGGCTATTGGGGGTTCCTGTGGAAGTACCTGCTGGGCTGGGTGCGGCACGGCTACTACAACATTCCTTTCGAAGCCGAAGCCCGCCAAGCCGGCGAGTGCGAAGCGCACCTGTATGCCGGCGGCTTGCCACTGCCGGCTCCCGAAGAACGCCACAAGGGCGTTGGCCCCAAACGGAAAAAGGGATAGCGCCGAACTTGCAGTCCGTGCTACCCTACACAAAACAAGCGGGGGCGACTATCACATAGATAGTCGCCCCCGCTTGTTTTGTGTAATCAATTGATAATAAAGGATTTATAAAGCGTCGAGACGGCCGCCGTCTACGACGAGCGTGGTGCCGTTGATGAACTTGGCTTCGTCGGAAGCCAAGAAGCAAATAGCGGCTGCTAAATCTTCGGGGGTGCCGACTTGCCCGGTTACTTTCTCGGCGCCGCTTTTTACGTTGGGGTTGTCCCAAAGCATGGGCGTATCGACGGCTCCGGGCGCTACGGCGTTGATGCGTGCTTTGGAATGCGGTATTTCCTGGCTCAGACCGCGCACAAAAGCTTCCATCGCGCCTTTGCTGGCTGCGTAGGGAACGACATTGGCAGTGGTTTCGTGGGCGTGCACCGAGCTGACGGCCACAATGCGGCCGTCCTGCATGTGCGGTAAACACAGCTGACAGAGCCGGAACAGGGCCCGAATGTTCACATTCATCAGCTTATCCCAATCCTTAGGGTCCAAGTCGACTATGGGTTTGAACGTCATCATGGCGGCGTCGTTGATGAGCACATCGATGCGCTGCCACTTGTCGAGGGTTTGTTGCACGGCTGCCGCAAGCTGGGCATCGTCGGCCAAGTCGGTGTCCAGAAAGATGGCCTCGCCGCCAGCCGCCTCAATGGCAGCTAGCACTTCTTGGCCCTCCTGCTCGTTGCGGCCGAGCACCGCCACCCGGCCGCCTTCCTGCGCCAGCCGGATGGCCGTTGCGCGCCCAATGCCGGACGTGGCGCCGGTAACCAGGCATATTTTGTCTTGAAAACGCTTTTCCATGGGGTCGGTACTTGCTGCTGAGTAGGGTAAAAAACTGCCGCCCTCTGTTTCAAGCAGAAGGCGGCAGCCGAAGTAAAATCTAGAAAGACAGCTTATTGTTTAGCTGCCGGCTCAAATTGCTTTTTGCTCATGGCCGCCAGCCATTTGTCGGGCACTACGTTGGTGATGGTCGCCATTACCTTGTTGTTGACGCCTGAAATCACGCGCGGCTCGCCGCTCATCAGGGCTTCATAGCCATCTTTAGCTACATCTTTCGGGTCGGCTTTCTTGCTCTGGCCTTCTTTGGTGTCTTCGGCGTGGGCCGTCACGAAAAACTCGGTTTCGGTGGCGCCGGGGCACAATGCCGTGATGGTCACGCCTGAGTCTTGCAGCTCGGCCGTGATGGCTTCCGTAAACGACAATACAAACGCTTTGGTGGCGCCGTACACCGCCAAGTTGGCGTTGGGTTGAAACGAAGCCAGCGACGCCAGTTGCAGAATGCGGCCCTTGTTGCGCTGCTTCATGTCGCGCCCAAACAGGAACGTGAGCTCCATCAAGGCCGTGATGTTGGTGTTGATCATGGCCACGTGCCGGTTGATGTCGGCATCTAGGAACGGACCGGCGAGACCGAAGCCTGCGTCGTTAACCAAGATATCGACTTGCAGGCCTTTGTTTTTCACTTCGTCGTACACACGTTGGGCCGCGCCGGGTTGGCTGAGATCCTGCGTGATAAGCGTGGGCTGAATGTGATGGACGCTCTGCAAATGATCGGCAAAGCCTTGCAAGCCGCCGGGGTTCTGATCGACCAGAATGAGCTGGTATTGGTCTTTGGCGAGCAAATGCGCGAGCTCTTGGCCAATGCCGCTGGCGGCCCCGGTTACGAGAGCCACGGAGAGATTGGGATCCTTAGCCATAGTTTGAAAGAATGATTGAGGTGGTAGTTGATAAAGGACAATCCTTCAGGTACTGGCCAACAACCCAGAAGGTTGCCCGGCCCAAGCGTAACGAAAAGTATTGGCCCATTTGCAACCCCATGACCCCGAATTACGAATAGACTGCTATGCGATCTTGCAAAAGGCGCACTTAGTCTTTCCTAATTACATAACCACCCCGTATCATGGAAAACAACCAGAATTCGTCCGCTAACAAACCCAATTCGTCGGGTGCCGGCGCTAGCAAATCATCTTCGGCTGCACAGCCACAAGGTTCTTCCGCTTCCAATCAGAGCAACCAAAACCAGGATGCTGCCATGGGCTCGGCCTCAACCGCCTCCAGCAGCAGAACGAGCAGCTCAGACGCCAATGCCTCTTCGGGTATGGGCTCGTCTTCTTCGGGCTCGGGGAATATGGGCGCTTCCAGAGGTGACAGCCGCCAGAACCAAAATCAGGAGTCGCAAGGCGGCATCAAGTCGTTGCTGGAGAACGTTAATCTCAGCCAGGTAAAAGACTGGAGCAACAAAGCCGTAGAGCAGGTTAACAACATGAGCAGCAGCCAGAAGTGGCTGGCCGTCGGAGCCGCCGCCTTAGTTGGTAGCGGTGTATTCTTGGCGCTACGCTCGAAAGGTGAAAAATCAGAATCGAAGCACGACAAATCGTGGGGCAACAAGCGCGGCTCTTCCGGCGATAGCTACCGCGGCAGCAACTACGGTTCTGACAGCGGCTACGGCTCTGACTCGTCTAACTCGGGTTACCGTGGCGGCTCCAGCTCTAGCTCGAAGTACAGCTCCGGCTCCTCTAGTTCGGGCTACGGCTCCGATCTAAACTCGGGCTACACCTCCGGTTCCGGCAACCAAAGCCAGCGCCGCGATCAAGGCCCATCGGCTAGCCAGCAAGGTTATCGGAGCAGCGGCAGCTCGGCCTCAAACATGGCCGATGACTCTTATGACAACGGTTTGTAATCGATTGATTAATAAGTAGTTGTAAAAAAGGCCAGATTCTTAGGAATCTGGCCTTTTTTGTGATCGTTTGCGGCAGGCAAACAACAAAAAGCCCCGTAGATCAATACCTGACTACGGGGCTTCGTGCAAAGAGCCTTCTACGGGACTCGAACCTGCGACCTGCTCATTACGAATGAGCTGCTCTACCAACTGAGCTAAGAAGGCGTTTCCGCAGTGGCAGCGCCACTGGGGAGGGCAAAGATAGGCAGGCCCACAGAAATGTCACAAGTGGGAGCCGCATTTTTTTGCAGCCGGGCCGGGTGCCGACACCCGTATAACCTACACGCTTGGGCGGCCGTTGTAACGCATATCTACTCACGTATGCGGGGCGCCGCGTTTTACTTTTGAGGGTTATGGCAAAATCTGGCAAATCTTCGGCATTACCACAGGCTTTGGGCAGCGGACTGGCCGGAGCCGTCGTGTTGAACGTGGTGCACGAAACCGTCCGCCGTATTCGGCGCGACGATGCCCCGCGCATGGATTTGTTTGGCGAGCGCGGCCTGCGCAAGCTCTTCGACAAAGCCGGTGTTGCCGCTCCCAACCACAAAACATTGTATTACATGACGTTGGCCGGCGATTTGCTCAGCAACGGTTTGTATTACAGCTTCATCGGCCGGGGTAAGAACGCTTGGCGGCGAGGTGCTCTGCTGGGGCTGGCCGCGGGCGTGGGTGGCGTGTTGTTGCCCGGTCCGATGGGCTTAGGCAAAGCGCCTAGCAACCGCACGCCCCAAACGAAAGCCATGACTGTAGCGTGGTACTTATTAGGCGGTCTGGCCGCGGCAGGCGCGTCGCGGCTCTGGAGTAAGGCTCGTAAGTAAACGCCTGTGCGGTAGCTACTTACCAGTGTTAGTCGTTTGGGCTAGTTGCCATGTGTTGTAGCGCCGCACGATGGCTTGCAAGTCGCGGCGGCGGTAGCGGCCGGCGTGCAGATCGGACTTCAGAGCCGGGTAATCAGCAAAATATTCTGCTACCTCTTGAGGAAATTTCCAAGCTCGGGTTTCCACAAAGCCAGCCTGCCCCGCTCGCCAAACCAGCACAGAATGATCGACCCGGCCCAGATAGGACGCTGGCGGCGCCTGGTACCGGTAATTGGTGACGTATTGCGATTGGGAAATGCCGCTGTAATAAACAGGAAAATAGTAATCCAGAAGTTGCACCGGACCGGCACAGAGTTGCCGCAGGAAAAGCCGACTGGTCTTGCCATGCTCGGTTTTGGCAGTGGCAACTGTGGAGACGTAGCGAACAGTGTCTTTTTTGGTGATGTAGCCGTACCCCATCAGTTGGCTGCCGTCAAATCGGGTGTAGCCTTGGCCATTGAGCGCAATGAATTCTACTTCGTGTTGTTGCTTCACCGGGTCCTGGATGCGGATGGCGCCGTGAATCACTTCGTTATGGTTCGTAATGATATACCCCGGCACCGCCAATTGGGCGTAGGCAAAACTGCATTGCAGCCCGGCGATGAAAATCAGATACCACGATTTCAACATCCTGATAGTAGTAAAAGAGTATAACAATAGCAGGATATAATATCCATAAATTTGGGCGAAAAGGCAACGGAAACGGCTGCTTATTTGGTAGCAAAGCAGCTGGCCGGCGTACAAGTCCAGTAGGCGGCATATGCTCTTGCATCCTCAGGCTTTCCGAGCACGGGTATAACAGGCATTTGCTGCCTTTCCGGCATCTTTGCGCCCGTAATGAAAGAACTCCGCAAACTCCTCGTCCGGGCGCTTGGCTTCGAGCGCTACATCCGTTTGGTTAGTCGTGTGTATTTGCGACTGGTGGGCGCTGGCTGGGGCAAAGAGAAATATCCGGAATTATTCTTTTTGCAAAAGATTGTAAGTCAAGGGTTTACCTGTATTGATATTGGGGCTAACCTGGGGTATTACTCCGTGGCCTTGTCAAAGCTGGTGGGGCCAAAAGGGAAAGTACTGGCCGTAGAGCCCATTCCGCTGTTTCAGCAAATCTGGCGCGACAACGTGCGCTTGAGTGGGTACGACAATCTCACGTTGCTGCCTTACGCGCTAGGCGGCCAAAACACCACCGTGCAAATGGGCACGCCTGAGCGCGACGGCCTGCTGCACCACGGCATGACCAAAGTAGCCGCCAGCAACACGGCCGAAAAGTATGCCCGCACCTACGACGTGCCCATGCGCCAACCCGACGAGCTCTTCGCCGACCTCACTCGCCTCAACTTCGTGAAGTGCGATGTAGAAGGCTTTGAATACGAGGTGTTTCGCCATATGCAGGGCACGCTGCGCCGCTTCCGGCCGCTAATCCAAACCGAGCTAAACGGCCTCGAAAACCGCCAGGCCGTGGTAGCGCTACTAGATTCGCTGGGCTACAAACCATTTCAGTTGTCTGCGCGTTTGGAACTTGTGCCCTGCACGGCGGCCGAGCTGGCCAGCCCTGCTACCGCCGATTTTTACTTTCAACCCAATTCTTAATCCCGCCACTTCGGACGTTCCTTAATGGTTAAGTTCATCCTGACGCTGCTCATCATTTCCTTTGTCGTACGCTACGTTGTACCCGTGGTGTTGCGTCTGTTGGTGGGGGCTTTTGTGCAGAAGCAAGCCCGCAAGTACGGGCAGCAATTTGGTGGTACGCCTTTCGAATCGCCCTTTACGCCTCCCACGGCCCCTCCGCCTTCTTCCCCAGGGGAGGTCCATGTAGATTACGTGCCACCCAAGCAAAAAAAATCAAAACCCACGGAGTTTAAAGGTGGGGAATACGTTGATTTTGAGGAGGTTAACTAACGCTTGAGTGGTTGCCTGCTATAGCACAGCGTAGCATAAACTCTCTTTTTAACCTGCTGCTGAGCCCAAAGCGCTGCTCCGAGCGGTAGGTTGCTGCAAATGAAATAAACAGGCTACCTTCGGGCTGCCTGGCCAGATCGGGGGATTTGGCGGGACCTATCCGATTCTTTTTACGCTTCATGACTACCGTTTCTTCCGGCAGCGTGCCACTGTGGCGACGGGTGTTGCCGCACCTGTTGGCCGTTGTATTTTTTCTGGCGCTGGCCGCTGTGTATTTCTCGCCGATCTTGTTTGAAGGCAAAACGCTGGCCCAGCACGATATCGTGCAGTTTAACGGCGGGGCGCACGAAGCTGCCCAATACCGCGAGGTAACCGGCCAAGAAGCCCTCTGGACAAACTCCATGTTCAGCGGCATGCCCACTTACATGATCAGTACCCGCTTCCCGGGCGACTTGTCGGTGTACTTGCACCAGATTTTCACGCTGCATCTGCCCGCGGTGGTGGCCAATTTGTTTTTGGCGCTGCTCTGTGGCTATGTGTTGTTTATCGCGCTGGGCGTGAGACCGTTAGTAGCCGTCGCCGGTGCCATCGCGTTGGGTTTTACCAGTTATAACCTGGTCATTCTGGCAGCCGGGCACAATACCAAGTCGTTGGCGCTGGCCTACGCACCGTTGGTGCTGGCGGGTTTGCTGGTCACGTTTCGGCGCAACCGTTGGTTGGGTGCGGCCTTGTTTGCATTGGGTCTGACGATGAACCTGCGTTCCAACCACGTTCAGATCACCTATTATCTGCTGCTGCTGGTGCTGGTGTTTGGCATCGTGGAACTTGTGTTTGCGGTGCGCGAAAAACGCACGGCTGCTTTCCTGAACCGCACAGCGTTACTGCTGGCGGCAAGCGTGTTGGCTGTCGGGGTGAGCTTTGGCCGCCTTTACGTTACGGCACAATACAGCAAGTATTCCAACCGCGGCAAGTCGGAACTGAAAACGCCATTGCCAACTGCGCCCAGCCAAGAAGCGCCAGCCCCTGCCGATGGTGAATCGGCCAGCACCGCCCACGATCGGGAGTACGCTTTCGGGTGGAGCTACGGTGTCGGCGAGACCATTACCTTGTTGATTCCCAACTACTTCGGTGGAGCTTCGCAAGCCAAGCTGAGTGAAAGCTCGGCTACGGGGCAAGCCCTTTCGCAGCTAGGAGTCCCGCCCGTACAGCTACGCGACTACCTGAGCCAATTGCCGCTTTATTGGGGCGATCAGCCGAGCACAAGCGGACCGGTGTATGTGGGCGCGGTTGTGTGCTTGCTGTTTGTGCTGGGCTTGTTTGTCGCCGATCGCCGCACGCGCATTTGGTTGCTGATCGGCACCATCCTGTCGATTGTGCTGGCCTGGGGCAAGAATTTCGAGTCGTTCAACGGCTTCATGTTTGATTACTTCCCCGGCTACGACAAGTTTCGGGCTGTGTCGATGGCACTCGTGATTGCGCAATTGGCCATGCCGCTGCTGGGCATCTTAGCCCTGTCTCGCGTCCTGCGCACACGCCCCGAAACAGCACCGCTACCGGCCGGTTCACATCCGGCATTGGCCCCGAAAGCAGTGGACACTGCCGAAACAGCCGATTTGAAGCGCAAACTGCTCTACGCCGTGGGCATCACGGCCGGCATCTGCATCCTGGCTTTCCTGTTTGGGTTAGGCGCTAATTTCGCTTCGCCTATCGACGCTCAGTTGCAGCAAAGTGGCTTCCCGCTAGATGCCTTGCGCCAAGACCGCGCAAGCCTGATGCGTACCGACGTGCTTCGCTCGTTGGTGTTCATTTTGATGGCGGGTGGCGTCCTGTACTTCTATTTGCAGCGCAAGCTGTCGGTGTCGCTGGCGGCTATGTTGGTAGCCGCCTTGACGTTGGTGGACCTCTGGACCGTGGACAAGCGCTACCTCAACGACAGCAACTTCCAGCGCGAAACCGTAGCCCAGCAGTTTGTACCGACCGCAGTCGATGAGCAAATTCTGCAGGACAAAGACCTGAGCTACCGCGTGCTGAATTTGCAAAACCCTTTCAGTGAGGCCAATACGTCGTACTTCCACAAGAGCATCGGGGGCTACAACGGCGCTAAGCTGCGCCGCTACCAAGACCTAATTGAGCGACAGATTTCCAATAACAATCCCGGCGTGCTCAACATGCTCAACATGCGTTACCTCATCACCGGCGATCCTAAGCAGCCTGTGCAACGCAACCCCGGCGCCCTGGGCAACGCTTGGTTTGTGAGCGAAGTACAGAAAGTGCAGAACCCCGACCAAGAAATTCAGGCGCTTACTAACCTCAACGTGGCTACTACGGCCGTCGTGGATGCCTCGAAATTCCCTCTCGACAAGACCACTTACAATGCGGCTGGCTCTACCATCCGCCTCACCAATTACTCGCCCAACGAACTGCGCTACGACGCCAATGCCGCGCAGGACGGCTTCGTGGTGTTCTCGGAAATTTATTACGCCGACGGCTGGAACGCCTACCTCGACGGCAAACCGGTGCCGCACCTGCGCGCCAACTACGTGCTCCGTGCCATGCCCGTGCCCGCTGGGCACCACATCATCGAGTTTAAGTTCGAGCCCAAGGCCTACGCCATCGGCAACACGGTATCGCTGGTTTCTTCCGTTCTCCTGATTCTGGCCCTGCTGGGGGCTTTGGTATATGCAATCCGGCAAAAGCCTGAGCCGGTAGTAGAAGAGCAGCAGTTGGTAGCGTAAGCAGCCCAGGCCGCGCGTCATTAACAGCCTCCATCGCCTGTCATCTTTCTCCTAAGATGACAGGCGATGGATTTTTATATTATTAGTAAATGATTGATAATGAGATAATTATACAAGATATTCTGGAGACGGTTGTCCAGCAAAAGGGCATCCGGCTGCTGCTGCTCCGCGATGATCTGCGCCACCCGGAGCTACCCGGCAACAAGTGGCGCAAGCTCAAATACAACCTGCTGGAGGCCCGCAAACAAGGCCACGACACGCTCCTGACATTCGGCGGGGCTTACTCCAATCACTTGGCCGCCGTCGCGGCGGCTGGGCATTTATACGGCTTCAATACTATTGGCGTGGTGCGTGGCGACGAGCTACAGCTGGCCCAGGATGATCAGCTAAATCCGACGCTGGCGCAGGCCGTGGCGCACGGCATGACCTTGCGCTACCTCGATCGTAACACGTACCGTCGCAAGCACGAAGCGGCAGTTCAGGCGGAGCTACTAGCGCAAACCGGCCCGGCGTACGTTGTGCCCGAAGGTGGTACCAATGCGCTGGCCCTGCGCGGCTGCGCTGAGCTGGTAACGGAATTAGCTGCCCACACGGCCTTTGATGCGTTGTGCGTGGCTTGTGGCACTGGGGGCACGTTGGCCGGTTTGCTCACGGGCCTTGCCGGCACGCGTCAGGCTGTGGGCATAGCAGCCTTGAAAGGCGGTGATTTCCTGCGCAACGATGTGAATGCTCTCACGCAACAGGTTGTTGGACAGCGTTATACCAACTGGGCATTGCAAACGGACTACCATTTTGGGGGCTACGCCAGCTTTTCGCCGCCGCTGTTGGCATTCATCCGTGAGTTTCAGCAGCGGCATGGCGTCCTACTCGATCCCCTATACACCAGCAAGCTATTGTTCGGGGTGCTCGACCTGATTGCGAAAGGCTATTTTGAGCCGGGCAGCACCGTGGTGGCCGTCCACACGGGCGGCTTGCAGGCGTGGGCCGGTTTTCGCCAGCGCTATGAGTCGCGCAGCACCTGGTGGCCGGAAATAGAATAGGTATCGATTGGATTAAAGCTACAAAACATTGTAAATCAATACCTTGTGCGTTTGCTTTAGTTGTTTCAGATCACGTTTATATCCGAAATACCAGTGGACAGGGATTTGATGGCGTACTGTGCATGGGCCGTTTGCATCCAAGCAAAAGTGACCCAAACCCAGTGCTTCCCGTACCTTGCCCGTAAAGTAGTGTCTTGTTCTGTTTGTGCTTATGCCTGTTGTTCGTTTGCTGCGCCGCTTGCTGCCGTTGGTTTTCCTAGTGGGGTTAGGTTGGTTTCTCTGGAAAAAAGTCCAGCCGGTGCTGCTGGACAATCCCCTCAATTCCGATCCGCGCATCACGGTCACGCACAACACCGTCCTGACCAAAGTCGAGGCCCTGGGCCGCATGGAGTTGGTGCGCTACAATTTCAAAGACGTGGTGGAGTACCGCAAAGGCACGTACCGTTTTCTGGAAGACGCAAAAGTGGCGCTTATCGTGGCGGGCGATGCCGTGGGTTGCCTCGATCTGCGCAAAGTGCGGGCGCAAGACGTGGTGTTTGAAGGCGACTCGGTAGTGCGCATTGCGCTGCCGCCCGCCGAACTGTGCAGCTGGCGCATCGACCACAGCCAAAGCAAAGTGTATAGCGTCGAAAATGGCCTGCTGCGCAACGCCGAGCTGGTAGATGAAGCCTACAAATACGCCGAAAAAAACGTGCGCCGCTCGGCCCTGCAATCCGGAATTCTGGCCCAAACCCAGCAGAATGCCCAGCAAATCCTAAGGCCTATGCTGGAAACCATGACTGGCCGGCGCGTCGTACTCGTGCAGCAAACGGCACCTCCGCAAGTACCGGGCAAAAGGTAAATATCTGTATATCAAATGCTTATATCAATCCTCGCTTTCCTTGCCTAAGTCGCTCAGTGCCATCTGAATCAGGTCCATTTCGTAGCCCTTCAGCATTAGGTACTGCATGAGCTTTTGCTTGCGTTTCTGCGGATGGCGCTCTTTTTCGAGGGCGTTTTTCTTTTCGAGCAGTGTCGTGAGGTTGGCGTAGTACTCGTCGCCGTCGATTTCCTTCAGGCCCGCTTTGATGCAGAAGTCCGAAATACCTTTCTGCTTGAGTTCCTGCGTAATGCGGCGCCGGCCCCATTTCTTCAACCGGTACCGACCCCGCACAAAACTCTTGGCGTACCGCTCTTCGTCGAGCAGCTTTTCGCGGCTCAACCGAATGATAATCTCGCCGGCTTCGTCCTCGTCGAGGCCGTAGCTGCGAAGCTTTTCTTCCACTTCTTTGTGGTTGCGCTCTTGGTAGGCGCAGAAGGCAGCGATCTTTTGCAGGGCCTCACCGGGCGTATAAAACTTTTTTTTCGGTTGATCCATTCGACTTAGCAGCCGGCTGATGAAGGGGCGCCGGCGTAGGTATATCCAATTAACGTTGTGGGTAGCCTAGGCGTTCGGGTTTGCAGGGTGCAAGTTGACAAAACGGAAGCCAGACCGCTGCAATCAAGCCCTGCGGTGCTGTTAATGCAAAGTTTATTGAAATATCTGTGGGTAGCAGGATAAATCCAAGCTTGTGCTCGTGTCGCAAAGTCCTGATATACTGTCGAATATGCTTAAGGTAATGCGTTAAATACGTATTTTATTCTTGTCTAAATCTGGTGACGAAAGCACTGCGTATGCTTTCTATCTTCCCACCATTTTATACAAAAAAATATGTCGAAACTACCATTACTAACCCCCGAATCCAATTCGGTAGAGGAGGGGCTGAACACGCCATTGCAGCGTCGCTCCTTTCTACGGTATACCGGGCTCGGAGTAGCCGCCACAAGCTTGGCGCTAACCGGCTGCAACGATGTGCTGGAAGAGATTTTTAAAAATCCGAAAGCCAACAAGAACGAGGTAAATGTCGGCTCCGGCGACTTCGGCATCCTCAACTATGCCTACGCCTTGGAGCAATTGGAAGCGGCTTTTTATGCGCAGGTAGTAGCCAGCCCATACTATGCCGGTGCTTCGGCGGCCGAGCGGCAAATTTTGCAAGATGTAGCCGCGCACGAAGTGGCGCACCGCGA
Organism: Hymenobacter sp. BT491; assembly: GCF_014349165.1. Classification (NCBI taxonomy): domain Bacteria; kingdom Pseudomonadati; phylum Bacteroidota; class Cytophagia; order Cytophagales; family Hymenobacteraceae; genus Hymenobacter; species Hymenobacter sp. BT491. The sequence continues at coordinate 100,842 of NZ_JACSJJ010000004.1, read as the reverse complement.
CTTCTTCAAAAAAGCCATTACGGCGCTGGGCGGCAGCCCAATCAAGGATCTGGAACCCGATTTTTCGGCGATTAATTTCTCCGACCGCACCAGTGTCCTGACCACGGCCAAGGCATTCGAAGATTTGGGTGTATCGGCTTATAACGGAGCCGGCAAACTCATCGCCAACCCCGATTACCTGACGCTGGCCGGCAAAATAGTGTCGGTAGAGGCCCGGCACGCCGCCCTGATTCGCGATTTGATCCAGAATGGCTCGTTTGTAGGCCCCGACGTGGTGGATTTCAGCACCGGCCTGGAGAAATCTAAGTCGCCTGCTGAGGTAGTAATAACGGCCAATGCCTTCCTCAAGAAAGGCTCGAAGCTCAACGTGAGCAACCTGCCCAAAGAATAAGCTGGCCCTGCTTCGCATTCATCCATCTATCGTCAAAATCTCTACTCCATGAATATTTTCAATCTTATCACCGAAATCGAAAAAGTCGATCCGGAAGTTTACGAGCGTCTCGATCAGCGCCGCGCCATCTTCAAGCATTTTGCTGGCTTCGGCAAGAAACTCGCCACCGCTGCCGTGCCGCTGGCCATGGGTTCCATGTTCCAGAAGGCCTACGGGCAGTCGTCGGGCCTGAGTGCGCAGATCAAAGAAGTGCTCAATTTCGCCCTCACCCTCGAATACCTCGAGGCTACCTTCTACAACCAAGGCCTGAGCGCCGCGGGCCTCCAATCGTCGCTGACGGGCCAGAGCCGCACCGACATTGAAACCATCCGCACCGACGAAAACAACCACGTTAAGTTCCTGAAGGCCGTGCTCGGCGCCGACGCCATCAAAGACCCAACGGCTTCTTTCGACTTTACCGGCTCGAAGGGTGGCGCCCGCGCAGCCCTGTTCCCCGACGTATTCTCAAATGTAAAAACGTTTTTGGCTGTGGCCCAGGCATTTGAGGATACCGGCGTGCGCGCCTACAAAGGCGGCGCGGCGCTGCTGATGAGCAACAACACCGTATTGGAGGCGGCCCTCAACATTCACTCGGTGGAGGCCCGCCACGCTTCGCATCTGCGCACCATGCGCCGCGGCGGCCCGCAAGCCCTGCCCAACAACGAGCAGGATTCGCCCGAAAGCTGGATCACGGGCGATGCCAACGGCGGGCCGGCGCCCGGCATTACCAACGGCATCTATGGCCCCGGCAACCCCGCCAGCAAGTACCCCAGCGAGGGCAACGTGGTGCAGGCCGGCATCAACATCGCTGCCAACAGCAACATCTCCACCAACAAAGCGTCCGAAGCCTTCGACGAGCCGCTGGACATGGCGACTGTGCTCTCGATTGCCAGCAACTTTATCAAATAAGGGCCTGCGGACTCTTTCCAGGTCACAAAAAAAGGACAGCCGCAAGGCTGTCCTTTTTTATTGGAAATGACCCCGAACTTATAAAGGCTGCATGTTGGTGCTGAAGATGGTAATGAAAGCACATTCTTTTCTGTGTAATTATTTGATGGTCAATATTTTGTGAATAATGAATCTAATCGTTGCGTAGTCGTGCTGCAAAAAGTGGGTTCTGCCAAGGATAAATTCCGCATTTGAAGCACGCGGAGGCAACCGTTCGGTTCTGGATTCTCTCTATCTTCACGAACACTGTGCATATATTCCGGATGGCTCGTTACTTGTTGCTGCTGACTTTTTTGGCAAGCGTCTTTGGGGCGCAGGCCGGCATTGTGCGAGGACGGATTACGGACACCAAAGGCGCCGCCCTGGCTTTCGCCAACGTGGCCGTGCGCAACACTTCTACCAGCACCGCCACCAACGAGCAAGGTAATTATCAGCTGCGCCTCAATCCGGGACAGTATGAACTTGTATTTCAATACGTTGGCTACAAGCCGCGCACCGAAACCATTCGGGTAGCCGGCGGTGATACGGCCACGGTCCTGAACGTCGTGCTCGAATCGGAAAACTACCGGCTGGGCGAAGTAGTCGTACGCGCTACCGACCGCGACCCTGCGTATCCCATTGTACAGCAAGCCATTAACTGGCGGCGTTACCACCAGCGCGAGGTGGCGGCTTTCAAGGCGCGGGTCTACATCAAAACGCTGGGCCGCTTCACCGATGTGCCCGGCAAGATTTTGGGCTTGGTGAAAGTAGGGCCGGACGTGAAGCCGGGTATTTTTTACCTCTCCGAGTCTTTGTCGGACATGACGTTTCGCCAGCCCAACGTGGTACAGGAGCGCATGCTGTCGTCGCGGGTGAGCGGCGATGCCAAGGGCATCAGCTTCAACCGGGCCAGTGCGGGCCGTGGCCTTAATTTCTACAACAACGTGCTGAAAAGCGGCTTTTCGGAGCGCGGCTTCGTGTCGCCGATTGCCGACGGCGCCATGCTGTTTTATAAATACGAGCTGCAAGGCAGTACGCAGCAGAACGGCTTGACCATCAATAAAATACGCGTGACGCCGCGCCGCCGCACCGATCCGGTATTTTCGGGTTACATCTACGTTGTGGAAGGTACGTGGCGTCTGCATTCCGTGTCGCTCGACCTGACGAAAGACGCCCAGCTCGACTACGTCGACAACATCCACATTGAGCAGCTTTTTGCGCCCGCGCCGGGCCCGTCGGATGTGTGGGTGATGCAGTCGCAGAAGATCACGATGGGCTTCGAAGCCTTTGGTTTTAAGGGCAATGGCTACGTGACGGCCGTGCTTTCCAACTACCAGGTAACGCCGACCTATCCTAATCGGCCCGCTCCCCAAACCGCGCCGCCCGCAGTCGCCAGTAAAGATGCCGAACCGGCGCCCGTTATGCGCGAGTCGGTAGCCGACGTGAAAAAGCAAAAGCCCGTGTTACGCGGCTTCGCCAAGCAAGTGAAGGAGCGCGTACGGCGCTCCGAACGCAGCGATTCGATCGGGGGCCTACCCGTGGAACGCATGCCGCGCGGGCAAGTAATGGTGGTGGAAAAAGGTGTAAATGAGCGCGATACCAGCTTTTGGTCGGAGGTGCGCCCCGTGCCGCTCACCGACGAGGAGAAAAAAGACTACCACCTAAAAGACAGCACTGAAGTCATCCGCAGCTCCCGCCCGTATCAGGATTCCCTGGATCGCAAGCGTAATGAGCCCGAACCCATGAAGTTTCTGGTGACGGGCTACACGTATCGCAACACGTTCAAGAAGTGGCAATTCTCCGTTGCGCCTGTTTTCAACATTCTGCAATACAACACGGTAGAAGGCGCGGTGGTCAATGCGCAGGCTACCTATACGCAGAACACCGACGACCGTCGCTCCTTTTCGCTGACGCCTGCGGTGCGCTACGGTTTCGCCAACAAGCTGCTCAGCCCGAGCGTGGAGGCCGTATGGCAACACGACCCCGTAAAATTGGCGCGCCTTGGCGTGGGCGTGGGCCAAACCATCGAAAATTTCGATCTCAACTCGCAGCTTACGCCTTTTATCAATACCCAGTACACGCTGTTTCGCAACCGCAATTACGCCAAATACTACCGGCGCCTCGGCGGCGACATTAGCTACACTACCGAACTGCTCAACGGCCTGACGGTGCGCACGGCGCTTAGCTACTACGACCGCCGCGAGCTGCAAAATGCTACTATTGACCTTATTAAGGATGTGGCCGGCCGGGCCTTCACCCCCAATCGGCCAGTAAGTGCGGAGCTGCCTAACACTAGCTTCGCCCGCAACCAAGCCCTCACAGCCGAGCTTACCTTATCGTATAGGCCTGGGCAGCGCTACATTACGCGGCCCGATGGCAAGCTCAATTTTGGCTCGAAATGGCCAACGTTCCGATTCACGTATCTGCAAGGGATTCAGGCACTTGGCTCCGATGTGCGTTACACCCGGTTAGGCGTGGGCGTTAGCCAATCTGTGAACATGGGCCTGCTTGGAACGAGCAGCTATAACGTAATGACGGGCGCTTACCTCGGCACTCCAAGGCTCTACTTCATGGATTACCGGCACTTTTCCGGCAACCAAACGGCGTTTGCTAGCAATTTCGCCCAATTTCAATTGCTTGACTACTACTTATATAGCACAAGAGACCGCTACTTGGAAGCGCATTACAACCACCATTTCAACGGCTTCTTCCTGAACAAAATCCCGCTGATGCGCCGGCTTAAGTGGCAGGAAGTAGCGTCGGTCAATTACTTGCGCACGCCGAGCTCCGGCAATTATGTTGAGCTGGGTGTAGGCGTCGAGCACGTCCTGAAAGTGCTGCGCGTCGACTTTTACACGGCGCTGCAATCCGGCAATCGGCAAGCCAATGGGCTGCGGATCGGGCTGGGTTTTTAAGAGCGTTCTACGATTTGCCTGCGATCCAGCACCGAAACGTTTAGGTGTCTCTATGCCGGTTGGCGCACGCGCGTCGGTAGCTGCACATTGTACAGCACCACCGAAAGCAGGATTACGCCATACGTCACCAGCTGAAGCACCTGGGCTTGCTCGCCGTAGTAGGTGAATGCCAGCACAAAGCTGACCAACGGGTTCACGTACATCATGATGCCTACCGTGCCGGATGGTAACTCATTGAGGGCGTAGAGGTTGAGAAACAGCGGTATGACCGTAAAGCCCACGCTCAGAACAGCCGCCATCAACAGCAGGTGCGAATCGGCAAAGCCGGCCGCCGGATCGGCACCGAGCAACGGAGCGATGGGCAGGACCACCGCAGCGGCCAAGATCAGCTGCACCGTTAGCAGCACGAGGCGGTCGTAGCCTTGCAGGCCGCGCTGCGTGATGAGGTAAAGGGCATACGTAAGCGCGACAGCCAAGCTCAGCAGCAGCGTCCGGGCTTCGCCGGAGCCGAGCAGCGCGCAGCTCATTAGGCTAAGGCCGATGGCCAGCCACTGGTTAAGCCGCAGTTGTTCGCGCAGCACCACAAAGCCGAGCAGCGCCGTCAGGATGGGGCAAATCAGGTACGCAAACGAGCCGGCCTGCACGCTCACCTGGTTGATGACGTAGATGAACAAGAGCCAGTTGGCCGTCAGCAAAAAGCCGCCGAATACGGTGCTGACGGCTACGCCCCGGCGCTCGGCCCGCGAGGCGGCAAGTAGTTGGCGCCAAACCGTTTGCACGGCTTCGCGCCGGAAGAACGCATGTATGAGTAGTAAAATGCTCAGCGACAATAAGATACGGAAGAACAAAATCTGGCCGCTGGCATAGCTGCTGAGCAGGCGCAAAGGCAGCGGGAAGAAGCCCCAGATCAGGAAGGCGCTGAAAGCCGCGAGGTGGTAACGAGAGAATTTCACAGAGAAAAGCAAAGAGGCCGCAAAGGTACGGCATTGCTCTTCGCAAACGGGCCTCTGCCGTGGTTATAGCGGCAAGCGTACCTTTGCATCACTATGTTGAGTTTCGCCGATCTGCCCGCCCTGACTCGCGGTATTCTACTCCAATCGCCGGCTGCCCCGGCGGCGCCCGTCCAACACCTGCTGCTCGATAGTCGGCGCGTGGGGCAGCCGGCCGGCACGGTGTTTTTTGCGTTGCGCGGCGCCCAGCACAACGGGCACCGCTACCTCACCGACCTGTATCAGCGCGGCGTGCGGCTATTTGTCGTCGATCGGGAAGCTGAGATTCCGGGTGGCGTAGCGACGTTTCCGCAGGCAGGCTTTGTACGGGTTGAGGATAGCTTGGTGGCGCTACAGGCAGTAGCGGCGCAGCACCGTCGGCAGTTCCGTATTCCCGTGTTTGGCATCACCGGCTCCAATGGCAAAACCATTGTAAAAGAGTGGCTTGCGCAACTGCTAAGCCCCGACGAGCTAATCTGCAAAAGCCCGCGCAGCTACAACTCGCAAGTGGGCGTGCCCCTCTCGGTGTGGGAGCTGAACCCAACGCATACATTGGGCATTTTCGAGGCTGGAATTTCGGAGCGCGGCGAGATGGAACGGCTGGCCCGCGTCATACAACCTACGCTAGGCATTTTTACCAACCTGGGCACTGCTCACGACGCGGGGTTTGCTTCGGCTGCCGAAAAAGTTGGCGAAAAGATGCGCCTTTTCGAGAAGGTGGACACGCTCTTTTATTGCCGCGATCACGAAGCCGTACATATTGCTGCTCAGCAACTTACCGATCCGCGCCGGTTTACTTGGAGCCGCAATCATCATTACGATACCAACGTGGCCGTGACGGTAGCCGAAGCTTCCGCCGACCGTACGGTGGTGCGCGTAAGCGTTGCGCATCCTGTGTTGCAGGAGCACATGCTGACGCTGCCTTTCGCCGACGAGCCTTCCCTTGAGAATGCCTTGCACGGCGTAGCCGTGTTGCTATGGCGGCAAGTGCCCCCTGCCGAAATTCAGCGCCGCCTCGACCGCTTACAACCCGTAGCGATGCGTCTGGAAATGAAGCAGGCCGTCAACGACTGCTACGTGCTCGACGATACATACAACAATGATCTGGCGGGACTTACGCTGGCCCTCGACGTGTTGGCGCGGCAACCGCGCCGTGGCCGCCGCACGCTCATTCTCTCCGACGTACTCGAATCGGGTCTGCCGTCGGCTGAGTTGTATACCCGGGTGAATGCGCAGCTCACGGTACACGGAGTAGAGCGTTTGATTGGCATCGGGCCCGAAATCAGCCAGCATCGGGCGCTGTTTGGGGCCGCTGAAGCCACTTTTTACGACAGCACCGAAGCATTTCTGGCCAGCTTTCGCCCCGATGATTTTCGCCACGAAACCATTTTGGTGAAAGGGGCACGCCGCTATGGTTTTGAGCGCATCGTGGCAGCTTTTCAGCAGAAAATCCACGGCACAATGCTGGAAGTAGACCTCGATGCGCTGGTGCACAACCTCAACTTCTACCGCGCACGGCTGCAAGCTGGTACCAAGCTCATGGTGATGGTAAAGGCATTTGCCTATGGCAGTGGGAGTTATGAGGTGGCCAACCTGTTGCAATTTCACCGAGCCGACTACTTAGCCGTGGCCTACGCCGACGAAGGCGTGGATCTGCGCCAGCACGGCATCAGCCTGCCCATCATGGTGATGAATCCGTCGCCGGACAGCTTTCAGAAGCTGCGGCAATACCATCTGGAGCCCGAAATCTATTCGTTTGAGCGGCTTCAGGATTACCTGAGCATCGCCCGCGAATACCCGATGCCCGCTATTCACCTCAAGCTCGACACCGGCATGCGCCGCCTGGGTTTTGCCGAAGAAGACGTGCCCGCGCTGTGCAATGTGCTGCGCGAAAACGCTGCTTACGTGCGCGTCGCCAGCGCCCTTACGCACTTAGCCGGTGCCGACGAAGAGCAGCACAACGACTTCTCGCTTCAGCAGCTGGCGGCTTTCCAGCGGATGACCCCACAGGTAGAATCCGCTTTGGGCTATCGCATTGTAAAACACGCACTTAACTCAGCTGGAATTTTGCGCTTCCCCGAGGCGCATTTCGACATGGTGCGGCTAGGCATTGGGCTATATGGCGTGGAAGCGAGCGGGCAGGAACAGAACGCCTTACGACCCGTGAGCAGCCTGCAGACCACCATTTCGCAGATAAAAACCCTCGCTCCCGGCCAAACGGTCGGTTACGGGCGGCGCGGCATTGCTGCTGACTACGAGCGGCGCATTGCCACGCTGGCCATTGGCTATGCCGATGGCTACGATCGGCGGTTTGGCAATGGGGTAGGTGAGGTAATGATTCGGGGGCAGCGGGCGCCGCTGGTGGGCAATGTCTGCATGGATATGTGCATGGTTGACGTGACGCACATTCCGCTGGCGCAGGCCAGCGATACGGCGATAATCTTTGGCGCAGCGTTGCCTCTAACGGAGTTGGCCCGGCGCATCGGCACCATTCCGTATGAGCTACTTACCAATGTCAGCGAACGCGTAAAGCGCGTTTTCTTCGCCGAGTAAACGTCGCGATTTGAAGGTACAGGCGGGCCGGCAAGCGAACAGTCGGCTCACCGGAGATTAACCATTGACCGCGCAGTGCGTAACCATTGCGATTGTTTTTCTCCACCCTATGCCTTTTATCATGAAAAATTCCCTGCTTTCCGTAGTGGCTCTTGCTGGTCTGCTCGCCTCGTGTGACAACCTGAAAAAGCCCGAAACCAAAGACCAACTCAGCGAAGCCACCGCCGACACGGCGGTGGTAGCCCGCACAGGTGAGAGTGCCGGCGCTGCCACCGACAGTGCCGGCTCCAAAATGAGCAACGCTTGGGAAGTGACCAAAGCCAAGCTCTCGAATGTGAAGTTTCCGGAAGTAAACCTGCCCGATGTTTCGGTGCGCGGCAATGACGAGTACAGCGTGTATGGCGTCGACGAAAAAGTGCTGTTCGATACCGACAAGGCGACCATCAAGCCCAGCGCGTCCAAAGCTTTGCAGCAGATTTCTGCCTCCATCGGGCAGCGCTACAAGGCCAATGAAGTGCGCGTGATGGGTTTTGCCGATTCTCGCGGTGATAAGAGCTATAACAAAGAGCTAAGCGAGCAACGCGCCGAAGCAGTAAAGAATTGGCTCGTGCAAAATGGCAAACTCGACAACGCCCGCGTAAGCGTCGAGCCGATGGGCGAATCGAACCCCGTGGCTAGCAACGCTACTGCCAGCGGTCGTCAGGAAAACCGCCGCGTAGAAATTGCGGTACGCACCAAATAAGTCTTTTACATAAGTATTTGACAGTCAAACACTTGTGTAAAAGACAGGAAAATAAAAAAGCCCGCTTTGTAGCGGGCTTTTTTGAACTAGGCTTCCAACAAACACAGCCTATCAGCACATACTGAAACCTAGTCCTTTATCATATCTACTTCGGCCCGAATCATAGCGTTGTAGCGCAAACCATTGTTGGCGAGCGTAATCAGGCTCCAACCCCGACCGATGGTGTAGTTCCAGGTGCGGCTTTCTTTGAATTCGAAAGTCGGACGCAGAATCTGCCCGTAGGGCGTGTAAGTGTCCATGAAGTTGGTGGTGTAAAACTTGTCGCCGCTCACGATCCACTCCATCGCCACGAAGAAGCCTTCTTCGGGAGCCGTAATGTTGTACTGCGTCAGATCGACGGTGTACCATTCGCCGCCTTTGGCTGCCGATACCACCACGTTGTCCATGAGCAAGTCGGTGTTGGGCGAGTTGTAGTTGCCATCGGCCTTATACAACCGCACGCGGAAAGGCTCCCGCGGAAAACCGTTTTCGCCGATGTAGAACGACACCGTACGCACGTTACCCAGCTTTTTGCCCTTGTCGTTCTTCACGAAAAATGCGTATTGGCTGCCGGGCATGCCCTGAATCATGCCTTCGCCGGGTGTATTGGACTTAGCCCCGAGAGCCAGATCTTTTACTTTACCGCCTTTTACCGTTACCTCGCCCAGAACGATCTGACGCTTAGGTACTTCGATGATCAGGTCGGTCATGTTGGCGCCTTTCTTCACCAACACTGCTTTGCGCTCGTAGCCCAAGGCCATGATGATCAGAGAGTCCTGCGCGCTTTTTTCGGGCGCGGCAATCTGAAAGAAGCCGTACTCGTTGGTCAGAGCGCCGGTTTGTTCTTCCCGAAGACCTATGGAAGCAAATGGAATCGGCTCCTTCGTCTTCTGATCGACGATGCGACCAGAAATTTTGGTGGCCTGAGCAAAACTCAGCACCGGAATCAGCAAGGCAAAAGCAACAAGTGAGAGTAATCGTTTGAGCATAGCTTGACAGTTATTATATGTCAAAACTACAATGAATTGCCTGATAATCTGCAAGTCTTCTGAGAATATTTATAAATGTGCAATTTGATTTTGGAATAATGATAAGGCGCCCGGCACGCATAAGCAGCGCTCGAACTTAAGTGTTGGCTGAAACCTAAATGGGTGGTACCTTTGTTTAAAGAGAATCTAAATAACAGCTACCGCCGTGTCCGCTCGTCCCACACCCGCCAAGTCCGTCGCGCCTCGCAGCGTAAAAGATCTTAGTCTCGGCGAAAGCGGGACAATTTGCTGCCTCAAAGATCCTGAAATGGCGCTCAAGCTATTGGAGATGGGCTGCATTCCGGGCACTACGGTGCGCCTCAACAGCCGGGCTCCCCTCGGTTGCCCCATTACATTAGTACTTGGTGATGAGGATTATACCCTGTCGTTGCGGGTAAACGAGGCCGCAACCATCATGTTGAAGGAGTAGCTTGAATGGCCGGCGCAGCAACTATTACTAACTCGACGGGCGCGGCCGTTTCTGCGGCTGTGCTGGAGGCTGCCTCGCCCCGCTTACCCGGCACTCTGACGCGCATTGCGCTCATTGGTAACCCCAATTCGGGTAAATCGTCGCTGTTCAACCAGTTGACGGGCCTCAACCAGAAAGTCGGCAACTTCCCCGGCGTCACCGTCGACCGCAAAACAGGCATCAGCCAGCTGACGCCGCAACACCGCGCCGAGATTATTGACTTGCCCGGCACGTACTCGCTGTACCCGAAAAGCTTGGACGAAAAGGTTATTACCGACCTGCTCTACGACCGGACTTCCAAGCAGTACCCCGACTTTGTAGTAATCACGGCGGATGCGTCTAATATTCGACGTAATCTGTTGCTGTTCACTCAGTTAGCTGATTTGGGCCTGCCGGCTGTGCTTGCGCTCAATATGATGGACGTGGCCGAGCAACACGGCGTCAAAATCGACGTAGAGGCGTTGCAGCGCGAACTGGGCGTGCCCATCATCCCGATGAACGCCCGCAAAGGTATCGGGGTGGCTGCACTCAAAATCGTGATGTCGCAGGAGTTGGGAGCACCTTCGGTTCATTTCTACGAGCCCGACGAGGATCTGCTGCCCATGATCCGGCAGATTCGCTACTATTTCAACCTGCACAACGATTATCTGGCGCTGCATTACGCGCATCAGTTTCGTCAGATCAATTTCCTAACGGCCGACGAGCGCGCATACGTTGAGGAGCTAACGCAGAAATACGGCTTTGACGCCACGGCGCAGCAGGCGCAGGAAACCATTGCCCGCTACGCCCGCATCAACGATATTTTGCTCAACACGGTATCGGTGACGCGCACCGAGCGCAACGAGCCTTACAGCAATCGACTCGATCGGGTCCTGACTCATAAGGTCTGGGGCTACCTGATTTTCTTTGGCGTCCTGTTCTTGATGTTCCAGGCGATTTTTGCTTGGGCGCAATACCCCATGGACCTGATTGATCAAGGCGTGGCGTGGGTTAACTCTTTGATAAAGGGAAACTTACACGGCCCGTTGATTGACTTGCTCACCGATGGCGTATTAGCGGGTCTGGGCGGGGTGCTGATGTTCGTGCCGCAGATTGCGATGCTGTTTGCCTTCATCGCGGTGCTGGAGGAAACCGGCTACATGGCCCGCGTCACCTTCATGATGGACCGCATCATGCGCAAGTTTGGGCTCAACGGCAAAAGCGTGGTGCCCCTTATTTCGGGGGTGGCGTGTGCCGTGCCGGCCATCATGAGCGCCCGCACCATTGAGAACTGGAAGGACCGCATGATCACGATTTTCGTGACCCCGCTGATGAGCTGCTCGGCCCGCATTCCGGTCTACACAGTGCTGATTGCGCTGGTGGTGCCAGATCATAAAGTGTTAGGGATCTTCAACTTACAAGGCATAGCTCTGATGGGCTTGTACTTGCTTGGTTTCCTGGCGGCTATCTTCTCGGCGTTAGCGCTCAAACTGTTGCTGCGGCGCAAGGAGCGGAGCTATTTCATCATGGAGTTTCCGGTGTATCGCTGGCCGCGTTGGAAAAACGTGGGCATTACCATTGTGGAAAAGGTCAAGACCTTTGTGCTGCAAGCCGGCAAAGTGATCATAGCTATATCCGTAATCCTTTGGGTATTAGCCTCTTATGGACCCGGTAATTCAATGGCGCGGGCCGAGCAGCGAGTACGCGCCAGTGCCGCCCAACAAGGCCTGACCGCTAAGGAAGTGGATATGCAGGTCGCTTCTCAGCGCTTGGAAAACTCGTATGCCGGCACTTTCGGTCGTACCGTCGAGCCGGTGATTCGGCCGCTGGGCTTCGACTGGAAAATTGGCATTGCGCTTATTACTTCCTTCGCGGCGCGCGAAGTATTCGTAGGTACGATTTCCACCATTTACAGCGTGGGCCAAGATGCTGACATGAGCACAGTTCAGCAAAAGCTGGCCGCCGAAAAAGACGAAAACGGCCAGCCGTTTTTCACGCCGGCCCGCGCGTTTTCGCTGCTTGTTTTCTATGTGTTTGCCATGCAATGCATGAGCACGCTGGCTGCTACGTACCGCGAAACCAAAGGCTGGCGCTGGCCCATCATGCAGATGCTCTACATGACGGGGCTGGCTTACGTGTCGTCGCTCGTGGTATTTCAGTTGATGAAATAACCCTGCATAAAGCTACCGCCCGATCAGAAAGACGGCCGGCTGCTTATGAATCTCGGGTAATTTGCCCTTCCAGCCCGCTACCGTATCGGTGCGCACATACTCGTTGGGCGCCGTTAGGTTGGCGGCAATGCATAGCCGCGTCGAAGGCTGCAGATTCGCCAGCAAATCTTCCAGCAGCTGCATGTTGCGATACGGCGTTTCGATGAAAAGCTGCGTCTGATGGTGTCGGATCGAGTGGCCTTCGAGGTTTTTGAGCGCCGTTATGCGTTTGGACCGTTCGATAGGCAAGTAGCCGTGAAAAGCAAAGCTCTGGCCGTTCATGCCCGAAGCCATCAGGGCCAGAAGCAGCGACGAGGGCCCCACCAGCGGCACTACCTTGATGCCCATCCGGTGCGCTACGCGCGCCAGCTCTGCGCCCGGATCGGCTACGCCAGGGCAACCCGCTTCCGAAATCACGCCGGCGTCGAGGCCGGCGGCAACGGGTTTCAGCGCTTCGTTGATTTGGGCTTCGGTGGAATCCTTGTCGATAACGCCAATGCGCAGATCCTCAATAACTTGCGCGGGGGCCACGCTTTTGATAAAACGCCGCGCTGTTCGGGCATTTTCAACCAGAAAATACGTGAGCGCGGCCACCTGCGCCCCCACTTGTGCCGGCAAAACTTGGGCCGCCGTATCGTCAGCCAAAACGGTGGGAATCAGATAGAGGGTGCCGGACAAGGTGACTGGGATTAGGACTATGACTTAAGTTAATTATACAACTGATTAACAATCAGTATTTTATATGGGTTCTGATTGTCGGGCGAACGCATCTACTAGCTCAAACACCCGATCCGGTGCTTCGGCATGTACCCAATGGCCCGCATCGGGTATGGTTTCGACCTGACTGTTTGGAAACAGCTGCGGAATGCCGTAGAGCTTGTCTTCGGGACTGATGTAGTCGGATTTGCCGCCGCGGATAAACAGCGTAGGTTTCATAAATGGCTGATCGTCCATGATTTCCGCACCAATCTGGCTCATGTTGGTGGTGAGGGCCGTCAGGTTTTGGCGCCACGCAAACGAGTTATCGTCGCGCCGATACAGGTTTTTGAGCAAAAATTGCCGGACGCCCACTTGCGGAATGTAGCGCGCCAACGCGTCGTCGGCTTCCTGGCGGCTTTGCAACGTGCTCAGATTGACCGCGTTAAGGCCGGCTAAAATTTCGTCTTGGTGGCGCATATCCGAAAGGCGCGGGGCGATGTCCATCACGACGAGGCGCTCCAACTTCTCTGGGTGGTCGAGGGCGAAGCGCATGGCCACTTTGCCGCCCATGCTGTGGCCAAGCAGCGTGACGTCGGTAAGTTTCAGACTATCAAACAGTTCCAGTACATCTTGGCTCATCAGCTCGTACGTGTGCTCGGGCGTGTGGGGCGAGCGGCCGTGGTTGCGCAAGTCAACCAGAATGACGCGCTGCCGCTCCGACCAGCGCCGCGCCAGCGTCTGCCAGTTGTCAGCAGTCCCAAATAGGCCGTGCAAAATCACCAGCGGCGATCCGGCGCCCATTTCGCGATAATGTAGTTGCATAAGAGAGGAAATGTTAAATTTCATAAATAATTGAATGTCAATTATTTATGAAAAATCATGCAAAGCAAAACCAGCTTTCGCGGTGTTGCAGATTGGTGTTGCGCAAGAACTCCGCTAAGGGTTCTAAGTTGGTCAGGATGGAAGTCAAAGTTAGAACTTCGCCAGTGCGCAGGTACAGGCGCACGTAGTCGTAGTTGCTCCAAAACAAGCGCCGCGATTTGCAGGTCACACGCTCGACGCGCACCATGTCGGCTTGCCGAAACGGAATTCGCACGCGGCCTTCGTATACTTCCAAGCGGTTCTGCTTCGGGTCGAAAACCAGCGTAGTGCGCAGATTGCGAGCGTAATACTGCGCGTGCAGCACCAGCGCCGGTATCGAAAAGCCCAACACCACGGACGCCAGGGCCAGCAAGAGCACCAACTCGAAAGCCGAAGAAATGCTGCCCAAATACACAAAAGAGGCCAGAAACGGCAGACCTACCCCCATGCACAGCAACGGCCAGAACAGCAGGTAGAGCTGCCGCAAAAACATAGGGCGGTACACCTTGCTTTCGCGGCTGAAAAAGCTGGTTATGAAACGCAGACCCAGAATAATGGCAAGTACGGCGAAGCTAAACTCTAGCAACGGCCGCAAAAACGGCAGAAACTTCATCGGTTAGCGAACCTGAATCCAGGGCTCGTCGATGTGGTGCTCGCGCAATACGCCAAAAGGTTGCAGATCAAGATTGTAGCGATGGAAGATGGCTTGCACTTCGGCACGGCCTGCCGGATCGACGCACACCAGCAAGCCTCCCGAAGTTTGGGGGTCGCAGAGCCACTCGCGCTGCTCGTCGGTCAGTTCCCCGATTTTGTGATGATAGCTGGCCCAGTTGCGCACCGTGCCGCCCGGAATGGCCTTTTGCAAACGATAGGTTTCGGCTTCGGCAATCAGGGGCACTTTGCCGAAGTCGATTTCGGCCGTCAGGTTGCTGCCTTCGCACACTTCCGAAAGGTGACCTAGCAAACCAAAGCCCGTAACGTCGGTCATGGCGCGCACGGCTTCCAGCTGGCCTAGCTCTGCCCCAATTTTGTTGAGCTGCATCATTTGCTGAGGGGCAAGGTGGGCGTGCTCGTCCTGCAAAATCTCGCGTTTCTGGGCTGTGGTAAGCATTCCCACGCCTAGCGGCTTGGTCAAATACAGCTCGCAACCGGCTGTGGCGGTGTCATTTTGCTTAAGGTTTTTGATGTCGAGCATGCCGGTCACAGCGAGGCCAAAAATGGGTTCCGGCGAGTCGATGCTGTGGCCGCCCGCCAGCGGAATGCCGGCTTCAAGGCAAATGCTGCGGCTGCCTTCGATGACCCGGCGGGCCACTTCGGGCGCCAGCTTATCGATGGGCCACCCCAGAATGGCAATGGCCATCACGGGACGCCCGCCCATGGCGTACACGTCGGAAATGGCGTTGGCCGAGGCAATGCGTCCGAAGTCGTAGGCGTCGTCGACGATGGGCATGAAAAAGTCGGTCGTGCTGATCAGGGCCTGTCCGCCGCCGATGTCGTAAACCGCTGCGTCGTCGCGGGAGCTGTTGCCAACCAGCAACTTATCGTCGTGGGGCTGGGGAATGCTGGTGTGCAGGATTTGGTCCAGGACCTTCGGCGCGATTTTGCAGCCGCAGCCAGCCCCGTGGCTATACTGCGTGAGGCGAACTTGTTCGATCGAGGTTTCGGAAGCGGGAATTTGAGAAGGCATCAGAAGGCTTTTTGGCTAGGTATATCAGAGAACAACCACGTAAGCCCTTAAAGGTCCCAAGCGGCTTGTTGCAAAACTACGCGGTACCCGTCAGGATCTTCGAACGTGCGCCCGCGCTCGTCCCAATAAGGATTGTAGGCGGGCACGGCAGCATATCCGTGGTCCAACATGCGTTGTACGGCCGCCTGCCACTCGACAGCGTGCGGTAAATAAAAAACGAGCAGGTTATCGGCAGTAGGAGCCCGGCCCGCCCGGTGCCCCTGCTGATGCGTAAACTCCAGGTGGTAAGGCGCTTGCGGATGGCCCAGCATTACGCCATCGAAGCCTTGATGGTCGGTGAAGGAGCTGAGAACCTGCAAGCCCAATCCATCGCAATAGAACTGCTTGATTAGCAATATGTTATCGGTGGGGCGGGCTACGCGCAGCTTAGGATAGGAGAGGGGCATCGCCAACGAGCGGGGTTTTGGCCAGCGCGTACAACCCTGCCTGCCGCGCCGCCGACAGCACCCGCGCGGCGTTTTCTGCGGCATCGGTCGAGTCGGTGGGTACGCGCACCACGCGCACGTTTTGCTTGACAGTGAGGCCGTAGCCGTAGGTTTTGTCGTAATAGCTAAGCGCGATGTCGACCATTTTTTCCATGTCGCCTACCTCACAAGCGGCCAGTGCTTCTTTCGTGGCCAAACCGCCCAAGCGCTTGCTGATGCGCTGAATGGCTTCGCCGAGTAGCTGCGGATCTTGGCTGCCATATTCTACGGCCAGCTTGCGTGTTCGGGCCGTGCGTGGCACTTCCAGCACAACCAACGGCGCTTGCTGCATCTGAGTGAAAAAGGGTTTTGGCACCGGCACCGCCCCGATGGCAATGCTTTCGTCTTCCACCCACGACACGGCCTGCGCCGGTAACCGGTCCAACTCCCAGGCAAGGTTATTTTCAAACTGCTCGGGCGTGGGCTGCGGAGGCAACCCAATGGCCCCAAACGAAGATCCTTTGTGGTGGGCAATGCCTTCCAGATCAATCACCGATTCGCCTTGGCGGATCAGTTCGTGCAATACATCGGTTTTGCCCGAACCCGTCAGGCCGCCCAGCACCAGCATGGAGCGAGGCTGCGCAAACTGCGCCAGTGCCCAGTGCCGATATTCTTTGTAGCCTTTGTCGAGCAGAGAAACCTGAAAACCAGCTAGTTCCAGGAGCCACTGCACAGCACCGCTGCGCATGCCGCCGCGCCAGCAATGCAACCGCACCTGCTTGTCGGGGGCGATTTTTTGCGCCTGTTTTACCATTCGGCTCATCTTAGGGCCGAAGAAATCGAGGCCCAGTAGCACGGCTTTGTCCTTGCTTACTTGCTTGTAAGTAGTGCCAATGCGGGCTCTTTCCTCGTCAGAGAACAGCGGAAAGCTGACTGCCCCCGGTATGTGGCCCTGCGCATATTCCACCGGCGCTCGCGCATCCAGGATGGGCGCTTCGGTAGGGCCGGTTAGAAAGTCGGGGAGGGCGAGACGAGGCATAAAGGAACGTGAGGGTTATTGTAATTGCCGGCGGTACAGCTGAATTGTATTCTCAAGCCCTAGGTACAACGCATCGCAGATGAGCGCGTGCCCGATGCTTACTTCTTCTAGGCCGGGTAAATTCTGGTGTAGATACGCAAGGTTCTCTAAATCAAGATCATGGCCTGCATTCAGTCCAATGCCTAGCTCTTTGGCCAGCTCGGCCGCCGCACGGTACGGCGCGAGGGCCGCTGCGGGGTTTTGGGCGTATTGCTGCGCATAGGCTTCGGTGTAGAGCTCGATTCGGTCGGTGCCCGTCGCCAACGCGGCTTTCACCATCGCCAGATCGGGATCGAGAAAGATGGAAACCCGGCAGCCGATGGCCTTTAGCTCCGTCACAACACCCAGCAAATAAATTTGGTGCTCAATCGTATCCCAACCGGCGTTGGAGGTGATGGCATCGGGCGCATCGGGCACCAAGGTCACCTGCTCGGGCCGAACTTCGTGTACCAAGGCCAGAAAGTCGGGGGTCGGATTACCTTCCACGTTAAGCTCGGTGGTCACGATCTTCTTGAGGTCGCGCACGTCTTGGTAGCGAATGTGGCGTTCGTCAGGCCGCGGATGCACCGTAATGCCTTGCGCGCCAAAGCGCTCACAGTCAAGGGCTACCTGCAGCAGGTCGGGGCGGTTGTGGCCGCGCGCATTCCGCAGCGTGGCTATTTTATTTATGTTTACGCTTAGTTTCGTCATGGATCGCTGTTTGCCGCTGATTACGTTGCAGTCGCTGAGTAGGCTCAGCTAGTAAAACAAATATCGGTAACAGTGGCTATATACGAGCCCAGGTGGCTTGCGCATTGCGGCCTTGCCATCCTTCCTTCCCACGCTCCATTTCCTTTCCCAATGGCCCTGAAAGAAACCATCGACGCTGATATCAAAAAGGCCATGCTGGCTAAAGACAAGATCCGTCTGCAAGCCTTGCGCAGCATCAAATCGCAGATTTTGCTGGCCGAAACCGCCGAAGGCGCGCACGGCGCGGCCCTCACGCCCGACGCCGAAATCAAGCTCCTGACCAAAGCCGCCAAACAGCGCCGCGAAGCCGCCGAAACCTACCAAAAGCAATTTCGCTCCGACCTGGAAGAAACTGAGCTAGCCGAGTTGGCCATCATTGAGGAGTACTTGCCCCAGCAGCTCTCCGAAGCCGATCTGATCGAAAAACTGGTTGAAATCGTTCAGCGAGTAGGGGCTACCGGCCCTTCCGACATGGGCAAAGTAATGGGCGTAGCTGCTCGCGAGCTTTCCGGCCAGGCCGACGGCCGCATGATTTCGCAAGTGGTAAGTAACTTGCTGAATAACACCAACTTATAAACGAAGAAAGAATAAGGAATGAAGAACGAGGATGCGTGGCATCTACACAATTCTTTATTCCTTGTTCTTCGCTCTGCCCAGAAAAATGTCCGGCTTTGATATCCTGCTTTTATTGCCGCTGGGCGTTGGTGCCGTCAAAGGTTTTCGGCGCGGTTTGGTGCTGGAAGTAGCCTCGTTGCTGGCTTTTGTGTTGGGGGTAGTGGGCGGCCTGATGCTGCTCAACGACGCTATTCCGTTGGTGCGACACTACGTGGGCGACGCCTTTGGGGCGTTGCCACTGGTGTCGTTCGTCTTGGTTTTCGCCCTTATTGTCTGGGGCGTACATTTACTAGGCGGCTTTTTGAAAACGGCCGTGCACCTCACGCCGCTGGGCGTGCTCGATAATGTGCTGGGTGGCGCGGCGGGAGTTGTGAAGTGGGTGCTCGGCCTGAGCTTGTTGCTGCACGGACTGGGTTTGGCGGGTTTGAAACTACTTTCGCCTTCGCTGGTTGCAGAGTCGCAGGTGTTGCCGGTGGTACAGCAAGCCACTCCGTTTGCCCTCGGCGTGGTTGGTTTCGTATTGCCGTTCGCGGGCACCCTATTAAACAAACTGCGCGGGGTATTTTGATACTTATATAACTATCTGATTGTCATTTAGTTATATATTGTATCTCTGGTGCCGTTTGCGTCTGCAATTCTCGTTTGCCTAGCTCGTGCAAATTCTGCTGCTCGATAACTTCGATTCGTTTACCTACAACCTGCTTGACTACTTCCGGCAGCTCGGCGCGACGGTACATGTGCTGCGCAACGATGTGCCGCTAGCCGAACTACAAGCGCAATCATTTGACGCGCTGGTACTTTCGCCTGGGCCCGGCCATCCCGCCGACGCCGGTGTGATGCCTGCCGCCATCGCCGAATATCACCGCCGGGTACCTATTCTGGGCGTGTGCTTGGGGCATCAGGCGTTGGGCGAGTTCTTCGGGGCGCGGCTTACGCGGGCGGCGCGGCCGATGCACGGAAAAGTCTCGGAGATAGAGTCAGTGCCCGATGAAACGCTGTTCGCGGGCCTGCCCATGCAACTTTCGGTTACCCGGTATCACTCTTTGGTACTCAAAGAGTTGCCGGCGCACCTAGTGCCGTTGGCACACACCGCCGACGACCACCGCGAACTCATGGCCTTCCGGCACCGTAGCTTACCGCTGTACGGTGTTCAATTTCACCCCGAAGCCCTGCTCACGACCCACGGGCTCGCCATTCTGGGCAATTGGGTCAAGTGTTGTATCATTGCACAGGAGGGGTTGCCGCTCAATCTGGCGCCCGTCCGCCCCTGAACATATGGATTTGCTGATTAAGGAACGAAACGGATTTGAGTACGTGGACGAGGGCACCGGCGACGTGTTGCTGCTCCTGCACGGCCTGTTCGGCGCCCTGAGCAACTGGCAGGACGTAGTCGAGGAATTTCAGAACGATTACCGCGTCATTATCCCGCTGTTGCCCATTTACGATATGCCCCTCACCAAAGCCGGCGTGCCGGGGCTGGTAAATTTTGTGGAAGACTTCCTCGCCGAGCTTGGCCTGACGGAGCCGGCTACCGTGTTGGGCAATTCGCTGGGCGGCCATGTGGCGCTTGTGTATACCCTGCGCAATCCCGAGCGGGTAGCGCGGCTGGTGCTCACGGGCAGCAGCGGCCTGTTTGAAGACTCCATGGGCGGCTCCTTCCCCAAGCGCGGCAATTATGCCTACGTGCAGGAAAAAGTTGCTTACACCTTCTACGATCCGGCTGTGGCCACCAAAGAGCTGGTAGACGAAGTATTCAACGTTACTAACTCGAATGCTAAGTGCCTGCGTATCATTGCGATAGCTCGTTCGGCACAACGGCATAATCTGAGCAAGGAGCTGGGTAAAATAAAAGCCCCCACCTTGCTCGTGTGGGGCCTAAACGATACGATTACGCCGCCCCTAGTAGCGCACGAGTTTCACCGGCTCATCCCACATTCCGAGTTGCGCTTCCTCGACCATTGTTGCCATGCCCCCATGATGGAGCGCCCGAAGGAATTTAATGGCCTACTCCGACAGTTTCTTCAGCAACCCACCGAACAAGCCATTAGCCGATAGTCGCCGAAGAAAGAACAGGGTATTGTTACGCCGCGTTGAACATTGTCCTATATTCAAGGCTTATTGAGGGGGTTCGTCCGCTGTAATGCCCTTCACCTTTCTCCCGCTTTTCGCTGCTGCATCGATGATTGCCGAAGAATTGATAAATCAAATGATACCGCCGCTCAAGGTCTCGGATTCGGCCGGGAAGGCGGCGAAGTGGCTTGGAGAATTTCACGTCGGCCAGCTTCCCGTGCTCGAAAACCGCCAATATCGCGGCCTGATTACGGAAAGCGATCTGCTGGATTACGAGAATTCTACCCAACTGCTGGCTGCCGTGCCTTTCGGCTACGCCAACGTGCATGTGCAGCGCGACCAGCATTTTTACAGCGTGATGGAGATGGCGATCCAAAACAAATTGCAACTGGTGCCCGTGCTCGACGATCAGCACGAGTATATGGGAGTCGTGACCGTAGGCGACACCATTGCCGCGTTTGGGCAATTGACCATCGGGGCTGGGCAGGGAGGCATCCTCGTCCTTTCAATGGACGAGCGCGATTACTCCCTGACGCAGATCAGCCGGTACGTCGAAGAAAACAACGCCAAAATCCTGAGCTCCCACGTCGCGCAGGACGAAAACGATCCTTACAAAATCCGGCTCACGCTTAAGCTCAACACGGCCAACCTGACCCGCATCATCGCCACGCTCGAGCGATTTGGCTATGTAATCACAGCGCAATTTGCCGGAGCGGGCGAAATCAGCGAGAATGAGCAGGAGCGGTTTGATGCGCTTCTTAAGTATCTAAGTCTTTGATAATAAAGGTGTTATGAATTTTGAATGTTGAGTTCCGGATTGCTAATTGAAGCTCACCTCAATTCACTGGCTCAGCATCTATCCGCCATAACTCCTCCCTAAGTGCTTGTTTGTTTACTTTCCGTACTGCTGAGCTGTCTGCCGGCCCCGAAGGCGGCTTCTACGGATACTCTCAGAGTTTCATCTCTCGACAGTTTGGTTCGGGCGCAGTGCCCAGAATACGCGACGCTGCGGGTGGCCACCATTCTGTTTGTAGGAAATGAGGTAACCAAAGAGCGCGTGTTGCGCGCCGAACTCGATATTCACGAAGGCGACACGCTGCCGGCAACCTCTCTGGCCAAGCGCCTAGAAGCCAACCGCCGTCGGATTTTCAACCTGCAACTTTTCCACTCAGTCGGGATTCAGACGGTGTGCCGCAACGGCGACATCACCATCCTGTTTGGCGTGCAGGAGCGTTGGTATCTGTTTCCAGTCCCTATCTTTTCGTTGGCCGACCGCAACTTCCGCTCTTGGCTCGACCGGCGCGATCGCTGGCAACGCGTCGATTACGGTCTGCACGTCGTGCGCAGCAACTTTCGCGGCCGCAACGAGCAAGTTACCGCCAACCTACAGCTCGGCTTCAACAAAAAATACGAACTCTTTTACGAGGCTCCTGGCTACGGTCGTCGCCGGCGCGTTGGGTTTGGCGGCGGGGTTTCCTATTACCGCAGCCGCGCCCTCGATTACGACGTAGTCAGCGACCGACTGGTGAACTTCCGGGAGCATGATATATATCCTATTGAGCGTCAATATGTTACTGCGGGCGTGCGCTGGCGGCACACCGTGCAGCGCCTGACGGCTTTCGATGTTTCGTACCACCAAGAGCGCATTTCGGATTCAATTCAGAAGCTCAACCCGGATTTTTTCTTGGGTCCTTCCCAACGCCGATACGTTGAGTTTGGCCTTACCACCACTCTTAATCGCCGCAATACTTTTGCCTATCCGCTTACGGGGCGCTACGTGCAGGTGGGGGTAGCATACCGGGCTTTTCTTACCTCAGGAAGCCCTAATATTACGGTCGCCCGAGCGCAGTATTCCCAGTATTTTGCCCTAGGAGGCGATTTTTACTACAACTTCAGCTTGCAGGGCCAGCTACGTTTTGCCGAACGTGTGGCCTACGCCGACAACCGCGCCTTTGGCTACGATGCCTTGGTGCGGGGCTACGACCGCTACGTAATAAACGGCCGGCATTACGGGCTGGTGCAGCAGGGCCTATCATACCGATTGCTGGATGCTGGCCGTCTGAAGCTAGGCGGGCTGAACAATCCTAAACTCAACAGCATCCCGCTGGTATTTTATTTAAATACCTTTGTTGATGCTGGTTACGTAGCTAGCCGTTCGGTAGCAGCCAATAACCGTTTGCCCAATCAACTACTGTCAGCAGTTGGTGTAGGCCTGCATTTGGTTACGTACTACGACCGTGTGCTCACCATGGAATATACCCTCAATGGCCTCGGTCAGCGCGGGTTTTTCTTCCGGACAGAATTCCCCATTTGATGCAGCTACTTGCTTCTGACGGAAACGTATCGTTATGAAAATCGCCATTCTGGGTAAGCCTTTCAATGAAGAAACGCTGCCTTTTGTGCAGACTTTACTCGACGATCTGATCGGGCGGCGGGCGGAAGTGCTGATTGCCGAATCGTTTCGCACCTACCTCGACAACCGTCTGCGACTGCCAGAAGGAACAGGTACCTTTCGGCGCGGCGATTCGCTGCGCGGCGTACAGTTTGTGCTCAGCATCGGCGGCGACGGCACCTTGCTTGATACAGTAACGTACGTCGGCAGCCTACAGATTCCGATCTTGGGAATCAATGCCGGACGGCTAGGCTTTCTGGCCACCATTACGCCCGGTCACATCTCGCATGCCCTCGATGCCTTATTTAAGGGACACTTTGTAATCGAAGAGCGCAGCCTAATTCGGGTAGATACCGATCCGGATGTTTTTGGAGGCATCAACTTCGGACTCAACGAGTTCTCTATTCTGAAGCGTGATACTTCCTCGATGATTGTGGTGCACACTTACATCGACGGCGAATACCTGAATTCGTACTGGGCAGATGGACTTATCGTGGCAACTCCTACGGGCTCAACCGGATATTCTCTGAGCTGTGGCGGGCCGGTAATGCTGCCCCAAACAAACAATTTCATTATCGCTCCCGTATGCCCCCACAATCTGAACGTTCGCCCGCTGATCGTGTCGGACCGAAGTGTGATCTCCTTCGAAATTGAGGGTAGGAGTAACAATTTCTTGCTGTCGCTGGACTCGCGTTCGGTACCCGTTGATGCAAGTGTGCAAATTGCAGTTAGGCGGGAAACCTTCAACGCCCGCTTAGTTAAGCTCAACCATGTAAACTTCCTCAGTACGCTTCGTAGCAAGCTAAATTGGGGGTTAGACCGGCGAAATCCATCGGGGCTGCCGGTATAAGAACATCGACTTTTTTAAGTATTTATTTTTTAAGTTCCCAGCAACTTCTACTTTTGTGCGTGACTGCGACCGTGTCCATACGGGTTTTTATCGCTTTCTGAATCTAGATATCCTTAACCTTCGCTTAATATGAAGCATCTTTTCGCTCACATCTTGACTCTGCTTCTGGCGATAACGCTGGTAGCCACCGAGGCGAGTGCTCAACAATTCAGTAAGCGTAAGCAGTATAACTCCGTAGGGGTCAGCCTGAACGCAATGAACTACTTCGGTGACATTGTGCCGAAACCGAGCATTCCTAGCTTTCGGTTTGCCGCTACCCGCCCCAATATTGGTCTAAGTTTCACCCGGCGTTTTGCCCCCCGTATCTCGGCCCGTGCCAATTTCGCCTATGGTCGTATAACCGGCGATGATGCTAAAGCTGCTGATCAAAACGATCCGGACGCTCGTTTCCGTTACAACCGGAACATGAACTTCCGCAACGACATCCTTGAGTTATCGGCCGTAGGTATTTTCGATCTGATCGAAAACCGCAACAACTACCTGCGTCGTCCAGACCTGGTTCCTTATGTATTTGCTGGCGTAGCAGTATTTCACCACAATCCTAAAGGTCTAGTAGGTAGCGATGGGCCTAGCAGCCAAGGCGAATACGTAGCGCTTCAGCCCTTGGGCACTGAAGGCCAGCGTGTAGCAGGCGGAGGCGGCACCTACAACCTCACACAGTTTTCTATTCCTTTTGGTGGTGGCGTACGCTACAAAATCAACAAGCAATTCGACATTGCTTTAGAAATCGGCTGGCGCAAAACATTTACCGATTATCTTGACGACGTTAGCAAAAACTACACAGCTGCTGCTAACCTACCTACTCCGCTGGCTCAGTATTTTGGCCGCGATATCACAAGAAAAGACCAAGGCATCGACTTTGCTTCGTTCACGAGTCCAAGCGAGCGTCGGGGTAAGAGCAATGAAAAAGACTGGTACATCGTTACGGGTATCCACGTTAACTATATTCTCGCCCCCCGCGTTAAAAGCCCTAAATTCCGCTAGCCAGTTCTTACTGGCTGCCATTTACCCAAATCAGCCAGCCTAATGACGAATTCGGTTCTCCGTTTGACACTCCTTGCTTGCTTCGTGCATGCAGGGAGTGTTTTTTTTGCCTCTTCCGCTATTGCTCAGAATACCAGTGAGATAGGTATTGGAATAGGCGGCCTGAATTACAAAGGCGAAATCTCTCCCAACTATCAATTTCAAAATAACCGTCCGGCGCTCACTGTTTTCTACCGGAAGGACATTTCAGCACCTGTAACGCTACGTGGCGCTTTTACGGGTGGCTTTCTTAGAGCAGATGATGCCAATGTGAACGGCATAAATGGCAAGCAGGCACCTTTGTCGACTTATCGCAATGCCAACATGAAGGGGCATTTGCTCGAACTTTCCGGCGTATTGGAGTATAATTTCTTCGACTACCATTACCGCAAGGATAAAAGTCATTTTACGCCGTACGTATTTGTGGGCTTGGCAGGATTTTATACCAAAACTACCACCGAAAGCCGTTTCGATAAGCGGCAGGGCAGCCTCTTGAATTTTGCTGTGCCAGCGGGTTTAGGCTTCAAAATAGGGCTATCCGAACATTGGAATCTAGGGCTGGAAGCCGGCGCCCGAAAGACTTTCACCGATCAGATTGACCACCTCAGTGATCAGGATGCGACCTATGCCAATAAGCACGACATGGATTGGTATTTCTACAATGGCGTGAGCATATCGTATACGTTCTTCAAGATTCGTTGCCCCGATCAATATAAGCGCAACCCCAAGCTCTTGAAGTAGAGCGCTTCAAATCAGGGCCAAATGCAACCATTTGCGTAACTTGCGGCCTCTTTACGCAAAAAGTACCGATGGCCGCCCGGTCCGAGATAGATTCCCAAAATATACCCACGCATGTTGCCGTTATAATGGACGGCAACGGCCGTTGGGCCAAGAAAAAAGGTGGATTGCGCATTTTTGGTCACCAGAATGCCATCACTGCTGTGCGTGACACAGTGGAGGCGGCAGCGGAACTAGGTGTGCGGTTTCTAACGCTTTATGCCTTTTCAACCGAAAACTGGGCACGACCTGCGCACGAGGTTTCAGCCTTGATGCAACTATTGGTGCACACGATCCGGCAGGAAACGCCCACGTTGCTTAAAAATAGCATCAACCTCAAAGCTATTGGCGATATCACTAGCCTTCCGGCATCGTGTCAGCGTGAACTGAGCGAAGCTATTGAATTGACCAAGGAGGGCGCCCGCATGACATTAGTGTTGGCGCTGAGCTATAGTGGCCGGTGGGACTTGGCCCAGGCGGCTCGGCGACTTAGCCAAGATGTAGCGGCTGGCCGGTTATTGCCCGAGGCAGTAAACGAGGCTACCGTAGCAGGCTACCTGGCTACCGCCGGAATGCCTGATCCAGAATTGCTTATCCGGACAAGCGGAGAACAGCGCATCAGCAACTTCTTGCTGTGGCAGCTTGCCTACACCGAATTGTATATCACCGACTTGCTATGGCCGGACTTTCGCCGTGAGCATTTCTACGACGCGATTCAGGCTTACCAGCGTCGGGAACGGCGCTTTGGCAAAACCAGTGAGCAGATAACCGTCTCGTAATTATTTCGAATGAATTCTTCTTGCAATAGATTTTTCTGGCTGCTGGCAGTCGTGCTGACGTTCAGCTTGTCGGCGCGACAGGTTGAGGCGCAAAATAAGCCGGCAGCTGGTGCCGAAGCCGAGCCGCAACACTATGAGTTGGGCGGCATTACGGTCAGTGGTGCCCGTTACTTGGACTCTAATACGCTTATCGGAATCTCGGGTTTAAAAATCGGAGATCCGATAAACGTTCCTGGCGAAGAAATTGGCAAGGCAATCCGTAAGCTCTGGGATCAGGGCATCTTGGGTGATATCAGCGTGTCCATCGTTCGTACGGAAGGCAAGCGTATCTTCTTGGATTTCAACCTGCAGGAGCGTCCGCGCTTGTCCAAGTTTGTGTTTACAGGCATTGGTAAAGGCCAAGCTGATGAGCTTAAGAATAAGATTAAGCTCATTCGCGGCAAAGTAGTAACCGATGCTTTGCTGAATAACACCAAGACTCAGGTTCGGAAGTTTTACACAAACAAGGGCTTCTTAGATTCCAAGGTAACTATCACGCAAACTCCGGATTCAGCTTTATCGAACAGCGTGGTGCTGAATATCAACGTCGACAAAGGCAACAAAGTCCGCATTCACGACATCACTTTCGAAGGCAATACCGCTTTCTCCGATCGTAAGCTTAAGGGCAAACTCAAGAAGACCAAGGAAAAGAAGCCGTACAAGCTGCTCACCTCGGGTAAATTTCAAAAGACTGAGTTTGAAGAAGATAAGAAAAAGCTCCTCGACTTCTACAATGCCGAGGGCTACCGGGATGCTGTTATCTTATCTGATTCGTTAAAGCGTGATACTGAGGGGCTTGCGCTTCGTATTCGAGTAGATGAAGGTCCCAAGTACTACTTCCGCAACATTACGTGGAGCGGTAACTACCTCTACGACGACAAAACGCTCGCCTCGGTGCTGGGCATTAAGGAGGGCAGTGTCTACAGCAAGGAAACCCTGGACAAGCGCCTGAACTATAACCCTACGGGTCAGGATATTACCTCGCTCTACATGAACGATGGCTATCTGTTTTTCTCCATCGATCCGGTTGAGACCAAGGTAGAGGGCGACTCGATTGACATCGAAATGCGCATTAGCGAAGGCGTACAAGCTCGCGTCAAAGAAATCAACATTGCGGGCAATACTAAAACCAGCGACCATGTGGTACGCCGCGAACTCCGAACGCTGCCTGGCGATAACTTCAACCGAGAGCTGCTGATTCGTTCGCAACGGCAGTTGGCTACGTTGGGCTATTTCGACCCAGAGAAAGTAGGAATCAACCCGGTGCCTAACCCTGCTGATGGCACTGTAGACATCAACTACACCGTGGTGGAGAAGCCCTCTGACCAGATTACCCTTTCGGGCGGCTGGGGTGGTTACCAAGGCTTTATTGGTACCGTAGGGCTTGTGTTTAATAACTTTTCGCTGCGCAAAGCCGGGAGTTTACGCAATTGGACCCCGGTACCAGCCGGCGATGGTCAGCGGTTGTCGCTGAACGTGCAGGCGAACGGCTTGCAATACCAAGCCTACTCCTTCTCCTTCACAGAGCCTTGGTTAGGCGGGCGTCGGCCTAACTCCTTGTCATTCAGCTTGAACAAGAGCATCAGCCGTTACTCTACTACGGGCGTGTTTGATGTTAAGTCTGATGCGTTCATCAAATCAAACAGCGCCTCAATTGGCCTTGGTCGTCAGTTGCGTTTCCCCGATGACTACTTTACGCTAAGTAACTCATTATCAGTTACTCAGTATATTTTGCAGAAGTACCCGATTGGCGGTGACTTTTTCAAGAATAATACGGGAAATGCCAAAAATATCTCGTTTAACACCACGTTGTCGCGCAACAGCATCGACAACCCGACTTATACGCGCCGGGGCTCGTCGCTTTCGCTTAGCGTCAACCTGACGCCGCCTTATTCTATTCTGCCCGGCGCACATCCAAGCGTGAACGAGTGGATAGAATTCCATAAATGGATGTTCGACGCTTCGTGGTTTACGCCTGTTGTTGGCAAGCTGGTATTGAACACCCGCGCGCATTTTGGCTTTATTGGCTCCTATAATTCAAATCGTTCTATCGGACCTTTCGAGCGCTTCAAAATGGGCGGCTCCGGCTTGGGCTATGGCGGGGCACAGAACTTCATTGTAGGTACTGAATACATTGGTCTGCGCGGCTACGGTGATCCGAACGATGCCGAAGCCATTCCTTCTGCCAAGCAGGTGTCAGCAGGCGGCGTAGCCTATAACAAGTACGTAATGGAGCTACGCTACCCAGTTTCGTTGAACCCGGCTGCGACCGTCTATGTTCTGGGTTTTGCGGAGGCAGGTAATGCTTTCGACAATTACAAGCAGTACAATCCTTACAAACTGTACCGTTCGGCCGGCGTAGGTGCCCGTATTTTCATGTCGGCATTTGGTTTGCTAGGTTTCGACTACGGTTATGGTTTCGACACGGTACCTGCCGTACCCGGCAATGCTACGGTTGGAGCTAATCCGGCGGTGGCTCCCAAAGGCCACTTCCACTTCATCATCGGTCAGCAAATACGATAACTCCCCGGTCAGCCTGAGGCCGGATTTTCTCAACTGCTATGAACAAGATAACTTTCTGGCTGTCGGTGGCTTTCCTAACGGTGCTAACCGCGCCGGCAGCCTTCGCGCAGAAGTTTGGTTACGTAGATTCGGAGTTCGTGCTGAGCAAAATTCCTGCTTACGCGCAGGCTCAACAGGAGCTAAACCTTCTTTCTCAGAACTGGCAAAAGGATATCGAAAACCAGAAAAAGGATCTTGATAAGATGTACCGCACTTATCAGGCTGAGGAAGTGTTACTTACCGAGCCGATGAAGAAAAAGCGGCAGGACGAGATTCTGAAGAAGGAGCAAGAAGTTAAGGCCTACCAAAACAAAATCTTCGGCTTCGAGGGCCAGCTCTTCAAGAAGCGCCAGGAATTGACGAAACCCGTTCAGGATCAGGTGTTTGAGGCTATCGAAAAAGTGGCTAAGAAAAAGCAGCTGGCCATCGTATTCGATAAAGCTGGCGATCTGACTATGCTTTATACCAATCCGGCGCACGACTACACCGAGTTTGTGCTGGAGGAATTGGGCTTAGCTTCAGAGGAACGCAACCAACCAGGGCAGAAAGGGGCCGTGCGCAGCGTTACCACTCCCCAAACGCCTGCCGGCGACGCCGCTACTGGTACGGACCAGAATGCCCCTACTGGGCGTCAGCCTGTACGCACCAATACAGGCAGCCAGCAA
This sequence comes from Hymenobacter sp. BT491, assembly GCF_014349165.1. Taxonomy (NCBI): domain Bacteria; kingdom Pseudomonadati; phylum Bacteroidota; class Cytophagia; order Cytophagales; family Hymenobacteraceae; genus Hymenobacter; species Hymenobacter sp. BT491. The sequence goes on along the minus strand of NZ_JACSJJ010000004.1, from coordinate 71,211 downwards.
CCAACTAACCGAAAAAACTAACTTTGCCTCATCAACAACTGACTTTCTCCTTAATGATCACCATGAACAAAATTCGCGTTGTCTTGGCTGCGGCCGCTCTTCTCTTTACTACGGCTACGGCTGTTCAAGCGCAGGCACCCCTGAAAATCGGGTATACCAGTGTTGAGTACATCTTAAGCCAAATGCCAGAAAGCAAGCAGATTGAGTCGCAGCTGAAGGATTATAGCACCCAATTGAGAACCCAGCTGGACACAAAGGCTACCGAATACCGCACCAAAGGCGAAGCTTACCAGAAAGGCGCTTCGACTATGACGGATGTCGTGCGGGCTGACAAAGAAAAAGAACTGCAAAACCTGCAGAACTCGATTCAGGAGTTCCAGCAGAACGCCGAGACTTCCTTGCAGCAAAAGCAGCAAACCCTGCTTAAGCCAGCTCTGGACAAATTGCAGAAGACCATTGACGACGTAGCTACCGAAAATGGCTACACGTACGTGCTGAATTCGGACGGTGCCAGCCCAGTGCTGTTGCACGGCCCGAAAGATGGCGACATCTCTGACTTGGTGCTGAAGAAAATGGGCATTACGCCTGGGGCAGCCGCTGCGGCTCCTAAGGTTTCTGCTCCTTCCGTAGCTCCTGCCGCTACGCCGGCTGGCGCTTCCAAGACCAAAACCAAGAAGAAATAAGCAACCCTTTTGCTTGTTTCGAAGTGCGAAAGCCGGAACCCTACGTTCCGGCTTTCTTATTTTGAACCCCACATACATTTTGCCGATTCATGACGAATCAAGACCTGCCATCGCCCGAATTACCCGAGGAAGAAGAGGAGGAAGAAGGCGGTGATGAGCTATATGAGCACCACCGCATCCGAGCTAATAAAAAGCAGGAACTCCTCCGGATCGACAAATTCCTGATGAACCGGCTGCCTCATTCCTCGCGCACCAAAATTCAGAGTGCCATCAAGGCGGAGGCGGTGCAGGTAAACGGTAACCCCATCAAATCGAACTACCGCGTCAAGCCCCTTGACCTGATTACCATCACGTTGCCGGAGCCGCCGATAGATTTTAAGGTGACGCCCGAGCCGATGGAGTTGGATATTCGGTACGAAGATGAGTCGTTGCTGCTCGTTAATAAACCGGCTGGACTAGTAGTACATCCCGCGTTTGGCAATTGGACCGGTACGTTGGTAAACGGGTTGGCTTACCATCTGAGCAACTTGCCCACGGACCGAAACGGCGAAATCCGTCCGGGCTTGGTGCACCGCATTGACAAAGACACTTCGGGCCTGTTAGTCGTTGGCAAGACTGAGTACGCCATGACGCACCTCTCGCAGCAATTCTTCCACCATACCATCGAGCGCACTTACTTAGCCTTGGTGTGGGGCGTACCCAAAGAAACGCAGGGCACTGTGCGTGGCCACATTGGGCGTAGCCTCAAAGACCGCAAGGTGCAGGCCGTATATCCCGACGCGGACCATGGCAAAGAAGCCGTTACGCACTATAAGGTGCTACGATCATTTCAGTATGTATCCCTCATTCAGTGTAATCTCGAAACTGGGCGTACGCACCAAATTCGAGTTCACATGAAGCACATCGGGCACCCGCTGTTTTCGGATGCGACCTACGGTGGCGATAAGATTGTGTATGGGCAGCGCGTAGGAGCCTACAAGGCGTTTGTGGAAAAGGCTTTTGAAGTGATGCCCCGCCAAGCCCTGCACGCTAAATCTTTGGGCTTTGTGCACCCCGTAAGCGGCGAGTTTATGCATTTTGAAACCGAACTGCCAGCCGACTTTGAAGCTGTGCTGGCAAAATGGGAACAATACGTTAGTTAGATAATCGATTGATAAATAAGTAGTTACAAAAAAAAGGCTCGTTACATACGTAACGAGCCTTTTTACTGAGCAGGAAGTGATTACTTCTTCTTGGCAGGTGCCTTGCTGGTTGCAGCTGGCTTGCGCATCGAGTCAAGTACGCGCTTGGCATTTTCGTTGCCGGGATCCATTTCCAGTACCTTCTGGTAGTAAGGCGCAGCAGCGGCCTTATCGCCTTTCTGGTAATAGTAGTAGCCCAGGTAACCGTTAGCTTCTACCAAACCCGACTTGAACTTAGACGGATCGGCGGCGTTGGCGCTTTCGATATACTTCTCATAATAAGGCTTAGCTAAGCCTTGCTTAGAGTCCGGGTCTAGGTTATAGGCATTTTGAGCCCGTAGCTGGTAGCCGGCTGTGTAAGTAGGACGAGCAGTCAGTACGATGTTGTAAAGGCTGTCAGCCTGCTGGTATTGCTTGTTGAAGCTATAGGCACGGGCCAGCAGCACTTGGTCCGTTAGCTCTGCTTTCCCACCGTTCTGCGCGATCTTGGCCTTGTAAGTAGAAATGGCTTTCGGATAATCCTTCTGCGCTAAGTACGCCGAAGCCAAGTCGTTCTGCAGATCAGCGGCTTGCTTCGGGTCCAATTGAATGGCTTTCTGAATGGCCGCGATGCCTTCAGCACCTTTACCACTTTTCGACAGGATTTTGCCTTGGTACACGTAGTCCTGCGCAATGAGCTTGTCGGGTGGGGTTACCTGCATGTATTTCTGCATGGCGGCCGCGGCTTCATCGTTTTTGCCTGTCTCGTACAACGAGTACATGCGCAAACGGTTCATAGTCACGTTGTTAGGGTCGCGAGCCAAAACCTTGTCAATTTCAGCAAGCGCTTCCGGATACTTCTTAGTCAGGAACAGGAACGAAGCATATTTGGCGTCCGTAGTCGGTGACTTTTCAGCAACGCTGGTGTACTTCTGAAACTGGGCCAGAGCGTCGTCGTACTTGCCGGCGTAAAAATACGTCTCGGCCAAGCCGTTATAAGCAGGCGCGTAATTGGCATCAAGGCTGATGGCTTTCTCAAAGTTGGCGCGGGCTTCGTTGTAGTTGCGCGAGCGCTGGTTCAACTGGCCTTTGTGCACGTAGGCCGCCACGTAGTTGGGGTCAGCGGCAATGGCGCGGTCGTAGCTGCTAGCCGCTTCACCACCGCCGGTTTCGCTTTTCTGGTAGATATCGCCGCGGGCCACCATCAGGGCAGCATCGTCTTTCAACTTGTTGGCTTTATGGGCCGCGTCGACGTAGCCAACTGCTTTGGTGATGTCCTTAATGTCCGATTCGGCATACGCCTGCGCGATCATCGTCAACACCTTGGCATCTTTGCCTTTGGTCACTTTGACAGCGTTGTCAAACTGCACTTGGGCCTCAGCCGCTTTGCCTTGCGCCAGCGCTGCACGGCCGGCAGCTACCAGGCTGGTAGCGTCTTTGGGGTTGAGGGGAATCCGGTTGAAGTAAAACGCAGCCGAGTCAGGCATATCCCGCATTTGGTACAGGCGGCCCAATTGGAACAAGGCTTCGGGCGATTGTCCTTGACGCAACAACGAAGCACGGGCTTCGCTATAGCGCTCTAGGTCAATGGCCTTCTTGGCACTTTGTACATCCTGAGCATAAGCGGCAGAGCCGTAAACTGACAAGACAGCGAGGAGCGAAAGCTTCCAGGGCTTGAAGTTCATGAGCAAAAGGTTTAGTGAAAAAGCGAAAGGAAAAGGAGTAGGGTATTACTGTTGGTTGGTCGTGATGATGCGGGTCTGACCCGTGGCCGGCATAAGCCCCGACTTCAACACGATAAGCTGGCCTTTGTTGCCGGCTGCAAAGGAGGCAAAACCGGTGCCAAGACCTGCCCGGGCTTCCCGGCTGATAATATACACATCTCGGCGTAGCGGGTAAGTCTTCAGCGCCAAGTATGCCTGATACGGTTGCAGATAATCATCTGTTTTCTGCGGATTAGCGGCGCGGCTGATCGCTGCTACGCGGACTTTCTTAAGAAAGCTTTGTACCGCAGCATCGTCCCGGTCGCTGATCCAGTTGACCCCCACAACACCAATAGCGTTGGGATGGGTAGCAACGTAATCAAGCAGCGCAGGGTTCGATTTGGCAGCAAAAGCCCGTTTGGTGAGCGTACCGCCCCTCGATACCGAATCCTGAATATAACGCGTAGTGCTGGAGCGGTTGGCATCGAATACTACGTTTACTTCGCCCAAGCCTTTCTTGCCGCTGACTTGGCTCCATTGTTGCGTTTTGCCCGTGAAGATATCGCGTAACTGGCTTATAGTCAGCAAGGTATCAGGATTGCTCGGGTGCAATATGATGGCCAGCCCGTCGGTAGCAATCCGGGTAGAGCGGGGTACGATTTTTAGGCGATCAAACTCGGCTTTTTCGGTAGCGTTCAGATCACGAGCTATTACCGCTACCCGTACTGAGCCTTTGAGCAAGTCCTGTACTACTTCTTCCTCCGGTTTGTAGGCCGCCTGAATTTTAGCATACTGATACAGCTTTTGGAAGGTATCTACCTGAGACTTCACAATAGGCTGGAAGGTCTCGTCAACACTGATGTTGATTTTGCCGCTGGTGGCTGTATCCGATGACTCATCTGATGCGCCGCCACCGCGGTTGCACCCTGCCAGCACTAAGCTTGCTAGTACTAAAGATGAACTGATTTTTCGCAGGTTAACGGACATGGTCGGAACGCTTTCTAAAATGTTGCTGGTAGGTGCGAACAAATCTAATGATTCCGTACATCACGAAAACGAAGCCTAAAATACGGCGTGCGCCGGGTGCGAGAGGCAGCGTATCGCCCGCGGCGAATGCCAAATATAGGCCTAGCCCTAAATACACAGCGGCCATAATCAGCGAAAAGTAACGGACTATTCGCTGGGGTGTTTGCTGGCCTAATCTTTCATCCGTTGTCGGAAGGTTTGACATGCTGATGGATGTAGAATAGATGAATTTCTTCTATAACGAGAAATAGCGGGCAGATTGTTCGCTTTTCTTAACGGGAAAATCTGAAAAACGCTATTTATCAGTAGTACAAAAAAAGTCAAAAATTGGCCGCTTCAAAGAAGCTAACCAATTTTTGACTTCGGAAAGACGAAGTCCCTCGTTCTGGAGGTGTTACTCAGAACGAACGGACACGCAAAAAATTATTCGTAACGGAAGGTAATGGGCATGGTGTAGCGAACCGGCACTGCTACATCATTCTGGCGTCCGGGGGTCCAGGCCGGCATGTTTCTTACCACGCGAGCGGCTTCCTGTTCAGTACCGTAGCCTAAGCCCTTCACAACCTCGACGTCCGAAATGCTTCCATCAGCATTTACGGTGAAGGCAACAAATACGCGCCCCGATATGCTGTTCGACAAGGCTTGGCTTGGGTACCTCAGGTTGCGCTGCATGTAGCGTTGCAATGCGTCGGCCCCACCAGCAAATTCGGGCATCACTTCAGCATAAACGAAAGGTTTAGTAGGAGGAGGTGGTACTGCGTGGCCGGTATCACTTGTTCCAGTACCAGTTCCTACACCCGTGCCGGCCGGAATATCACCTAAGCCGGTAACATCACCCGGCGTAGTGCTGTTGACCAGCGGTGGCTGTACGGTAGTAATTGGGTGTTTAACCTGATCATCTTTTACTACCGTTGGCGTAATGTCTGTACGCGGTGTAACTACAATCGGCTTAGCAGTAGGAGAAGGGACGACCGGCTGTTTAGGATGCGTGGGGTCAGCAATGAATGTTATTGGCGGCGGCAGAATTTCAATTACTGGCGCTACAACAGGGTCTGGCCATAGTTTCTGAACAACCAACGGGATGCTAACCAACAGCAGAAACAGCGCAAACGCAGTGAAGGCCGCCGTAATAAGGTGCCGGTTATAGATCCGGCGCAGGACAAAAGCACCATACGCTTTGTTGCGGCCCTCAAAGACAATTTCGTCCAGTGAGGCGGTGAGCAGGTTGAGGGTTTTCATGGGGTTATATGGCTAGAGGTGAACGAGGTTCGCGACGCGCATTACCCAAGCCTAAAGCACCCTTCACAAACCGCCTCCTGCTCTGGCTTTCAACGTAAAAACGAGATGTATAGAAATATTAGTATGCATGGCGAGAATAATTTTGACAATAAAAAACCCGAATCGAGCTAGCTCGATTCGGGTTTTTAAGTAGCGACCAAAAGATGTCGCGTTAGTAGAATTTACTTAATAGCGAAAGTTACCGGAACCGTAAACGAAACGCTTACTGCACGTCCGTTCTGCTTACCAGGTGTCCAACGCGGAAGGCCTTTGATTACGCGAACTGCTTCTTCGTCGCAGCCCCCGCCAATGCCTTTCTGCACTGTTACGTTCGAAATAGCGCCGTCCGGACCAACTACGAAAGCAACGAATACTTTGCCTTCAACTTGGTTGCGCAGTGCCATCGCCGGATACTTGATGTTCTTGCCGATGTACTGCAGGAGGGCCTCCATACCACCAGGAGGTGTGGGCATTTGCTCCACGTAGGTGTAGACTTTGTTTTCTACTACCTCTTCTACCACCTTGTTACCATCTCCAGACTCAAGGCCGTTCAAGTCAGCAGGGTTGTCCGTGTTACCTTTTACAGTTTCAGTGGCAACTACCTTATCCTTCAACTCTTCTTGGTCCGGAATCTCCTCTTGCTTGCGCACTTCCTCATCCTTTTTAACAACTGGAGGCACAAACTTAATAGTGGAGAGCTTGGGCGGTGGGGGTGGTGGCGCCTCGGGTGGAGGTGGGGGGGGCGGCGGCTTGGTTTCATCCAGCGGCGGAGCCTCCATCAACTCGTTGACCTTCAGGTTTTTAGCTGCTTGAACATCTTCTTTTGGGCTAAACATCCGCGCGATGAGCGGAAAGCTTACGAAGAGTGCGAAAAGCGCTACTGCAATAAGAAGGGCACGAGTGATGTGACTGCTGTACAACCGCCGAAGCACGTAAGCTCCGTAGGCTTTATTACGACCTTCGAAGACGATATCGTCGAAGCTCGCAGTAGCCAGTTGTGCATTGTCCATCATAATCCTGATGATTTAATTAGGTCTTCATCCGCCTTGGAAATGTCAACCAGCGCATATTTTTTCTGGCCGGTAATATTCATCTCGTCGAGGATATCGACCATGTTCTTGTATTGTGCCTTGTCGTCAGGCTTGATCAGCACCACCAGATCTTTGTTGCTGCGGCGTTGCAGCAACTCTTTCCGGATGCCATCGGGGCCGTAATTCGAAAGCTTCAGTTCAGGCTTAGTATCCGACGACAGCAAGCCGTCGTAGTAGTAAACCTTATTGTTTTCGCCCATCAAGATGGTGAAAGCATTCGAAGCTTTAATTGCCGGTGGTTCTGGATCGTCCGGTTTTGGCTTCACCGGCATGGTGACCTGCATTACAGTCGGCTTGCTGAACGTAGTTGTCAGCATGAAGAAAGTCAGGAGCAGAAAGGCCAAGTCCACCATCGGTGTCATGTCGATTTTGGTCGACATTTTCTTGGCCCGCTTCTTCCCGCCTTTCCCGCCGGAGTCGGCTTTTTGTTGGATTTCTGCCATTTCTCTACAGTCAGGTTATTTGAGCGCGGTTGGCTTAGTTTCCAAGTCCGTGATCAAGTTGAAACGGTTGATGTTCTTGTCCTGCAGAAACTTGATGATCTTCCTCACGGTTGGCACATCGGCATTGCCATCGCCTTTGATAGCGATATAAGCGGGTTTGCCAATTGCTTCCCGGTTTGCACGTTGCGCTTCAACTACCCAATCGGTGATCTGGTTGTTGAGCGAGTCGGCAGGAATACCGGGCTGCTTGATGCTTTTCCGTTGTTCTCTCTCCACGTTAAGGAAAGAGCCGAGTTGCTCAACCGGAACGCCGAAGCTTTGCAGGTTGGCAAATTCCGCTCTTTGCTGCGGCGTAAAGCTTACGCCACGCTTGGCAGCAACGTAATCCAGCAACTTGGGCTTGGCCTTATCGCTGTCAAAGCCGAAGAACACACGCTTGTCCTTGTCAACGGAAATGGTGATAACGTTGCTTTCTGGCAGGCGTAGCTCCGACGTAGAAGAGGGAGTATCCACCACCACTGCTTCCTCAGGAGAAAACTTGGTGGTGAGCATGAAGAAGGTCACCAACAGGAATGCCAGGTCCACCATCGGGGTCATATCCAGCGAAGGGGACGTTCTATGGGGCTTTACTTTGGGCATTTGTGGTGTGGTTAAGTAGCTTGATTCAGTAACGTAAGGGAACTAGCCTTTAGTGCGTTAACCGCAGCCTAAGCCGTATAAGTTTCCTTTTCGCCGTGCTGAGCAGCGAACGTCTGAATGATGCTGAAACCAGCTTCGTCGATGCTGTAAGTCAGCTCGTCAATTTTGCTGGTGAAGAAGTTGTAGGCAACGATAGCCAGTGCCGAAGTACCGATACCCAAAGCCGTGTTGATCAAAGCTTCCGAGATACCGTTGGCAAGAGCTACTGCGTCTGGGTTACCAGCCTGAGCCAGTGCGGCGAATGCCCGGATCATACCGAATACCGTACCGAGCAGACCAACCAGCGTGGCGATCGAAGCCAGGGTCGAGATGATAACCAAGTTCTTCTCGAGCATTGGCAGCTCCAGAGCAGTTGATTCTTCGATCTCTTTCTGGATCGACAGGATCTTCTGGTCTTTGTCCATACCACGCTCACGCGCCATTTCCTGATACTTCAGCAGGCCAGCTTTTACTACGTTGGCTACCGAGCCTTTTTGCTGATCGCATACAGCGATAGCGCCCGTGATGTCGTTCACGTTCAGCTTCTGGCGGATTGAGCGCACGAAGCTTTCGATGCTCTTAGTGCCTTTTGCTTTGCCGATAGTCAGGTAGCGCTCAATCGAGAAGGTGATTACCAAGATGAGCATGGTCATCAGGATAGGCACAATGAAGCCTCCTTTGTACACAACACCTAAGTAGTTGCCTGGCAGCGGGTTGTTTTCGGGGTTATTGCCCTGAAAGTTCCCTGGGTTGCCCAGAACAAACATATAAATCACGACGGCGACTACAAGTGCCAACGGAATCACGATGGCGGCAAACACAGACCCGCCTTTTGCCTCACCTTTAGGTGCAGCAGGAGCGGCAGGCCGCACGTTCTTGTTCATGGCATTCTTTTGTTCCATTGTTCCGGAGAATTAGGGTGTTGTTGGTGAAAGGTTGAATGAGAGAAAAAAGGTAAACAAACGGTTGACTAAACAAAAACGCTGGCCCCGCTCACCCGCACGCTCTGCACCAAAAATGCAGTGTGAAAATCGTGGGTCTGCTCGTGTGCGGGGCCTGTTCCATAGAGAGTCTAGCCTTGGCAAACCTAAGGAAAAAACCCACGCTGCCAAAAGAAAAATGGGTTTAAGCGCGTTAAACCGCTTTTTTTTATGAAAAAAGCTAGTTTTTGGAAGTCGGGATGGGATCGTTTGTGGTGGGGAGTTGTTTTGCGCGTTCCCAATAAATATCCATTTCAGCCAAAGTAAGCTCGGCAAGGCGGTATCCTTCACGAGCAGCTTCTGTTTCTAAATATTGAAAGCGGCGGATGAATTTTCTGTTTGTACGTTCTAAAGCCTCTTCAGGGTTAATGCCGGCGAAACGAGCAAAGTTGACAAGAGAGAAAAGCAAATCGCCGAATTCATCGGCTGCCCGCTGCTGAGCCTCATCCGAAACTTGGGCGTCAAGGTATTCGGTACCAAACTCTTGCAGTTCTTCCTGTACTTTTTCCCATACCTGCTCTTTCCGCTCCCAGTCAAAACCGGCACCCCGCGCTTTTTCCTGAATACGCATGGCTTTCACCAAGGCGGGCAGCGAGGTAGGCACGCCACCCAGCACGGAGGAATTTCCTTTCTCTTTAAGCTTGATTTGTTCCCAGTTTCGCTTGACGTCTTCTTCGTCGTTGACTTTCGTGTCGCCGTAGATGTGCGGATGACGGAAAATAAGTTTATCGCATTGAGCATTAAGGACATCTGCGATATCAAAGTGACCAGTTTCGGAGGCAATTTTGGCGTAGAAAGCCAAATGCAGCATCACGTCCCCGAGTTCCTTTTTCAGGTCGGACAAATCGTTGCGCAGGATGGCATCGGAAAGTTCGTAGGTCTCCTCGATAGTAAGATGTCGCAAACTTTGAAGGGTCTGTTTTTGATCCCATGGGCATTCGGTCCGCAGCCGATCCAGCACGTCGAGCAAGCGCCCAAAAGCCGCTAACTGCTCCTGTCGTCGGATAGATGATGTATTTTCCATTGAGTCAAATATACATTTCCCAGACTAGTACTACTAGAGCAAGGCGATTTCGGTTGCCGCTTCGTACAGCTATTTAATTTGCACTTAGCCAGCAGTAGCAATCGGAGCTAGGCGTAGGGAAAGCAGGCGCATTTGTCTATTTTTGCGACTTCATCACATCCATTTCTTGTGGCACTGATCAAATCTATTTCAGGCATTCGGGGTACCATCGGCGGTGCGTCAGGCCAAGGCCTTACCCCCATTGATGTCGTCAAGTACGCAGCCGCATTCGGCGCTTGGGTGCAGGAAACAACTCAGAATAACACGATCGTTATCGGGCGGGACGCCCGTATTTCGGGCGAAATGGTCAATAAGTTGGTGACCGCGACCTTGCAGGGATTAGGCATCGACGTTATTGATCTGGGGCTGAGCACAACGCCTACCGTAGAGCTTGCCGTGCCGGCTCACCAAGCGGGCGGTGGCATAATTCTGACGGCCTCGCACAACCCCAAGCAGTGGAATGCACTGAAATTGCTGAATGCACAGGGTGAATTTATTTCGGATACCGAAGGCCAGCGCGTGCTGGCCCTAGCCGATGAGGAAGCCTTTGATTTTGCGCCGGTTACGAAGCTCGGACAGTATCGCACCGACGATACTTTTCTGCAAAAGCATATTGAAGCCATCCTGAAGTTGCCACTGGTGGATGTGGAAGCCATTCGCGCCAAAAAATTCCGGGTGGCTATCGACTGCGTTAACTCGACCGGCGGCATTGCAGTGCCTTTGCTGCTGGAAGCATTGGGTGTAGAGAAAGTGGAGAAGCTGTATTGCGAGCCAACCGGTGACTTCGCGCACAACCCAGAGCCGCTGCCCGAAAATCTGCGCGACATCGCGCGGGTGATCGAAAAAGGTAGCTTCGACTTGGGCATCGTGGTCGATCCGGATGTAGATCGTCTGGCGCTGGTCAGCGAAGACGGCACTATGTTCGGAGAAGAATACACCTTGGTAGCCGTGGCCGACTACGTGCTTAAGCAGCACGGCGGCGGCAACACCGTTAGCAACCTCAGCAGCACCCGCGCCCTGCGCGATGTAACCGAAAAGCACGGCGGCCAATATGCCGCCGCTGCTGTGGGCGAAGTGAACGTGGTAAACATGATGAAGGAAACCAATGCCGTCATTGGTGGTGAAGGCAACGGAGGCATCATTTTCCCCGAGCTGCACTACGGCCGGGACGCCTTAGTAGGCATTGCGCTGTTTCTGACGCACTTAGCTAAATCGGGGCTTACCATGACGCGCCTGCGGGCTTCGTACCCAAGTTACTTTATCTCGAAAAATAAGATTGAGCTGACCCCCGACATCGATACTGACCAGGTGCTGAGCCAGATGCAAAAGCGCTATATCAAGCAGCCCATCAACAGCATCGACGGCGTGAAAATTGAGTTCGACAAGGAATGGGTGCACCTGCGCAAGTCCAACACCGAGCCCATCATTCGCATCTACGCCGAGTCCGATTCCAATGCTACGGCGGACCACTTGGCCAACAAGATCATTGCCGATATCAAAGAAATCATTTCGGTGAAAGCCTAATGCCTTGTTGTAAATTGCTTGTAGTCAATTAGTTGCTAAAGGATTCTGGCTGCCCTGCCGGAATCCTTTATTTTTGGGCCAAACTTTTCTTGCGTCACCTCGGCGCAACTCACTTTTTCAATCGGTTGCTCGCTATGCATCACTCTTCCGATTCTCCTTTGTCGCCTGCTCCGATGGCAGTGTATTTCGACAACGCCGCCACCACACCCCTCGACCCGGAGGTGCTGGACGCCATGCTGCCGTTTATGCGGGAGCACTTTGGCAACCCCAGCAGCATCCACGGACACGGCCGAAAGGTGCGCGCAGCCATCGAAAATGCCCGCAAAACCATTGCCCACCTGATCAACGCGGCACCGGCCGAAATCTCTTTTACGTCGGGGGGAACGGAGGCCGATAACTACGCAGCGTTCGGGACTGTGCGCACGCTAGGGCTGCGTCATGCCATCACGTCGCCGCTCGAGCATCACGCCGTGTTGCATACGTTGCAGGCGTTGGAGAAAGCCGGAGATATTGAGCTGAGTTACGTGCGCCACGACGAGCGCGGTCGCCTGGATTTGCAGCATCTGGATGATCTGCTGGCAACGCATTCGCGCTCGTTCGTAAGCCTGATGCACGGTAATAATGAGATTGGCAACCTAAACGACATTCAGCGCATCGGCGAAATTTGCCAAGCGCATAAGGCTGTCTATCACACCGATACGGTGCAGACCATGGGCCATTACCGCCACGATGTGCAGCAACTCAAGGCACATTTTCTGGTAGGTTCGGCACACAAATTTCACGGCCCGAAAGGCGTGGGATTTCTGTATCGTCGCTCTGAGATTCAGGTTAATTCACTGATTCATGGCGGTTCGCAGGAGCGCAACCTGCGCGCCGGCACCGAGAATGTGTATGGCATTGTGGGCCTGGCCAAGGCCTTGGAAATCGCCTGCCGCAACATGGCCGACCACCAACGCCACATTCAAGCCCTGAAAGACCGATTCATTGTGCGATTGCGCGCCGAAATCGAGGATGTGCAGTTCAACGGGCTTTCGACCGAAGCTGACCAAAGCCTGTACACGGTGCTGAGCGTCAGCCTGCCGCCGTCCGAGTTGAACGAGATGTTGCTGTTCAATCTAGACATCAATCATGTGTCGGTTTCGGGTGGGTCGGCGTGTACCAGCGGTGCCAACGCGGGCTCTCACGTACTCACGGCCCTAGGGACCGACCCAGATCGGGGGGCCATTCGCTTTTCGATGAGTAAATACAACACGCTGGAAGAGGTAGACTTCGCCGTGGAACAGCTTGCCAAAATGTATCGCAAGGTAGCTGTGTAAGTAATTGATAATTAACTAGTTGTAAAGGACAGATGCCTGCTAGGTGTATGGCCTTTACTTTTTTACTTGATAATTTTTTCTTCCTACAATAAAGTACTTTGTATTTCAAAGTAAGTTTTCTTCCTTTCGCTCGTCATTACCTAACGGTTACGAGCTATGCGTGTCAAATTCATTCTGCCGGCCCTTACAGAGGCTACTAACCCTTACTGGCGCCCGATCAAATACTCGTTGTTTCCGCCGCTGGGCTTAGCGACGTTAGCCGCTTATCTGCCCGATAGTTGGGAAGCAGAATTGCAGGACGAACACGTCGAACCCCTGCGCCTCGACGATGCGCCGAAACTGGTTGTGATTCAAGTATATATCACCAACGCATATCGGGCTTACGCACTGGCCGACCTTTACCGCAGCCGGGGGAGCTACGTATGTTTGGGCGGGCTGCACGTTACCAGCTTGCCTGCCGAGGCAGCGGCACATGCCGACAGCATCTTCCTAGGGCCGGGCGAAGAAACGTTTCCGCAGTTTTTGCGCGACTGGCAGCAACGGCGGCCCCAACCGCGCTACGAGTCGTCGGTGCGGACGCTGGTAGGCGTGCCGCCAATCCGGCGCGACCTGATCCGGCGGGAGCTATACCTAGTGCCGAACTCTATTGTCGTGACGCGCGGGTGCCCGCACCACTGCGATTTCTGCTACAAAGACGCCTTTTTTGAGGGTGGCAAATCGTTTTATACCCAGCCCGTCGACGATGCGCTGGCCGAAATCGACCGCTTGCCGGGCCGCCATCTGTATTTTCTCGACGATCATTTGCTGGGGCACCAGCGGTTTGCGGCTTCACTCTTCGACGGCATGCGCGGCATGGGCCGTCTGTTTCAGGGCGCGGCCACCGTCGATAGTATCCTGCGCGATACGAGCTTGCTGGAAAAAGCTGCGGTAGCGGGCCTACGGAGTTTGTTTGTGGGCTTTGAAACGCTCAGCGAGCGGAACCTTCGGGCCAGCAACAAGCGCCAAAACCTGGGCCGCGACTACGCGCAAGCCATCGAGCGCCTGCATGCCCTCGGCATAATGATCAACGGCAGCTTTGTATTTGGCCTCGATGACGACGGGCCCGATGTGTTTGCGCGCACCGTAGAATGGGCTGTGAAACAAGGAATTACCACCGCTACGTTTCACATCGCTACCCCTTACCCTGGCACCGACTACTTCAAACGCATCGAGGCCGAAGGTCGGCTGCTGCACCGCCGCTGGGATCAGTACGACACCCGCACGGTGGTGCACCAACCAGGGCCACACCTCACGGCCGAACAGCTCAAAACGGGTTACGACTGGGCCTATCGCGAGTTTTATTCGTGGGCTAATATCACGAAAGCCAGTTTGGCGCATACTTCCCTCAAGCACCAGATCAAGCATTTTGCCTATGCTGGCGGATGGAAACGCTTCGAGCCACTCTGGAATTTCATGATCAAAACGCGGCAACTCAACTCGATGCGGCCGTTGCTGGAGGCTATTTTGGCTAAGGTGCAAGGCCCGAGAGGTACGCTGAATCCGGCCCCGGCCGACTTTATTCCGCTGCCGATTGTGCAGTAACGGGCCATTAATAGCTGCTGTCGGCTCCGCCACCGCCCGAATGCCCGCCTCCAAACTGGAAGCTAGCCGGCTCGGGCTGCGGAGCGCTGGGTGCGGTTTGGGCCACTACCAGCGACTCTAAGCTAAACGAGAGAGGCTCTTCGCCCTCAGCCACTGAGGTCAGGCCGTGGCGAGGCGTGTGCAGGTACCGCAACGCCCAGATGGCGAAAGCGATAAGCACCACGCCGGCAAACGTAGCCGCTATTTCGGGTGGAAGAATGCTGTGATAAAACCGGATGGTGTAGCAGGAGAAAGCCGCGCTCAAAAGCCCAATCAGCAGCCAGACGCGGTCGTGCTTTCGCAGCGCGACGTACACATATGCCACCGGAATGCTGACCGTAAAAAAGTAAAAAAGCGCAGCAAAAGGAATCTGCGTGGAGGCGGGCATGTCGTTGAGCAGGGCATTGCCTTCCCGCACAACCAAGTAGTTGCCGCTGAGGTAGAACACGCTCAGAGACAGGGCTTTCAGCACGGTGAAGCACGCTTGATAATAAAACCGGTCGACGTGCTGCATGACTTTCCAAACGGCATAATAGGCTGCTGCGGAAGCCAGCATGAGCGCAAAGGGAAGCAACAAGCGGCCTATAGTGCTGTGCGATAAAATATTGAATATCAATAAGATATATATCATAAAAGCGAAGGCCGATACAAGCCGATCGGCGTAACGGACAACAGCAGCTACTAGTAGCCCCAGCACCGGAATCAGCGCCAAGGGCAAAAACGGATTGCCTGGTGAAAAGCTATTGCGAAACGCTGCCGGTACCGCAAGGCTGACACTGTAAAACACCAGCGCTGTCAGCCAACCTAGCGTCATGTACAACAGCGCATTATCGGGGCCCGCGTGGTAAAGCTTTGAGCTTTTGATCGCGATTTCCAGCACCACCAAGCATCCTAGAGCCGACAATACGCAAACCACAAGGAAGTAATTGCTCAGGCCAAACAAGCTAAAGAAACCCGACGCTGCACCGCTTCCCAAGCACGTGAAAATGAACAGCGCAATGCGCAGAAAAATATGCGGCCGGTAATAGTCAAGCGGATGGGTCGCGTAAATGCTGTCGAGCTGTGCTGGGCTAAGGAGTCCTTGTTTTTGCCAGCGAGCAGCAGCTTCACGGGTGGCTTTAGCCCGCGCCCAAGCCGGATTATAGGCTTTCAGAATCATGGCTTTCCGACAATCTCTTTGGCTTTGACAAACAGAAGGATAATCACGAAGGTGGTGAATGGAAAGTATAGGGTAAGGAGCTCTGAGCTAGAATCGAACAGCTTGAAAAATAAGTAGGTGAAGGCGATATAGCCATACACCGCACCCATCAGCAAAAACAAGTACGAGTGCGTGCGACGGGCATACCAGATCAGGAACCCACTCAGAAGCAGCACCAGCGGCGCGGCGATAGTACCCAACAGCGTGGGCTCCGACGAAAGCAACGCGGCCGTAGCGGCAATCAGGGCCAGGTTACTACCCAGAGAAAGATACGTGAAAGCAAAGTGGCGCTTCAGGTTGCGCTGCTCCGAAACGAATCCGGCGCCCATCAGGGCCAAGCCCAGCAACACCGCCGCGCCGCCGAGGCCGGAGCGGAAGAAATTGTTCTCAGTAAAAGCCGACAGCGGCGCAATGGAAAGCCCTATCCAGGAAGCGAGGGCCGTAATGGCCATCGAGAGCACGCCCCGGTGATCGAAGCGGTACGCCAGCCAGAAAAACAACGCGGCTGGAATGCAAACAGCCAGTCCATAGCGCGTGCCAAACAGCTCATACTGAGCTTGTAAGTAACCTTCAAGCGTCAGAAACAACAGGCAGCCCAAGAGCAGCAGATAGTCAGGGACCACACCGGCGCGCGGTGCCTGCTCCCAGGTAAACGGCGATTGGTGCCGAACGGCATAGGCAAAGCACGCTGCCATCAGGGCCGTAATGGCGGCTACTAGTACGCCGTGGCCAATATCGTCGAGGTGTTGGTAGAGCAAAACGCCCAGCCCGCCGCTGAGCAATACGATACCCGAATACAGCAGCGTGCGCAGCTCGTAGTGCAGGGAAAAAGGCCGCGTATGCTCGTAATTGCCAACGGCGGCAGTTTGTTCCGGCGACAACAAGCCCTTGGCCTGTAGGTCGATGAGGATTTCATCGGGTACCATATTCGCAGCAAAAGAGGAGAACGAAAGTCAGGCAAGCATACCAACTCCAGCGAATTACGTATTCTTTGCCGATATCCCATTGCCGCCGGTGGCGATGGCCGATTTTTCCTCACTCGTTCCCGCTTTTCCATGGCCGACATCAACATTCAACGAAAGAAATCTTCGCCGAGTCCGTGGCTGCTGGTTTTGGTGGTTTTGCTAGTGCTGGGGTTGTTGGCTTACTTTTTCCTGCGCGAGCCGACGGCCGCTCCTGAGCCGCTACCCGCCGGCGCGGTAGGGACCAGTGCCGCCGCTCCGGGAGCGGTCGCCGACTCGCCCCAAACCGCTCAGTCCACTCCGCCGCCAGCCGATGGCAGCGCCGCCGTGGCCGATATGGCTACCGACGACGCGCCCGCTTCGCCGGAGGAACTCGCCACATATGCCAAAGCCGAAGGCAACGAGCCCGATTATGGCCGGCGTGGCCTGCGCATGCTAAGTGCAACCTTGGTGGACTTGGCCGACCGCGACGACCTGCGCGATGCTACCGTACAGGAGCGTCGCAACGACCTCACCAGCGCCACCAGCCGCCTCAACGAAGAGAACGCTAGCCTTCGCCCAGGCCTTGTAGCGGCTGCGTCCTTGATACAGGCCATGCAGCAGAAAGCGTATCCAGAGTTGGAAAAACCCGTGGGCGAATTGGCGGAACAAGCGCAACAGCTAAGCGGTCGGAGCACGGCCGCTGATCAGGAGCAATTACACAAGTTTTTTGCCCAAGCGGCTGAGGTCGTTCGGACGCTTAGCCAGCCGGCCGAGAAATAACTTGCTGATTTACAATAAGTTGTATTGAGAGTGGCTGTCCGCTGCTTTTCCACGTTTTTGATTCAATTCCACATCCTCTGCAATGGAACCTAATGCCATCCCGCCAGCAGCCGGCATGCACTTGCGCCGCTTGCGCGATCTCTCCGATTTTGAAGTAGCCGACGGCAACCCCGATGTGCGCGGCTGGGACGTGCGCGGCAGCGACGGCGAAAAGTTCGGCGAAGTGTACGAACTCATCGTGGAGCCCGAAGCCATGAAAGTGCGCTACTTGGAAGTGGAACTGGACGCGTCTTTCAACGTGAACGAGCGCGATCGCCACATCTTGCTGCCCATCGGGGCCGCCGCCCTCGACGACGAAGCCGACAACGTGTTCGTGCCTTCGCTGACCAAAGAAGCCGTAATCAACTACCCGCCCTACGCCGACATTTACATTTCGCGCGAATACGAGGAAGCCATGCTGCGCGCCCTCAACCTGCCGGTGCCCGTCGCCGGTTCGAATGACTTTTACACCGGCGATTCCTACGATGCTTCACGCTTCTACACGCGTCGCCCGGCCCGGCTAGGTTCCGCGCAGCATCCGTCTGAGAACGTAAGTTAAACCACATAAATAATTGATAATTAAATACTTATGTGGTTTAACACTGCCTAGTTATTTCGCACCATATCCGTTACAGCCTGCACCCACAGCGGATGCGAGTTGAGCGAGGGCACCAACTGCCAATGGCTGCCACCGGCCGCTTCAAACATTTCCTTGAATTCAAATCCCACTTCCACAGTAGTTTCGAGGCAATCGGCGACGAAAGCGGGGCTGAAAGCCAGCACGTTCTGGATGCCTTTGGCGGGGAAATCCTTCAAGACGAAGTCAGTGTAGGGTTGTAGCCATGGGTCGCGGCCCAAGCGGCTCTGAAACGAGACCGTGTACTGGTCCTTGCTGATTCCCAGCTCTTTGGCTACTAAGCGCGAGGTTTCGTAGCACTGGGCCCGGTAGCAGTAGCGGTTCTTTTCGTTGTAAGTATCGCAGCAGCTGCCGAGCTGGCAATAACCCTTGTAGCTGCCTTTCAGCACGTGGCGCTCCGGAATGCCGTGGTAGCTGAATACGATGTGGTCGTACTTGTGCTTGGCCATTTCTTCCTTACCCAGCGTGGCAATCGTGTTGATAAAACCGGGATCGTTGGTGAATGTGCTGATGAAGCTGATGCTGGGCACTACCCACCATTTACTCACGATCTCCATTACTTTTTGCTGCACCGAGCCCGTGCTGGCCGCCGCATATTGCGGAAAAAGCGGCAGTACAATAATGCGATCGACGGCAGCATCGCGTAATTCTTCCAAAGCGCTTTCGATGCTGGGCTTCTGGTAACGCATCCCGAAGGCAACTACGTATTGCTCACCGAGTTGCTCCTGCACAAGGCGCTTCAGATCAAGGCCGTGGTAGAGCAGGGGAGAGCCGCGCTCGGTCCAGAGCTGCTGGTACACCTTCGCCGATTTGGGTGCGCGCAACGGCACCACAATCCCCTGAAACAACGGATACCGCACCGCCGCCGGAATGTCGATGACGCGGCCGTCGGTCAGAAACTCGTTGAGGTAACGCCGCACATCGCCTGTCTGGGGCGAGTCGGGCGTACCCAGGTTAACCAACAAAACGCCGATGCGGCCTAAGGAAGAAGCAGGTGAAGCCATGAATGCAGAAAAATCGGCCGCCCCATAAGCTGCCGTGTCCATCAGACAAGCAACCCACGGCGGATGTTTTAGGGATGAGCGGCCCGGCGGCCGGAATGTCGTACCTTTGCAAAATTATTCCGAAATCCCGTGAACCCCGAATCTAAACCGCACCGCGCTGGCTTTGTGAGCATTATCGGCAAGCCCAACGTCGGCAAGTCGACGCTCATGAACGTGCTCGTGGGCGAGCGGCTCAGCATCATTACGAGCAAAGCCCAAACCACGCGCCACCGCATCATGGGCATTCTGAACGGCGACGATTTCCAGCTCGTCTACTCCGATACGCCTGGCATTATTCAGCCCAAATACGAGCTGCACAATGCCATGATGAGCTTTGTGTATTCGTCGTTGGAAGACGCCGACGTAATTCTCTTTGTAACAGATATTTACGAAAAGCACGACGAAGAGCCCATCGTTGAGCGTCTGCGCAAATCGGATACGCCTATCATCTTGATAATCAATAAAATAGATCAAGCCGAGCAGGTTGAGGTAGAAGCTAAGATCGCGTATTGGCGCGAGCAATTGCCCAATGCGGTCGAGGTGTTGGCCATATCGGCACTCAACGCTTTGGGTACGGAGCGCGTGCTGGAACTGGTGCTGGAGCGCCTGCCGGAGCACCCGCCGTTTTACCCCAAAGATGAACTCACCGACAAGCCCGAGCGTTTCTTCGCGGCCGAGATGATTCGGGAAAAAATCTTCAAACTCTACAAAAAAGAGGTTCCGTATAGCTGCGAAGTGGCCATTGAGGAGTTCAAGGAGGAAGAAAATATCATCCGGATGCGCTCCATCATTTACGTGGAGCGCGCCAGCCAGAAAGGCATCATCATTGGCCAAAAAGGCGAGGCGCTGAAAAAAGTAGGCACTTGGGCGCGCGAGGAAATGGAAAAGTTCTTCGCCAAGAAGGTGTTCCTCGAAATCCACGTCAAAGTCAACGAAAACTGGCGCACCGACCCGAAGGCCCTAAGCCGCTTCGGCTATAAAGAATAACGGCGCTCGCAAAGCGCCCCTATATTCCGACCACACATTCACTTAACTACTCCGGGCACCGCCAGATTTGGTCGGACTGGCGGCTGGAGTCAGACTGTATGAAAAATACCATCGCCATTGTGGGGCGGCCCAACGTGGGCAAATCCACGCTATTCAACCGCTTGGTCGGCCAGCGCAAGGCCATCATGGACAACCAAAGCGGCGTGACCCGCGACCGCCACTACGGCTACGGCGAGTGGACGGGCAAGTATTACACCGTGATCGATACGGGTGGCTACGTCCACAACTCCGACGATATTTTCGAGGGCGAAATCAACAAGCAGGTAAAACTCGCTATTGAAGAGGCCGATGTGGTTCTGTTCATGGTCGACGTGGACACGGGCCTGCACGGCCTTGATGAAGAATTTGCCAACGTGCTGCGCCGCTACCAAGGCAAGAAGCCGATCTATCTAGTTGCTAATAAGGCAGATACAAACCAGCGTGCCCACGCCGCCGGTGAGTTTTATGCGCTAGGAGTTGGCGACGGCGAGATTTTCACCGTGTCTTCGGCCAACGGTTCGGGCACTGGGGATCTGCTGGATGCGGTAGTATCGCATTTCGACGATCCGTGGGAAGAAGAGCCCGATTCGGGACTGCCCAAGATTGCCGTAGTAGGTCGCCCGAACGTGGGCAAATCGTCGTTGGTAAATCTGCTGCTCGGCGCCGAGCGCAGCATCGTGACCGACATTGCCGGCACCACCCGCGACGCCATCCAAGCGCACTATAGTGCTTTTGGCAACGAATTTATCTTGGTCGATACGGCCGGTTTGCGCCGCAAGTCGAAAGTAAGCGAAGACATCGAGTTCTATTCTGTGCTCCGTTCCATTCGGGCCATGGAAGAGTCGGACGTGTGCATTGTGATGATTGACGCCACGCGTGGTATTGAGGCTCAGGATGTTAACATCATCGCGCTGGCCGACAAAAACCGCAAGGGCATCGTAATCTTGGTGAACAAGTGGGACTTGATCGAGAACAAGGAGACCAATACCATCAAGGAAATCGAAGAGCGCATCAAGGAGAAAATTGCTCCGATTGCGTATCCGCCCATCATTTTCACGTCGGTACTCACCAAGCAGCGCGTGCACAAAGCCATTGAAGTGGCAATTCAGGTGTACGAAAACAAGCGGAAGAAAATCCCGACGTCGCAGCTCAACGAGGTCATGTTGCGCGAGATCGAGCAGCACCAGCCGCCGTCGGTAAAAGGGAAGATGGTGCGTATCAAGTACGTAACGCAACTGCCCACCCACAACCCCGTGTTTGCTTTCTTCTGCAACCTGCCGCAGTACGTGAAGGAATCGTACATACGCTTTCTAGAAAATCGCATGCGCGAACACTTCGGCTTCGAAGGCGTGCCCATTGGCATCGTTTTCCGGAAGAAATAGCTTCACGTCCTGAAAAAACAGGATAATTATTTTTAGTTGGTTGGGTTACCTTTCTAAAGACGAGGTATAAAGTCTCGAATTTCAACATCAACTGCTACGCAAGGTGTTGATAATTAGTTAAATAGACTCCAACACCTTTCTTAAAAACAAAATCATGAAAAAAGTACTGTTTCTTGCCATCGCTGCTGCTGCTTTCTCGTTCACTTCTTGCGACAGCAAAAAAGAAAACGCTCAAGAGAATGCTGCTGACCAAGTAGAAAACGCTGGCGAGGCAAAGGCTGACTCTTTGGAAGACAAGGCTGACGCCGTACGTGACTCAGCTGACGCTACTTCCGACAAGATGGAAGATGCTGCTGATGCTAACCCTTCGGTTGCTACTCCTCAGCCTGCTAACGGTGCCACTACCAAGTAGTCTGACCTAATCTTAGCTACAAAAAAGGCTCCCCTGTTCGGGGAGCCTTTTTTGCTTTCAGGCACTTGGCAAAAGTATTTTAACCCAGTCGTCGCTGGAGCATGCCATCGACTACAGTAAAGAGCTTGCGCGGCGCGTACGTGCGCCACGGGAGATCGTCGAGTTGGCCGCCAAAGTTGATGTAACTGTCGAGATTGTACTGGCGCATTTCGCGAACGACGTGCTCCTGAAAGTTGACGCCCGCAATCCAGCCGTCTTCTACATCCTCAAACCACTCTTCGTAATAGTCGTCGTCGGAGCCGTGGAAGTTAAACACGTTCTCGCCGATCAGGATAAACTTGCGGATGCCTTCGTGCACCATCAGGTCGATGATGTTGCGCTTGAGCAGCATAATGTCATTTTCGATGGCGTCGTTCCACTCACCGATAAACTCGATTACGCCCAGCCCCAACTCGTAATCGACAAACAGGATTTTTAGGAACAGCGTATCCGAATCGAGGCTATCCCATTGAGGATGAATGTAATAGCCATAAATGGTATTGGTGAAGCTGTCGAGGCTGTTTTCGGCTTCAAAAAGCGGCGAGCGTGGGTCTTCGGAAGCAGAATATTGCTCGATCCAGTTGTAATGCGGCTCGATGGTATGCACGGGGGCAGCGAGTAAAGGTGAGCGGATGAAATTCTAACAATTCGGTCGCAAAAAAGCTCCGTGTTTCAGTTTCATTCTAACGGACTCACCCCGGAAAGCGTTTGCTATTTTTGCGCGTCTAGCGCCGCGCGCACACTTCCGTAGCGTTGCAAAAGTGCGGCGGCTTCTTCTTGCCCAACGCCCAGTTCGTCCATGATCATGCGCTCGCCGCGGTCAACGAGTTTTTGGTTGGAGAGCTGCATGTCCACCATCTTGTTGCCTTTCACGCGGCCCAGCCGAATCATGGTGGCGGTAGTCAACATGTTGAGTACCAGCTTCTGAGCCGTGCCGGCTTTCATGCGCGTACTGCCCGTCAGAAATTCGGGCCCGGTTACGACTTCCACCGGAAACTCGGCGGCGGCGGCCACTTCCGAACCGGCATTGCAGACAATGCATCCCGTAGCAATGCCCTGCTGACGAGCCATTTGCAGCCCACCGATCACGTAGGGCGTGCGGCCTGAAGCGGCAATACCCACCACGATATCGTTCTGGTTCACAGAATGTTCTGAAAGGTCGCGCCACGCTTGCTCAGCATCATCCTCGGCATTTTCTACGGCTTTGCGAATGGCCGTATCACCGCCGGCAATGATGCCCACCACCAGCCCCTGCGGCACCCCGAACGTAGGCGGGCATTCCGAGGCATCCAAGATGCCCAAACGCCCACTGGTGCCCGCACCGATGTAAAACAGCCGGCCGCCTTTCTGTAGTTGAGCAACCGTAGCCTCCACCAACGCTTCTACCTGCGGCAGGGCTTTGGATACAGCCAGGGGCACCGTTTGATCGACGCTGTTGATGCCGGCGAGCAACTCACGCGTGGAAAGGGTTTCGAGGTTGTTGAAAAGAGACGGGCTTTCGGTAGTGCTCACGGTACGGAAGGGGAAAAAGAAATGCTTGGCCGCTTACGGCTGCGCGGGTTAGGAGTTGGGAGTGGCGGCAGCTTTCAGGCGACCGATAATAGGGAAATTGTCGAAGACATTTTCCGTGTGCGGCGCATCTCGTTGAAGCTCTTGGGTCAGGTCTTGGCCGGCCCAGTGCTCGTAGTGGTTGCCGCGCCGCCACAAACGCGACCGGCTAACGTCGTACACCAAGCCTTGGTAACACACCCAAATTTCATCCCGATCCTGCCCATTACGCAAAGCCAGCTGTGCAAGGCTATATTCCGGCAGGGCAGTAGTGGGCAAACTATGGGATGGTATTTTCATAACTAATTGAATATTAAATAGATATGTTTGGTATTGGTTTGGTTATCCTAACAGGGCTTGCGTTAATATCCAACGGTTGGGCAAATCACCTTGGGCAGCATGCAGATAATCCTGGTAACTGCACGGCACGATGCGTTTCAAATTGCTGTCGGCCAGGCTTTCGACTTCCAGCCACCACTTTTCGGTGCGTTTGGCTTTGTAAAAGACCAGCTTAGCCGGCGTGCCCGGCAACCCCACCGCGTACCGAATAAAGCGTCGGCTCTGAAAATCCGTTTCGCCGCGCCGATGGTAATAGCCTTCCACAAAATACCAGAGCATGGTGGCCAACGTAGCCGCGGCCAAGCCATGCGTGTCGTGGTCGGGGCGGTAGCCGTAGAGTCCGAAGCTGCTGAGCTGGTCGTTGTGGCCGGCATACCAAGCCAGTTGCGCGGCTTCTTCGTTGGTAAGCCCAAACGGATTGGCTGGGTGATAAGCGGGGGCGTCGTTCCAGCGCAAAGCGGCCACGTCGAAGCTCACAAAATCGGCTTGGCGCAGCAGCGGCTCTGCCTGCCGTACATCGGTGTGAATTTCGCCAAGGCGCAGCGTCTCAAAGTGTAGCTTTTCCAGCGCGGCCAATACATCAGGAGCAGCAAAGTATTGCTGATGAGCTAGTTGGGCAAAATTGAAGATAAAGTTGGGCTCGTGCACCAGCAGGCGCCTAAGGTGCGATTCTTCGGCGGGGGCAGCGGTGTGCTCGGCCATATCTACGCGGGCATCGACGGTAGCAAAGCTGATGGCGCGCTCCACGGTTTCGTAAGCCAAGAATTGTCCGTAGTCGAGGTCGTGGCTACCGCCCAGCAAAATCGGTACTGTGTTGTATTCCAATAGCGCTGCCACAATTTCGCGCACCCGCAGGTAGGTGTCTTCAAGGGTAAGACCCGGCCGCAGGTTGCCTAGGTCCACAATACGCAGAGCGCCAGTACCTTTCTGAAGCTGATAAAAGCGTTGACGCACGGCATCGGCACCGTGGGCCGCCGGCGCACCAGCCGCGCTTCCGCGCCATTCGTCCAGCCCGATAAGGGCCAGATCGGCGTCGCGCCAGTCGGGAAACGTATCGAGAAAAGCGGTAACGTAAGCTGCCAGCGTGGTTGGAGAGGAAGGCGAGCCTACCAACTCTTCGCGGAGCGGATCAAAGAAAATAGCCAGATTCATTGGGAGCAGGCAGTGCAGGCAGACAAAACTAAGCAAATAGCAGCACCCCGCCTGCCTTTTCCGGAGCCTCGGCGCTTCACAGGCCCTTCTAATAGGCTTTACGCCAAAAAATCCATTTATTTAAGCTGCTTTTCCCACCCTATTGCCCTATTTCATGGAAGTCCGTCGTGCGTTTGATATTCTCCCGTATCAGCTTTCCAAATACCCCAAAGCCGATTGCCTCGCGGCCAAGGTCGACGGTGAATGGCAAAAACTAAGCACGCAGCAAGTGCTCGACCAAGCCAACCTGGTAAGTTTAGGTTTGGCGAGCTTGGGCATTCGGAAAGACGATAAAGTTGCCATCATCTCGATGAACCGGCCCGAGTGGATGCTGGCCGATTTCGGCATTTCGCAGCTCGGTGCGGTGAGTGTGCCCATGTACCCGAGCATCACGGTCGAGGATTACAAATACATCTTCGGCGATGCCGGGGTGAAGGCCGTGTTCGTGGCCGATCAGAAGCTATACGACAAAGTAAAAGAAGCCACTGCCGGCATGAATATTTCGGCCGCAAACGTTTTTACTTTCGATCGAATTGAAGGCGCTCGCCATTTCTCTGAGCTGCTGGAAGCCGGCAAAAAAGGTGATCCGAAGACTTTAGAGCCGTTGCGCGCTGCCGTGCAGCCCGATGATCTACTGACCCTGATTTATACCTCCGGCACGACTGGCAGCCCTAAGGGCGTCATGCTTAGCCACGACAATATCCTGAGCAATTGCCGTAACTCGCAGCGGTATGTGCCTGTGCATGACAACGATACGGCGCTCAGCTTTTTGCCGCTCTGCCATATTTTCGAGCGGATGGTGACGTATCTATACATGATCAACGGCGTGAGCATTTACTACGCCGAAAGCATGGAGGTGATCGCCGACAACCTACGCGAAGTAAAGCCGCAAATCTTCACCACGGTACCGCGTCTGCTGGAGAAAGTCTACGACAAGATTGTCGCCAAGGGGCACGACTTGGAGGGCGTCAAGAAGCAGTTGTTTTTCTGGGCTCTGGATCTGGGCCTGAAGTACGATACCCAGAAAAGCCAGGGCTTCGTGTACAATACGCAGCTTGCCTTGGCTAACAAGCTCATTTTCAATAAGTGGCGGGAAGCTTTGGGCGGCAACTTAAAATGCATCGTATCGGGTGGCGGTGCGTTGCAGCCCCGCTTGGCGCGCGTGTTTTGGGCCGCAGGCATTCGGGTGATGGAAGGCTATGGCCTGACCGAAACCTCGCCGGTGATTGCCGTAGGGGGCTTCGAACCTGAAGATAACATGATCGGGACTGTGGGGCCGCTCATCGACAACATGGAAGTGAAAATCGCTCCGGACGGCGAGATCCTGACCAAATCGGCTTCGGTAATGAAGGGGTATTACAACCGGCCTGACCTTACCAAAGAGGCAATTGATGCCGAAGGCTGGTTCCATACCGGCGACATCGGCGAATTTGTCAACGGGCGCTTCCTGAAAATCACCGACCGCAAGAAGGAAATGTTCAAGACCTCGGGCGGCAAATACATCGCCCCGCAAGTCATTGAAAGCAAGCTTAAAGAGTCGCCGCTCGTGGAGCAAGCCATGGTTGTGGGTGCCGATCAGAAATTCCCGGCCTGCTTGGTAGTACCAGCTTTCGATGAGCTCAAAAACTGGGGCAAGCGGCACGGCGTGGAAATTGGCTCCAACGAGCAAGCCGTTAAGGATGAGCGCATTGTGAAAATGTACGAAGACCTTGTAAAAGACTACAACAAGAGCTTTGCGCAGTGGGAGCAGGTGAAGAAGATCGTGCTGATGCCCCAACAATGGACCGTAGAAAGCGGCGAGATGACGCCGACCCTGAAGGTGAAGCGGAAAATCATCACCGAAAACAACAAAGACCTCATAGAGAGCTTATACCATCACGACGACCGGCGGTAAAAGCCATAGGCCGCGCCGAAAATCGCCGCTGATGCTGAGTTCGGGGAAAGCAGGTAAGCCAAAAGGCTGCTGTTTTCCCCGAACTTTTTTCTGCGGAGATAGTATGCAAGCCTAACATATTCTTTGTATGTTTACCGGACCTCAGCACTACGATGAAACCCGAAGAAACCGTCGATTATAACATCAAAATTGCTTGGCACGCCATCTCGCGCATGTATAATACGCAGGCCGCCAAGCACGACATCACGACGAGCATTGGCTTCGTGCTGTTGAATATAGATCAGGAAAACGGCACGCCGGCCACCAAGATTGCGCCGCTGCTGGGCCTCGAAACGCGCAGCCTCACCCGCATCCTGCGCTCGATGGAGGAGAAAGGGCTGATTTATAAACAAGCCGACGCGCTGGACAAACGCTCGGTGCGCATTTTCCTGACGGAAGAAGGCTTGCGCAAAAAAGAGGTCTCGCGCCAAACCGTGCGCCATTTCAACCAAAAGGTGCACGAGAAAATCCCTCAGAATCAGCTTGATGTGTTCTTTAAGGTCGTAGGCCAAATCACGGGCATGATCGAAAGCAAAAGCTTATTCGACGATTTCAAACTCAAAAGCTCGCGCTCCGAGTCGACCTCCGCCTAGGTCAGCCGGGGCGCGTTTGCTTGGTCTGATTTTATATCCAATCCCGCCATTCCGAACACCCGCTTCCTTTTCGTATGAACCGAATTATTAAGAAAGTTGCCGTATTGGGCTCCGGTGTCATGGGCTCGCGCATTGCCTGCCACTTTGCCAACATTGGCGTGCAGGTGCTGCTACTCGACATCATGCCCCGTGAGCTAACTGCCGACGAAGAAAAAAAGGGCTTGACGCTGGAAAACCCAGCAGTGCGTAACCGCATCGTTAACAGCTCGTTGCAGGCAGCTGTTGCCTCTAATCCTTCGCCGCTGTATCGTAAGGCCGATGCGGCCAAGATCAAGACCGGCAATTTCGACGACAACCTGAAAGACATTGCCAGCTGCGACTGGACCATAGAAGTAGTAGTCGAGCGGCTGGACATCAAGCAAAGTCTCTACGAGAAAGTAGAAAAGGTACGCAAGCCCGGCACGCTCATCACGAGCAATACCTCCGGTATTCCGATTCATATGCTGTCGGAAGGCCGTTCGGACGACTTCAAGAAGCACTTCTGCGGTACGCACTTTTTCAACCCGCCGCGCTACCTGAAGCTGCTGGAAATCATCCCGACGCCGGACACCGATCCGGCCATCGTAGATTTCCTGATGCACTATGGCGACCTGTACCTGGGCAAAACTACGGTGCTGGCCAAGGACACGCCGGCGTTCATTGCCAACCGCGTGGGCGTATTCGCCATCATGGACGTGCTGCAAGTGATGCAGCAACTCGGCCTGACGGTGGAGGAAGTCGATAAGCTGACGGGGCCGGTGATCGGGCACGCCAAGTCGGCCACGTTCCGCACGTCGGATGTCGTTGGTTTAGATACCCTTATCAACGTAGCCAATGGCCTAGCCCAAGGCCTGCCCAACGACGAAGCCAAAGCCGCCTTTACGCTGCCCGACTTCCTCAAAAAGATGGGCGAAAACAAATGGCTCGGCGACAAAACAGGCCAGGGTTTCTACAAAAAAGTAAAAGGCGAGGGCGGCAAGTCGGAAATACAAGCGCTTGATTTACAAACACTTGAATATAAGCCCAGCCAGCGCGTAAAATTTGCCACGCTGGAGGCTACGAAGCCCATCGAGAAGCTGGCGGATCGTTTCCAAGTGTTAGCCGCTGGTAAAGACAAAGCCGGCGAGTTTTACCGCAAGATGTTCGCAGGCCTGTTTGCTTACGTGACCAACCGCGTGCCCGAAATCACCGATTCATTATACAAGATCGACGACGCGCTCCGTGCAGGCTTCGGCTGGGAAATGGGTCCGTTTGAAACCTGGGATGCGCTGGGTGTGCCGAAAGGTCTGGAGCTGATTCAGGCCGAAGGCAAGCAAGCAGCAGGCTGGGTGCAGGAAATGCTCGACGCCGGTAATTCCTCGTTTTATAAAGTCAACGAGCTGGGCGTGAAGCAGTTCTACGATTTCGAGTCGAAGAGCTACCAGCCGATTCCGGGCGTCGAGAACTTCATCATTCTCGACAACCTGCGCGCTTCGGGCAAGGTGTTGTGGAAAAACGCCGGTGCTTCGGTTATCGACCTCGGCGACGGCATCCTGAACGTGGAGTTCCACAGCAAGATGAACACGCTGGGCACCGACGTGATCCAGGGCCTGCTGAAGGGCGTGGACATGGCCGAGCAAGGCTACCGCGGTCTGGTGGTCGGCAACGACGCGCCGAACTTCTCGGCGGGCGCCAACCTAGGCCTCGTGTACATGTATGCGCTGGACCAGGAGTTTGACGAGATCAACATGATGATCGCGCAGTTCCAGAACGCCATGATGCGCATGCGCTACAGCAGCATTCCGGTAATAGGCGTGCCGCACGGCCTGGCGTTGGGCGGTGGCTGCGAACTGAACCTGCACGCCGACAAGGTGGTGGCTTCGGCCGAAACCTATATGGGCCTCGTGGAATTTGGCGTCGGCCTGATTCCGGCCGGTGGCGGCACCAAGGAAATGACGTTGCGCACAGCTGCGAAGTATGAGGAGGGCGAACCAGAGTTCAACCTGATCCGCAACACCTTCATGACGATCAGCACGGCTAAGGTATCTACTTCAGCAGCAGAGGCTTATGATTTGGGCTTCCTGCGCCGCGGCGATGAGATAGTGGTAAACAGCAACCGCGCCATTGCGGCGGCCAAAGAAGCTGCCTTGGAGCTTGCGGATGCTGGCTACACCCAACCGACCCAAAAAACGAACATCAAAGTGCACGGCCAGGGCGCTTTGGGCATGTTCATGACCGGTGTGTACGCCATGAAAGAAGGCCGCTACATCTCCGATCACGACGTGAAAATTGCCAACAAGCTGGCGTACGTAATGTGCGGCGGCGACCTGTCGCAGCCTACGGAAGTGAGTGAGCAGTATCTGCTGGATCTGGAGCGCGAAGCTTTCCTGTCGCTGACCGGCGAGCGGAAAACGTTGGAGCGGATTCAGTCGATTTTGACGACGGGCAAGCCTTTGCGTAACTAATTGATTAACAAATTGTTGTATAAAAGGGCTTTGTGGCTCGTTGAGCTATATTAAGTTCTGACAATCAACTCTTTAAGGAGCAAAAAAGATGAATGCATATATCGTAGCTGGTTACCGCACGGCCGTGGGCAAAGCGCCTCGCGGAGGTTTCCGCTTCACCCGCACCGATGATCTGGCCGCCGAGGTTATCAAGCACCTGATCGCGTCGGTGCCTGCCCTCGACCCCGCACGCGTCGATGACGTGATCGTGGGCAACGCAGTACCCGAGGCGGAGCAAGGCCTGCAAATTGGCCGCATGATTTCGCTGCTGGCCCTGCCCATGAACGTATCGGGCTTGGTAGTAAACCGTTACTGCGGTTCGGGCGTCGAAACAATTGCGATGGCAGCGGGCAAAATCGCGGCCGGTATGGCCGACTGCATCATTGCGGGCGGCGCCGAAAACATGTCGCAGGTGCCTACGGTGGGCTGGAAAACGGTGCCAAATTATAAGCTCGCGCAGAAGCATCCTTCGTATTATTTGGGCATGGGCCTGACGGCCGAAGCCGTAGCGCAGGACTACAAGATTTCGCGCGAAGACCAGGATGAATTTGCCTTTCACTCGCACCAAAAGGCTATTAAAGCCATCCAGGAAGGCAAGTTTAAGAAGCAGATCGTGCCGATCACGGTCGAAGAAACCTACGTCGATCAGGCCACCGGCAAGAAGAAAAAGCGCTCGTACGTAGTGGATACCGACGAAGGTCCGCGCGCCGATACATCGCTGGAAGCGCTGGCCAAGCTACGGCCCGTGTTCGCAGCGGGCGGCACGGTTACGGCGGGCAACTCGTCCCAAACTTCCGACGGCGCGGCATTCGTGATCGTGATGTCGGAGCGTATGGTAAAGGAATTGAATCTGGAGCCCATCGCCCGTATGGTCACCTACGCCACCGAAGGCATCGACCCGCGCATCATGGGCATGGGACCGGTGAAAGCCATCCCGAAGGCCCTGAAGCAAGCCGGCATGAAGCTCGACGACATCGACCTGATTGAGCTGAACGAAGCGTTTGCTTCGCAGTCAATTGCGGTGGTGCGTGAGCTAGGCATTGATACTGAAAAGCTTAACGTGAATGGCGGTGCTATTGCCCTTGGTCATCCGCTGGGCTGCTCAGGCGCTAAGCTCAGCATTCAGCTGTTCGACGAGTTGCGTGAGCGCGGCAAAAAGTACGGCATGGTAACCGCCTGCGTCGGTGGTGGCCAAGGCGTAGCAGGTATTTATGAGCTGCTGAAGTAGCCAAATCACAATCCAACATACAGAACCAGACGGTTGTATAAGCTGTTCTGAATAAGAAGATTAGAAGCCCCGCAAGCGGGGTTTCTTTCGCCCTAAATAGGCTGCAAGCCTAACAAAATAGTAACTTAGAAATTCCCTCAAAATCTTCAATTCTCTCACGGTCATGGAAGTATCCCACAAACTGATGAAAGGCGGCGAGTTCATCATCAAAGAAACTGCTGCTCAAGACGTATTCACCCCAGCCGAATTCACCGAGGAGCAGCGGATGATGTACCAGACCTGTCTGGACTTCGTGGGCGCGGAAGTGCAGCCCTTGCTCGAGCGCCTCGACAACCACGAGGAAGGGTTGATGCGGGGCCTGATGGAGAAAGCGGGCCAATTAGGCCTGTTCGGTGTGAGCATCCCGGAGCAATACGGCGGCCTCGATATGGACTTTACCACCGCCTTGCGCGTGACGGAAGGTGTAGGCGGTGGGCACTCGTTCCCGGTGGCTTTTGCCGCGCATACGGGCATCGCAATGCTGCCGATTCTTTATTTTGGCACCGACGAGCAGAAAGCCAAATACCTGCCCGGCCTGACCAACGGTGAGCTAATGGGCGCGTATTGCCTCACCGAACCCGGCTCGGGCTCGGATGCGCTGGGTGCCAAAACCAAAGCCATTCCGACCGAAGATGGCTCGGGCTACGTGCTCAACGGCCAGAAAATGTGGATCACCAACGGCGGTTTTGCCGACGTGTTCATTGTGTTTGCGCAGGTCGATGGCGACAAGTTTACCGGCTTCATCATCGAGAAAAATACACCCGGCCTAAGCCTTGGCAACGAAGAGCACAAGATGGGCATTCGGGGCAGCAGCACGCGCCAAGTGTTCTTGTCGGACGTGAAAGTGCCGAAAGATGCCGTGTTGGGCGAAATTGGCAAAGGCCACCTCATCGCCTTCAACGTACTCAATATCGGCCGTATCAAGTTGGCCGCTGCGTGCTTGGGCGCTTCGAAAATGGCGGCTACGCTGAGCGTAAAGTATGCCAACGAGCGCGTACAGTTTAAGATGCCGATTGCTAAGTTTGGCGCCATCCGCCACAAGCTGGCTGAGCAAGCCATCCGCATTTACGCCGTGGAGTCGGCCATCTACCGTGCGGGCATGGACATTTACCGCATGGAGCAGGAACTGATGGCCCAGGGCAAATCGGCCAACGAAGCGCTGTTGGGCGCTGCCCGCGAATTTGCGGTTGAGTGTGCTATTCTGAAAGTAGAAGGTTCGGAAGTGCTTGATTATGTGGTAGATGAAGGTGTGCAGGTATATGGCGGCTACGGCTTCTCGGCCGATTACCCCATGGATCGCGCCTACCGCGACTCGCGCATCAACCGCATCTTCGAAGGCACCAACGAGATCAACCGCATGCTGGCCGTCGACATGATTCTGAAGAAGGCCATGAAGGGTGAACTCGACCTGATGGGTCCGGCGCAAGCCGTGCAGCAGGAACTGATGGCCATTCCGGATTTCAACACGGAAGAAGAAACTGGATTGTTTGCTGCCGAGAAGAAAACCATCGCCAAGCTGAAGAAAGCCATTCTGATGGTGGCGGGTACGGCCGTTCAGAAGTACATGAACTCGCTCGCCAAAGAGCAGGAAGTTCTGATGAACATCGCCGACATGGCCATCAAAGTATACACGGCCGAAAGCACGCTGCTGCGCGTCGAAAAAGAAGCCGGCGAGAAAGGCGAAGAAGCCCTTGCCAACCAGATGGACATCGCTCGCGTGTACCTGGCTGATACTGTGGATCATGTGAATAAGTCGGGCAAAGACGCCATCGCTTCCATGACCGAAGGCGATGAGCAGCGCTTGCTGGCCATGGGCCTGAAGCGCTTCACCAAAGCCGAACTGTTCAACGTTAAAGATGCCCGCCGCCGCATCGCTGCTGCTTTGGTGGAGGCAAACGAGTATTGTTATTAATTGATTGGTAGTCAATTAGTTACAAAAAAGCCGCTCCTGTGATCAGGAGCGGCTTTTTTGTGAGTTTGCTGCCGCAGGGTCAGGCGACCGTCAGGTCCTTCACAACGGCTTCCGGAGCGTTGCGCTTCACCGATTCGATGCCGTTTTCGCGGGCGGCGGCGCTGTTATACGTCTCACTTTGCCCAATTACCTGCCCGTTGGTGGCTTTCAGCGAGAAGGAAAAGCTGGGCGCTTCGCGCCGCACATACCGGTCGTTGTTGGGCGAGTTTTTCTTCACCGACTCGATGCCGTTTTCGCAGGCGGCACGGCTGCTGTAGCCTTCGCTGTGCAAAATCGGTTCGTGGTTACCGGCTTTCAGCCGGAAGTAGTGGTCGCCGTTTTTGCCTTGGTAAATCTCAAAGTAACCCATGCTGTTTGCTGAAAAAGGGTGGGACGATGATTTAGAAGGGAAAATAATAATTTTAGGGCATATTTATTTGATTTTCAGATATATACTAAATGTCAAAAGCCACCCAAATTCATCCGGGTGGCTTTTGTGCGTGCTATCGCTCGGGTCAGCGGCGCTATTTCACCATAATCTTATTTAACATGAGCGCCGCTGATTTCTTGTTGGGGCGACTCACGCCAATAATGGTTTTGGCGTCCTGCCAGGCCGTAAAGTCCTTCACGTATGCTAAGTTCTGGTCGCTGGCCACGTTGAGGCCCAAGCTTTTGGTAGGCTGCACGACGCCGGTTTGAGCATTTACGCGCGTCAGGAAAAGGTCGGCTTTGCCCTTTACTTTCTGCTGCGTCAGGATAAGCACGTCGGGGCCGAAAACAGCGGCACGGTATCCAATTCCCGCAAACGCTTCCGTGGGCGAGGCTACCTGATCTTTAGGGATTATAGAATGCCAGGCAGGGCTCTGAAACTCGTTGTAGCCAAACAAATGCAGTTCGCGCGCATGCACCGGCGATTCGTCGCCCCCTTCTTCGTACTTCTTCTCGGCAATAACTACCAGTTGCTTATCATCCGTTAGCAAGAGGTCGGATAAGTAGATGTCCTCTAGACGTTTGGCTGCGCTCTGTGTCGTTTTGTTAGTTTCGGCTAGGTACGCTGGGGTAAATAGCATTTCGGGGGCAAACTTCATATCGCCTTTGCCCGCAAAATCAAACTTCACCACTTTCAGGCTGTAGTACTGGCCGGTTTTACGATCCGTGCAGATGGCCGCCGCATACAGCGAGCTGTCGGGCTGCAAAGCATACTTCGTGTCGAACACCATGACTTCCTTGCCGCCAAACGTGCCGCCCACGGCCACCGACATCACCTTAATATCGGCGTTGTCGTTGCGGTAGCGCCGCACGGTCAGCTTTTTCATGGCGTCGCTGATCAGGGCTACGTACTGCGTGCCGTCGTTGCCGATGTACACAGTAGGGGAGAAGAAGTCGCCTAGATCATGGAAATCGTAAGTGCGGTCCTTCAGTTTGGTAAGCGCCTGGTCGTACACCGCCGCCGTAATCGCCCGGATCTGCACGTCGCGGGTCAGGTAGCGAAAGGCCACCAGCTTCGAGCCGTCAGGAGAAAACGCAACCCCCGGCCGGCGGTCGCGGGCAGCGGCGTCTACTAATTTCTTGGCAGCGCCTTTTTGTCCGCTTTTCAGCTCGATAGGCGCAACCGACAAAGATTGTGTGGCGGCATCTTTATGGTGGATAACTACGAAGGCCTGCGTGGCGCTGCGAGCAAAGGCTTCTATACTTTCCCCCGTTCCAACCGGCACCCCCGTCGACCACAACCGCTTAAGGTCGTTGTCGTAG
The DNA here is from genome assembly GCF_014349165.1 of Hymenobacter sp. BT491. Taxonomy (NCBI): domain Bacteria; kingdom Pseudomonadati; phylum Bacteroidota; class Cytophagia; order Cytophagales; family Hymenobacteraceae; genus Hymenobacter; species Hymenobacter sp. BT491. Next base: position 36,050 of record NZ_JACSJJ010000004.1, on the reverse strand, counting down.
CGCTCTACCGCATATTCGCCCGCTGCCTTATGCGCTAAAATGATAAAGCCGTCGTTTCCAATCGGAAGGGTTTTGCGGGTGACGCGCTGATTGTAGCGGTCTTCTGTCTGCTCGGGCAAGTAGCTAAACGGCGCGGATTTTACGCGTTGTGCTACAGCGAGCTCTTGGGTTAGAAGGCTACACGCGAGCATTAAACCTGTGAAAATCGAAAAATTAAGACGCACGAACAAAGCGAGTTAAGTATGGAATAATACAAATATCAGAAAAAAGTGCTGCGCCGGGGTATCCAATTACGGTCTGCCCTCGTACACCGCCCGAATCTCAACAGTAGCAAAGGTCTTGCAACGTTTTCTTCACGCATCCTTAACCTTCCGTTAGCCACTTTACTGCCTTGTACCCCTTTATCTTTGCCCAGAAGCTAAACAGCAAAGACGAGCAATGCGACTCGGGTACAAGCTGAACTATTCAACCTCAAACGTGGAGCAACGGCGCAAAGTACTCAAACCTAAATTGCACAGTTGCCCAAATCTTTTTTTGAAATCTTTCCCCTTTTGGCTTTAATTTTGATGCGCGTGGCCTTCGTGTCTTACCCTAGTGTCTTTACTTTATGAAGTTTTTATTACGTTTCTTAGTCCTGTTTGCCTTGATCGTAGCAGGGAAATTCTCCAAACAGCCGTTACCTGCTCCTGTTAATGCTTCTGCTAGTCCCGCTCAACAGACTTCCTTTTTCACCCGACAGGTAAGCAACCAAGGAAGTTTTTCCAGCAACGCGAGCCATTTGTGGCAAACTCCCCCGATGCATACAGAAGCATCCGTTCGGTACGAATAATTTGAAGCAGGCGACTTTCCTCGAAGTCGCCTTTTTTGTGCCCTTACCTGACGAGCTACCTTGCCGTTAACTAATGCGGCTCCAGTTGACCGCCGTTGCCGGCAACGATTCTATGTGGCGGCGGATATTCTGGTTTTCGGGCTTGCTTAATGTAACATCTTCACTAAGAAGCTGTTGTGCTGCGGCCCGCGACTCGGTCAGGATGCGGCCATCTTTGGCCAGATCGGCAATCAGCAAATCCAAAACGCCGCTTTGCTGGGTGCCCATTAAGTCGCCGGGACCGCGCAGCTTGAGGTCAATGTCGGCAATTTCAAAGCCGTTGTTAGTCCGGACCATCGTTTCAAGGCGGGTACGCGAGTCTTTGCTGAGTTTGAAGCCCGTCATCAGAATGCAGTAGCTCTGTTCGGCACCCCGGCCTACGCGGCCCCGGAGCTGGTGCAGCTGCGAGAGCCCAAAGCGCTCCGCCGACTCAATCACCATCACCGAAGCATTCGGTACGTTCACGCCCACTTCGATTACGGTGGTGGCAACCATGATCTGAGTTTCGCGGCGCACGAACCGCTGCATCTCGTAGTCCTTCTCTTCGGCCTTCATGCGGCCGTGCACAATGCTGATCTGGCACTCCGGAAAGGCCCGCTGTACGCTTTCGTAGCCGTCCATGAGGTCTTTGTACTCCGTCATCGATTCGCTTTCCTCAATAAGCGGATAAACGATGTATACCTGCCGCCCCAGCAAGATCTGATCGCGCAAGAATTGGAAGACTTTCAGGCGGTTAGAATCGTAGCGGTGCACCGTCACGATGGGTTTGCGGCCAGCAGGCAACTCGTCAATTACGGATACGTCGAGGTCACCATACAGCGTCATGGCCAGCGTCCGCGGAATGGGCGTTGCCGTCATCACGAGCACGTGCGGAATCACATGCGGATTCTTCTGCCACAGCTTCGAGCGTTGCGCCACGCCAAACCGATGTTGCTCGTCCATGATAGTAAGGCCGAGATTACGGAACTGTACCACGTCTTCGAGCAGCGCGTGCGTGCCCACCAGCATGTGCATGGTGCCGTTGCGAAGTTGTTCGTGCAGCTCGCGCCGCTCCGAAGTCCGCGATGAGCCCGTAAGCTTACCCAAATTGATGCCCAACAGGTCGGCGTACGCCTTCAAGCCCACATAATGCTGATCTGCAAGTATTTCCGTGGGCGCCATCAGGCAACTCTGGGCGCCGTTGTCGGCGGCCATGAGCATGGAAATGAAAGCTACAATGGTCTTGCCGGAGCCTACATCGCCTTGCAACAGGCGATTCATCTGCTTGCCCGAGCAGAAGTCTTTGTAGATGTCGTGGATGACACGTTTCTGGGCACCCGTCAGGTCGAAGGCGAGGTGGTTTTTGTAAAAGTCGACCAGCGTGGGCACCTCCTTGAAAATCTGGCCCGCCAAAGTGGCCTTGCGCTGATCTTTCTGACGCAACAGCTTGAGCTGTACGTAAAAAAGCTCTTCGAACTTCAGCCGAAAACGGGCCGCCTGCAACAGATCCGTGCTCTGCGGGAAGTGAATCTGTTGTAACGCCTCCGCCTTGCTCATCAGCCCATACTGTCGGATCAGTTCGGGCGAAAGCGTTTCGTGCACCTGCGGCAATGCAATGCGCAGCAGGTCAGCGACCATACGCATAATCGCCTTGCTATCAATGCGATGGTAGTTCTTGAGCTTTTCGGTGGTGTTGTATACCGGCTGCAAATAGCTTTGGCCAGCCTTGGTTTCCGTTACCTCTTCGAGCTCGGGGTGCGCCATTTGCGGCTTGCCATTGAACAGGGAGGGTTTGCCAAAAACAATGTATTCCTGGTGGTTCTTAACGATCTTCTCCAGAAATTTTACCCCCTTGAACCACACCAACTCTAGCTCGCCGCTGGCGTCGGCTATTTTGGCAACCATGCGCTGCTTGGGGCCTTCGCCGATCACTTCGCGGCCCCGCAATATGCCTTTCACCTGCACGTAAGGCAAGTCGTCGTGCAAGTCAACGACGTTGTAAAACTGCGTGCGGTCGAGGTAGCGAAATGGATAGCGCTGGATCAGGTCGCCGTAGGTAAAAATGCCTAACTCCTTCTGCAACAGCTGCGCTCGCTGTACGCCTACGCCCCGTAAATACTCTATTTTGGTGTTGAAAAAACTCATTTCAATCAACAGTTAACATCCATCATATAACAATTGCAAACATTTGATAATCAAATAGTTGCGAAGACATAGGCTTTGGCAGGCCTTGCTGCTGTTAATTGATAAATGTCATGCGATTTAACTACTTGTATTTCAGGGTATTAATGAGCTGCACAATGTCTTTCTTGACATAGTCGATGACGGGTGACAGCGAGTCGTTGGCAGTGGCAGTGGGGAAATATAAGGCGCCGCGGAAAAAATGCTTGGTGCTGTCGGTGGTGTAAAACTGAAACTGGCTGGGCACCTCACCTGAAAGTTCAAACACCGATACACGCATACCGCTGGGTGTTTTGAGCATGCTCTCGTCGATGGCCGTGGCCTTGATCTCGTGCTTGCTGGTTAGCTTACGAGCGCTTTCCAACATTCTGTTAAACACCTTTTTATCGCGGTTGATGTCGGTGTAGGTAATCTGGATGTTGGCATGGAGCGTCGGGTAATACACATTAATCCAGTGGGGCTGCGCCAAGTATGATGAGTCGCGAAGCACCTTCGCATAGCGCGAATACTGAAACGTGTACGGATGCCCTGGCGCCAGCTGCTGGTAGCTATGCGGCGGCAAGTCGATGCGGTTGTAGCCCTTAGGCTTGGGCGTGTAATCGGGCGCAGAAGTACAGCCTACGAGCAGCGTCGCAACGCCAGATACCAAAAGGAAGCTGCGAAAAAATCGAGAAGAAAGCATGCGAAGCGATGCGAATTTACTCACCAAAGGTAACCGGAAAGCGCGGTTAGTACGCTCACAACGCAAAAAGCCCCGGCTTCGTGCCGAGGCTCCCGGTTTGAGGCGAGCTTCGCCTATATTCTGGAGTTAGAAGGGCAACTGGTTGAGTTCGGGCTCTTGGCGGAACGTCTGCGGAGTTTCCTCCGCAGACATTTGCACCTGCACCTGGTCCTGCGCCGTAGGGCCATCGCCCTGCGGGCGGCCTCCAAGCATAGAAATCTCATCGGCCACGATTTCGGTGATGTAGCGCGTTTGGTTGTCCTTATCCTGATACTGGCGCGTCCGGATTTTGCCTTCGATGTACACTTGCTGGCCCTTCTTGAGATACTTTTCAGCCATCTCGGCCAAGCCACGCCAAGCGGTAATGTTGTGCCACTCCGTGCGTTCTACTCGGTTGCCTTGTTTGTCTTTGTAGTGATCGTTGGTGGCGAGCGTGAAGCTGGCTACACTCACACCGCCCTCCAAATGACGAACCTCCGGATCTTTGCCCAGGTTGCCTACTAAGATTACTTTGTTAATGCCTGCCATCTTGTTGGTAAATAAGTTTTTATGATACTGGAAAAAGGAGTTGTATTTGATATAAAAATACAAAACCCAGGCCATATTTCCAAATAAATTAGTTTTTGTTCAGTCGGTTGTTAATATAATTAGCAATCATAATGGGTTTGGGTAATTCTTCTGTTTGCGCTGCAGTATAAGGTGCTAACCCTGAAGTGGTTATAACTGAATCTGGTAAAGGCGATTCGAGCCAGATAGAGTGGAAGCGGGCCTCAACTTTTTGGTGGCTGAGCACGTGGCGCAACGCCTGTACCGGCTCCTCAGCCCGATTGGTCGCTACCTGACCGCCAAGCGCCTCTAGCGTGTCAAGTACTTCTAGGGCAGAGAGTTCGGGCGTTTCGGTTTCGGTGAGCGCGAAGTCGTAAAGTCCATGCCAAATGTCTTTCGGACCCCGGCGGCGCATGTACACTGTATCGCCGTGGCGTAGCACCAAGTAGTGAAAGTACCGCGTGCGCGAAGCCTTGGCTTTCGTCTTGACCGGCAACTGGTTGACCATCCCGTGCTGAAAAGCATAGCATTCGCGTTGCAGCGGGCAAAAAAGGCAATCGGGGTTAACGGGCGTGCACTGAATAGCGCCAAATTCCATGACGGCTTGGTTGAACTCATCCGGAGCTTCAGCCGGAATAAGCTGATTTGCAAGAAGTTGAAATTCCTTGCGGCTGGCCGGCGCCGCAATATCAGCCGTGATGCCAAACACGCGAGACAAAACACGAAACACATTGCCGTCGAGCACGGCTACCTTTTCGCCGAAGGCAAAAGAGGCAATAGCTGCCGCCGTATACTGACCTACGCCTCGCAGTTTCAGCAGCTCGGCATAGTTGTTGGGGAACTGCCCGCCGTACTCGCGTACTACCTGCTGGGCAGTGTGGTGCATGTTGCGAGCACGCGAGTAATAACCAAGCCCTTGCCAGTGCCGCAAAACCTCCTCTTCGGGGGCCGCTGCAAGGTCATGAACGGTGGGATAAGTAGTAACAAAATCAAGATAATACGGCAGTCCTTGCTTCACCCGGGTCTGCTGAAGAATAACTTCCGAAAGCCAGATTGCGTAAGGGTCGCGGGTATGGCGCCAAGGCAGATCGCGACGGTGCCGCGGGTACCATTCCAAGAGTGCCTGTGCGAAGTAAGGGTGTGCAGGTAGGGGAGTTTGTGTATTCAAAGTGGTGAGGCAGAAAGAGTTGTCGATGGAACCTAGATCGACGAGGATTGTTGGAAAAGTATTGCAAAACCAAAAAAGGGGACTACCTTTGTGGCCCTAATTCAGTAGCGAACAGCCTACCGGGCAAGGGCTTACGTCTTGAATTAGGACCTTTTGCCCAAGACATTTTTTTCACTCCACATAGTACACTTACCAGCGTGACTAAAGCAGAAGTAATCGCCGAAATCGCCGAAAAAACCGGCATTGAAAAAGCAGACGTTTCGTCAACAGTCGAAGCCTTTTTCAAAGTTGTAAAAGACTCGATGGCCGAAGGCAGCAACATCTACGTGCGCGGCTTTGGGAGCTTCGTAAACAAGAAGCGGGCTAAAAAAGTGGCCCGTAACATCTCGAAAAACACGTCAATCATCATTGACGAGCATTTCATCCCGAGCTTCAAGCCTTCGAAGACCTTCACCAGCAAGATCAAGAACAGCAAGAAGATCAAAGAATCGGCTAACGCCTAGTTTTCGTTCTAGTAACATGTCGGCTGTGCCGCCGGGCTTTTCGTTTTGCGAAGTCCGGCGGCCTGTCTTTGCTTTATGGCTCCTCGCAAATCTTCGCATCAACTCATTGTTCTGGCTGTCGCTCTTGGGTTGGTAGCCGCGCTGTTTTTGTTGCCGAAGGTCATTGTGAAGCCAAAAGAGGGCAAAAGCCAACTGACTGCTCAAGGTGCTGCCCAAACGGCCAACCGCGACAACGGAGCGGCCATGCCTTCTACCGCTTCGGTAGAGAGCAGTGCCCCAACCGGAGCTACGCCTGAACAGCCGCACATGCAGGTTGCGCCAGCCCAACGCCGAGAAATCGGAGGACTGCTGGCCAAATACACTGCTGAGCGAGACCCAATGGCTAAGCTAAGGCTGGCTACTGATCTGGCCGTGAAGTACAAAGCCGTTGAAAAATTCGACAGCGCCGGCTACTACTACGAGCAAGTAGCGCAAGCCCGCCCTGGCGAGCAAGCATGGAAGCGCGCCGCTGACGAATATTTTGAAGCTTTTAGCTTTGCTGCCACTCAAGATCGGCAGAAGGAGTTGGGTGCCAAAGCGCGGGAATTGTACGAGCGGGTGTTGAAAAACAACCCCGAAAACCTCGATGCAAAAACTAACTTAGGTATGGCCTACATGGCCAGCGAAAACCCAGTGCAGGGCGTGACTTTGTTACGTGAAGTGTTGGTGGCCGATCCGAAAAACGAGAAAGCCATCTACAACTTAGGCCTGCTCTCGTTGCAAAGTAACCAGAACGACAAAGCCGTAGAGCGTTTCCGGGAGTTGACGATCATCAACCCTGAAAACCTAAACGGACAGTTTTATTTGGGCGTGGCATTGGCCCTAACCGGGGCTAAGGACGACGCCCGAAAAGCGTTCACCAAAGCCAGAACCTTAAGTACTGATCCTGGGTTTCTGGCTTCGGTAGACGAGCAACTACAAAAGCTGAATAGCAAATAGCGGTCGGCTGTTGGTAGCTAATAGTGTGGTATTTGCAAGTCGTTGATTTTCAATTGCTTGCATAGTGCTGAGGATTATTGCTTTCAGTTGGCAGCTGCAACCCGAAGATTCAATCATTCACCCATCTAACCCATCATCTCATGCCCTGCGGTAAGAAGAGAAAGCGTCACAAGATTGCCACTCACAAGCGGAAGAAGCGCCTGCGCAAAAACCGTCACAAGAAGAAGTAAGCCTTTGGGGTTTGCTGGCGAGTGTAATGAGTAAGTAGCTCAGAGACACTTGTTTATCTCTCATCTAGTATCCCCGAGAGTGGCTAATAGTTCGCTTTCCCCATGGCTTGAAAGGGAAGCTGGCGCTGCGTGCGCTGGCTTCCCTTTACGGGTTTCGGGGGTGGCGTATGGCTGCTGGCTGGCGGATCAATTAACCTATCTGATCCATTGAGTAACGAATTAATCATTAATTCTACTCAGGAAGGAGAACGAATTGCCCTGCTCCAGGACAAGCGGCTCATCGAATACCACTTCGACCGCAATGACACCAACTATTCAGTTGGTGACATCTTCCTGGGCACGGTCAAGAAAGTTATGCCCGGTCTGAACGCTACGTTCATTGACATTGGGTACCAAAAAGATGCTTTTCTGCACTACGGCGACTTGGGAGAACAATACCCTTCGCTGGCTAAGTGGGTGAAAGGCGTTCAATCGCAGAAAATTACCGTAGCGGCCCTGAAGAACTTTCAGTTGGAAGGGCCGTTGGACAAAGTCGGCAAGGCGGCCGACGTGTTCAAAAAGGGCCAGCAAATGCTGGTTCAGATCGTAAAAGAGCCTATTTCGACCAAAGGCCCTCGGCTTTCCACGGATATTTCCATGGCCGGGCGCTATTTGGTGTTGGTTCCTTTTTCCAATACCATCAGCATTTCCAAAAAGATTGTCAGCAAGACGGAGCGGGAGCGCCTCAAGCGCCTTATTGCTTCCATCAAACCCGACAATTTTGGCGTCATCATCCGTACCGTCGCTGAGGGCCGTGAGGTAGCCGAACTCGACAAGGACATGCAAAGCATGGTCGCCAATTGGGAGCAGCTTTTCCAAACCTTACGCACTGCCAAAGAGCGGGATAAGGTGCTGGGCGAACTGGGACGTACGAGTTCCATGCTGCGCGACATGCTCAACGAAAGCTTCGATTCCATCACCGTGGATTCGGCGCCGATGTACGAGGAAATGCACAGCTATCTGCAGAAGATCGCGCCCGACAAAATGGGCTTGTTGAAGCTGCATACCGGCAAGGTAAAAGTGTTTGAGCAACACGGCATAGAGAAGCAACTCAAAACGCTTTTCGGCAAAACCGTGACAGTGCCAGGTGGCGGCTATCTCGTTATCGAACACACTGAAGCACTGCATGTTATCGATGTTAACTCCGGTAACAAAAGCAATCAGGAAAGCGATCAGGAGGCTACGGCCTTGCACGTGAACCTGTCGGCCGCGCGGGAGGTGGCCCGCCAACTCCGCCTGCGCGACATGGGCGGCATCATTGTAGTCGATTTCATCGATATGAAATCGGCTGATAGCCGCAAAAAGGTAGAAGACGCCGTGAAGGACATTATGAAGTCCGACAAAGCGCGCTTCACCATTCTGCCCATCACCAAATTTGGGCTGCTGCAAATTACGCGGCAGCGCGTACGCCCCGCCGAGAACATCGTGACCGGTGAGGTGTGCCCCACATGCGGTGGTACGGGCAAGATTTCGGCCTCTATCCTCGTAACGGACGAAATCGACAACAGCATTGAGGACTTGTTGGTAACTCAAAACCAGTCGGGCATCACGCTGTATGTGCACCCCTTCCTGCACGCCTACTACACCAAGGGATTGGTGTCGAAGCAGATGAAGTGGTATCTTAAGTATTACAAGTGGGTGAAGGTTATGAAGGACACTTCTATGGGCCTCACCGACTATCGCATCGAGGATGAACGCGGCGAGGAGATTGAACTGCATTCTCCGGCTGCCGCCATGAGTCGCCTACAAGATCGTGAGATCGAAGACGTTATAGATTAGCCGGTTTTTTCTGCGAAAAACCTTCCTGATAAGAAGAAAGCCCGCCTTGCTCGATGAGCAGGACGGGCTTTTTCGTAAGTAATTGATGGTTAATTACTTATGCGAGGGCTAGAATTTTAGCCCGAGATCCAAGGCAAACTCGTTGTTCTTGAGGGTCACACTCTTGAATTTGCGCGTGCTGTCGAAGTAGCGGTCGATGTTGAACAGGCCGCGGTGATACGAGATGCCTGCCATAAGCTTAGTACTCTGGCCTAGTTGGTATTCGGCACCAAAACCTGCGATCAGGGCGGCATCCGGAACGATAACGTGCTTGGCGGCTTTCGTTTCAGCGCCCGTACCGGGATCGGTATAAAACTTATTGCCGTTGAGCTTGCCCGCGATAGCCGCATCAACCGCGCCGCCTACTTGAAAGTAAAGCTTGGTGTCGGTGGCAACGTCGTTTGTAAACAGCTTGATGGTGACAGGAATTTCGAGGTATTGAATGCCGTACTTCAGCTTTTCCCGAACCTTAGTATTCTCGTCGTAATAGTTGATAGTTCCGCCCTTGCCGGCCAAAAGCAAGCCCGTGCTGAAGGCGTAGTTTTGTCCGAAAAAATAATCAACGATCACGCCGCCGCCTAGGCTGGCTTTGCTGCTTTCGTTTTGAAAAGCATACTGCGTGGGCGAATCAACGCGGAGGTTGGTGATGGAGGGCGATATTTTGAGGCCGATTTCAACTTGCGCGGAAGCTGTGCCCGCCGTAGCAGCGACAGCAAGCAGAGACAACAATGTTTTTTTCATAGAAGAACTAGTAAAACGCTAGGTAAAACACGAAAGCACGCCGTGCGGCGTTTCGTTTTGGCTATTTTCGCCCTAAAGATAGAAGCGTGACTCACAATACGGCCCGAATGCGTCCTTTACTCGTTGCCTTGCTTGGCTACACCCTCTTGTTCACGGCTTGTAAGCGGGGAAATGAGAAGTGCGAAATAAACCCGGAAGTGGCCAAAGTAGCCGCCCCCGTGCAATTGGAAAGGCTCGAACAGCCCTTCTTTAAAATACGAAACGAAGCCGACGCCAAACAGTTTCTGGCCCAGCATCGACTCTTCGCTGATCAGTTTTTGCAGCGCCGGCAATATCCGTCGGAAGCAATTCTGGCCAATACGCTTACGCGCTTGGCTACCAACGCTGGGTTGCAAAAGTTAGCGCGCGAAACCGAAACAGAATTCAAGGATACAAACAAGCTGCAAGGCGAACTGAAGCAATTTTTTCAGCACGTACGCTATTACTTCCCAAGCTTCCGGGTGCCGCCGGTCAAGACGTTTATCAGCGGTTTGAGCCAGGATATGTTCGTCAACGACAGCCTGATGGTGGTTGGCCTCGATTTTTTCGTCGGTCCCAAAGCCAGTTATCGCCCCAACGTACCCGACTACATTTTGCGCCGCTACACACCTGCCCACCTGATGCCCACGGCTGCGTTGGCCGTATCGAGCAAATACAACCAGCACCAGCTCACCAACCAGACCATGCTCGGCGAAATGGTGCAGTACGGCAAGTCGCTCTACTTTGCCGAAAAGACATTGCCCTGCACGCCCGACTCAGTGCTTATGGGTTACACCGCCAAAGAGCTGGAAGGGTTAGAGTTCAACGAAGGCAAAGTCTGGGCGCATTTCATCGAGAAAAACTTGCTCTACAACACTGCGCCCTTCACCATTCAGAAGTACGTGGGCGAGCGGCCCAACGTGCCCGAGATCGACAAAACCTGCCCCGGTAGGGTAGGGGCTTGGATTGGGTGGCAAATCGTGCGCAAATACATGACGGAGCATCCTAACGTGACACTGGCTCAGCTTATGGCCGAGAAGAACCCGCAGCGCATCCTGTCGGAGTCGCATTATCGACCGCGGAAGAAAAGCTAAGGTATTGCTATATAGTGCGTTGTAATTGGGTCATAAGTAGCAGCTGTTCTGTTGATATTACCTCCTGCTTCTTAATTCGCTAGCGGTGCACATCGCGGTTTTCAGTCAGTACCACACCAACCCCGATTGCCCGGCCACTAGTCGGCACTACTCGTTGCTGGCGCACATTGCCCGCACGCACCGCGTTACGCTGATTACGACCCGCACTTGGGAGCGCCAACGCCTGACGCATGATTTTCCGTGGGTTCCGGAAGGCGTAGAGATCCGCACTGCCGATGTGCCCTACCAAAACAAAATGGGCGTGGCGCGCCGGCTCCTGTCGTTTGGGCAATATGCCGCCTTTGCGCTACGCGAAGGACTGCGCATGGAGCGCCCCGACGTAATCTGGGGAATTTCGACGCCGCTTACGGCCGCTTGGGCAGCCGCACAGGTGGCGCGGCGGCGGCAATTGCCGTGGGTATTCGAGGTGCAGGATTTGTGGCCTTCGTTCCCGATTGCGATGGGTGCTGTTCCGACGCAGGTTGCTAAAAGCCAGTTGTTTGCTTTGGAAAAGCGCCTCTACCAGAGCGCGTCGCATATTCTGCCCCTCTCGCCCGACATGACTCGCTACGTCGAAGAGCAAGGCATTGATAATCAGAAAATTACAACAGTACTCAACGGTACGGATCTTGAGTTGGCCACGTTGGCTACGGAAGCAGCAGTAGCCGAGCTCCGGCAGCAATACAACTTGCTCGGGAAGCGGGTTATTCTGTATGCCGGCACCTTCGGCCGAGCCAACGATATTCCAACGCTGGTGCAGGCGGCCGAGCAACTGGCTGCACATCAGTCCGATGTGGTATGGCTGTTCATGGGCCTTGGCTTTTATGAGCCTCTGATTCGGGCAGCCGCTGCAAGATGTTCATCTATTCGGTTGGTGGCCCCGCAGCCGCGGCACGCCGTGTTTGCGTGGTTTCGGATGGCCGATGTGTCGGTGGTGTCATTTCTAAACTTGCCAGTGCTGGATGCCAATTCGCCAGCCAAATTCTACGATAGCCTAGCCGTCGGGACGCCAGTGGTAGTCACCAATCAGGGCTGGACCAAAGCGTTGGTTGAAACGCATCGGTGCGGGTGGTACTCACCGGCTGGCGATGCCCAAGCCTTAGCCGCTTGCCTCCGAAATTTGCTGGATAAACCCGACATGCTTGAGGCAGCAGGAGAAGCTGCCACAGCAGTTGCGCACGCGCAATTCGACCGAGAACGCATTGCAGCAACGGTGCAAAGCGTGCTGGAAACAGCAGCAGGGAACTTTAAAACCTCCTAGTACTACTTTTGTACTAAGTTGTGCCGATTGCCAGATAATTAGGGGCGTAGGCGCTTTGCAGGCTGGTTTTGAGGCGTGTCTGGATTATTAGCAACGTTTTTTGCGTAGTACTCGCAGATGTCGGTAAGCGGGCAAATGGTGCATTTGGGCTGCCGCGCCACGCAGATATACCGTCCGTGCAGAATCAGCCAGTGGTGCGCTTTCGGAATCAATTCTTCAGGGATATACTTAACCAGAGCCTTTTCCACGGCCAGCGGCGTAGTGGCTGTGCGGCTAACCAAGCCTAGCCGGTGCGACACCCGAAACACATGGGTATCGACGGCCATTGCGGGCTGGTTGTAAATCACCGATACGACCACATTGGCGGTTTTGCGTCCCACGCCCGGCAGGCGCTGCAACTCCTCGATGGAGCTGGGCACCTCCGCTCCAAATTCCTCCACCAGCATCCGGCCCAAACCAGCCAAGTGCTTCGCTTTGTTATTGGGGTACGATACGCTGCGGATAAACGGAAAAATTTCCTCAGCCGAAGCCAGCGCCAAATGAGCAGGTGTCGGAAACTGATTTAGCAATTCCGGCATGATCTGGTTAACGCGCTTGTCGGTGCACTGCGCGCTCAGCACCACCGCCACAATCAGTTCGTAGGGGTTGGTATAGAGAAGCTCGGTTTTAGGCTCGGGGAAATTGGTCAGGAAATACTCGAGGAAGCGGCGAAACCGCTCTGACTTGCGCATTGCTATCGGATAAAAGACTTACGCAAAGGAACGCAGGGCAAGATGAACCCTCAAGCAGGGCGCGCACAAATTGCACCGGCTTGGCCAACAAGGGAGTTAGCAAAAGCCGAATCACCAAAAGGAGCTAAAAGCACGGTCCTTATAAATACTTGATTACCAAGTATTTATAAGGACCGTGCTAAGATTTCTGCATGAACGTTCTGGAGTACTGCAGAATGGAGCGCGTCGTGCTTTCCCGTGGCCCGCGCTGCAACTCATTAAGAGTGCGCTGTGCTAATAGCAGGTCGGCGCAAATGGAGGCCAGCTCCGGATCGTGGAGCAGGGCTTCTTCGATGGCTTGGTGCTCCTTAGCTGGCAATTCGTTGTACACGTACCGGAGCAGCTTCTCGTGGGTAAAGGTTTTGATCATAGAAAACGGGTTGTGCGGCCATCTTCTTCCGCAGGTTGATTAGCGCATATCGCATGCGCCCCAACGCCGTGTTGATGCTTACCCCCGTTGCGTCTGCGATCTCCTGGAAGCTCATGTCGCCGTAATGACGCATGATCAGCACTTCCTTTTGAGCAGCCGGCAGCTCTTGGATCAGTTCCCGTAGCCGAGCGTAGGTTTCTTCACGAGTAAGGACGGCTTCCGCGCCTTCTTCTGCTAGTGACAACGTATTGAACGCGTGACTTGTTGTGTCAAGATTCAATAAAGGGCTACGTTTTTCACGTCGGAAAAAGTCGATCGCCAAATTATGGGCAATGCGGCAAATCCAGGACGAGAATTTTCCCTCTTCGTTGTAGCGACCGCTGCGCATCGTGTGGATGGCCTTGATAAAGGTATCCTGCAATAAATCTTCGGCAACGTCTTCATCGCGCACGATCAGCATGATCGTGGTAAAAACACGGCTTTTGTGGCGGTCTAATAATAGCTCGAATGCTTCTTCTTTGCCGGTTATATAGAGCGAAATCAGAGCGGAATCGCTCGGCTGCATGGTGGTTTCCATAAAGGCTACGGGTTAGGGAACGTAGAGCTTTAGGCCATAGATGCAGGTTACCGGTGAGATTAGGAGAATGAGGAGCGGATGAATTTTCTCGAAGAAATCAAATGTAGAAAACTGCTCCCGCAAACACAATGCCTTAGAAGTCCAATAACAAAATTTTTTTACAAGAAAATAAAACCTAGAATCTGAAATCTGACATACTTAATATACTGTTTTATCGAGAAAAAATAAATCTGTTCAAGGGCCTTGCTGATGCCTGTCAGCCCGCAAAACAGCCCGTGTGCACGGGCTGTTTTGCGGGCTGACGGGCACTTATAGTTTCGGCAGCAAGCTAAAGCTGCGCCGCTAGCGACTTGATCTCGGCGTCGAGCTGTTGAAAGCGCGCCGATTTGATAGTAGTAGAAGCCCGTTGGTCGAGGAGCTCGGAGAGTTGCTGAAGCAAGGCCAGTCGGCGCTCTGCCCGCAACAGCTCGGCGGCGGCATTGGGAGGAACTGGGCTGGTGCTGGGTACCTCGATGCGCGTAGCCGCGGCGCCGGTGACCTGCTGATCATACTGCTCAATGGCGGTCGCAGACATCATGTCGTCGCGGAAGTTCACGATTTCACCTTGCAGATTGACGGCACGACCGGCTCCCAGCAGTTGCCGCGCGCCGTCTTTGCTGATAACCGTGCCATTGGGTTCGACTACCATACCGTTTGCCAGCGTAAGCGGCGCTGTCAGGCGCGATACCCGTCCTGCTTGCAGTCGCATCATCACGCTACCGCGCCGAAAAACCCCGTCGCGCAGGGCCGGAGCAACAGCCGCCTTCGACTGAGAACGGACCGCCGATAGAATCGTGAGGTTTGCTAAGCCGGCAAACAGGCAGCCCCAAAGCAACATTCTTAAGCACATGCAAAGTGAGGGTTAACAACAGCCGAAAAGCAGGCCGCTATCAATTCTTACAGGTGGGTCAGGCGGAAGGTTGCACTGCGCAGCCGGGCTGGCAATGGCCGGCCAGCCATTGGGTGGCCGGTCCTTCTTCCGTAAACAGCTGCACTTCGCAGTACGCATCAGACCTGTGGGAAATCAGCTGCTGCTCCTGCTCTAAGCTGTTGAGGTGAGCCGGCGATACCAAAAACGCCATGTACACGCGGCCGCCCAACGCTACCACCAAGCGCGGCAAAAAGGCTTCGATCACCCAGTGCGTGGATTCTTCGGGAATGGGGCCGCGGCGGCGCACGTCGAGGAGCCAGCACCGGGCCTTGTTGTAGAGCGCGGCGGCCATGGTGGCCTCGTAGCCCACTTGCAACTCACTGTGCGTGACAGCCCGCAGCCACCGACCCAGCAGCGTATCCAAATCGGCCCGGAAGGTCAGTTCAACAAAATTTGTAGCGGTTCCGGTCATGGGCGCAGGAAAACGGTGGGAACTTACATTGCGGATGAAGCGCGGGCAGCTACTCACTGAGCAGCCATTGTCGAGCACTCAGGCTATCGGTGAAGTGGTTCAGGGTCAGCAACTCACTTTCCGTGACCATATCACCGTTGTGCGTTTCGGCCCGCACGGACTCGTAAAAAACAGGGGTAACCAAATAGGCGAGGCGGGGACGTAGGCCCGGCGGCAGGCGCGCAGGCAGAAGCGGAATGAACTCGTTGGCGACCCAAAGCTCATCGGCCGAACTGGCCCGACCCCGGCGCCGGGCATCAAACAGCAGTCGGAAAATATGCTGCTGGGTAACTTGCTCTAAAACAGAGAGATACGTGGAACGTAGTTCCGGCGATGAAACGGGCGCTTGCCACGTAACCTCCAGCAACTGCTGTTCGGGGCGGACAAGGAAATGCGCAGAATCTGCCACAATAGCCATAGAGCTTGCAAAATTGAGAGCGTGGCTAGGTGTGGGAACAGGAAGAGGGCAGGGAAACAAGTATACAAAAAACTAAACCGTTAGACAAGGGATTTCACCTCTCTTCCTACGGTTTTGGGCTACCTTTGCGCCCTTCGCTAATTGCCTCAGTGATAGTATGTCTGCTTCCGAATCTGCCCTCCGCCACGACCCATATGCCGCTCTGCGCCTGCCCGAATTCCGTCGCCTGCTCTCGGCGCGGGTTTGCATGACCGTTGCCACCCAGATTCAGGGGGTCGTAGTAAGCTGGCAGATGTATGAGCTGACCAAAGATCCATTGGCGTTGGGCTTTATTGGGTTGGCCGAAGCCATCCCGAGCATTGTGGTGTCGTTGTACGCCGGGCACGTGGCCGATTCGGTGCGGCGCAAAAACATCATCATTGCCACGGTAGCGGTGTTATTGGGGTGCTCGGTGGCGCTGTGGCTACTTACCCAGCCGGCCGGGGCTGCCTTGCTCGCCCGCGACCGATTTTACACCCTGCCGCTGTACTCGGTTATTTTTGTGAGCGGCGTGGCGCGGGGGTTCTTGGGGCCGGCTTTGTTTTCCTTCATGCCCCAGCTCATGCCCGACCGCCCGCGATTGGCCAACGCCATTACGTGGAATAGCTCGACGTGGCAGACAGCCGCCGTGCTGGGCCCCGCGGTGGGCGGCTTGTTGTTTGCCCACTTGGGCAAGCCCACGGCCTATGCCGTCGATGCTGTGCTGATGGGGTTGTCGCTGCTCTTATTCCTGAGTATTGCCGGCCGGCCGCTGCCGCCTATCGAAGGCGAAAAGCTGGGGCTTAAGGAGAGCATTCTGTCGGGCGTGCAGTTCATCTTCCGCAACCAGCTGGTGCTGGCCGCGCAATCGCTGGATATGTTTGCTGTGCTCTTTGGCGGTGCGGTGGCGTTGTTGCCAATCTTCGCCGACGGCATCCTGAAAATTGGTCCCGACGGTTTGGGCTATTTGCGGGCGGCGCCAGCAGTGGGTTCGGTAATTATGGCTATCTCCTTGACTTACTTTCCGTTACGGCAAAAGGCTGGCTGGAAGCTGTTGTGGGCCGTGGCGGGCTTTGGCATTGCCACTATTCTGTTTGCGCTGTCCAAAAACTTCTACCTGTCGTTGTTCCTGTTATTCATGACCGGTATTTTCGATTCGGTGTCCGTGATTGTGCGCTCCACGCTCATCCATACGTTCACGCCGGAGTACATGAAAGGGCGGGTTTCGGCCGTAAACAACATTTTTATTGGCTCTTCCAACGAGATTGGTTCTTTCGAATCGGGCGTGGCGGCCAAACTGATGGGTACGGTGCCGTCGGTGGTATTTGGCGGCGTGATGACGTTGGTGGTGGTCGGCTTCACAGCGTTGCGAGCCGATAAGCTGCGCCGGCTCGATCTGACGCCCAAACCGCCGGAGCCGACGCCCGCTTAGCCTAGCCCACGCCATCCAGTAGCCTTCTATTGGTGTTTCGCTATATAGCTTAAATTTGTAGCCGGGCTCATCTGGCGTTGGGTTTGTCAAAGGAGTCTTCTGTTATGGCCGCACTCGCTCCCGACATTCTCGAAGCTCGGCTCGCACACCTGCGCAGCACCGACGAGGCGGCCTTTATGGAGCTGCTATTCAAGGAATTCTATAAGCCGCTGGGGCAGGTCATCTACCGGGTAGTGCAAGACCGGGATGCGACCGAAGACTTGCTACAGGACGTGTTTTTGCGCGTCTGGAACAACCGCGAAACGCTGACCATCAGCACCACTTACCGGGCCTATCTGTACCGGGCAGCTTTCAACGCGGCCTTGCGCTACCAAGAGCGCGGCAAGCGCCAAGTTGCCTGGGACGCCGCCCCGCCCAGCGCCGAACCAACCGGCAGCGCGGCCACCGACGAGTTGCACTACCAGGAAGCCGAAAGCTCCGTCGCGGCGGCCCTGAACCTGTTGCCGCCGCAGTGCCGCACCGTGTTTGAGCTAAGTCGCTATGAGGAAATGAGTTACCAGCAGATTGCCGAGGCGCTGGAGATTTCGCCCAAAACCGTTGAAAACCAGATGGGAAAGGCTCTACGCATTCTGCGTCGGGAACTGAGCACGTTGCTTAAAAACCTGTATTCCTTGCTGTTATAAGTTTTTGGGTGGGACGAGAAAATTTTTTTGGAGCGGGCGTGGGGGTAGAAACGGGGTTGCGGATCATAAGAGCAAAAGCATGCTGCATCTGATCCGTTACTTTTCTTCTATTCCTTAACTATGAAACGACTTGCTCTCCTTCTCACTTTCGTGCCGGCACTGCTCTTCTCGGCCTGCAACAACGATGTGATCGCGCCGCGGGTGCGCGGCGTCGGCCCTACCGAGTCCCAAACGCGCACCGTCAACAACTTTACCGAGTTGGATCTGAAAATCGATGCCGACGTGTACCTCACGCAGGGTCCTCAGCAAGAAGTCCGGATCGAAGCCCAACGCAACATCCTCGACGTACTGGAAACGGAAATAACCGGCAACAAACTCGAAATCGAGTATGGGCACTACAACGTGCGCAGCCACTCGCCCATTAAAATCTACATCACCGTGCCAACGCTCTCAGAAGCGGCCGTGTCGGGCTCGGGCACGGTGCGCAGCAGCACGGCCTGGACGGCGCCCAGCCTCAAGCTCGACGTGGCGGGCTCGGGCAAAATCGACATGCAGTTGCAGCAAGTCGAGGGCCTGCGAAGCCACATTTCGGGCTCGGGCAAAATCAGCCTGCGCGGTGCGGCCCAAAGCCATACCTCGTCGATCAGCGGTTCCGGCGACGTTGATGCGTTTGACTTGGTCACGCAGGATACCTATGTATCTATCTCAGGATCAGGCAAAAACCATTTGTATGCCTCCCGCACCCTCACCGCCGACATCTCCGGCAGCGGGTCGGTGTACTACCGTGGCAACCCCACCGTCAACTCGCGCATTTCGGGCTCGGGGAAAGTGCTTAGCTCGAACTAGATTTTGCCGCCAGAATTGGGGCAGCGGGGGCGGCTTTGGAGTTGCCCGCTCGGGATATTATTGAAAGCCGCAGAAATTGCGGATTTTGTGACCCAGTCGCGCAGCCGTCGCCGCGCCCGATTCTAACGCCCCTCATGTCTGCCCTGCCTGCCGATACCGAAGTGCCCTGGGACTTGCTAGCGAAACACCTAGCCGGGGAAGCTACGGCCACGGAGCAAGAGCAGCTGCGGATGTGGGTAGCGGCGCGCCCCGAGCGCCTCGGCTTGCTCACCGACGCCACGCGCGCCTGGGAGCGCGTGGGCGCCGCACCGGTCGCCGATCTGTTTTCGGATGCCGAGGTCGAAGCCGCCTGGCAACGCTTCCGGCCGCAGATGCTGGCAAAACTGGTTCCGGATGACGGTTTGCAAGTCTCTGATAATCAAATATATACAAAAGAACATCTTCCAAGACAGCCTAAGATAGTACCCATCAACCGGCCTTCTACGCAATCGTGGCTGCGCATTGCGGCGGCGCTGGCCCTGCTGATTGGGGCAACGGTCCTGTTCCGGATGTACAGCGGACAAAGCAGGTCAGGAGCTGAGCCAGTAGCCGTGCGTACGGGCGCACAGAAACGCCTGGTGGCCTTACCCGACGGCAGCAAAGTGTGGCTAAACCACCATTCAACGTTGCAGTACGCTGCCGATTTCAGCCGTGGCCCGCGCGAAGTGCATTTGGTGGGCGAAGCTTTTTTTGAAGTGCGCAAAGACCACGGGCGGCCGTTCACGGTCCTGAGCGCTACTTCGCGCACGCAGGTGCTCGGCACGTCGTTCAACGTGCGGGCCTACAAGGCCGAAGATTCGGTAGAAGTTGCCGTCGTGACGGGTCGGGTGGCCTTTGCAAGCCTTGCGCAGCAGCGCGATACCGTGCTGCTCACGCCCGGCAAGCGCGGGATTCTGTACGCCGCCAACGGTGCTGCGCCGGTTCGCGCTACGCCACGGCGGACGGTTGTGCAAGACACTAATTTCCGGGCTTGGCAAAACGACGAGCTCGTGTTCGAAAATGCCCGCCTGAGCCATGTGCTGCGCACGTTACGCACCACGTTCGGCACCAAAATCACCGTTGCCGATCCGCGCCTGCTCGAGTATCGCTTCACGGGCACGTTCCACAGCCCCGATCCGGCGCAGGTGTTGCAGGTTGTCGGCGCCGCCACCAACGCGCAACTCACCGGCGACCCAGCCAGCGGCTACGAGCTGCGCCCCGAGTAACGGCAGCGTGTGCTTAGTGGCAGTTAAGCTCTTCACTTTCAGTAGGTAATACTTTCGATTGCCATGCGACGCGTTCTTGCTTTGCTTTTCCTTTTGGGGCTGCCCGTGTATTCCCTGCTGGCGCAAGCGTCGGCGTCGGTGCTGTCCCGGCCGGTGCAAGTAGCCGCCGACAATGTGCCGCTGGAGCAGGTGCTCCGCGACATCTCACGCAGCAGTGGAGTCGCTTTTAGTTACAGCAGCACCTTTGTGCCTTTGCAACAGCACGTTACGCTGCACACAGCTGGTCCGCAGCCAGTAGGTGAGGTGCTGGATGTATTGCTTAAAGAAACGGGGGTTTCTTATCAAGCAATTGGTAATCAGATAGTTTTGCGGAAAGCTACAACTGCAACTGCCAAGTCGAATGCGCCCGTAGCTTCCGCCAATAAATCGGACCGAGCACCCGCAGTCCAAAAGGTGCCCACAGCAGTCACGAAATCCCCCAACCGACCAGCCCTGCCCGCGCCACCAACCGCTTCGGCTTCAGCGCCTCCCGGCGCTCTGCCACCCTCAGCCGCCGACGACAGCGTAGCCCGAAAAGCAAGCGCCGCGCGTGACGAATCGCTGTCTGCCACGTTGGCCCGCCTCAAAAAGAAAGCACAACTTCAGGCCAAATCCACGTCCGAAGCCTTGGGTCGCCTTTCCCGGCGCACTACGGCGGCCATCGATTCGCTCGCTAAGCGTAAAGTGCAGTCGCAGAGCGGTTTGCCTCGCCGCGATACGGTGTTGCCCAAAACGGTTACGCCCGTGCGCCCTCAATAAAGCCCAAAGCGAAAGTGCCGCACTTACTGCAAATAGAAACGCCAAGGGCCCACGGAAATGCAGTATTTCCGTGGGCCCTTGGCGTTTCAAGCGCTCCGTTACCGAGAGCACGTTTACTGCGAAATTTTCTGGGTGTCTTTTGAGCCGAACAATGTGCTGCGAATCTTAGCGGCCGAGGTGGCTTTGGATTTGGCGCTGCGGGCCACAATCCAGCTGCGCATGGTTTCCAAGGCTTTGGGAGAAAACGCCGGCTGTTGCTGCCCATTGACCAAGGGCCATTCGGACGACGGTGGCTGGAACCAATGGTTTACGCCCGTCAGCTTCCGCGCCGTGAGGTCGCGGTTGTTTTTGAGGCCTTTCTGCAAAATCGCGAGGTTCTGAACGCCCACTTGCAGGTCGGCGGTGCCATTGAGAACCAGCACAGGGCATTGCACTTCCGCCAGCTTGAGGGTTGGGTCAAAATCGAGGAAGTAGCGCGACCACGGCGAGGTGAGCTGTGCGGCGCGGGCGCGGGCCATTGTGGGGTCGATGTCCATGTTGTTGAGGCGAATAATGCCGGCCACTTTGCCGCGGGCCTGGGCGTCGTTGGGCGTCTGGCGAATGATGTCCACCATGCGCTCGTGCAGATCGAGAGCGGCTTTTACTTGGGCTGCATCCGCCCCGATGAGGCGCATAATCTCGACTTGCTGACGCACGAGCACGTCACGGCCCGGCTGCCCATACCCCGCCAACGATATCACAAATGCCGGCGCCTGCGGTTGAGGTTGGGCGGCAGCCAGCAGGGCCACATTGGCGCCTTCCCCGTGGCCAATCAAGCCAATGTGCTGAGGATCAATGAGATTACGAGAACGCAAGAAAGCCATGGCGGCCTGTGCATCGGTCACGAAATCGGCGGTGGTTGTGCTGGCATAGGTGCCCCCCGATTTGCCCACGCCGCGGTCGTCGAAGCGTAGTACTGCAATGCCGCGGCGCGTCAGGAAATCGGCCAGCATCCCGAACATGCGGTATTCCTGGAGGGCAGCGTCGCGGTCTTGGGGGCCAGTATCGGAAAGCAAAGCCACGGCCGGGAAAGGCCCCGGACCGGCTGGTACCGTGAGTGTGCCGCTGAGCCGCAGCTTAGCCACCGTGTTTGGGAATACGATTTCGTCTTCGCGGTAGGGCGGCGTGAGGCGCGTGAGGCGCTTGGCCATTGGGGCCGACGCGACGGCGTGCTGTAGCACTATGGCCGTGGTGAGGCCTGGCTGCTGCCAAGTACCGGTGAGCTGCTTGCCACCCGCGGCCAGCTTGCCCGTGAAGCGGCTGCCGGCCTGCTCAATGCGAAACGTTACCTCGTCGCCCTGTAGCTGCACTTCCACCGGCATGCGGCTAATTTTTTGCTGGGGCACATCCAGCGCGGCATAAAATGTACCGTTGGTGAGCGGCACCACCGTGATAACCAAGTCGAGGCTACCACCGGGCACTTTCAAAGGACCTTTCCATTGGCCACTCAGCGCGGCCGCTTCAATGGTCTGCTTCCGCTCAGCTATCGCTAGCAAAGAGATACTCAGGAAGAAGTAGGTGAGAAAGGCTCTGTATAAATGTTTATGCATATAGTACAAATATCAGTAGCGCATAGCCGCTATTACGCCCGAAAGTTCGGAAAAAAGTGCTAATCAAGCAGTAAGATATGGGTTCCTTTTTGCCCGGCTCTGAATTGTGAAGCCACCAAGGCGTTTTTTTACACAGGTCAAGCTGGACTTTATCCGGTGGCGGCCGTTTTATAGCTTGCTGGATATCTCATTTACTCACTCTTATGGCTTTATCAACTCGTTTGCGTCACGGGGCCTTCCTGTTCTTGTTGCTGTTTTTGGCCTGCCCGTCGTGGGCCCAAACCGTAACCCCGCAACCTGCTAATCCGCAGCAATGGACTACCGAAATTGCGGCTTTTGCGCACCAGGACAGCCTGACGCCGCCTCCCGCCAAAGGCATTGTGTTTACGGGTAGCTCCTCGGTTCGCAAATGGGAAACCTTGGCTACCGATCTGGCGGGGCACCCGGTGCTAAACCGTGGTTTTGGCGGCTCCCGTTTCCCCGACGCCAATTTCTATTTCGAGCAGCTGGTGCTGAAATACCGTCCGCGGCAAGTGTTTCTGTATGAAGGCGATAATGACCTAGCTGCTGGCGCCACGCCGGAGCAGGTGTACGAGTCCTTTCGCGCGTTCGAAAAGCGCCTGCGCCACGACTTGCCCAAGACGGACTTGGTGTTCATTTCCATCAAACCCAGCTTAGCGCGTTGGGCCTTGTGGCCGCAAATGCAAAGTGCTAACAACATGATTAAGAGTTATATACAAAAACATCCGAAGCGACTACACTTCCTGGACGTTGGCACAGCGATGTTGGGCCCTGATGGCAAACCGCGCCCGGAGCTGTACGTGGAAGACGGCCTGCACATGACGCGCGCCGGCTACGACATCTGGACGCGGCTGGTAACGCCATATCTGGCGAAGTAAGAAAGCCGTAAAGCCGAGGCCTGTTTGATAAGACTCTCACTATAAGGGTCTTATCAAACAGGCCTCGGCTTTAGATCAGTTTCTGGTTTTGAGCTAGCGCACGTGTTTGATGAGCCAATCGCTCATGGTGCGCAGGGCCACCGGCGAAACCGTCTCCTGAATCTGCGAGTACTCGGCAATGTTGCCCGTCGTGGCCGTTTGGAACATGTGGTTGAGGCCGGGCAGCTCACGCACGGTTACGTCGCGGTTGCCGCTGGCTTTCAAGGCTTTGTCGATAGCTTGCAGGTTGGCGTCGGGGGCCACCTGCAAATCTTTGGAGCCGATAAGGGCCAGCACTGGGCACTTTACCGCGCGCAGGGTTTGCTGCGGGTTGTCGGAGAGGAGAAACCGGAACGCAGGCGTTGTCATGGTGGCTGCCTGCGCATGCACCACGGCCTTGAGCTGGTTGGCTTGCTCGGCGGGCAACGGAATATCGGGTAGCATAATTTTCACAATCTGCTCCTGGGCCTGTGCATTGTCTAAGGTGCGCTGCACTACCTGAATGGCAGCGCGCTGACGCTTCTCCACGTTAGCCAGCACATTAGGGTCGCTGGTTTTGAAGCGCGCCATGTCAAGTGCCTGACGTACTGCTACTTCTGAGCCGGGCAAGCCAGCCGTGCCCAGCAGCACCAAGAAAGCCGGGCTCAGGCCCTGGGCGGCGGTGCGCACACCGGCGGCCCCGCCTTCGCTGTGCCCAATCAGGCCAATTTGCTTGCTATTGATATC
This sequence comes from Hymenobacter sp. BT491, assembly GCF_014349165.1. Taxonomy (NCBI): domain Bacteria; kingdom Pseudomonadati; phylum Bacteroidota; class Cytophagia; order Cytophagales; family Hymenobacteraceae; genus Hymenobacter; species Hymenobacter sp. BT491. The sequence goes on along the minus strand of NZ_JACSJJ010000004.1, from coordinate 12,036 downwards.
GGGGCGACTGCGTAAATAAGTCATAGCCGCCTGGGCATCCTGCGCATAATCAACTGCCGTCACGTTCTTCGAATCGCCTGTTGATTGGCCCACGCCGCGGTCGTCGAAGCGCAGGACGGCCAGGCCCTGACGGGTAAGGTAGTCGGCTATTACCAAGAAAGGCCGGTGCCCAAATACGGCTTCATCACGGTCTTGGGGGCCAGAGCCAGTCAGTAGCACCGCTACCGGAAAAGGACCTTTGCCGGGCGGCAACGTGAGGGTGCCCGCCAGCTGCACGCCCGCATTAGCGTTGGAAAAACGCACTTCTTCCGAGCGGTAGGGAAGAGGCGGCACGGGCTCCTGCGGCCGCTTCAATCTGGCGTTGCCTTTGGCGTAGGCCGGAGTTGGCTCGGCACTTTCCCGCTGTAGCATCAACGGCAGGCGCGCGTTGTTCTGGCGCCACGTACCCTTGAGTTGCCGTCCGTCGGGAGCTAGGCGGCCCGCAAACTGGGCCTTCATATCCGTAAGAAAAAGCAGCACGCTGTCGCCGCGCGACTCCACGCGGTCTACTGCAACGTCCTGCACATCCTGAGTCGGAATGTCGAGCGTGGCGGAGCGGCGGCCGTTGGCGTCGCGCATGTGCAGCAACAGCTGAAGCGAAGAACCCGTCGGGATTCGCAGGCTTCCGGTCCATTGGCCGGTTAGGTTCGGAAGCGCGGCGCGTTGCCCAAACGCAGCCGGAGCAGAAGCAAGCAGCAACGCCACCAGGCAGCCGCTCAAGGAAAAAGTCAAACGCATACGAAAAGTACCGGGCAAGATGGGTGCCGAAAACGCCAAATACCCCAAATCATCACACCGATCGGGTAAATGACAAAACCAAACCCGGATGTATCCTAAACGCTCGATGTCGTGCTACCGCATCTGGCTACCTAAAAAAGTTTTTGCTCGTCTTTTTTTGTTCTTTTTAAGCCACCAAAAAGGCCCCGTCTTGCGGGGCCTTTTTGGCTTTGTAGATAACAAAAGTGAGTTGTTATCGCATATAAAAGGCCATGCCGAGCGCAGCATCTCTACTGATTACCAATCTCAACGAAGCGATAGAGATGCTTCGCTGCGCTCTGCATGACACGACATTGTTTCTTAAAACAGTTATTTATATAAGGAACTGATAATAAATGATTTATATAAGCACCCTTACTTTGCTGGCTTCACGCCCTCCGTGGTCATCACGATGCGCTTGATGGTGCCGTCGGGGTTGTAGTTGAGGTAGTCGATACAGACGGAGCGCCGGAAGCTGCCGCCGTCGGGCGAGATTGCGCCGTTGTGGTAAATGAAGTACGACTGCCCTTTGAAATCAATGATGGCCTGGTGGTTGGTGTTGGAGTTGCCGGCCAGCTCGTTCAGAATGCCTTTGTATTCCCACGGGCCGTCGAGAGTGCGGCTCATGGCGTAGGCCGTTTTTTCGGGAAACTGGTACGCGTACGACAGATAATACCAGCCGTTACGCTTGTGAATCCAGGGCGCTTCGGTGAAGTTTTTGAGGCCTTCTACCTTCTTAATAGGGCCGTCCAGCTCGGTCATGTTGGGCTTGAGCTTGGCGTAGTAGCAAATCGTGTTGCCCCAGAACAAGTACGCCTGGTTGTTGCCATCGATGACGACCGTGGGGTCGATGTCGTCCCACGAAATCTTGGCTTCCGTGGTCATGTCGTTGGTAATCAGGGCCGAACCGCGGGCATCCTTGAACGGGCCGGTTGGGCTATCGGACACAGCCACCCCAATCGCTTTGCCGTGGATGGTGCCGTGCTCCACGGCCGCGTACCAATAGAACTTACCGTTGCGCTCAATCACCTGCGACGCCCAAGCATCGTCCTTGGCCCAAGCAAAATCCTTCACGCGCAACGGCACCGGCTGCTCCGTCCAGTTGACCATATCCTTCGACGAAAAGCACAGCCATTCGTGCATCACGTACCCTTCCTGACGCGGCGCAGCCTCATCGTGGCCGGTGTAGAGGTACACGGTGCCGTTGTGCACCAGCGCCGCCGGATCGGCAGTATACTTGTTTTTGATGATCGGATTTCCGGCTTCGGCAGCCACTGGCTTGGCGCTTTGGCGGGCGCCATCGTGCTCAGCCGAAAAAGCGGTTTGCGCAATTCCAGAGAGCAAGAGCAGGCCAGCGGCGGCGTATAAGGCGGGCTTTGCCTTCGGAAGAAGCAGGTTGTCTGCCATAATAAATTGCTGATTTATTGGGTCTTATGAAAGGGCAGGTGGGAAGACGGAATGGTCTGCCAATCATAAGAATTTATGCCATGTAACACAAACGATTGTGTAAATATTTATGACACACAATGCAGATTGGGAGTACAAAAAAGCGGCTTCTGACGACCGTGTATTCAGGTCGTCAGAAGCCGCTTTGGGCTATAAAAGTCGTCTTACAACTCGGTTTTCGGCTGGTTTATTGGGCGTCGCTCAGCTTTTCCAGCTCGGCCATGTCTTCTTCCGAAAGCGAAATCGAAACGGCTTTGTAGTTTTCTTCCAAGTGCTTCACCTTCGACGTGCCCGGAATGAGCAGAATGTTGGGCGAGCGGTGCAGCAACCAGCTCAGGGCAATTTGTTGGCGGCTGGCATCGTATTTCTGGCCGATGCGGTCGAGTCTGGCAAGCGCGTCGGTGTTGCCGCCGCTCAAGGGGTACCACGGAATAAAGGCCATGTTGTTTTGTTCGCAGTAATTCAGCTCGGCTTCCCACTTGCGGTTGTCGACGCTGTACATGTTCTGTACCGATACGACGGGTACGTATTCCTGGGCCTTCTGAATCTGCTCCACCGTCACTTCCGATAGGCCAATGTGCTTCACAAGGCCGTCTTCCTGCGCTTTTTGCAGAAATTCCAACGTGTCTTCAAACGGCACTTCCGGATCCACGCGGTGCAGTTGGTACAAGTCAATCTGGTCGAGCTTGAGGCGCTGCAAGCTGCCTTCCAAAGCTTCGCGCATGTGGTCGGGGTGAGCATTGATGGGCCATTGGTTGGGGCCGGTGCGCAGCAAGCCGCCTTTGGTAGCGATAACCAAGCCTATGGCGTACGGATGCAGAGCCTCGGCAATCAACTCTTCCGATACGTTGGGGCCGTAGCTGTCGGCCGTGTCGATGAAGTTAATGCCCAGTTCCACAGCGCGTTGCAGCACCCTGATCGATTCATCGTGATCTTGCGGCGGACCCCAGATGCCCTCGCCGGTAATACGCATGGCGCCGTAACCCATGCGGTTGACGTTCAGATCTCCGCCGAGGGAGTAAGTTGCCGGAAAGGCCGGCGCGGTTGTATTGGCCATTGGTTGTGTGCTAAAGTGCGTAAAAACGATAGATAAAAGCAATCTTCGCTTCTACGATTGAACACGCAAATAGGTCAGGCTTTAATATATAAGTAATTAATAATCAAATACTTATATAAAGTAATTTTTAGTGCTTCCATGAACGATCCCGAAATCCGGGCTTTGCTGTATCCGCTGCTGCAAGGCGGTGTGTACGTCGATGAGCTGCCCACCGGCAGCACTCGCGCCGATGTCGTGCACATCACCCCCGAGTTCATGCACGGCTACGAGGTGAAAGGCGACGGCGACACGCTGCAACGCGTCACCAACCAGCTGCTTTGCTACGGCCAGACCTACGATTTTGTCACCTTCGTCGTGACCGCGAAACACCTGGATAAATTGCTGCCGCTGCTTCCGGAATGGGTTGGCATACTGATCGTTACCGCACAAGGTGATCTGCAAGCCCATCGCCCGGCGCAGTACAACAGCACCGTGGAGCGCTCGTGCGTAGCGAGCCTGCTGCGCCTGGAAGAAATCAAGCAATTCCTGCTAGCCAGCGGCCTGTCGGGCGTGAGCCAATTGCGGCGGGGAGAAGTGCTGGGCCTGCTGCGTACCACCCACTTAGTGCCACTTTCGCGCCTGGCCCAATACGTCCGCGACCGCCTGATTCTGCGCTTGCCCCAGCGCCTGCTCGACCGCGCCGAACGCAAAGCCGAACGGCAGCGGTTCAGCGCGTTGTTTCAGAAACGCAAGCGCAAACCGCCGCGCCGCAAACAGAAAAAAGCTGCTGCGAAAAAAGGTAAAAAAGCCGCCGTTCGGCAGAAATAACCTATAGCCTAGAGGTAGGCTAAAACGGCAACGCTAGCTGACGCCCCGCGGCGGGCGGCTCGTTGGTATCCAAATTGGACAGCGAAACCCCCAGCAAACGCACGCCTTTGGCCAGCGGCATGAGCGCGCTGACCAGCTCGTTGCTAGTCTGCTCGATAATCGCCTTGCTGGTGATGGGGCCTAAATAGGATCGACTGCGGGTAATTTGTTGGAAGTCAGCATATTTCACTTTCACCGTGACGGTGCGGCCCAGTATGCCGGCTTTTTCGCAGTAGGCCCAGACGTCCTCCACGCAAGGCTGCAACCCCGTCGTTAGCTCCTCTGGCAAGGTCAGATCCTGCTCAAAAGTAGTTTCCGACCCCACCGACTTGCGCAAGCGATCGGCCACGACGGGGCGATGGTCTTCGGCCCGGGCAATGGCGTAATAGTAGCCCCCGGCTTTGCCAAAATGCTGACGCAGAAAGGCTTCCGTTTGCTGCCGCAAATCAAGACCAGTGAAAATGCCCAGTTGATTCATTTTCGCCGCCGTCACTTTGCCAATGCCGTGAAACTGGCCCACCGCCAGCGCCTCTACAAACTTCAATCCCTCCTCGGGTTTTATAACAAACAGACCATCAGGCTTTTGGTGATCAGAAGCCAGCTTCGCCAAGAACTTATTGTAAGAAACGCCTGCCGAAGCCGTCAGCTGGGTTTGGGCCTTGATTTCCGCCCGAATCTGCTGCGCAATCCGGGTAGCGGAGGCAATGTTTTTGAGGTTGGTCGTTACGTCGAGGTAAGCTTCGTCGAGCGACAACGGCTCAATTAGAGGCGTGTATTCGGCAAAAATGGCGCGTATCTGCTGCGAAACGGCCTTGTACACCTCGAAGCGCGGCTTCACAAAAACCAGCTCCGGGCACCGCCGCAGTGCCACCGACGAGGCCATGGCCGAGCGTACGCCAAACTGCCGCGCCTCGTAGCTGGCGGCCGCTACCACGCCCCGCTGTCGCGAGCCGCCCACAGCCACGGGCCGGCCGCGCAGTTCGGGGTTGTCCCGCTGCTCCACCGAGGCATAAAATGCATCCATGTCTAGGTGAATGATTTTGCGCTGATCTTCCTGCTCCATTATCAGAACGCAAAGATACGGCTCGGCCTGTGGTGCAACGCCTGCTTCTTTGATTTAGAATGATACAGCCGCGCTAGTTTTGTTCACGGATTTTGGTGCGAGGCTCAGCACGTATAGGGCGTTCGCAATGCAATTCGGAGCACTATAATGAGCGCCAATAAAGATCGTCTCGCCTTTGTAGGAAGCCTTTGTGCTTGAAACCTTTACAGGTTTTTCAAAGCTGAAAAGCGACTTTGTTTTACCTGCTTTGTCGAGAATCGGAAGCGTAAGGTTTAGGTTATTGCGGAGAACAAAATAGCAGCATTCGAGGAGTACATCCTTCCAAGATTTGATAGCTTTTACTGTTCCATCTGGTAGCCGCAATTGGGTCGGCTTCTGGTTGGGTTGTAATTGCAGCGTATGGACACGAGCTAGCTCAACAAAGCTATTATTAGGCTTGTGAGACTCAAGAGAGGGCACAACCTTTGTTTCAACTCTCCGAGGTGTTTCTGGATTAACTTGCTGATTATAAGAACTTTGTATAGTATTCTGCGCAAATGGCCCATGCCCACTATGAGCCGCATCCAGCCACTGAATCAGGTGTAAAGCGCAGACTACCAAATCGTCCTGCAACAAGTTGAAGCTGGCGCCATAGTGCTGATTTCCTGGGTTGAATTCGCTGTAAAAATGCCAGTTAAGGCCATCAGTAATCAGGATCTTCTGCACCCCGAAGCCAAAGGCGTAGCTTAATAGCTGCTGTACCACACTGAATTTTTCAAGGTCCGATCCCAAGCATTTGGCTTCAACCAGCAACTCTATTTTGCCCTCGGAATTGTGGAGAGCATAATCGGCGCGCCAAGCAGTATTGATTGTTTTTTCCGGTTCTACCATGCGGATATCAGTAGTATCCCAGCCGAGTGTGCGCAAAATCGGATCAATCAGGGCTGCACGAGTTGCAGCTTCATTTTTGCGAAGTAACGCGGCATTAGTTTCGGCGTTGGTGCGGATATTTTGTAAGACACTATAAAGCGAGGCTAACGGACTAGAAATGGGCATTGGAAAACCATAAAATGACGTAATGCAATGTTAAGGATTTGCGAGCATGAGCTAGCGGTTCTTTAGCTGAGTTGCTGAATCCATACGCCCAACCCTCGTACCTTCGTAAACTCCTTTCGCCCGCTGGAAACCAAACCCTAGGCAAAGGCTGTTTACGCTTCTATGGCCCAAGAATCTCTACAAGTAGCCGCCCCCGCGGCCGACCCGATAGACCAGCTCGACCCGCGCGAATACATTCTTATCAAAAACGCGCGCGTTCATAACCTCAAGAATCTCAGCGTGGCCCTGCCGCGCAACAAGTTTATCGTCGTCACGGGCCTGTCGGGCTCGGGCAAGTCGTCGCTGGCGTTTGACACCTTGTACGCCGAAGGGCAGCGCATGTACGTGGAAAGCTTGTCGAGCTACGCGCGCCAGTTTCTGGGCCGCATGGACAAGCCCGACGTCGACTATATCCGCGGCATTTCGCCGGCCATTGCCATCGAGCAGAAGGTTTCGATCAAGAACAACCGCTCCACGGTTGGCACCAGCACCGAGATCTACGACTACCTGAAATTGCTGTTTGCCCGCGTTGGCCGCACGTTTTCGCCCATCAGCGGCGAGCAGGTGCGCAAAGACACTGTAGCCGACGTAGTTGATTATATGTTCGGCCTGCCCGACGGCTCCCGGACCATGATTTTGGCGCCGCTGCTGCCTTCGGAAGAAGGTCGGCCGATGAGCAAGGAGCTGGATTTGCTTTTGCAGAAAGGCTATTCGCGCATCGTCGTCGATGGCGAAATGGCGTTCATCGAAGACCTAATCGGCGAAGGCAAGCCGGAAGTGCAGGGCGAAGTATTCATCATGGTCGACCGCGCCGTGATTCGGACCGGCGACGAAGATTTGATGTTCCGCCTCTCCGATTCGGTGCAAACCGCGTTTTTCGAGGGCCACGGCACCTGCATTATCAAGCTCGACGAAGAAACGCGCCAGTTTTCGGACCGCTTTGAGCTCGACGGCATCGTGTTCGAAGAGCCCAACGTCAACTTTTTCTCCTTCAATAATCCGTATGGCGCTTGCCAGACCTGCGAAGGTTTTGGCTCGGTGCTGGGCATTGACGAAGACTTGGTCATCCCCGACAAAAGCTTGACCGTCTACGAAGGTGCGATCGCGCCGTGGCGCACCGACAAGCAAAGCGAATGGCTGAAGCCCCTGCTGAAAAACGGCATCCGCTTCGATTTTCCCATTCACCGGCCTTACAACGAGCTTTCGGAAGCCGAGCGCACGCTGCTTTGGAAGGGCAATAAGTACTTCGAAGGGCTTGATTCGTACTTCAAATGGGTGGCCACCCAAACGCACAAAATCCAGTACCGCGTGCTGCAATCGCGTTACCGGGGCCGCACCACTTGCCCCGATTGCCGCGGCACGCGCCTGCGTCACGACGCCCAATACGTCAAGATCGACGGCCAAAACATCACGGACTTGGTATTGCTGCCCGTAAGCAAGGCGCTGGAATTCTTTGATAATCTGGCACTTAACGAGCACGACGCCAAAGTAGCCGAACGCCTCAGCACCGAAATTACCAACCGTTTGGGCTACCTCAACCGCGTGGGGCTGGGCTATCTCACGCTCAACCGCCTGAGCAGCACGCTGTCGGGTGGCGAGTCGCAGCGCATTTCGCTGGCGACGTCGCTGGGTTCGGCGCTGGTGGGCTCGATGTATATTCTCGATGAGCCCAGCATCGGGCTGCACCCGAAGGATGCCGAGCAGCTCATCGGTGTGCTGCGCTCGTTGCAGAAACTCGGCAACACCGTGATTGTGGTGGAGCACGAGGAGAAGATGATGGAGGAAGCCGACCAGATCATCGACATTGGGCCGGAAGCTGGCTCGGGCGGCGGTCATCTGATGTTTCAGGGCACGTACCCCGAGATTCTGAAAGACACCAAAACCTACACCGGCCAGTACTTAAGCGGCAAGATGGAGGTGGCCGTGCCGAAAGACCGGCGGCCGTGGCGCAACGCGCTGGAAGTGACAGGCGCTCGCGAAAACAACCTCAAAAACGTGTCGGTGAAGTTTCCGCTGAACGTGATGACCGTCGTAACGGGCGTTTCGGGTTCGGGCAAATCGACGCTGGTGCGCCGCATTCTGGCACCCGCGCTGGCCAAGCAGCTTGGCGGCGGTGCCGGCGAAGCGACCGGCAAGTTCGACCGCCTGACCGGCGTAAACGGCCAGGTGACGCATGTCGAGTTCGTGGATCAAAACCCGATTGGAAAGTCAAGTCGTTCTAATCCAGTTACTTACGTAAAAGCTTATGATGCCATTCGGGCGTTGTTTGCCGATCAGCCGTTGGCCAAAGCGCGCGGCCTGAAGCCTTCGCATTTCTCCTTCAACATCGAAGGCGGGCGCTGCGAAGTATGCCAGGGCGAAGGCCAGGTGAAAATTGAGATGCAGTTCATGGCCGATATCTACTTGACGTGCGAAAGCTGCGGCGGCCGCAAGTTCAAGCAGGATATTCTGGACGTGAAGTACAAGGAGAAGGGCATCGACGAAGTACTCGACATGACCATCGCCGACAGCATCGAGTTCTTCAAAGACCAGCCCAAAGTAGCCGAACGCCTCAAGCCACTGGATGATGTGGGCTTAGGCTATATCCGCTTGGGGCAGTCGGCCAATACGCTTTCGGGCGGCGAGGCCCAGCGCGTGAAGCTGGCCTCGTTCCTGACCAAAGGCAACACGCTGCAAAACGACAAGATCCTGTTCATCTTCGACGAACCCAGCACCGGCCTGCACTTCCACGACATAAACAAGCTGCTCAAGGCTTTGAATGCGCTGGTGGAACAAGGCAATTCGGTCCTGATCATCGAGCACAACATGGACATCATCAAGTGCGCCGACTGGGTTATCGACTTAGGCCCGGAAGGCGGCATCAACGGCGGACACCTGCTGTTTGAAGGCACGCCGGAGGAGATGGCAAAGCTCAAGGACACCAACCACACGGCGCGTTTCCTAGCCGAAAAGCTGTAAACGCCCGTTTGCCGTAAACTAAAGGAGCCGCATCATTGCGGCTCCTTTTTATTTGTTAGTCAATCCATTCTGTATCATGAAATTAGCCGCAGAAGAACAGTTCTTAGTAGGAGCGAAAGAAGTCTTTATCAGCAGCTTTCCCGGCAATCGTGACTTAGGAGTGATCTTCGAGGACGACGGCACCACAGGCTATTTCTATGCCGTAAACCAAGGCGGCGAAAGCATGATTGTGGTGGATGCGCTGCACATTTACAATGTCGACGATGTAGCCGACAAAGAGATTGCCGTCACCGGCCAGATTTTCTGGGACGAGGAAGAAAGCGCGGCGGCCATGATCATCAACGGGTATTGCCACGCGCTGTTCGACTTCAAGCGCCAAGCGGGTTTTTGCCGGAATGCCTACCCGCCGTCCATGACACAGCAAACCGAACCGCGCGAATTAACAGACGACGTAATTCAGCAATACTTTGCGGCCTGATACCCGCCAAAAAAGCGCGATTACAACACTGAGGCGGTAGCTGCGTTGGGAAGAACACCCATTCTGTTTGTTTTGTACCCATGGTAACTACCACTTCATCTGTTTCTTACACAAGCGCATCCGCGCCGGCGCGCGTCTGGCGGTGGCTGGCCGCGACCACCGTTATCGGCAACATTGTGCTGAATTATTGGTCGAATGCGCGGCCGTTTAACGGGCAGTCGATGGGATATGTGTCGGGCAAATACCCGACGCTGCTCACGCCGGCGGGCTATGCTTTCAGCATCTGGGGACTGATTTTCCTGAGTCTGACCATTTATGCGGTGTGGCAACTCTTGCCCGCCCAGCGGCAACTATCTCTGCCTGATGCAGTTGCAAAACCCCTGACGGTTGCCAGCGTCGCTACGGCCGCTTGGGTCGTGCTCTTCGCCTACGAGCTGATTGTGCCCAGCGTGCTGGTAATGCTCCTGATTTTGGGCGCGTTGATTATGGTCTATGGCCGCGCTCGGCGGCGTGTATTGCAGGAAACAGCCCCGCGCTGGACGAGCCTGCCGTTTGCGCTTTATCTGGGCTGGATTTCGGTGGCGTCGGTCATCAACGTTACCATTGGGCTGCGCCAACTCGGCTGGCAGCCGGCATTGAATATTTCTATCATTTTGACCCTGGCCTTATTCGCCGTAGTAGTCGCGTTGGGCCTGATTATCAGCAATACATTCCGCGAAATTGCGTACCCGCTGGTGATCGCGTGGGCGCTGGCGGCCATTTGGGTGTCGCAGCGCGGGGGCTATCCGGAGTTGGGGTGGGCAGCGTTGGCCGGAGCGGCCGTGGTGGCCGTGGGGGGCGTGTTGCTGGGGCTGAAAAAGTACCGCGTCCGGGCAGATTAGCTGCTGGCTTTGCTGCGCCGCTCGGGGTATTTATTGTTTCTTTGCTGACGTCAACGTACTTACAACACCATTCTACTAGTATGCGCAAGAACATCGTCGCCGGCAATTGGAAAATGAACATGACGTATCAGGACGGCCTCGCTCTGATCTCTGAAATCACGAACATGGTGGCCGACGAGGTGACCGGCTCTGAGGTAGAAATTGTGGTTTGCCCGCCGTTTCCGCTGCTGCACGCCATCGGCAAGCAGTTGCCCCAAAACGATCATTTTCACTTGGGCGCCCAGAACTGCCACCAGAAAGAAAGCGGCGCCTACACCGGCGAAGTATCCGCAAAGATGCTGCAATCGGTTGGGGTTGAGTATGTTATACTGGGGCACTCCGAGCGTCGGCAGTATTTCCGCGAAGACGATGAATTGCTCAGCCAAAAGCTAAAAGCCGCCCTCGGTGCCGGCCTGAAACCGATTTTCTGCGTGGGCGAATCGTTGGAAACGCGCGAAGCCGACGATACCAACGAGTTCATTGCCAAACAGTTGCGAAACGGCCTGTTTCACCTCTCCAACGAAGAGTTCGACCAAGTGGTAATCGCCTACGAGCCTATCTGGGCTATCGGTACGGGCAAAACTGCCACCAGCCAGCAAGCGCAGGAAGTGCACGCATTTATCCGCGAGCAAATCGCTCGGGCCTACGACGCCGAAGCGGCCCTGAACACAACCATCCTGTACGGTGGTTCGGCTAACGCTCAGAATGCTAGGGAGTTGTTCTCGCAACCCGACGTCGACGGCGGCCTGATTGGCGGTGCTTCGCTCAAGTCGCGCGACTTCACCGAGATCATCAAGTCATTTTAGAGCAGCCTGCCAGCTTCTGCTGAACTACTTGCTGAACTAAAGGTGGCCTAGTAGTTGTCCGGGGAATGCACGCGGCGCTTGGTCGCGGTTTTTCGTTAGCTGATGTTCTTCTCCCTGATTTTTTCCGGCTTGTTGTGGCTGAGCGCCTTCGCAACCCCCTCGCTGACAGCCACTACGGTTGCGGCTGCATCGGCTGTGCGCTCCGTAGATCCGTGCCTGATTTACGGCTCGATCTATCTTGAAAGGGACCCGCGTCGCCGCAGCTATTGCTTTGCGGCCGCGTACGAAGAGCCCGACGAAGCCTTCGCCGACCTCATGGTGTTCAAGGAAGAGAACAAGCTTTTCGCCGACCGCGCGGGCTATTGGTACATCACTACCAGCCGCGATTTCGCTGATTACGTGGTGTTTGTGAGCGACAAGCGCGCGCTAGCCGACTTTGCTATCCACTACACAACCGCCCGCTCTTTTGCTGGCTGCCGCAAGCAGTAGCATACAACAAGTGCCATTACTATTAACCTTGTCATCCTGAGCGCAGCGAAGGACCTTATCCCGTAGCTACGGGATAAGGTCCTTCGCTGCGCTCAGGATGACAA